>NZ_VBUK01000001.1:0-1224586 GCF_005780245.1 Maribacter aurantiacus | reverse complement strand
AATGAACAATTCTGTAACTAGGCCGGCCCCCCGACCCCGTCATCGCCCAGTGCCTCACTAAGCGGGTGCAAATATACGCACCGTTTTCGTTTCTGCAATAGCTAAAGCAAAAAAAAGTGAAAAATTTTTATTTTATTTTTTAAGTATCTATTATTCAATCATTTAAATTAGAAATAATTTTCAAAACAATGGCCAAAAACAGTAAGGCACTGTATATCAAATAGCTATTGAAAAGACCTCAAAACTGAAAAAAAGTCAAGTGCCTATCTAAGAGCTACTTAAAATTGTCGTTTTTTATGAAAAGAAGTTCCAAACGAGGCCAAATCGGATCACAAAATCGCGATAGGGATAATTTGGTGCCGCGTAAAAATTGTATCCACTAAAGGATGAATTGAAATGTTCAGCCTTTAAAAAAATCCTGGTCTGCTGGATCCGGGCATTTATAAAGAAATCCAATAACGGAAAACCACCGAGCTCCTCGGTATCCTGAACAAAAAATTCGCCTAGAACAGGGTTGTAACCGTTCATGGTATATTTTGAAAAATACTTCAAGGTGATGCCGGTTTGCAAATACATGGCCTTCTTGAAAACATCTGAGGAAAAATAGAGACTGTTCCTGGTAACCAATTGGGGAAGGTTTAGGACATCGGATTCCTGGGATACGGTTTGATACATGACCGTATTGTTCAATGCAAACTTGCCAAGCCTAAATTCCTTGGTATACTTTAGCTTTATATAGGAAATGCCCTTGTCTTCCTGAAAGGGCCTGATGGTAGCTTGCTCCGCTCCTTCCGTCACTTCTAATAGGGGGTCTGCTGCGAAATATGCGTAATTGTCCAAGTTTGTGTATTTGGCCGATAAACTTCCTATCAATTCCGAATCAAAGCTTGCTTCCAAACTATTGACCCTTTCCTTTTTAAAACTGGCCGTATTCTGCCAGTTATAATTAAGGTATTCGCTTTGATACAAAAGAAAATTAAAATCGGGCATCCTAGAAGATGAATGCAAATGAACTTTGAACCGATTCTTATCGTTGAATCTGTAGCCCGCCGAAGCATCCAGAATATTACCCGATAATTCACCGGATAGATTGTATCTGAATGCACCTTCGAGTTCAAAACCACCGATTGTCTTTTCATAATCGGCACCCAAGGCCAATTCCGTTCCATTAAGTCGACTGCCGATTTCCTGTCCGCTTTCGGTAAAAAAAACACTGTTAAAAAAATAGTTGTAATGGAAAATGTTCACATTGCCCTGCAACCTGCCCAAAGTCCTATTATAAAATTCAAGGCTCAACTGGTTGTAAGCTGTCTTTAAATTGGCCTTGTCATTTACCGGTGTCAGGATAAGATCTCCAAAATAGGCATCCCCAGAGGTATGCAAAAACTGGTAGTATTTGGTCTCATATCCAAAAGTGTGGCCCAAGGACAGGGAAGTCTTTTCCACATAACTGGAATCCCTGTTCCTTCGGATCAATTTATAGGCGTGTTCCAAATAATAACGCTTACCGAGTACGACGTTATCGGCATCGTCAAACCGAACGTCAACTTTTGGCCTATCACGAAATTCTGGATCACCGGCCTCAAACTGGAGCTCCTTTTCCAAAAGCCCACCGTTTTCTTGGGATTTGATATCCTGTGCGGCAATATGCGCCCTCAAAGTATACCTTCCGTTCCTAGATTGGTAATTTGTTGTGGTGGTAAAATTACCGGAACGAATCTGATTGGAGTTGTATTTGCCCAAGGAGCGATGTCCTTTGTATCCAATGGAGAAATTCAGTCTTCTAGAGGTATTGAAGGTAAGCATGGCATCCAATAACTGCCCCTGTTCCAAGGTTGTCTTAAACAGGATATCGGTCATGGGAGTGGCTACATTATAATAAGGTATATCCTCCACCTCCCAATAGTTAAAATGTTTTGCCTTGGCGCCTAGGTTTGGATACATAGTGGCCCTGTCAAAATCCATTCCGAGGCTATTGTATGTTTGCCCAATATTCGAAAACGGCATCAACTCAAAATCATCCCTTCTTAAATAGTTGTATTTGTACTCCTTTTGAATTGTCAGGGTGGTATCCAAAAAGGTCGTGTCCCTTTCAAAGGATATGATTTTATAGTTCTTTATGGTAATTTCATTGATGCTATCCCTTTTGGGTTTTTCCTTCGGCAGGGGCTTTTCCTTTTTTTTTATCGAAAGGGAATCGGTTTGGGAAATGGAATCCTTGACTTTTACGGTGCTATCCTCTTGTTGGGCACGTAGGGAAAAGGTAAGACAGCCAAAGAATACTATGAGGAAATACTTCATGCGTACTTATATCAGGCACAAAGTTAATTTTTTTGTTCCTAACTAAATGTGAAAGTTTTGGGCAATAAAAAAGCCCCATGAAATGGGGCTTTTCCAAAAAGTTATTTTCCTTTATTCAAAAGGAACTACCTGATCGGAACTTTTGTTTGCTATTAAAACTTCATTTAAATCAATGACAGTTGTTGCAACACTCGAGCCAGGCTCATAATTAATGGCATCCAAATCACTAACTACAGCCGCTATAAAAGAAGGAATTACAGCAACCGTTCCAGGATCACCTTCATTGATGTTTTCGTTAAGCAAAATTTCATTTTCATCAATGACTAATTTTACTCCCATATCTACTAATCTGATTCCTTCTGCGATAAAGACCTCCTGACGTGTCCTATAAAGAAGTTCTAATCCTGCATCATCATCTTGCATAGCCGCAATGTCATCTGCCGTTAAAGAGGTTCCGGATACGGATGGAATATCAACATTGCCATTCTGACGGCTTAACACCAGTCCAGACCTACCATTAACAACGATTGAGGAATCATCGGGCCTAGATCCTTCATCCACCTGACTTCTCTGCTCAATTGAGTCATCAATACTACGTACCTCTCTTGTTGCAATCAAATCCAACAATGAAGTTAAATTAGTTCTTGCAGATGCGATATCATTATCCGCTAAAGCCGCTTCAGCCAGAATAAGATATGCCTCTTCCGCTTTCATATAATGTACGGGTGCATCTTCATTTGGACTCAAAAAAGAATATTTCGGATCTAAAAAATCCAAAGTTGGAAGCGGTTGTAAATCATCAAAAGTTGCCCTTTCATACAATGCATCTTCAAATGTATTACTCGGTCCATTAGATTCATCGAACCTTACAGTTCTATCAAAGGAATTATCCAAGGCCAGCGCCGCCGTGGCAGCAGTAACAGCACCCGATTGATTTCCTAAATAGTAATTTGCCCGTGCTTTTGCTAAATGATATTCCGGCTTAGCATTAATAGCAATGGCGGTATCAAAAGCGGATATTGCATTTAAATAATGCTGCTCAGACGTGACGGGTACACCTACAGGTTCAGCTGGAAGAGCGGAAAAATACATTCCAGAAAACAAATATGCCAGACCCTCAAAGTAATTGAATTCTGCCTCAGTCTCCGCATCATAATTTGGATCACCAGGACCAACCTCATTGATACCAAAAATAGCTAATTCTCTTAATCTTTGAATATCACGTTGAGTATCCCTCATATCTGGATCGGTAATTTGAATTGCCAATCCATCCATAAATTGGTTGAAGAATGTTTGTGTATTCACATAATTATCAGAACCTAATTCAGCTAAAATCAAGGTTTCTTGAAAAACTAGAGCCAATTGCCTTTCAAGACCAGAAAGCCATATTGTGGCCGAGTTTGGTTGTCCCACAACCGAAGCTTCAGAAAGATTGGGGTTTTCCACTTCCTTGAAGTCAACAACGTCCCCAAAATCACCAGTACAGCCAAATATTAAGGCAGCCGTAAAAAATATTATAAGTTTTTTCATCTTTCTCATCTATTTTTAAAATTCAAACCTCATGGAGGCAATATATGTTCTTGGAGCCGATTCAGTACCATAGGCGAAGCCACCACTTGCAAAACCATTCTGAGCTGTAATACCAGACCCTGTAGTTTCTGGATCAAAAGAACCAGCAGTCCAGTTGAATGGATTTGTAACGTTAATACCCAAACGTATATTACTGAATAAAGGCTTGGCAATGTCTCCCAAATTATAGGATGCCCCAATGTTTCTAACCTTCAAGAAATCATTGTCAAATACAAAGAAGTTTACGTAATTAAATGGAGAAGTAGTTCCAATTAATTCCTCGGGAATTCCAGTATTATCCGTGCCTCTCAAGTGTCTTAACAAGAAAGACAAATCTGTAATTTGTCCACCAAACTGATAATCAGCAGTAGCAAAAAGGTTAAAGTCTCCCCATGTATAATTTATGCCCATTGAACCAAAATTTGGGGCAAAAGTATCGCCCAAGGCCGTGTTGGGCTCAAAAGCATAGGTCCCGTCGTCCTGCAATACAGCTGCAGTACCTCTTAAATAACCCAGACTTTGACCTTCTTCAACAACAGAACCTAAAACTGTAAATCCACCAACTACAAATGCAGGTGCACCACCAGAATCCGTAACTAGGTTTTCATTTGTATTATACGATAAGTTAATACTTAAGTTATGTTTTTCAGTTTGAATAGGGGTAGCTGTTAAAGCAAACTCATAACCTTTGTTCTCAACCTCACCAATATTTTGAATTTGATTGGCTTGACCTGAAGATGGTGGATCCTGTGGGGTAAACAAGGCATCTTCGGTAATTCCTATATATCTTGTACCGCTTAAGAACAATCGATTACTAAAAAAACCAAGTTCCACTCCAAATTCCGTTGTCTTAACACGTTCTGAAACCAATTCATCATTTCCTTGGTTATCAAACGTAAATGAAGGACCACCTAAAAAAGGGTTTTGGGCAAACGTTCTATCCTGAGAGAAAGGTTGTGCAAAATTAGTAGCTTCCCCGTAGTTCGCTCTCAACTTAATGGTAGAAAGAATATCCTTAAAGCCAGAGTTTATATAGAAATCATGGTCACTAAAGTTATAAGTTAAACCAACTTTAGGCAGCAATAAGGGATCGGTATTTGCTCCTGAAGCGGTATTTTGGTCCAATCTACCACCAAACTCTAAAAAGGCAACATCATAAATACCTATGTTCTCTAAAAAGTAAAGACCGTAATTGGCATTTTCCAAAACAAAATCAGAAAATGTTTGCTCTGAGAAATTATTCAAAGAACGTGTTCCATCAACACCTCCTGAACCATTCAACCTATTTTGTCTATCTGAAGTCCTAAAAAATTGACCTCCCAAAATAGAAACAAATGAAAAGTTCTCTGTATTCGCTCTATGGGTAATATTTACATCAGTTGTTAAGGTAAAGGCGGACCTTAATACCCTTGTCAATGCTCCTTGGTCCGTTGTACCCTCTGCAATAGACCCCAGTGCCACTTGTAACTCATTACTCAACAACTCTTCCTGTACGGTATTTCTATTGTCAATACCAATAGTAGCATTTACTTGAAGTGCATCATCAATATCATAGATGAATTTGTTGGAAGCAGTTATACGGTTTGTTGTATTAGTGATATCCACTAATCGACCAATATTTCTGACTCTGGCCAATTCGCCTTGCCATTCCTCATCCGTAAATTCGTCTGTGGCTCCACGTGCCGAGCCCTCTAAGTTGGAAAATCTCGAGAAACTCGTATTTGCGTTATAATCAAGGTTTGATTCAAAATTCACGAAAGAAAAAGAACCTTGATATTTCAATTTATCGGTAACCTTGGCTGTAAGACCAAAAGTAAAAGTTCTTCTGATTTGTTCATTAATATCGTTAAAACTATCGTCTTTATAAAGACTACCTCCAAAGTTATAGGAAAACTTTTCCGAACCTCCATTTAAGCCCACACGATACTCTTGTGACCAACCTGGTTCAAAAATCGCCTCTGCAGTCCTATCGTAACGGAGAAAATCTGTAGTAGCTTTAATTACACCTACGTTACTTTCAAAATATGCTGAACTTTTTCCGTCTTTACCTTTTTTCGTAATAATTTGAATAATTCCATTTGCAGCATCCGCTCCATATAAAGTTGTAGCAGCACCCCCCTTTATATACTCAATTCTTTCAATTGACTCTACTGGAATATCAGCCAAAGCAGAAACGTTTGCCCCACCAGTAGCAATACCCAATTGAGGATTAGAGTTTAGATTATCAACACGTACACCATCGACAATAATTACAGGTGTCGCAGATGTAGCAGCTGAAATTGGACCCCTAGTCCTAATAATTGCCGATGTTCCTGGCTGTCCGGAACTCAAACGAACTTGAGCACTAGGTGTAGTAGACTGAAGAATTTGGTCAATTTGATTTGCCGGTAATTTGTCAATATCCTCTGAATCCAAAGCATCTACCGTAGTAGATAGTTTTCTTCGAGCAATACCAGAACCTTGACCTGTTACAACAACCTCTTCCAACGCCTGGGCATCCTCTTGCATTTTTACATCAATGGTATTTCCTGCGCCAACAACCCTTGTTACTGTTTTTTGACCGATATAGGAAAATCTAAGCTCATTACCTTCTTCGATAGTAATGGAATAGTTTCCATCAAAATCTGTTTGGGTACCATTGGTCGTTCCCACTTCAACTACAGATACCCCCGGCAAGGGTAGCCCTGTTTGATCGGTCACGGTTCCCGTGATATTTTTTTCCTGTGCATAGGAAAATGTTATGCTTAAAACCAGTAATGGCAAAAGCATCCATTTAAACTTCTGTTTCATAGATTTAGTTTTTGAATTAGCAGACGCCAAAACTCTTTAAAAAAAGGAACTATTCCAAAGTGATTCTTAACTCAAAAACTAAAACTGTTAAAATTGAGAGGCAAAATTGTCATATTTTTATAAATTTTGCACTTTTTAACAATGAAATACCAAATATTTAACCTTTAAATTATTCTAATAAAACAACTAGTTTTGTTAACGAAATATTAATTATTGGAAAATTTTTATCTTTTTTTTAACGAATGTGGAGCTGATGAGGCGGGACGGGGTTGTTTGGCCGGACCAGTAACAGCGGCATCGGTGATTTTGCCTGAGGTTTTTGTCAATACATTATTGAACGACTCCAAGCTTTTATCGGGTAAAAATAGGCAACTTTTAAGGCCTATCATTGAAGCACAAAGCCTGGCCTACGGTGTTGCCCATATCCACCCCAAAAAAATAGATGAAATCAATATTCTGAACGCCTCCATCTTAGCCATGCACAAAGCCATCGGCCAACTAAGAGTGATACCACCGCATATAATTGTAGACGGTAATAGGTTCAAACCTTATGAAAATATCCCTCATACCTGTATCATAAAAGGGGACTCCAAGTATATGAGCATCGCCGCAGCATCGATTTTGGCAAAGACCTACAGGGACGACTATATGGATAAAATACACCAGGAATTTCCAATGTATAACTGGAAACAGAACAAAGGGTATCCAACAAAAGAGCATAGGGCTGCCATTAGGGAGTTTGGAGTGACCAAATACCATAGAAAAAGTTTTAGGCTATTACCGGAACAACTTACGCTGGATCTTTAAAAATCCTAAATTTGCCAAAAGGCATTTCATGAAGGTAAGGCTACTGCTTGCAATCCTAAGTTCCATTTTATTGATCAATTGTGCTACCGAATTGGATAACAATGCTACCTCTTTGGCACTTATTCCAGAGAATGTCCCCGTTATCCTAAAGATCAATGATTTGGATGTCTTCCTATCCGAAGTAAAAGGAAACGAAATACTTAAGCGTATTCAAGGTACCCAAGAAATAGGTTTGTTGGCAGACCGATTCAACCCTTTAAATTATGTCAATTCCCCAATGGGAGGGTATCTAGGCCTCATGGAAGCCAAGGACAAACCTTTGGATTTTGTATACATCCCATTTGATAGCGTTCCACAAATTTCTTTGGATAGCACCCTCAACAAAAGAGTGGAAAGTATTACCAAAGGGGACTTTAACTACAAGAAATATGAGATGGATGGATGCATTTTCTATGCATCGGTTCTTCAGAAAAAGGAAGTTGTGGCATCTTCCCAAGCCACCTTGGAAGCGGTTTGGAAACAAATCGAAAATCAAAAACCCATAAAAGAACAGTTCCTTAAATTCGATGCAATGCCAAATCCGACAAAATCGGCACAAATATGGATCGATGTTAAAAACGCTCGAAATCTCTTCAATACGGCATTGGGAAGCAAAAATGACACGCTGGATAACAACTATTCCGATTGGCTTTCCTTGGATATATCCCTAAACAACGATGCCCTTTTACTTAATGGTATCGCCGTTGTGAACGACTCCCTAAAAAATTACCTTGGGCTCTTCTCCCGGACCAGCCCGATATCCAATAAAACGAAGCTATTGGCTCCCAACGGGACGGACTCCTATATTTCCTATACGTTTACGGATTACAAAAATTTCAGCAAGAACCAAAAACGTTTTTTTGATGATAGAGGAGAAAGGGATTCCATCTTTTCTGCTGTGGAGGAAATAGGAATCAGTCAAATGGGCGATGAAAAAGTTATCCTTTTGAATACGTATGGTACCGCCAATATTTTGGATTATATAAATGGGTTACAAACGAACTCTTTGGAATATCAGGGCAGTGAGATCAAGGAGTTAAAAAAAGATAGCCTTCTACTGCAAAGTTTCCATCCGTTGGTACAAGGTTTTGACCCCATTTTTGCCAATGTTCTAGAAAATACATTTGTTTTTTCCGCGTCCCAGGAAACCTTGGAAAGGTTTATAAACGCTAATAAATCTGGACAGACCTTTGACAAATCCTTATTGTTCCAAAATATCCAAGACCATATTACGGATGAATCTACCCTTTTATCGGTGGCGAGCGGTAAAGGTCTCGAGAACAATCTAGGTCAAACAGGGCTAGGTAGCCTAGCCCACCTCTTTAATAAAATCGATTGGGGCGATTATTTATATGGCTCCCAAGTGGTCGCCGATGCCGGTTTTCTTCACACAAATTATTTTATAAAGAAAATAAATGCTTCCGGGAATACATCGGGCGCCGTGGAAATGTTCAAGGCACAACTGGACTCCGATATTTTTCTGAATCCCCAGTTTTTCACGAACCACAGAACCAATAGAAAGGATATCGTGGTGCAGGACCAGGACAACGTACTTTATTTAATCAATAATAAAGGGACGATTATTTGGAGAAAAGAACTGGAAAGTGCGATCCAGGGAAAAATCCACGAAGTGGATATTTACAGGAACGGCAAGTACCAATTGGCCTTTACGACCAATAATCGGTTTTACATCATTGATAGGAACGGAAAGGAAGTGGCGCCTTTCACCTTTAAATATGAAGGCGGCAACCTCAACCCATTGGCGGTTTTTGATTACGCCAACAATAAGAACTATCGTTTTGTAGTCACACAAGGTAGCAAGGTTTTGATGTACAATAACGAAGGGAAAATCGTAAGCGGATTTAAATATACCAAAGCGGAAGACAACATACTAGGGGCACCTCAACACTTTGTAATAGGGACAAAGGATTATCTGGTGTTCAAGTTGGCCAACGGCAATTTAAAAATATTGGACAGAGTTGGAAGGGAGCGGGTAAAAGTATCGGAGAAAATAACCTTTTCTGACAACGATGTAAAAGTTCATCAGAACAAATTTGTTGTGACCTCCACCGAAGGACTTATCTACGAAATCGATGCTCAGGGAAGAATACAGAAGTCGGACTTACAACTAAATACGGACCATGGTATGGACGCGACTTCCAGGACCTTGGTCCTGATGAACGATAATGTACTGTCCATAAGGGGAAAAGAAGTGACGTTGGACTTGGGGGTCTACACCAAACCAACTATTTTCTATTTGAACGATAAGATTTATGTTTCGGTTACGGACATCCAAAATTTAAGGACTTATTTGTTCGATAGTCAGGCCGAAGCCATAGCCAGATTTCCCGTATACGGAGCCTCCTCTATTGATATGGCAGATATGGACAGCGACAACAAGCCAGAATTGGTACTTAAGGACCAAGACAACTCCTTAGTCGTTTACAAGATTCAGTGATACATTTACCTAAGTTGTCCGTACTTACTAAGCAACCAGTCATACATTTACAGTTGCTATTTACACCATTTTCCCATAATTTTAATTGAATCTCTCTAAGGGAGAATTCACTGTATAAGAAATTAATTAACACTATTATGAAAATCATGAATTTGTCCCAAAAGTTGGTTTTGGCGACGGGCATTTTATTTTTTTGTACCATTTCCTCCAACGCGCAATTCCTTAAAAAGTTGGGAAAAACGGCAGAAAGGGCTGCAGAAAGGGCCGTCGAAAGGAGGGTCGACAGGGAGGCCACGGAAAAAACGGACCAGGCACTGGATAGCATCCTGGAACCGGGTTCCAAGAAAGGAGGAAATACCCCCGTTCCTAATGGCAGGAAACCCGAAGAAAGTACTTCTGAAAATGGGGATAGTTCAGAAAACGCCCCAATGGCTAGCTCGGAAGGGCCAAAGAGCCTGGAGGTTTACAGTAAGTTCGATTATGTTCCCGGCGACGAACAATTGTTCTTTGATGACTTTGCCAATGACTTTGTGGGCGACTTTCCATCAAAATGGGATACCAACGGAACAGGTGAAGTGGTTACAATTGGCAGTTCAAACGAAAAATGGTTTGAAGTAAAATCAAGTAGTGTCTACTTTCCCAACATATCCAATCTACCCGAAGATTATACCATTGAATTTGATATATTGACACTGGGATTGGACGACCAGACCTCAAGCACCGCAATCCTCAACCTAAACCTAGAGGATGAAAAAACCTATGATTATTACAGGGCGGGAAAGAATGCGGTCAACATCAAAATACCCTTTGCCCAGTATGCAGATATTGACATTAGGATTTGGAACAAGATCAATAATGAAACGTTAATCAATAACAACGTTCAAACTGATATTAGAAAAGCTGTCCTGAACAAACCGCATATTTCAATTGCGGTCAATGGACAACGGTTCAGATTGTGGGTCAACGAGACCAAATATGTGGATGTTCCCAAACTGGTCGCCCCAGGCGGGGTTCTCAACTACATCCGTTTTGAACCAGAGGGCCTCAAGGACGGTAAAGACCGAATTTTCATTGGAAATCTGAAAGTTGCCAAAGGGGGTGAGGACTTAAGGAGAAAGCTTTTGTCCGAAGGAAAAATATCCACCAACGCCATACTTTTCAATTCTGGTTCTGATCAGTTAAAGCCGGAATCCATGGGCGTCATTCGGCAAATATTCCAGGTTTTGGAACAAGACTCCAGCATCAATCTTAAAATAGTGGGGCACACGGACAGCGATGGCGCCGAAGATACGAACATGAAGCTTTCAAAAAACCGTGCCGAGGCCGTAAAAAGTGCCCTTGTTTCCGTCTATGGGGTGGATGCCGGTAGGCTATCCACAGATGGCAAGGGAGAATCCGAACCCGTAGGAGACAATAGCACCAGTGATGGAAAATCACAGAACAGAAGAGTAGAATTTATTAAACTTTAAACACTAAAATAAAATGAAAATCAAGTTTCTTTTTTGCCTTACCTTCCTTTACGGCACTTCACTGGCATTGGGCCAAAATGCCTGTAGTAAATACTATCCCATGGAAGAGGGCAGTACCTTTCAATACACCATGTACGACAAAAAGGATAAGGTAGAAGGTGTCACGGACTATGTTGTTTCCAACGTAGAAAATGATGGCGGAAATACCACGGCGACCATGAAACTTACTTATACCGATGACAAAGGAAAAAATGTCCTGGAATCTGATTATAATATCACCTGTACCGGTAACGGTGTCAAAATAGATTATGAAAGTCTATTCCCCTCCGAAATGAAAAAACAATATGAGGATATGGGTATGGACATGGAGATTACGGGTACGGATATTGAAATACCCAATAATCTTTCCGCTGGGCAAACGCTTGATGATGCAAACCTAAGCGTTACCATGGATATGGGTGCCATGAAGATGAAAATCAACGTGGATACCTTTGACCGAAAAGTGGAGAAAATGGAATCCGTTACCACGCCAGTAGGTACCTTTGATTGCTATTTGATTACCGAAAAAAGTAAATCCAAAGTAATGATGGCCAATGTGGAAATGAGTAATAAGGTTTGGATTTCAGAAGGTGTGGGCATGATAAAACAGGAATCCTACGGTAAAAACGGCAAGCTTATGAGCCGTATGGAGCTGACCAAATACAGTAAATAAATTTTGTGAATAGCATAAAAAAACCGAGGTCTATACCTCGGTTTTTTGCTTTATCTGCGCCTGAAAAAGCTCTGCAAAGTGTTTTAACAGCTTTTCCTTTACCTCATCCATATCCACGGTTGCTTTTCCCAATTCAACGTTCAAAGAGGTTACTGCCTTATCCTTTATCCCACAGGGAATCATCAAATCAAAATAGCCTAGGTCCGCATTCACATTTAGAGCAAACCCATGCATGGTCACCCACCTACTGGCACGAACGCCCATGGCACAAATTTTTCGGGCGAAGGGCGTTCCCACATCCAACCATACCCCTGTTTCACCTTTGGAGCGTTCGGCCTTCAAACCATATTCCGCCAAAGTGAGAATGACCATCTCCTCAAGTAGTCTTAGGTATTTGTGAATATCGGTAAAGAAATTATCCAGGTCCAGAATCGGGTAGCCAACAATTTGTCCGGGGCCGTGGTATGTGATATCCCCGCCCCTATTGATTTTATAAAAATTGGCGCCTTTTGCACTAAGCTCATCCTCGTTTACCAACAGGTTTTGGATATCCCCACTTTTGCCTAGGGTATAAACATGTGGATGCTCCACAAAAATAAGATGGTTGGGGGTTTCCAAAGCAGTCTCCTCCCTCCTGTTTCTGATTTTCAAATCCAATATTTGCTGAAACAAAAGTTCCTGATAGTCCCAGGTCTCCTTATAATCATTGACGCCCAAGTCCTCCAAAAAAACGGTTTTGTTCATGGTGCAAAGATACGAATAGGAAAAGGTTCCTGCCTACTTTTCCAGTTCCACTTCAATATTGATAGACTCCGGATCCTTGAGCATGTCCAAAAAGTTCACCTCATAAATTAGGGTCTTCCCATCCATGGAAAAAGTGGCGTCCTCCACATTGGTAGATTTTACTCTTTTCGGAAAATGATATTTAAAGGTATAGGTGGAACCGCTCAAAAACATTTCAGTGCCTTGTAGGCTATCCAGGCTCTTTTGGAACAATTCCTGGTCCTTGATTTTAGCTTCTCGAACAAAACGGTCCCCGGAAAAGGAGTAGGAAACCTGGGTGGGATCTTCGGCGGAATTTTGGGGAATGGGCTGGTCTGCAGAGGAAGGACCAATTTTACTTGCCATCTGAAAGGCGTTGAATGCATTGTTGACATCGGATATATTCTTGAAATCCGAAAACATCTCAAAATTCATAGTACCATTAGGACCGTCCACGAGCATGTGTATGCTAAAAGGTTCCAATTTTTTCAATTTTTCCTGTTCTTCCAAGGGCAATTGGGCGATACTATCACGTTTTTCTCGCAAAAGGTCCTTGAAAACGATCGTGGAGTCCATAACCTCCTCCATTTTTAGGCTATCGTTATCGGGTAACATGGACATCATTTCGCTTCCATCAAAACCGATACTCATTTTCCCGGAGCCGTCCGCATTGAAATAAATTTCTTCGGTAAAATTACAGGCAACGAACAGGACCATTATCATAACTGACCACAATACCCTTCTTGCTCCCATATAAAGAAAGTTTTAGTTTGGATTGTTTAAGATAACCAATGCAGCGATAACCCCTGGTACCCAGCCACAAAAAGTTAATAACAGCACTATTAAAAAGGATCCGCAACCCTTTCCCAGAACGGCCAAGGGCGGAAAAAGAATGGCCAATAAAACCCTAATTAAACTCATTTTACTTTTTGATTTTTGATTGATGTACCTATTAGTTGCTAAATTATCAGAATTGTTACGATCGCGTACCCACCCTTTTGAATCAAAAAGGATGATACCTATTAGATTTAAATATTTGATTCCGATTTAAGTGAAACCATAACCCAAATATTTCGTAACTAGTATATTAAAAATATAAATTAGCAAAATGAATACTTTCAAGATTATAGCGCTCATTCTATTATTTTTCAATTGCACATCGAGCGAAAGTGAATTTCTTACGGGCTCCGAAGAAATACGTTCAGAGTATCAAAAAGAATTCAAATATTTGGCTTTGGGCGATAGCTATACGGTTGGAGAAAGTGTTGCGTCAAATCAAAACTTTCCTATGCAACTATCAGAAAGACTTGAAAGCGAATTAAATACAAGTGTCGAAACAAAGATAATTGCGAGAACCGGTTGGAGAACAGATGACCTTCAAAACGGTATTTCGAATACAAGAATAGACAAGCCTCAAGATCTGGTCACCCTCTTGATTGGCGTCAACAATCAATACCAAGACAAACCTTTTGAACAATACGAAAAGGAGTTTCCAGAACTGCTGGGCATTGCCCTTAACTTTGTGGAAGGTAATGCTGAAAAGGTGTTGGTCATCTCCATCCCGGATTATGCGTTTACCCCATTTGGCCAATCTAGGGATGTGGACAAAATATCAAGGGAAATTGATATGTATAACGAGTTTGCCAGGTCCATTGCAGTTGAAAATAAGGTTCGCTTTGTTGAAATTACGGATATTACCAGAATGGGCTTGGAGCAGCCCCAACTTGTGGCCAGTGACGGTCTTCATCCCTCCGGGGAGGCATATAGTAAATTTGTAGATCGCATCCTGCCTTTGGTGGAGGAACGTTTTAAAGATTAGCGCATTCTTACCTATATTTGCGCCTTTAAATAAATCGAAATGCAATTATCCGAACAAGAGGTCATTCGAAGAGAGAAATTGGGGAAATTAAGGGAATTGGGCATCAATCCATATCCCGCCGAGTTATATCCTGTTGACTCCACATCCAAGGGAATCAAAAATGACTATGAGGAAGGCAAGAAGGTGACCATTGCGGGTAGATTGATGTCGCGACGGATACAAGGAAAAGCTTCCTTTGCCGAAATTCAGGACAGTGAAGGTCGCATACAGGTCTACTTCAACAGGGATGAAATTTGTACCGGGGAGGATAAGACCCTATACAACGAGGTTTACAAGAAACTGTTGGACATAGGTGATATCATTGGTATAGAAGGGGAACTTTTTACCACCCAAGTGGGCGAGAAAACGGTCATGGTCAAGAACTTTAAAATGTTAAGCAAGGCCCTTAGACCCCTTCCCCTTCCAAAACAGGATTCCGAAGGAAAGGTGTACGACGAATTCAATGATCCCGAATTGCGCTACCGCCAGCGCTACGTGGATTTGGTCGTAAATCCCAAAGTGAAGGAAACCTTCATTAAACGGACCAAGATTACCAACAGCATTCGGGAGTTTTATAACAGTAGAGGTTATTTGGAGGTGGAAACGCCCATTTTACAACCTATACCAGGCGGTGCGGCCGCAAGGCCATTTTTGACCCACCACAATGCGCTAAACATACCTTTATATTTACGTATTGCCAACGAATTGTATTTAAAGCGACTGATCGTTGGTGGCTTTGATGGAGTGTACGAGTTTTCCAAGGATTTTAGGAACGAGGGTATGGACCGTACGCACAATCCAGAATTTACCGTGATGGAATTGTATGTGGCCTACAAGGATTACAATTGGATGATGGATACTACGGAGCAATTGCTGGAAAAAGTAGCCATGGATGCCAATGGGTCCACAAAAGTTACAGTGGGTAATCACGAAATCGAATTTAAGGCGCCGTATCCCAGAGTGCCTATTTTGGAAGCGATAAAAATCCACACAGGAGTCGATGTTTCCCAAATGGAGGAGAACGAATTGAGGGAAACTGCCAAAAAAATGGGCATTGAAGTGGATGACACCATGGGTGTTGGTAAATTGATCGATGAGATTTTTGGCGAAAAATGTGAGCACCACTATATACAGCCCACTTTTATTACGGATTATCCCAAGGAAATGAGCCCGTTGACCAAGGAGCATAGAACAAATCCTAGACTTACGGAGCGTTTTGAGCTGATGGTAAACGGTAAGGAATTGGCCAATGCCTATTCTGAGCTGAACGATCCAATCGATCAGCGCGAACGCTTTGAAGATCAATTGCGACTCTCTGAAAAAGGGGACGATGAGGCGATGTTCATTGACCAGGATTTTCTAAGGGCCTTGGAGTACGGAATGCCCCCTACTTCAGGTATTGGAATTGGTATTGATCGGTTGGTCATGTTGATGACCAATAATTCCTCCATACAAGAAGTACTGTTCTTTCCACAGATGCGGCCGGAGAAAAAAGCCGTTCAACTTTCCGATAATGAAAAGGCCATATACGATATCCTTAAAAAGGAAAAAAGTATGTCCCTGGATAGCCTAAAGACCCAATCCGGGTTAAGCAACAAGGCATGGGACAAGGGAATCAAGGGTTTGACAAGTCAAAAATTGGCGAAGGTCCAAAAGGAAAACGACGCGCTATTGGTGTCCTTAATGGAATAAGAGTTTTTATTTTATAATGTAAATTCTTCGGAACAATTATTCTTAATAATTCACATAAAAAATCATAGTTTAGACCCAACTTGAGAAAACCCATGGGACTAAGCAAAAAATGGGGGCTTTTTCTAGGCCCCCTACTTTTTCTACTTCTGATCAACCTTCCCGTTATTTTGATTTCAGAACGGGCGGATGCTGTAATAGCCGTAGCCCTTTGGATGATCGTGTGGTGGATTACCGAAGCGGTTTCCATATCCGTCACGGCACTACTCCCATTGTTATTGTTCCCTATCCTTAAAATCATACCCATGGAGGATGTTGGCGCCAATTACGGGAGTCCGATCGTATTCCTATTTTTTGGGGGATTCGTCATGGCCCTGGCCCTGGAAAAAGTAAACCTTCATAAACGCATTGCTCTTTCCATCATCCGTATCACGGGCACCACACCCAACAAAGTTATTTTAGGTTTTATGATCGCCACGGCCACCTTGAGCATGTGGATTAGCAATACGGCCACTACCGTGGTCATGTTGCCCATTGCCATGTCCGTTATACAACTATTGATAGATGATGCCGACGGATTTACAAAAAGCGACCGCAATTTTGCCCTAAGCGTGATGTTGGGTATTGCATTCTCCGCAAATGCAGGCGGCATAGCCACGGTCATTGGAACCCCACCCAATTCGGTACTCATCGGGTTGTTGGAAAATGAATACCATATTGAAATATCTTTTTTGAAATGGATGGTCATCGGGCTACCCTTTTCGGTGATTATGATAACCCTTTGCTATTTGGTTTTGGTAAAATTCATGTTCCCCAATGGGGCCCTGAAATTCAATGCCTCCAAAAGCATTATTGATCAGGAACTGAAAAAACTGGGGCCTACTTCGGCAAAGGAAAAAATGGTTTTGGTCATTTTTGGCATTACGGTTTTCCTTTGGGTTTTTAGGACCGTCATCAATTCCATTTTTCCATTTTTAGGCCTGTCCGATGCCATGATCAGTCTGTTCACCGCTATTTCACTTTTTGCGATCCCCTTCAATGTGAGAAAAGGCGATTTCATTTTGGAATGGAAGGATACCCAGAAACTGGCTTGGGGCATACTCATACTATTTGGTGGGGGATTGGCCCTGGCGGAGGCCATGTCCGTTACGGGGATTGTGGACCTTGTAGCGGGAACCATCGCCGAAAGTGAGATCAGTGCACTCTTTACTGCCGCCCTATTGATATTTTTGATGTTGTTCATGACGGAACTGATGAGCAACGTAGCCCTTGTTGCCGTCTTGGCACCTGTGGTTGCGGGCATTGCCCTTGGCTTGGGAATACCTATCGTACATTTATTGATACCCATTACCATAGCGAGCAGTTGCGCCTTCATGCTCCCCATGGCCACGCCTCCCAATGCCATCGTTTTTGCCAGTGGCTATATTAAGGTGCATGAAATGGCCAAAGCAGGCGTAATCCTTAATCTGATTGCTGTGGTACTTTTAATAGGACTGTTCCAATTTATCCTCCCTTTACTTTTCTGATTTGCAAAATAAAGTGGTGCATAGACCTGTAGAACACCACAAAAAGATAAAGCCCCTGCTGGCGCAGAGGCTTTATACCTAACTAATTCAGTCCCGATTGCTATCCGGGTAAAAATGATATTCCTACATAACAGACGCTGAAAAATCCAGAATGTTACAATTTATACCAATTCAATTTTCAAAACCATCTAAAGAAAATGAATTGTTTTCTTGGATTACGAAAAAGAAAAAGGTTGCGCAGCCGTAATTGCGGAACTTTATTATTTTGAAGTAAGGCGAGAAAAGAAACTTTTTATCTGATGGGATTGAATGTTGAATTGGTATTCGGCTTATGATTTCGTTAACAAGTCGTTAAAATAATTTTTCGGTTCTTTGAAAAATTGACCAAATTCAAAAAAATAGATGCATAAAAAATTACTTTTCCCGCTACTAGCGATAGCATGTTTATTAAGTTACCAAACTACCGAAGCCCAAATTTTCAAAAAGAAAAAAAAGAAGACAGAAACCGCTGCGGAAAAACCCAATAAGGACAAAATTCAACCGTATGACAAAGTCATCACCAAGGAGGCAAAAACTGATGCTGGGCTCTTCGATGTCCATATAGTTGACGACAAGCATTACTATGAAATCCCGGATTCACTCTTCAATAGGGAAATGTTAATGGTGAGCCGCATTTCAAAAACAGCTTCTGAAATAGGTTTTGGTGGCGGAAAGATTAATACCCAAGTCCTAAGATGGGAGAAAAAGGACAAGAAAGTACTGCTACGCGTTGTATCCCACGATGTCGTCGCGGCCGATTCCCTTCCGGTACATGAAGCCGTCGTAAATTCAAATTTTGAGCCGGTCCTTTACGCATTTGACATCAAGGCCTTTAAAAAGGATTCGCTGAGTCCGGCTACGGTCATTGAAGTGGATGATATATTCACTAAGGACACCAAAGCCTTTGGAATGCCGGAAACCTACCGAAAACGATACAAGGTTTCACGTTTGGATGATGGCAGAAGCTTTATTGAAAGCATAAAAAGTTATCCCTTGAACGTTGAGGCCAGGCATGTAAAGACCTATTTGGCCGGGGAACCGCCCAGTAATGGTAGCCTGGGATCCATATCGATAGAAATCAACAATTCCATGGTACTCTTACCAAAGGAACCAATGAAAAGACGCTATTTTGACCGAAGGGTGGGGTGGTTCGCCAGGGGCCAGGTCGATTATGGCCTGGATGCCCAGGAAAGCAAAACGATTACCTTTTTGGACCGATGGAGACTGGAAGTGAAAGATGAGGATTTGGAAAAGTTCAAAAACGGGGAACTAGTAGAACCTAAAAAGCAGATTGTCTATTATGTGGATAGGGCAACGCCCAAGCAATGGGTGCCGTACATAAAGCAAGGTATCGAAGATTGGCAAGTGGCCTTTGAGGAAGCGGGTTTCAAAAATGCCATCATTGCCAAGGACCCTCCAACTCCGGAAGAAGATCCGGAATGGTCCCCGGAGGATGTCCGTTATTCCGTGGTTCGGTATTTGGCATCCCCAATTCCCAATGCCAACGGTCCGCACGTGAGCGATCCGCGCAGTGGAGAAATATTGGAATCGGACATCAACTGGTACCACAACGTTATGAGCCTTTTACGCAACTGGTTCTTTGTACAGACAGCGGCGATAAATCCGTCCGCACAAGGAGTGCAGTTTGATGAGGAAGTGATGGGCAGGTTGATCCGTTTTGTCTCTTCGCACGAAGTGGGTCATACATTAGGTTTGCCCCATAATATGGGTAGTAGTGTTGCCTATCCTGTGGATTCATTGCGTTCGGCAAGTTTTACTAAAAAATTTGGTACGGCCCCTTCGATCATGGACTATGCCCGTTTTAATTATATCGCCCAACCCGGTGATGAGGGCGTTGCTTTGATGCCGGACATCGGTGTATATGACAAATATGCCATTAAATGGGGATACAGGCCTATTTTGGATAAATCAGCGAAAGAAGAAAAACCCATCTTGGACCAATGGATTTTAGAGCATGCGGGAGACCCACTGTACCGATTTGGCCATCAACAGGTGGGCGACATCGTAGATCCCAGCTCCCAAACGGAAGATTTGGGCGATAATGCCATAAAGGCAAGCGAATACGGCATTGCCAATTTGCAAAGAATCGTTCCTAAATTGATTGAATGGACCCAGGAAGACGGTAAAAACTACGATGACCTTGAAACCCTCTACGGACAAGTCGTTGCTCAGTACAACCGCTATATGGGCCATGTGTCGAACAACATTGGAGGGGTCTATGAATACCATAAAACCTATGATCAGCAAGGTGCCGTGTACACGCATGTAGATGCCGAACATCAGGAAAACTGTATGGAGTTTCTCCAGGAACAACTGTTCCAAACCCCGGAATGGTTATTGGATCAGGATATTTTTGGGAGAATCCAATATTCCGGTTTTGTGGAGCGTATCCGTTCGATACAGGAGCGTACCTTGAACAATATCATGAGCCTAGGAAAAATGGCGCGTTTGGTCGAAAACGAGGTGGCCAACGGTACCGAGGCCTATACTTTGGTGGAAATGATGGACGATTTAAGGAAGGGAATTTGGTCCGAATTGTCCTCCGGAAGAAAAATCGATACGTACCGAAGAAACCTTCAAAAAGCCTATGTGGATCGTTTGGCCTATTTGATGACCGCGGAGGACCAGAAAAAACTACCCGACTTTGGTGGCTATAGAAAATCGACCGCGGTGAATACGAGTCAGTCGGACATTCGTTCCGTGGCCAGGGCAGAATTGAATCTATTAAAAAGGGATGTAAGAAATGCCATTGGCAGGACTTCCGATAGAATGAGCAGGTATCATCTACAGGATGTGGAAGAGCGAATTGACCACATTTTGGACCCTGAGTAAAACATTGGGTTTTTCGCCTTCATCGACGAAATACCAAAAAATCCGACGAAATTATTCGTTTTACAACATTTAAACATTATTTGACATCAAAAAAAGCCCGTTTCACAACAATGGGCTTTTTCGTACGTTACTATTTTATAGTTTAGATCAAAATTATTAAAACCCCCAAATCATGAATAATAAAGTCAAAAGCCTAATCTACCTAAGTTGTTTTATCATTGCAGCCGTATTCTATCATTTTCAGATCAACGGGGAATCCAGTCAATTGCTCCCAAAAAATGCAGAAATGGCCAAAGCGGATATCGTTGTAGAACCGTTTACCGAAAATATGGCAACGGAAGCCGTACAATAAGAACACCTCAAAATACTATAAAAGCGCGACTTTTCCAGTCGCGCTTTTTTTATGCCCGATCTGGACCCATGTAGTTAAATTCCTCTTAAATATCTTCTCCAGTTTAAACCTTTGCCACTGCCTTAGGTCTTAATACTAAAACCCATAAAATGTAACGTGATGAGAAAATTAGTATTGGTAGCCTTTTTAATTATTGGCATTACCGCAATGGCACAGGAGAAAAATAGAAAAGAAGGCAGGAGACACATGGCCGATTTCACTCCAGAGCAAATGGCAACCTTGCAGACCAAAAGAATGACCTTGGCCTTGGACCTCACAGCAGATCAACAATCCAAGCTACAGGAAATGTTCACAAAAAATGCAGCGGAGAGAAAGGCCAAGATGGAAGCCCATAAAGTCCGAAGGGAAAGCGGGGAATCTTTATCAGACGATGAGAAGTTCGCCCTACAAAACGAACGTCTGGATAACCAGATTGCCCATAAGGAGGAAATGAAAGCGATCCTTGATGACGCACAATATGCCAAATGGGAAAAAATGCGTGCGAAAAGGGGAAAACATACAAAAGGAAAGGACCGCCAGCATAGAGCGGAAAAGAAATAGGTTGTTTAGTTAGTTGATTGTTAGGAAAAGACCTTGTTTTAATAGCAGGGTCTTTTTTTATGTGGATATTGAAAATCTATGGTTTGCGATAGTTCGAGACTGATTTAAAATCACTTTTAAAAAGAACTAGGTTTCTTATGGAAGCTAAAACTAGGTCATAGGTTTTTCAAAAATGTAACAAAATGGCTTAGTGTGCGTCCTATCGTCAATTACATTCATCAATCAACCAATCGAACAATCATGATATTCACAAGAAAAAACAAGTCCAAGATAATTCTTGGAGCACTGATTTTTACTTCTTTATGTGTGCTATGGGAACACTTGAATGGTGGTGTGATCACGCACCATATACTTGCACGGGAAGATATGCCAGGAATGTCCAATTGGTGGGGATTATTGACCCTTCCCTTATTAACGTGGATTTCCTTCTCCCTAATCCATAAACGACAGCGGCAAAATCCAGAACTCGAAAAAACCATTATCAGTAGGTTTTTTGCCGCATTCGTTTTTGGGCTGATAGCATCCATATTATGGGAATTGAATTTAGATGAAATTCTCCCATTTTACATCCTTTTGCCTCTGCCCATTGCATTCTTCATACCACTTCATCGACTGGAATATCTACTGGGTTTTGTTCTTGGCATGCTTTTCACTTTTGGTGGTATACTTCCTATTTTGGTAGGCTTGGTCTTAACATTCCTGTGTTTTTTCCTTTATAATCTTGTACGGATTCTAAAATCATTACTTTGAAAGTAGGAGCCCTAAAATATCTGTATGAACAAAAAAGACAGAATGATGAAAGCAATAATCTGCCCTAAATACGGCCCACCGGAAGTTCTGAAAATCTCGACTCTTGCCAAGCCAATCCCAAAGAAAAATGAAGTCCTGGTCAAAATAATGGCAACTACCGTTAATTCCGCCGATGTAAGGATACGGGGTTTTAAAGTTGAGGGTCTTATGAAGTTGGTCATGCGTTTGGTTCTTGGTTTAAACAAACCCAGAAAACCGATCCTCGGAACCGTTTTTTCAGGAATCATAGAGCACATTGGAACAAATGTCAATAATTTCAAGGTAGGCGATAACGTCTTTGGAATGACCGGATTAAAGTTCGGTACCAATGCCGAGTATATCGCCATCAGTGAAAAAGCCAATATAACTTGGGCCCCCATGAATGCGACGTATGAAGAGTCCGCTGCCATTATTTTTGGCGGGCAATCTGCCATTTATTTTTTGGAGAAAGCGGGCATTGCGAAGAAACCGAATGTAAAAGTACTAATATATGGAGCCACGGGTTCCGTAGGTGCGGCGGCCGTTCAAATCGCAAAATCACATAATGCCCACATTACGGCGGTGTGTAGCACCCGGGGTTCCGAACTTATGGAAAGACTCGGTATTACCAATGTTCTTTTTTATGATAAAGGGCAATTCGAAGAACATCGATCCAAGTACGATATTGTCTTCGATGCCGTGGGCAAGGCTTCAAAAAAACAGTGCAAATCCCTACTCAAAGAAGATGGGGTGTTCAAGACCGTTGAGGGTATGGAAGTGGCATCCGAATCAAAAAGGCAACTGGAAATACTTAGGGAACTATTTGAAAACGGCAGCTATGATGCAACGATAGACAAGGTGTTTCCCATGGACCAAGTGGTGTCAGCCCACCACTATGTAGATCAGGGCAGTAAAAAGGGCAATGTGGTCCTTACCATTGGTACGAACGATGCCAATTCTTAAATCATAAAATGGAGTATTCACTATTCGGAAAGAATCATTACATTGAAAGGGATAACGGTTTTACCAAACACCTCCTAAATTACCCGATTTGCTTTCTCACAAAACCAAACGAAAATTTAGCAAAATTCTATCATTTGGTATTATTTGGACCCTTTTGGGGTGGCTCTTCATGTTCATTGAACAAACTGCGATTATTGGAGCAGGTGTCACTCAAAAGGAAGCCATTAGTGTAAATTTTCAAGTTTTCCTATTTGCGACCGTCGCGGTTTTCTTGGTCGGTTGTTTTGTTGGATATCTGGAGCTGACCTTCTTGAACAAGTTGTTCATCAAAAAACCCTTCTACAAAAAGGTCTTGTTCAAGCTTGTTTTTTACCTGATCTTATTTTCCGCAATCATGATGGTACTGTATCCCATTGCCTCCAGTATCGAATTACGGATCCCCTTATTTTCAGGAGAAATTTGGCAACGCTATTTGGATTTTTTAGCAAGTACGGTGCATTTGAGCACCCTGGTCCAACTATCGGCCTCTCTATTTTTTTCCCTTATTTATGCCGAAATAAGCGATAATTTAGGGCATGGTGTCCTTCGAAACTTCATCATAGGCAAATATCATCGACCCAAGGAAGAACATCGCATTTTCCTGTTTACCGATATGAAAGACTCCACCGCCATAGCGGAACAATTGGGGACCAAAATGTACTTTTTATTTTTAAGGGAGTACTACAAATCCCTTGAAGATGCCATAATACAATTTGGAGGGGACGTTTATCAGTACATTGGCGATGAGATCGTCATCACTTGGAAATTGAACATCGGTATACAGAACAACAACTGTCTGCATACTTTTTTCGAAATGAAAAATGCCTTGCAACATAAGGCCGATTTTTTCCTGAAAACCTACGGATTTGCACCCAAATTTAAGGGAGGAATGCATTTTGGGGAGGTCACTACCGGGGAAATTGGGGCGTTAAAAAAGGAAATTGTCTTCTCTGGGGATGTTTTGAACACTTCGGCCAGAATACAATCGGCCTGCAACGCCTTTAAAACCGATTTCCTTGTTTCCGATAGTCTGATCAAAAAACTGCACATTGACGAAAATTTTGTTGTATCGGAAATTGGGGAGGTTACCTTACGGGGAAAGGATGCGTCCCTGTCCTTGGTGAAAGTTGATAGCAATAACAAATAAAACATCAGCCATGATAAAATTCTTTAGAAGAACAAGACAAAAACTATTGGCCGAAAAAAAAGTGGGTCGGTATTTAGCATATGCCTTGGGGGAGATCGTCCTGGTGGTCATTGGAATCCTGATTGCCCTTGCTATAAACAACCGAAACCAGCGGAACATTGACGCCAAAAATGAGCAAACCTATCTCTTGGGGCTACAGGAGGAATTCAATATTAGTAAAAACAAATTGACCGAACTCATAGCCGTGAACAGGGCGAATATAGAAAGTGCCGAAAAAATAATAGGGCTGATGAACCAAAAGGACTCCCTACCCTTAGAAGAGGATTTATCCCAATTGCTATTGAATACGTTCATTTCGGATGTTGCCTTTAACCCGAACAATTCCTTGTTATTGGAAATTATCAACTCCGGAAACCTAAAGAATATTTCCAATCCTGATTTAAGAATCATGCTCACAAACTGGATCGCCACCATGGAGGATATTTCCAGACAGGAAGAGGATTTGCGCCATGAACGCGAAAACCTCCTCGATATTTTTAGAACGGACCAGTTTAGCATCAAGACCGTACTGCAACAAACAGACGTCCTAACAAGTCTTAAGACACCTACAGACGGTGAGAGGGTCAGTAATTTAGGGGTGCTGTCCTCACAGGAATTCGAGAATAAGCTGCTTCTGTTTATTGTGACCTGTCATGCTACGGAAGACAACCATTATTCGCCACTGATGGGGTATATAGACGACATCTTAGAATCCATATCGTCCGAAATTCAGGAGAAATGATCAATTAATCCAATTGTAATTTTTCCACCGCCTCTATAGTTTCGTCCAAGTCCTCATAGGACAAGGCATCGTTCAGAAAATAACTTTCAAAAGCGGACGGTGGCAGATAGATCCCCTGGTCCAACATTCCATGGAAGTACTTTTTAAACGTTTCGTTGTTTCCAGTGGCCGAAGATGCAAAATCCATCACCGGGCGGTCCGTAAAATGTACCGAAATCATGCTGCCAAAACGATTGATCTGATAGGGAATTCCTTTTTTATCAAGCGCTTTGGAAAGACCGATGTGCAAATGGGCCGTTTTTTCCTGAAGGCTGGTAAATATCGCTGGATTGTTATTGAGTTCGGTCAACATGGCCAAGCCGGCACTCATGGCCAACGGATTTCCACTTAAGGTACCGGCTTGATACACCGGTCCTTCGGGGGCCAAATACCCCATGATTTTGGTACTCGCAGCAAAGGCACCAACGGGAAGTCCGCCACCAATTACCTTTCCAAAACACAAAATATCCGCCTTGATTCCCAAGGCTTCCTGGGCTCCTCCCCTTCCAAGCCTAAAACCGGTCATGACCTCATCAAAGATCAAAAGGATATCATTTTGGGTACAGAGTTCCCGCAATCCACGGATAAAACCATCGGTTGGGATAATGCAGCCCATATTTCCGGCCACGGGCTCAATGATGACCGCCGCTATTTCTCCTTTATTGGCCTCTATAAGCTGAGTAACACTTTCCAAGTCATTATATGAGGCCAATAGGGTATCCTTGGCCGTACCTTGAGTAACACCGGGACTATTAGGACTTCCAAAAGTAACCGCACCGCTCCCTGCCTGAATCAAAAAGGAATCGGAATGGCCGTGGTAGCAACCGGTGAATTTGATGATCTTGTCCTTGCCCGTATAACCCCTTGCCAAACGAACGGCGCTCATACAGGCCTCCGTTCCACTATTTACAAATCGGATTTTATCGATATTGGGAACCATGGAAACGGCCAACTTTGCCAGTTCGGTCTCAATTTCGGTAGGCATACCAAAGGAAGTCCCTTTTTTTGCCTTCTCAATAATGGCATTTAAAACAGGCTCATGCGCATGTCCCAAAATCAAGGGACCCCAAGATGCTATGTAATCTATGAGTCGGTTTCCATCTACATCGTATAAATAGGCACCTTTGGCCTCCTTCACAAAAATTGGGTCGCCGCCTACGGCCTTAAAAGCCCTTACCGGTGAATTTACACCACCAGGTATTAATTGTTTGGCCTCTGCAAAAAGGGCACTACTTCTTTTGTAAATCATATTCTATCTATTTACGGAGGTGGACTTTACCAAGAGCTTTTGGCCAATGGACAGACCGGAGTCCCTTAAATTGTTCATGCGCATCAATTCGTCCACGGAAACATAGTATCTTTTTGAAAGGGAATACAGGGTGTCCCCTTTTTTCACAATATGAACGGCTTCACCTTCGGTAAGAACCACACGATCTTCGTCCTGGCCCGTATCCAAAACACCTCCGTCATATTTATATAGCTGATGTTTTTCTATCAAATAAATCAGTTTCTGAGGATAACGCTTATCCGTTGCATAACCCGCCTTTCTAAGACCGTGGGCCCACTTGCGATAGTCCGTTACCTTATAATCAAAAAGAAACGCGTACCGACTCCGAGTGGTCAAAAATATACTATGGTCCCTGAAGGAATACATGGGATGATTGTATTTTCTAAAACATTCGCCCTTGGCATCGTCATCGTGGAAATCATAGTCTCCCTGCCATCCGGTATGGCATTTTATACCAAAATGATTGTTGGTCTTCATGGCCAATTCCCCTTTACCATAGCCACTTTCCAAGAGCCCTTGGGCCAAGGTGATGCTGGCGGGAATTCCATAGGCCTTCATTTCCAGTTGGGCGATTTCTGAAAAAGTAGCGATGTATTCATCAATAGTTTCAATCCGAAACTTTACGAACTCACCCGAATCCTCTGGCATGCTCGGGTCCCTATTTGCAGCTGCCCTTGAGGATGTTCCTTGGCCTCTTCTACTTTCGGCTTGCACCTGTTGGGTACGGTTTTTATCGGATAAAGATTTCTTGGATTTACACCCAACAACCCCAACGAGCAACAAAAAGAGTATTACAATTTTCCTTCTCAAAATAAAATTAAGTTCAATTTTTTTAGGTTTAAACATTGTTCTTCATAGAAGTAGTAAGCTTGCCGTACAAAATCCCCAAAGGAGGGTCATACATCCAACAAAGGTAAATTTTTCTTATGCAACACAAGGTTCATTCCAAAAATGCCCTGCAAGCCTCCGGTATGTATGGCCAAGATTCGCGTTCCCGGTGCAAAATTATCATTCCTTACCATATCCAACAACCCGTACATCATTTTTCCCGTATACACGGGGTCAAGGGGGATGCCCGTTTGTTGTTTAAACCGATTAATAAAATGTACCAATTCTTCATTTATCTTGGCATATCCACCAAAGTGATACGTTGGGTTCAAGCTCCAATTCTCCTTTCTGGACAGCTTTTTTAATTCGGTCGATAGAAAATCGCCCTTTAAAACAGGGAACCCCAAAACTTGCTGATTATTGCCCGACGCATTGATCAACCCCGCCATAGTACCACCTGTACCTACGCAAACACAGATAAAATCGAATTCCGTATCCGATGGATTAAGGATTTCCTCACACCCCTTTATGGCCAAGTCGTTGGTTCCCCCTTCGGGTATTGGGTAGAAATCCCCAAATTCATTTCGCAAGGAAATTAAAAACTCCAGTTCGTCTCGCTGTCTGTAAATTTCCCTGGAAACGAATTTGAAACGCATCCCATTTTCATGGGCCCGCTTTAGAGTAGGGTTTTCAAGCCACGTATGCAGAAGTTCCTCACCTCGAATGATTCCAATGGCTTCCAAATTGGCGATTTTGGCTGCTGCCGAAGTAGCAGCGATGTGATTGGAAAAAGCCCCGCCGAAGGTCACAATCTTAGTGTGTCCAGATTCTTGGGCCTTTACTATATTGTATTTGAGCTTTCTAAATTTATTTCCTGAAATGAACGGATGTATCAAATCCTCACGCTTTATGGCAAGAACAACCTGCTTTTCCCTTAGAATTGGGAGTTTTACGTATTGATTTTCAACCTGCAAATTGATGTATTACTTATAAAAAAAGTATTTCATAAAAGTATAGGGCCTTCTATTCTCCAAATAATCCGGTTTATGCTCGTTCCTATATGCTTCACGTTCAAAACTTAGATTTTGGTAGGCCTTGTAGGTATCCAAATAGTACAGTGATCGAATTGCCCATTCAAATACATATAGCACGTAAAACGGAATTATCAAAAGTTCCCGTTGTTGTCTTAAGTGAATTTTTTCATGATTGATCAAGTCCTTGTCGTTCTTGAGTGTATCATGTTTTAAAATAATGAATGGCCAAAGGGAGAGCCCCACATAGTTTTTATAAAAGAAGTGTTTAAAAACCAATATCATAGACCTAATTGTTCTATTCCAATCAAAGATACTTGTAAAAAATAAGGATTAAAAGGATGTCCTTTGATGTTGCCAACAATTGTACCGTTTTCCCAACCTATGCTAAATCTCCGTTAAACAAGGACATTTAAACCGTAAAGGTCACAGGTTATCAACAGAATTATTTTAATTTTATTCTAGATTGGACAACAAATTTGGGAGTTTTGAGGGTTGCATTTTAACGCATTTGATGAAAAAAATTATTCCGATAGAAGATGGCGATTTTTATTGGTCGGACGAAGGTTATAGGGTTTTTACACGACAGTATCACCTAAAGCGGGGCTACTGCTGCGAGAGTGGTTGCAGACACTGTCCGTATGGATACGACCCCAAAACGAACCGACAATAATCGGTTCTTCGGCATGATTTTTGAAGCTATTTTACAAAGAAATAATTCCATAAACAGATAAATCGATTGCTATGAAAAACTTAAAATTTCTATTGCTGATACTATTGGGATTGGTGTTCTTGAGCTCCTGTTCTTCGGTTCGGGTACTTTCGGACTACAACCAAGAAGCCAATTTTAACGAATATAAATCCTATGCCTTTTATAAAACAGGAATCGATAAGGCCCAAATATCCGATTTGGACAAAAAGAGAATCCTGTATGCCATTGAGGACGAAATGGCCTCAAGAGGTTTCGTAAAATCTGAAAATCCTGATTTATTGATCAGCATTTTTACAAAGGAAGAGGAACGCGTTGATGTCTACAACAACAACTTTGGTTGGGGTTGGGGCGGCGCCTGGGGCTGGGGACCTGCTTGGGCCTGGGGTCCAGGTTGGGGCTGGGGCTGGGGAGGCTGGGGCCCGAATGTTAGCACCCGGACCCAAGGTTCCCTCTACATAGACCTTATAGACACTAAAAACAGGGAACTGGTATGGCAAGGAAAAGGCGAAGGCACACTGGCCAATACGAAGAACATTGAAAAGAAAGAACAGCGCATCAAGGAGTTTGTTTCACAGATTTTGGAACAATATCCGCCCAACTCCGTGGCCGTTCGATAGGAATTATTTCTTTGGAAAATCCATGCCCTTTCCTGTAAGTGAAAGGGCTTTTTTTATGAAGTGATTTAAAATTTTTGGATTGAAGCGAAAATTGAAAAAGCTTAAACCACTTCTATAATAAAGGAAAGTGCTGACTATTCTTCGCCTCGTTCAGCACAAAGGCACTTTTTACAGCCCCGATATTCGGTAAGGTAGCAATCCTCGTTTTTGCAAAATCATAATAGGCATCCAAGCTTCTTACGGTTATCTTCAGCAAAAAATCAAATTCTCCACCCACCACATAACATTCCGTTACTTCATTAAAGAGTGAAACGTTTTCCAAAAAATCGTCCATAAGACTTCCTTTTTGGGCATCCAAGGAAACAAAACTGAAAACCGTAATGCTAGGTTCAATTTTAGAGGTATCCAACACGGCCTTGTAATTCTTTATAAAACCCTCGGATTCGAGCCTTTTTATACGCTCGTATACAGGAGTTTTTGTCATTCCCAATTGGTCGGCAATCGTTTTGGCCACGGTTTTGGCATCCTTTTCCAAGATTTTTAAAATCTGTCTGTCAATGGTATCCAGTTTTTCCATGATATTTTTTCCTTTTGTTGATGGTTCTCCATGCATCAAAAACCAACAATTTCCTATAATGATAACAAATAAAGGGAATATTCACGTAGATAATAAATTTTAACAGCTACTTAAACCTATATATACTAATTTTATTAGTACCCGGTATAAGAACTCGTTAAGATAGAATACCATGAATTACGAAAGCAATCCCATACTGGACAAACTGCCCAAACATTTAAAGCAGTACATAAAACCACAACATTATGAGCACTACACGGCCATCAATCAGGCGGTTTGGCGGTACGTAATGCGAAAGAATGTGGATTATCTCAGTACCGTTGCCCATGAATCCTACACACAAGGTTTAAAGAGAACTGGGATTTCCATAGAAAGTATTCCCAATATGTACGGCATGAACCGTATTTTAAAAGACTTGGGCTGGGCAGCGGTCGCCGTGGATGGTTTTATTCCTCCGGCAGCTTTTATGGAATTTCAGGCATATAATGTTTTGGTGATTGCTTCGGACATCCGGCAACTGGAAAACATTGAATACACCCCCGCGCCGGACATCATCCACGAAGGAGCGGGACATGCACCCATAATTGCCAATCCAGAATATGCCGCTTACCTAAGAAGATTTGGGGAAATTGGTAGCAAGGCCATCTCGAACGCCAAGGATTTTGAACTGTACCAAGCTGTTAGACGCTTGTCCATCATCAAGGAAGCCAAAGGATCGGCAAAGGAAGAAATAGAGAAAGCTGAAAAACGTGTGGACGAACTCCAACAAAATATGGGTGAACCCAGTGAAATGGCACTGATACGGAACCTGCATTGGTGGACCGTTGAATATGGCCTAATAGGTGCTCTAGAAAATCCGAAAATCTACGGGGCCGGGCTCCTATCGAGTATTGGGGAGAGTGCCTGGTGTATGACGGACAAGGTTAAAAAAGTACCTTACTCAATAGAAGCGGCACATACTCCCTTTGACATTACCCAACCACAACCACAACTTTATGTGACACCCGATTTCGCATTTTTAAGCCAAGTATTGGAAGATTTTGCCAACACGATGGCTCTTAGGACCGGAGGTCTGAGCGGAATTCAAAAGTTAATCGATTCCAAGGATTTGGGAACCATAGAGCTTAGTACGGGACTACAGGTATCCGGTAATTTTGTAAGTGTCATTTCACACAATGGCGAGCCTATTTATTTTCAGACCAAAGGAAAATCGGCCTTAGCATACAGGGAAAAGGAGTTGGTGGGTCAGGATACCATGCAGCATGAATCAGGGTTTGGATCTCCTGTTGGCAGGTTAAAAGGCATCAATATTGCCATTGAGGATATGAGCCCACGGGATTTAAAGGCCTACGCTATATATGAAGGAAATACGGTTACATTAGATTTTGAAGGCGGCATTAGTGTACATGGAAAAATCGTAACCGGCACCCGAAACCTGCAAGGACAAATTATCCTGATTACCCTTGAAAATTGTCAAGTTACGTATAACGGAAAGGTGTTGTTCGAGTCCAATGATTCTCTTTACAATATGGCCATTGGGGAAAGAATCGTTTCCGCTTTTCATGGCCCTGCGGATGTGAAAAGTTTCGACTTACTGGACCATCAATTGAGCAGTTCCATCTCCGAGACCGATAACAGCAAAGCTGATGAATTGGAAAGTCTATACCAGCAAATACGCGATTTTAGAAACGGAAAGAACACCACAATCTCCAGAAATAAGGTATTCCAGCAATTAAAGGAAAAATATCCTACTGACTGGTTGCTCTCCGTAGAACTCTATGAATTGGCGATGGGTAACCATGACCAGGGTTTTGCAAAGGAGATAAAGCAGTATTTGGAATCCATAAAAATGGAAAATCCCAAGCTGGGACATCTGATCGATGACGGCATTGCGCTGACCGACGCCCAATTCATTGAAAAATAAACTACCTCAGAACAAATTTACGAGACATTCGTAAGAAACGAACTTTTTGTTTCGAAGTAAGCTTCGGGTTATTAAACCTGTTGGCGGGGCCAATAAAAAAAGCCCTTGACCAAAGATCAAGGGCCTTTAAGGAAAACACCAAACTAATTATAACAAAAATCTCATAAAAACCTCATGTGTTCCCTGCTCAAGACCATCGATAGGTCGCTGCCAGGCGTTCTCATAGGCATAGCCCAATTGGAATCCGTTGGAAACCTTAAAGAGAAAAAGTCCGCTTATGCTTTCATTATACCGATATCCGGCACCAAGGGTAAATCTCTCTGCTAGGTCCAAAAGACCTGTAAGTTCATAGGAAAGCGGAGATGCATCTACATATCTAATCATACCCAAGGCCTGCAATTTGGTACTTCCACCCAAAAGGAAATCGTAACCACCTCCAAGATAAGCGTGCATCCTGTCGGCGCCAAGAAATGCATTTCCATTGGCTTCCTGAAGCCTATCAGGTGTCAAAATCTTTGGCGCGGAGAGAGATATAAAATACTTTTCATTTTTTAGATAGATACCAGCACCTACGTTCGGTGTAAAACGGCTTTCAAAGTTCATCAACGATCCGTCCTGACCAACGCCGTAGGTCAAAAGACCTTGGGTATTGGCATCGTAGGAGTTAGCGCTTGCCTTTAGTCCAAAATACAACTGGTTATCTTCATCAAGGTCGATGTGGTAGGAAAAGTCCACCGCCATCCATGTTTGGGTCTCAATAAAGGTTTTGTCATTTAGGATGCTAACGCCTAAACCGACCTTATTGCCCACGGGCATACCAAAAATGGCACTCTGGCTTTCTGGGGCGCCTTCGATGCCCGCCCATTGGCTCCTGAGCCCAAGAACAAACTCCACACCTTCTGAACTTCCTGCAAATGCGGGATTGTAAATGTTCATGTTATACCGATAAAAGGTGTAATTTGGATCCTGTTGACTCCAAGCCCTAACTGAAGAAAGCAGCACGAACAGGACAATAATTGAATTTATAATTCGTATCATTTTTACTTTTTTAATTTGTTAATAATTGATGAACAACCATCCTTGGATGGGTTTTGAACCATCGCCCAAGTCTATGACATACATATAGGACCCTGAAGGGAGTTTCTCACGGTTGTCCTTGTAAAAACCCTCCCAGTTATTTTTATAGGAGTGTATGGCGAATACTTCGTGTCCCCATCTGTTGAAGACTTTCACCACGTTGTTGGGGTAGTTGTCGATTCCTGGTATGATCCAAGCATCGTTGTTACCGTCGCCGTTGGGCGTAAAAGCCTGGGCAGGTACCAATAATGGTTCTTCGTCCGTTGGGAATGCGTCATCGAAATCGGAAACTTCGTCGTTCTTTTCATCTTCGTCCATGGTATCGGGAATACCATCACCATCGGTATCCAAGGGTTTACTTGACGCATCTGTTGGATCTGTTCCTTCAATAAGTTCTACCTCATCAGAATATCCATCGTCGTCATTATCTGTATCCGCATTGTCGCCAATACCGTCTCCATCGGTATCGGTATCCTCGGATGGATCTTTTGGGAAGTCATCCTCTGAATCTGGAGTACCATCATTGTCGTCATCAGGATCGTTGGTATCACCAATACCATCGTTATCGGTATCCAAATCATAAAAAGTACCATTCACAAACCCTAGGGGCAAGGAAAGGTTTCCAGCAGCATCACGGGCAATACCATAATTCTCGTTAAAGAATACCAATTCTCCCGGAATCAATGGGGTAACTTGGATATTGTAGACCAAGCCCTGGCTTACTTCCTCAAGGGCTCCAATATCGGCCATGGGCTGTCCATTTCCGTTTGGAGTTATTATGACTGGATTTGGTGCCAGGTCGTAAACTGGTTCCGAAAACTGGAGCTGCATGGTAAACGGACCAAAGTATAGGTTTTCAGCGATGGCCAAACTTGGTTCTGGCGCAGTAGTATCAATGGTCACAGTGCTCCCGTCCGTGGTTGTCGTTGAAACGATTCGTTCCCTATTTGGATTTAGCGTTACGCTCAGGGTCACGGCTCCCTCATCATCATTACCGTCCACTGTTATCCATGCTCGATAGGTGTTGATATCCACCGCTGTTGCGGCGGTTACCATTATCGTACTACCCATAAACTGGATGGCAGCTTCTTCTATTTCGCGATTGGTGACTAGTTCCACATATACCCTGTCCCCCACTTTGGCCAAATGGTCACGTGGATTGTCCGAATATAGGGTCAAGGACTCTATTTCAATTGCTTCGAGTTCATGGTTGGTGTTGACCACTTGTGCTTCCGGGTTGCCCAAATTATCTTGATAAACCAAGGTAACATTATAGGCAACACCGTTGACAAGTTCGTTATGACTTGATGATACCACTTCTGCGACCGCTGCCAAATCCTGCACATCCAGGATAAAATTGTTCTGTTGTCCAGCAATCGGATCTGCCAATTGTAGGGTAATGGGCGTGTTCGGATCTTCCACAGCATCAAAAATCAAACGGACGCTATTGGCCAGTGGGGCCTCGGGAAGCGTATAGCTGAGCATCAGTTGGTCATAACTACTTCCATTATCCGCAGGAGAAGGCATTATGGGAGGCTCCGTCTTGGTATCCTTCTGTATGGTATCCGTGGAAGCACTCCCCTGGTTTCCTGCAACATCGATCAACATAACCGATAAGGTTATGGTTCCGTCACCCAAACCGCTAAGATCAATACCAGTAACCTGTTCGGTGGCAGTAGCTATGATACCGGAACCTGTAATTGTTTCCCCACCCCCATCACTACTTATCGTATAATTGTAGCTAGAACCTACCTCTGCCATGGCAAAGGTAAATGATATAGCATCGTCATTATCTGAAATAATGGGGTCTTGATCTATGGAGACGGTATAGCCTTCGGGGGCCGTATCGTCAACATCCGTTACCGTAATGGCAATGGCCAGATGAGTCAGGTTATCGCTCATACCACCATCATCCGCAGTTACCGTAAGTTCATAGACATTATCCGAATTAACATCCATCGGGTTCTCAAAATCGGCCGCTACGTTAAAGTGCAGCACCCCGGTATTGGCATCTATGGTGAACAAAGCGGCGTCGATTCCATTGATACTATAGGTAACATGGGTATCGGCTGCTCCTCCATCCCCATCCGTAGCATCAAAGTCGGCAACGGCCGTCGTGTTCTCAACAGTGCTATAAGCTGTAGGGGTACCTATACCATACGCATATATCATGTCGTTTTGGTTGCCTACCAGATAGAATGTGGTCCCGTTGGCATTAAATGCAAGACCCGTGGACCAGCTATCCTGTCCGCCTATAGGCAATGTGCTGCCCGAGGCGGAAGCCGTTGAAAGGTCATAGGGAGTCCCTAGGTTATATTCGTGCACCGCACTACTTCCGTAACCGACCACAAATAACTTGCTGCCGTCTTCGTTGAATACAACTCCACCAGGATTGGTTTCCTCTGCCGATACATTGAGTGAGGTGGTATAACTTGCTGTTGAAACATCAAAATTGGTGGCCAAAGCATATTCGTGGACCGAATCACTGACTTCACCAACCACGTAAAGCTTACTTCCTGTGGCATTGAAGGTAAGTCCACTAGGGGAAGTTTCTTGCCCGTTGACACTCAATCTTTCACCAAATCCTTGGTCCACGGCCGTACTCAGGTCGAATGCCGTACTTAGATGGTATTCATGAACCGCATCTATACTTGAACCAGTGACAAATAAACGGGTGCCGTCAGAGCTAAAGGCAAAACCTGTTCCATTGCCTGCAACTGTCAAGCTTTGTACCACACTGGCCGTAGCTACATCATAAGGTATTGTTAAATCATATTCAAATAACTGGTCGCTGCCCGCATTGGTCATCACAAATAACTTTGTGCCAGTGGCATTAAAGGCCATATCCATCGGGGATGACATCTCGTTACTTACATCAAAGGTGGCAGTAACATCCAGATATTGCGCTATGGAAATATCATAGGCATCACCAAAACTAGGAGGATTATTCTCATAGATATCCGTCACTTGTAACCGTAACGGATGATTTGTGCTTCCATCCGAATCGGTGGCTATTACAGTCAGTTCGTACATATTATCGGCATTGGTGTCCAAAGGGTTCTCAAAATCAGGTGCGCTTTGAAACCGTAAAACCCCTGTAGCCGCATCGATACTGAATAGATCGTTATCCCCGCCACTAGCAAGGTCATAGGTAATCCCAATATCGGCAGCACCCCCGTCGCCATCATTGGCATCTGCATCAACAACTGGAGTTGTTGCATTTTCCTCAAAGGTGAGCGGGGCCACTCCCAAATCGAATTCAAATACTTGGGACTGCCCATAATTCAATACAAATAATTTATCCCTATCCGTACTGAAAAAGATATCCGTCGGCCTATTGGGCTGAGCCAGCACCAGACCGTTATTAGGTTGTAATGTTGCCGTAGTGATATCATAAGGAACACCAAGATCGTAGCCTATGATATAGTTGGCATCATTATACCCTCCTATATACATTTGGTTACCATTGGAATTGAAGGAAATACCATAAATACTCTGACTGAACCTAGCTGACAAATCGATGCTACCTAAGCTGGAAGCACTTGAAACGAGAAAGGGCGTGCTCAACTCAAACTGTAAAACGGTTTCATCATGATTGACTATGTACAATCTGGTACCGTCGGGATTAAAGTCCAATCCATATACGTATACATTTCCAAAAGTGGTAACATCGAGACTATCCATACCGATGGTCGCTGTGGATAGATCAAAAGCCTCGGCTAGATCATAGGCGTAAATTGTCCTAGTGGCGCCGCTGTAGACATATAATTTAGATCCATTATCATTAAATGCCAATCCCATGGGATATAGACCATTGCCCGAAACATCCAATTCAAAATGAAAGGATGCCGTGGTAATATCAAATGGGGTGGAGAGCACATATTCGGTAATTAGATTATCATCGAACCCCAATGAAAACATTCGTGTACCGTCCGTGGAAAATTCAAGACCTAATTTTCTAAAGGTGCTTGTATTGGCATTTAAGTTAAAACTCGCGGAACTGGTGGCCCCCGCTACATCTTCCAGGGGCTGGGGCGCAGTGAAGATAGGGGGATTGGGCGGCGCAGAAACCGTCAATTGGTATTCGGCCCCATAGCTTGTCCCTACGCCATTGGTGGCAAAAGTCCGCACGTAATAGGTACCGGGCTCCAAGGCAGGTGTATCTACTGAAAACGTACCAGCTCCACTGCCTTGGCTTACTTTGTTTTGGGCAAGGGTAGGCTCCGTAGCCGTTCCATATACCAAGCCCCTGTCCGTTACCGTACTGCCATTTTCATCGGTAACCTCACCTGCAACCGTAATCACACTTCCATTCAGCGAGGCATTCGTTGTAACCACAACAGGGTTGCCTTCAGTCACAACGGTTCCCCCTCCCTCCAGTTGAATGGAATAATTATCAAAATGTGATACGCGCTGCCCGGAAAAGCTGAAGTAACTATAGATAGCCGAAGCCGACGTAATACTGGTATTGGCCATTCCATTCAATTCAAAAATAGCATCCGCTTCCGTAGGTCGGATAAGGCTGCCATCTTGATTGGCCGACCATATCTCAACCCTAAGGTCGTACGCAGTAATGGATGACCTTTCGATAGTAAAGACAACCCTATACCAGTCATCAGGTGAACCGTTGTTCAATAGGTCATTTATGCCGCTCGACTTCACAGCGGTTATGGAACCAGAGCTTCCGCTTCCCCAGCTTCCGCTGTAATCTGTGGTACCATTATGAAATACAAAACCACCGCCATGAACGGAAATTCCAAGGGCATCATTTGGTCTGTATGGATGGGCACTACCGGGTGCCGGGGAGGCTGGCGCAAAGCCCAATCCACTGTAACCGCTATTGTAGACACTTTTCACAAAACTCTCAAAAGTATATCGGCTGCCGACCGGTCCAAGACTATAGCCATCCTTTGTAGTAAAAATCGCGTTGGTTGAAACACTCCCCACGGTTATCGAGCCAGAGTTCCCTATCCCTCCCGAAGTGGATTCGGATACGTTGGCGACATCTGGTCCAGATTCATTAAAAACTGTGTTTAGTTGACCAGCGGTATTAAAGTTATAGGTTACAGTGGTTTGTGCATTCAATGCACACGGAATCAATAAAATATAAAGTGCACTAACAGAAAAAATTATTTTTCTTCTAATTTCAAAGTTTTGTAAATCCAAAAACAATGATTCTAATACGAATGGAAATTTTTTAGATTTGGTTGTTTTTTTCATGATTTTTTAAGATTTCTTTAAGTCAATTTTACTCCTCTATAAATAGGCCAAATAGAATGACCCAAAAACGGCTCAGGCTTCTATTCTTTTAGGGGTAACATTTAGTTTTGAGAAGGGTTTATTGATAATAGTTCTTGTTAGAAAAGCCTTATGGTTGTTTTTAGTATTATCTTATCTAATGTAATCTTGGCCATAGTTAAATATTCCCATCCTGTAATCCCCTAATGGGAGTAGAGCTACAAATCCAGACAATTTTCTCCTTTCAAGTGCATATTGATTAGATTCTAGATTTTGATTGTAGTGCTGTACTGTAAGCTATAATTGAATATTTTCACCAAATAAAATAAGGTATTAAGGTTTTGGTTCATAAAATTGCAGTGGGCACTTATGTGCGTTCAAATAGCACAAAAAAAGTATTGCAAATAGAAATTGTCTTGAATGGAATAGTTTGGTCACACATAATTATTTATTAAGAATTTTCTTATTTCAAAGAGAAAGTTTCTTAAATAATCAGAAAAATAAATGTTGTATAACCGTCTTTAATAATTGTAAATAATAAATATTTGTAAGTTTTTTCTTATTTATAAATTTGATTTGTCTTCAAATATGAATGATAAGACTCCTTTTCAAGTGAAGAAAAAAACCTGAACTACTGGAACGAGCAAAGTTGCCCCATGAAGCAACCTATACTCATGGTTAGACCTATACCGAAAATTTAGGGCAATATTGAGAAGTCACTGGGAGAATCAATGTTCCTATCTCCATAAACCAAATTCCAGCCCAAACTATTGGTAAGTACATATATTTTTTGAAGCTCGCTCAACAATCTGTTTTGGGCATTGGTCTTCAAAGTAGAAGCCTCCACTTTCTTTAAAAGGGAATTACGCACATTGCGTTTAATGGTGTTATAGTCTCCTGCGTCAAAGGGATTCAGATAATCGGCAGTGACATCGTAATATTCAAAATCTGGGTTCAGCTTGATTTCGGGTTCCGGGATACTGGTTATTTTGAGGGTTTTATTGGGTTCGTCCAGCTCAAAGGTAACCTTGCTCAAGTCATAGGAGATGCTCACAGCGGCATTTACTACCACCAATGCTTTCTTATCCGCTGTAAGCAAAGGGCCAAAAAGCTCTTTTGAATCCTTGTAATTATACACTTCTGCAAAGTGACCTTCGGTAACAATGAGCTTGGAAACATTTTCAATTTGGGTTTGTATAAGCATGGAATTCTCCTCCAAAATAGCTTTGGAGGTCTTTTCGTCCTTGCAGGACCTGATGATGAAAACTACCGCCAAAGTTATCAGCACGCCGGCTAAAAAACGTTTCATGAAGAAGAATTTTCAAAATTCATAAAGGGATATCTCTGTTTAATATACGCAATTTTTTGGTCGAGGGATTTTAGGAATTTCTGATGCGCCTCCGATTTTTCATCGAAGGGTCTGTGCGCCAAGCCTTTTTGGATTTCTTCTACCTTCGCCATCGCCTCACCTACTTCCTCCGAAATCCAAACGCTTCTAAATTTCTCCCAGATATAGTCGATGGCCAACACATTGGGGTGTACCATATCCTCTTTATAAAAACGATAGTCCCTAAGTTCATCCATCATGATTTCGTAGCTGGGGAAATAAAGCCCCCTAGCCCCCAAAGGGGGAACTCCAACCGTTGCGTGTATGGCTGATATGAGTACCGATTTACTTCGTTGGTTTTTAATAAAACCATCCTTTAAATGGCGTACGGGGGAGATGGAAAATATAATCTGTGCTTCTGGGTTTACGGCTTTGATACTGTTAACGGTAGCGGTTATGGAGGTAACTATCTCATTTTCTTTCAGCAGTGTTTTTTGAAATTCGCGTTGGGGCACTTTATGGCAGTTGGCCACTAGAATATTTTTTTCTAAATGCCGATAGACCCAAGCGGTGCCCAAGGTAATCGCAATGTGGGATGCTTCACTTACGTATTTGTTGGTCTCCAATACCGCCGAATTCAAACGCTCCAAAAGTACCTCCTTGTTACTTGAACTCAGTTCCGAATGTGCCTCAAAACATTGCCAACGTCCCTGGAACTGAAAAATATCCCTTTCCGTGTATTGATATTTGTCGACCGCTTTTTTGACAAGATTTTCAATGGCCAGGGGATGAAATAAAATACCAAAGGGGTTTTGCAAAACCGGAAACTTGAAATACGCCAATTTATCCCCCATATTCTGGGAAAAACAAGACCCTAACATCAATATCTTGCTGGAATAATCTATAGGATTATTTGCTTTTGATAAAGGTATTTGTGTCTGGAGTTTCATTTTCTATAGTTTGATTTCCAATAGTTTGATCAGTATTGGAGACTCCAAAGGTTTTAAAAACCTTTGGGGTCTTTTTACTACTTATTGTTACCGGCCAAAGGACTCAGTTTATGAAAGACCTGGTAGGGATATATTACATAATATACTTGATCCTCGTTTATAGTATTTTCCCTGTTTTCCTTTGCCATTCTTAAAGCAAGTTCCGCCTCGTCTTTATTTCCCATTTTATAGTGAGAAATTCCTTTATAGTAAAGTGCATCACCAAAATTTGTATATACTTTCAAACTCGTATCAAAAAATTCTACTGCTGATTCATACTCTTTTAACTCATAGGCAGCTACCCCTAAATAAAACCAATCCAGATAATGGCATGCCTCTTCGGGAGGTTCGTTCGGAAAATCTTTAAACTGCTGGTCCCTACTTCGAATTAGAAAGTCTTTTGCTTTTATAAATTGGTTCAATTGTAGGTAGCTAATCCCAATATAGAAATTGTATGTGTGGTCCATTACATAGCGGTCACCAAATTTATTCTTAGCCTCCAAAAACTCTAGAATGGATTCCTCATACTCTTTTGAGAACAAACATTTCACGAATGCGCTGTAATCCAAATACTTGACCGAATCATATAGGACGGCCTTCGCTAAGAAAGGTTTGCCCAATGAATATTTTCTTTCCTTATATAGGGGCATTGCCTTTTGCTGCCAGATGTAGGCGGTATCTGGCTTAATCAACAAAATGGAATCAAGATATTTTTGTCTTTCTTGGGAATATACCCCTGATTGATTCGCTTTTGACCAATAGTCCTGAATTCTTAGTGAATCTTCATTAGAAATAGGTGGTGATTTCTCGTAAACGGATTTTTCTTTGTTTTTGGAAATAGGCTCTGAACAAGATGAAAGCAGCAGAAGAAAAACAATCAGAATCTCATATTTCATTTATTTATTTTTTATAGGAAGATTATACTGAGCATTCTATTATTATTTTCCAATCTTTTCCATGCCCCCAAAGGTTTTAAAAACCTTTGGGGTCTTACTATCTGGGCTTGCGACTTATAAAAAATATTCCAACTGGGACCTATTGGTTTCAGAACTTCACATTAGCCCAAGTATTCCAAAGCCTTCTCCATGGCGTCGGGAATTCCTGCCGGATTTTTCCCTCCCGCCGTTGCAAAGAAGGGCTGGCCGCCGCCACCTCCTTGAATGTATTTGCCCAATTCCCGAACAATGGTACCTGCATTCAGATTTTTGCTTGCAACCAATTCTTTGGAAATATAACAGGAAAGTAAGGCCTTTCCATCCTGCTCCGTGGCAAAAAGTAAAAATAGGTCGGATTGGTTTTGTCCCATTTCAAAACTGAGGTCCTTGATGCCCGCGGCATCCAGATCAAGCTTCTTGATTAGATATCGCACCCCGTTTTTCTCCTGTAGTTCACTCTGCAAATCGCCTTTAAGGTTTTTTGCCTTGTCTTTTAAAAGCGCAGCGATCTGCTTCCTTAAATCGGAATTCTCGTCCTGCAGACTTTTTACTGCTTTCACGGCATCCTGCGGATTTCCTAGTGCTTCGGTTATTTCGGTCAATGATTTATTGCTTTCGGCATAGAAATCCTTTACGGCGTCACTGGTAATCGCTTCTATCCTGCGTATTCCTGCGGCCACCGCTCCTTCCGACTTAATTTTAAAATGCCAGATATCAGAGGTGTTCTTCACATGGGTCCCCCCGCACAATTCAATGGATTTCCCAAAACGGATGGTACGTACAGCATCGCCATATTTTTCCCCGAACAGGGCCATCGCCCCATTTTCCAAGGCTTCCTTTATAGGTACGTTCCGCTGTTCCTCCAGCGGCAATTGGCCCGTTATCCTCGCATTGACAAAGGATTCCACAGCCTCCAATTCCTCCTTGGTCATTTTGGAAAAATGGGAGAAATCAAATCGCAGGTATTTGGAATGTACGGCGGAACCTTTCTGTTCCACATGTGTTCCCAAGATTTCGCGCAATGCCTGATGCAGCAAATGGGTCGCTGTATGATTGGCTTCGGTGCGCTGACGTTGTTTGCTGTCCACGACCGCTTTAAAGGTTCCTTCCAATTTTTTGGGAAGGTTTTTGGCAAAATGTACGATTTCGTTGTTTTCCCTTTTAGTGTCAACGATATACACTACATCGCCATCGGGGGATTCCAAATAGCCCTTGTCCCCTACTTGACCGCCACCCTCTGCGTAAAAGGGTGTCAGATTAAAGACAATTTGATACTGCAACCCTTGTTTTTTGGACTCCAACTTTCTATATTTTACTATTTTTACATCGGCCTCCAACCTATCGTACCCTACAAACTCCTGCTCAGCATCGGACTGTAAATTCTCCCAATCACCCTTAGAAGTTTCCGAAGCCGTTTTGGAACGGGTTTTCTGTTCCTGCATGGCAACATTAAAACCATCTTCGTCCAAGGAAAAACCTCTCTCACTTAAGATCAAGGCGGTAAGGTCTATTGGAAACCCATAGGTATCGTAAAGTTCAAAAGCCTTTCTACCGTCCACCGTTTTACCCTTGGTTTTTTCAATGATGGTATCCAACAGCACCAATCCCTGATCTAAGGTTTTTAAAAAACTATGTTCCTCTTCCTTGATAACATTTTCAATGAGCTGCTTTTGTTCTGACAGTTCTGGAAATGCCTCGCCCATACTTTGGGTAAGTACATTTACCAAGCGGTACATAAAATGTTCCTTGGTCCCTAAAAAGGTAAAACCGTACCGCACTGCACGGCGTAAAATACGTCTAATGACATAGCCTGCACCTGTATTGCTGGGCAATTGCCCATCGGCAATGGAAAAGGAAACCGCCCGAATATGGTCGGCAATGACTCGAATGGCAATATCCGTAGGTTCGTCCCTTCCATATTTGGCATCGGTGATAATCTCTATTTCCCGTATCAGGGGTGTAAAAACATCCGTATCGTAGTTGGATTTTTTGCCTTGCAAGGCCATACAGAGTCGCTCGAACCCCATGCCCGTATCCACATGCTTGGCCGGTAACGGTTCCAGGGAACCATCGGCCTTACGGTTGTATTGCATGAAAACCAGGTTCCAGATTTCCACGACCAAAGGGTGGTCCTTATTTACCAAACTTGCTCCGGATACTTTCTTTTTTTCTTCATCGGAACGCAGATCGACATGAATTTCGGAACATGGGCCACACGGACCTTGGTCGCCCATTTCCCAAAAGTTGTCCCTTTTATTGCCCATGATGATCCTATTGGCAGGAACAATCTTGTTCCAAATGGCATAGGCCTCAGCGTCCTTTTCCAGTCTATCGTCATCCTGGCTTCCCTCAAAAACGGAAACATACAGACTGTCCTTGTCCATTTTGAAGACTTCGGTCAACAATTCCCAGGCCCAGGTAATGGCCTCCTCCTTAAAGTAATCCCCAAAACTCCAATTGCCCAACATTTCGAACATGGTATGGTGGTAGGTATCCTTGCCCACCTCTTCCAGGTCGTTGTGTTTTCCACTCACGCGAAGGCACTTTTGCGTATCCACCACCCGGGTGTTTTTGGGTTCGTTGATTCCCAAGAAAAACTCCTTGAACTGGTTCATTCCCGCATTGGTAAAAAGGAGGGTTGGATCGTCCTTTATGACCATGGGCGCAGAGGGTACAATTTTGTGTTTTTTACCTTCAAAAAATGTTAGGAACTGGGTTCGTATATCCTTGGAATTCATCTAAAATGCTAAGCTTTTACAAATTTTAACTGTTTGTAGAAAACAATTTTTATATTTGTTTGTTATGTTAAAATAAACCACAAAAATAGGATAAAATAGCTTCATGTCTAAAGTAAAGTACTATTACGATCCAGATACGCTTTCCTACAGAAAGATCGAGCCTGAAAAATCGAAGCGATACAGAAATATCGCGTTTTTCTTTTTAGGTTCCTTCCTTTTTGGAATGCTCGGGTTGATTTTACTCTTGAACACGAATGTTATCAATACCCCTCGCGAACTTTCCTTGCAACGGGAGGTTAAGAACTACGAACTTCAGTTTGAGCTCCTGAATAAAAAAATGGAACAGATCGAAGATGTTCTGGCCAATATTGAGGATAGGGACAATAACATATACCGATTGTATTTTGAGGCGAATCCTATTCCGGAGGAGCAACGACGCGCGGGCTTTGGAGGTGTAAACCGATACAAATCCTTGGAGGGATTCAACAACTCCGAAATGGTCATCGCCACAACGCAGCGATTGGACATTATTAAAAAACAGATGGCCATCCAGTCCAAATCTTTGGACGAGATTACCAAACTAGCCGAAGAAAAGGAGAAACTATTAATGTCCATACCCGCCATACAGCCCATTAACAATGAGGACCTTACCCGTATGGCCTCTGGTTTTGGATGGCGCTCTGACCCATTTACCAAAGCCCGAAAAATGCATTACGGAATGGACTTTACGGCTCCCAAGGGGACCCCTATCTATGCGTCGGGCAATGGAGAAGTGACTCGGGCAGACAACAATTCGTCCGGGTACGGAAAGCATATCCGTATTGACCATGGCTATGGATACCTAAGTCTTTATGGGCACTTGAGCCAGTATAACGTAAAAGTTGGACAAAAGGTAAAAAGAGGGGACCTCATTGGTTTCGTTGGTAGCACCGGTCGTTCAGAAGCCCCACATCTGCATTACGAGGTTTGGAAGGACGGCGACCGTATCAACCCAATTAATTTCTACTACGGAAGCTTGTCTCCGGAGGAATTTGAAAACATGTTGAAATACGCCAACCAAGAAAACCAATCCCTGGATTAATGCAAGTAGAACTTCCTGAAAAAAGATATTACGGGATTGGCGAAGTGGCCAGGGCATTTGGTGTAAATACTTCTTTGATTCGGTTTTGGGAGAAGGAGTTTGACGTGCTACAGCCCAAAAAAAATGCCAAGGGTAACAGGAAATTCACCCCCCAGGACATTAAGAACCTGCAATTGATCTACCACTTGGTAAAGGAAAGGGGCTTCACTTTGGACGGTGCCAAAATACACCTAAAGGAAGAAAAACAAAAGACCCTGTCCAATTTTGAAATCATTCAAAAACTGGAGCGCGTAAAGGCGGAGCTAATCAAAATAAAGGAACAGCTCTAAAAGCTGTAACAAAAGCTTTCTTTGGCATACTAACTGGATAACCATTATAAACACTAATACTATTGACAATGAAAAAAGGATTAATTGCCCTAATTGTGCTTGCCGTACTTGCCTTTGGAATCTACCAATGGGCGGTTGGTTTTAACAACACGGCCATTGCACTCAAAGAAACCTCCACCAAAACGTGGGCGAACGTGGAGAGCGCCTATCAACGAAGAAACGACCTTATTGGAAATTTGGTAAAGACCGTACAGGGAGCTGCAGACTTTGAACGCGGTACCTTGACGGACGTAATCGAAGCACGTGCAAAAGCAACCTCCGTGAACATTGACCCTACCAATATTACCCCGGAACAATTGGCGAATTTCAATGAGGCACAAAGTGGACTTAGCGGTGCCTTAAGTAGATTATTGGTCACCGTGGAACGATATCCGGACCTTAAGGCCAATCAAAATTTTCTGGAGCTACAGTCCCAATTAGAAGGAACGGAAAATAGGATCAATGTGGCCAGGGACCGTTTTAACGCCACGGTTGAACCCTACAATTTGCACATCAAGAAATTTCCAAATTCGATTTTGGCAGGAATTTTCAATTTTGATGAATTGGCTTATTTCAAGGCCGAAGCAGGATCGGAACAAGCACCCGATGTGAATTTTGAATTTGAATAAAAGCCGATGTCCAAAGTAGAGGATTTTTTGACCCAGGCCGAAGAACAGGAAATTGTAGCGGCCATCTTGGAAGCGGAAAAAGATACTTCTGGAGAAATTAGGGTGCACATAGAGGCACACACAAGGGAAAACCATTACGAACGTGCCAAGGAAATTTTCCACCTATTGAAGATGGACAATACCAAGGAAGGCAACGGTGTGTTGATTTATGTTGCCGTACACGACAAAAAATTTGTCATCTGCGGGGACAAGGGCATTAACGATGTTGTTCCCAAAGGCTTCTGGGACTCTACCAAGGACATCATTGAAACACACTTTAAAAAAGGGCAATTTAAACAAGGGTTGGTTGCAGGAATTTTGGAGGCAGGAAAGGAGCTAAAAGTACATTTTCCTTGGCATGCCAATGACACAAACGAACTGAGCAATGAGGTTTCAAAAGGATAAAAAGCCTCCCCTAACCCCTCCAAAGGAGGGGAATTCCGTTACGTGCACGGGTGCGTTAAGTTTTTTAAAAAGCTTTCCCCAAAAATTACTAGCAGTCTTCTTAATTTTTGTTTCCTGTCTTGCATATGGACAGTTCGAGATACCGCCGAAACCTTCCCTGCAAACCAGTGTTTACGATTATGTAAACCTGTTGCCCGAAGGGCAAAAAAAGGCATTGGAACAGAAATTGATTCGGTATTCGGACAGTACGTCCACCCAAATTGTTATGGCCATCATTGCCAGCACCGAGGGTGAAAACATTAACTACTTGGGGGCGCAATGGGGTCAAAAATGGGGCATCGGGCAAAGTCGTAAGGATAATGGAATATTGGTCATTCTTGCGAGGGACGATCGTAAAATTGCCATAAATACTGGATATGGTGTAGAAGGCTCCCTAACGGATGCCATGTCGCGCCGTATAATTCAGAATATCATTATCCCTGAATTCAAGAAAGGAGACTATTATCAAGGACTAAATTTAGGTGCAGATGCCATTTTTCAAGTCCTCAATGGCGAGTTCAAGGAGGATAGAACTTTTGACGAAACGAAGGGACCTCCACTTTCCTCCTTTTTGCCATTCATCATTTTTCTGGTCATACTTTTCATTCTATGGAGTCGCAAAGGTGGAAATAATGGTCGTGGAGGTGGAAGGCGTGGATTAAGCCCCTGGGAAGTAATCGTATTGAGCAATATGGGAAGAAGCGGATCTTCCGGCGGTGGATTTGGTGGTGGAAGCTTTGGTGGAGGAGGTTTTGGCGGTGGATTTGGCGGCGGCGGATTTGGCGGTGGAGGAGCCTCTGGAGGTTGGTAAGTTGGTTGTTTGAATTCGCTAGACACTGTTCGCTACAGGCTGTACGCTTTGCATGAAATTGTTCACGGGTTAATGATTGATACAAAAAGGTACTTGTCCATTGTTGTGATAAACTAAATAATGCTCTATTTATTGACTACTGGACTATTGATAATGACCTATGAACAATAACTTTCAATCATTCGGTGTTTAGCTTTTAGCAAAAAAAACCTTTTCATTTTTCATTTCCTTACTCCTAACCCCTAACAAATCATTTCTTCCGCATAAAAACGGTGATTGGCACACCCGTAAAATCAAATTCTTCACGAATCTTATTTTCCAAGTACCTTTTATAGGGATCCTTCACATACTGGGGCAGATTACAAAAAAAAGCAAATTGCGGATAAGGCGTAGGTAGCTGGGTACAGAACTTGATCTTAACATACTTGCCTTTATGGGCAGGTGGCGGATAATTCTCGATCAAGGGAAGCATGACATCATTAAATTCCCGGGTCTTAATTTTTTTGCTTCGGTTCTGATATACCTCGACGGCTTTCTCTATGGCCTTAAAAATTCGTTGTTTGGTCAATACGGAAATGAACAAAATTGGGACATCCGTAAAAGGCTCAATAGCCTTTTTGATAGCTTTTGTGTATTCCTTTATCGTATTGGTTTCCTTATCGGCCACCAAGTCCCATTTATTGACCAGAATCACGATGCCCTTATTGTTCCTGGCGGCCAACCAAAATATATTTTCCACCTGACCATCAAATCCACGGGTGGCATCCAATAATAATAAACACACATCGCAATGTTCAATGGCTCTTACGGAGCGCATCACGGAATAAAATTCCAGATCTTCCTTTACCTTCGATTTCTTTCGAATACCGGCCGTATCCACCAAATTGAATTCAAACCCGAATCGGTTATACTTTGTATCGATACTGTCCCGGGTAGTTCCGGCAATATCGGTGACGATATATCGATCTTCGCCAATTAGCGCATTGATAAATGAAGATTTCCCCGCATTTGGTCTACCTACAACGGCAAATCTTGGAAGTTCACTCTCTTCCTTTACGGATTCAGGCAATTTTTCAACCAAGGCATCCAGCAATTCTCCAGTGCCGCTTCCATTAATACTGGATAATGTATAGAAGTCACCAAGCCCCAAGGAGTAAAACTCGACGGCATCCTCTTCGCGCATGGCATTGTCCACTTTATTGACGGCCAAGAAAACAGGCTTGTTTACGCGTCTCAATAATTTTGCTACATCCTCGTCCATTCCGGTCACACCGGTTTCCACGTCGACCATAAAAATGATGGCATCCGCTTCTTGTATGGCCAATTCTACCTGCTTATCGATTTCCTGCTCGAAAACATCATCGCTTCCCAGCACGTAACCCCCTGTATCAATAACAGAAAATTCCTTTCCGTTCCAATCGCTTTTCCCGTAATGACGGTCTCGGGTCACCCCGCTTACGGCATCCACGATAGCCTCCCTGCGCTGAATCAATCGGTTGAAAAAAGTCGATTTACCCACATTAGGCCTTCCCACAATAGCGACTATAGCACCCATAACTTATATTTGGGGGCAAAGGTAAGGCAAACTGTTAATATTGCTTGGTGAGGTTTTAAATATTTGGTTTCTAATTATTATAGCCAAATCTTCTTAGCTGTCTACTATCATTTCGCCAGTTTTTGTTCACTTTCACAAAAAGTTCAATATGGACCTGTTTGTCAAAGAATTTTTCCAAATCCTTACGGGCCTCCATGCCTACTTTCTTTAAGGCACTTCCTTTATGACCAATAATGATACCTTTTTGGGAATCCCTTTCTACCATGATTACCGATCGAATTCTAATAATTTCCTCGTCCTCCAAAAATTCTTCGGTTTCTACCTCTACCGCATACGGAATTTCCTTTTTGTAGTTTATAAGTATTTTTTCACGAATGGTCTCATTCACAAAAAAACGCTCAGGCTTATCGGTCAACTGGTCTTTTGGATAGTATGGGGGCGAAGCTGGCAACAATTCCAAAATCCGTTCGAATACACCTTGAACATTAAAGTTTTGAAGCGCGGAAATAGGATGGATTTCAACCGAGGGAAGTTCTTGCTGCCAATACTGTACCTGTTCCTCCAATAGTTCCTGACTCGCTTTATCGACCTTGTTCAATAGCAGTAAAACCGGTATTTTGGAATTTTTAATCTTGTTAAAAAATTGCTCATCCTTCAATGCTTTTTCACCAATTTCCACCATGTACAAAAGTAAATCGGCATCCTCAAAGGCCGATTTCACAAAATCCATCATAGAAGTCTGTAGGTCATATGCAGGCTTTATGATTCCCGGTGTATCGGAAAGAATTACCTGAAAATCGTCCCCATTAACGATACCTAAAATCCTGTGTCTGGTAGTCTGTGCCTTCGATGTAATTATAGAGAGTTTTTCCCCAACGAAAGCATTCATTAGGGTCGACTTGCCCACATTTGGATTACCAATAATATTTACAAAACCTGCCTTATGTTCGTTCATTCTTTAATTTTTCAAAATAAATCCTAGAAGCTGCATTTACCTTGGGTGCCAACAAAAGTACCGCTATCATATTGGGAATCACCATAAGGGCGTATGATAAATCAATAAGATTTTTCACCAGTTCCAAGGAGGCCACGGCCGCAAAAACGATCATGACCACAAAATAGACATTGTACAAACGACCGATTCTAGCATTGGTCAAATAGGAAAGACATTTTACCCCATAATAAGAATATGTAAAAAGGGTGGAAAGTGCAAACGCAGAAACTATGACCATTAATAGTTCATCCCCAAAACCGAAAAGGGCCTTTTGGAAGGCGTTCAAGGTCATTACGATACCGCTGCCTTCCTCCAAGTAAGCACCGCTAAGAATAATGACGACCGCCGTAAAGGTGCATACAAGAATGGTATCTATAAACGGACCCAACATGGCCACCAAACCTTCCCTAATGGGCTCATCGTTTTTGGATTGCCCATGGTACATGGGAGCACTACCCAAGCCTGCTTCATTAGAAAACATGGCCCTTCGGACCCCTATAATTACAAGTCCCCAAAAACCTCCTGTAAATACCGATTTAAAATTCCAAGCCTCTGATAGTATCATTTTTAGTGAGGGCAACACCTGTGAGGCATTCATAACCATAACAATGATTACCGCCACCAAATACACCATGACCATAAAAGGAACTATAGCGGTCGCCACTTTCGCAATCTTTTCCAACCCTCCAAAAATGACAAAGGAACTTACAATGGCAAGTACAAAACCAATAGTCAACTTCCAGTTGAATTCACTCATTTGGGCTATGGTATCCGAAGGATTCACCACGCTCATAAAAGTTTCCGTAAACTGGTTGGCCGTAAAAACACCTAAAAATCCAAAAAGACCGGCAAGTGCAAAAAATACGGCCAGCGGCTTATATTTCTTTCCCAGACCTTTTATAATGTAAAACATGGGACCTCCCTGTAATTTACCTTCGGAATCCTCTCCCCTGAACATGATGGATAAACTACAGGAATAGAATTTGATACACATACCAATTAGTGCGGTCATCCATATCCAAAATACAACGCCAGGACCCCCATCGTGAATGGCTATGGCAACCCCAGAAATATTTCCAAGACCTACAGTGGCCGCCACAGCAGCAGACAGGGCTTGAAGGGAACTTACATCCCCCTTTGCATTGACATCGTCATACTTACCCCTGGTTATGGCCAAAGCATGCCCGAAATAACGATAGGGCATCAGTTTGGAATAGAGCATTAAAAACAATCCCCCTCCAATCAATAAAACAAACATGGGCCATTCTGTTCCAGAAATTGCCTTGACCAAAAACTCGTTTAATTGCTCCATAGTTTCGAATGTAGCTATTTATGACGAAAATATCATTTTGAAATCTAAAAACGGTGTAACCTCTGACAATTAAAACTTTCTTTTTGATATTCTTCAAATCTAATCGGTTCTTATTTGGAATTTACCTGAAAACAATTGTATCTTTGTCGTCCACATCGCGGGATAGAGCAGTAGGTAGCTCGTCGGGCTCATAACCCGAAGGTCACTGGTTCGAGTCCAGTTCCCGCTACTAGACTTAATGTTATAAAAATGAACGGTTTGTGTGCTCACAAGCCGTTTTTTTATGTCCAACATTTCCCTACTTTTACTTAAAGTACACGAAAACGTACACGTTTTTAACATGAAGTTGAATTTTTCCGAGCCAAAAATCTACACCGGCGGGGTCAATATTGACGATTGGCCAAGGCTAACAAAGGAACAACGGAAAAAGGCTATGGAGAAACAATGGTATCTCTACTATCGCTACAGAAACCCGGAAACAGGAAAGCTTGTAAAACAGACCCATATAAAAGGTGGGGCTAATAGATATAAGGACAAAAGAAGTCGCTATCATATTCTAAAACAATTACAGCAAGCCCTCAGCATTGTATTACATGAGGGGTACAACCCTTATGACAAGAACAACTCTCTCATAGAATACCTTGAAGAGCGGCTTTATTCCAAGAAAACCGATTCCCTAAAAAATAAGAAGACTCCCGAGCCGGAACTTATAGTATCCAACCCTATAAGTATTCAAGAGGCTTTCGATGAAGGGCTTAGATTGAAACAAAAGATGATGGGAGATGATTCCTTTAAAAAATTTAAAAGCAGGATAAATAGGTTTTGTAAGTGGTTAGAAGGGCAAAATTTCAATTTAAGGGACTCAATTGATAAAATAGACAAGAAGATTGTAATGCAACACCTGAACGAGGTATTGCTAAATACGAGTGCAGCCAATAGAAATAATACCAGGGCGGACTTAAGAGCATTGTTCCAAACATTGGAGGACAACGATATCATCAAAGACAACTTCATAGCTAATATTAGTAAATTGAGGTCGACTCCCACCATGCACAAATCCTACAGCCCTTCTTTATTGGAAAAATTGGATGATTATTTGAAGTCTAATGATCCCATTTTAAGATTATTCATTCAATTTATTTCCTATAATTTTCTTAGGCCAGTTGAAGTGTGTAGGTTGCGAATTGAGGATATAGATTTTAAGGCTAAAAAGCTATATCTGAAAACTAAAAATCAAAAGGTGAAAATTAAAATCATTCCGGAAATATTGTTTAATAATTTACCGGACCTATCCCAAATTGATAAAAGCCATTTTCTATTTACTCCTCAAGCTATAGGAGATATTTGGGGCGCGGAGGAAGGTAGTAGAAGGGACTATTTTACAAAACGATTTAAAAAGGTGAAAGATCTGTTTAAATTGAACGAAGAATATACATTGTATAGTTATAGACATACTTACGTCTCCAAACTCTACAGGGAATTTTTAAAATCAAAGACTCCATTTGAGGCAAAAAGTGCATTGATGCTAATTACGGGCCATAAGTCCATGAAAGCCCTAGAAGCCTATCTAAGGGAGATTGATGCGGTTTTTCCCGAGGATTACTCAAAACATCTTGAATAAATGAAACATAAATATTTTGGCATCTTAAAAAAGGAAATACTTCCAAAAGACCAAAGGTTGGAGATAGAGTTCCTACAAAACCAAAATATTCTAAAGAAGAATCCTTCCCTCCTTGATAATCCAATATATGAACGTAATGAAAAAATGTGGTTCATAGATGTAAACAATAACTTTGATAACCCTTATTATGATATAGAAGAAAGTGTATTATTGGAGTATTACAACTTTTTGCTTGACGTATATAACACCAAAATAAACAAGGGTCTTATTTACTATACATTGGAGACCGAGAACGAATTGTTCGGGATATCCAGAGAGGAACAAAGAAAGATAGAATTGACTCATTTTAAAAAAATATTTGAAACCTTACCCGCTGGATTTATGAATATCAAAGTAAATACTTCAACTTCCGGCATTCAATACTCTCAAAAAATATCTAGGATTGAGCTTTTATTCAATATGAGAGAAACAATGCGTCAAGTTCAAAGACACTATAGTAAAGAAATTAAAGAATTTTTGCTTGGAAACTCCGATTATTTCAATGATGATCTAGCTAAAGACAATGAATATATTGAACTTACTGTAGACTTTGAGTCAAAGCTTAAAATTCTATTGAGTCTTAATGACAAGTATAATTTTGAGGATGATTTATTCTTCAGTCGAAATAGACAACTTTATGAGAAGTTTAAATATTACAAAGGACTTTCCTTTGACTTTGAAATATATAAATTCATACATCATACAATAAATAATATAGAAGATAATTTTTATTCCCATGTTTCTAGCCTCTACTATTTTTTAAAGGGAAAAAGGTTAATAAAGGAGAATGCAGGTGAGTTCAGGGATTTTGTAAATAGGGAATTTGATAAAGAATTAATTAGAATTAAGCCCGAAAATGAGGACAATAAAAAACATCGGTATAGACTTACTAATTTAGAAGAGGAATATACAAATTTCAAGTAGCTAGAAGGCGATATGGGCTAGTGTCCCAAAAATGGACAAAATGACCCAGAATTAACTACAAGTGTCCCAAAAATTGACCTTTTTTTTGGAATAGATAATTACTTGTTTGCACTAGGTTAATTTCAAGTGCATTCAATTATGAAAACCACCATTAATTTAAGGATTGACGAAGACCTTAAAACCTCCCTTCAAGAACTCTCCGATGACTATGGGGTTTCCCTATCAGATTACATAAGGGAAATATTGGATAATCATCTCAACGACTTTACCAGTGAGGTAGAGTCTTTTGATATAGTAGAAGACAACGAACTTCCTGTATTACATTATCCCCTACCCCCTTTTGAAAGGACTTATGAGTTCACAGTTTTGCTGGCATGGTTGTTTTACTCCCATATGCAGCCTGAGTTTCACGGTAATACAAATGTATTACATGCTTTAAAAGTCAAGGTTGAAAAGACCATTAATCAATCGAGATTTTCTAAGGAGCTACAATTAGAGTTATTAAAGGTTCTCAATGACATTAACCGCTGTTTAATTGAACCTAACGACCATCAAAAATATTTCACCTTTTCAAGGCCGGGTTCTCCCCAATCCTTGAATTACTATCTGTTGATGAACGAAATATGGAGACTTGAATTTGAAGACCATGAATAAAGTGAAAGTCAACCATATTAAAAAAGCGATAGAAGAAGATATAGTCCGTAATATTTCCATCTTGGAAACTGACGAATTATCCAAAGATTGCCTGATTGTAAAACCTGCCAACAAATGGATTGAGGAGGCAAAAAAAAGGCCCATTCCTAACATGCTTTTTAGTGAACTGTGGTATGAGGGCGAACTTAGTATTTTATATGCCGACACCAATGTTGGGAAATCAATTCTAGCGGTACAGATTGGAGAAAGTGTAAGTAGTGGTATACCCATTGATAGCTTCAAACTGGAGGCTAAGGCCCAACGTGTTCTGTACTTGGATTTTGAATTGTCCGATAAACAATTTGAAAAAAGATATTCCAATGAATTTACCAACCATTATCAATTTCATCCAAACTTTTTCCGTGCCGAAATAAATCCTTTGGCCAAGATTCCAAAAGATTTCAAAAACATGGAGGAGTATCTATGTTCTCAGCTTGGAACTTTAATAGTAAAGTACCAGGCCGAAGTAGTAATCGTCGACAACCTTACATTTCTAAATAATGACAGTGAAAAGGCAAAATATGCCTTGGAGCTCATGAAGCAATTAAAACGTATTACAAAAGAGTGCCATACATCAATTTTGGTTCTGGCCCATACACCTAAAAGGGATGAATCCAAACCTATAAGTATGAATGACCTAGCAGGAAGTAAAATGCTTATAAATTTTTGCGACAGCGCATTTGCTTTAGGTTTTAGCCAACACGAGCCTTCCCATAGATACATTAAACAAATCAAACAACGTAATACGGAACATATCTATCATGTGAACAACGTAATAATATGTTGCTTGGAAAAACAACAGAATTTTTTACAATTCAGATTTCTGTATTACGATTCAGAAATAAACCATTTAAGAAACCCAAGTAAGACGGATTTAGAGGAAAGGGATGATCAGATGAAAGGAATGATCCAAGAAGGTATGTCCAATGTAAAAATTGGTGAAGCATTAGGGATCAGTGAAGCAGCGGTTAGAAAAAGAAGAAAGATTTTGGGCATATAACAATGGTGGCATCAGATGTTTATAAAATAGCAAAACTTCTCCCCAAAAAGGAGATTATTGCGCTATTTCATATGCTCAAAAAGGATGCACAACCTGAAAACATAATCAAAAAGCCTAGAAAGAAATTACCGGATTTCTCAGTTGAGGATGCTTTGGTGTTTCTATTGGAAAACCATATTAAAAAATAGAACTCGTACCCTCGTACCATTGATATAGGTACGAGGGTACGAATTGATAAAAAATGTACACGTATTCCTTAGATAAATCCAGTAAAAAATTTCATTGCCCTAAGTGTACCGAAAAAACATTTGTACGCTTTATGGATAATGAAAGAGGTACTTATTTGGATGGTGACTTTGGAAGATGTGATCGAGAAAGTAAGTGTGGCTATTTCAATATGCCGAAGTCAACAAAAGGACATTATGAAAAACCGGCTATTTATCTACCGCCAAAGCCTTCTGTGCTGGATGAAAGTGTGATACCCAAGTATGGCAATAATTATGAATCGAATCATTTCATCACATTTTTACTCAGCAAGTTTAATGAAGAAGATGTGATTCGCGCTATAGAACAGTATTACATAGGAACCCACAATCTATGGCCAGGTTCTGCCGTGTTCTGGCAGATTGACCACAACCTGAAAATACGTACCGGTAAGGTGATGTTGTACGATTGTAATACAGGAAAACGTGTAAAAAAACCCTTTCCTCATATTAACTGGATGCACAAAGTATTACAAATCAAAAACTTTGTCTTACAGCAATGCTTATTCGGGTTACACTTGATACCCGAAAGCAACAATACCCCTGTTTGTATCGTAGAATCGGAGAAGACGGCAGTAATAATGTCCATTGTATTGCCGCAGTATATCTGGATGGCCACGGGTGCCAAAACAAATCTAAAGGAAGATTTATTGAGCCCCTTAAAAAATTCTAGAATCATTTTGTACCCAGATAATTCGGAATATAAGGATTGGAATACAAAAGCAACAATTCTAACTGATAGGGGCTTTAAAGTATCATGTAGTAACCTAATAGAAAACTACGATATGGATGAAGGTGATGACCTAGCAGATTTACTTCTTTCACTTCACATTTGATTTTAATTTTTTTTAAAAAAACTGTAAGACTTTTCTTTTTTTACACAAAATCAAAAAAGGTTTGTTATTTTGTTGTTTCATAGTATTTCCCCCAATTAAATTGTAGAGAATACCCTTTATGGCCAAAGCTGACATAGATTTTGAGAAGGAATTATGGGATGCCGCCAACGAACTTCGTGGTGCCGTTTCTGAGAACAATTACAAAAATTATATATTACCCCTCGTCTTTTTAAAGCATTTGAGCGAAAGGTTCGATGTGGTCAAGGAAGAAATCCTAGACCAACTAAACGAGCCTTCATCAGATTATTACACAACGGACGAATCCGAAAAGGCTTATGTACTTTCTGATCCTGACGAATTTCGCTCTAGAAATACTTTTGTGGTCCCGGAGGAAGCCTCTTGGCAATACTTAAAGGACAATGCGGAACAGGATAACATCAAGGTGATTATTGATGATGCCTTTGATGTAATACAAGAGTTGTTGACGTCTTACAACCCGCAACTGACCAACCTTCTACCGCGTATTTTCGTAAAAAGTGAACTTTCTGCAAAACAAACAGGTGGTATTATCAATTTGTTATCACATTCAAAGTTCTCAGAAAAGGAAAACCCGGAAAGTGATATTCTAGGCCGTATTTACGAGTATTACATTGGTCGTTTTGCCATGGCCGAAGGTTCCGGTGCCGGCCAATTCTTTACACCAGGTAGTATCGTACGTTTGTTGGTGGAATTGTTGGAACCCTACAAAGGCAGAATATTCGACCCCGCTTGCGGTAGTGGGGGTATGTTCGTCCAAAGCTTAAAATTTATAAAAGAGCATGGCGGGGCCAAAAGTGATATCTCTATTTATGGGCAGGAGATGACCGCCCAAACCCTACGGCTGTGCTTAATGAACCTATTGCTACGGGATTTGTCCTTTGATATAAAATTGGGTAATTCGCTTTTGGATGATAAGTTTCCTGATCTAAAGGCCGACTTTGTAATTGCCAATCCACCCTTTAATGTAAGCAATTGGCACCCAGAAGACCTTTCCGAGCAAGACCCACGATTATTTGGCCCAAGGGATGAATTTACGACGGATGGCAGTGCCAACTATATGTGGATGCAGACCTTTTGGAGCCATTTAAGTGACACGGGTACCGCAGGCATTGTCATGGCCAACGGTGCAATGACCAGTAACTCACGGGGTGAAAAGAACGTACGGCAACATATGGTGGATAAAGGCATGATAGACTGTATCGTACGCTTACCGGACAAGTTGTTCCTCACCACGGGAATCCCTGCCTGTTTGTTCATTCTTAGTAAAAACCGAAATGGCAAAGATGGCGAACATAGGGAACGTATGAACGAAATCCTCTTTATAGATGCCGCCAAGATGGGCACAATGGCCAGCCGTAAACTACGTGTTTTTACGGATGATGATATTACTAAAATAGCTGAAGCCTATCATGCATGGCGCTCCGTTACTTCTAGCGAAGTAGATAAGCCCTACGAAGACGTTGATGGCTTCTGTAAAGCCGTTACTTTAGAAGACGTGCAAAAACAGGATTATAAACTTACACCCGGTATTTATGTAGGTACGGAAGCCGAAGAAGATGATGGCATTCCCTTTGAAGAGAAAATGGAAAGCTTAAAGGCTACTTTATTGGAGCAGTTTGAAAAAGGAGAAACTTTGAAGAAAGAGATATTGGCGAATTTTGATAAGTTTTAATTGTATTTGTTCACCAATTTCGAATGTTCATGTTCCGTGAACAAGATAAAAAAATGAACAATATTGTAGAATATGTTATTTTTGTTCACTAAATTTGATTGTTCATGCTCCGTGAACAATTAAAAAAAATGAACATGTTGCTGGATTTTAAATACTTTATGGAGTTTATCGATAGTCTTGAATTGGATATTGAGGCAATATTTGAACAGGCACCTGAATTGAATGAATTACCAGTTTATTCCTTGAATGGGGAAAAAGTAAGTGTGTTTTTTAAAAATGAAGTGAGACCTCACAATGTACCTATCCTTTTAAATCAGTCAGCAAAACATCCTTTGTTGGTAGCAGCTAAATACATAACCCCTAAAGCCAAGAAGAGTCTAAAAGCAAATAAAATCAATTACTTGGATAGTTATGGTAATGCCTATATAGAAATACCACAGCTAAAAGTCTATACCGAGCATGGTACTGGTAAACCAGTTATTCCTGATACCACCAAAGTATTTACGCAAGCAGGGGCACAACTAATTTTTCAATTATTACACCGCCCAGAAGTAGTAAATGAGACCGTTCGTCACTTAGCACATATCAGTCAAATTTCTTTGGGTAGTGTGAGTAAAATAATGAACGGCTTATTTGATGAGGGTTTTTTAGTGCAATGGAATAATGACAAAAAATACCAACTCATTCGCAAAGAAGAATTATTGGATAGATGGATTCCCATTCTCAATGAAAAGGTACTCCCTAATTATAAGATTGGCACCTATTCTTTTTCAGGACATCTCGAGGAACAATGGAAAACCCAATTTTTACGTCCTAATGTTTGGTGGGGCGGAGAGCCAGGGGCAGCCCTATTGACTGACTATTTATATCCAGAAAAATATGCACTCTTTACCACGTTTGAAGTTAAAGAGATTATGACTGTTTTAAAACTGGTGCCCGATCCAAAAGGAAAATTAACAGTTTACCAACCTTTTTGGGGAAATCCCCATAATACGGCGATAATGGACTACAAAAATACGGTACACCCCCTCATTATATACGCCCAGCTCATACACTCTGGTGAACCAAGAAACATAGAAACTGCACAAATCATTTACAATGAGCACATCGCCCCAAAACTTTAAGGCTTATTCATTTGCACATCATGCAGAAGTCTATCAGATTTTGGAAAAAGTCTTTGCGTCTCATGGTATTCACTACTACCTCATTGGTGCAAATGCAAGAGATGTTGCATTATACAAAGCGGGTGCAAAACCAAGCAGGGCAACGGCAGATATTGATTTTGCTTTAATGGTACCAGACCATGCTAGTTTTGAATCACTCAAAACAGATTTGAAAAAACATGGTTTTGAGGATACCAAAGGGCAAATGCCCTATCGCTTGTTTCATACCAAATCAAATACGGTGATAGATCTTTTACCCTATGGCCAAATTGCGCAAGACGATACCGTATCATTTACCGAACGTCAAGTAGAGCTCTCCACAGTAGGTATGATGGAGGTTGGAACTGTGACTGAAGTATTTGAACACCCAGAAGGTTTAAGTATACCCGTGAGCCCTGCACATGGACTGGTCATCCTAAAATTAATTGCTTGGTCAGAAAAGCCTGACCGAACCAAAGATTTGGGGGACATTGCCTCCTTACTAGAGACCGCATGGCCTCTATATGAACCTGAACTTTATACAGAGGATTCAGAACATGCGGATTTGTTCGATGCAGAAAATTTTGAAATGGGAACTGCCGCTGGCCAGGTTATGGGTAGAAAAATGCAGCAGGTCCTAAAACTAAATGAGGTCTTGAAAGGTAAAATAGTGGGGATGTTGGAGGATGAATTGAAAAAACAAACAGGCCCATTGTCTATAGAAATTGCGATTAAAATGGAAAGGGATATCGATTTTGCCCAACGTATTATTAAGGCCATTAAAATGGGAATCACAGAAACAGGTAAAGCATAAAAAAACAACTAAAAAATAAAATAGAAAACAAAAAACTTATAGTATTGATTATCATTTAGTTAATTTTTTATTTGTATTGTGTAACATGAAAAAATATACAAACCACAACCGTTAATTGTTAATTGCCCATTGTCAATTGAAGAACATGCCCGAAAACTGGAAAACATATAAGCTTGGTAAAGTTGCTACTCTACAAAGAGGTTTTGATTTACCCTCAAGAAAAAGAGTTCATGGTAAATACCCAATAATCGCAGCTTCGGGTTTTACAGCATGGCATAACGAATACAAGGTAAAAGGTCCGGGAGTCATAACTGGTAGATCTGGCACCTTAGGTCAAGTTTTTTATGAAGTGGATGATTTTTGGCCTTTAAATACTTCACTTTGGGTAAAAAAATTTCATGGAAATCATCCTCATTTTATATACTACTTTCTCCAAACTTTAAACTTTAATGAGTTTAATTCAGGCACCAGTGTGCCCACGTTAAACAGAAATGATGTGCATAGTTTAGATGTAACAATCCCCGAAATCAAAGAACAAAAAGCCATCGCCAACATCCTTTCTGCCTTAGACGACAAAATAGAGAACAACCTCGCCATGAACAAAACGCTTGAAGACATGGCCATGGCAGTATACAAACATTGGTTTGTAGATTTTGGTCCCTTTCAAAATGGCAATTTTGTAGACTCTGAGTTAGGCCCAATTCCTGAGGGGTGGGAGGTGAAAACATTAAAAGACATTGCGATTCTTGGTGCGGGAGGGGATAAACCAGGGGAATATTCAAAGGAAGCAAACGAACAATATACTATTCCAATATATTCCAATGGAATAGGTAATGAAGGTTTATATGGATTCACGAATAAAGCAAAAGTGACAGAAGAAAGCGTAACAGTTTCTGCTAGAGGTACAATTGGTTTCGTGTGCTTAAGGGAGGTTCCATATGTTCCTATAGTCAGGCTTGTTTACATCATACCAGACACAAAACAAACCACCAGCAAGTATATATATCTCAATTTGAAATGTAGTAATATTAATGGAACTGGAACTACTCAACAACAGTTGACTGTACCAGATTTTAGTAAAACAGAGATAATTAAACCACCGGTAGCAATTGTAGAAAAGTTTACTTTAATCGTTGCCCGATTTTATTCTTCTATTGCAACAAACAAAACTGAAAACCAAAAGTTGACCCAACTCCGCGATACCCTACTCCCCAAACTTATTTCAGGAGAAGTGCGCCTAAAAGAATTTGAGCAACAAGTAAGTGAAGTCCAATGAGTCTTTTTAATGAACATACCGCCCAGAATGCGGCCATAGATTGGTTGAAGGATTTAGGATATGTTCATATCAATGGAACTTCCCTAGAAAGGGACCCTAAAAAAGTGGTACTGGAATCGGAATTAAAAAAATTTCTAACCCATCAATACCCAGAAGTTCCGGAGACTGCCTTAAATGAAGCTTTGGCCCAATTCACGCAATTAACGGGTATGGAAGTGCACTACCGCAATTGGGAGTTTCATAAAAAGATGACCCAAGGTATCAGTATTTCTTGGAAAGATGCTCAAGGGAACGAAAAGGCCAAACACCTCTACCCTATCGACTACAAAAATCCAGAAAACAACCGTTTCATTGTTTCGGATGAAGTCCCCATTTTGGGCAAGAATAGCCGTAGAACAGATCTGCTAATTTTCATCAACGGGCTTCCCCTCATCCTATTTGAGTTTAAAAACCCTTTTGATGCCAAGGTCAGCGTAGAGAATGCGCACAACCAGATTGAAAACTATGTGCTGGACATTCCGCAATTATTCGATTACAATGCCATTTGTATAGCGTCGGACGGTATGCGGGCATTGCATGGCATGTACAGTTCCAGCTTTGAATGGTATGCTCCATGGAAAAGTCTGGAAGGCGACGATACCCAACAAGATGAGGACCTTCAGTTGGAAACCGTACTACATGGACTTTTTCCAAAGGAAACGTTATTGAACTATTTACAGCACTTTATTTTCCACGAGGACCACAACGGAAAAATCATTAAAAAAGGAGCCAAATACCACCAATACTGGGGCATAAACAAGGCCGTTGCAAGTAGTTTGAGTAACATGAAGCCGGAAGGTGACGGTAGGCTTGGGGTCATTTGGCATACACAAGGTTCGGGAAAAAGCATCAGTATGGCCATCCTTACGGGCATCCTACGTCAAAGACCGGAACTTAAAAACCCAACGATTGTCATTCAAGTTGACCGCTCCGATTTGGACGAGCAACTGTATGACAACTTTATTTTGGCCAAGGATTTGGTAGGCAATGTACAACATGCGGAAAGTACGGATGATTTAAGGGACTTGTTAAGTACGGATGGCGGCGGTGTTATTTTTACCACTATTGAAAAGTTTCGCCTCAAAGGGACTGATAAAGGAAAGGAACTACAGCATCCCATACTTAGTGAACGATATAATCTTATCGTCATGGCCGATGAGGCCCACCGTACGCAATACGGTTTTGAAAGCGGTGGTTTTGCCCAGAATATTAGAAGAGCCTTGCCAAACGCCTCCTTTATAGGGTTTACAGGAACCCCGGTAGACAGCAAAGATGCGGATACCGAGCTGGTTTTTGGAAAGACTATACATACCTACGACATACTGCAAGCAGTAAAAGATGGTGCCACGGTTCCCATCCACTATGAGCCTAAAATGGTCCCATTGAATATTAAAGCAGAATTTACCCGTGAACTTGAGGAAGTAGAAGAAAGGGACGAAGATACCACGGTGGGCGTTTGGGCGGCCATTGAGGATGCCGCCGGTGCCGAGGATAGGGTTGAAACGGTGGCAAAGGATATACTAAAACACTTCAAAACCCGCACGGCCACTTTAGAGGGTAAGGCCATGATCGTATGTATGAGTCGCAGGAATTGCGTAAAAATGTACAACGCCCTTAGCAAATTGGAAGGTTGCCCAGAAATGGCAGTCATTATGACCAGTAACCCCGGAAAGGACCCTAAAGAATGGAATCCGCATATGCGAACAAAAAATGCCATGGAAGCCATTAAAAGTAGGTTCAGAAATCCGGAGGATCCACTTAAAATTGTCATCGTTAGGGATATGTGGTTGACCGGTTTCGATGCCCCTTGTGCGCACACCATGTATGTGGACAAAATCATGAAAGGGCATAACTTGATGCAGGCCATTGCCCGAGTAAACAGGGTGTTCGAAAACAAACCCAATGGATTGGTCGTTGATTTTATTGGCATTTCGGGATATCTGGCAGAGGCTACAAAAAAGTATACAGGTAGCGGTGGTAAGGGTAAGCCCACCATAGATATGGATGAAGCCGTAGAACTTTGTCTGGAACAATTGTCCATTGTTAAAGAACTAATTGGTGGTGTTGAATTGTCAGAAGTGATGGACTTCGACAATATTCAAAAAATGAAGTGGGCGGGGACAATCGTCAACAGTCTATTAAAAGACGATACCACCACGGAAAACTTTTTGAAACAGGAACGAAAATTAAGCGAGCTGGTGGCCATGACCAGTTCCGATGAGCGGATTTGGGAAGTTCAGGAAGAGATTGGAATCATTCAAAAGTTACGGGAACAAGTAAGAAAGATAAAATATCCTCCCGGACCGCAACGTGCCAAAAATGAGCGGATAAAAGACCTTATTAGCAAATCCTTAGCATCTCAGGCAATCGTTGACCTGGCGGCCATGTATGATTTGGATAAAATCGACATTTCAATTATCGATGATTCTTTCCAAGCCATTGTGAAGGATAAAGGGAATGAAAATATTAAAATAGAGCTATTGCGCCGGATTATCAATGACGAGTTAAAAGTGCGGATGCAGAAGAACATTAAAAAAGGGAAAAAACTCAAGAACGAACTTGAAAAGGTCTTGGGCAAATACCACAAGAACAGTTTGGATTCCATTGCCGCCATAAAACATCTCTTGGATATTGCCAATGAAATGAAGGAAGACGACAAGCGAACAAAAGAACTGGGCCTAACCGAAGACGAGCTTGCCTTTTATGATTTGCTCTCTGCTAATAGTAACATCCTAAATGAAGCTGGTCCGATACAGGATTTGGTTCATTCGGTGGTTGATTCCGTTAAGAAAAATCTCCAGTTGGATTGGACTAAAAAGGAGAATGCCAAAGCGGCCATACGTTTGGCCGTAAAAAAAGAGCTTAGGGGAAAAGTCCCCTTTTCCGAATTGGACAAACTACTCAAGGAGGTTATTGAACAAGCTGAGGGGCAATATGGTGAATGGCCTTTGAGTGGTTAGAATGTTATAAGAAATTGTTTCAATATGAATAAGTTTAAATCATCTGCAATAAAAATTTTAAAGGACTCGGGAGAACCACTGCACTATAAAGAAATAACACGCTTGGCATTAGAAGCGGGCCTTCTTGATACCAATGGAAAAACTCCGGAATCTTCTATGAATGCCCAATTAATTACATAAGTAAATAAAAATGGAGTCCATTCTGATTTCATAAAAACAGCACCGGCGACCTTTGATATTAATCCAAATAAACCAAAGAAAAAAGAGACAGTTAGCACTAAAAAAAAGAAAGAGATTTTAGAGAAAATTGGGAGCGGGTTTATAGGTAAGGGCGGGGAACATTATGTGACTTCAGAGCTATTATTCCGAGGTTATAATGCCAGTATAATGAGTGTGGATATCGGGATGGACATCATTGCCACCAAGAATAATAAATTATTTTCACTACAGGTTAAAACATCCAATCTTCTAAGCGGAAATAGCTATGTTTTCGACATGCGTAAAGTTTCACTAGAAAGGGATTATGCTGGAAATGTTTTCTATGTGTTTGTAATGATTCATTCAAATGGTCTTAGGTCAGCTTTAATTCTTACTGCGAATAAAATTGACGAGCTCATTGACTCAAATGCTATAAAAGAAATTAAATCTCATGAAAAATTTAGGGTTACACTTAAAATTAGGAAAGAAAAAATTTATATAGGTACATTGGACAATCCTATCGATTATTATTGGAATAATTGGAATATAATTAAGTAGGAAAACCTAATATTCAAGAAAAAAAGACAAGGATAGAAAGAATGTCTACCCTTGTCCGCATTAAACTAACAACTCAAACAATACAAAACTGTATTTTTTTTAAGAATTATCATCTACTGTTAAGGTTTCACCATCCTTTCTATTGAATAGAATAGAAATTAAAAACCCTACCAGAAATATTACAATAGTACCAAACACTATGGTCAAATAGGTATGGAAAGAACTTCCCAAAGAACCTTCACCAAAAAGAATATCTGAAAGACTTAACCATATAATGACTAAAATTCCTGCTACAGTACCAATAATAGCACCTTTAACATTTTTGGATTTTGAAACAACACCTAACAAAAACAATCCAAGCATACCTCCACTGAATATTGAGGCAAGGCCCCACCAAGCATCCAAAGCACTTTTTACATTTATCATTGCAATAGCAATTAATATACCCAGGATACTTATGATTGCCGATGAGATATAAAGCACTTTCATGCCTTCCTTGTCGGTAGCATTGCTTTTGAAGTATTTGTTATAGTAATCCGTTAAAAAAACGGTCGCAGAACTATTAAAACTAGTAGAAATAGTACTCATACCGGCAGCAAAAATCGATGCCACCAATAAGCCGCTAAGTCCTTCAGGAAGGGCATTCACAATGAAGTATGGAAATACTCTGTCACTTTTACTAGGGTCTTGTAATTCCAAAGGTAGATTTGCAGCACTATCGTAATAAGCAAATAAGGCTGTTCCTATAAATAGGAAAAGAGCGGAAACGGGAACATATATCAGACCTCCAACCAATGCAGAACGTTGCGCCGCCTTATCGGATTTGGAGGCCATATAACGCTGTACATAATTCTGGTCTATACCGTAGTTCTGTAGATTAATGAAAATCCCGTAGATGAGTACTACCCAAAATGTGGAATCTGTAAGTGATAAACTGAAACTGCCCAAGCTAAATTTATCATTAGCTGTCGCTAGATTGAAAACTTGAGAAGGACCTTCTGGCATATTTAATAAAATGTACACAACACAGACAATAGCTCCAACAATCAATATTATTCCTTGAATTGCATCCGTCCAAAGAACCGCTGATATTCCTCCCAACATGGAATAAATCGCTACTACTACACCTGTGATAATTATTATGGCTGGAATATCCCAGCCTGCGATAGCATTGAGTGTCAATGCCAATAGGTATAGAATTGTCCCTATTCGCATTAATTGTGTTAATAAATAACAAAGCGAAACATAGAGCCGAGCCCATGGTCCAAATCGTTGCTCCATATAAGTGTACGCTGATGGGCTATTTATCTTTCTATATAAGGGAACGAAAAACTTTACCGCTATAAGGGAAGCTATAGGTAAAGAAAGACTAAAGGCAAAGGCATTCCAATTTGATAAAAATGCATTTCCGGGGAGAGCTAGGTAACTAATGCTACTAACAAATGTCGCAAATATCGACATGGTCACCACCCATCCTGGTATATCATTGTTTCCTATAGTATAAGAAGATGAAGACTTATTATTCTTAAAAAAAGACCCTCCAAATACAGCTATACCAATGATATAGGCCAAAAAAACCATTATATCAATTGTACTCATTTGTATAAATTTTCAGGTTAATTAGTTTTTATATAGTCGATATCTCCGCCTAGAGTGGAAGCTTATTTAAATTGGCCATTATACCCTCAAGATTAGTTGAAATCTTTTCCATTTCCTTTGGCAAAAAAGGTTTAAGAGGAGAGGCCATTTGATTTTCACATAAACCCAATAGCGAAGCAGCACCCTTTACACCCTTTAAGTAACTAGAGTTATACTTACCTACTGTGTATAATAAAGTAGCTATTTCCAGAATCTGTTTTTGAAATATCTTAATTCTATCAAAGTCATGTGCTAAAGCCGCTTCGTACATTTTGACATAAAGCTTTGGGAAAAGATTTGCTCCTCCAGTAACGCCACCGCTACCACCCATTAAAACAGTCTCAGCCATTATTTCCTCGGGACCAACAAACAAGGAAAAATCCTTTCTATTTATCGAATATTTTAAAGCCTGAAAATAAACCGTGTTTGCCGAACTATCCTTGAGACCAATTATGTTTGGATGTTGTGATAATCTGACAGCTGTCTCCACTGACATGGAAATTTTAGTCATGGAGGGCATATTGTATAAAAATAATGGCAACTTAGTTTGATTTGCCAAATCCCAATAATATTCAAACAATTCTTCTTGCCCAAGGTGGAAATAAAAAGGAGGAGTGGCCACAACTGCCTCCGCACCTGATTCGTATGCTAATGATGCCAGATTTAGACTTTCTTCTATTGATGTGTCTGTAATTCCTACCAATAATGGCACCCTGCCTTCTATCCGAGTCGCAGTTTCTTTGATTAGATTTCTTCTTGACTCATAACTAAGGCTAATTGATTCCCCTGTTGTCCCAAGAATAAAAATTCCGTTGACTCCTCCTTCTATAAGGTGATTTACAATTTTACCAACTCCATCATAGTCCAATTTAGAATTGGATAAAATTGGGGTAATCATCGGAGGGATTATGCCCTTAAATTTTTCTGCCATTATAGTGTCTTACGATTAAATTTTATTCGGGTCTATGACCACATGTTTAATTGATTGTCTTAAATAGGTATAAGTAATATGAACAAAACCATCAGAGGTTTGAATAATTGCCGGATAGGAATAGCCTGCTTTGGCAGGTTTTGTTTCAAGAGTCATTACGGGTTTCCAATTATGGCCATCTTCTGATATTGCCAGATTTAACATATTCCTGTTATTTGGTTCCGCACCCTTTTTGGTTGTATGATTATAGACCAATAACTGTCTGCCATCCTTTAAAGTAACTGCATCTGTTCCTGAATTTGGATTAGGAAGGCTTGTAGCTTTCATTTCGCTCCAGGTCTTGCCATTATCCTTTGACCAGCTTTCAGAAATAACATCCTGCCTAGTTCTGCAAAGCACTTGCATTTTTCCGTTTGGATACGTTAGAATACTTGGTTGAATTGCATCAAATTCATTCCCATCATTGATTGGGCCCACTACTTCCCATGTTTTTCCTAAATCCTTGGTCATTTCAAAGTGTACCATCCACTTATCATCTCCATCACCTGATTCAAATTCCGTACTTGAAGGGCATATTATTGTTCCATCTGCTAGTTGAATCGGTTTGTTTTTTATAGGGCCAAGTAAATGACCAATTTTATCGTTAGTCCCTAATTTTGATGGTTTTGACCATGATTTACCGTCATCATTCGAAGTCATAAGCATACCCCACCATGTTCTGGGATCCGGACCTATTTTATAAAACAACATAAGGGGTCCGTTCTCTGGTTGAAACAATACCGGGTTCCAAGTAGGGTAACGAAGTGTGTCATTCTGAATACCATTTGCAACTTCTATTGGCTTTGTCCAGTTTCCATCGACCAATCTAGATATCCTAATACCTACATCTGGATTTTTCTCGTGAGTTCCTGCAAAAAAAGCACACAGTAATCCTGTTGGAGTTTCCACAATAGTAGATGCATGACATTCTGGTGTAGGTTTATCATTTAAGGAGTAAAGTAATTCCCCTTTTAGGTAAGCCCCCTCACCTTGCTCAGAAATTGGAGGAATTAAAAAACTTTTTGAATATCGAGTATCATTGGTTTTATCCCTACTCTGTTTATCCATTCTTTTTTGCTCCTTTGAACTTTCTTGGCAAGAACATACCGTAGTAAAGACTATTAATAAGAATATTAAATATTTCATTCTTTTCAATGATATTTTATTAATTGGTTAGGCGATGCATCTCCACTTCTCTACCCCACTGATTTAATTCAGTCCACATAGTATTATATCTTGTCTTTTCCATTTTTGAAAGATTTTTCTTTTCGTATGGATCATCTTTAATGTTATAAAGCATTGGCAGGGAATCAGATTCTGAATGAACCATTTCTCGGGTGACATAAGGAAAGACTAATTTCCAATCTCCATCTCTAATAGCCGCATTGTGGCTATAATAAGGAATACCCCTATTCCATTGCCAATATCTATATTGGGGAAGTTCTATTTTGAGTGAACTACCCAATAAAAGAGGCCCGATACTTCCTCCGTCAAAAGATATTGAATCTGGTATTGTTAAATTACACAAATCGATTAAGGTCGGTAGGATATCTGTAAAATGAACTATTTGCTCTTGGATACTTGGCTTAATTTTTCCCTCCCAATAGAATATTAATGGTACATGTATTCCTCCCTCATTAATTGTATATTTGGTTCCTCTTTGATTCAGATTATAACGTTCTCCTACAAGAGGATCTGGTCCATTGTCACTTGCAAATACGATTATCGTATTTTTCAAAAGACTTTTTTGTTTCAACGTTTGCATTAACTTTCCGATTCCTTTATCCATTACCTCAATCATTGCATAAATTGTTGCAGTATTTAAATCAAAACCCTTGGACAAGTAGAAATCTATTAAATCCTGGGGTGCACTTAAAGGTCGATGAGGCGTGTAATAAGCTAGATGTAAAAAAAAAGGTTCATTTTGATGCTCCTCTACAAATTCAATAGCATTTTCAGTAAGTACATCTGTTAAATATTCATTTGTAACCTCCCTGTAAATACCTTGAAAATCTAGTCGATAATTATAGTAATCCTTTGGAACATCGTAGCCTTTGAATCCAACAAACTCTTGAAATCCCCTTCTTAATGGATGATATTTTTCACCGTCTCCTATATGCCATTTACCAATTAATCCTGTAGAATAACCTTGTTCTCGAAACAAATCCCCAATGGTCCTTTCATTCAATTTAACCCTTGATAGTTCAGGGAAACGTTCCATGTTTAAAGTTACAGCACCGGTTTTATGTGGATACTTACCTGTTAATAGGGCTGCCCTCGCTGGAGTACAAACGGCTGATGCCGAATAGGCACTTGAGAAAAACATTCCAGAATCCATTAATTGGTCCAAGTGTGGAGTTTTGTTCAACCGACCGTTTAAATTCCCCAAATCCCCTAATGCCATATCATCAGCAAGAATCAGGATAACATTAGGTTTTTCCTGACCATTGATTATACTAATTGAAAATATTAAAACTAACAATAAGCTATAAAGGTTGGTCATTCCATTTAGATGACCCTGTCCATTTTTCGTTCTGTAATGAAGTAAATACATCATTGCCATTTTACTCTACCTTAAGTGTTTCATTCAAGCTTCTCCTTAATCCCTGCACTATTCTTTGTTCTCGCTTGTCACTAATAATGTTATCAACCTTAAATAGGTTCTGCTTAAGATTATAAAGTTCTTCTGCGATTATACTATCGTTATTAACGGATTTCCATTGAATGTACCTATAGTCTTTATCCCTAATTGTTGAACCAATGATTGAAAAATTTGCTTCTGATCCAAGAGGTCTAGGAATTTGTGATACAGCAATTTTCTTAATTTCCTTTTTAGGATTTTCAAATATGGGTAATAGGGAATTACCATCGAGTTTTTGCGAAAGATTCTCAATATCTATATCGGCTATCTCGACCAATGTTGGAAATAAATCAATCAACTCTACGATTGAAGATGATTTGGATCCTGGTTTTGTCAAATTAGGACTGTATACTACCAAAGGTACGCGTGTTCCTATTTCAAAATTTGTCCATTTACCAAACTGGCCATGCTCACCTGCATGATATCCATGATCCGACAAAAAAACAATCGTAGTTTTGTCCATCAGGTCCAAATTTTCAAGCTCATCTATTATCTTTCCAATCTGAGCATCCAAAAAACTTATAGCAGCATAGTACCCATGTCTTAACTCCAACTTTTTGTTGTCCGAAATAGGTCCATTTTTCGGCACATCGGAATATGACCTAGCCTCATTAGAGTCTATATAATTCCAATCCGATATAGAATTTATTTCATCAGTATATGAAAGACTAGGTAATTTTGACCGATCATAATAATCCCAGTATTTTTTTGGAGCATTATATGGTAAATGAGGTTTCCAAAAACCAACTGCTAAAAAAAAAGGAGTCTCACGTAAATTACGCAGGGTGTTAATAGCTTCATTTGCTATTCTACCATCTAAATAGGCTTCGTCTGGTACATCCTCCATTTGTACGGCTGCTCCCTTAGGTATATCTCCATGTATTTCGAATGGCCTTCCCGGTATATACCAATCTTGGCTATGTGCCGCCCAATGATACATTTCAGGACGCGACCAAGATTTTGGGTCTCCCATCAAGGCCTGGCCCCAATTATGGAAAATTTTGCCAATTCCAACTGCAGTATAGCCTTGATCTTTAAAAACTTCAGGTAATGTCTTTATTCGTGGGTGTATTCCTCGAAAATGTGGAGCATTGCTCCAAATTCTTAAATTATTGGGACGCTTTCCTGTAAGAATGGAAGATCTAGAAGGGTTACAGAGTGGAGCTTGGGCATAAGCTCTATCAAAGAGCATACCTCGATTTATTAACTTATTTATATTTGGAGTCCTTAGGTCATAAACATTAAAATTGTTAAATAAGTCATCAACCATAATAAAAAGAACATTATTCACATTTCCCGCTTGTATATTTTCATGGGAATCCTGTCCAAAAATATTAGGTTTTATAGATAGTATAACCGTAATAACTAATAAAGACCTTAATAAAAAAACACTATCCTTAAATACAATGGTACTTATTTTCATCCTTATAAGATTTTTCTAAAAATGCTCACACAACCTTGATTAGTTTTCCCTAAGCAAAGAATCGTTCAATTCTTTCATTTTTTCTAATATTAGACTACTTAATTCCTTAATGGCTTTAATTTCTACTTCATTTTGAGCATTAATCAGATTAATATTTTCTTCAGGATCTAGTGAAACATGATACAACTCATCTCTTGAAGGGTCGTTAAAATCCTTTACAAGCTTCCATTCTTTAGTTCTATACGATCTTAAATCTGCTTTTGCATAATTCATCATGCTATATTCTGCATATATATCGTTATTCCAATCAATGTTCGGTTCCGAGGTCAATAATGGGTTTAAACTTTTACCACGAATTGTCAAATTATCTGGCACTTTGATTCCTGCCATTTCTATAATTGTTGGAAACCAATCAAGGCTAGAGATATTATCATAAATAATTGTACCTGGTTGAACTTTTCCCGGCCATTTGACAATGGCTGGAACTTTTAATGAATTATCAAATAAGTTAGGTCTGTATTTACTGGGTATATCCGGTGTACCATTGGGTAAGTTTTTAGTAATCCAATAGCCATTTCCCTTGTGTTCTATTCCATTATGACCCATATTGTAGCCATGGTCTGAAGAAAAAATTACTATTGTATTTTTATCTAGATTCAGAATTTCTAAAATCTCCAAAAGTCTACCTACATTTCTGTCTACACCCGTAACACTTGCCAGATACTCCTTCATTTTTTTTTGGACTTTATAAAGATCTAAGTCAGGATAATTTGGATTAGGAACTTCAATTGGCTTATCCGAATATGGTTCCCAATCCTCCGGTGCTACAGGTAACCATGGGCTATGTGGCGCCCTATAATTTAAGCAAAGCAAAAATGGTTCTCTTTGATTTCTTCTTACAAAATCAATAGCTTCATTGGTTAAAATGTCAGTTGTATACCCTTCAAAGGTTTTTACTACCCCGTTCTTTTCCAATTTTGGAGATTCAGAACTTGTACCACCACCGGTCAAACCCATAAAAAAATCAAACCCGTGATTTGTTGGATGAAATTCCTTACTCTTAGTTTCAGTCCAATCGCCCAAATGCCATTTTCCAATGAGACCAGTTTTATAACCTGACTCTTGAATTACTTCAGCAAAAGTCGTAGTGCCGGGCGAAAGACCTATTTTATTCTTCTCATTATACAATTTATGGCCAGGCTGTGGTATAAAATCCAAAATTCCTAGTTCGCTTCCATATTTGCTTGTCATAATACTAGCCCTAGCTGGACTACAGACAGGGGTTGATACAAATGCATTTTCAAAATAGGCTCCCTCGTTAGCTAACCTATCGATATTTGGTGTATAACTGTTACTATTACCCGATCTGTTCAACGTCCAAGATGCTTGATCATCAGTATAAATAAAAACTATGTTTGGCCTTTCGATTTGAGCTTCCAAATCAAAAAATTTAAACAGAGCCAGGAGTACAAAAACAAAGTTTAAGATGACTGTGTTACTTTTTATGTACAACCCAAAAACTTTAAATGATATAATTTTAATCATAAGTACACGGTCCTATTTAAATGACACCAAAAAAACTTGTCTAATTATTTTTTTGACTTAATGGGTTGGTAAACAAATAAAAATGACCATCTTCCGCTCCAAGCAAAATATCAGGGATTTTATCGCCATTCCAATCCACGACTGTTGGTGAAGTTGTATGGCCCGCTATTTTCTTTTCTGACAAATCACCTTTGTAAACAAAACTTACCTTATCACCTTCCTCAAGAACATTTTCGAACCAAGAAGCATTTTTTCCGTTAACTATCAAATCCAAATCACCGTCCATGTCCCAATCCACAAAACAGATTTTACGCCTTCCACTTGCTCCATATTTCCCGTTGTTCAATCTTAGTGGCCCATCATTTTTTGCTGTCGGTTTGTTCTTGTTGTCAAACTCAGATTCTCCCTTTCCATAAAAAATCCTCTGTCCAGGTTTTAAGTAAAGTTCCCCATTATCATTATACCGTTCATAAAAAGATAGATATCCCTCGTGATCTAGCATTACCAAGTCCATCAGTCCATCCTTATTCCAATCAATCGTTACAGGAGTTGTTCTCCATTGTGTGGCCAACTCATTCCTTTCTGGATTCCACCAATTCCATTCAGGCTTAGGTATAGAATCTGCACCCCAACCCACCTTAATAGGAATCGCTGCTTGTAATTCAGGGGTACCCTTTGAACCAATATTCCGGTGCCACATAATCTTACCCCATATGGAATTTACAATGATATCCTTTAAACCATCACCGTCCCAGTCATTAATTGATAATGTAGTATAACCCCATTTCCTTTCCGCAGGCCCCTGTATAGAACCATTTTCTCCTGCTAAATATCGAATTTCCTCTCCCTCAGCAGTTAACTTCTTTGGAGAATCCCATTTTGGCAAACTATCTCCACCTAAGTTTTCTATGAATGCAATATATCCTGCAGAATTACCAACTATTAAATCCTCATCACCGTCTTCATCCCAATCTACACTATAAGGAGTAGATAAAGCTCCGAATTTTAAATTATCGGCCTTTTGATAAAAGTATTTGGGAGAATTGAATACGGGCATACTATTTTCCACTAAACCGGTATTCTCTACAAATGCCACTCTACCATCTTCATCTCCAACTATAAGGTCAATGTCCCCATCCTTGTCCCAGTCTAAGGAAGAAGGTATAATCATTTCTAAATCCATGGTAATGGTGCCATTCTTATTTTCAAGAAAACGTCCTTCAGAATATATAGGTTTCTCTCTTGTCCCTATATTTTCAAACCAATTAAAACGATCCAAAAATTCACCGCAAATAATATCTAAATCTCCGTCACCATCAAAATCGGCAAAATTGGGAGATGGCGCCCCATAAACATCTATTGGTTCATTTCCTACATTAATTGTTCCTCTATTTATGTATCCACCATTTTCATTTTCCAAAAGATAAATGTATCCATGTAGAGGACCATTTATCCACTCGCCTTCTTCATTAAAAGCATTGTCCCAACCATAATCAGTCCAATCATCAATACCTACTATGATATCTAAATCACCATCATTTTCATAATCCACATATTTCCATTGACTAAACCTTATTTTAGAGTGATTTTTTTCTATTTCTTCTTTAAATGGTAGATTTTTTGAGTTAGAAAAAATATCCTTTTTAAAATTCAAATATTCAACACCTCTACCTAGAACTCTAGTTTGACTTCCGTCTGAAAATACTTGAAGGTTCTTCATACCTTCCCCAATTTTTATGGGTTCTTCAAAAATTGGCATTTTCACTTTGGGACCTGAAGTGTTTTCAAAGAAATAAGTACCATTAAATGGGGTATCTGGACAAGAAACAATCATGTCCATATCTCCATCATTGTCAAAATCCATTGGCAGAGGCCATGCCCATAATCCAACTCCCAATTCAACTGATATTTCGTTGTTATTGTATTTAACGATTGTAAATTCTTTTGAATCTACGTTCCTTTCCAATCTAGAAGTCTTTGAATTAGAGCAAGAGCACAAAGTAATTAGGATAAATAATGAATTGAAAATTATAATCTTATTCATATTGATATAGTTTACGTCTTAAATCGAATTTAAATGCAGAATTCACTATTTGTACCATTGTATTTAGTTGTTTATTGAGGATTGATTCTAGGAAATCTAGCGTTAGAATTATATAAACGCTGAAGCAATTCCTTTTTCATAAGTTCGGCATCCCACGGACGTGTAGCTGCAAGATTATGAGATTCTCCTAGGTCATTCTTAAGGTCATATAGTTCGATACTATCAGTATCAAAAAACAAAATTAGCTTCAAAGAATTTTTACGTAATGCTGCGTGCGGACGTGTCTGACTAATTTCGCCATCCTCCAAACCAATATCATCTTTTGCTTTATTATATGCCTCACCTTCGGGATGATAATAAGGAAAATGCCAAAACAATGTTTTTTCTCTCACAATCCCTTTCCCCTTTAATAGTGAGAAAATGGATTGCCCATCAAGTTCAACTGTTTCCAATTTATTGGTTCCTGCTATTTCCATAAGCGTTGGGAAAAAATCAGTTTGTATAACAGGGGTGTTTTCAATGCAATCAGGCTCGACAACACCAGGCCAGGAAATTACCATCGGTATCCTAATTCCTGCTTCATATAAGTTCCATTTACTACCTCTAAAAGGGGCATGATGAGCAAAAGCTGGATGCCCACCATTATCTGATGTAAAAATCACCAATGTTTTTTCTCTAAGGCCAGATTTATCAAGGGCCTTTAACACTTGACCAACATAATAATCTAATAGTTCAATATTGGCGGTATATCGCAACTCTTCTTTACTAATATTGTTGCTTGCCTTTTTTTTATATTTTTCTTCTATCCATTGCAAACCGAGTAAGTGAGGCGTGTGAACAAAATAATGACTTACCATTAGAAAAAAAGGAGAATTATGATTTTTCTCTATGAACTTAATAGCTTCATTCGTGAGAGAATCTTCTGGATATTCTCCTATTTGCAATTGAGGGGAATTTTTTATCCCACTGTATGGATGAGACCCAAAGGTTTCCTTTGCTGTATCAAACCCTTGTTGGGATGGTCCATGGGTGGGACTCCAACCTTTATAAACTTTATGATGGGCTGCAACATGCCATTTACCAACTATACCGGTTTCATATCCTGCCTTTTTAAGACCTTCGGCTATCGTTATTTCTTCTAAAGGTAGGTTAAGGGTAATTGGAGGTGGTATAAGCTTTTTGTTTTGGAACATCGAAATCCATTTTTGATTATCCCAACCCAACGAATCTTTTTTATGCTTTGTAACAAATTCAAAACCTAATCGCGCAGGTGATTTTCCAGTCAAAAGTGCAGCTCTTGCAGGAGAACACAAAGGAGCCGATGAGTAAGCATTGGTGAAGCTCATCCCAGAGTTAATTAATAAATCTATGTTAGGAGTTTCAGCAATCGAATTACCTAAAGCTCCAGGATAATTGGGTAAATCTCCATAACCTAAGTCATCTACATAAATCAGAAGTATATTCGGTTTAATAGGTTCTCCAAGAACACCCTCATTTTTATCCTTGGCAAAAAGATAAGTACTAAGGAAACAAAAAAACAAAAGATTTATCTTAGACGGTACATCGAGAAATTTAATATCCTTCATTTTGTTTAAGTAATGGGTTAGCATCAAGTGCGAATTGTGGAATTGGATATCTGACCATATGATCCTGTGCAGGAATACCCCGAGCAATAGCTTGGCTTATAAATTTATCATGGCGTATCAAATCATGCCTTCTTTTACCTTCCCACCAGAATTCCCATCCCCTTTCCTTTAAGATATGGTCGTTCAATTCATCTTTGCTTCCAAAATCTGACAAAACCAAATTTGGCAATCCTGCCCTATTTCGAACCTGATTGATCAAATCTATGGATTCTTGGTTGGGCCCGTCGAGTTCATTTAGTGCTTCTGCTCTTGATAAAAGAATGTCAGCATATCTTATATCGGGAATATCATTACCATAAGCTGGACCTGCAAAGTCATCTGCTGGCCAGTATTTAAAAGGACGTACGTTATCATTTGGCGGCAGAAGATTAATAAGCTCCCCAGAAGTATTTATATATTCTTTTAATATTAGAGAAGTTCTTTTGTCGTTTGAGTCGAAAGAAAGCCAGAAGTCATCCCTAATTCTAAGCATAGTGGCAAAATTTCTACATCCATCACAGAACTCTAGACCTGTATTAGGATCTCTAGCAAAACTTTGTGGCCATGCGAAATTCATAAAACTTATGTTAGCCTCTCGTCCTAAATCAGCCTTAGCCGTCCTAACCCATAACAATTCTCTATTGCGCTCACTCTTCACCTGAAAAAGTTCAAAATATTCAGGAAATAATTCGTAATAGCCCATACTGATAACATTTTGAGCCATAGTTGCACACTTTTCCCATTGTTTGGTATTTAAATAAAATTTAGTGAGAACTCCCATAGCTGCTCCTTTATGTGCTCTACCCCATTGCTTCTCAGTACCTGGATTAGGTAAGTTTAGCATTGCTTGGGATAATTCTGTTTCTATGAAATTTAAAATTTCCTCTTCAGACGCCCTAGGTATCTCTAATTCTTGTGTGGTACTGGTTCGTAAAGGCGTTGGGCCAAAACGCATATATAATTTATAGTAGCTGGCCGCTCTAATAAATCGAGCCTCAGCGGTAATTAATATTTTTGAGGCATCATCTATATTCGCTGCCTCTAAATTTTCAAGAAGTATGTTTGAATTTCTGATAGCTTGGTAAGGCTGATTCCAAAAAACGGGATATAATCTACTTCCCACGCCATCTAACACGAAGTCTTGAAAATTAGTTGCCCAATTGGCGATAGCACCTTCAGTGGTAAAACCACCGTCAGTCATTATCTCCTCTACAGATAATTGCTGCGCAGCATCATTACCTCCGACCTCTGCAAAATTTGCGTAGGCCCCATTTAGAATTGCTTCAACACCTTGTAATGATTCAAATAAATTTTCCGGTGCGGTTTCAGAAAAAATTTCTGGTTCGATAGTTGATTCACAACGAACAAACAGTGCGACCGTGATAAATACTAAAATTATAATTTGTATAGATTTCATAATATCACTATTAGTTAATTAATTTTATTTTAAAACCCTATATTAAAACCAAGTAAAAAGGATGTGGCAGATGGGTACCCGTTCCAATCAATTCTAAAATTGGCTGTGCCATTAGGATTTAAAGCAGGATCAAAGCCATCATAGGATGAAAAAGTAGCAAGGTTCAAGCCAGTAGCATAAATCTCAAAGGACTTGAATGAATTTTTTATCCAATCTGATGGAAACATATACCCCAATCTGATTGATTGCAGTTTTACGTATGATGCATCCACTACCGTTTTGGAATTGACTCCTTGTCCCTGTTGACTTATCCCCAAATATGATGGTTGTTGATTGGTAGGATTTTCTGGCGTCCATCTATTTAAAAATGGCTCGGCAAATCTATTTACTCTTATTCCTGACCTTGGATAATATTGTTCTAAAAGGTTACCGTTTATCATTTCTACTCCTTCCACACCCATAAACAAAACGTTTAGGTTCCAATTTCCAAGATCAAAAGTATTTGTGAACCCCCAAGTCAAATCTGGAAAAGAATTTCCAAGTATGACTCTATCGTTCCCATCTATGGTCCCATCACCATTGACATCCCTAAACTTAAAATCGCCAGGACTAACATTATTAGAAATTTGAGTAAAATCATCTCCTTCCTGCCAAACACCAATAACATCGAAACCATAAAAAGAACGTAAAGGATCCCCGGGTCTTATAATTCCAACTTCAGTTGCGGCGGCGCCGAAACTTCCCGATAGAATTTCAGGAATTCCACCTAAATCGATCACCTCATTTTGCAATGTGGCTAAGTTTAGGTTGGAGTTCCATGAAAAATTTTTCCCTGAGATGTTATAGGTATTCAGACCAATTTCAATACCCGTATTTTTCATACTACCAATATTTACCAGTTGACTACTGAATCCACTGGAAGTTGGAACAGGTAGGCTAAGAAGCATGTCTGTAGTTTTCTTATTATACCATGCGAATGAACCCGAAATTCTATCATTAAAAAAACCAAAATCAATACCTAAATCAATCTGCTCGGTTGTTTCCCATTGAAGATTGGGATTGGCAATTCTACTTGGATTAAGGCTGGTAACAAAATTGTCATTTAACACATAACTTGTTTGGTTTCCAGTATTAAAAGTGGAAATTGCTTGATTGTTTCCTATTTCCTGATTTCCTGTCAAGCCCCAACTCGCTCTAAGTTTAAGTGTGTTAACAATATCATTTTTGAAAAACTCTTCTTGGTCCAACAGCCAACCGGCTGAAACAGAAGGAAAAAAGCCAAAACGGTTACCCTCCCCAAATCGGCTAGAACCATCAATTCTATAACTTGCGGTAAGAAGATATTTATCCAATAGCTTATAATTTATCCTTCCAAGATAAGAGAGTAAACTATTGGAAGCTTTACTGCTATTATTGATTAAAGTAGATCTGTCAGCAAGACCGAAGTTATCAGCAAGGGTAGCATCCGTTGTAAAATTATTGGCATCTTGTGAACTGAACCTTCGTTGGAACTGTTGGGTCGTGATACCTAAAAGTAAGCTGACATCATGAACTCCAAAATCTTTGATATAATTTACCGTACCCTCAATAAGATAATTTGAGTCTGTAGCGGAATAAGCAGAAGCAACACCTCCCAATGAATTACCTATGATAGTGGTTCTATCCTTGTAGACCGACTTATTCTCGTTGTTGACGTCAGCCCCTACATTTACCTTAAATGAAAACTCAGGTAGTAAAAAATACTCTAAAAAGGCAGACCCTAAACTTCTGTATCTATTACCTGTTATATGATTTCCAAAGATAATGGCTTCGGGATTATCGATATCAAAGAATTCTGAAATCACAAAATTACCTTGGCTGTCTCTAATAGGTAAAGTTGGGTCATATAATTTTGCTGCATTTATCGCACCCCCTCTTAAATTAACATCAAATCCATTGGGAACAAAATTGTCTTTTATGTAGCTTATTGTAGTGTTAATACCTACATTAAATTTTTCAGTTCTGTGATTTAAGTTGAAACGTCCGCTAAATCTATTGAACTGAGTATTTTTAACTAAGCCTTCTTCTTTCGTATTATTTAAGGTTGCAAGATATGAAGTGTTGGCATTACCCCACGAAAAACTAACATTGTGCTTTTGTAAAATGGCTTGATCCCTAAATACCACATCTTGCCAATCCGTATCGACACCTGGTCCATCGGGGACCCTCTCTGCTTCACTTCCAGCTCCTAAATCGATAAGTGAATTAATTCCTTCTCTATACTGTTCCGCATTCAAGAGATTTAATCGATTATGCACTTTGTTGAAACCAACATGGGTGCTATAATCAATTCTCAAATCACCTGAATTACCTTTTTTGGTGGTAATCATTATTACACCATTTGCACCTCGAGACCCATAAATAGCGGTTGCAGATGCATCCTTTAGAATGTCAATAGAGGCTATATCTTCAGGATTCAAAAAGCCAATTGGATTTCTCGGTGATCTTGTAGGTGCAGTTTCGTTACCTGTTTGTGAAATCGAAGGCTCATTATTAATGGGTAAACCATCTATAACATAAAGAGGACCACTTCCTGCATTTATGGATCCCACACCCCTAATGTTGATTGACATACCACCTCCAGGTTCACCACTATTTTGAACCACTTGGACACCAGCGGCCTTGCCTTGAATCATCTGATCTACATTGGTATTGGCTTGGGCGCTGAAAGAATCTTCATTTAATGATGCTATAGAACCAGTTACATCCCTTCTAACTTGGGTTCCATAACCAATTACTACTACTTCATCAAGTGAACTTACATCTTCAACAAGGGTTACGTTGATTTCTAACTCATCTCCGACTGGGATTTCCTTTGTTTTAAAACCGATGTAACTGAATACAAGAATAGCATTATTTGAATTTACCTCGACGCTGTAGTTACCATCAAAATCAGTCATGGTGCCAGTGTTTTCATTTTTAATAGTAACATTTACACCCGGTAATCCCGCAGGACTATCTTCACTTATGACCTTACCATTGATATTTCTTTGAGAGAAAAGAGAAGGTAAGGTCAAAATACTGAACAGCACAAAAGAAAATAAGATTCTATACCCTGTCCACTTTGGCTGACTCTCTAAATGATTTCCATACATAATCAATTTGTTAATTAGTTAGTTATTAAGTTTATGTCGCTTAATCGATTAAGCTATTGGTTAAATAAAAAATAATCCTGACTCTTAAATAAATAATTCAATGATATATCATTACGAAAACCATGATACATAAATGATTGCTTTAACGATTAAGCAATATTACTAATAAAATTGTAAAAACAAAAAAAAATCTTTCCAATATTGGTTTTTTAACAAAAAAGTCTTTTAAAAAAAAGACAACATTTAATTTAATTGATAAATTAATTAATATTTTTCAATTATTTTTCCTCATACCCTCCTCTTCCAGATGCGCAGGTAATTTCAATTGCGAGGTATTTAAATCAGGATTATTTATATGTTCTATAAGTGTTTTAAGTGCGTAATAGCCCATTTTCTTTATAGGTTGATCAATGTAAGGAACAAAATTTTGCAGAAAATGATAAGTTGAGTTCTGGTCGAAAACTACTACATCAATTTTCGCTAGTATATCTTTTTCTAATCCTATTAATTGCCTTAAACCTTCTTCTGCTAGTGTATTTGTTTGAAAATAGATTGCCGTCGCATTATTAACATTTATTAAATGGGTGATTGCTTCGTGCATATCAGCCTTTAATTTATTATTACTTACCCTTTTTACCAGATTTGCATCTTCCTCTATTCCATTAGTTTTGAGTCCTTCAACATATCCATTATACCTATCTTGATAATGTGCCAATGAGGAATTGTAACCTATCGTTGCAATTCTTTTATGCCCTTTTTTTATCAAATATTCTGTGGCAAGCATAGAGGCATTGAAATTATCGGCAACAATATAATTATAGTCCAAATCCTGGAAATATCTATCAATAAGCACAAAAGGAATATTTTGTTTTTTTAGCTGAGATATAGTGTTTTTTGAACCTTCCGGGGGTGCTATTATTAATCCATCAACTTGCCTAGTTAACAAAAGCTCAAGCACTCTATCAAACTTTCTTATATTCTCGTCAGATGACCCGAAAATCACAGTATAGCCTAAACTAAAGGCTTCATCTTCAATAATTCTGGCCAAGTTCGCAAAAAATGGGTTCGATATATCCGCTAGTATAACACCTATAGTTTTGGTTCTATTAGTTTTTAGGCTTCTAGCATTTAAATTTGGCCTGTAATTTAAGGCTTTCGCAGTATCTCTAATTTTTTTTGCCGTTTTATCTGATACTCTATTCTCCTTCCCTTTTCCGCCCAACACATAAGAAACTAAAGGTACCGATACCCCTACCTCCTTTGCAATATCCTTAAGTGATGGCTTCTTTTTCATTTTGCTTTAACAATTAAGCTAAAACAATGGTACTAATATATTCAGAGATACCCAAGAAATTTGTTGGCGAGTCTTCTGAAGATTCGAATAAAACATTTTTCAACGTAACAATTAATACCACAATCCATTCTTATTTGTACAAGGGTCCATAATTTTTGCATGCCCTGAAATCGGAAGATTCAATATCCATACCAAAGGAAGCCCAATCCTTGGGCCGAAAAACTTTCTCATTGGGTATATTGTGCATATTCACAGGTATTCTTAACATGCTACAAAGTGTTATAATATCATTACCGTAATGACCATAACTAAATGCAGCGTGATTCGCTCCCCAATTTGCCATAACACTATAAACATCTTTGAAGGCAACCTTTTCTTTATCTAATCTTGGAACAAACCAGGTAGTAGGCCAAGTAGGATCTGTCCTGTTGTCTAATATTTTATGTACATCTTCGGGCAACTCTACGGTCCAACCTTCAACTATTTGTATTACTGGCCCCAACCCGTCCACCAAATTAATCCTACATAGGGTTACAGGCATTTCTCCTTTAGTAACAAAATGAGATGAATAACCGCCACCTCCAAAATACTCATACATGGCAGGTGGCCAATCAGTTGCATTAAGGCATTTTTTTACCTCTTCTTCTTTTATTTCCCAATAGGGTTTCATTACGGGCTTGCCATTTTGAGTTTGTTGTCCCGTCCCATCTAGAGTAGACGATCCAGAATTAATTAAATGAATAATTCCATCTGATGATTTACCTTGTAGCTGGTATCCCGTTACCCTTTCAACAGATGAAGCACTCCAAAACGTTCTCACATCGGAAAACATTTGAGCTTGGTTTGTCAATAAATATCCAAATAACATAGAAACCCCATTCAAACTGTCATTTTCAGTGGCCATTATATACGGACTCCTAATACCATTCCAATCAAATGAGGAATTGAGTATTGCCTCTAAAAAATCACCATTAGGCATATAATCATTCCATTGACGTTGTCCTTGAAATCCAGCAGCTAAAGCATTATGACCTAATGCCTCCTCTCCATATCCCATGTCCTTTAATTTTGGATTACCTATCATTAAATCTCTTGCGATTATGGTCATTTTAACCACGGTCTCCCATTCTTCATCCATCTTTTTTCTAGACTTGACAAGTTTTTCAGGATTTCGATTTTCACCCTCTTTGCAATTCTCTTTAGTCCAAACAAGTGCTTTTTTGAACTCTTGTTTGTCATAAATTCCTTTCTGAAGCCTCCTATTAATTTCACTCATATCGACATACTCATTGCGCATGCCCAAGTACTTTTGAAAGAAAACCTCATTAACTATTGAACCTGCTATGCCCATAGATACAGATCCAATTGATAAATAGGATTTACCTTTTAAAGTTGCTACTGCAATACCTGACCTAACGAATTGTAAAATACTTTCCTTAACATCATCAGGAATAGTTTCATCATCCCTTTCTTGAACTTCTCTTCCGTAGATACTAAATGCAGGAAGTCCTTTTTGGGCATGTCCCGCCAACGCGGCTGCCAAATAAACAGCTCCCGGACGTTCCGTGCCGTTGAAACCCCAGATTGCTTTTGGCCTAGTAGGGTTCATATCTATTGTTTCTGTACCATAGCACCAACATGGGGTTACAGTTACAGAAAGTCCCACTCCTTCTTTTAAAAATTTTTCCTCGCACTTTTGAGCTTCTGGTACTCGACCAATTGTATTATCAGCTACGATACATTCTACATTCTCCCCATTAAAGTACTTTACATTTGAAGATACTAATTGTGCAACCCTTAGGGCCATATCCATCGTAGACTTTTCTAAGGATTCTCTAATACCGCCTAACCTAGCATCAATAACCGGTCTTATTCCAACTTTTGGCATTTCTTTCATATTACTTTATTAACTTTTATTAATCTTGGTTAAATTTTATTGGATAGTATCCTTTTCTACATATTCGGCGAACGACAAGTATTTTTCGTAGAGTTTATTATATACTTCTACATTTTGCTTATTTGGCTGAAATGTTTTTTTAATACCCCTACCCATAGCCTTTTGGGCCATATAGTAATCTTGGTATATACCCGAAACTACAGCTGCTGACATTGCTGCTCCCAGAGCGCATGTATTATTAGAACGCATTACACTTACCGGGTAGTTCAGAATATCAGCCAGAGTCTGCATAACGAAATTGGATTTTTGAGCAACTCCACCTACTGCTATTACTCCCTTTATTTCTATTGACTCCTCTAGAAACCTTTCCAATATTTTCCGAGAACCAAAACAGGTCGATTCTACCAATGCTTTAAATATTTTAGGTGGATCGGAACCGAGGGTTAATCCCAAAATTCCTCCTTTTAAGGATTGATTGGAATCTGGTGTTCTTCTGCCATTTAACCAATCTAATGCGACAATATCCGAATCTGATATAGTTAACTGACTAGCAGCATTACTTAAATCTTCCAAAATTGTCTTATTGTATTGACTTATGGCCCCTTCCCATAACTCCTTAGATCTTGGTTTACTAAATGAATTAGGACCTTCCAAGTTCCACATAAGAAGCTTTTTTAACCAGGCATAAATATCGCCAAATGCAGATTGACCAGCTTCCAAGCCAATCATATCAGGTAAAATGGAACCATCCACTTGTCCGCAAATTCCTTCAACTACTTTTTTTTTAATTTCCACCTTGGAAATAGTCAGCATATCACATGTAGAAGTACCGATCACCTTTACAAGATAATTGGGCTTAATTTGGGCACCTACAGCACCCATATGAGCATCAAGACTTCCTACACCGACTTTTGTATGCTTGGGTAGCCCTAATTCTTTGGCCCATTCACCAGTGATATACCCAGCTTCCATATCGGCTGTATAGGTTTTCGTATAAAGTCTTTCTCTTAATCCTTGTAGTAATGGGTCTACGGTTAATAAAAACTCATCAGAGGGCAAACCTCCCCAAGATTTATTCCACATAGCCTTATGACCCGCAGAGCATACATTCCTTTTAATCTTTAATGGGTCATCATTGCCTGTTAGTAATGCAGGTATCCAGTCACTATGCTCCACCCAAGAGTAAGCAGCGTTTCTGACCTTTTCATCTACTCTTAAAACATGTAATATTTTGGACCAAAACCATTCCGATGAATAAGTTCCTCCTACATATTTTGTATAGTCATTAAAATCCCCTGAATGTGCCAGCTCATTAATCTCCAATGCCTCTTTAATTGCAGAATGGTCCTTCCACAAAATGAACATGGCATTAGGATTATCCTTAAAATCTTCGAGTAAGGCCAAGGGAACACCATTCACATCAACAGCGACTGGAGTGGAACCTGTAGACGCAATGGATAACCCATAAACTGAATTAATCGTTGATTCTGGAATATCTTTCAACAATTCACTCATTGATTTTTTTAAAGAATTTATATGATCAATAGGATGTTGTCGAAATTGACTCTTGTTTGGATTACAATACTTACCCTTTGCCCATAATTCATAATTACTTGAACCAACGGATAAAGTTTCGCCATTTAGTGCATCTACAAGTAGGGTCCTTACTGAATCGGTTCCAAAATCGACACCAATTGTGAGCTTTCTATTTTTAGCCATAATTTAAACGATTAAGCAATAATTTTAAAAAAAATGCAAAAGTGCAATCCATTTTGCTTTATCGATTAAGCAATAATAAAAAAATATATGGTTAAAAAAAAATTACACTGAATAATTATTGAGAATTTATTATAATTGTCATTGAATTACTAACTAGAGTACCCAAAAACGTACACGTTTTAAATAATATTTGGTTAAAATAAAGGGGATTTTGGGCATTTACTTGAACTCATAACCCGAAGGTCACTGGTTCGAGTCCAGTTCCCGCTACTAGCAAACAAAGGGCTTTCAAGAGATTGAGGGCCCTTTTTTTATATAATCTTTATCCAAGTCCAAAACTGGACGAGAGCTTTATCCTGAATGCTGTCAAAGTGTTTATTAATATACTATCTCCAATTCCGCATAGGAAACTGGCGAAGTAATATCCGGTCTTTGTCCCAAATTGCCCCTATAGATGTCCTTGCTGATCGGCCAAGTCTCCAATTCCTCATCGGGTAGATCATCCTCGATCACGTTTATAATTTCTGCCTCTTTCAAGTTGGGGTCCAGCCAAACCTCAATATCCATTTCCTGTAAAATTACCGGTCGCCTGTTTTTTTTATTGTGGATTTTTTGGAACAATGGGGTCGCGCTTTTTGTAAGTATGGAGAATGTAACTGTGCCGTCGGAGATGGTAGTGTAAATCCCCGCCAGACTGAGCGGGCTATCGTCTTTTCGCTTAAAATAAAAAGGGATTTTAAAATTATTTCTTGCGGTGTGGGGTTCAAAAAATCCCTTTAGCGGTACAATACATTTCTTGAAGCCTTTGTAATTGGCGGAGTTGAAAAGTTTTTCTGATTTCGCGTTCAGCCCAGACCCATATTTTATCGTATCCTTATAATATTCTTGCGGTTCTATATGGAACTTGTAATGGGGTATGATTCCCCATAGGGCATTGGTTAATATGTTCGGGTTTTCTTCCGTAATGATCCAGGACCGATTGTGCGCGAATCCATTGTTAAAATAACGGTTGTATTCATTTTCAGGTTCGGCATACACATAGTTGTGATCCAAACGGTAATAGGTCTCTACCAATTTTACATCGCCAAACTCTTCCGTTGAAAAACACATCGTCCAAGACTTATAACTTTCTATTGGGTGTATAGGGTGCCTTTAATTCCTCCAAGGTTTTTTCAAAAGCTTCCATGGAACTATTTAATTCCTTCAAGGCTTGTTTGAAGGTATTGAACTCTTTTGAAGCGATTTCAATGTTCGTCACTTGTGTTTTGGTAGGTTCCTGTGTCGTTTCCCAATGAGCCCCTGCTACCTGTCCTACCCTAGATCTAATGGAAGGAGGCGTGGGCTCGTCCAAGGATTGTTTTACGGGATTGCCATATAAAGCCTTTCGTAGGGAACTTATCTCAAGCCCTAACTCCTTCAACTGATTGAAATGGGTCTCCTTGGCCAAAGGGGTCTTCAGCAAGGCTTCCTTCATGTGCCTGATCTGATTACCGTATTCACCCAATTTTTCGCCCGCATTATAAATTTGTCTGGAAAGCTCCGCCGTTCTATCCTGAAAAAGCTGAATGTCCCCATGTGCCATATTTTCCCTTTCATTGTGTACGGGTACCACCTTAAAGCTTTCCGGTGTTCCCTGGGGTTGCAATTCCCCGTCAAACAACACATACATTTGAACGCTGTAAGTGCCCGGTGAAACCAAAGGACCTTGGTCCTCTCCCGCCCAAGGCGGCCTAAAATCCGGAACGGACAAATCTATGGGGTTGGGCGCCGAACGCCTCAAATCCCACGTGGTACGTTGTAGCCCTTTACCGGACTTGCCTTGCAACCATCGTACAGGTTCTTGGTTTTGGTCCGATATCAAAAAGAGCACCTTGGCATCTTCCTGTCCCTTTTCTTCTTCCAGGGCTTCCCAGCCTGGAAAGGGAACCGACATTTTCTTCGACCTCAGCTCCTTTTCCTTTTCGCTTCGTAAGGTCTTGCCCGTTTTTGGCACATCTTTTATCCAGTAAGAGAATGTGGCACCAAAAGGCGGATTGTCCGTGGCAAAGCTTGTGGATCCCAAAGTGGGCATGCCCTTGGCCTGCATAGGGACATTTGGTACGTACCACCACGCATCCCGTACCGGGAATAGTTGATTGTTTTTATCCGATATTTTTTTACCCAATCCCCGTAACGGGGTGTAATCGTCCAGTACAAAAAATCCCCTTCCAAAGGACGCTCCCACCAAGTCGTTGTCCCTTGGGTGCAATTCGATGTCCCGAAACGGAATCGTGGGCACTCCTGATTTTAAGGGAATCCAATTTGTCCCTTTATTCGGGGAGAAATAAATGCCATATTCCGTGCCAATGAACAATAGGTTTGAATCGACATAGTCTTGCTTTATAACCCATACGATGGTCTCCTTGGGCAGGTCGCCCACTATGGAAGTCCACGAACGGCCACGGTCCGTACTCATGAACAAATACGGGGTGTAATTCCCTATTTTATGGACATCCGCGCTAACGAACACAACATTTGGATCATGAGCGGATGCTTCGATATCGTTTATAAAGGAAAGCTCAGGAACTTTGGGCAAGGCCCCACTTTTCCGCCAGGTCTGGCCTCCATCCTCGCTTACATAGATCAATCCGTCATCGGAACCCGTATACAATAAACCTTCCTGTTTAGGAGATTCTGCAATAGAGGTCAAAGTGGCATATTTGGACATGGCTCCCGTGTCATACAGGGCATCCACGCTCCAGACCCTGCCCATCATATCCAATTCATAACGTACCCTATTGGTCGTTAAATCATCGCTTATCGGTTGCCAGGAATCTCCCTTATCGTCACTACGCCACAATCGTTGCGAGCCGTAATATATCCTGTTGTTATTGTGGGGGCTGATCAATAACGGACTGTCCCAGTTCCATCTGTCGGCCATACCATCGGTTGACTGGGGCTGAATATCCATTCCCTCCTCCGTTTTCCTATCATGCCGATACAAATTGCCTTCCTGGATTTCCATATAGACAGTATTGGGATCCGTGGGGTCGAACGCATTGTCGTAACCATCCGCGCCCAAAGGCACATACCAATCCTGATTGCGAACGCCCTCAGTATTCATCGTCCGGGAGGGGCCGATCAAGGTGCCTAGATCCTGCGCGCCTCCCACTATATTGTAAAAAGGACGGGCATTATCCAAGGAAAGCTTGTAAAACTGTGAAATGGGCAGGTTTGGAAAATGCCGCCATGTACTGCCCTCATCAAAAGTTTCGTAAAGTCCGCCATCTGTTCCTGCGAGCAAATGCCTGCCATTGTTCGGGTCGATCCAAAGAGCGTGATTATCGCTATGCTTTTCACGACCTGTGCCCAAAACCTTAAAGCTTTTGCCGCCATCCCGGGTTACCCTAATGAAGACATCCATTTGATAGATCAAATCGGGATTCGTTGGTGACGCCTCGATCTCCTGATAGTAATGTGGTCCCGTTCCTCCGGATATATAATCGTTGCGTTTTTCCCAACTTTCTCCTTTATCGGCCGAGCTGTAAAATCCCTTTTCGGCAGCATCCGCTTCAATGGTAGCATATACCAGATTTGGATTTGCGTGTGTAACTGCCAATCCTATTTTGCCCATATCCCCTTTGGGCAGCCCTGTGGTCTTTTGGGTCCAGGTGTCACCGTTGTCAGTGGATTTATAGATTCCTGATTTTGGTCCACCGGATAGCAGGGCCCAGATGTGCCTTCTTCGTTGGTAGGCCGCGGCATAGACAACATCTGGATTTTCCGGGTCGAACTCAATATCGGTAACACCCGTATGCTCGTCAATTTTAAGGACCTGGTTCCAAGTCTGTCCGCCATCGGTGGTTTTAAAGACACCGCGGTCCCCGCCCGAAGACCACAATGGGCCTTCAGCGGCCACCAATACCACATTGCTGTTTCTGGGATCCACCAATATTTTTCCTACATGCTCGGAATTTTCCAGACCCATGGATGTCCAGGTGGCACCTCCATCGTTCGATTTATAGATACCATCTCCCCAGCCTACATGTCTGCCGCTTACGTTCTCACCGGTTCCTACCCAAACAGTCTGGGAGTTGTTGGGGTCAATGGTCACGCAGCCTATGGAATAGGAGGACTGATCTTCAAAAACGGGATGCCAGGTTATTCCGTTATTTTGCGTTTTCCACACACCGCCGGACCCCACGGCAACATACCAGATACTTGGATCCTTTTGGCTTACGGCAATATCCGCAATTCTTCCACCCATAAGTGCCGGACCAATAGCACGGAACTCCAAGCCATTTAGGTCCTTGGCAATACCCGAAAAATTGGGGTTTTGGGAATGGATAAGGTTAACATTGATAAGCAATAAAAAAAGGAGCGCTTTAACGGAGTTTTTGATATACATGGTTGAACCTTTAGTATGTTTGGAATGATATGGAGTTCTAAAGTAAAAATAACGAACCCTGATCAAACATTTGGGTGCCTCCAAACAATTTTTGGACATATTTTTAGGACCGATGGATTTCCTATAGAAAAAACATAATTCTTTTTGAGTTAGTAATTAAACGTATTGCTGTACCTAGGAATTCTATTCGATGATATCTTGCACCCAATCAAAAACTAGGAATGCATAAATGAGCCAGACCATACAAAGAATCTATTTGGCGGACGATGATAGTGACGACAGAGCATTTTTTTCCGATGCCTTAGGTGAAATTCCTATTGCCACTACAATTGAGGAGTTTAGTAACGGGGTAGACCTCATGTCTTTTTTATTGAACAGTGAGCACCAAAAACCCGATGCCATTTTCTTGGATTTAAAAATGCCCATGATGGACGGATTCGAATGCCTGGCCGACATTCGGGATTTAGAGTCGTTCTCGAATATTCCAGTAATCATTTACTCCACCTCTTTTCATGAAAAAGATGTAGAAAGACTAAAAAAAATGGGAGCTACCCTTTATTTAAAGAAACCTTCTTCATTCAATCAATTGAAGACCTTACTGCATAAATGTCTTTCTCATTTAGCTCAAATGTCCAAAGGTACGACCAAAATTGAACCTCAATTTCTAATTTCAATTTAGATTGTTTTAAAGTTTTCTCTTGTAGGATTGAGATAAAGAGAAAATCTTATTTGTTCAATGAACACATTCGTTCAATTTTTGGGTCAATAAAAACTTCCGAAATACGTAAGTTCCTACCCAAATTTATATTACTTTGGGCGTCAAAATCCATTGGCTAAATGCACGAACTAACCTACACTTCCCAGGCAAAAAAGAATGTTTCTCTTAAAGACCTGAACGATATTCTTAAAACCGCCAATGAATTCAACAAAACCCACTCCATAACCGGTTGTTTGGTATACCACAACGGACTTTTTGTACAGACGCTGCACGGGGCGAAAAAAGGAATTTTTGACCTCTTGAAAAAAATTCAAGGGGACGAAAGACATACCAATGTAAATCTTGTATGGGAAGGTCCCGCAGAAAAAGAAGTATTCAAAGGGTGGCACATGGCCTTCTTCTCACCTAAAACTTCCGGTAAAACTTCTGAAAGTCTGATAGATTTTGAAAGGAACCTTATAACGCTTTCTACATTTTATAAGGCAGATTCAGCATCGGTACGGATATTTTGGTCCATTGTGAAGGATTTATGTTTGAACGAGGCACAAACACACTAATCAACTACACAAGATTAGTAATTAGACCGCTTTCCTAAAAAAGGACAAGCCTTCATCGGTTATTTTGATACCTATATAGGACATGGCCGTTTTTAAAGTTTCCACTTCCCTTTCCGCATTATCGTTCAAAACTCCCAAAGAGTTTATTATCAAGGAATTCAATTGTCCTCTTGCCCTACCATTCAAATCTTGGTTCTCTTCAATATAAATGGCATCCCTTAATTTTATGTTTTTTGAAATAGCCTCATCTATCTGTAATATAAGATCTTTAATCTCATCGATAGGGTTCTTCGACAGGATTAAATCGAACTGTGTGCGGATACTTTTCTTCCATAAATTCAAGAGTTGTAATCTGGACTCAATATCCTTTTTAACCTCAATGTAGAGGTGGGCTTTTTTATGCTGCATTGGTTCGCTCATCATTTGACATTTTTATTTAAAGTTATCGGTCCGCTTCGCTATTCATTATCCCAAAAGTTTGAATTAATTGTCCATATTTATTTGAACCAAAAATCATTGTTTCAATCTTTCTAAAAAAATTTAGGCTGAGAGCTTGGTGCCACGCGCTTTCGTCAAATACACTTTGGGGGAACACTTAAAACGTTTGTTGAATATTTTGGAGAAATAGCTACGGCTGGAAAAACCAATGGTGTATACAATTTCGGAGACGTTCAAGTCGGTTTCCTGAATTAATTTTTCAGCCAGATCCAAGCGCTGGTTTTTAATGCAACTTGCCACTGTAGAGCCTGTAAACACCTTGAAACCAGATTGTAATTTTGCTGCGGATAGTCCGTATTTTCTAACAAAATAGTCTATGGAATAAGGAAACTCCGGCTTTGCCCTAATTTCCTCGATGGCTTCCTCAAGGCGCAACATCTCCCGCTTTGTCAATGTGGAATCATGTAAGGTTTTTTTGGAATTATCACTTTTATAATGTAAAATCTCCAATGCCAAAGTAAAGTGCACAAGCCCTTCGATCAATAATTTTCGAACCACACCGGTTTGGGAAATAGACTTTATTTGAAGCAAGTGCTCCTTAATCTTTAGATTGACCGTTCCAACATATTCATATTTTTTGTTCTTTAAAAATTGGGAAAACAACTGATTTTTTAATTTTTCGGTTTTCTCAACTGAAGTTTCGGAAGTATAGTCATCAGAAACTTGAATGACCGAAAAATGGACCTTCTTTCCAGGTTCCAATTCGATATTCACTTCCTCTTCCATACCCCCAAGAATTACCGTCCTTAAAGAATCCACCTCAATGGAAGACTTACTCGCAGGTAACTTTAGGGTAAAATTTCCTTCTAGACAATAAATGAAAAACAAACCGCGTGTGGAAGGGTTTTTCAGGTTTAAATTGACTGTTTCCGTAGTCTTTATATCGAATTGGCTATACCCAATACCTGATTCCAGCTCTACGGACTGGATGCGCCCGGTTCCTTTATGGTTATCGAACATCAATATACGTTCCGTATCGAATATGGAAATACTTCCTCCTAGACTATTGTTAAGCTGATTTAATTTTGCGTGTGTAGTGTTCATGGTTGACTGATTTAAGATTTTAAAAAGTGATGTTAGAATCACCTATTATTTTGAATCCCAAAAATCTTGATTAACCGATGATTTATGTTATAACATTTTCTGTTTCTGTTATAACATCTCATTCCGTTATCACTTAAATGGGGAATGGCGCTATTTAGATAACGAGGGCAAATAAACCGTGAATACGGCTCCTTCGGTATTCTTGCTGGTCGCCGTAATTATTCCATTGTGCGCTTCCACGATTTTTTTGCAAATGGCCAATCCAAGTCCGGTACCTGAATATTCATTTTTACCGTGCAGCCTTTGAAAAATCTCAAAAATCCTTTCCCCGTATTGGTCATCAAAGCCAATACCGTTGTCAATAAATTCCAACTTGTGATAGGTTCCTGCTGTAAGCTTGGGGATTTGGTTTAAGGCGTCAACCGTTATGCTGCTGTGCTTAATGGCAACCACTGGAACGGTTTCTGCTGCCATGTATTTTAAGGAATTTCCAATAAGATTTGAGAAAAGTTGTTCCATCTGAAATTGAACCCCATTAATTTCCGGAAGTTTATCCGCCTTGATGGAGGCATTTGTTTCACAGATCCGTTCGCCCAAATCTTCCAACACATTGGTCAAGATTTCGTTAAGGTCGATTTTTGTGGGCTTGTCCTCCACATCCTCTATTCTGGAATAGGACAACAAATTGGAGATTAGATTGCGCATCCTTTCCGTTGAAGAAGTTATCTTTTCAAGATAATTTTGAGATCTGGGCCCCATCCTTTCCCTTTCTTCCACATTCAATCTACTAATGAACATCTGAATTTTTCGCAGGGGCTCCTGTAAATCATGGCTTGCAATACGGTTAAAGGCCTCCAAGTCAGAATTTATCTTTTTCAATTCGGCATTTTTGGCTTGCAAAAGGGATTCGTGTTCTATCTGTCTGGTGACATCCTTAAAAACACCTACCATGTACCAATTATTTTGGGTTGGATAATACTCCCCGATCGTATTGATATATTTTACCTCCCTTGTTCTGGTTTTGACCTTAAAGGTTATATCGATCCTTTCCTTGGTTTCCTGCGTTTTTGCTATGATCGACCTGACCCATATCATATCCTTTTCATGCACAAATTTCAATATGGTATCCAGGGTTGGATTCGCAGCAAAAGGAGCGTCGTAGCCCAAAAGTTTATAGACGTTCTCGGAAAGGGACAACGTGCCATTGGTTAAATCCCATCGAAAACTGCCCGTGCTTGCAACATATTCAGCTTTTAGGAGCAACTTATTCTGTATCTCCAATTGCCGCTCGTATTCCTTTTCTTTGGTAATATCCTTTAAAAAATTGACCACCCCATTCTCTAGTTTAACCAGCCTAGCACTGAACCATACCGCCAAACTTCCAAAGACAAATTTGGCCGTATAATTGATAGTTTCCCCAGTGGAATAGCATTTTTTGGCCCTGTCAAAAACGCCGTTTTCCATAACCTGTTGGTCATAATCCAACCATCGCAAACCAATCATTTCATTGACTTTCAAGTCTGTGATTTCCTCTATACGGTTGTTGACATACTTAATGGTAAAATCCTCTATATCACCCCTATCATTGAAAAGTGGTTCTAAGTAGGCAATAACATTATTGCTACGATCCAAGATTTTCTCCCTAAATAAGTTGGACAGTTCCAACTCTGAAATTCGGTTTCTCAGTTCAATTCTGTCCGGCATATCATTGGGAAATTTATTGGGTAACTTGTAATTTGTCCATCTAAAAGAATTCTCAAGGACACCTATTAAATATGGGTTTTTAAATTCTTAATAGAAAGTTTTCCTTCTTAAAATCATCCATATGATAGGCCCAATTCATTTTTATCACTTGGGCCAGGGATTTCTTCAAGTCCTCAAAACTGGAAGGTTTTTTGATGTAGATATTGGCACCGTTCAGAAATGTGCGTTCAATATCCTTGTCAGACGACGAAGTGGAATAAATTGCAATGGGCAAATCCTTCAGCAACGGATTCTTTCGAATTTCGGTCAAACACTCAAATCCGTTCATTATCGGCATGTTAAGGTCTAGGAAAATTAGATTGGGTAAATTCTCCATTTGCTGCCTTAAGTAATCCAAGCAACTTTTCCCGTTGTCCAATTGCTGTAATTGGGTATTTAAGTCAACTCCTACCAAGGCATCGGCAAAAAACTCCCTGTCGTCCTCATCATCGTCTACCAGCAAAATTTTCATTTTATTCATACAATTTTCCGTTAAATGGTGTTTATAGTGTTATTTCTTATTTTCAAATATTGTGTTGTCGTCAAACCGGTAACCTTCTTGAATTGGCCGGATAAATGAGGTACACTGCTAAAATTTAGGCTAAAAGCAATATCGGACAATGTTTTATCTTCTTGCATTAATAGATCCTTCACTTTTTCAATGCGGATCAACACATAAAAATTTTCAATCGTAGTAAAGGTTTTCGACGTAAAATGGTTGGATAGGTATGAATAACTGTAACCCAATTCATCCGAAAGCATTTTGGATATAGAAATATTCCTATCATAATCCCCTCGAACATATTTTTTTATAAGGGCCTTTATTTGATCCAGTAATGACAATGTATTGCCGGTATTGATCTTTATTCCATAGGGGGCCAAACCCTTGGAAAGTGCCTGCATCTCCTTTTCCTCGATTTCCCCAGATAGTATAATCGAATCTTCATGAATTCGTTCCACTGGGATATCCATGGAATCCATGGTCCTTTTTACCACTTCCATGACAACTTTTTCAACTTCATAAGTGAACTCAAATTTCACGTTTCCAATTCAAATTAGATAAACCTCTAAAATATTTACATTCCATAAAACCGAATAACAAAATACAGTTTTTCTTTAACGATTTTTGGCAACGGGCGAACTTTACATCCCACTTTGTAAGCTCTAAATATATACGCCTTATAAATGTACCTCGGATTACAACTGACTTTGATTAACAATTCTTTAGGAATTGAGATTAGAATCCATAATTTTATATAAAAGATTACATTTCAATCAATTATAGCTTATTCTCATCAAGAAAATTGCATTTAGCCCCAAGCTGATTTTAAAAATCAAAATCTGTCAAAGAAGTAATTGAACTGATTTCCAAAATCCGAAAGTACTCGATTTAAAGGATGAAAATTATAGTTAAGTATTTTTGATGATAGCCTACGGCGGGCCACAGGAGGTATTTCAAAAAGCGATCGAATTAAAAAAATTTTCCTTTCATGAGACGATTATTACAGACCAAAACTCATAATTTAAGAGCTATCTTGGGCGCTTGACGGAAAATTTGGCAAACAAACATTCCAAATATGCTTTATCTCCATTGGCACTAGCTGCATATATCAATAGAATGCAGATTGTGAGTCTATTATTGAAATATGGTGCGTCCTACCTGACAAAAATGAAAAAAGGATAAAGCCCACAAAATTTGGCAGAAAGGGAAGGGTATGATAAAATCTATGAATGTCTCTCGAAAGAATTAATTGACCGGAAGCAATCGGGCCACCACAATAAATTTTATACTTTTAATTGATAGGAATTAAGTAACGACCAAAACCTTCATTTTAAATAAAATAACCATGTCCGAACCTAACGAATTAGATAATTACTTGGACAACCACTATATACACCGTAGCAATTGGTTACGAGCGGCAGTTTTGGGAGCCAATGACGGCATTCTTTCTACAGCCAGTATTGCTATTGGCGTAGCTGCGGCCAGTGAAATAAGGGAACCAGTGGTTTTGGCAACATTGGCGGGCCTAGTTGCCGGGGCTTTATCAATGGCAGCCGGCGAATACGTCTCCGTAAGTTCACAAACCGATGTGGAAAAAGCGGATATAAAAAGGGAAAAAGAGGAATTAGAGGAAATGCCTAATTTGGAACTAAAGCGCTTGGCACAAATCTATGAGGAAAGGGGTTTAAAGAAAGAAACTGCCCTAACGGTAGCCAAGGAACTCACGGCACATGATGCCTTGGGAGCCCATATTCGTGACGAATTGGGAATCAACGATATTAGTGCAGCCAATCCTTTACAGGCAGCCATGGCATCAGGCGCCGCATTCACCATAGGTGGGATACTTCCATTCTTAGTTACACTTTTTCTACCCTTGGAAAACATGGAGTATTACTTGTATGGATTTGCCATTTTTTTCCTGGTGCTTTTGGGGGCCATGGCGGCAAAAGCAGGTGGTTCAAGCATCCTAAATGCGGTTGCCCGGGTAACCTTTTGGGGTACCATAGCCATGGGGTTGACCGCCTTGGTAGGACATTTTTTTGGGGTTAGCGTCGCCTAAATCTTGTATTGCTTAGTTGCTATCGATTAAAAAACGCTTAACGAAACTTTTTTTCAATAATCCTCTGGCGCTGGACAAAAGGTTTTCTGTTTCCTCCAAGGTGGTATTCCTCATATCTGCAATTTCATCTGGTGTGAAACCTTGATCTGTGTATAATTCAAATACGCACCTCATGGGCAAGGACATTTTACCCAATACCATATCCATATGCCTTTCAACCCGCTCCTTGTCCAAACTTTCATCCAGTTTTTGCGCAAGGCCCTTTTCCTCTTCGGTTATAAAGACATGGTCCAATGAATAGTTGGTCCTGTCCAAGGAACTATCGTCCAACTCTTCCAATAGAACCAAATCACCATCACCATCGGTACTAAAATCTTCCTCCATGGCATCCCACTCCTTTTTGGAATAGGTGTCAATGTTTTCAAAAAATATGTGATCAAATTCCTCTTCGGTCAAACGATCATCTAACAGGTCATCTACTTTTTTAAAAAGAAAAGGGCGAAGGCCATATTCATTTTTCACAAGTTCCCAATTGTCATAAACTTCAATAAACAATTGGTCCGTAAAGTCATTGGGATCGAACATTCCCTTATTTAATTTACCGGCACGTATTGCGTTCTTCAACCTTATAGCAACATAATTTTTAACCTGTGGCATCAAACGCAATAATTCCTTATTGAAAGCCTCCCGGTTTTCTTGGTTTTTAAAATCAACCAGATTATTATAGGTCTCCTGAACCATCCAAAGTATGGTACCCATAATTGCTTTGTTTTCTTTTGTTCTATTCATGGCTTAACTGTTTTATTCATTGAATGTACGTTGATATGAAAACAAAAAACATGATTTATATCATTAAAAATCAAATATTTAAAGCGTGTCTTATGAAGGTGCCTATGTATATCGCATGATAAATGTCATACTTTTAAAAATGGGAAACCATTAATTTTAAAGGTGTTAAATCAAGAGCAATGAAAAACATTCTTATCCCGACCGATTTTTCTGATAGTGCCGAAAATGCCATCACTTTTGCATTAGACCTATTCAAATGCGACCGCACCAATTTTTATTTGATGCATGCGTATGCCGATGAGCTCTACGCAATGAGCCCCGATTCAGAGGGAATTGATTTTAAGAAGAAAAAGTTCCATGAAGCTTCGGAAAAAAAGCTTGGGGAAATAATTTCAAAGAATATAAAAGAAAAACATAATCCAAGGCATCGTTTTGAGTCTATTTCCGTATTCGAATCTCTCGTAGACGGTGTTAACGACTTTGTCAACTTAAAGAACATTGACTTGGTATTAATGGGAACCAAAGGGCAAACAGCTGACAAGAACATCACTTTTGGAAGCCATACCGTTCAGGTCTTTAAATATGTAAAGTGCCCGGTTTTGGCCATTCCTAGTGATTATACATTTTCACAGCCAAAAAAGATATTGTTCCCATCAGATTATATGGTTCCCTATAAACGAAGGGAACTAAAACTATTGGATACTTTGGCCGGCCGATTTAAGTCCGAAGTCCATTCGCTCTACATTTCGGATTTTGAGGATTTGAGCCACAGACAAGAGGACAATCGGTTGTTCCTAAAAGGGTCTTTGCCAAATGCCAATTTAAGCTTTACCAGGACCGAGGTAAAGAATAAGGGAATCGCCATAATGGACTACGCCCATGAACACAAAATGGATATGTTGGTCATGGTTAATTCCAGACATTCCTTTTTGGAGGATATGCTCTACCGCTCCACGGTGGACCAAATTGCCCTAAACCCGGTAATTCCGTTTATGGTATTGCAGAACTTACCTCGTTAATCGTAATATTTTAGTCATGAAAAAAATAATTTTACCTACGGATTTTTCGGAAAATGCCTGGAATGCCATTTTTACGGCCCTCAAGATATATGCCGATGTTACCTGCCATTTTTATATCGTCAACGCCTACGAACCAAGTGTTTTAAAGCCTTTGGGGGCACAAGGCCACAAAAGGTTGGACGTCATTTACGATTCACTTTCACAGCAGTCGAACAAGGAATTGAAAGAAATTCTTACCTACCTGGAAAAAAACCACAAAAACCCGCATCATAGTTTTGAGACGGTTTCTGTGGAAAGCACACTAGAGGAAGCAATGTATAAAATAGCACAGGAAAAAGATGCGGACCTGATTATCATGGGTACTCAGGGTGCCACAGGGGCTAAACAGGTTTTTTTGGGCAGTAATACGGTAAAAGTGCTCAACAAACTAACGAATGTCCCCATTTTGGCGGTACCGGATTCCTTTAATTTCCAAAAGTTGAAAACCGTCATTTTTTCGACGGATTTTATGAAGGGCTACGATAAATTTGAATTGGACAGTCTCCTGGAAATGGCAACTATTTGGAATGCCAACATAGAGATAATCCATGTTGCCGAGGAATTTGTCCTGAACGAAACACAAGAAACCAATAAGGCTATATTGGAAGAACGGTTGTCTGGCATGGAATTTACTTTTACCGATCTGCCCTTCAAGTCCAGCACGGCCTATACCATAGGTCAACATACTGCCAACCGCGCGTACGATATACTTGGGATGATACGGCATCACCATACGTTTTGGGAGAAGGTAATTGGGGAACCCGTGGTGAAGAAAATAGCCTTTCACTCCACGATTCCTGTATTGTTCCTTCCGGAAAAGTAGCTTGAAAAAATTGGGATCACTCCTTAGGAATGCTCCCTAATGACTTCTAGGATATCGTTCTTTTGGAGCACACCTGACTGTCTCCACAACTGCTTTCCGTTTTTGAAAAGCATCATGGTAGGCACGCCCCTAACATTATATTTAGTGGCCAATTTTTGGTTTTTGTCCACATCTATTTTCACGATTTTCAAACGATCCCCCAAGTCATCCTTCACCTGTTGAAGAATTGGGGCCAACATTTTGCAAGGTCCGCACCAGTCGGCATAAAAATCGACCAAAACGGGAACATCAGAATCCACGATGTTTTTAAAAGAGCTTTTCACACGTTTAAATTTTCTGTTTTAAAATAACACGATCAATTGTCAATTTGACGAATTATTAATTAAGTCATGATATTGGGTTCAAACCAACTCCATTATACAAGTTACTAAATTTTGAAAGATGGATACCTGACAAAAATCATGGAATTTGGCCACAGGAATTCGTAACTTATATACGTAATCTTAAAGGCCGATTTAGGTCAAGATAACCCACAAAATATCTGGAAAGTAATTGGTTCGACAGACCACACGCAATCGCTAAAAACAATAAAAAGATGAAACGAATATTATTACCCACGGATTTTTCGGATAATTCATTCAAGGCAATTGACTATGGATTATCGCTCTTCAAAAATGAGAAGTGTACCTTCTTTCTCCTGAACACCTATATGCCGCCCGTTTATCATACGGAATATTTGTTGGGGAGCCCTGGCCAAATAGGTCTTGGGGATATGATCCGGGAAGATTCCAAGAACAATTTGAACGAGCTGAAGGAAAAACTGGAAACGGAGTACAAAAATCCGCTTCACACCTTTGTCACCCATTCCGCCTTTAATATGCTCACCGAAGAAATAAGCCACATGACGGAAGCCGAGGACATAGATTTGGTCATCATGGGTACCCAAGGTGCCACAGGTGCCCAGGAAATATTGTTTGGAACCAATACGGTACACGCCATTAGGAGCAGTAAATGCCCGGTATTGGCCATTCCCCAAGGCTATGCATATCAGGACCCAAAATCCATCCTTTTCCCAACGGATTACGAAGTGGATTATTCAGGGGAAAAACTTGCTGCGATGTTGCATATCGCAACAGGGCATGATGCCCAGGTTCACGTGATGCACGTATTCACACAGTTGGAATTGGATTCCAAGCAATTATCCAACCAGCAAACCCTAAAAAAGATGTTGGGAAGCAATGGGAAGTTTCATGAGGTTGAAGGTGACGAGATCATCACCGCGATCAATAAATTTCAGGAAAGTACCAAAATCGATATGTTATGTATGATTCAAAATAAGCACACGTTCTTGGAGCGTTTGTTCATAGAACCCATCATTAAGAAAATCGGTTTTCATGTAAAGGTTCCTTTTTTGGTCATTCCACAACCTTGACCTTATGAAGACCCTTAAAATTCTTGTGGCCACTGATTTTTCAGATGAGGCTTATAACGCCCTTTTCTATGCTACCAAGCTTTTGGCAAACCAGTCTTGTATTTTTTTTATTCTACATGTTTTCAAAAAACCGATAGGTCTTTTGCCAAAACAAATTAATGTCAACGATAAAAAAATCGACCTATTGGAAAAAGAGTCCATAGAGAATTTAAAAAAGACTTTCCATAAAATCCACTTGGACGATAAGAATGAACTGCACGAATTTAAAATGCTATCCAAGCAAGGATTCCTTGGTGAGGTCATTTATGAAACCATAGGAAATTTTTGTATAGATATAGTGTTTATGGGCAACAAAGGAACTACAGGGGCCAAGGAAATATTTATGGGAAGCAATACGGTACAAACCATCAGGGATTTAAGGAAATGTCCACTCATGGCCGTTCCGAAGGAAGTGGAGTTCAAACTTCCAAAAAAAATAGCTTTCATTTCGGACTTGAAAAAGGGCTGCAATCTAAAAACCATAAAACCTCTTTTGCATTTGGTTAAAATGCTTGATGCATCGGTACATATTGTACACATCATCGAAGAGGAATTTTTGTCTTCCCTCCAAGCATCCAATAAAAAGTTATTGCAAATTTCCTTTAATGACTTTAATCCTAGTTTCACCTCAATTTTTGAGTTTGCAGATAAAGCTCAGATTATTGACAGTTTTGTAAAAAACAGCGAGGTAGATATTTTCTCCATGGTACACACCAAAAAGAGTTTAATTGAGCGGTTGCTTAAAAAACCAGTACTTTTGGATTTAAGTATATATTCAACAGTACCCTTTCTCATGCTACCGCATAGGGAATGACAATTATCATACTTTAATTAGCTTCTTTATCCTAATTTATATGAAATAAAAATTATGGATATGAAATGAGCAATATCAAGTCTTAATACCCATTGAGATGGTTTGTGGCGAAATCAATGATTCATGAACACCTATGAAAACAAAATGAAATGATGTGAATAATTGCAACCCTGTGCTGAGCGTAGTCGAAGCATGACCTATGACAAACAATAAAAATAAACAGATGAAAAATATAGGTATTTGGTTGGACAGCAAAAACGCTTTGATCGTTCGTTTGAATGAAAACGGAGACTCTTTGAACAAAATAAATTCCGGTGTTGAATTTTTCAACAGAACCAGCACCTCTGGGTCAAGGGTCAAATGGGGTGGAACCCAAGATATAACCCATGAAAGGAATTATTTGGAAAAACAAAAACGGCAATTTAAAACATATTTCAAGGAGGTGGCCCATGCGGTAGCCGACTGTGATGCACTGGCACTTTTTGGCCCAGCGGATATTAATGAGAAACTAAAAAAGGAACTGGAGGAAAACTATCCTGAAATTAACAGAAAAATAGTTGCAGTAAAAAAAACGGATAGTATGACCGCTAATCAAATAAAGGCCCTCATTAGAGACTTCTTCAACAATAGATAAACCGATCGCCCATGGAACATTTTCTTGCGCTTTTTGAGAACCCTACGGTCCTAAAGTTCCTAAAACTTGGATTGTGGATTGTGCTCATTATTATCATCATAGGTTTATTAAGAAAAACCCTCAAAAAGCGAATAGAGGATACCATCATTAGATACAAAGCTCAAAAAGGTATAGAAATCATTGGCTACTTTCTCATTTTGCTTATAGTCTTCATGGCTTTCACAGTGGATGACATTAAGGACTACACCCTTGTCATTGGTTTATTTACCGCCGGAATCACCTTTACCCTCCAGGAACTTATTCTAAGCATGGCAGGTTCATTTTATATTTTTTTTGTGCGTGTCTATAAACCTGGTGATAGAATAGAGATCAATAATATCAAAGGTGATGTTATCGATATAGACAGTATCTACACCACCCTAATGGAAATAGGAGAATGGGTCAGTAGCGACAATTATTCCGGAAGAATAGTAAAAATTAGCAATGCATTCGTATTTAAAGGCCCCATTAAGAATTATTCCATGGATTTTCCCTTTGTCTGGGATGAGCTTAATATTCTGATTACTTACGGTTCCAATATGGAACTTGCCCAATCCCTAATATTGAAAAAGGCAAATGAAATATTATCGGAATATACCGAAAAATCCCAGGCAAAATGGCAGGAGATGGTGGAACGCTATTATATTGAAAATGCAACGATAAAACCCACCCTGGCCGTTCAACTTACCGATAATTGGATAGCTTTGAACTTACGCTACATTACGGATTACAAATTAAGAAGGGATACCAAAAACAGATTGTTTTCAAATATTGAAAAGGCCCTAAAGGAAACAAAAGGTAAGGTAACCTTGGCCTCAACCACCCTTCAGCTTCTAAAAATACCGGAGGTTGAGATTCAACTAAAAAAATGATATGAAGGAATCTAACATTGAGGTACAAAAATCTTCTGGGGAAAGAGTACAATTCTCCATGGATAAACTAAGAAGTTCGCTTAAACATAGTGGGGCGGACCATGAATTGGTGGAGGATATTGTGACGAAGGTACGGGATGAAATCTATCCGGGAATCACTACAAATGAAATCTACAATCGTGCCTATGCACTTTTAAAAAAGAGGAAGTCGGTTTTTGCTTCCAAGTACAAACTAAAAAAAGCCATCTATGAGTTGGGACCTACGGGATTCCCTTTTGAACGGTTCGTGGCCGCCATTTTAAAATACTCGGGGTACCAGGTTGAAGTGGGCGTTTTTTTAGAAGGTCTATGTGTAACCCATGAAATAGATGTACTGGCCGAAAAAAATGAATGCACCACCATTATTGAATGCAAGTTCCACGGCGATAAAGGACTCAACTGCAATGTAAAAATCCCCCTCTACATACATTCTAGGTACAATGATATCAAGGAGCACTGGGTAAATAGAAAGAGAGAAAAGAATATACTGGAAAAGGGTTGGGTGGTTACGAACACCCGTTTCACACAAGATGCCATAAAATATGGGACGTGTGCCAACCTATACCTTCTAAGCTGGGATTATCCCAAAAATGAAGGTCTCAAGGACCGCATTGATCGCCTGGGACTATATCCCATCACGGTCTCCACGCTTTTAAGCAATCGAGAAAAACAATTCCTGCTCAGTAGGGATGTGGTCCTATGTCGGCAACTCCTTAAGGATAAATTCTTCCTTGATCATTTGGGTATATCCCCAAACCGAAAAGCCAAAATATTGGATGATATTGGTCAACTCTGTAATCTTTAGGCCATGAATAATATCAAGATTCAATTTCTTGGAGCCAGTGGCACCGTTACAGGTTCTAAATTTTATCTGGAAACCCCAGACGTAAATATTATGGTAGATTGCGGCATGTTCCAAGGATTGAAGGAACTCAGGGAGATCAATTGGAAACCTTTGCCCATAGACGCATCAAAAATAGATTTTGTGTTGTTGACCCATGGACATTTGGACCATACCGGATACTTGCCAAGATTGCTCAAAGAAGGATTTAAAGGTAAAATCATTGGAACCGCCCCCACTTTGGACATCACACGGATTATTTTGATGGATAGTGGAAAAATTCAGGAGGAACAGGCCCAATTGGCCAATGAAGAGGGCTACAGCAAACATTCACCTGCGGAGCCCTATTATTCTACAAAGGATGCGGAAAGAACATTTACCTTTTTCCAAACCTGTGAAAAAGATTCATGGATATCCCTTTCACAAAATGTCAGGGCCAGATTTAAGTTTAATGGCCATATCATTGGGGCAACCTTTATCGAATTGGAAGCTTTTGGAAAGTTATTTGTGTTTTCCGGGGACGTTGGAAGAACTACTGACATTCTTTTATCCCCTCCGGAACGACCCAAATGGGCAGATTACCTGTTTTTAGAGAGTACCTATGGCAATAAACTACACCCTGAGGAAGACGTTCCCACAATTTTAAGCACCTTAATAAAACGGACGATTCAGGAAAGGGGAAATCTTATCATTCCATCCTTTGCCGTGGAACGCTTGCAGTCTCTTATGTATACTTTATGGATGCTATTTAAAAAGAACAAAATTCCAAACATTCCCATTTTTATAGATAGTCCAATGGGTTCCAATGTACTTTCCGTTTTTGAGAGGTTTCCTGCTTGGCACACTCTTAAAATTTGCGAATACCATGCCATGGTGCATCATTTTAACATTATTACTTCCTATGCGGATACCTGGAAAACCATTGATGATCAAAGACCGAAAATTATCATTGCCGGCAGTGGAATGGTCACCGGAGGACGGGTCCTTACCTACTTGCAACAAATGCTTGATAGGACAACAACCCAAATTCTGTTGGTTGGTTTCCAAGCTGAAGGCACCCGGGGCAGACAACTTTTGGATGGAGCACATGAATTGAAAATATTCGGAAAGTATTATCCGGTAAAGGCAAAAGTCCATCTTCTGGAAAGTCTTTCCGCACATGCGGACCAAAACGAATTGTTGCATTGGACAGATACCATTGAAAACATTCCGGAAAAGGTATTCCTTATCCATGGGGAGCCCAGTGCACTGGATGCCTTACGGGTAAAACTTAAAGACACAAAAGGTTGGAATTGCCACATCCCGAAGCAATACGAAACTGAAAAAATTATGTGTTGAAAGGGTACATACCTATCAATACCGTCGTATGATTTTTGTCATTTTTAATACTCGGGTCAATGCATATCTTTAATGATCGCTTAAATGTACATGTCATGAAAAAAATACTTTTCGTTTTCACTGTTCTTCTTATGGGATGTTCCTCCACTAGTCTAATTGAAAACTGGAAAGACCCGGATACCGTACTTTTCCACGCCAACAAAGTCCTTTTGGTAGGAATGACACAAAACGAGGAAGCGCGAACCGACTTTGAACAAAAACTTCAAAAAGAATTCGAAAAAAGGGATGTGGAGGCTTGGAAAAGTTTGGACGTTTTTGACGTGTCCTTTACGGATTCCAAGAAAACCCAAGAGGAACTGGATTTGGTGGAGCAGAGTTTGTTGGACAAGGGTTTCGATGCCATACTCCTTACCAAGATTACGGGCTCGGAGAATAGGGAAAATTTCATGAAGTCCGTGTCTCGTTGGGACTCGGGCCAATCACGTTTCAACGATGATTACCTGGAGCATCAGGATATCTATTTTGATAACAGCTACTATGAAAAGTTCAAGATATATTTTGCGGAAACCACCTTGTACTGCATTTGTGAAGGAAAGGAACGCGCCATGATATGGCGGGGCATTATTGAAATCTCAGACCCCAACAATGTAAACAAGGCCATAAACGATTACATCAAATTGGTGGTCACCGCACTGGAAGAACAGGATTTAATCTTTATCGAGGATTTTTAGGACCGGTTTTGTAAACTGGACCTTTACAATATCGGACTGAATATTTTTCCGATTCCTTCCTTGAGTTTTTTGGTCCAAGGGCGCCCAACATAAGCATCATACGTAAGCATGTTACCGGTACCACTGTCCCTTAGAAAATCGGCCTTTAATAACTCCGCAAACTTCTTTTCATAGATAATGGCGTTCACTTCATAGTTCTGTTCAAAACTCCGATCGTCCAGATTGGCCGTTCCAATGGAGGAAATGGCATCGTCGCTAACGATGATCTTGCTGTGAAGGAATCCGTCCGGGAAGAGGTAAATTTTTACGCCCGACTTTAAAAAAGTCTCAAAATAAGAGTGTACGGCCCAGCTGACCAATCGGTTATCCGCATTTTCAGATACCAAGAGACGTACATCCACCCCACCCAATGCCGCGGTCTGTAAGGCCTTAATCAGCGCCTGGTTTGGTATGATGTAGGGATTCGTGATGTAAACATATTTTTTGGCGGCATTGATGATGGAAAAATAGGTCTGCTCCAAAGCGGGAAAATCATCGTCCGGACCTCCGGAAACGATTTGCACCAAGGTATCGATTTTTGATTTGGTAATGCCCGTGGGGTTTTCAAGGGGCTCCAATAATTCTTGACAGACCAGGTACCAATCCATCATAAAAACCTGATTTAGGTGATTGGCGGCAGGACCGGTTATTTTTAGGTGCATATCGTGCCACTTGCCCAAGCCGGGGTCGCCTTTGAGGTATTTGTCGGATATATTGATGCCCCCCGTAAATGCGATTTGTCCGTCCACCACGATTATCTTTCTATGGTTTCTATAGTTCAGGGAGGAGAAAAAACGTCCGAATTTAAAGGGCAAAAAGGGGTATACTTCCACCCCAATGACCTGCAATTTTTTAAGATAGGCCTTGCTCAAGGAAAAACTCCCAATACCATCATAGATCATCCTTACCTTAACGCCCATCGCTATTTTGGTTTTAAAAAGCACCCATAATTTGTCCGCCAACTCGCCATCCTCATAAATGTAATACTGTATATGAATTTCGCGCTGTGCCTGCTCCAGAGCATTAAAAATGGCGTCAAAGGTGGTCTTCCCGTCCTTTAAAAGCTGTAAATCATTGTCCCCAACCGGAGGAAAGTGGGAGTTATTGTAGAAGAGGGTCATCAATTTCCGGTATCTTCCCTCAAAGGAATTCACCAAGTCCGTTCCTGGACTAGGAAGTTTGGTGAACAGGTTCCTTTTTAAGGCTATCAGTTTATTCTTTCTCCGGTTTCTGCCCAAGAGAAGGTAAAGAATGATTCCGCCAACGGGAATCGCAAAAATGGCCAATAACCAAGCCAGACTTTTGGAAGGTTTGGCCCCATAAAGCAGAATTGCAACAACAATGGACAGCGTGATCAATATATAAATACCCAGAATAATGGTCGTCCACATAGCAAGGCCAATTTTTATAATGTATTAATTCGATTTTTTAAAATAAATCAAAATAGGTTCAGGAGCAATGATTGTGGTCACGAATTCTGACCTTTTGATTCATTGGGTATGATTCGAGTCAAGCTATAATGTTGAACACTAGCAACAAAAAAACCCTTGAAAGTAAATCCAAGGGCTCTTTTATCATAGAATTTTTTTTACCAAGTTTCTATTTCCTTTCTAATTTCCTCTTTCCTTTTTCCTGTTTTTTCCTGAAGTCTTCCCAGCATTTCATCAAATTTACCTTCGGCGAACGTGGTGTCATCATCTGTAACGTTTCCGTATTTCTGTTTGAATTCGCCTTTCACCTGGTTCCACTTTCCTTCCAATTGTTCCTTATTCATAATATCTATTTTTAAAAAATTCAACTTATAACTTCAATTTACCCATTAATTGTGGTTTGAAATGACGTATTCGATGGGTTTATTGATGCATTTCCAAAAGAAGGCATATTCCGTTCCAAAACATGTCAAGGAACTAAAGGAATAATTGGGAGGTTAAAACAAAAAAACTTAATAATATGCTAATTTTTTCAATTCATTAACATCGTAATTTATTATTTATCAAGTATTTATCTATAGAATCAATAACAGAATTGATTACGGCAGGGATAGCCTTCCATTGTGCTTATTTTTATTCTGTGAATGAACGTTGATAGATAAAAATCAGGAGATTTCATTCCATAATTTGTAAAATTAAAAACCTAATAGTATGAAATTTAAAACAGTAGTCGCTATCGTATTGATGGTAGCATCCGCAAACATATTCGCGCAAAGCGATAAGGACAAACAAGTAATGGCCGATGCGGAAAAGGCAAAAATGGAACTTCAGAAAATGGACGGTATGGACCGGTTCTTCAACAATTCTTCCGGATATGTTATTTTCCCAAATGTGGGAAAAGGAGGATTGATCGTGGGAGGTGCATCCGGTAACGGCGTACTTTACGAAAATGGTATGGTACAAGGAATGGCCAGTTTGAAAAAAGTGGACATTGGACTACAGGCCGGAGGACAGGCACTTACCGAAATCATCTTTTTTGAGACCGAAGAGGCCTTGAACGATTTTAAGGACGGTAATTATGAACTCTCCGCAAATGCCACGGCAATAGCAATCGACAAGGGCTTTGCGGCAAATGCCAATTATAAAGATGGGGTGGCCGTATTTACAAATCCAAAGAAAGGCTTGATGGCAGACCTATCCATTGGGGGGCAAAAGTTCGAATATGACGAAATGGACAAATAAGGGTCCAAGAACTTTATAAAGCTAAAAACCGGGACAAGTCCCGGTTTTTTTTTGCCTTAATATGCGCTTTCCGATTAAAAGTAGTTGAGCACATAGCCAAAAATCCAGTAAAGTATAAGGAAAACAAAGATGGTTCCAATACAACCACATTTACCGCCCCCAATTTTTCTTGCGCCGTACCACGCCCCGATAATCTGTATTAGTTTTTTCATTTTTTAGTAAATCGATGTTCTATTATAAGTGTTGGACGATATTCGAAATTTAGTGTTTTTATACTAGCCGAACGAAAGCTTCGTATCCTTTTTCAAAAGTTTGTTCACGTGTGCCCACAGCGTTAATTTGGAAGATCCGGGCGATTTTACAATTTCCGACCCATGAAAGATTTGATGGAACAACATTTTCTTGTGCCTAATTTGGTCAGACACATCGTCAAAGTTGTTGTAGATGGTAGAAAATTGGGAAAACAAACGAAACTTGTTCTCCTCCAGATTCAACAATACGATTTCGCCGTGCCTTTCATCCTTGCTGATTCTACCAAATAACTTTCGCACCAAGGTTTCCTCCCCTTCCAACAAGTGAATAAAGTTATGGCGGTGATAAACCAGGCACCCGGTAATCCCATGCGCTGCATTAAACCGACTCGCATTTCGCATTAAATCGTGTATTTCCTCATTGGGCAATCCCTTCGCTGCTTTAGATCGATAAATAAGTGAGAACATAGGAAATCTATTTCCTATTAAAGTTAAGGTCAAGAAGAAATTGATATTAGCCCAAAAAGAAAAATTTGTGAACCTATTTATGACATAAACACATAGTTCCCAAACACTTGAAAGGATGATCCATAATTGCTATAAAAGCCAAAAAATTCTTAAAAGAGTTAATTTCTTTAACTGTTTGGGAATACATTTGTTCACCAACCAGAGACAAAATGCAAAAGGAAAAAATCAATTATAAAATAACCTCAAAGGAGAATCCAAATTCCCCTTTGATAATGACCATTAAATTTTCCATAGTGGTCGCCGCCATAGGCATCGTCTTCTGCATCATCCTTTTGGCAAAAAACAATTTCTAGGAGTAGGAGCCAAACTTCAATTTCCAAAGTAAAGTATAGCCTATTGCATTTCGGGCAAATCCAGTACCCTCTCAGGGCCATAGAACTTTAAGGCGATCGCAAACACTATTACAGATAATATCATGCCGATCATAAAGACGGTATAGGTCCATCGTAACAATCTGTACTTTCTTTCAAGCACGATTCCCAAATAGTACAGGTCCTTGGTCAGGGAGCTGTAAATATATTCTTGGTCCTTTATGACTTCACTTATGGCCCATTGGTATTTTTCGAGCTCCATTTTATGAAAGTTTCCAAAAAAGAGGAGGTTTACCTTTTTGGTCTTCACGTCCTCCTCTGTGAATTCGCCGCTGGTCACGTTTGGCTTGGTAGCCAAAATAGACATGATCATGGAGATGATACTGAAAAAAATAAAGATAAAAGTGGGATAAAATAAATAGTCGTTTGAAGGATTGTCCAATTTTGGTATGAGGTTTGCCAGGGCCAACGAGATGATAATGGCATTCACGGAAAGTAAGATATTGGCCTTCGTATCGGCAATATCGCTGAGCTTTATATGGTTTCTTAACGTGACCCTATAAAGTGTCTGCACGCCCCGATCCGGAATCTGTCCTTTGAACTTGGCCTTTAGGCTTTCCTTTTTCACCAGCTTTTTACTCTTGTTTTTGGCCTTAACGAGTCGCTTGATATTCTTATCCTTCCCTTTCTGCCAATTTTCCCTTGCATGGTCCGTAAAATATCTATGCTTAACCCTTAAAAGATGAATGTTTTCCTCACGCCAATCCTCTATCGAATAATCCTTTAAATTTAATTGCTTTAATTCCTCCCTAAGCAATTCAGAAGTCTGCAAAAAGGACTTCTTGGCAAAGTGGGAAGAATCCGCATCCCGCATGATTTTCTCCAAATGGTTTTTGGGCTCGTAGTTCATTTTAGTTGCCAATATCAAACTACAAACATCCGTAATGAATTCCTCCGGGCAATCCTGCTTCTCCAAAAACTCACGGGCCATCTGGCAGCTATGTTCCTCGTGGTTATCGTGCGATTTCAAATATCCAAGATCGTGGAACCATACGGCAACCATCAGCTTTTCCCGATCCTTGTCCCCAATCTTTTCGCCTTCAATAAGTTCCTTGGCACTTTTTACGACCCTTTCGGTATGTCGTAAATTATGATATAGATAGGTGGTATCAATTTCCTTGCCCAATTTTTGGGTCACGAAGCTTTCAGCTTTCGATACAATGGTATCCATGAGAATATAATTTTTCTATTTTATTAAAAGGGGGCAATGAATCCAACTTGGACCATATTTGCCTCTTTGGAATTAAAATAACCGATGTTAAAAGTCAATGCTTTTAGACTACTTATCCATAAGCCTCCTCCCTGTGAAGTATGCCATGTGTTTGAGCTTTCGTTGGAACTCCATACCCTTCCATAATCAAAGCCCGCATACATACCGATAGTAACGGGAGAAACAGCTGTAACATAGCGTTTGATGCTCCATTTAAGGTCGGAAGTGTGATAAAAGGAAGACCTTCCGGTAAAGCGCTCGTCTCTAAAACCCCTTAGCCCATTATTACCCCCAATGGAAGGAATGTGGTAAAAGAATATATCATTGGATTTGGACACTGTACTATATTCCGCGGTACTACCTAGAACCAAGCCCCCGGATGAAATTATTTTATGGTTAAAACCAAGTTTAAGCGACCCGTAGGCAAAGTTATTTTCCTGAAGGTTAAGATTGGCTTTGTATCCCAATCTAAGACCTATATAAATAGATTTTGAAGGGAAATCATCCGCATCCTCGTTGTCATAATAACCCGATAGCTCGGCTCCCCCATAATTCTGATTTTGGAACAATTCCGGGGTCAAATTGCTGCGGTTAAAAAATCTTTGATCATTTTCATTGACCTTATAAGACTCAAAAAGCCCCCTTATTTTTAAGGTGTAATAGGATATTCCGGCAGCCAAGTTCAATTGCTTTAATCGTGCCCTGTAATAATCCCTTCCCAAGTTATCCTCATTGTTAAAAGTATCATTGCCTATACCAAAAAAATTCCTGGCGTATCTATCACTGGTATAAAATCCGTCCATAATAAAATTCCATTTGGGAAATATATTACCAATAGCTCCGGAATATTTTAACTCTGTTGCTTGGAAATTAAAATAGTATTTGGCACTTAACGTATGTTTTTGCTTGAAATCGTTGCCATTTAATCCGTTAACGGTATACGTATTGGATGCTCCAAGAAACACCCCGTCATCTGTTCTGAAACCCGTATTGGGTACAATGACGTTCGTATTGGGTTTAAAGTATCGCCAATGGTAATTATTGGTCGTATAAATATCGCTCAGTTGGGTTTTGGGTTCTTCCTCTTCAAATACGATTTTTTCATGTTCCCAATCAAAGATCTTTATCCGTTTCTTGTTTTTTATGGCATATACGTCCTCCCCATAGCCACCTATAATCTTTATTTTGATTTTTGGGTCTGCATCCCCCCAAACCCTAAAAATATCATCGTCACCCAGTCCATAAAGCCAAACCTCCTTAGTCTCCTCCTCTTTGAAAGTACGTTGAAAGAATATTTCGTTCTTCTCATCTGTCAACAACCTTTTTAGGGTGACGGACAACCCACCGTTTGGTAGTTTTTCCACTTCGAACAGGTCGTCCTTTTCCGTTCCTGTTACCGCCACCACCGTATTCAAGTATTCCGCATATTCCCGCGTTTTTTCCGGTAGGGTCTCCAGACGTTCTTGTAAGCTTTTTTTAATAAATTCTGAAGTTTCGTCCCTAACTTCCACCGGCAGTCTCATAAAAGCCTCGTCAATTACCTGGGACGTCATGTTTTCTTTAATGTACGTCGCCTCGTCCACCCAAGCATCCACCCCATATTTGTTCAACAATGCCCTGTCCAACTTATTACCACCCATATTCTGCCATTTGGGGTTCTCTATCTCGCCGTCGAACGTCTGCCATCTTTTGGTGGTTGGCACAAAGAGTTTCACAAACTTGACGGCAAAACCATCGAACCGGGGAAATACATTGTCCCGGTCCCTAGGTACCGGCATAAACTCGCGCTCACCATCGGGGGTTTCGTACTCTACCCATCGCCATTGGTCCTGGTGCCTGTCCCAATCGCCTATCAACATATCAAAAATACGGGCGCGGATAAAATTCTTTTGGTCTATGGCATAGGATTCGTCGCGCTTTATTCTCTCGAGCATATCGGTAGTACTTTCAAAATCCTTCACCTTGCCAGTAACTTTGTCGATCGTTCTCCTGTATCCCTTATAATTTAATTGTTCATCCGACGGACGCCTTTGTATGAAATAGAGCTCGTCCCCAAAATTTTCATTATACTGCTCCAGTTGGGGCTGCTTGGGTACATAAAATAAATGGGTGTCCGAGTGGTTGATACCGACGGATTCCGCCAATGGATTCACCACCATTTGCATAAACGGATGCGCCGTGGTGAAAAAATCCGATATGACCTCCTCTGTCCAGGTATCCCTGTAATCATCGGAATTATAGGAAATACCGGGCAACATGAACTTTAGGAATTTGAGGGCGCTTTTTCGTAAGGAACGCATGGCATATTGTTTACCATCGTCGTCCGCCAACCGCAAGGAAAACGACTGGTGCCCACCTCCTTCTTTCACCACATGTAGACCACCGTAAAGGGTGTCCAGCCTTACGACAGGGGCCTCCACGGGCTTTCCAAAATAGGAACGGTAACGTTCTCCCCATAAAAATTTGTAGAAACCTCCCTTTTCATAATCATTGGGGTTATCCAATATGGTCGTCGTGAACGTATCTCCTAGATTCTCATCAAAGGTTGCAAATTCGTGGTCCGCTTCTTTGGGTTTTAAGATTTCGAAGGTTTTTTCTTCCTCCAGATCGGCTTCCGAAATAAAGGTCACCTTTGAGCTACCATCCTTGAAAAAATCCAATCGGGCAAAGCCCCTATCGCCATAGGCATATTCCCCATGATATTTTAGGGAACCGCCAATGGCCGTAATGTGTTTTTCCTCGATTTTGGTGGGGCTTTTGGAGCCCAAAGAACCGCTGATGACCTGATGTATTCCCCCGCCGGACAATAACTGTAGGTTTTCCTCGTGCCCGGAAACCAAGGTAATCCTATCATTGGCCTGGGCCAGGGAACTGATAGCGATCCTCAAATAATTGTACCGCCTAGAATTCAAATGGCCGGGGTCGAAAGCCCCAAGGTCCATCACCGCATTCCGCAATGTTCCCAAAATGGGCAATGGGGTTATATGGGATTTGAAGGATTCCGTTCCCGCATAGGTTCCGTTGCTCATCACCGGATGATGCATGGCTATTACGATGTTCTTTCCCTGACCGTCATTGATATAGCCCTCCAGTTCTTCCATAAACCTTCTTCGGGTGACGATATTGGGGCACTTTTTGTTGATATCCTCCAATCTGGACCAATTGGCAATGAACCACTTGGAATCGACTAAAATCAGGTCCAAATCGTCATTGATGACTTTGTACTCAATGGGGCAACCATTTTCCGGAAATACGTCGATACCTTCTTTATCTATTTCCTTAAGGTAATCCTCTACCCGTTCCATTTTGTCCAGTTCGTAGCTCTTCCATTCATTGTTGCCGGGAAGAAATATGGTCTTTCCCTTAAAATCTTTCACCAAAGCTATCTGTTCCGTTATCAAGGTGCTGTCCTTGGTCCAGGCATCGGATTCCGTAGAAACATTGTCGCCCGTGAAAATGACGGTGCTGTTCTCCCCGCTTTGGTTTATTTCCGACCGAAAACGTTCCAACAATTTTTGATTGGATACACTGGAAGGATTGCCATACCCACCGGCCAGAAAAAAGGTATAGCTGGGTTCCTCCGTAGAATTAGATTCGACCAAGGGAATTTCCCGATGCTCTTTGTACGTAGCACAGGAATTCAAAAAAAATATTCCGAAGGCGACCAAAAGGGTACATAAAAAATGGAAGAATCTGGCTTTTAATGTGTGAGGTCTTGTCATAAATGTGTTTATGTTATCGATAGGTCCCGTATCCTATTCAAAGGCGATTCCGCTTAGGACCACGCCCAAAATCATGAGCACCAAAAACCCGATGACTATGGCCGTACCCAACTTTGTCTTTTTATCCTTTTGGAAAATATATCCTCGTTTTTCCTTTTCAGGTTCCTTTACGAACTCTGTTTTTTCTTCTCCTTGTTTCATGCGTTCAGATTTTTATTGTTAATAATTATGTCAGATATAATTCGCCGTTCCAAAATGTTGATCCTTATCAAGATTGGATGTGGCGCATTTGATATGTTTAGCTTTTAATGTAAACTGTTTTCTTGTTCACAAAAGCCAAAATGCCCTCGCGGGATAGCTCCCTGCCATACCCCGATGCCTTGGTACCCCCAAAGGGCAACCTTGGGTCCGATTTTACCATGTCGTTGATAAAAAAGGCCCCATCCGATATTCTTGGTATCAAGTCCAATGATCCCTCAATGTCCTCCGTGAACAACATGGCGCCCAATCCAAATTTGGAATTGTTTGCCAAGGCAATGGCATCTGCTCTATCCTTGGCCCTGATGATGGCCGCTACCGGACCAAAAGTCTCCTCGTCAAAAGCTGGCATTCCTGGAACGACCTCGGTAAGTATAGTTGGTTGAAAATAGGCTCCTTCCATCTTGTTTCCCATTGTAAGCTGTGCACCTTTCTCAATTGATTTATCCACTTGTTCCTTTAAGCTTTTTGCCAAGTCTTCCCTTGCCAATACACCTATATACGTTTCCTTTTCCTTCGGGTCCCCGGAAACGAGCTGTTTGGTAGCCTCCGTAAATTTTTGGACAAAAGTATCGTATAGCTCATCACATACTATGAAGCGCTTGGCCGCGATACAACTTTGCCCCGTATTTTGCATCCTTGCCTTTACCATGGTGTCCAGGTGCTTTTCTAAATCCGCATCCTCAAAAACGATGCACGCATTGTTGCCTCCAAGTTCCAGTACGGTTTTTTTCAGGTTCTTGCCAGCAGTTTGTGCGATGCCCCTACCGGCCTTTTCGCTTCCCGTGAGGGTCACGGCTTTAATGGTTTCGTTTGCGATCAATTTCTCAATTTCCTCGTGGCCGGCAAGGATACTTTGAAAACAACCTTTTGGATATCCCGCATCCAAGAAAAGTTTTTCAAGTGCTCTGGCGCATCCGGGTACGTTTTGGGCATGTTTTAAAATACCGGTATTGCCGGCGGTCAGTGTGGGTGCGGCAAACCGAATGACCTGCCAAAATGGATAGTTCCAGGGCATTACGGCTAGAATACAGCCCAAGGGGTCATAACTTATAAAACTTTCCTCGGCATCGGTCTCAATAATTTCATCGGCCAAAAGATCTTCGGCATTGTAGGCATAGAAATCGCAGGCCCACGCACACTTTTCTATTTCGGCAATACTTTGAGAAATGGGCTTGCCCATTTCAGAGGTCATCAACATGGCATATTCTTCCTTTCGTTCCAAAAGTAGCTCGGAGACATTTTCCAACAGCTCGCAACGTTCCTTAATAGTTTTGTTAAACCATTCCTCTTGTACGGATTGGATCAACTCTAATTTCTGCTTAATGGAATGGGATGTATCCTTTTCGTAAGACCGGATTTTCTCTCCCGTATATGGATTTTTTGACCAAATGATTGACATAGTATATGGAATTGATATATAACTCTCAAATATAAATGCAACAAGAGGATGTCGTTGGTCCTTTTCCCCAAATTGTTGACCCTTTTACGTGTTCATCATTGCCGTTAATATTTAAATGGTTAGAGCAAAGCTATATTCCAGATAATTCTAAAATTTGTAAGGAAAGTGATGAACGACATCACATTGAATTTTAAAATCAATCATTATGAGTAATAACACTGGAAATACACTTTTAGCGATTATTGCCGGCTCCGCCATTGGCGCAGCATTGGGAATTCTATATGCACCGGATAAGGGAGAAATAACAAGGAAACGAATTGCAGACAAGGCAAATGAAACCAAAGATCACCTAACTGAAAACGCGATAAGCTTAAAGGATAGGGTAGCAAACAGTATTGCTTCTGAAAAACAATCTTTGGACCACAGAGTAGAGTCTTTAGTTTCTGATGTAAGTTATAAGACCGAGGATATAATCACTACCCTGGAAACGAAGTTGGCCGAATTAAAAGCCAAAAACAAAAAACTTCAAAAAAGCTCGTAAATGGGAATTTTTGAATCGCTTAACAACACTTCAAACAAGGCTGTTGACCTAAGTGAACAGTATTACAAAAAGACTCAGGAGTATTACAAACTCAAAGTCTTTCATCAATTGGCAACAACTACCGGAATGTTCTGTAAAATGGCCATTCTTGGTAGTTTGGCCTTTTTAGGTGTTTTATTCCTTGCCGTTAGCAGTATGCTATATTTGGGTGAGGTATTGGGAAGTATGGCCTATTCTTGTTTACTAGTAGCAGGCATAATCTTTCTTATTGTAGCCATTCTATATAAACTAAGAAGAAAAATAGACAATGCCATTGTTAAAAAACTTTCCAAAAAATTCTTTAGTTAATTAGACGACCATATATGTACAACAATTTTGACGAAATAGAATTTGATTTGCAGCGACTGAATCTTGAAAGACAAATTGCAATAGAGGAGCTTAAGGGGCTTAAGCAGGAAGTCAAGGAAGATTTAAATCCTTACAATTGGTTGTCTACTGCTATTTCCTTGATCAAAAAATATGGTATTCTTTATCTCATTAAGAAAATTCTAAAGTGAAAAATTAGCTTAAATCACCTCCAAGTTTAAAGGTTTTTTCACATGTGCCTGGAATTCACTTGGACTGATGCCATATTTATTCTTAAAAATTTTAGAAAAATAGCTACGGCTACTAAAGCCAATGGAATAAACTACTTGGGAGATGTTCATATCAGAGTTACCAAGAAAATCCCTGGCTGCTTCCAAACGTACATGCCTTATGTATTCCGTCACAGTACGGGTATATAATAATTTAAAACCTTCTTGTAGTTTGGATTGGGACAGACCACTTTCCCTAGCTAGTCGTTCCAAAGTATAGTCTTTGGAAACGTTTTTGGCAATCGAATTGGCTAAATCCCTTATTATTTTTAATTCTCTACGTAACAACGAGGTTGAAGGAAGGGAATTTTTGCTTTCCTTTTCATGTTGGGCTATATGCATAGCCAGAATCTCATACACCAATCCTTCAATTTGCATAATTCTAATCATTCCATTTTTACTTCGGACCTTTCTTAATGCAGAAATTTTATTTGCCAGTTTTAAATTGTAAGATCCAAAAAAAGCGAACTTCCTTTCATGGTCGGTGTCCATGAATACATCGTACAGTCGTTTATTTAGTTCCTGTACCCCGTTCAATCGTTTTTTAAGAAATTTTCTTCGGGTTATTAAAATCACATTGATGGAAAGTTCCACCCCCTTTTCAAAATATCCCAAGCTTGTCGTATTGTCCATATTCGCTATGATTACAGATTGAAACTGTTCCAGCTGTCTTAACTCGCTTTCCAATTGGTTGCCAAACCGGTGGCCACATTGACCTTTCAAACAATAATAGAATCGAATAGGGCTAAAATCGGCATAATTACTTTCAAAAATCACATCTTCATGGAAAGTAATATTGTACTCCAACATAGTAACTCCCCATTCAAACGATATAAAGCGAATATTACCAGTAGCATTTTCGTTATTTATCAATAGTGTAAACTCGCCCCATCGCTCGGAAATTACACCTCCAATTTGTTCCTGAATTTGACGAACATTCTCGCGAGTGGAATTGCCCGTGGTTTTGATTGTTATCATACGCAACTAATGAGTGTACATCAATATAGTAAGGATTTCCTGAAATGTAGTAAAGCACTAGTATTCATTAAGCCACAGGATTTCCAGTTGCGGAAAGTTAAAACCTTTTGATCAGATAAAGACTCTTTAACAAAAAAAAGCCCCTAAAATGGAGCTTTAAGAATTAACAAACTACTATTTACAATTGGTCTCTTGTATCCTTTGTCCATGCATCCAACATCCAACTAACCTTTTCCAAACTGGCAATATATCCTCCCATCATATCAATAGTTCCTTCATCCCCTGCTTCATCAGCTTTTTTAATCACCTTATTCATCTGTTTCAGTATAGATTCGTGATTGGTCAAAATGTGCTCCACCATTTTTTGGTCGCTTATCAAGGAAGAAGTTTCCTTTACTTTTGACAATTTAAAATATTCCGTAAACCGACTTTCCGGATGGTGCCTTAGGGTCAGAATTCGTTCAGCAATTTCATCAATTTTTATTCTCGCATCCGTGTAAAGCTCCTCAAATTTCTCGTGAAGGTCGAAGAAATTTTTTCCAAGAACGTTCCAATGAAAGCCTCTTAAGTTTTGATAGTAAATATTGTAATCCGCCAAGAGTACGTTCAACTCCTCCACAACAGGTTTTACCTCTTTTGTATCTATTGCCAAATAGCTCATGTTTCTTTTTTTTGATTATTAGTTTAACGTTAATTACAATATAATAAAGCGTTATAGTTTTCCTTGCCTCAATAACATCGACGCTTGACGCAATTCAAATTTTGACAATCATTTAACAATTCGGACACTATTGTTTTACCAAGGGCTTTAAATTAATATAGTGGTAATTGATTTTCCCTACATGATCGTACTCTGTAAAATTTTGCTTTAATGTTCCCCATTCAAATTCCTTGTCAAGGTCATGATCTTTGTAATAGTTAGAAAGGCCCTCGCTTATCAAAATATATTCGTCCATCCTAATTTTATTCTTCAAGAGCCTATGGGCAACAATTAAGTCCTCCCCGAACAATTTTATTCGATTGCCAACCTTGGTGGAAGCCACCTCCTTTCCATAATGAAGGATAATCTTTAGGCCCAAAACCTCTGGAATCCTGGGGGCGTCCTTCTCATCTTTGTATTGGTCCCTTAGCTTTTGCAACTGATCATAAAACTCGATATAAAAATGTTCGCACTGCTCTATCAGTTTTCGTACGGGTGGTAATTTTCCGGTTTTAAAGAACAGGACGGCATCGCCTTCGATTTCCGAAACTTTTAAGCCAATTTTATTGGAGTATATTATTTTGTTCAAAAGCGTCGGAATTACTTTTGAACTTAGGTCAAAATCGGTTCCGCTCATAAATTCCGTAAAACCGCTGATATCGGGAATACAAATTAATGTAGGGGTCGCTTTCATATATTTTTGATGGGATTTGGCTACCAAAAGGCAGCTTTGGGTTTCTTTTTGTTATTTCCTGAATGGTACAAAATAACCCTTTCTTTGAGGGTTTAGTGACTCAAAAAACAAAATTTTTGCTACGTACAGCAATCGTGGTATTCCGTCCAAAACCCTATGTATTCACGGCAAGAATCCTAGGGATACAGCAAAGGGAAACGGCAATGCCTCCTTACTTTTGTTATGAATCGAAGTAGAACAAAATAATTTAGAGAAATGAAAAAGTTGATATTGATTTTTGGAGTGGGAGCTCTTATTACGAGTTGCAATATAAAAAAGGAAGAAAAAGGTGAAATGCCAGAAGTGGACGTAGATGTAATGGCCGACGCCGGCGAATTACCGGAGTATGAAGTTAATTGGGCCGATATTGATGTAGGTACTACTACCAGAACGGTCAATGTGCCCAAAGTGGTAGTCGTGATGGAAGAAGAGGAAGTAGAGGTGCCTTTTATAGATTTTGATATGCCCGAAGGTGACAGTACTCAAGTTTCCGAAAGAACTATTATGGTAGAGGCGGAAGTAACTGATACCGAACACAACTTAGATATACGAAAAATTTATGCCTCTGGAAACAAGCTTTTTGTTGTTTCAGAACTGACAAGTACGGATACATCCATAGCGGATAAAACAATGCGCGTTTCCGACCAGGTAGTGTTGAAGGCCCCAGAACTGGATGTAAAATATTACATCGTCGGTCAAAGACCGGAGAACATGTTCAACAGCAAATACGAATATGTCAACAACATGTCTGAAATTGAAAAAGAAATGAAGGACAGCAAAGTTATTTACGAGAAGTAGAATTTTGGTTGATTGGTTGAAAAATGATTCTCGTATGGTAAAACATACTTGGGTCATTTTTTTTTCGCTCTCACCACTAGGTCTTAAAAAACATTACATGGCAACAAACCCAACCTATGATATTGATTTCATCGATAGGCTAATGAATCGGCCAAGTGAGGCCGCATCTCATTTGGACCTAACATATGTATCGAGGAAAAACCTGTCTATCTTAAGAGTCAAAAAAGGGAAAAAGTTCTCCTATTTACTTCATAAAAAACCCCTAGAGAAAAAATCAGAGCTGAAAAGAATCTCAGCATTGGTAATACCTCCAGCGTGGGAGGATGTAAAAATCTCATCTATTTCCAATGCTCATTTACAGGCAATAGGTTACGATCTTAAAAGCAGGTTGCAATATAAATACCATCCTACCTGGGTGAAGCTTAGGAACAGAACCAAATTTTACAAAATGCGGCATTTTGGCGAGACACTACCTAAAATTAGGGAACGAATGGAGAAAGATCTTTCATTAAATGGATGGCCAAAAAACAAGGTTATGGCATTGATTTTAAAACTCATGGAAGAAACCCATATTAGGATTGGGAGCGAGCAGTATGCCAAGAGAAACAAAACCTACGGACTATCCACACTTAGAAGAAAACACATAAAATTCTATAAGGAAAAACTTCGGTTCGAATTCACAGGCAAAAAGGGAAAAAAACATAAAATAACCCTTAACAACAAGAGACTGCAGAAACTGGTAAGCAAGTGCGAGGAAATACCTGGCTGGGAATTGTTTCAATTTTTTGAGAAGGATGGTACCAAAACCAGTGTTGACAGTGGTATGGTGAACGACTATATTCATGAGATAAGCGGCCATCTTTTTACAGCAAAGGATTTTAGGACATGGGCCGGAACCGTAATTTTCTATGAGACATTGATAGACTTGCCAAAAACTACAAACTCCAAGGAAATCAAAAGGAACATCTTGACCGCCTTTGACCAGGCAGCCAAGGAGCTGGGTAATACTAGGAACGTTTGCCGAAAATATTATGTACATCCGCTAGTGGTCAAGAAATATGAGCAAGGTTGCCTCAATCTCAACATCAGAGAATCCAAAAGCCAAAACATTGCTACGGATCTTACTAATACCGAAAAGCAAATCTTAAAACTTATAAAAGAATATAAACCCTTAAACAATCTTAAAAACACTGAATATGAAAGAAAAATTTTCTGAAGCTTGGTCTAAAATGATGGAAAAACTGGCCAGTTGGTTCGACGCCTTGATACTTAATTTACCCAATATCATGATTGCCATTGTGGTTTTTATTATCACGGTAATAATTTCCAGATACATCAGTAAAGGGGTCTCCAGACTGTTGGAAAAAACAAAATTGCAGGCATCCATGAGGAGTCTATTATCAAAAATAGCATCAATTACCATTGTTCTCCTAGGCCTATTCTTGGTATTGGGTATCCTTAATTTGAGTAAGGCCCTAAATACCGTTCTGGCCGGTGCGGGCGTGGTAGGGCTTGCGGTAGGCCTGGCGCTTCAGGGAGCTTTGGCCAACACTTATTCCGGAATTGTTTTATCCTATATCAAACATATAAAATTTGGGGACTGGATAGAAAGCAATGGCTTTGAGGGGGAGGTGATTGATTTGGACCTACGATCGGTAACCTTGAGGCAACCGGACAACAACCTGGTTTTTCTCCCAAACAAACTAGTAGTGGAGAACCCAATAAAAAACTATTCTACCACGGCACAGTCCAGGGTAATTTTGGAGTGTGGTGTGGGCTATGAATCAGATCTGACCTTTGTTCGAGATTTGGTTAAGAAAACCATTTTGGAAAAATTCGATTCCATAGAGAACAAGGACGATATCATATTTCTATACGAGGAATTTGGGGACAGTTCCATTAATTTTGAAACGCGTTTTTGGATAAAATCAACCTCCGCACTAGAGGTGGCGAAAGCCAAGACCACTGCCATGATCGCGGTCAAAAAAGCCTTTGATGAAAACGGAGTCAATATACCATTTCCTATCAGGACATTGGACTTTCCACAAAAATTAAAAATCGTTTCGGAGAATGATTCAGAGGTATGAGTTTAAAAGTTGATCTTACAGGTGGTGTTCTACCTCACTTTCGCTTTTGAGAACATGGTCACCATCCTCTTGTTGAATGTACAGGGCTTTGTTGCCCTGTTTTCCTTTCCTCGTCACCTTAGTTCCTTTTATTTTCTTGGTGACCTCATAGTCAAAGGTCTCCTTGACCGTGCCTTTGGCAAAGCCATTGCCCCATTTCCATTGTACTTCAGCTCCTTTTTTAATCATAATTTAGTATATAGGCTTTTGAACTTGTGCTTCCCATTGCCTCTTATTTTTTTGGAGAACAAGGCAATGGGAAGAAGGTTTTAGAAAACCCACAAATTCTAACCAATTTGGAATATTAACTATGGGTATGAAATTCTGAATTTTTAAGTTGTAAGCCCATTTTTAGCGCGCCCTTTTTTAGCCCATTCGCTAGTTAAATTAGCCGCATCGATTTGAGCCAAAACTCAAATTTATTCAGCCAAAAGGCCCATGGGATACCATTTATATTTACAAAAAATATAAAGATGACAGCAATTGTAGAAATAATTGGTGCAATATCCATCCTAACGGCAGTTGGATTTCTTATTATTTATGTTAAGGAAAGCTTTATTGATCAACCCAACAAATCAGAATTAAATCTTCAAAAAACGGGTAACAACGAATCTTTTATCAACATGAATGTGGATAGCCTTATTAATGACATTTCCACAGAGACCAATCCAGAAGTAAAGAGAGAAAAAAGAAAACGATTGGAGTCCTTTCGACTTAGAAACAAGTTTTATTATTCGAAATAGGTTAGAGGTAGTTAGACTTAAGGGGCATGCTTATAAAATTAAATAAGCCCAAAAGCCAAGATTGAGGATAGAAAAATTCTTTGGCTGTGGCAAAAAAGGGTGTTAAATGGCCTACATCCCAGCAAAAAAGGCCTATCACTTAAACAAAAAATGAAATGAGTACGTACACCGAAAAAGTTGGAGATAAATTGAACGACATCTTGGAAAAGACCTATGATGCCGAAAAAGGCTTTAAAAAAGCTGCAGACAATACGGACAACGTTGCCCTAAAGAACTACTTTAAGAACAAGGCAAAGCAACGCTATGATTTTGGACATGCCCTAAAGGACGAAATCGCTAGCTTTGGCCAAAAAGTTGAGAAGGGCGATAGTTTGACAGGCAAGGCACATAGGGCATGGATGGATATAAAAGCCATGTTCACTTCAGATGATGCGGAATCCATGTTGGAGGAAGCTATTAGGGGAGAAAAGGCAGCCCTTGAGGAATACGAAGACGTATTAAAGGAAACCTCATTGCCTAGCAGTACATCCACCGTACTACGAAGCCAAAAAATGGCCATAGAAAATGGTCTATCCAATATAAAAACCTTGGAAGACCTGGCATAGATAATCTTAAGGATTTGCTTTGAAAAAAAAGAAGGCTAAGCAGCCTTCTTTTCTTTTTCCAATGCGGTTTTGTTCGCTCTTTTTTTATAGCTCTTGGGACTACAATTATATCTTTTCTTGAAGATTTTACAGAAATAACTTCTACTTGTAAACCCTATAGAATAGACTACCTGCGAAATGTTCAGGTCGGTTGTCCTAATCAATTCCTCCGCTTTGTCAAGCCTAACCAGCCGGATATACTCCCCCAAGGTGGCATCGTGCATGAACTTGAAGCCTAACTGCAATTTGGAAGGGGAAAGTCCAGATTTTTCCGAAATACTGTTGATACTGTGTTCGGCTTCGGGATAATTGTTGATGTAATCCGTAAGCTCGCTGATCATCTGCAACTCCTTCTTCAAAAGTGTGGTAGCCGGCTTTAAGCCTTTTTCAAGGTCTTCTTCAAACTGCTCTATCTGCTTGGCCATAATCATGTGACACACGCCGTTAAAATAAGTAAGTGAAGAGATGGAATCCGCATATTTTGCATCCTCCAATTGCTTAATAAGCTCGCCAATTTCCAAATTGATCTTGCCTACATGTAGCCGACCCATAATTTCCTTATCATAGGAGTTCAGTAGGGAAACCACGGTATCAAGTTCCGCTTCTTCTGCGCCTTTTTGGTATTCTTTCATGTCGACCCTTAGACAATTGAATATTACATGCTCGTCCCTTTTAAAGATTAATTTTGTGTTGTGTTCATTATCATCGAAAACCACCCCGGTCTGTAACTCCTCCAATTTGGTCACGATTTCATGACCACTGAATTTGTGAAAGCAATTGCCTTTAAGACAGTAAAACATAAATACGGTATCGTTGTCCGGTTTATCCATCGGGAGTTCAAAATCCTTATTTAAGGAAAGGTCGAATTCCATGGCCATAAGGCCATTTTCCAGATTTACTATATTAATTTGTCCTGAGCCAATGGATGAATCTACAACCAACACTGGAACTCCCTTGTCATTTGTAACTTCACCTTTAAACCTCTCATTCAAGAGGTTTAGCTCGTGCAAAGCATTTCTTCTGCGTGTTTTCATATTGGTACTATTTTTAAGATTGTGTAGGATTTTACCCTATTTTAAAATTAAACCTAATTTATTTGGACCATTGCCGAAATACCATAAATCTTTAACGAAATACAGTAAAACACCGCCTTTTTCATCCAAATAAGCTCCTTACTTTTAATGGGTTAGCTTTTTTGGTGATTCAATCAAAACCAAGATTAAAAAATAGCTTACTTGCATCTGTAAAATTGAGGAGGCATATGTATTTTAAACTATCGAATACAGCGGAGCGGGAGACATTGGAAAGAATGACTAAGGCCTCTTTTAAATATCCAAACCTTTACAAACAACAAGGTATCATACATGGATTAAAAGAGGTTTCCATTCCAATCATTACCATGGAAGAAAAAAGTGAACTTTCATTGGCCATCTGGGGACTTTTACCTGAAAGCCACACAGCAGACTGGAGTATATTTCAGAATAATTTCAACACCTTAAATTTTCATGAAACTTCCATGGATTCTGGATTATGGTATTCAGATGCATTGGAGGCTAGAAGGTGTTTGATACCTGTTACAGGATTTTTTACAACGTTCATTGAAAATGGCACAGCCTATCATTTTAAGGTAGGGCTCAAGAATGGCGATCCCTTTTTTCTCGCAGGTATCTACACTGTGTTGGAAGATGGGTTTATTACCTGCGCGCTTTTGGTTGGAAAATCCAACGACTTTATGAAAAAAATACAGAACGGTGTGGATAGCATGCCCATTAGCATTTCAATGGATGAAAAGGACGAATGGCTTGATGTAAAAACAACTCCTATGAGAACTCGGCAATTATTAAAAAAGCCAATACAGCAAGACTATAACGCCATATCCATATCAGAAACATATTATAACTATGATAATTTGGAGTACAACCCTTCTATTTTCTTAGGGTATTGAATTAATTAATCTTTCCCGTTTTTAGGTATTTCCGATAATCCGTTGGTAGGATTCCATAGGATTCTTGAAAAATTTTGGAAAAATAGCTTCTGCTTTTGATACCTACCAAGTAAACGATTTCAGAAACCGTAAGATCACTATTCTTTAAATAATCTTTGGAGACTTCCAATTTTAGTTGCCTAATATACTCGTTTACGGTTTTGGAATAGAGTAACTTGAAGCCCAATTGTAATTTTTTGGGAGTCAATCCAGATTTTCTTGAAAGTACCTCGATAGAAATGGTTCCCGATATATTATCTATAATATACTCTGAAAGCGTGTTTATTTTTTTGATGTCCTCCTTGGACAGTGATTCCATTGCACATTCCTTGGTTTCAAAATTGTGATGTTCCAATAGTTGTAATGAAAGAATTAGGTAAATCCTCCCTTCAATGGACAAGGTCCGCATTATGCCGCTCTCATGAACATTGTCCAACTGCTTTACCTCATTGGCTATTTTTAGGCTATAACTACCTCCATGGGAATAAGGAATAATGTTTTTTTCATCTTTGAATACGGACAATAACAGTTCATTTAAGTGACTGACATTATTATTCTTTTTTTTCAAATATTCCTTCTTGAAGATTCTAATCATATTCACCTTTAGTTCTTTATTAGATGGAAAAATGAAGTTTTTTTCCTGAAATCGTTCCGGTGAAATAATGATGTTTTGGAATTGTTCCAACTCCAATTTTTCGCCCAAATGGCCCTCCTTATATGTAAGTCCACCTTTTGAAATAAAAATGAACTCCAAGGGTGAAACTCCCTTTGATTTTACGGTAAGCTTAATGTCATCAAAAAAAGTAAGGTCCAAATCAAACAATGATACGCCCCAATCAAACTCCATACTCCTAATAATGCCCTTTCCTAGCTCATTATCAAAGGTAACTACACGTTCTCCCCATTGTTCTTGCAAAGACCCTTTAAGGTTCTCTTTGAAGCCAAGAAGCATATCTTCATCCCTCACACTATTTATAAGAATCTCTTTCATAGCTATTTAAACTTAAAAACAACTAATGCAAAGAAATTGGAATTATATAGTTTCGGTTAACAATTATGAAACGTTGATTAACACAATTGCGATGCTTTGGGGGTAAAAATTTTGTTAAAAAAATAAATGGAGTCACTATTTGCTCAACTGTGACTCAATAGATTAAGTGGTTTTAGAACGCTCTTTTTGAGGCTTTAATTTTTTTAGATACTGGGTGGGTGTCATGGCATAGCGCTCCTTAAATAGCTTTGAAAAATAACTTCTTGAGTTGATGCCAATTTTATAGGTAATCTCAGTTACGTTGAGATCGGTCCTTTCCATCAATCCCTTCGCCATTTCCATACGCTCGTTTCTGATGTAATTGTTTACTGACATTCCGTAAAGATGTTGAAAACCACTCTGTAAGGTATTTTGGTTAAGGCCGACCCTTTTGGCCAGCGCGATGATATTGTCTACCTGATCTAATTCACTGGAAATGATTTCCGCGGCCTCCTCCAACTTTTTAACGGTAGCCTGTCTTAGTATTTTTCTATTATCTGGATCTGAAGAATCATCCACATACTGTCTTAAGTGATGGGCCACAATTTCATAACACTTCCCTTCGATAAAAACACTCCTAGGAAAACCGGATAATTCGCACTGCTTTATTTCCTCAATGCACTTGGCGATGTCCAAACTATAATTGGCCTTATAAAAAAAAAGGTTGACCCCGTTCACATCCCTAAAAAGGGCTTCAAGGTCAGAATCCATATCCGGCAGAAAATCCCCTATTTTTTCCTCGAACCTTTTACGGTTGATTTCAATGTTAAAAAAACAAATAGGTTCTACCGCCGGTAGAATTACCATATTACTATGTTTTCCATTGCTGGATATCATTGCGCTCTCCAAATGCCGTATCTCATGGGCATCTTCCTTGCCGTTAAACCTATGGACAAAACTGGACTCTTTGTTATAGATAATTTCCAATGGTTGCACCAAAGATGGGTTGAGCTCAAAACGAACCTCCTCCTTTAATCGCACATCTAAATCCATCAATGCCACCCCATGGGAAAATGACATGGCCATGATGGTACCTGTACCGGATTCCTTTGGGATATCAATACAAATCTCATTGTTTTCGGTTTCGTAATCAACTTTTAAACGACCTGCAATATCCTTGACAACGTCTACTAGGCTAAGTTCCTTAAGTTCTTTTTTTTCGGCCATTAGTATTATGTGATATGCGTACAAGATAAAACAAATTTTAATCATGATTCGCTTATCAATTCAACTGTAATGAATAAGGTTAAAGGGTGACCAGCTCCAAAATAAATCTCTCAAAACACCAAAATAAAATATTATTTGAATGAGTCAAGGATAACGTTTATACAACAAAGACTATCAGACAATTAGTATCATCTTTGGGTATGGAAAAAGGGAGTGACCTTTTAGTACATTAACCAATAAATACACATATTATGTTAAAATGGACAATTATATTTATAGTACTAGCCATCATAGCAGGAATTTTAGGATTTGGCGGTATTGCGGCAGGAGCCGCGGGTATAGCGAAAGTACTTTTCTTTATTTTCATAGTACTTTTTCTTATTTCACTTATTAGAGGAAAAAAAGTGGTTTAAATTACCTAAAAACAACCTTTAACAGATTAATAACCCAAAATTAAAAACGATGAGAAAGTCATTATTAATGTTCCTGTTCTGTCTAATGACGGTTGGAATTGCATTAAGTTGTCGAGAAGAAAAATCGGCTGGTGAGAAAATTGAAGATGGCGTAGAGGAATTAGGCGAAGATATTGAAGACGGAGCCGAAGAAGTGGAAGATGCCGTAGAAGATGTGGCCGATGACCATTAAAATAAATTCACAAACTTAAAAGAGGGCCATGCCCTCTTTTTTTTATGCCCTTTCACTTCCTTTTCCCACTTCCGGTAACCACATCAATTAATCCATCTTCCAACCCGACCCATAGATAGTTGAAAAAAGACTTGTTCCGATTTCTTTCCACTTCCATTGTTCCATGTCGATAACCATCGTCATCAACCTTGGAACCGTCATTGATAAACAGATTACCTATAAATGACATAATCTTTTTTACGTGGCTTCGCTCTTTGTTCAAAAGTTCCAGTTTAAAATCCTCGTAGTTCATTTTGATATCGCCCTGTGCCATAAAATCCCCGCCACTTAAGGTAAAAAACATCTGATCTATGGTTCCCTGGGCCCGTAATCTGGCATTTGGCACCAAAAAATCGTTTAAAGTGGAAGTTTCCATATTGCTCAATCCGCCAGAAATGATGAAAGTCTCCTTAGGGTCAAAGACATCAAATTTCCAGTCGAGGTCCAGTTCCCCATTTCCCATAAAGTTGGCGTTGATTCTAATATCCACGGTTTCCCCTTCATTTTCCGTATTTGAAAAATTACTAATATGCGCCCCAAGGTTTTCAAAGGTAAGGACACCCGGTCGTACATTGTTTGGGGCATCTTCTTCATAGCTGAGAAACCCGTTGGCCAGTTCAATACCCTTTATTTGAAGTTTTATGGGCAACTGCCGGATAAGTTGGGAATATAATGGCCTTATTTTTGGGTTTTCCATAAGACTTTTGTCCCTATAAACATTAAGAAAGGGCTCATAAGCCACCACGGTATCCATTTGCAATTCCAGTACTTCATCAATGAAGGTTAGGTCGTGATTTTCTATTCTTATTTCGGGAACCTTTAATGAAACATGGTCCCTTTCGTAACTGATCTTTTCGCTGAGTTCCCTGCGTGAATATTTCGTTTTGAATTCAAGCTCCATAATTTCGATAGACTCGTTATCCATTTGATAAGACCCCACCTCAAATTCCTCATATTCCCCGGAAGGTCCACTTATCTGATTGAATGAAAATTGGTATTCCCCAAACTCCATAGGGATATAGTCCTTGATTTTTTCTGTATCCGTAGCGACTTCCTTTATTTCAAAATCCAGGGTGCCCACGTTCAACAATTGCTTTTCCCCGTTGGAATCCCAAATTTCCATCTGGCCATCCTTCAAAGTGATAGTGTTTACGGATATCGGCTTTAATAAATGAATGGGTGTATTCCTTTTGGACGCGGTCGTAGTATCTGCAGGGCAGGTCTTAAATGTAAGATTGGGTTTGGACAAAAGGATTTCGGTCGCATGGATCTCACCCTTAAGGAACAAGCGCCAATAACTGAACCCCTTGATGGCTATTTTTTCCATATTCGCTGAAATCTCACAAGAGGAGGTTTGCCTACCCAAATTGTTCACGACCGGATTTTCAAAATCCAGATTTCCCTTTATGAGGCTTATATCCAATTGATCATAGGAATATTGGACATGGGAAGGCACTTTCCGTTCCAAGAATTCTGCAATCGCCTTCTTCATTTGCCATTCAGCGAAAAAATAGAGTCCGATCGAAAGCATTAAAAACCCCAATAGCCAAACACTGATTTTTTTGAAGTTCATTCGCTACTGGGTTGAAGATTTAGGCGAAGGAGTAACCGTTCACCCTAATAAATTAAAATAATCAGGATTCCTTTAATCCGGCACTATCCGGAGCAATGAATTTTTTAAAACTCGCCGCATTTTCCAATTCTAAATACTGATCATCGTTCACGGCTATTGGATGTTTTAGAAGATGTGGTTCCTTTTGAAGGATTTTTATACAATCGTTTTCGTCCAGGTCCTGTCCCTGTTCCCCATAGACATTTAAAAAATCTGGATGGTCCATAGCGATCAAATCCTTGATATCCTTGTTCAGACCATCGGCCAATTCTACCCATTGGGTACCTGTGACCTTCGTTTTTGAAATATCTACGGCTAGATTCTTTTTTTTCGAAGACTGAACATAGGCGTGTATTTGTTTACCAATAGTATTTTCAGAACTATAGTATAAAGTAATTTGTCTTTTATCCATTGCGATGGTGCCCATTTTCTTTAATTTTTAAATTTAATATCCTATCCCGCCCTTGCTTGACCCATTTCAAATAAAAAGTGTCGGTAATGCTATCAGGGCCAAAAAACACTTAAAAAATACATTATATTGTTGATTCCTTTAAAGATACAAAATGAACACCTTTCTTTGGATAGGCTACTTTACCGTAACCATTTGGAGTATTGTCAACATTATATTCTATGGCCAGCGTTCCACGAAGATGATCAGTTGGTCCCTTGCCGTCATCATACTCCCCTTTTTAGGCCCCATTTTATACTACCTTTTTGGTATAAACCGCAGGAAATTTAAACTGTTCAAGCTTAAGCAGACTGAAAAGCGCAAGCTGTATTCGGAAACATATAAGGAGCTTAAAGGCGGGGAACAGAGTGTTCATGATTTTTCGAATTACAAACATGATAAGATTGCCTCCTTAATAAGAAAGAACAGTTATTTTGCCCCATATGAAAACAACACTATAGAACTCCTGAATGATGGGGAATCGGCATTTGGGGCCATTTTTGATGCTATAGAAAAAGCGGAAAAGTTTATACATATCCAATACTATATTTTGGAAAAAGGAGACCTTTTGGATAGGTTTTATGAATTATTCTCCAAAAAAATAACCGAAGGGGTGGAAATTCGCATACTTTACGATGCTTTGGGAAGCCATTCCATACGCGGGAAGGTAGTTAAGCGATTTAAGGATATAGGGATCAAGGTTTTCTCCTCTATGCCCATAAGATTTGGCAATCTGCTGTTTACCTTAAACTATCGTAACCATAGAAAAATAGTAGTCATTGATGGAAAGGTAGGTTTTACAGGTGGCTTTAACGTATCGGACAAATACATCAAATCCATATCGGAACTGGGGGTGTGGCAGGACCTACATCTTAAATTACAGGGACCCGTAGTGAATAGCCTGCAACGGGTTTTCATCAAAGATTATCACTTTGCCAGTGATGAGGACCTTTTGTTACAGGACAAATACTTTCCAAAATTTGACGGTAAAGGGGAAAGTATCGCCCAAGTGGTATCCAGTGGTCCGGATTCCAAATATCCTGCCATCATGCAGCAATATCTGGCAATGATCAATAGCGCGAAAAAAAGCATATGCATAGCCAACCCCTATTTCATTCCTGGGATGCCCGTTTTGGAGGCCCTACAAATAGCCTCGCTCAGTGGTGTGGAAGTAAACCTCCTGACCCCCAAGGTTTCTGATTCGTTGTTGGCAAAGTACAGTATGTTCTCCGGTTTCGAGGCACTGCTTAATGTTGGGGCGAACATTTATCTGAGACCTGATTTCTCCCACAGCAAGGTCATCATTATAGATGGCGAAATAGCATCGGTGGGATCGGGCAATTTTGATTACCGAAGTTTTGAGCATAACTTTGAAACCAATGTCCTAATTTATGATAAGGATATAGCCAAAAAAATCGAGGAAATATTCTTTGGCCATTGCAAAAAGGACATCCAATTGGAATTGGTTTCCTTTAAAAAGCGTTCCATTTTCATCAAGTTTATGGAGGGTCTCGCTAAATTCTTTAGCCCATTACTTTAATACCAAAATTTTGAACTTTATAACCGCACTAGTACCGATCCTATTTATGCAAGCCACCCAGCCACACATCATACCCGAGGAAATTAAAGAGGAAGCCCTGATAGCCTTGTCCCACTATCCAGAACTAGCGAATACACCCATCGAGTTCAAGTTCAAAAAACATATTGAAAAATCTACCATGCAGGCGCAGCCCGCTTTTTGGAGTGTTTTTAGGCAAAAAAAGAAAAGGAAGTACAAAATTTTAATAAGCGAAAAAATCAAAATTGCCGATAGTGTCTATCTCACCAAGGACATTCCCTCTAAAATCATGATTGGTTGGCTGGGCCATGAATTGGGCCACATCATGGATTTTAGAAATCGCAGTGGACTCAATCTCATTGGTTTTGGTATCAGATACATATCATCCAAAAGATACATTCGGAAGGCGGAGCGTAGGGCGGATTCCTTTGCCGTAATCCATGGTATGGAGGATTATATATTGGCGACCAAGGAGTTTATTCTGAAAAAGGCCGGACTCACTGAAAGGTATGTTAATAGGATCAAACGCCTGTACTTAAGTCCGGAAGAAATCATGCTATTGGTTGAGGAGCGGGATGCCGTTGTTGATTAAATCGAAAACTATAGTTCTTTTTGGACAAAGTCCTCCCATTCTTGGAATTTGTCCTCGTCCATGACACGCTCCATTTTAACCTGTCCGCCCTTTTTCTTGTTCCGGTCGTTCCATTCGTAAAAAACATCGAGTTTCACGACAAATACCTTGACCCCTTGCAAGGCCTTTGAGCGTGCCACCTTATAGTTCTTGTTCGCATTTTTTAAGGACTCGTCCAGCGTAGCTGCCGCTTTCTTAGGGTCCAGTTGGGCATCGGTTCCCAAATACCACGTATGATAAAATCCGTCGTCGTACTTTTTTGCACAAAGCGTATATTCCGGTACCTCCACATCAAATGTATTTTCCAGTTCCTGCAGGGCGTCGTCCAATTTATTAACCGATAGTTGGGAACCAACGGTATTTAGAAAAAACTTGGTCCGGCCCGTAATCTTGATTTCGGCCCGTTCCACATCGGTAAATTCTATGGTATCCCCAATAAGATAACGCCAAGCACCGCTAACGGTACTAATGATCAACACATAATTTTGACCTTTTTCCACCTCAGCAAGCGTCACCGATTTCGCTTCTTGGCTTAGTGACCCATCTTCTTGTATCAAATCTGGGTCAAAGGGAACAAACTCGAAATAGATACCGTTGTCCGTCACCAACTTCATGGCATCCGTTTCCGGTCTCGCCTGGAAAGCGATAAACCCTTCAGACGCTAAATACGTATCAATAACCGTTATTGGGCGACCCATTAAGGCATTGAAACTTTTCTCATAAGGACCAAAAGCGACACCCCCGGAAGTGTAGACCTCCAGATTGGGCCAAATCTCATGGATGTTTTTGAGGTTATGTGCCTTTATGACCTCTTTCAACATCAACTCTATCCAGGAAGGGATACCGCTAAGTCCTCCAATATCCCAATTGGGAGCCTCGGCTACTATTTTTTCCACGCGTTCGTCCCAATCGTCTATCTTGGCGATTTCCTCACCAGGTTTGTAATAGCCCCGGAACCATGAAGGGATATTACTGGCACTTATGCCACTTATTTCACCTTCCAAATGGTCCTTTTGTTCAATAAGGTCTGTAGAGCTACCCAGCATCAAAATACCCTTTTCAAAAAAATCAGATGGAAAATCAAAATTACTCAGGGCCAATACCTGCTTGATACCGGCCCAACGAATTGCTTTGATCATTTCTTCCGTTACGGGAATCCGCTTACTGGTCTTTCCCGTGGTTCCGGAGCTTAGTGCGAAGTAATCCGGATTGCCGGGCCAAGTGACGTTTTCCGCGCCTTTATGGAGCTTTTCCCACCAATTGGCACTAATGGAATTGTAGTCAAAATAGGGAACGGTTTCCGCAAAAGTGCGCTGAATGTCCTCGGAGGAAAGGATTTCAGGAAATTTATAGGCGGTTCCAAATTGCGTTTCGGCTGCAGACTCCAATAGGGATTTAAGAACTTCCTTTTGTTCCGCAACAGGATCGGATTCTCCAGAAATTGTACCGGTAACATCTATAATACCTTTAATAACACTTCCAATGATTGGCATAACGTATACTTTTGGTTATTGATAAAATTAACACTCCTCCATCATCGAGCTTCCTCAAAAGGACTTTTGTTTGACTGCTTTGAAAGTTTGTTTTTTATTCATTATGAATCACCCTACTTGACAAAACGTTGATTATGTAAGCCCTTAAAGGAATACCATACAATCTTTTAAAAACTAGACCCCAAAGGTTTTTGAAACCTTTGGGGTCTTTTATATCAATGGATTATCCCGCTACCTACGGATTATGAACTATATCCCTACTGAATACACAAAAGCGCCAGGGCCTCCTCTGTCCGATTCTCGTCCAGCCATTGCTGGGCCAACTTATGGATTTTTACGGTATCCATGGAGCTTTCCAACAGTTCCTTGATTTTGGGTAAAGCCGCAATCCTATCGATGGATTCCTGTGTGGGAAGGGCCTCCAGGTTCCCCAATCGGCCTAAATTATTTCCCGTTAAAACGGTACTGTTCCGTACTTTTTCGGGTAGTTGATCCACGCCGATTCCTTGGTTTCTGATAGGTTTTGGAATCTCAAAAAGCGATGTCCCACTGGAACGTGTATACCAATTACCGCCCATGCGGCCCACAAGATCCAATTTTTGGGTATCCAATTGGGCGTCCTTGTCCAGATAGGCCTCGTTAACATGCACCAATTCCACTTTTGCCAAAATCAGGTTTCCGGCTCCCGGGGTATCGGCCAGTTCAATGACTTCCGTGACCGAACATTCAATGGCCACCGGCGCCTCCCCTACCCTGGGCGGTTTCACCTTTTCGCTGGGGACCTCCGTAAATCCCGCCTTCACAAATTCATTGACGCCCTTGTCGTACGAAGTACTGGCCAAGGACATTTGCTCCACCATGGGGTAGTTGACAATATTGATCACCACCTCCGGCACTTCCAGTACATTCTGATGGGAATGCTTCATGGATCCGTCACGTCCGCTTCGATTGGGTGAAAAAATCATGATGGGCGGATTGATACTGAAAATATTGAAATAACTATAGGGGCTTAAATTGACATTGCCATCTTTATCCACCGTACTGGCAAAACAAATGGGACGTGGCGCTACGGCCGATAAAAGATAGGCATGTAGTTCCTGTTGGGAAACCTTATTTGGATCAATCGTTTTTGTCATATTTCAATTTTTAGCCGGAAGAATTTTTCCCGAAACTTCACCGAAGCCTACTTTTATAAAATCCCTTTCCGCAACCCCTCTTAGGGTAATGGTGTCGTTGTCCTCCAAAAAAGTTCGGGTTTGTCCGTTAGTTAGTTGAATTGTTTTTGTTCCGCCCCAAGAAAGTTCCAAAAGCGAGCCGTAGGCCGTATTGTCCTTCCCGGAAATGGTACCGGAGGCCATCATATCGCCCACTTTCACATTACATCCGTTTATGGTGTGATGCGCCAACTGCTGGGCCATGTTCCAATACATATATTTGAAATTGGAACGGCAGATGGTTTGTGGATCCGATTGTTCTGGGGCCAGGGTCACTTCCAAATCGATATCATAATTATGGGCACCCTCGATTTTTAAATAGGGAAGCACTTCTGGGTCTTGTTCGGGTCCCGATACCTTAAAGGGTTCCAAGGCCTCTAAGGTCACGATCCACGGGGAAATGGACGAAGCAAAACTTTTGCCCAAAAAAGGTCCCAAGGGAACATATTCCCATTTCTGGATATCGCGGGCGGACCAATCGTTGAACAACACCATGCCAAAGATATAGTTCGATGCCTTATCCACAGGAATGGATTCCCCCAATTGGGTTTCCTTGCCAACGATAAATGCCATTTCCAGTTCAAAATCCAACCGACCGGAAGGCTTGAAGACCGGAACCTCAGCGCCCTTGGGGAGTACTTGGCCTTTGGGTCGATATATGTCGGTACCGCTCACGACAATGGATGAAGCCCTACCGTGATAGCCCACAGGAAGGTGCTTCCAGTTGGGCAACAACGCATTTTCCGGGTCACGGAACATTTTGCCTACATTAGTAGCGTGCTCCAAACTGCTATAAAAATCGGTATAATCCCCTATTTGGACGGGAAGATGCATCGTAGCCTTTTCTTGGGGCATGAAGGCATCTGGCCTACTTTTTAGGGGTGAATCCTCCTCCATCAATAGCTTTTGTACCTCCAACCGAACCTTGTTGGTAATGGGTTTGCCGAGGGCGATAAAATCGTTCAGAGTGGATTGCAAAAAATAGCGCGGTTCCACCGCCAATAAATTGGCCTTGGCCAATACGGAAAGGTCCACGATCTGTTCGCCTATTGCCATACCGGCCCTAGGGTTTTTTCCATCGGCAGAAAATATCCCGAAGGGCAAATTATAAATAGTGAAATCCGAATTTTGTGGTACGTGTACCCAAGTGGTCAACGGCTTCATGTACGTGCTGTATTTATGAATTCAACCAAGAACGGTAGTAATCCCCGTCGTCCAGTTTTAGGGCATTTTCCGTAACCATCAAGGGCCTGAAGGTGTCTATCATTACGGCAAGCTCCTCAGAACCTTTTTGGCCGATGCTTCGCTCCACGGCACCCGGATGCGGACCGTGGGGAATACCGGCCGGATGCAAGGAAATATTGCCCGGAGCCACCCCATTCCTGCTCATAAAATCACCGTCCACATAGTACAGCACCTCATCAGAATCTATGTTGGAATGGTTGTAAGGAGCCGGAATGGATTTTGGATGATAGTCGTACAATCTGGGCACAAAGGAACAGATCACAAACGCCGATGTTTCAAAGGTCTGATGTACCGGTGGCGGTTGGTGTATCCTGCCCGTAATCGGTTCAAAATTATGAATCGAAAATCCGTAGGGATAATTGTAACCGTCCCATCCCACGACATCAAAAGGATGCCCTTCGTAGATCATTTCATGCAGCACCCCTTGTTTTTTGACCTTTATGAAATGATCCTCCAAATCCGTGAACGTTTCCAAATCTTGGGGGAGTTTATAGTCCCGCTCGCAGTATGGGGAATGTTCCAACAACTGCCCGAACCAATTTCTATACCTTTTCGGGGTGTAAATGGGCGTGAAGGACTCCGCGTAAAAAATCCGGTTGTCCTCAGAATCAAAATCGATTTGATAGATCACCCCTCTAGGAATGATCAGATAATCGCCATATTCAAAGGGAATATTACCAAAAATAGTTCGCAACGTACCCGTACCCTTGTGGATGAAGAGCATTTCATCCGCATCGGCATTTTTATAGAAATAATCCGTGACGGATTTCCGTGGCGCCGCTACGCCTATATGCACATCATTATTGATCAATAGGGGTTCCCGTGCCTCCAGAAAGTCGTCCTTGGGTTCCACATTAAAACTCACCAATTTTAGCGAACGAATGTGTTTTTCCAGGGCGATTTTTGGGAACATGTCCGTGCTCTTTACAATTTCCTTGACCATAGTGGGCCTATTGTGGTGATAGAGCAGCGAGGACATGCCATCAAAACCTATGGTGCCGAACAATTGCTCCGAATACAGTTCCCCATCCGGCCTACGGAACTGCGTGTGCCGTTTTGGGGGTATGTTTCCTTGTTTATGATATATGGGCATCGAATTATATTTTAATTGTTCCTTACTTTTAAAGTTAGTCATTTTAGTACATGTGGCATAAAAGCGGCAAAAGCCGTAAATCAGGACTTTACCACGATTCACTTTGTACTGAATGTTGTGACGACGAAGTCGGTATGGCTTTTGCGCCGGATAAGCGAAGCCAAAGCCCCGAAATTCAGCCAGGCATTGGCATGGCGCGGGGTTTGGTGAGCGGTTTTTGACTTGCTTAAAGTCAAAAATCCCACTCAAAAGTGTCGTTTGTTTTGGTTCGTTTTCTTTGGACAAGCAAAGAAAATGAACAATTTTACACTATGACCTTCACACTCACAACCACAATACTTTTATCCCGAGCATTGGTTTTACAAAGTACCCCTCAACTCTTGCTCCCGCTCAATGGCCTCGAACAAAGCCTTAAAGTTTCCTTTTCCAAAGGAAGTAGCTCCTTTTCTTTGTATGATTTCAAAGAACATGGTGGGCCTTGCCTGTACCGTTTTGGTGAAAATCTGTAACAAGTAACCTTCATCGTCACGATCCACCAAAATTCCCAGTTTTCGCAGGGAATCTATATCCTCGTCTATTTTACCCACCCTTTCGGTTAGCACATCATAATAGGTGGTGGGAACGGTCAAAAATTCCACCCCCCTGCTTTTAAGGTCGGATACCGTTTTCACGATATCGTCCGTAGCTACAGCAATATGCTGTACCCCTTCGCCTTCGTAAAATTCGAGATATTCGTCCACTTGGGATTTTTTCTTTCCGGGAGCCGGTTCGTTAATAGGGAATTTGATACGCCCGTTACCGTTACTCATCACCTTGCTCATGAGGGCCGTGTATTCTGTAGAAATATCCTTATCATCAAAGGAAAGAATCTGTTTGAAGCCCATGACATCCTCGTAGAACTTCACCCAATAGTTCATTTTTCCCTCTTCCACATTCCCTACCATGTGGTCCACAAATTTGAGTCCGGCGGACTCTGGCTTATAGTCTGATTCCCATTTCCGATATCCGGGCAAAAAGACCCCGTTATAATCCTTTCGTTCCACAAAGATATGGACTACCTCGCCATAGGTATGAATACCGGAACGAACCACTTTTCCGTGATCATCTTCCTCCACTTGGGGTTTCATAAAGCTTTTGGCACCTCGTTTTACCGCCTCCTCGTAGGCATAGGTGGCATCATCTACCCAAAGGGCGGTTACCTTAACGCCATCACCGTGTTTATCGATATGCTTACCTACCTCAGTACCACTTTTTAAAGGGGACGTTAATACCAAGCGAATTTTATCCTGTTGAACCACATAGGATTCAAACTCCCTACTCCCGGTCTCCAAGCCTTTGTAGGCCAAGGACTCAAATCCAAAGGCGGTTTTATAAAAATGGGCCGCTTGTTTGGAGTTGCTCACATAGAGTTCCAAATAATCCGTGCCGTTTATGGGCATAAAATCAGTTGCTTTATCCTGCTTCTTCTCTGCTGCTATGGTTGTTGACATATGTTTTTATTTTATTGTTGTTAATGCAACATAGTTGCGAAATTTTTTACGTTGTTACTTCTTTTTGTTTGATAGCGGCTTCCAAGGCATCCAACATAGCGTTATTTGCCGCCCGGGTACCGAATGAGATACGGACTTTACCGGGGGCACCAAAATTACCCACGGGCCGCACCATGATTCCTTTTTGTTCCATCTGTTTTACCAACTCGGTGTCCGATATTGGGGGTTGGATCATGACAAAGTTTCCCTGGGTGGGCCAATATTTAATATGTAATTCCTTCAATCCATGCAACACAAAAGCTCTTTCCGTTCGAACCAAATCCACGGTCTCTTGTACGAATTCCTCATCTTCCAATGCCGCAATGGCTCCTTCCAAAGCCATTGAGGACAACAGGAACGGTTTACAGATTTTTCGCATGTAACTGCTGATGTGTAACGGTGCATAGCAATACCCTATACGAAGTCCGGCCAACCCGTAGGTCTTGGAAAAACTGTTGATCGCGATGATATTTTTGTTCTGTTTTACAAAGGGAAGCCCTGTCACATAATCCGGGGCATCGGCAAAATGCCGATACACCTCATCCAGAACCACGATTACATGTTCCGGAACTTTGTTCATAAAATCCTCTAAAACGTCTTTTGGAATATAGGTTCCCGAGGGATTGTTGGGCGAAGCCAAAAAGACCAATTTGGTACTATCGGAAATAGCCTTCAAAATACCCTCAAAATCATATTCAAAATTCGTGGTCATAGGTACATTGATTGCCGTTGCTCCCATCCACCTTGTAAACGCAGTATAGGGTAGAAAGCACGGCTGACTCACAATGACGGTATCCCCTTCCCCAAGAAAGGCCTTTGAAATTAGGTCGATAATTTCCGAACCGCTGTTCGTCGTTATAAAATGATCTTCAGAAAGTGCTTGGTCAAAATCCTTTACCAAGGCCTGGCGCAAACGAATATCCGTATTGTCCGGATATTGGCTCAATTCATCAAGCGAAGCCATGAGGGCTTGTCTCACCTTTGGCGAATACCCCAGTGGATTTTCGTTGGAGGACAATTTATGGACTTCAATACCTTGGGGCATTACAATTTTCTTGGCGCCACCTTTATAGGTGCTGTCCTCTAAAATATATGTTTTGAATTGTATCGACATGATGTTTACTTGGTTCATCAATCCGGTCTAAAACTACAAAAAAAATTCCATTTTGTTGCATTAACAACAATTTTAACGATTTTCTATGTATTTTTGTTCGACGAAAGGCGAAATATGGACCGTACCGAAGGATTTGGCGTATACATTGACCGTACCCTTAAAAAGGTGCAAAGTACTTTTTTACAAGTGTTCGATGATAATGATATTGACCTAACCATTGAACAGTGGGTCATTCTCCAACGGGTGCATTTAGAAGGTACGGATGCCTCTCAGGCAGACATCGCCAAATCCAATTTTAGAAATAGGGCGACGACCTCCCGCGTCATTAGCGGACTTTGTAAAAAAGGTTTGTTGAAAAAATCCCGATTCAGGGACGATCAAAAGCGCTACAAATTGGTGATGACAGAAGAGGGCCAAAAGCTCATGAAAAAAGTACTTCCCTTAATTCAGGATTTAAGGCGGGTCAGTACCATTCATATTTCAGAAGAAGCCTTTGAAACCTTCTATCAGGTCCTGGACCAGTTATACGATAACTTTGACAAATACGACGGATACAAAAAAACTTAACCCAACCCTTCGCCATTACCGTATTATCTTTTATTGATTTTGGTTTTAACAATATGGATTTTTTACTAAATTTGCACCCACATTTAAAAAACCCATTCTTTTAAATGTTCTATGGTCGCGTAGCTCAGCTGGATAGAGCATCTGCCTTCTAAGCAGACGGTCACACGTTCGAATCGTGTCGCGATCACCTGAAAATCAAGACTTTAGAGATTCATTTCTTTAAAGTCTTTTTCATTTGCACTCAATTTGCACTCAGAATATGGGGTTATTTGGTTTTATTTGAATTTATATGGGTGTGTTAAGATCAGTTTATGATAAAAACCATATAACTCTCTTTCCCCTAACCACAAAAATCCTGTGTAGATTCCTCGCCGATTAGTCCCCTTTGCCACTAAAATGAAATTCCCCTATCCTTCCTTCTCTTTGTATAGTCGGTCAACTCATCCTTAAATCCGTTGTAATCTTCCTGATGGTTCCCTCCCGGTTTGTCCAATAATGAGCCTTTAGTGTAAACGCCTATTCTTAATAGACGGTTTTGTTGGAAGGTGTTTTTACTTGCTATCCGCTCCTGTATGGTTTTACTGAGTCCCTTATCCATGTGATATTCTACTACTTCTCGGTGAAGGTTCGGATATACGTTTTCATTTGTCAGCAGATAAGCGACCCTTTCATATTGGCCCAGTTCCATCAAATGGCCGGCCCATAAGTTTTCTAGGCTATTCCTGTTAGTTTTGATGAGATTTTCCAAAACCGGATGCTGTTGTTTTAAGAATGTTTCCAAATCGGGGATGGAATTTAAATAAAGGCTTGTCCTTTTTGGTAGTTTATAACTTGAACTATTGTCGGTGTAAATTGACTTTATGTTGATACCGTTATCTATTTTCTCAAAATAGAATCCCTTTGCATTGAAAAAACCAATGTAGTCAATTGGGGATTTCTCGAACGATTCATGCATCCGTTCGGCATGTTTGAGGTAAGCACCTAGGGAAATGCTTTCGTATTGTCGTTTATAATCGGGATGCATACGTTCGAAGAGTCCCGGAAAGACCATGGGAAGAAAAAAGGAAATCGCGGATTGTTTGGATAAGATATCAGTTTCTTGCTTTGTCAGCATTTCCATCATGAGATGGTTCTGTCGGACAAATCCATTAGATACATGTTCTTGCATATTTTTAGGAAAGGGCAAGTGTCCCAATTGAACTGGAACGAAATATTTGTCCGAACTGGCGAACAGCAGTTTATTGTTCTGGTACTTGACACCCAAGGCTTGGAACAGGTGCCTAACGCTCCCATCCGTTGCTCCTACATTGAAAACGCCTTTCCTTAATACATCCCCTATCAAATCGAACTTCCCTTGTAGGGCTTCCCTCTCCTTTCTGGTTTCCGTGTCATGTAATTTTTGTTGGATTTGGGGAAAGGTTTCTTTTAGGTTTTTCCTAAATGTATGTTTCTCCTCGCTTGACATATACTTTTCAAGGAATCTGTGCTTTTCAGATTCCAATAGGATTGGAACGATATTCTTAAACCTGAGGGTTTCGATATGTTCCGATAGAAGTACTTTTTGTTGTTTTGATGTCAGGTGTGATGTTTGAATCGCTTCCCTAATCAGTTTTTCCTTTTCAAGTTGGAACTGTTTGCTTTGGGTATCGATTTGGGTCGGGACATTACCGTTCCCGAAAATATCCTGCCGCTCCTGCATCCTGAGATGTTTACTAAGTTCCTTTTCCCTGAAGACATATCCTGACTTGTCGTAGATGGTATATTCTCCAATGGTAGCCCTCCTTATATCCAGTTCGATATCCATACCCTGGTATTCCTTGAGCACTTGCTTGAGGTCGTGCGGACGGATAGTCTTGAAAAGGCTATAAGTTGTCTCAATTTGTTTCAGCAGCCGTTTTCGGTGCATCGGCAACAGCTTGGACTTTTTATGGTTTTCGAATACCCATTGGAGTTTCGGGCCGCTCATTTGTCGGTGTACCTGGGAACCGTTGATAAATCGGGTCCTGTATCCCTGACGGTTGTCCAGTCCAAAGGCTACCCCTACCCTTCCCGATGTGCTTTGGGTCTTGCGTATTTCAATGTGATAGGGTTGGACGTGTCGGGCAAGCTCCTCGAAACTCCTGACCTTATATTTCTGTAGGATGCGGTTCAATACGTCCTGGATATAGTATCTTGTCCCTTGGGTATCTTCGTTGTCGGTCTTTAGTTCCGGTAACCGAAAAATTGGTAGTTCCTTCTGCTGTTTTGTCCTAGGGATAGGTTCAAGGCCGTATTTCGTTTCGAGATAACTGGTGGTGGCCATGCTTCTTCTTTTACTATTGTAGAGACTTAGCACCTTTCCCTTGTCATTGACATTGGTGGTAACGATATGCACATGTTCATGTTTCGTATCATTGTGCCTTACTACGATGAAGGGCTGTTCGCCATAGCCCATCTTTTCCATGTACTCCTTCGAGATTTCAAAAAAGGTACTGTCATCGACGTGTTCATTGTGGGGGAGGTTCAGGCTGATATGGGCATAGCGGTTCTTGGTCGCGTTGCGCTGGCCCTGAAAATGGAGCAGGCTCCCGAAAAACTTCGGGGAGATGTCCTGTGAAAACGTGTTGCCATAGCCTAATACCTGCATGCCCTCCTTGCCGAGGATATAGTCCAAGGTTCCCCTACATGTATGTCCGTAAATTATCTTGGCAATCATATCGTTTATGCTTTCATTGTAATCTCCAAGAGTTCGTACAGTAGTTCATTGGTCCTTTTTATTTCCGCATCTAGGTTCCCATTGGGGTTTCTTAGATTTTTATGGTGGGCCAACTTTACCAGTTGGTTAATGTTGTTCCCTATCCTGTTGATATGGTAGGCGAGTTCCGAGGTATCGGGCAGTCTTTCCTTCTCTTCTGTTTTGCCGTTCAGGACCATTCTTCTCAGCAATGGGCTAATAGTTCCTCTTTGGGATATGTCCAAATCGTAGCTTTCGCAAATGGCCCTTAGCTTTTCATATTCGGCATCGTTGAACCTGAGCATTACATTATGCCAACGCTTCCTGTTTCCCAACCGTTTCCTGCCCCTTTTTCCAGAATCCATTTTAGATGCTTTTTTAAGCAGAACACTTCGCCAGAAGTAGCCGATTCTAAGTTACTTAGAATACACCTCGCTATCCGTTTCACGGATAAATATAAGTGAAGAAAAAACAATATAACTAATTAATTATCAATTATTTAATATAAAAAACCACATCAAACCATATAGGAACAAATGGGGCCAAACCGATACTTTATTTGGCCTTATTTGGGATTTCGCTATCCTGAAAAAGTCAGTTGAAAACGGTTTTGTGGGTAGGGGAAGGAAAGGTCAAGGGGCGTGGAACGCCGCTTGTTCTTTCTAGCGCACCGAGGGGGTCGGGCGACCTGGAACGGAAGGACGACCGTTGCGGACCGGTGAGTCGTGTCCGCATGGGAAGGATTGGAGCGGAAGGTCTGGCCGACTTCCGGAGGTTGGGTTAAAATTAATTGGATAAAGGTTTTAACTTCACAACCCCAGACCCTTGTTCCTTTTAGGGTCGTTTAATCGTCTCAATTCTTTAATATCCAACAAGTCCTTGGTTCTATTTGACTTGATTTTACTACTAATCAAATCATCCAAAGTCAATACACGAAGCTTAGCAATTTTATTCGTACCGATTTGAACCAGTTCGGATGCTTCGTAGGCTTGGTCAAAAGGTCGGCCTACATTGAATTTTGTAATTAGCTCGACATCCAAGTCTGCAGGTGAAAACTTTAAGGATATATTCTGTTTCTGTTCATGGACCTCTGGTGGAAACCCATTAAAGTCAAAGCCCATATCCTTAAAGACCCGTCCCAACTTATCCAAATTTTCTGGAGAGGTATCCAACCAAAAGTCAACATCGGCGGAATGTCTTTGGTACCCATGGAAATTAACGGCCGCCCCTCCCACCATCAGCATTCGTACAGCATGCTTACTGGCCAGTTCTAGAAATTGGTCAACGTCCTTTTTCCATTGCTGCATCAACGATTTGTTTTGATGATGATCTTGAAGCTTTTGTCTTTGGTTTTCTTGGCTTTGGAAGGCAGCTTCTTACTTTGTTGTATAAACCCGACAAACCTATAGAACCGCTCACTTCCCGAAAGGGCGAGAAACTCCCTTTCCTGTTCCTTATTGGCATCTTCCTTTGTTCTAAAAGCGATTTTCATAAACGGTATCAATGAGAGTCCAAGTTACTATTTTTTTGAATTCCTTCTGATCAGAACTAATTTGAGGTTTGCCTATGCTCTTTTGGAAAGCTGGAAAGTCCATCTAGTCTTTAAGTCAAATAAGGCTCATGTGTTAAAATTACTATTGAAGGAATTTTAAATGTTGGCCGTGTAAATGTGAGCAACTTAAAGTCAATTCCTAAATGGGTCGATTAAAAGTTGGACGGGGAGTCTGCTTTGGTACCTAGTCATCTCGATTTCAATTCTCCTATTTGTCTACTGTTGAACGTTAGAAAAGATTTTTGTGGGTAGGGGAAGGAAAGGTCAAGGGGCGTGGAACGCCGCTTGTTCTTTCGAGCAAACCGAGGGGGTCGGGCGACCTGTAGTGGAAGGACGACCGTTGCGGACCGGCGCGGCGTGTCCGCATGGGAGGATCCGAGCGGAAGGTCTGGCCGACTTCCGCAGGTTGTCAACGTTTAAATATTTTTTGAAAATTACGCATTTCAGTAAGGAAATTTTATCCAAACATAGTATCTTAGGAATTCTCTTACGAGAAACCTTCCCCCATTTTAAATTGTAAGAAATATTATGCTATGGTCTTTGGGACTATGGATAGAACGTTTTTGATTAAACCAACTAAAAATGGTACATACGTTACTGAAAATTGGGGAATGGCAAAGCCAAGGAGAAAATCAACTTAATAATCCTTTTGAACCCCCGCCAAGATTCGAACTTGGAACCTGTGCTTTCGATAGCACTGCTCTATCCATTGAGCTACGGGGTTTGTTTTCAAACCTAGTTTTGATGGAATTTAAATAAACAACGATATGGTTTCAATCCAACTTTGTTTAGATGATTCAAAAATATGAATAATAGGTCATTTATAAACAACTATATGTAAATATTTTTATATTTGATAATATAAGAAATACCATTATGCAAGATCGGTCGATAACGGACATTGGAAAATTAGAGTTTGAAAGAAATTCAAATCTCAAGCCTTATGAGTTATTTACACAGGAACCTTATCCAAATAAGGTCTGTAAAATGCTTCTAATTGAATTCCAGAAAAAAGGAGAAAGAATTCATTTCAAAGGTATCGATGTGCAAAATGTGAATGAGAAGAATTATTCAAAATACGCTTACAGAAAAGGATCTGCACGTGGTGGTGATATAACCTTCACAACCAAATTTGGCGACTTGGATAAAAAACTGAACACACTAGTTAATACTCAATTCCCAAACCTAATTGAATTATCAGAAACCGAAGATGCTGATAATGCAACCTTTTTTAAGGGATGGCAGCATTCATTTATAGATAATTACGACCAAATTAAATCTGAATTACAAAATACATATGATAATCAAGAAAAACAGGATAAACTCAATAGTGCCTTTACTTTAACTATTGACGTTGATGGCCAAAGAAGGTTGTTGTCCGATTTTAAAATAGTCCAGCGGTTAATCTCCAAAAATGGAATAGAGGGAAATTATAATAAATATGGAGTTGTTTCGAAGGCGGAGAACAAAATATGTAGTATCTGCCATCAGCAAAAACCAGAGGTTTATGGTTTTGGTTCTCCCTTTAAATATAGTACTGTAGATAAAACAGGAACTGTTAGCGGGTTTTTTAACCAAAAAAACAATTGGATTAACTACCCAATTTGTGAAACCTGTGCCATTGAAATGGAATTGGGTAAAAATTACATCACAAAATACCTGACAAAATATTTTTTCGGCAAAAGTTATTTTTTGATACCCAAAGCCGTCATGCCAAACGATACTGAATCTTTGGATAATGCTCTAGGACTATTTAATGAAATTGACTATCAAATAAAAAATAGTGAATCCATTACTTCAAACGAAGATTTTTTAATGGAAAAAATTGGACAAACAAACAACAACTTATTTACATTAAACCTGCTTTTTTTTGAAGAAAACCCAACAACAAAGGCAATTAAAATAAAAATGATGTTGGAAGAAATACCGCCATCACGCTTCCGGAAATTATTTATAGAAATTCCAAAAATTATAAACAATAACCCACTATTTAAAGACTTAGATTATCACTACAAGAAAAAGCAAAAACAGGACCTAAAATTTAGTTTTAGATTATTCAAACAATTCTTTGAAGATAGCTTTTATGAGATAACCTATAAAATTTTTATGGGTAGAAAAATAAGTGAGAAAGAACTTCATGAACGATTTATGAAAGTAATAAGAGCGAACTATATTAAGAGGGCCAATAATGAAGGTTTTGTTGAAAAGGGAGATTTATTGATTGCAAAGTGCTTTTTACTACAAAATTATTTGGCAGAATTAAATCTAATAAAATACGAAAATTAAATATTACAACAATGGTAACAGAAGAAGAAAAAGAAGAAATCAGCAAAAAGGTATCCTTCGATTTTGAAAAGTTAAAAAGATTTATATCAGAAAATGAAGATTTTGCCAAACAGGATGCACAATCAGGGATATTTTGTCTTGGTGTACTTGTTCACTTAGTGTTTAGTATGCAACAAGCAAGTCTTGGTAGTACGCCATTTGAAAAAAAACTAAAGGGATTGCATATTACTTCAAGAGATGTGGAGCGACTTTACACCGAAGCGGTAGAAAAAGTAAATCAATATTCTTATCAAAACACCTATAAGGACCTTCGTGAATATATTGCCGAAAAACTAAGGATCTGTAAAAAGGAAATTGCAAAAATGTCCAATCAAGAAATATCATTCAATTTTGTTTGCGGTCTTGAATTAGGAAGAAAATTTAAATCATAAAAATCAAATTATCTAATACAATTATAATGGAAGAAATTAAAAATCGTTCAGAAATTTTATTCTTATACGAAATCGAGAATTCAAATCCCAATGGGGACCCTTTAAACGAAAACCGGCCAAGATTTGACAGCGAGGAAAACAAGGTACTTGTTTCTGATGTTCGACTAAAAAGAACTATTAGGGATTATTGGTTTGAATATAAAGGTTATAACGGTTCTGATGATAAAGATATTTTCGTACGAGAAACAAAATATTCGGATGGAAATGAAGATTATATAGCTTCTGGTTCCAGAAGAGCAGAACTTTTCAAGGAAAGTAGCGATAAGGTATTGAAAACTTGTATTGACGTTCGCGTGTTTGGTGGTGTTTTACCAATTAAAAAAGACACTTTTACTTATACTGGGCCTGTTCAATTTCAAATGGGTAAATCATTGCATCAAACAGAAATTATTACTGAGCAAGGAACGGGTGCTTTTGCTTCTGGAGATAAAAAGAAACAAACCACCTTTAGAACAGAATACAAAATTCCATATGCATTAATAGGCTTCAACGGTATTGTAAATGAAAAAGCTGCTCAATACACCAAAATGACTGAAGAAGATCGGGAGCTGCTTTTGGAAGGAATTTGGAATGGCACAAAGAATCTTATTTCTCGATCAAAGTTTGGACAGAATCCTTTATTGCTTTTTACTGTTAATTATAAGGAACCATACTACATTGGTGGATTAAGACAACGTTTGAAAATGATTTCAGAAAAAAGTGAGTTACAAATCAGAAATACTGAAGATTATAAAATTGACCTCACAGGCCTACTGAAAGAAATTAAAGCCAATTCAGATAAAATAATCTCTGTAAAAGTTCAAGTGGATAGTCGCTTAAAGTTTTTAAACAATGGAGAAACCTATACTTTAGAAAATAAAACGTACAAGACAGATGACTTCTAAAACAGCACTCATATTCGATATTTCTGGGGAATATGGCCATTTTAGAAAATTCAACACTACGACTTCTCCTTTAACTTACAGTTTGCCAACTCCATCAGCAATTTATGGCGTTTTGGGGGCAGTTTTGGGTATAGAGCGAGAAGATTCTCTTAACAAAATTAAGGTGGGCAAGGAACACTTGAGGGAAGTTTTCTCAAATAGTAATGCTTCGGTCGCAATTAGACCTCTTTCTGAAATAAAGAAAGTAAATATCGGATTTAATCTGTTAGATACGGGCAGTTACCAATCATTTTTCAATGTAACAAACAGAACCCAAATTGAATATGAACTATTAAAAGACCCGAATTATAGAATTTTTTTAAACTGGGACCATCGATTAAGAAATGAGCTAATCGAACGCCTAAAGAGTAAGAGGTTTCATTTTCATCCTTACTTGGGGTTAAGTCAAATGTCTGCTAATATTGAATATGTTGGAGAAAAAGAGTTAAGCGAAGTTCCTAATAATTATCTAGATTTTAGCACGGCTATCAACCTTTCAGAATTAGACACAGAAAATGCTCCTGTTGATATTAATTTTATAAAAGAAAGGGTTTTTCAGGTTGAAACTTTTCCTTTAGATATGCAAACCGACAGAACAATTAACCGATACGGTGAAATTTTGGTAGAAATGAATGGGGATAGTATTAGGGCAAAATCCAACAAAAAATCATTTGCCATTGCAAGTGAAGGAAACATTCAGTTTCTATGAAGATTATAGAATCGCATCCTGGTGTGCCATTGGTCAAGCATTTAAAAGAAGTTGCAAAAAATTGTTCGACAATTGCCATAAAGAACACAACTAATTTTGGTTTTGATAAAACTATAAAGTCCGACTTGTTATACATTTGTGGGTTTTATCACGATATCGGCAAGGCCACTTCGTACTTTCAAAATTACTTGCGAATCCCGGATGAGCCGCATAATAGTTTAAAAAATCATTCCTTACCGTCAGCGGTTTTTGTCTTTTATGTTGCCCAAGAATACCTTAAAAACAGTGGGCTTCCCGTTGATTTAAGGTTTTTGCTTTGTGTTATTTGCTTCATAGTCGTAAGAAGACATCACGGCAATCTTGGAGATTTTAAAAATGAATTGGGCATCAATAATTTCAAAGAGGATTTACAGAAACAATATATATCTATCCCTAAAGATGCTGTTCAGGATATTATAGAAATATGCAATGAAAAGCTGAACATTTCTGTACATTGGGAAGACTTTATTGATTGGTTTGAAGATGATGGCTTCAATAAAGAAACTCGTTTAAATCTCGTAGAATTCTATAATCTTAATTTTAAGAAAAAATGGGGAAATTCTAAAAAATCTGAAACTTATTATCTTTTTTTATGGATGTTTGGGTGTCTTCTTCTTTCAGATAAATCCGACGTGATTTTATCGGGAAATTTTCCAGAAATTAAAAACCTCGATTTAAACTATTTAGTATCATTCCGGAAAGATAATGGGTTTGAAAAACCTTCAACAACAATAAATAACCTCAAAAATGATGCTTATTTTTCAGTCATAGAATCAATAGAAAATAAATTTGCACCTATAAATCATTTCTATTCTATATCTCTTCCAACCGGTTTAGGCAAAACGTTAACTTCCCTTGGAGCAGCATTAAAATTAAAGGAGTTGGCTAGACTACAGGAAGGAAAAATTATAATCGCTATTCCTTTTACTAGTATTATCGACCAGAATTATGAAGTCTATCGAGAAGTTTTCAATGACCCGGATACCTCATTGCTTTTAAAGCACCACCATCTAGCCGAACCGAAATATAAAGAAAGTGAGGATACAGTGCGGGATTCACAGGAAAGTCAATTTTTAATAGAAACTTGGCAGAGTTCTGTAGTTGTAACCACTTTTGTACAATTACTGGAATGCCTAATCACAAATAACAAAACCAAACTCCTTAAGTTTTCAGCCTTATCAAATTCAGTTATCATTTTAGATGAAGTTCAGCAAATCCCACATCCTCTTTGGGAAGTAATAAGACAGGCCCTTTTTTCAATCGCAGAACATTTAAATTGCTACATTATTCTTATGTCTGCAACTCAACCGCTTATTTTTAAACCGGAAGAAGAAATCACAGAATTAGTAAAAAATCATCACTACTACTTTACATTCTTTAATCGCACAAGACTTATAAATAAGGCAAAAGAATCTATCTCGCTGGATTCGTTTATCGAATTAATAATCGCATTCTGTTTAAATAATCCAGAAAAGGACATTTTAATTATTCTAAACACAAAAAAGTCAACCCTTGAAACATATCGAAATATTTCCACAGTCTTTGATAGCAAGAAAGACGAAGTTTTTTATTTAACCACATTGATTACCCCTTATGAAAGAAAAAGAATTATTGAAAAAATTAAAGCAAAGAAAAGAGATAATCGTCAAATAATTGTAAGTACGCAATTAGTGGAGGCAGGAGTGGATATATCCGTGGATACTGTTTTTAGAGCATTTGCCCCTTTAGATTCCATAATACAGGCCGCAGGAAGAGCCAATAGGTATGATGAAAAAGAGGAAGTTAGTGAAGTATTTATCTACAAAATTGATGAATTGGAGAAGGTAACGGGGTTTATTTACGGTGCAGATTTATTAAAGAAAACAGAAAACGTTTTAAAGTACTATGATACTATTGAAGAAAAGGAATATTTACATTTAATACAGAATTATTTTGAACAAGTAAAAGATCTTTCAGAGTACTCGGAAAATAAATACCTAAAAAGCTTACTTGCTTTAAATTTTGAAGAAACTGGTGATTTTAAACTAATTGAAGCTACGAAAACAGAATCTATTTTTATAGGATTGAATAAAAAGGCCAAAAAAGTTTGGACCGAATTTGTTGCCCTTCAAGAAAATGACAAATTAAATACTTTCGAAAGGAAGGATAATTTCGCTTCCATTAAAGCAGAGTTTTATGACTATGTAATTAATATCAATATTCCTTTCAAAGAAAATGATATTGGACTTCCAATGGAAAAGACACATGGCTTTTATTATATTAACCTTGAAGAGCAAAAGACACCCATCTATAATTGCAACAAAGATTTTTCACAAAATAAGGAAGGATACATCTATCAAGGAATAAATGTTTTAACATTTTAATGCCATTTATTGAATCTATATCTATGAAACACCCCCTCAAACTCAAAATCGCCCTACAGGACCTACCACACAAATGTGAGCGCACGCTTTTGGTGCCAGAAGATTGTACCATGCTGCAATTACACTTCATCATCCAAGAGTCCTTTGGCTGGATGAACGCCCACCTTTTTGAATTTAGCGATGCAAAGGGCCGTGCCACCATGCGGGTAGGTATACCGGACGACTTTGACGATTTTGGCGGCCCCGAAATGTTGGGAGCCCATGAAGTCTTGTTAAAGGATAGCATCTTGTTTAAAAATGGGGCAAAACCTTTTTGGTACTGGTACGATTTTGGGGATGATTGGTGGCACAAGATTTCCTTTTTAAAAGCGACCCAAAAAGAGATTGAAGCTTTTACAGGAATACCTTATTGTATGGATGCAGTGGGTAAATGTCCGCCGGAGGATGTAGGCGGACCATGGGGTTATGCGAATTTTTTGGAGGTTATAAAAAACCAGAAACACCCGGAACACAAGGAACTAAGGAAATGGTACGGGCTTGAGCCCGGAGAGATTTACGCTGAAAATGAGGTTTCGATAGCCGAAATTAATCAATATTTAGAGGACCTTTTTAATTCAGAGAATTGGGAATCCAATGAATATGAGCTTTTCTAGCGTGCCATAGAGTAACATTTAAACATCCACTAAAACAAGGAATATGACCACAGCATCGACCACCAAACAACTACAGATCTGTCGTATCAAGTTCCCGGAAATTAAATTACAGACCCGGGATGCCCATAAACTTAGGGGTTATTTCGGTACGCTATTTAAAGAACACTCCCCTATTCTGCACAACCACTATGAGGATGGTAGGTTCCGGTATAAATACCCCAGTATACAGTACAAGGTGATTCAAAATACGCCCATGCTTTTAGGAATCGGAGAAGGGGCGGAACTGTTGCCCAAGCTGTTCCTGAAAATAAAGGAATTGGATATTTCGGGCAAAAAATATCCAATCAGCAGTAAAAATATAGAAGTTAAGAATGAGGAAACAGGGTATAGTAGCCAACTGCACGAGTACTCCTTTGCCACCCTTTGGATGGCCCTCAACCAAAAAAATTATCCCAAATACCAAAACCTTAAAACCACGACCGAAAAGGAAGACATGCTCAACGCCATTCTTGTGGGGCATGTCCTTAGCTTTCTCAGGAATACGAACATAGAACTTGATGACAATGAACGTTTGATGGCCAAGGTAAACCTTCGGGAAAAAAGCACCTTGTTCAAAGAGAACAAAATGGTCGCCTTTACGGGTTCCTTCATTATAAATGCAAAGCTTCCTTCGGAGATTGGCCTTGGCAAATCCGTAAGCAGGGGTTTTGGTAGCATAACAGCCCCCTAATGCAGATTTTCATCAATACATACGGCACCTATCTTCATGTAAAGGATGATATGTTCGAGATAAAGGTGCGGGAGGACAAAAAACAACCCTTTAAGGTAAACCACATTGCCGCTCACAAGGTAACTTCCTTTATTGTTTCCAAAGGGGCCGCTCTCACTACGGATGCCATTGCCCTTGCCCTAAAGCACAATATAGATATTGTCATCGTGGAAAACAACGGGCACCCCATGGGCAGGTTTTGGCATAGCAAATTGGGCAGTACCACCAAAATCCGAAAGCGGCAATTGGTGGCCTCCTTGGATGAAACGGGTCTTATCTGGGTAAAAAGTTGGTTGGCCCAAAAATTGGAAAATCAGGCAGATTTCCTGAACGGTTTAAAAAAACACAGAAAACAACAACATGCTTACTTGGACGAGAAATGTGGTGCAATTTTGGAATTCAGAAAGAAGATTCTTGAAACAAATGGCCCAGATGTAAACTCCGTTGCAGAAAGTTTCCGCGGTTGGGAAGGGTCTGCTGGTAGACACTATTTTGAGGCCTTGTCTACCTGTATTCCGGATACCTATCAATTTAAAGGGCGTAGTTTTAGGCCCGCACAGGACGAATTCAATGCCCTTCTCAATTATGCCTACGGCATACTTTATAGCCGAATAGAAAGGGCCTTGATGTTGGCAGGCCTAGATCCCTTTGTGGGCTTTATGCATAGGGACGATTACAACTCCAAAAGCTTGGTCTATGATTTTATTGAACCCTACCGCATTTATGCGGAGCGCTTTGTGTTCAAGATGTTTACCTCCAAAAAAATGAACAAATCCTATTTTGATAGCTTCACTGGTGGGGTAAGTTTAAACCAAGAAGGGAAAGCCTTTTTTGTACCGGAATATTTGGAATACCTGGACAGTGACAGGATAAAATATAAGGGTAGGTTACAGACCCGGTTGAACGCAACACAACTTGAAGCACATAGATTTGCGAACAGTTTAATTGAAAAGGAATGATTACTTGGGTTTTATATGATATAAAAAATAATTCGGCACGCAGCTATGTTTCAAAAGCATGCAAGCATGCCGGGCTGTATCGGGTACAATATTCTTGCTTTTTAGGTACGTTGAACGCCAATGAAAAGGATAGTTTGGAACTTCAGATTACCAAAGTCATCAATGAGGAAACGGACAAAGTATATCTATTCCGAATGAACAAAGAACAATTGAAGGAATGCAGTATGTTGGGACAGGCCTTTGATGAAAAACTGGTGACGGACGAGGTAAAGGCATTATTTTTTTAAGCCGATGCTGAGCTTCTACCCATCCCAAATCATTGAATACCTTTATTGTCCACGGTATACCTATTTTGAATATGTGCTGCGAATACCACAGAATGAGGATAAATATTTTAAGGTAGAGCGAGGTAGGGAAATCCATGACGAAAAATTGGAGCGAAACAAAGTGTATCTGCGGAAAAAAATTGGTGTGACCCAAAAATGGACAGATATGTATTTGGGAAACGATTATTTAAGGGGTAAGGTGGATGAAGTGTTGGAACTGGAAGACGGTAGTTACGCTCCCTTGGATTATAAGTTCGCCCTTTGGAAAGACCGAATTTTTGAAACCTATGCCCAACAGCTCTATTGCTACGCGATTTTAATCGAGGACACCTACAACAAACCGGTCCATAAGGGTTTCTTGGTTTATACCAGAAGTAAGAACAAATTGGTAGAGGTTCCCATAGATCAAAATGCTAAGAGTCTGGTTAGGCAAAGCACTGGGGAAATGCTTAAAATAATAGAAGGAAACAAATTTCCAAAGGCAACAAAATTTAAAAAAAGATGCTTAAATTGTACATATCGGAATATCTGTACAAAGTAGGTTTTCCGGGTTGCAATTTATTTTAATCTTTTAAAAAAATGATGCCGATGTCAACAATAACGGGTGATAGCCAATACGGAAATTTCCCGAAAAACCCATATAAAGCGTTCTTTGACGTATTGAAAAATAGGAAAGAAAAAGTTATCAAAATGCTTGAAGTCGCATTATATTTGGTATTTGAGGCTCAAATCGCCTTAAATACCTATCCAATTAGAAACTAGGATTGAAACTCAAACTCTTGCTGGTATCGGTCCAACAATTCCAACTTAAATACCTATCCAATTAGAAACTAGGATTGAAACAAAGGATTTCACCCGTTTCAAGGTGGACGTATGATGCTTAAATACCTATCCAATTAGAAACTAGGATTGAAACACGGCTTGGGGATATCCAACAAAAAAGCCTCGCTTGCTTAAATACCTATCCAATTAGAAACTAGGATTGAAACCCGTTTCCCAGGCCATTTCCGCATATCCCAACTTCTCTTAAATACCTATCCAATTAGAAACTAGGATTGAAACCCGGAGATTATCTCGAGTTCATAAGCACGGCGGGCGCTTAAATACCTATCCAATTAGAAACTAGGATTGAAACGCGGCATGTACCAACGACCCCGTCGACGAGTACCAACTTAAATACCTATCCAATTAGAAACTAGGATTGAAACCGTATATTCGTACCATAAAAATCAATACTATGCAGCCTTAAATACCTATCCAATTAGAAACTAGGATTGAAACGCAAAAGGTGATATTCCTAAACATCCTTTGTTTTTCTTAAATACCTATCCAATTAGAAACTAGGATTGAAACATATTACATATCTTTTTACTAGCACGGGAATTGACTCTTAAATACCTATCCAATTAGAAACTAGGATTGAAACTCGGATTCGGCCACAACGGCCTCTATCGCCACAGCGCTTAAATACCTATCCAATTAGAAACTAGGATTGAAACGGTAAGCCAAAGTATGTTTATCAACCTTGGGAGTACTTAAATACCTATCCAATTAGAAACTAGGATTGAAACTTTCATACCCAAGGTGACCACCACTTTTGGAACCGGCTTAAATACCTATCCAATTAGAAACTAGGATTGAAACCCCCGCAGGAACGCATGCGTATTGCCCACAGGGTAACTTAAATACCTATCCAATTAGAAACTAGGATTGAAACTACCCCCTTATACTGAATATAGGCCAGTGTAAAATATCTTAAATACCTATCCAATTAGAAACTAGGATTGAAACAATGAAGGATGCCGCCGTTGGTGAGGATACGGGTACCGCTTAAATACCTATCCAATTAGAAACTAGGATTGAAACTTGAACTTAGCGGATGCCAACGGCAAACTGGCCAAGCTTAAATACCTATCCAATTAGAAACTAGGATTGAAACATGCGGATGAACTTGTCCGTCTTCTTCATGGTAATGCTTAAATACCTATCCAATTAGAAACTAGGATTGAAACCTATAACGTTCAATCCCGGTGTTGTCGTTTTTTCTCTTAAATACCTATCCAATTAGAAACTAGGATTGAAACATTAAGCTACCTAAATACATTGGGTTTTGAATACCTCTTAAATACCTATCCAATTAGAAACTAGGATTGAAACCATAGCCGTATACGCGCCTTCCATTATCCATTTCCGCTTAAATACCTATCCAATTAGAAACTAGGATTGAAACCTCCCTCTTTTAAAGGTTCGGGATTACCTTTGCACTCTTAAATACCTATCCAATTAGAAACTAGGATTGAAACTTCATTTGCAAAGCTGTATGATATAATCTAATGGGCTTAAATACCTATCCAATTAGAAACTAGGATTGAAACAGTTTTTTGCGTTCAATATATTACAAGGCTCACCGCCTTAAATACCTATCCAATTAGAAACTAGGATTGAAACACTCTTTCTGTCATGCGTAAGCGTATTAGGGGGTTTCTTAAATACCTATCCAATTAGAAACTAGGATTGAAACGTTGGGGGTAGAAACCGTCCGTTATTTCTTTTGGTCTTAAATACCTATCCAATTAGAAACTAGGATTGAAACTGTCAAGCGCTTCATTAAGGGCTACACTACATATGCTTAAATACCTATCCAATTAGAAACTAGGATTGAAACTTTTGAAAAGCAGGGCATCTACCTTGGCTTGGTATTCTTAAATACCTATCCAATTAGAAACTAGGATTGAAACTGGCCGGGATGGTATTGATGGGAAAATTATGGAGCTTAAATACCTATCCAATTAGAAACTAGGATTGAAACTCCACACCCAGAACGAACGGGAGGTATTGAAGGTCCCTTAAATACCTATCCAATTAGAAACTAGGATTGAAACTTGGAAGGTGATGCGGCAGGAACAGACAACCTTGGCAACTTAAATACCTATCCAATTAGAAACTAGGATTGAAACTTCATCCGTTCCCATTTCTTCACCTGCCACATATAGACTTAAATACCTATCCAATTAGAAACTAGGATTGAAACCCCCATAGATGTCATTGTTCATGATCATGAACTGGCTTAAATACCTATCCAATTAGAAACTAGGATTGAAACTTAGAGCCGATAGGCAAAATGCCGAAATCGGTCGCCTTAAATACCTATCCAATTAGAAACTAGGATTGAAACGCGTACATATAGCAATGTTAATATTATACGCAGAGACTTAAATACCTATCCAATTAGAAACTAGGATTGAAACAAAGTGTAGGTAAACACATAAAGACACTACAGGAAACTTAAATACCTATCCAATTAGAAACTAGGATTGAAACAAAACCGAAGGAAGCCCCAAGACTCCGGTGGTATACTTAAATACCTATCCAATTAGAAACTAGGATTGAAACCGGGAGACCTTGGTTTTTTCAAGATCAATATACTCCTTAAATACCTATCCAATTAGAAACTAGGATTGAAACGTGATAGCCTTCATTAAGGCTTTCTTCATCACTTCACTTAAATACCTATCCAATTAGAAACTAGGATTGAAACTGTCAAGCGCTTCATTAAGGGCTACACTACATATGACTTAAATACCTATCCAATTAGAAACTAGGATTGAAACGATTCCCCTTTCTCCATATTGCCCCCAATGGCAGCGGCTTAAATACCTATCCAATTAGAAACTAGGATTGAAACCCCCATAGATGTCATTGTTCATGATCATGAACTGGTCTTAAATACCTATCCAATTAGAAACTAGGATTGAAACACACTCATTTATATAAAGCCCTACCCTATGGTGGGCTTAAATACCTATCCAATTAGAAACTAGGATTGAAACTGGGCTTGGAGGCTTCCTTGGTGGGATCCTCGGTCTTCTTAAATACCTATCCAATTAGAAACTAGGATTGAAACTAAAGCCCTTGAAGTTTTTGAACGACTTTCGTAATGCTTAAATACCTATCCAATTAGAAACTAGGATTGAAACCAGGCCACCTATCCCGTTGCGGTCGCCGGTGGCTATCTTAAATACCTATCCAATTAGAAACTAGGATTGAAACTAGCGTTAATGGCCACGTTGCGGTAGGAGTTGCTTTCTTAAATACCTATCCAATTAGAAACTAGGATTGAAACGTTTTTTAAATGCTTTTAGACTTGCATCGGTACGTCTTAAATACCTATCCAATTAGAAACTAGGATTGAAACTCAAGAATTTCAATTGTAAAATTGAACGGAGAAACACTTAAATACCTATCCAATTAGAAACTAGGATTGAAACTCGCTATTCCCGCTCATGATTGCTTATTGAATAAATCTTAAATACCTATCCAATTAGAAACTAGGATTGAAACTTTCCTGTTGGGCCATGAGTTCCTTGCTCAAGCTGTCTTAAATACCTATCCAATTAGAAACTAGGATTGAAACACGCGGTCATGGTTTTCCTGAAAGGAAAGGAAATGGCTTAAATACCTATCCAATTAGAAACTAGGATTGAAACATGTTAATGGGCATTTTCGTATTGATAATTATTGTCTTAAATACCTATCCAATTAGAAACTAGGATTGAAACTGGAAATACGGACATATATGGGTAGGGGATTATTGCCTTAAATACCTATCCAATTAGAAACTAGGATTGAAACTGTTAACGGACAAGAAACTTCCATTACCGATGAATCCTTAAATACCTATCCAATTAGAAACTAGGATTGAAACTTATTTCCAAACATAGTTCTTCGGGAACAATAGATCCTTAAATACCTATCCAATTAGAAACTAGGATTGAAACGGACATAAACGTTCATCCTTACCGGCTTTTTAGAACTTAAATACCTATCCAATTAGAAACTAGGATTGAAACCGGAACAATAGGATGTATTCCGGTAACCCCACCCCCACTTAAATACCTATCCAATTAGAAACTAGGATTGAAACTCCACCCGCTCCCCGTTGCTCATCTTATAACTGGGCTTAAATACCTATCCAATTAGAAACTAGGATTGAAACTGCCTACGGTTGGCCTAATGGCACAAACACCCTCCACTTAAATACCTATCCAATTAGAAACTAGGATTGAAACACAACCCGAACACCCAAGAGGATATTGACGGCCAGCTTAAATACCTATCCAATTAGAAACTAGGATTGAAACGCGGACGAGATAGCCAGGCTAAAGGCCAATAACGACTTAAATACCTATCCAATTAGAAACTAGGATTGAAACCACAAATAGCGATACTTATGGTCTTGGTAGTTATGCTTAAATACCTATCCAATTAGAAACTAGGATTGAAACTATCCTGAATATGTTTTATTTCAACATTATAAAACTGCTTAAATACCTATCCAATTAGAAACTAGGATTGAAACTCGATACTGGCAGGCTCCTGCTTAAAAATAAAGGCGCTTAAATACCTATCCAATTAGAAACTAGGATTGAAACAGACAGGAGCGCTAACGGGCTATGAGTTCGAGATTACTTAAATACCTATCCAATTAGAAACTAGGATTGAAACTAAACGGGGACACCATAACCACCGGACAGATTACCACTTAAATACCTATCCAATTAGAAACTAGGATTGAAACTAATTTACGCAAAACGCGCCGCGGAGTATTGGGCGGACTTAAATACCTATCCAATTAGAAACTAGGATTGAAACGTTAGATCTAGCGTAGCCAGATTGAACACGGGCGGCACTTAAATACCTATCCAATTAGAAACTAGGATTGAAACTAGGTTACCACGTCGCCCTTAAAGTAGCTCGTGGCCGCTTAAATACCTATCCAATTAGAAACTAGGATTGAAACTTATCAATTCAACGACAAAACCAGAAAAACGCTACACTTAAATACCTATCCAATTAGAAACTAGGATTGAAACATGGCGGACCAAGCATTTTTTGCTGGCCCTGTTTTCTTAAATACCTATCCAATTAGAAACTAGGATTGAAACAGACGGCCTTCGATAAACATCTTGTCGCCCTTTTGCCTTAAATACCTATCCAATTAGAAACTAGGATTGAAACCCAAATACAGAAAAGGCAAAAGTTTATAGGTCTGAACTTAAATACCTATCCAATTAGAAACTAGGATTGAAACACGGTACTGATGGCTATTTCGGTACGAACCTTCGTCTTAAATACCTATCCAATTAGAAACTAGGATTGAAACCCCCATAACCACTGAGTCTTCTTCTTTACTAGTCCCTTAAATACCTATCCAATTAGAAACTAGGATTGAAACTTCATGTGTAACGCTGCGTTATACAGTCTAAATGGCTTAAATACCTATCCAATTAGAAACTAGGATTGAAACACTAGATATGCCCTACTGGCAGGTAGGGCATATTATCTTAAATACCTATCCAATTAGAAACTAGGATTGAAACGGAGTTCGGTCACAACAAGCGCAGGGGGCACTGCTGCTTAAATACCTATCCAATTAGAAACTAGGATTGAAACACATGGCCTTAAACATGCTTGGTAAACCTCATGAACCTTAAATACCTATCCAATTAGAAACTAGGATTGAAACCCGGTACCCGTATCCTCACCAACGGCGGCATCCTTCTTAAATACCTATCCAATTAGAAACTAGGATTGAAACTTTTATTAGTGAGTTGCCTCGGGTTCACTATTCCCACTTAAATACCTATCCAATTAGAAACTAGGATTGAAACTGATAAGGTTGCTTTGCAGGGTTATTTCCCCACCACTTAAATACCTATCCAATTAGAAACTAGGATTGAAACTTGAAGTAGCTGAACGAGCCCTAAATGGAGCCCATTCTTAAATACCTATCCAATTAGAAACTAGGATTGAAACTAACTCGTTAGATTTTCGGTTGAATAGAAAAAACCGCTTAAATACCTATCCAATTAGAAACTAGGATTGAAACAACGGTTCTTACAATCTGAGTATCACTTGCCTGTTAGCTTAAATACCTATCCAATTAGAAACTAGGATTGAAACTCAGTTGATTTATTTTCATCATAATTCGTGACCGGACTTAAATACCTATCCAATTAGAAACTAGGATTGAAACCAGCTACAAGTCTATTCACGGGTACGGCCAGTGCGCTTAAATACCTATCCAATTAGAAACTAGGATTGAAACTTTCAACGAAAGTTATAAATGTTAATCATTAAAAAACTTAAATACCTATCCAATTAGAAACTAGGATTGAAACCTGCATCCGGTAGGGAATCAAATAGGCAAATAATACTTAAATACCTATCCAATTAGAAACTAGGATTGAAACTGGTGATACCAGAAGGAAGTAGGCCGGGGAGCAGACTTAAATACCTATCCAATTAGAAACTAGGATTGAAACTTAGTTGACAATACAGCTGAATATACCGCTTTTCAAACTTAAATACCTATCCAATTAGAAACTAGGATTGAAACACCCTATTCTCAACATCGTGCATAGAGCAACCAATGCTTAAATACCTATCCAATTAGAAACTAGGATTGAAACCGTTGTCCTTTAAGGTACTGATGACCCCGTTAAAGGCTTAAATACCTATCCAATTAGAAACTAGGATTGAAACAAGGCTACGGCATGCTACCGGTGGACATCAACTACGCTTAAATACCTATCCAATTAGAAACTAGGATTGAAACCAGGAATTGGGCAATACCACCTTTGCCGGTGGTATAGCTTAAATACCTATCCAATTAGAAACTAGGATTGAAACACGGGGTCATACCTACGTTCCGGCAATTCGCGCACTCTTAAATACCTATCCAATTAGAAACTAGGATTGAAACATAAGTGGGTTTTGGGCTTCGGTAAGTTTTGACCCAGCTTAAATACCTATCCAATTAGAAACTAGGATTGAAACAGGGTTTGATACATTTAAAAAAGCCTTGCCTATTTTGCTTAAATACCTATCCAATTAGAAACTAGGATTGAAACTTAAGGCAAAGGCCTCCGGCGTGGAGGACATAGCCCGCTTAAATACCTATCCAATTAGAAACTAGGATTGAAACCCACCCCGGTGGTATCGCTTGCCTTGGCGAAAATGACTTAAATACCTATCCAATTAGAAACTAGGATTGAAACTAGAAGCGGTGGCAGATGCCAGTGTCAACGAATTTGCTTAAATACCTATCCAATTAGAAACTAGGATTGAAACTGGGGAAATTACCGCCCTATGCCATGCCAATGGCTCTTAAATACCTATCCAATTAGAAACTAGGATTGAAACTAAGAAGTCTAATATAAATAGGGAATAATGGAAAACGACTTAAATACCTATCCAATTAGAAACTAGGATTGAAACAAATCTAATGATATGCTAGGAATCGACAAATATGGACTTAAATACCTATCCAATTAGAAACTAGGATTGAAACATCTTAATAGATAAACAGATAATAGGATAATGGACACTTAAATACCTATCCAATTAGAAACTAGGATTGAAACAGGATAGGACATGAAATACATACCCATACTTTTTAGTCTTAAATACCTATCCAATTAGAAACTAGGATTGAAACTAGTCCGGCGCAAGGGCCTTGGGATAGTAGAAACTTTCTTAAATACCTATCCAATTAGAAACTAGGATTGAAACTCCCACACAATCCAGCAGCTACTATCAAACGGCATTCTTAAATACCTATCCAATTAGAAACTAGGATTGAAACAAATCTAATGATATGCTAGGAATCGACAAATATGGACTTAAATACCTATCCAATTAGAAACTAGGATTGAAACTGGGGAAATTACCGCCCTATGCCATGCCAATGGCTACTTAAATACCTATCCAATTAGAAACTAGGATTGAAACCAAAGTATTTTTGTTTTGTGTCGCTTGCATTATTGGCTTAAATACCTATCCAATTAGAAACTAGGATTGAAACTGCTTTTATTTCTTGGTTGCTAGGATTTCTGACAATCTTAAATACCTATCCAATTAGAAACTAGGATTGAAACGGCGATGGATCCAGCAATGGAAGGACTATTTTAGGACTTAACTACCTATCCAATTAGAAACTAGTATTGAAACACTTGACTACTTTAGTTTTCCACCCAGGAACCTGTGAATAATCCTTAAAATTAAAGAACTGACCGAGCGAAGCGACCGATGAATTCCTTAGAAAACAATACAAGTGGCATGAATACAGCAATTCACAACTGGGATGTATTCCAGTGCATTCCAATTTCCTTTAAGTGCTCTCCGAAATCTTTATTCTCAAGCATTTTCTGCTCGAATTTTATGAACCATTCCTCCGGACTCATAGAATTTCCATGATCTAAACCATACTGCTCAAATAATTTTAGTATTTTCGGGCGCTTTCCCATATTTTTTACTTTTGCAAAATGACAGATGAGCTGACATCAGAAATGCATTCAGAATTCAAGGTGGATCCTGAAACAGAAATCTCGCATAAAGTGGGCACTATTGTAGAGGAACTTGCCGAGGGCGATTTCACTCTTATAGAACTATTGACGGATTATATCGTAACTATGGAGCAATATGAAAAATATCGGTCCAAGTGGGAATCACTTATTTAGGTAATTCAGAAACCTCTCGTTTGATTTTTGGTTGTTAAGGTCAATGGTACCGCTTCAAAAACTTCCCAACAACTCTTCCTTTCTACCTTTCAATTCTGCCATTCTGACCATTGGAAAAGGAACATCATTGCCATATCTTTTGTAGGGTTAATTGAATTTTCTTTTTGCCTTGGTTTTCCAAATACTATTTTTTTGATACGTTTATTATTTCCAAAACCTCCTTTTTGTTGGTTGCCCTGTGAATAGTCATTAAGATTAAGGAACTGAACCGAGCGTAACGACCGATGAATTCCTTAGAAAAAAAATTAATTTGGCATGAATAAAGCAATTCACATTAAGTATTGATATTTCTTTCATAACTTAGAGTAGTTATGGTTGAAATGTTTGGGAGGTATTTTTACATTGTGTTTTTGAGCCTATTGAGTATTGGGTGTAGCAAAGACGAAGAATTTATCAATGAAACACTTTTGGGAAAATGGGAACTTATAGCTTACTACGATCAAAGTACAAGGGAAACCAAAAATCCTCCAATTGGTTCTGATTCGATTAAGATTACTTTTGAAATAGGTGATTTTCAAGGTTCAACTGGAAGAAATACATTTTTTGGAAATTACATATCGGAGTTAAGTAACCTGTCGCTTCTTTCATTAAATGGAACGGAAATTGCCGAAAGTGAATGGGGAACACTCTTTTTTCAGACCATCACATCCACGTACAATTCGAACCAAGAATTGTTTATTATGGAATACACTATTGAAAGAAATATTTTGAATATAGAATATGCCGAGTCCAGGTTCATGCTCTTCAAGGCCATACAATAATCCGCCAATATAATACGCTTTAAAATCGGCAAGAAAAATTAATGTATAAACTATTTCAATTACCAAGTCAGCTAGGGTCATCCCAGATGTGTAGTATGATTTCAATATCGTTAAACTTATTAAGAACTTACCTCATTTAAGGACCAAACTTCAAGGAACAAATCCCAACAATGAAGTATTCAAGGCTATGCAGTAAATGGGTTGGCCATTATATGCTAAATAGGAGCCTTAGTAACAAGAATGAGCTATTTTTTTTGCCCACCAAATTTTTTAAAACTATCTTAATGGCACTAACCATAAACCTCTCTTCATGAGGCTCTACGACTTTATGATGCTCAATGCTGAAGAACAGATGGCCATGGTAATTTCCGATGGGACTTTGGTTACCCGGCTAGAAAAGGGCAATCGCTTTTTTGTTCTTTACTCACTAGGAACGTTCTATTTTGAGATGGAGTTCGATGCTTCTATCACAGCATCGAGCAAAGAACGGATATTATTACGAAAAAGGATATTTAAATCCGGAAAGTTACTTGATAAATATGTAAGGCTATTGGCCGTCTAAACCACCTTTTTCCTTTAGGCCTTTCATAATTTTAAGAACCTCCGTATACATTTTCTCTTTACTGACCATATCATCGAGCCTATTGTGTCGGTCATGATATTCATATGTGTATATTACAGCAAATTCCTCCAGGTCGTCGATATTGTAGTCCATGTATTTTTGAAACACATGCGCAATATTGATAATGTAAAGCTCGTCTTTATTGAAAGCATCAAAAAGCTTCCAAAGCCATTCTTTGCCTATTTTTAATAGAGAAAGCAGCTTAGGTTTGGGCATGTTCTTGTATCTTTTTTCTATTGTCGAGGATATAATATATCAACACTCCTAAACTAATTCCCAAGGTCAAAAAGAGCTTAGTGCTAGTTTCATTAAAAGAAGTTTCCTTCGCATTTAGAAGAATCAAAGCGGTAGTATATCCACTTAATATTACCGGAACCAACAAGGCTATTCTGTAATATTTACCTTTTGCATCCATCATCCAACCGACATAGCCAATATGGGCAAATAAGTGTATGCATAAGGTGTAAAGGAAGACCCGGTAAGAGCTGAATCCCATTACTAGGCCGTCCGGCCCTGTAAAAAGTTTCTCGGCCCCGATAATAGGTACGCCATAGCGAATTCCTTGTGCACCGGTAATAACATCGTGAAAATAGGGCAAGGTCGATATCAATATGATACCTACCATGCCCAATAGCCTTTTACATAACGTCGCCTTCTTTAATCTCATCTTTATCTATCGACTGTTCATACAGACTTTCGTCCTCAGTAGTCGATTCTTTTTCACATGAAACGAATAATCCGTTAACTGCAACGATGACCACGGCCACCAACCATTTTTTTGTTTTCATAGATATGATATTTTGGTTATTAAACCCTACCATAACTATTTAACAATCAAAAAATTGTCTTTTTGTCGGTCAAATCTTACCGATAATCGACGAAAAACCGCAATTCATGACAATATACGTAACTAAATGAGATTATGGAATACAAAAGAGACTTTAACGACATTGGATTTAGGGTAATTTTCGATAGTAACCCACACATCACAGGACTATTGGGTTTTGCAGCCCAGCCCCATGAAATGATGCTCGATGTGGAGCTCAACAACCTCCCAGAGACTTTCTTGGTCCGGGGCAGAGTGGAGACCGGGGAAAGGCTTTTGGTCGGCTTCAGAGATTTTGCATTTGAGATGACCCCCGACCTTCACCTTAGGTTAGGGAAACTTTATGAAATTGTTAGGATGGAATATCGAAATACTATGCTTAGAAACGTTTAGTTACGACTGTGACCCATCACGGATTTATCGCCAATAATTCCAACCAAACCCATAAAAGGAAAGAGTCAAAAACAATGAGTTGTGTTACCGAGTTTTCAAACGAATACCATACATGTTTTTACTTTTTTACAGGCATCCAATTTGGGCCTTTTCCGCAAACGTTCCTATACTGTATTTCCAACTTTTGGCTACAAGGAGCTTCCTTTTGTCGCTTACTAACCCTAAGTTGGCCAACAAGTCCTTCCAATAGATTTTTTTTGCGGTGTCGAATGTAAATTCTCAGGACAACCTCGAAACGCCTGGGAATAGCACAAATTTTCGCCTTTGCCTTACTTGGCAATCCTTCCTACCTACCTTCTATCTAATATCAAAAATGTTCGGGTATTCCTTTGGGTAATCTCAAAAAATTATACTCTTGCCACACCACACATTTCGACTCCAAAGAGAATATAAGTTAATCATAAATATCTACCCATATAGGAACTAGGATTAAAACACTTTCTCAATTACTATTCTTACTTTACAAAACGGCTTGAATAGTTATCCAATGGGAAATCAGGATTGAAACCCACAAGAAACGGGCACATATAGTACCCGTTTATTCATCTTTAATACCAATCCAATTAGAAACTAGGATTGAAACCTTTTACTTGGTGTCTTTACATCCATTGGATTCACTTAAATACCAATCCATTTAAAAATAAGGATTGAAACGCTTTAGGAGAACCAGAACGGTTAGCAAAAAACAATTTAATTACTTATCCACTTTATAACAAGGATTGAAATAAGCTGCCGGACTTTGGCGATATGCTTGTAGTCTTTAGGGATGACCACAAGAGATAAATTATTTATAGGATTGTAGAAGAAGAAAATCCTAGCGAAAGAGCCACGAAGCCGCACAGGGCAACAGGATAATGCTAGGATTGGTTCAAACTTATGAAAAAAAGTAATTAGGCATCGTAACTGTAAAAATTATCATAAGTGCACTCACCAATAAATATGGCAGATATGGTAAGGAAGGTCAAAAAAGGAAACCCCTAATATTTTTTGTAATGCATTATGCCCCCTCTCCAAATCTTAAATACCCATCCATTAAGAAACTAGAGTTGAAAATTTGAACATTTGAGAAATGAATGAGGACTTAATGGTTCTAAATGATTGCTTGATATCATAAAACAAAAAAATCGGCACATCACGCAAGGGTTATTAACCCAAGGCTGTTACCGATAGTTCAAAATAAATAAAAAAGGAGCAATCGGGCATCATAACCTACAAAACATCAAAAAAAATCCTAGGTAGATACTAGTATCGAAACTTAATACGGCAAAAATTAAAATGCCTCCTTCAATAGCCGTAATTGCTCCTGATGCTTTTCAGGATCAGCTTCCTTTAGTCTGTTCAGATTTTGCAATTTCCATTGAACGGCTGGAAAATCCTTAAAATCATAATATGTCCAATCAGGGCTTCCTTTCTGGAATTTTAATAGAAATTCTTTATCAGAATCGCTAAGATTGGATTGAATTGCACTTATTAGCAAATGTCGGGTAGTTTCAAAATCCGCATATGAAAATTTGTCCTTGCTCATACCCTCAAATTGATTGGCCATAGCTGAACGCTGATCCAGAAGGTTTGGAAATAGCATTTCATGGATGGGTCTTTTACTACTGAGCAATCCAAAAAGGAATCCCTTTTTAACGGCTTCTGTAAACCCTTCATTTTTCACAAGATCGTTTACATCAAATAAATCTCTTGGATGTTGTCTGTCCAGAGCGGCACAAATTTTTCCGCCATATAATTGACCAAAGGGTACCACTTGAATTTCACAAAAGACATCAAATACCTCTTGTGCCGTTTCACATAAATACATCTTTACCGGGACATCAATCACCCCACGCATTCCTTGATTGACTTCCAATTTTATTTGAGCCTGTCCCTTTGAAATTTGAAGTTTGAGAATCTCAGGTTTGGATATGATTTTAATATTAGGATCAACCTTTTCAATTGCTGCCTTAATACGACCCAAGGCACTATTGATATTTTTAAATGCTATAGTCCTTTCTTCCAAAGGGATATAGGTCAAATCAATATCCACGGATAGTCTCGGCATTTCACGAACGAACAGATTAATTGCAGTACCCCCGTGGAGTGCAAAACAATCTTCCTTAGCCACTTCCGGCAGCACATCCAATAATAATGCAACCTGAAATCTATAATTCGTCATTTGCCAATTCCTTCGGTATTGTTATTTTATATTTCGAATCATAAACCCCATTTCTTATGATACTACGCTTTCCTTCCCCCAAATCTATTTTGCTTACATCAAGATGTTTAAACCAGGCATGGTTTACCTTTTCTCCCAGATAAAGAAAAAGTCGATTGACCTTAATCGAGGAACTGGATTCCAAGAGTTTCTGTACTTCTTTTGGCCTAAGATTGTTCAAACCTTCCATTAATTGATAACACTCCAAAAGATCTTGTTTTTTGGGAGCCAGATATAAACATTCCATCAATGCACGGGAGGCATTTGAGATCTTTATGGAAAAGGTTTTATGTTCTATCTCGGTAAGGCCTATTTCAGGAGGTAGAAACGAAGAACCGTGATAATCAAGTTCCAATCCCCAATCGTAATTTAAAAACCATGTAGGTAATCGTTCATCCGCTCCTCCGTATAAGGTTATCTTATTTGGGGCCATTTGCAGATAATGGGATTTACCTAAAAGTGCTAGAGCGGTCTTTCCTCCCGGATGTACTGACAAACCGGCTTGTTCTTGCAGGGCGTAGATGGCTCCCTGATAAGTTACATCTTGTCCTGTACGTATCATCGCCCCGGTACCGATAGAAGTAAGCCAATCGCTTTTTCTATATCGTTTTTGTAGGTCTAGGCTATAACCCTGCCCAACCATCCAAGAAGATAGATAGACTATTCCTGATGGATTGTCACTTAACAATTGGTTTATTTTTAACCTATTATCGGTACTCATAGTACCAAATTACAATTTTTTTTAAACCTTTAATAAAAATGGTTTAAAAATATTCGTTTTAAGGTACTCACAGTACTAAAATCACTAAATATATAAACTTACTGAAGCTTTTGAACGAACTTTAATCCTTAACTAATATCCTAGACCCTTACCGCGAGATTTCAAGTTCTCATTTCTAGAAACATTGGTTTCACTTTTCTCATTTGAAATACCTTTCTTCTTATCTTTTAAAAGTTTTGCTTCCTCTATATATTGCTGCATTCCCAAATGCATTGGATTATCGGGCATAATTTTTTCTTGATTCTGAATCAAGGGAATTTTGAGGTTCAACTCCTCTGCCAAACGGTAGCCTAAATTAAAGGCACTTTTAAACTTTTCGTCAACTTTAATTTCTTCTTCCATAGCTAAAAAGTTTCACGTGCGTGTTTTTCAATGTATTCCATAATGGACTCCCGGTCATATAAGATGATTTTCTTTTGGGGTTGGGAAAACCTGATTTTCCCTTCATCCCTTAGTTTTTGAAGGGTAGTAGTCGACTTAATCTTCAAAATCGACATAGCTTCTTCTCCATCAATCCATCTCTCAGGTGTGTTTGGTCTTTTTGATTCGACATGTTCAATTACTTTTTTGAACAATGCATAAAATGCTTCCTCTTGTAGACAAACAACTTGCATAATTGAAAATGGGTTGGTTAAATTATTACCTCTGGAATATATTATAATAAATCCTAGTGGATTGAATTATTAGATAAACGGTCCAAAAGTGTCAATAAAATGAATGTAAACAATTCAAAGGAGTATGTGGACATCCCTTAAAAGGTAAAAATATTCTACCTGAAGTATATCTAAATTTCAAGTCTTTCCTGATACTCATCCATAATATGGGTGGGTAAATTCTTAATATAGATCTCCGTGGTCTGTAATTTACTATGACCAAGCATTTTACTTAGTGCGTTTATTGGCACATCGTTCAGAATGAGATTAGTTGCCATGGAATGACGGCTGACATAACTTGTTAGTTTTTCTTCGATATCACATAGCTCGGCAATTTCTTTCAACCGTTTATTGTAGCGCTTTCGTTCCCATTGCACGTCATAATATTGGTTCTGTAGACTCTCCCTTCGTATTATTGGGAAAATGAAGTCAGATTTCTTTTTCCCCTCTAGATAGTATTCAAGAATAGAGGAAAGTTGATTGGTTATTTTAATATCATAAGGCCTGGCTGTTTTTTGCCTTTTATATTGGATTCGTCCGTCAATAACATTTTCCATTTTTAGAAATGCCATGTCTATAAATGAAATGCCGTTCATCAAATACGAGCATAGAAAATAGTTTCTTGCGTGAAATAATGGAGTATCCGGCTTAAGCTCCAGATCAAGAATACGTTTGATTTTATCTTTGCTAATGGCCCTTTTCGCCGTTGGTTTGGATTTTATCTTGTACTTCCTAAATGGATAACTGTCTGCTGATACGATTTCCTGATGAATGGCTTTGTTATATATAGCCCTTACGGTACGCATGTATGTTGATAATCCATTAATGCTATTTCCCTTTTTGAGATGTGCGATTTCAAATTTTTTGAGAAATGAATAATTTACTTCTTCAAAACGCAAACTCTTCTTTCTATGAAAATTTCTTAATGCGCCCAATACACTTTTATAAGCCCTAGCATTTCCAAATTTTTTGGCTTCCTCCATTTCATCTATGAGTTCTTGTGTATATTCAAAAAAGGAAATCTTCTTGGTCGTTTTAGTAAGTATGTGCTTCAAATCAGAAATTCCCAAACCTTGCAACTGATTGTTTTCTTCCAATAGATTAATATCGTCCCTCAGTTCTGTTTTCTTTTTTGCCAGCATATTGTTCAAACGAGGAACGGAGGATACACCCTTATATGTACCCTTTACCTCTCGTTTTTTTTCGTTCCAATATTCAGGGGGAACGGCAAATCCTGTAGAAATAGTAATTGTTTTTCGATGATGGCTCAGTCTAAAAATAATTGGACACATTCCATCCTTTCTTTTTCGTCTGGTATCAATTGAGAGGGTTATATTAGTCTTCATAAATTGAAGATATGAAAAATTTGCACTCAATTTGCACTCAAAATTGGGTATTATATGGTTTCATATGAATTCATATAATTTATAAAACATTGATTATCAGTACCTTTAAATATTTTTAAAAACACATAAAACCATAAATCCACCGTCTTCTAAGCAGACGGTCACACGTTCGAATCGTGTCGCGATCACGACACTCGAGAACCACGCCAATTGGCGTGGTTCTTTATTTTTAGGAGAAATGCAAACCTGTTTGCCTGTTCGGACAAAAATAAGGGCCCGCAGCGGTAGCTGCTAGGTTTTGTATTGGCAACTTTGAATGCAATCGTGTCGCGATCACGAGTAAATCTAAACAAGGTTGTAAACAAAGTGAGCTAAAACATAGCTTGCCTTTATTTTTTTGTAAGGATATTATAGCTAGCCACACTTGATTTTATAAATATTCATCGAAAGAAATGCAAAGACCGTTCCCGAGAAGAATTCTTCCTCGAAACGGACACTTTTAACCAAAAATTGTTGAATTTAGAGCTATATTAAATTGGGGAATGTGTAATAAAGGTAAGTCTGTCATTAAGGGAGTATTATCCTATAACCACCCAAAAAAATTGTAGAGACTTGAAAAAATATGTTTTATTTTTTTTTACGTGCTTTTTTTGGCAAGGTTCTATCCTAGCTCAAATAAAGGACAATAAGGAAATTTCAGAGCTAATTTCAAAACTAAAGCAAGACATTCGTGGTCCCTATAAAGATATCCGTTGGTTCTGTACCGATGGGAGCATTCGCCAGCCGAAGGATCCCTGCCCTGATGAAATAGGCCCAGGCTGGCAACATGCCAGATATCGTGATGATGTTTTGGAGTTGGGCAAGTCAAACCATATTTATTTAGGTCAAATTCTTGCCTACACAGACCCAAAGGATTTTTGGGATGCTGAAAATGACCATGCCCGATTAAAACAATATCAATTGGAGCAGTATCTTAAAGGTGTCGATGATGGCTGGATTTTGCAAAAAGGACAGTATTACAGGGGTGCCGTTCAATCAGAAGACGAAGAGACTTGGGGAATTGATTTCTATAAAGATTTATTAAAAGATGATGAAAGTCTAGAGAAAAAATTCTTTTTGATTCGACAGTCATTAAAGGATGTGCCTCACAATGGCGATAGTAATATCGCTCAAAAAATGCGAAGTGAATCAAAGGTGTTGTCAGATGAATATGTCCCCTTTATGGAACTTCGCATCAAAATTCATGGACGCCCTGAACCTTCCGATATTCAAAAAGTGGAGCAGTTCATAATTAAACATCAAGATAAATTGACAAGTACCTTGAACGCTCAATTTAGGGAATTGCTTTCTACCATGCGTGAGTTTCACAGGCCTATTGATTTGGGCTCTCTTACCAAAAATATTGGTAACCTTCAGAATTCAGAACTGAAAACTTTCCTCAACCAATTCGCGAACAATGGTAATCTGGCCAATAATCCGACCGAATTGATTCGTGAGGCATCCGATTTATTGTTAAAACTTAGAGAGGGAATTTTATTGGAGACAGATTCACAAGTTCGCTTGAAACTTTTGGATGTTTCACTAAAACTGGAAGGTTTGGTCTTTAAAAATGCATTGAATTGGGAAACCGATAGCTTACATTCCCTCTTGGAAAAAATATGTCACTTATGTATGGCTTCCGCTGGTGCGGGATTTTTGGAAATATGGGAATGGAATCAGCTGCAGGGTTATCTTTCAAACTACGAATCGGAATCCCTTTCATTGGCCGAATTGACCGAAACCCTGCAACAAGCGCGAAGTGGAGTGGAGTGGAGTGCCAGCATGGTAAAGGCCAATTATGACGATGTTGTCGAAACCTACGTAGGATTTGAGCCCATGGCGTCCGGTTTTATCGATGATAAAATCAGGGGTTCCGTAGCCCTACACTTAGGTAATGCCGTGGGTGAGCTTGGTAGTTTTATTGCTTCGGAATCCTCATTGACCAATCAGGTTATGGACGTTTCCAACCAAAGTACCGTTCGGGGGTTAAATCCTGGCTATGCTTTTGGAGAATTGGTCGTAATCGGAGGCAGTTCAGATGATATCGAAGTATCTTCGGATAAAATCTATGTGTTTCAAAGTCCCCCTTCCGACTTGAAGCCTGTGGCAGGAATTGCAACGGTAGCCGAAGGAAATATGGTTTCACATGTGCAATTATTGGCCCGCAATTTGGCAATTCCGAATGCGGCCCTATCCGATGAAAACCTACAACAATTGAAAAAGTATGACGGGCAACGGGTGTTCTTCGCAGTTTCTAACAAAGGAAATGTGATATTAAAACCCGAAGCGCAAATGAGTGAGACAGAAAAAAGCTTATTTACAAAAAAAGAGCGGAAGGATGAACGGATCGAAGTGCCTGTCGGACAAATTCGTTTGGATGAAAAAGAGGTCTTGGATATGCGCACTGTTGATGCCGAAGATTCTGGAAATCTATGTGGCCCAAAAGCGGCAAATCTAGGGCAGTTGAAAAAAATGTTTCCAGATTATGTGGTTGAAGGGTTGGTCATTCCCTTTGGGATTTTTAGGGAACATATGGACCAGACCATGCCGGGGCAAACTGTAAGCTATTGGACTTTTCTAAACGGGGTGTTTACCGAAGCTGACCGAATGCGTTCAAATTCCGTAGAAGAAAAAGAGGTTGAAAACTACCAGTTACAGCAGTTGGAAGTACTTCGCGAAGCCATTAAAATAATGCCGCTGAATGCTAAATTCGTGGAAGCGTTAAAGGCAGGGTTTAAAAATGTCTTGGGTTCAGAAATAGGTAAAGTCCCGGTCTTCCTTAGGAGCGATACCAATATGGAAGATTTAAAGGATTTTACCGGAGCAGGACTCAATCTTACCCTTTTCAATGTGTTTGAAGAGGAGAAGATATTGGATGGAGTTCGTGCCGTCTGGGCTTCCCCTTATACAGAGCGTAGTTTCAAATGGAGACAAAAGTATTTGTTGAACCCAGAAAATGTCTTCCCTTCCATTTTGGTGATTCCCAGTGTCGATGTAGATTATTCTGGAGTTTTGATTACCAAGGGAATCGTTTCGGGCAACGAAAATGATTTGACCATTGCCTTTAGCCGTGGTGCAGGTGGTGCGGTGGATGGGCAGGCTGCCGAACAATACTTATTGAAGAAAAATGGCCAGAATATGTTGCTGGCACCTGCCCGTGAATCCTATTATAACAGCCTACCCAAAACTGGGGGAACCCTAAAAAAAAGCGCCACTTTTGAAACGCCCGTACTCAACCCAAAGAATCTTAAAGATATTCGTAGTATGGCCAAAACGATTCAAGAACGTATTCCAAAGGAAACAAAATCCGATTATCATGGGGCCTATGATGTTGAACTTGGTTTTAAGGATGATAAATTGTGGTTGTTTCAAATCCGTCCCTTTGTAGAAAATAAAAAGGCCCTGAGCTCTGATTATTTGGAATCGATTACCCCAAAAGTGGAATTAAACAAAATGATTTCCTTATCAAAAAATCTATAGCTATGGAAAAAATAGTTGCATTGGTGTCGATTTGTTTTCTGGTGATGGCCTTTACTGTATCGCCCTATCCCATTGACGGCTATGAACGAACCGGCATAAAGCGATTGAAGCGGTTGGAACTCATCCAAAGTGGCGAACTCAAGGATGCCTCAACCATCCCGTTGGGAGCTTTAAAATCTTGGGAAGAGATTTCGTTGAATTTAGCGTCAAGAAAAGAAGATAGTCTGGGGTCTTTTTTTCAAGTTGATGATGGTCTCCAAAGGGAAATAGGTGGATTATTTCGAGGACTTGACAGAAGCTATTCCATTGCAGTGCTTGATATTTCGAATCCTGACAGCACACGCTATGCACAGCGAAATGAAACCTTGGGCTACCAACCGGGAAGCGTTGGTAAGTTGGCAGTTTTGAACGCTCTGTTCACTCAATTGGCCAAGATATATCCTGACTCCTTTGAACAGAGGATCGAGCTGCTAAAAAATAAGTCCGTAAAGGCAGGGGTTTGGGGCCTTACAGACGAACACACTGTTCCTATTTTCAATATAGAAAAAAATACCTTGGTCAAAAGGCAGGTCATCGCAAGTGATGTTTTTACGCTCTTTGAATGGGCAGATCACATGCTTTCGGTCAGTAATAACGGTGCGGCCAGTATTGTTTGGCGTGAGGCTTTGTTAATGTCTGTCTTTTGCGAAAAATATCCGGAATTGACCCAAGAAGAGGCAGATGCCTATTTTAAGGAAACTCCAAAAAAGCTATTGACCGATATGGCAAATGATATTGTCAACCTTCCTTTACGGCAATTGGGTATCACCCATGAAGAATGGCGTCTGGGCAGTTTTTTTACCGGAGGGGCCAATACTTATGTTGGTGACAAAGGGGGCAGTATTGGCACCCCATTAGGATTGATGAAATTTTTGGTCCAGTTGGAACAGGGCAAAGTGATTGATGAGGCATCAAGTCTTGAAATGAAGCGGTTGATGTATATGACCGATAGGCGTATTCGATATGCACAATCACCGTCTTTAAAAGAAGCTGCGGTATATTTTAAGTCGGGCAGCCTGTACAAATGTGATCGAAGCAAAGGAGAGGAATGTGGTAAATACATGGGAAATGTAATGAATTATATGAACTCAATAATCATCGTCGAACATCCCGATAATTGTAAATATATAGTCGCCTTGATGAGCAATGTGCTAAGGAAGAATTCGGCTTCAGATCATATGTATTTGGCCAATTTAATAGATAGGGCGATACGTAAAGGGTAGTTCGTTCAGCTATTGGTACATTTATAACTGTTCCGAGCCAATTGTTACCAGCTTTAGACTGTCCGGCTGAATTATCGGACCACCGATACTGTCGAAGAAAACCTTCCGATTGATTGAATCTTGAATAATCGAATCTTTTATAAAAAGTTCTTTTAAATAAACAGAATCCGTAGAATAATGTGCCATGGCAGAAGCTGCATCCAGCTCAGAGTACGAGGGGCAACCAAAATGTTCCTGATCAAACTCAAAATTCGTTAGTATGGGTCTTTTCCAACTACTAAGACTCCTAAACGCGGAAGCGACCATGGGCATGGCCGTTCTTGCTCCGGAACCATAGCCCATTTGTACCCTTTTGTCCAAGGTACCCACCCAAGAACCGATTACAAGTTCCGGTGAGCATCCAATGAACCAACCATCGGAGTTGTTCTGGGTGGTTCCTGTTTTCCCGATTATGTTAAAGGGTACCCCGTATGCCTGAAAACCTTTCCCCGTGCCCTCTTGGGTAACCTCGAGCATCATTTTTTGTAGCGTTTTTACATTTTCCATTGCGGAAACCCGATTCCCAATATTTTTTTTATCTGCGGTAAAAAGGACCGTACCATCTTCCTGTTCTATTCGTTCAATGATATAGGGCGTAACCGAACGCCCCCCATTTGATATGGAGGCATAGGCTTTAACCATTTCAAAAAGTGAAATTTCGGCCGTACCCAAAACAATAGATGGTACATCTGGTATTTCAGTATCGATTCCCATTTTTTTGGCCAGCGCAATGACATTTTGGTTACCCGTTTTCAACTGAAGTTCGACCGAAACGGTATTGATTGAATTTGCCAATGCGCCATGCATGCTATAACTGCCCCCATACCTGTGGTCTGCGTTCCTTGGTGTCCAATCTTCAAACTTGGAGTATTTTCTTAAAATGTTGTCGTAGAACGTACAGGCATTTTCGTGGGAGTTCAGGGCAGCGAGATAAGTAATGGGCTTAAAAACCGACCCCACTTGTTTCGGTTCTTGAATATGGTCTTTTTGCGAAAAGCCGTAATCAATACCCCCGAGATAGCCCATAATCTCGCCGCTTCCGCTGTTCAAGGCCAAAATACCCGTATGCAATCTGGTCACCGCCTTGATTATGGAATCTTTTAAAGATTGGTCCACGTCGACCCATCCCAAGCCAAGCTCCCAGTACTTTCGATTTTGAATTGAATTTACAAATTCATCCAACTCAGCCTCGGTCTTCCCCTGCTGCCTTAATTTTTTTACCTGCGGATGGTCGGCCAATAGTCGTTTTACCAAACCCTCTTTACCCCCTTCAACTGTGGCACTGGTCCAAGCCCTATCCATATCGGCCTGCAACCGTTTCATTTGTCGGGTCATGGCATTTTCAAGGTATCTCTGTATATTGGGATTGAGCGTGGTATATATTTTTAGACCATCCAACTCTACATCGTACTGTCCACCGTTACCTTTTGGATTTTCAAGTGCCCATTTATTAAATTCTCGGCGTATAAATTCTTTATAGTACGATGCAAAAGAGGATTGTTTTACAGGCGGCTGATAATTAAGTGCTAGGGGTTTTTTGGCCAAATTGGTTAAACTATCGTCGATATAACCATATTTAATCATTTGCTCAAGAACGATATTTCTTCTTTTTTCGGCTCTCTTGGGATGATTCCTCGGGTTGTAGAACGTTGGTGCCTTTAAAAGACCTACCAAAGTGGCACTCTCCGAAAGATCAAGATCTGTTGTAGATTTATTGAAAAACCGATGCGCCGCCTTTTCCAGGCCATATAAATTCTCACCAAAAGAAACCGTGTTGAAATAAAGCAATACCAATTCATCCTTGGTATAAATAGACTCCAGTCGTTTTGCAATTATGATCTCTCTCATCTTATTGATCGGAGTGGTCAAAAACCTTTGTTTTTTACGTCCGAACAAATTCTTCGCAATCTGTTGGGTTATGGTACTGCCGCCCCCTGCATCTTGACCTAGCAAAACCGACTTGATTAGAACCCGGGCGTAGCTTTTATAATCGATGCCGCCATGGGAAAAAAAACGGACGTCCTCAGTAGCTACTAAGGCATTGATGATTTCATTTGTTAGCTCGGCTCGCTCAATATTCGACCTATTTTGAAAAAAAAATATACCTATCGGCTGTTCGTCTTTACCATAAATAGTAGAAGTTACCGGATTCTGAAGTGCTTTCAGTTCTTGTTTTGTAGGGATATGTCCAAATGCGCCAAAATAGGTTAACAGAAAAAATGAAAATACAGCGCCAAGGCAAGATGTAAAAAGGTATAGGGTAAATTTGATGGGGTGCTTTCTAATAAATCTTAGGGAACTTAAAATTAATTTTTTGGATTTTCGCAACAAAATTATGACCTGAATCATTAATCTGTGGATGCTATGTTCCACCCGTTCCTTCATTCGTTGCAAAAGATTAGTTTTCTGCATTTATCTCTGAAATGGCATTCAACGCAAAAGTCCTGATTTTTAAATCGTTTTGTTTTGACAAAGGCTCCAAAATAGGCAAATATTTTTTATCACCCTGTTTTCCAATAAGATAAAGTACTGCCAACTTCATCTTTAAATCGGGCATATTCAAAAGCAGTTCAAAACATTCCTTTTCAGAGGGGATTTTTGGTTTGATGCGCTGAATAGACTCTTCGGAAGAAAAATCCCTCATTACTTCTTCAATGATTGGAAAAAGCTGCTGTTTGAGGCTTCCGGTCAACAGATTGTCCAAAAAATCAATGGCAGTGGATCGAAGCTCTTCTTCATTACTTGTCAATCTTTCAAAGGCCAATAGGATATCCTCTTGGGCATATTTAAGCCCCAATAACTTAAAAATACGCTCCAAACCAGCATCCAGACGCCGTTCCAACAATTCTAAAAGTGAAGTTCTGGCATCCCGTTCCTTTTGCTGAACTTCTTGCCGGGGCCTTTTACGATTTCGGTACGAGATTATAATTTGGGTATGCATCGCGTTGAGGGTCTGGTGAAAAAGTTTACACTCTTCATAAATCTTGGAAGCCACTTCAAAACGGTTGAACTTTATTTCAGGATGCGATGAACGCAGGTTACTCAGTGAACGGATACTTTCCAATCGAACGCTAAGATCTACGTCCTTGAACAATTGAAATAGATACTGTATGGATTCTTGGTTGCCAAACGTTTCAATAACCCTTGGTATGAACCTACGCGCTTCCAAGCTTACCTTTTGTTCTTTTACCATCCATACCAAAACTGGCATTACTCCAAGTCCATAATTCCTTAGGGAAGCTATTACTGGTCCTCGATAGATTTTTTTTGGAAGCAATTCCACTAAATTGGGAACAAAAGATGATTCCATGCTTAACCCCATTGCTTCGATGGCTTCCATCTGTAAATCCACATTATGGCCATTCAAGATTTGGGTGAGTAGGGAGTGGAATTTTGTCAACCCGGCAATACCTATGGTCTTTATTAAATAAGGAGACAAATTTTTATCCGATTCTTCCACAGCTTTTTGAATACGCCTTTCCAAATGATATCGGTTTCGCATCCTTTGGTTGTTTATAGACTCCCTAGCCAAAGAAAAAAGTGCTGCACCAGCGATATTTTTATCCTTATGGTCAAGATAGTATGAAAATATGGCCTCAGGTTCGTTTCTTGAGTGCAACAGCAAAAAATCCATAGCCGCCAAGTTCAAATCCTCATCACCGATAGAAAGTAATTCGTTCATGTTCCACGGCATGGATACGCTATCCAAATAATAAAGATTTTTGATAGCCGATGTCTTTACCTTATTGGAAGGATGGTCCAAGAGGTTTCGAACATCGGGGGCGAAACGTTTATCATTAATTTCCATCAGCTTATCCAGCATAAAAAGGATTTGATTTTCATTTCCTTCGGAAAAGACCTTGCGCATACCTTTCAAGACGGAAACCTGCTTGACTACTGGAGCTGCCAATTCTTCGTTGGTTTGTCCCCTCAAGTTGGCCCTGAAGGTTTCATAATAAGTTTTGCGGACTCTAAAAATGAAATAGGCCCATAGTAACACCAATGCGATAACCAACCAAGTGACCTGATAGCTTTGCCACTCAAAACCTTTTATCAAAAACACCAATAAAATTCCCGCAATACCGGTGGCCAAACTATCGATGACGACATCAATGAATGATTTGGTCCTATTTTTTATTTCAAAGGGTAGTGGTAATGCCAGCAATTCAAAAGCACTTTTGTTTATCGATTGTTTTAGAGCACCGTCCATAGCCTTAATGACAACAACCGCTGAAAGCTCTGGCAGAAAAAGGAAAAATATGCTGCCAAGCAAGATCCCCAATGGTAACAATAGTAGGGAAAAACCAACTCCCCAAACACCAACAATACGCTGTGTTAGAAATAACTGTAACGCTAAAGAGACCAGATTAAAGGTCGAGAACCAAAACCCAAAAAAAGAGGACAGTTCATCGGGGTCGGAAATGGCATCGGCGGCATAATCGCTGAACAGGTAATCGACTAGTTTGGCGACCAAAACGCTTATACCCACAAGCATGGCAAGATTTCTTAAATGTGGTTCCTTTTTCACCAGCTGAAAAGGTTTTTCCGAGATTGTCGGATACGTTTTGCTCTTTTTGAATTCATTTAATTTCGTGACGCGAAAGCTCCAGATTCTTTGTAGTAGTGGGAGCAACAGAAGTAGTAAAAAGGCCGCTAGGAGCATCATGGTACCATTTCCAAACCATGGGGCCAATAACGAAGTCAGGTAACCGCCAAAAAGGCCGCCCATGATGGCTCCAGAACCGATAAATCCAAACAACCTTTTGGCGTCCCTCACATTGAAAACCAAGTTTGCCAATACCCAAAATTGGGAGGCCGCCAAAACTCCATAGATGGCTACCCAGGTATAGACGATGTAAAGCATCCATCCTTTTAAAATATCCAAAAACACAAAAATTCCTGCGGAAATCAACACCAAACTTGAAAAAACAAGTGTGTATCGAATGATAGTTTTTAGTCTGTATCTTGAAAGTAATTGCGAGTACCACAACGAACTCAGAATGGCTCCTATGGCAACCAATAGATAACCGAACGGGAGCTGCTCTGGACCAAGTTCTGAAAGGAAAAGTGCACTTACCGTTGGTTTTAGCACTAAAAGTACCGCTACAACGATAAATATGTAGCAGAACATAAAAATAGAAATGCGCAATTCCCCCCTGCGAATATCAAAGAAGTCCGAAATAAATTTTTGGACCATTCGTAAATGTTGGTTACTTGTTCGACTTTATCAAAGAACGGGCTTTTTCAATACTTTCTCCACAGGTTTGACCAAGTCTCGGATAATCTGTTCCCCATTGGCGTCGTCAATCAAGGCAACTAATATATAACGCCTTTCAGGGTCCTTGCCCCAAACCAAAACAGAATCGGAGTGGTAGGTTTTCCAAGAACCTGACTTTCGGAAAAGTCTGGCATTTGGTGCAATCTGATCTAATGTATTGACAAACTTGTGGTGCAGTTCAGGGTTTTCCATAATGTCAAGCATCTGTTTTGAACGTCTTTCATTGACCAATTTACCGTGGGCCAAAAGATAGTAGAACCGGCATACTTGTGATACTGACGCGGCGTGGCTTAAGTTCTTTAACGGTTCACGATGCGTATCACCGCCGCCGCCATAACGCTTTCCTACCCAGAGACCGCCTCCAGTCTCCTCGTCATAAAAGGCATATTTGGAATCCGTCATAACCTCTTCGATTTTGTCATAACCCAAACGGTCAATCATTCGGGTAGAGGCCGCATTATCAGATTTACTGATCATCAGGCGCATATCTTTTTTAACTTCGATAGTTTCATTCAATTCCCCTTTTTCAATGGCGTCCATTGAAGCCAACAATATGGCAATCTTTGGCAAGCTCGCCGCGTACATCATATGGGTACCATTGACCCTGGCAAATCGTATATCTTCAGGATTACTTAGGTCAACGATACCAACCGCCATTTTTTTTGAATCGATGAGTTGTGCCCAATCCTTATTTTTGGTAAGCTCGTATTCTAGATTATTTTGCAATGATGTATCCACCATTTTATAAAGTGGTTTTATACTCTTTTCCAAGGTTTGTATAGGAAGTTGGGATAGAGCATTGCAACTCCATCCAATAGCCATTACGAAAGTCAATAATCTTATTCTCATCAAGTTAATTCGAATTCAATAAATCTGTGTGAACAACAAGGACTTAAGGACATGCCATTGAAATTTGGTTATCTAATATATCTTACCAATAAAAAAGTAGGTAAAATTATATAATCCATTTATGTACAATTTGTTAAATATTGTCAATTGTAACGTTTTTGAGGTATTCTTTAAACTTAATTTTATTTTTTGCCATATTTCTATTCTCTTAATTATTCAGATTCACTTTCCCATTCAAACCCTCTCAAATAAATCTCCTTTGTTCTTTCCATTTTATTTCAATTGCATTTATCTTGTGAAGCGATTCATTTTGACTTTTAAAACCAATCAAATGCCCACTATCATGAGAATCCCAGTCATTTTCAACAAGAAGTTTTCCTTCCTACTTCTAACCACATTTTTTGTTCTCTCTTTACATGCGCAAGACTCCGGCAGTTCATACGAGGATTTGACCGCTTTTTTTAAGGAGTGGAGAACCTTTGAAAACCCTCCTTTGCGGGATGGCGCACCGGATTACACCCAGGAAACCTTTGACAAAAGATGGCCGGCATTCCAAACCCTACATAAAAAGTTGCAGGAGATGGATACCACAGGCTGGTCCATACCCGATCAAGTAGATTGGCGTATCGTAAACGCAGAGATGAACGGCTACGACTTTAACCATCGCATCTTGAAACCCTGGCAGCGCGACCCCGCCTTTTATGCCACCATTTGGACGGCACGAAGCGATGTTCCCGCACACGAAGGGCCAACGCATCACGCCATCATAGATCTTTGGACCTATAATTTTCCGTTGGATAAGGAACAACGCACCAAATTATTGGCGCAGCTAACGGTCATTCCGCCCTTGAACGAACAGGCCAAACTTAACCTGACCGGGAATGCCAAGGACCTTTGGATTGCCGGAATTCGCGATATTAAAACCCAGAGCAAAAACCTGGAAGATATGAAGGAGCTCCCCGGAATATCAAAGGACCGAAAAATAGTAAAGGCCATAGAAGAAGCCATTGCTTCTACGAACAATTTAGCAAGTTGGTTGGAGGCCGAGGCATCCAACAAAACCGGGCCATCCGGTATTGGGAAGGAAAATTATACCTGGTACCTACAAAACGTGCATTTGGTGCCTTTGACCTGGGAAGATGAAGTCATGATCTTAAAACGGGAACTTTCCCGAGCTTGGTCGGCCTTAAAACTCGAGGAGCATCGCAATAGAAACCTACCCAAATTGACCGATGCCAATTCCCCCGAGGAATACGACCGTCGTGCCAAAGCTGCCGCAAAAAGCCTTCTGGATTTTCTGGACAAAAACGAAATGGTCACGGTAAAGGATTATTTTGAACCCGCATTAAATGCACATCTTGGCGGTTTTGTACCCCGGGAAACCCGCAACTTTTTCTGGATTACGGCGCATTATGACCAACGGCCCCTATACTCCCATTTTTACCATTGGTTCGAGCTGGCACGTATGGATACTGAACCGCATGCCAGTGAAATCAGGCGAACGCCCCTCTTGTACAATATTTTCGACTCCCGTAACGAAGGTACGGCCACGGCCGTAGAGGAGATGTTCATGGATGCGGGACTGTATGACGATTCCCCTCGCTCTAGGGAAATCGTTTATATTATGATAGCCCAACGAGCCGCAAGAGGACTTGGTTCCCTGTATGCCCATGCCAATATGATGACCATGGAAGAGGCCGGGGGCATTCATTCTGAATATACCCCACGCGGCTGGATGAAGACTGAAAAGGAATTGTTGCTTTTTGAACAGCATCTCTACCTGCGGCAACCTGGCTATGGCACCAGCTACATTACCGGAAAATATCTCTTGGAAAATACAATGGCCGAATACGCCCGAATGAAAGAAGCCAAAAATGAACCTTTTGAAATGCGCGCCTTCTTTGATGAATTGAATTCGGTGGGAAGTATTCCCATTTCCTTAGGCCGATGGCAAATGACCGGTGTAGAAAATTACTTAGGGCAAGAATAGCGATAACTGTAAATTTCCTATCGTAATGTTCAATGCCAAACCAAAGAAACTGGCCCGCCAAATGGGACTATTGGCCCTTACGGCCACGGGTGTATGTTCCATGTTAGGTGCTTCCATCAACGTGGTGCCCTTTATGATCCAACGAAATGTTCCCGGTATTGGGCCCTACGTTTTACCAGCCTTTGCCTTTGCTGCCATACCCGCATTGTTTGCCGCTTTGGCATATGGAATTTTGGGTTCGGCCATGCCACGGGCCGGTGGCAGCTACATTTACGCCAGCAGGGGTCTCAACCCTTACCTAGGTTTTATTGCCAGTTTTTCGCAATGGTTCGGGCTTTCGATTGTCATTGGGGTCATTGCCTATGTCACCGTTCCCTTCATCAGGGATGTCACCTTGGCCTTGGGTTGGGAAGGAACCTCCCAAAGTTTGGAAATTGGATGGATCAGGGTGACCATCGCCTTGAGTCTCATTTGGGCCTTTGTAGCTATCAACATCCAAGGCATTAAGAGTTACGAGCGCATTGTCCTGCCTATGATGTTCCTCATGTTCGGTTTGGGAGGAATTGTCATCGTTGCAGGTTTGATTTATGATGCATCGGATTTCCTGCTAGCGCTTGAAAACAACACGGGAACAACTTTTGAACCGACCGAGCATACCGATTTTGACTGGCGCATATTCCTATCGGCCGCAGCCCTATTATTCTCCAGTTTTATCGGTTTCGACTCCATCGCCCAGGCAGGTGGGGAGGCCAAAAACCCGACAAAATCCCTTCCCACGGCCATTCTTCTAGCCATTTTTGGTGTGGGGTTGTTTTACTTTTTGTTCGCCGCATCGGTATACCATATCGTTCCTTGGAGCTATGTGGCCCAGGAAGCCATGGGTAAGGACATTTCCGCGCCGGGCCTTTTAAGTTATGTATTGCCCTCTGGTCTGGGAATCGCCATTTTGGCCGGAGCGGCTATTGCCTTGATCAATGACCTGCCGGCAATGCTTTTGTCCGTCTCCAGATTGATGTTCGCATGGGCGAAGGACGGTATTTTTCCCAAGGCCGTTTCCAAAATACACCCTAAAAAGCAAACCCCGCACGTTGCCCTTTGGGCGGCAGGAGGCATGGCCAGCATCGGGGTTTTGGGCTCCCATTTTGCGGGCGATTTCTTTTTGGGCATCGATATCATGGTCACTTCCATGATGGTGAATTTTTTATTGATGTGCATTACTTTGGTTTCCATCGGAAAACTAAATCCTGAAATCGCAAAGCGAATTGGTGTCCTGAAAAATAGAACGATGCAGCTTCTCATAGGCTGGATGGGTATTGGATCGTTATCGGCCTTTTTGATCATCCATACCTATAAGGATATGATGGCGGAGACCAAAGCTTGGTATTTTCACTCCACCCCCATTTGGGGCATCGTCATGGGCGTGGCAAGTGCTATCTTTGTCTATAATTGGGTCCGACTGAAAAAAAATGAACCCCTTTTGAAAGAACGATTTTTACAACTTCCCGAAGAATAAAACATGCAAAAAACGATAGCGTTAGCGGATGGTCTGGAAATTTCACGTGTAGTGACCGGACTTTGGCAAATTGCCGATATGGAACGGCACGGAACTACCTTGGATCCCGTGGAAACGGCTAAATACATGCAACCATATCTGGATGCCGGACTGACTTCCTTTGATATGGCCGACCATTACGGCTCCAGCGAAATCATTGCAGGTACTTTTAAAAACAACCTTACAGATAAAAACGCTGTTCAACTTTTTACCAAATGGGTACCCAAACCGGGGAAGATTACCCGAGCGGCTGTCCGTGAAGCGGTCAATACGGCCCTGGAAAGGATGCAGCAGACTTCCATTGACCTCATGCAATTTCATGCATGGTACTATCCAAATCCCAGTTGGTTGGACGGGTTGATCTATTTGAAGGAACTAAAGGACGAAGGGCTCATAAAACATTTAGGCGTTACCAATTTTGATGCGGCCCATTTGCGCATTGCGCTTGCCAGCGGCATTCCCATTGTGAGCAATCAGGTATGTCATTCCTTGATAGACCAACGTGCCCTAGGAAACATGGCCGCGGTCTGTAAGCAATACAATGTAAAATTATTGGCCTTTGGCACATTGGCTGGCGGATTTCTGTCGGATAAATGGTTAGGAAAACCAGAACCTAAAAACGAAGAGCTAAAGACCTGGTCACAAATGAAATACAAGCGCTTCATAGACGCCGCCGGAGGATGGGAAGCCTATCAGCACGTGCTAAAAACCGTACGCACGGTGGCGGACAAACACAAGGCCTCCATTGCCAATATCGCTACTAGGTACATCCTTGAGAATCCGGCCGTGGCCGCCGTAATCGTTGGCGCACGTTTAGGCGAAAGCGAACACATACACGACAACCGAAACATGTTGGAAATCACCTTGGACAGCTCCGATATGGAAACCATCAAAAATGCTTTGAAGAGGTTAAAAATGATTCCTGGCGACTGTGGGGACGAATACAGAAAACCACCATTTTTAACGGCATCCGGCGACCTCAGCGACCACTTGGAAACCATTCCAAAGGCATTTACCCCAGTTAAAACCGGACACAATCGCGAACAGATTTTTAGCGGCACGGAATGGGAGGAATATGCGGGATACTGCAGGGCCGTAAAAGTGGATAACAGGATCCATGTATCGGGGACGACCGCCACCCATGGCAGCCTGAGAATAGGCGGAAACGACCCAGCCGCTCAAACCCATTTCATCATCGATAAAATTGAAGGCGCCATCACCTCTTTTGGGGGTACCTTGGCCGATGTAATCCGTACCCGAATTTTTGTAAACGAGTTATCCGATTGGGAAGCTGTGGCCCGCGCGCATGGGGAGCGGTTTAAAGACATCAATCCAACAAATACCTTGGTGGAGGCCAAATTGGTAGGCGAAGGCTATATGGTGGAAATTGAGGCCGAAGCGGTTTTAACTAGATAAGACCACTACTCCATTTCCCATTTTAAATCGGATTTTTTTATTTCCGATACAAAGTCCTGCCACTCGGTTTTCATAAAATCGTCCACCTTTGCAGAAAAGTCGGAAATTAGGTTCGTAGCCTGTTCCAAAGTCTCCCAATGTTGCTTTGTAGGCACCGTGGTCTGTGCCGCCGCAATCTGTAGGACTTCCCGAATTTTTGAATAGGCCGATGTTTCAAAGGATTGCCAAGCCCCCACCTGGCGTTCCGGTCGCGGGGTCTGCCCTTTTGCTTTTAAGGCTTTTAAACCCGTATTCATTCGGTCGATTTTTCGTTGTAAGGAAGCGTTCGATTTCCCCGATGCATCTGAGACTAGCTTAAGTAGCTTTTCCACCTTTTTCTGCTTTTCATTAATGGATGTAAGTTTCCCTGAAATCCGTTTTACTTGCTCATCGGCCCCTTTTCTGTAGTTGTACAACTGCCGGTCTACTTCCTCGTCCAAATCGAAACGTGGATCAGAGATTACCCTTACTTTTGTAGTATCGGATACATTTCCATACTTCAAGACGATGGTATAGTCTCCCGGCAGCACGGGGATATCCCTAGAAAAATCGTCCGTCCAGGAACCTGGTAGGGAACTTGACTTTTCGTCCAATTTCCAGATCACGTAATTCAATCCAACTTTGAAATCTTTGGTTTCCACCGAATTGATGTTATTGCCTTGATGATCAAAAATATCGGCCTTAATTATTTCACCCTGCTTGGGTACTTCCGAAAGGTAAAAGGGGATTTCGGTTTTTTGAAAGACCTTGTTCTCGCCCTCAAAAGTGGTGTGGAACCCGGTCCAAATATTCCCGGGCGGATTTATAAATAGTCCTTTGACCTGTACGGCATCGTTCATGGGTAGGGCGGTCAATCCCTCTTTCAATCTGTTCCCGGCAATTTCACGTAAAGACAACAAATCGTCCAGCACCCAAATGGCCCTTCCAAAAGTTCCTACAATTAAGGCGGATTCCGTTTCCTGAATTTTTAAATCCATGGTGGAAACTGAGGGAAAACCGTTTTTAAACTGTGCCCATGTTTGGCCTTCATCGGCACTGATCCAAAGTCCATGCTCCGTCCCCAGAAAAACCAGATTGGGTTCAACGGGATCTTGGATAACGGTGAGGGCATACCCACGTACCGTTTTACCGTTTACCATTCGCTGCCATGTCTTACCAAAATCATCGGTCCTAAAAAGATAAGGCGCATAATCGCCCTTTCTATAATTGTTCACCAACATCCAAGCGGTTCCTTTGTTATAGGTCGATGCCTGAATCTGTGCAATCCACCCTTCTTCTGGCAAATCGGTTACATTGGAAGTGAGATTGGTCCATGTCTTTCCACCGTCCGTGGTCAATTGCACCTGACCGTCATCGGTACCTGCCCAAATCAATTGCTTGTCCAGCGAACTAGGGGCAATCGTTAAAATAGAAGAATAGCGTTCCGCCCCGGAAATATCCAGGGTGAGTCCGCCGTAATCTCCTTTTTGGTATGCCGGATTATTGGTGGACAGGTCCGGTGAGACAACCTTCCAAGTGGACCCTTTGTCCGGAGTAAAATGCACGAACTGGGAACCGTAGTAGGCCGCATTGGGGTTGAACGGGTCCCGTGCAAAACCAGCGTTCCAATTAAAGCGCAGCTCAGTTTTTAGATCGGGGCCGGGCGGTTGAATGCTTACGTAATAGCCTGTCAATTTATCGTACCGATACAAATTTCCATTCTGTGAGGAACCGTAGCCAAATCGGGAGTTGTCCAAATCGGGCGAAATGTCAAAGCCATCGCCCCCCACTAAATATTGCCAATACAGGGTACGGATGCCCCCGCGTTTCCAGGTATAGGCCGGTCCGGACCAGTTGCCATTGTCCTGCATGCCACCATAGACATTATAGGGGCGGTCGTTATCCACACCTACATGGTAGAACTGTGCCACGGGAATGGTCTCCGGAAAATACCAGCTTTTGCCATGGTCATGCGTAATACCTAAACCACCATCGCCCCCAATGATAAAATGCTTTGCATCCTTGGGATTGACCCAGAAGGCATGAAAATCGGCATGGATTCCCTTGGTTTCGTCGGCAGGAATCATGGGAATCGTATCAAAAGTCACTGCACCATCATAACTGACGGATAAGGGCTGATAAATATTATAGACTCTATCTGCATCCTCTGTATCCACCGCCAAATCCTGAAAGTAAAAAGGTCGGTTATTGGCGAATTTGGGCGTATCATTGATGATTTCCCAATGCACTCCTCCATCATCGCTGCGGTAAATGGCATTTTTTTTCGCCTCTATCTTGGCATACATCCTATTGGGGTTGGAAGGGGCGATCGCCAGCCCGATTCGTCCCAAATCGCCAGAAGGCAGGCCTGCATCCGCACCCAATTTCCTCCAGTTTTTTCCTGCGTCCTGGCTCACAAAAAGTCCGGAACCTTCCCCTCCCGATGTAAAATAATACGGGGTGCGTTCGTGCTCATACAGGGCCACGAACAACTTTTTGGGATTCCTGGGATCCATAACCATATCCGCAACGCCCGATTTTTCATTGGTATACAGTATTTTTTTCCAATGGGCACCGCCATCGACGGTTTTGTATAGCCCCCTATTTGGGTTGGCGGTAAAAGGGTCTCCCATGGCACCTGCGTAAATAGTATTTGGGTCGTTAGGGTCAATGATAATCCTGTGGATGGTCTTGGTAGCTTCCAGTCCCAAATGCTTCCAACCTTTTCCTCCGTCCTCGCTTTTGAAAATTCCCATGCCCAAGTTCATGGAATTTCTAGGATTTCCTTCACCCGTACCTACCCATACTATATCGGGATTGCTTTGCTGTATGGCCAAGGCCCCAATATTCTGTGTTGGCTGGTCATCAAAAACGGGTTTCCATGCAGAACCGCCATTCTCGGATTTCCATACCCCACCGGAGGCGGCCCCCACATACATGATATTTGGATTTTCGGTTACCACATCAATGGCCGTTATCCTGCCACTCATATTTGCAGGCCCCACGTTCCTAATTTTTAGTTTCTGGAGTTTTGAAAAATCGATTTGTTGGGCAATGCACGTAACTATAAAAAAAGTAGAAAAAAGAAGCGTAAAAAGTGATTTGTTGGCCATTGGAATTATTGAGTTAAAAATCAAAAATAAACCATCCAAAACAATTCAGATGCACATTATTGATCTCCTAAAATAGGATTTCAGATTTAACTAAAGTAGACCTTCGCTTTCTAAGGTTTTTTTGAGTTTTGACTGGTTATCCCAAAATCGATCTTTTATCTTTTGCATAATGACTTGAAAATCAGAATGATTTTTCAGTGGTTGAATCAGTGGTTCATCTTCAATTAATAAAAACCAATAGAGATAATTCTCTGCTTTGGAAAATATTCTAAGCTCTTCGACTGCCTCATTGATCTTACCTTCATAAGCGTATTTCCAAACGAGATTTACACTTTTATAAGTTGATTGATCCCCTTCGCAGTATTCAGAGAAATCATTAAACAGTTTCTCAGCTTCCTTGTCCAACCCCATCTCTTTATAGACCTGTGCGATTTTGACGTTTTCCTGCTGATAAATATCCAGTCCATTTGCTTCCCTGGCTTCCACAAATTTTTTAAAATAGGAATAGGCACTGTCATAATTTTCCTCAATGTAGTACAACTTCCCTATGTCCTGTAAAATATCCAGACGGGTAGTATCCTTCTTCCATTCGTTTAAAAGTAAATTCCTTGTACGCTTAATATTACCATCTTTGGCAAATAGAATAAATGCCTTTAAGTGCGGAGCAAAGTAGTTTTCAGCATTATAATCCAGCGACTTGTTGATATATTTCAAGGCTTCATCTGGAAATCCTGACGATACAAGGGCATTGCTTAGCTGTAAATACGTGTAGCTCTGGGTAATGGAATCACTCGCAACGGTAAGCTGAACCCCTTTTAAGGCATATTCCAGGTATTTATTGGTATTGGGAAGCATATGTGAGTAAAATTCCGCCAGCATTTGTACCGCCAGCGATGAATTAGGATTATACTCCAATGCCTTATCAAGATGTGGCAAGGCCAAATGGTACTCCTTTGTTTGTATATAGTAGAAGGCCTTGGCGACCAAACTTTCGGCAGATTTTGAATCATATAGCAAGGCCTTATCCGCAAAGCTGTTTATCTTTTCGGTGTACTGTTTCTCAAGTTGCGACATTTCGAGCAGATAGTATGAAATAGCGATGTTGGCATAGGCCAGGGCAAACTCCGGATCCTGCTCTATGGCTTTTTCAAATAATGCAATGGCCTCTTCCAACCCTTCATTAGTGCGCGAATAATAAGGATCCAATGCTTGTAGATAGTAATCATAGGCCAATAGATTGTCAGTTGGTATTTTTTCAATCTGCTCCAATTCGGCCGGTGTCACGATAGCTTCAATGGCATCTGCGATTTTCTTGGCCACATCGTTTTGCAATTCAAAAATGTCCTCAACTTCACGACTGTACTGTTCGGACCATATAGGCGTGTCCGTTGTTGCATCTATCAATTGTACATTTAGCAAAACGGTATTTCCAACTCGTTGACCACTACCCTCTACCAAATAGTTCACATGGAGTTCCTGTGCAATCTCCTGCACATTTTTTTGGGTTCTTCTATATTTTTCGACGGAAGTTCTACTGATAACCCTCAAATCCTCAATTTTTTGAAGATTGTTCAGCGCCGATTCCATAAGCCCGTTTACAAAATAAAGGTTAGTAGAATCACTACTCTCATTATTAAAGGGAAGCACAGCAATGGATTTCTCCAATATCACCGATTGATTTTGCTCTTTTTTGGAAATAAAAAAATAAGCGGCCATGATTAGCAAAACTCCAACAATGGCAACAACCGGCCAAAAATAACGCCGTTGCCGACCGGTATCTTGTTGTGGGGGCAAGGACAACTCTGTCTCTTTATGTATTTCCCCTGGAGAAAAACCATATTGTTCCCTAAAGCATTTTATAAAGTATGAGGTACTTCCAAAACCTACTTGATACGAAACCTCGGATACCGTTGAATCGGATTCGTTTAACAAGTTCATGGCCTCTTCCAATCTAATTTTACGTATAAATTGACTTGCAGATAATTGGGTTTCCTTTTTTATTTTCCGAAGCAAATTGGACCTGCTCATGTGCATGGCATCCGCCAGTTCGGATACCCCAAATTGTTCATTAGATAGGTTTTTGAGAATTATGTCCCTTGCTTCTTCTAAAAAGGTTGACCTGTTCACAGATTGGATACAATACTTGTTTTTACTGCCCCTAAATTAGAAAAAATGTAGGGAACCAAGGTATTTCCTTGAATCGCCTATCATCACAGGCCAAACACCATATTGCGTCATATTTTATACCGTTGCGCCATAGTTTTTATACCCTCCTGAAACTTGATATGTTCTTCCGCATAACTAGTAAACCTTGCATCACAGCCTCATCGACCTTTGTAATATCAAAGAAATCATATAAAAACCTTTAAAAATTTATGCATGAAAACAATCAAAAAACAAATTATGTTAAGAATGGCCATTACTGCCCTTACCTTAATTACTACAATTTCTTATGCTCAGAAGAATTCAGCTTCTCATAACAATTTTACCAGAGATGGCTTTATGTTCGAATTTGGCCTTGGAGGTGGTGTTATTAGTATTGAAGATAGTGGTGGACTCCGAAACTTTGATGATAGTCAAGGTGGTGGTACTTTTCCGGAATTAAAGTTTGGTTACATGTTGAATAATAGTTTGGCGATTACCATTTCTTTACCTGGAATGATTTACACGCTTGATGAAAATGATAGGGACTTTGGTGGTATAATACCTTCTGTTCAGTATTGGATAAAGGATAGATGGTGGGTACATGGCGGCGCTGGTTTAGCCATAGATTCTCCTGCTCTCTACGATATCAAGGAAAATGTTAATGACGATTGGAATACAGGTATAGCGGCAATGGTTAGTACGGGTTATGAAGTCTACAGAAAAAACAAATTTGCATTAAATGTGCAATCCAAACTGCTTGTTGGTGGTGTAAAGCTAAACAATGACATTGACAGAGAGGTTGTGCAATTTAGTTTGGGAATTGGTTTTAGCTGGTTTTAATTAATAAGGAGTTTTAAAAAGTAAAGAAAATGAAAAGTCTATTTGTAATACCATTGGCATTAATGATTCTTTGTGCCTGCAATGACCAATACAATACAAAAACCGAACAACCAACACCGGCTGATTATACGGCAGGTGAAAAATGGATCTGGAAATACAAGGGTGTGACTACTGAAGGAGAAGTACGCTCAGAAGGAACAGATACAAGGGTAGTCGTAAGTTATGATGGAGTTTTAGGAATGACTATCGGTAAAGATACCATTCCAATTGCAGAAATTGCTAAACCAGATGACAGTGAAACACCAAAGTACGACTGGCCTCTTGAAATTGGCAAAAAGTGGAAATATGAGAATAATTGGACTAGTCAGGATGGAACTACCGGAAATCAAAGTCAAACTGCCGAAGTACTATCATTCAAAGAAGAAACAGTGGAAGCTGGAACTTTTATGGCATACACCATTAAATATTCTGGCAAGACTACCAATTCCAGGGGTTACAATGCAAATGAAACAGAAGTTTGGTTGTATGCTCCTGCCGTGAAAAATTTCATAAAACTAACCCAAGACCAAGGTGAATTTCACTACGTAGAGGAATTAATCGAATACTCAAAACCTAAATGAAAGCAAAAATGATTGTAAATAATGAACAAACACGTATGATTAAGATAGCGAGAACAACCGGTATATGGTATTTAATGATGGCTATTACAGGAATTCTAGGATTTATGGTCTTTCATTCTCAAATATTCGTATCCGGTAATCCTGAACAAACGCTATCGAATTTGGTAGCATTGGAATCGACTGCAAGAATTAGGTTACTGTTAGAGTTTGCTATCGTACTATCACAGGCACTCACCGCTGTTTGGTTTTTCAAATTATTTAAGGACAATTATGAATGGGAAGCTTGGACGCTAGGTATATGGGGCATGGTGAATGCCATAGCCATAATGATAAGTGCAATTTCAATAGCCTCAGCAATAGGTATTGCAAATTCCGATATGAGTATTACGGAAGACAAAGTTCTACTAATTCAGATACTTCAACATATGATTTCAAATGCTTGGGGAATTGGTGGTCTATTTTTTGGGCTTTGGTTATTTCCAATGGGATACATTGTTATTAAGTCAAAAAGGTTGCCTATCTGGTTAGGAAGAGTTCTTATTTTAGGAGGTATAGGCTACCTGATTAGCACTGTTATACGCTACGCAGGAATTGATTTTAGCTTCAATAGATTTCTTATGCTACCCGCAACCATTGGAGAATTCTGGATGATAGGATATTTACTAATTTTTGGAATAAGGCCAATCAACTAGAAAAATTAAACTAAAATGGCATATAACATTGGTTAAAAAACAAACGGTTGAAAGTTTTAAGTAAAGATTGTGACATTCGACAAAAATCAGTTCTCGGATGAAAGATTTACGGTTCTAAAACCGCACTTTTCTTACTAGAGACCATTGCGGCTAATTTGAGTTAACCTATGAAATTATTTAGAAAAATTCGGCATAGGTTAATATTAGACAATAAGAAAACGCAGTATCTGAAGTATGCGTTAGGCGAAATCGTTCTAGTAGTCATTGGAATTTTAATTGCCATACAGATAAACAATTGGAACCAGTCAATTAAGGATAAGGATTCCTTACATGAATATTTGACTAAAATTAAAACTCATACGGCTGAATATATAGAACAACTAGCAGGATTAACAAAAGGTCGAAAACAAGTTGCAGATATCTGTAAAGAAGCCCGCAATAGCATTTTAAATAAGACCGAAAAAGAAAATCTTTTTTTATTCAAAGTAAGTGGGGCTGCTTTTGCCGATTTCTATTTCAAACCAAATTCAGGGGGGTATGAATCTTTGAAAAACTCTGGTTTTTATGGAAAAATAAATAATACCAAACTTGATTCACTATTGGCTAAATATCATGGTTTAGTGGATATCATAGCGGAAAATGAGCGAAATTACAATCAATATGCCGTGTACCAAGAAAATTATCTCGATTCGCAATTCGATAGGTCACTTATGTTGGCTTCTGCGTTTATGCCATTGGATTCCTTAGCAACCAAAGCCACACCTCTATCTGAATATGACGAAGCATTTATCGAGTTTACAGCAGAACCTGCTTATAGAAATGTTATAAGTCTAGCTGCGTGGCAGTTTGATACGATGATTGAACAATATAGCGAGTTAACAGAACTAGGACATCTCATAATAGAAGAAATTAATACGACAACCGGTGACTAAAAAAGAAAATATAATCCTAAAAAAATGGGATACTGGCCACAAATTGAATACAATCTGTTGAATTATAAAAAACAACAACTGTATTGATGTAGCAGCCTACAAAAAATCATGAAGACACTCTTCAAAACAGAACAAGGAAAACAAGCTATTTTAAGTCTATATGATGAAAAGCTAAAGGAACTCAAAATTGCGCATAAATTTCTGAAGGTGAATACATCTTTTGGCGAAACAAACGTAATTGCAACTGGCAATTCAACTAATCCACCAATAATTTTGGTGCATGGCTCAAATGGCTGTGCACCAATAGCTTTAGAAACGTATCCAAACTTACATAAAACACATCGAGTATATTCTATTGATGTTCTGGCTCAACCAAATAAAAGTGCTGGCACCCGTTTGAGTATGAAAGATGATTCTTATGGAAAATGGATGATTGAACTAATCCAAAATCTAAATTTAGACTCAGTAGCAATGGCAGGTTTCTCCTTTGGCGGATTAGTGATTTTGAAAACGCTTGAATACAATGAAAGTAGGATTACCGGAGTCTATTTGTCCGCCCCAGCTTACATCGTAAATGGCAATCCATTAATAGCATTGTTCAAAATTTTCATTCCGATAAAACGATACATAAAGACTAAAAAACCAAAATACATTGAGAAGTTTTTAACGGAACTATTCACCGAAAGGGATGAATTTGCTTTCAAATTCCTATCAAAAGTGTTTTTGGAGTTTGACATGGACTTCACACCAGTACCCGTGATTGATGCTAAGAATGCTGCCAATATTAAAACGCCGATTACAATTTTTGCTGCCCAGCATGATATTATTTTTCCCGGTAAGAAAATGCTAAAAAGAGCAAAAAGGATTTTTCCATCCTTGACATTGGATAATTTACTAATTGATTCAAAACACGTTCAGAGCGAAAACCAAAACCGAATCATAGAAGAAGTAATAATTAAAAATCCAATTTAATTTACTTTGACCTATGCCTTTCTGGACGTACAGTATGGCTTGACCATTAGCATCGTATTAATTCAATTGGCGCTCAAACGAAAGAAACATTTAAATCATCAATCATACCGAATGTAGCAGAAGTGAAAAAAGACACTATCCCAATAAGTGTGCAAATAGAAAATTATGGGTAATTCCAGTATTTCCTCTAATAGCTTACCACTGGGTCATAAATCCTGCATTGCGTCATAATTTATATGAATTCGCCATAGTTTTTATCCCCTCCTGAAACTTGATATATGATTCCGCATAGCTTGTAAACCTTGCTTCAAGACCTCATCGACCTTTGTATCATCAAATAAATCGATTAATAATCTTAAAACAAAAAGTCATGAAAACAAGTTCTTTCAAATCGTTTAAAAACAGAGTAGGTATCTCCGCTCTTATGTTAGTATTCTTAACAGGATGTGGCGAATCGGCCAACAAGGAAAAAGTAACAACAGCTGTTACCAATGAAAAGAGCGTCCCTAAACCTACTATGGACCTACAGACGGCCATATTATCGAATAATGCAGAAGTAGTTGAACAGCACATTGCTTCTGGAACGGACATCAACAAAAAAGACGCCATGAGTGGTTCCACACCGTTGATTACCGCAATAACTTTTGACAAGGGAAACATTGCTGCAAAACTAATAGATGCGGGAGCTGACCTGTCCCCAAAAAATAACGATGGTGCTTCTGCGTTACATGTTGCCGCCTTTTTTGGACGGGTAGAAATGGTGCAGCTTTTATTGGACGCCAATGCGGATACATCCCAACGAAATAACTTCGGAGCTACCGCTAGGGAATCTGTAATGGGTCCTTTTAAGGAAGTTAAGCCCATTTATGAAATGTTACAGCAACAGTTGGCTCCCATGGGCCTACAGTTAGATCTTGCCGAAATAGAAAAAACACGTCCAGTCATTGCAATAATGTTGCAATAGGACATTTTAATCCACTACAATGAAAACACAAAGAAGATACGACATTGATTGGTTACGGGTCATTGCTATAGGCCTACTTCTAATCTATCACATAGCGATTGTTTTTCAACCTTGGGCCATGTTCTTGGGATTTATTAGAAGTGAGAATTCATGGGAGGGTCTGTGGAAGCCCATGAACATGCTAAATGTCTGGCGCATTCCATTCTTATTCTTCGTTTCCGGTATGGGTGTTTATTTCGCTATGAAAAAACGTACTTGGAAGCAATTAGTTTGGGAACGTTCCAAAAGGATTCTTTTACCTTTTCTCTTTGGAATCGTGGCCATTACACCGCTTCACATGTATATTTTTCAAAGCTTTTACAAAATTTCCCTAAACTATTTTCCACATATGGGCCACTTATGGTTTTTAGGAAATATCTTTTGTTATGTGCTACTGCTTATGCCGTTATTTTTTCTGCTAAGAAAACTCGAGAATGGTACGTTTCAAAAAGTACTGTCCAAAGTGATGAATCATCCTTTGGGACCACTAAGCATTGCCCTTTTCTTTATGTTGGAAACGTATATACTACAACCTCAACCCTTTGCGATGTACGCCCAAACTTGGCATGGCTTCTTTTTAGGATTGCTCGCTTTCCTTTTTGGTTTTATGTTTATGTACAGCGGTACTAGTTTTTGGAAAACCGTCTTACAATGGAAATGGGGGTATTTTGGCTTGGCTGCCATATTATATGCGATTCGATATTCCGTTTTTGCCACCGAAGCACCAGGGTATTTAATGTCCCTTGAATCTATAAGTTGGATTCTATGGGTATTTGGAATGGGTTATGGCTATTTAAATAAACCTAGCAAAACGCTTATATATTTAAGTCAAGCTGCATATCCAGTCTACATTGTTCATATGTTCGCTTTGTATTTGGGAGCATTATTAATTCTACCGCTGGATATACCTGTATCCGCTAAGTTTATTATCATTACAATATTCACTATGGCGGTCTGCTTTTTAATCTTTGAATTCCTAATACGTAGAATTCCATTCGTAGGGCCTTTATTCGGATTGAAATGGGATATGAGACCAAATCCGAACAAAAAGCTACCTGAAATACAAAACACTTTCGATAACGAGAACCTTAAAACGGGAAATGAATCCCTATCTTAAAGACTTATAGTTAAAATGATGAAAAAAAAGGCTCATACTATTTTTAGAATCGTATTGCTTACGAGTACTGCAATCTCCTTGTTTTTCGTACCATGGTCTATTGTTTGGGCCTGGATAGTTCCATTACCAAATTCGGTACAGGAACAAGTGGAAGAGGCTTTGGATAGAGGGTTCGATGGCATCATAGTCTATGTGGATAAAGCCGGTGAATTACCAAAAACGTATACGGCCGGTTGGCATGATTGGGACCATACTATACCTGCACGAAAGGATGCCTTGTTTAAAATTGCGAGCGTAAGTAAGCTTTACCATGCCGTAGCAATCGCTAAATTGGCAGAAGCCAAGCAGCTATCCTTGGATAAAACCTTGGCCGATTACTTTCCAGAATTAGAGGGCAGAATCGAATATGCCGATAAAATTACCCTGCGCATGATGGTCCAGCACAGAAGTGGCATTCCCAACTACACCGATACATTTAATTATTGGGCAAACCCAAAAGAAACATCCGAAGAAAACCTAGCGTTGATCTTGGATCAACCGGCTACTTTTGAACCCGGAAAAGGCTACGAATACAGCAACACCAACTATTTGTTACTATCGGAACTGATTAAAAAAATAACCGGAGAAAGTGAGTTTCATTATTTCAAAAGGGAAATCTTAAACCCTCTAAAACTTAAAAATACCTTTGCATCTGTTAATAATGTCGATCTCGATGATGTTATGAGTGGTAGGTATGAGGGTTATAATACCGACTTAAAAACGGATGACCAAGGTATGGTCGCAACAGCGGAGGATGTGGGTATCTTTTTAAGGGCCCTAAATGACGGCACGGTATTTAACGGTGGAGAGCTTGAAATCTATGCCTCTATTTATGAATTTGACCATACCGGATTGGTACCAGGATACCAGACCATAGCTAAATATTATGAAGATATGGATGCCGTAATCGTACAATTCACCAATACCACTAATTTTAAAGGGTATAATTGGAATATTTCCGAAGTCATATATAATCGAATCGTAAAATTAGTGCGTCGTGGACATACCGAATAAAACTTTGAAGATGATTACGGCTATTGTTTTTGTTCTAATAGCGATAGTATTAGGAATCATTTTTTACCTGGACGTAGAATTTCCTACTGGGCTATCAAGCTATTTTAAAAGGGAATATTATGGTCAGTTTGGGCCTTTGGCACTATGCGTAGAATTGTTGGTCGCAGGAATTTATCTATTTACCGGTAACAAAAAGGTTAATTTTACCTTGGCCCTATTTGGTTTCTCGGTCCTGATGGATTTTCTTTTTAATGTATTTGGTGTCTTTCCAAGTATATTGCCTATGTATGCCAAAATCATGTTTCTTATTTGCGCGGCTTGGTCCTTTTGGTTGGCTTTTACAGATAGTTTTGATCTTGGACGTATTTCATTTTGGGGTGCTTTGATGAGTTTTATATTAGGTAATATTGTGGAACTATTTTTTAATTTTTGGTGAAACAAAAGATTAAATTATCACGATAGATTAAGAAAATAGTCTTATCAAAAAGTATCCCACTACCCCACGATTCCAATCGTGGGGTGAAGAAATCTGCTTGTGTAAATCTGTGGACAACCAAAAAGCGTTCGCATGGGAGCTTGCGGTCTTTGGAACCTAACTTGCTTACTTTTTTTAAATTTACGGATGCTTATGAACTACCTAAATTCGTCCTACTTCTTTGATTTTAATCACGATATCATCCAAGGTATCCTCAAGGAATCCCTTGCTGACGGACATTCCAATAGGGAAAAAGCCATTACCTTGTATACCCTTGTCAGGGATGGGTGGAAATACGACCCGTATCACATAAGCCTTTCAAAAGAGAATTATAGATCCAGTATCATAGCACAAAAACCCACCGGGAACTGCGTAGAAAAATCCATTCTATTGATATCGCTTTTACGGGGGGCCCGCATTCCGGCCAGACTGCATTTGGGCAAGGTGAAAAATCATATTGCCGTAGAGCGTTTGACCCAAAAATTTGGTTCAAACGAATTGACACCCCATGGGATGGTCAATGCCCTTCTTGATGATACCTGGCTTAAAATGTCCCCTACCTTTAACAAGTCGCTCTGCGAAAAATTCAATGTTCCCCCATTGGAGTTTGACGGTGAAAACGATTCCTTTTTACAGAAGTACAATAATTCTGGGAACTTGTTCATGGAATATACGGAAGATTATGGTCATTTTGAAGACGTTCCCTTGCATTTCATGAGAAGGAATATTGAGGAACATTACCCTCATATCTTCAAGGCAATTGAGGGTAAGACCGAGTTTAAATTATAAAACTTTCATAAATCTTTGTTAAACCAAGTGTTTACAGGTTAAACAGAAAGTGTTCCAAATACATCTTTTATTTACATTTAGTCCTTACCAACTCAATTCATAACCGATGCAAAAAGATTCAAAAAGCTGTAAAACCATGGTTTTCGCGTGGTTTAAACTCTCGTTAAGTTCCTTTGTTCTATTGGTTGCCTGCAATGAAAAACCGGTTGCGGACCTTTCAAAACCGGAAGAAAACAGGTTTACGACCACCGTTTTAACGGAACCCGGCGAATTGGACGAGCCCATGGCATTCACCTTTATTAACGATACGGAAATGCTTTTGGTAGAGCGAAAAGGAGGCGTCAAATCCTTCAATACGGATACCAGAATCGTCAAAACCGTGGGGAATGTTTCTGTGAATACCATCTACACCAACAAGGAAGGCCAGACCAGGACCGCTGAAGAAGGCTTGATGGGCATTGTCGCCCATCCGGATTTTGCGAACAATCACTGGATTTTTATGCTCTATGCAGACCCTGTTGAACCCAAACATGTTTTGGCTCGATGGGAATACAGGGATGGAAAGCTACTGGACGATACCAAAAAAGTGGTACTGGAATACCCTGCCCAACGCGAAGTATGCTGCCATACGGGGGGTGGAATGGTATTCGACAAAAATGGTAACCTGTTCATGACCATCGGTAATAATACGGCAAACCCGCCGCAAGGTACATCCAATCTGGACGAACGTCCTGGACATGAAACCTCGGACGACCAAAGAACGGCCGGAAACTCCAACGACCTACGAGGGTCTATTATCCGCATTCACCCAGAAGATGATGGTTCCTATACTATACCTGAGGGCAATCTCTTTCCGGAGGGTACGCCCAAGACCCGCCCAGAAATCTACACCATGGGGCATAGAAACCCATGGAGAATTTCCATCGATAATGAAACCGGATTTATTTATTGGGGCGAGGTAGGTCCGGATGCCTCCGAGGATTTGGACCAAGGACCCAAAGGTCATGATGAATTCAATCAGGCCAAAGGTCCAGGATTTTTCGGGTGGCCTTATTTTATTGGGGACAACAAGCCGTATGCCGACTATGACTATGAAACCGATTCCATTTACGGCTATTTTGATGTTGAAAAACCGATGAACACCTCTCCAAACAATACGGGTATTACCGAGTTGCCCCCACCACAAAAGGCATTTTTCTGGTATCCTTATGGCTATTCAGAGGAATTTCCACTATTGGGCAGTGCCGGTAGGAGCGCTACCGGTGGGCCGGTGTTCCGCCAAGCGGATTTCCCTGCATCGGACAAACGCTTCCCCGCCTATTATGAAGGCAAATGGTTGATTACGGAATTTATGCGCGGGTGGATCATTGCCGTAACGATGGATGAAAATGGGGACTATGTATCCATGGAGCCTTTTTTACCCAAAGAGAATTTCTCAAGTGCCATAGACATGCAATTTAGTCCGGATGGGGACCTGTACGTATTGGAATATGGCTCTGCATGGTTTCGAGGCAATGAAAATGCCCAGATCAAAAGAGTACAGTACAATGGAGGCAATAGGATTCCGATCATCCAGGCCAGTGCGGATAAAAAAGCAGGTGCGGTACCACTTGAACTAAATCTTTCCTCGGAAGGCACCATGGATTATGACAACGACGCGTTATCCTATCAATGGACAGTGTCCTCGGATAGTGGCTTTTCCCAAAGTCTGGATGGCCCAAATCCTAAAATCACCTTGGAAGATGCAGGTATCTATACCGTAAACCTACAAGTGACGGATAGTGAAGGTAACAGTAACGAACAGCAGTTTAAGGTGACCGCGGGTAATGAACCGCCAACCATTGAATTGGTAATTGTGGAAGGGAATCAAAGTTTCTTCTTTCCGGACAATCAGCTTACCTATACTATCAAGGTTTCGGACAAGGAAGATGGCTCCGTATCGGATGGTGGCATCAAGGAGGAAGAAGTAGCCGTCAACTTCGACTATGCACCGGAAGGTTTTGACCCCATTGAAATTGCGCAGAACCACGTGAGTACGGATGAATGGATCACCCTCTCAAAAGGAAAGGCCCTGATCGATGAAAGTGACTGTCTTTCCTGTCACCGCGTGGATATCCGCTCCATTGGGCCCAGCTATCAGGAGGTTGCGGCCAAGTACAAGAACGATATCCAGGGGCAAAAGGAAATTGCCCAACGGATTATCAGTGGTAGCGTTGGAATCTGGGGCGAGCATGCCATGAGCGCCCATCCGGACCTGAGTGAGCAAGATGCGGCATTGATCGTGGACTACATAATGGGCCTCAACGATCCGGAACAGGAAGTTAAAAGGATACCGTTATCGGGAAGCTATATCACATCTGTACCGCAAAAAGAAAATGGAAAAGGTAGCTACCTCTTGCGCGTAGCCTATACGGATAAGGGAACGGAAAAAGTGCAATCGCTCACTTCCGAAAAGATCATCGCCTTGAGAAATCCCGTCATAACCTCGGAACAATATGACGAAGCGGAGGGTACCAAGTTGTTGATAACACCTAGCAGGGCCCTGAAGATGAACAGGAACGGCGGATGGTTATCCTATAAAAACATCGATTTTACAGGTATTGCAGAAATGGTCATCAATGCGGAGGCCTCCACCCGTACCAAGGACATTGGCGGTATTATCGAAGTACATTTGGATGCCCCGGACGGACCTTTGGTCACGACCACGGAAGAAATAGCGCCGTTGGAACTGAACTTTAGGGAGGAATTACAACGCCTTAGAAGCGAGTGGGAAGCTGGAGGGAAAAAAGGCCCGGAACCCAGTTTTAGGTCCGTAATGGCCCTTGCCCAAAAAAGCATCCCGGTGGATGTGAAGGATATAAACGGTTTCCATGACCTCTATTTGGTGGTCAAGAACCCAAATGCCAAGGAAGGGGAAATGCTCATGCAGATAAATACCTTGGAGTTCAAGAAAAGTACAGAGGCTTTGTGAAGGAAAAAAGTAGATCAATAAAAAAGCAAGCTTTCCAGCTTGCTCTTTTTTTTGGTCGTTAATTTAACGACCGAAATTCCTTTGGCGAATACCCTACTTGCTGTTTGAACAAACGGCTAAAATGTTGCGGATACTTAAAGCCCAGTTCGTAGGCAATTTCACTCACCGATTTGTTTGGGTCAAAGACCTTGCTTTTTGCGACGTCAATCATTTTTGCCCGAATGTACTCTTGTGCGGACTTCCCTGTTTCCTTTTTGACCAAGTCACCAAAATAGTTGGAGGATAAATGCAACTGATCCGCAAAATATCCTACCGAAGGCAATCCATATTTTTGGGGTTTTTCAGAGGTCAAATAATCGCGAAGCAAAGAATCGAACTTGCTTAGGGAACTTTGATGCGGAACTTCTCGGGTCAAAAACTGTCGGTCGTAAAAACGAAGGCAATAATCCAATAACAGTTCAATATTGGAAACGATCAATTTTTTACTGTGTTTGTCCATATTTTGCTCCAGTTCATATTGAATTTTGTCAAGCACGCTCAAAATTAGTCCGCGCTCCCTCTCAGATAAATGAAGCGCCTCTTTAACGGAGTAGGAAAAGAAATTATATTCGTTCATTTTTCGGCCCAATTCGCTTCCTAGTAGCAAATCAGGATGAAATATCAGCGCATAACCTTTGGGAACATAGTCCGGGTCATACGTGAGCTCCACCTCTTGCCCCGGTTCCATAAACACCATAGAGCCTTCATCAAAATCGTATTGGCCGCCACCATATTTTATCTTGCAGTTTTGGGCCATTTTCAAAAAAACGGCATAGCAATCAAAGCGTAAACGATTGAAAGAATAATCTGGTTGAGAAGCAGTTTTCTCATAGTCCAAAATACCAACCAAGGGGTGATCAGGTTTGGCACTGCGCCATTTGAAATAATCTGCCACAGTTTTGATTTCAAGTATGTTTTCCACGGAATTAAATTTTAGTTAAAGATAAACGATTGGTTTACAGATAATCAAGTGAGACTACCAAAATCAGTAATACGGGTATGTATATCCGTAATTTTGGTAGTACTTGGCTTGCCATCCTTAGATATTTTTGCACTGATAGAAAAATTAAATTCTAGAATTATGAAAAAAATAATTTCCTTCTTCATCTTTTGTGCCTTTGCAAGTATTAACGCCCAAAATTCAACGTATTCCATTTCTTCTTACCTCAACGAGGGGAATAAGGCACCAAATACCCATTATATTGGCGAAGCCTGGTTAAACGGAATCATTCACGATGATGCTGATTTGGGCTACAACATTACCAAGGCAACCTTTAAGGCAAATTCAACTTTGGATTGGCATAAACACGCATCTCCCCAAATATTGATTTATGTAGAAGGCGAGGGGTACTACCAAGAAAGAGGGAAGGAACCTGTGGTGCTTAATAAAGGTGACATTATAAAATGTGATAAAGATGTGGAGCATTGGCATGCTTCTACCAAAAATAGTGATGTAACCTATTTGGCACTTTATGGAGGTGATGCACCTACCACTTGGACCGAAGTGCTGACCCAAGAATATTATGATATGGTAGCCAAAAAACTAAGTAAATAAGTCCCAGTACTAAGGATGAAAAAAATCTGTAACCTGTTCATACTTTATTTCCTTTTTGCCTTTTCAAAAGTCTTCTGCCAAGAATCCAAACCTTTTTTGGACGAGGTACGGGGGACTATAAGCCTTACCCATAACGGTATTGCCCTAGTACCTTCCTTCTCATTGGGAGAACCGGCCTTGCTGGTCGATTTAAAGTTCAGAAAAGGTCGCTTTAGTATAGAACCGGATCTGCGTTTTGCACTCGAGGGCAAACCTTGGAGCATGCTTTTTTGGTTTCGGTACCAGGCCATTGAAAAGAAACGGTTCACCTTGCGCACGGGAATCCATCCGGCTCTCAATTTTAGGACCATTGAAATCCTACGGAACGGAGCCTCAGAAAATATTTTGGAGGCCAGAAGGTATTTGGCCGGGGAGCTGGTGCCCAATTACCAGATTAATGACAACTGGAGTGTGGGCATGTTCTATTTACACGGTCGCGGTTTTGACGAGGGCACAAAGCAGATCAATTTCCTGGTTTTGAACACATCGGTTTCCAACATTCCCATTTCGAACGACCTGTATCTCAACTTCACGCCACAGGCGTATTACCTCACCCAAGACGACTTACAGGGGTTTTACACGGCCGGATTCCTTACCCTGGGGAAAAAGGATTTTCCGTTATCGGTTACCGCCATCGTAAACAAGGCCATAGATACTGAAATTTCGCCCGAAGATGATTTCATCTGGACGGTACTGCTGAATTACAGTTTTGATGGTTCCCGAAAGAAAAACCAAAGAAACAGGGGTTTTTAACCGTACATTCAATGGCGATACATGTACCAGCGTGGTCCCATTTTTCTTGGGCTTTTTTTTGTATCGTACTTTTTATTGTCTCAAATTGAGACTTTAACATGGAATTGACCTAGATTCTTTAAATTAATCACTACATTCCCCTAATTTAATTTGTAAACTGACCGATTATTTCAATACAAACCGACAAGCTTTCAATCTTTTAACAATTTGAAAGTCATTCGGATACACTTAGGTAATGAACTATTACGGGGATATCCGCATCCACCTTCTTGGGTGCTGAACTTGTTTGAAGTACGAACACTAGCAAAGGGAAAATGAACAAAAAAAACATATTCAAACGATTGACTTCCGGCGAGGTTATCCCCATGGACGACCCCGATTATGGTGCTATACGGGAAATGGTCAACAGAACCAAAAAACTGTCGAATCAACTGAACCGGGCAGACCATGTGGACGATATCCGCAGTATCCTAGGCGAAATCATCGGTAAAAAAGTAGATGACAGCACTACTTTGTTCACCCCCTTTTACACCAACATAGGTATCAATATTACGTTGGGAAAAAATATCTTCATAAACCACGCCTGTAGCTTTTTGGATTTGGGCGGTATCGAAATTAAGGACGATGTGATGATCGGTCCCCGGGTAAACATCACTTCGGAAAACCATCCCACGGAAATTGCGACTAGAAAAAGCATGGTTCCCAGTAGAGTAATCATCGAGGAAAATGTATGGATCGGTGCCGGAGCTACCATCCTACCTGGGGTAAGGGTAGGAAGGAATTCTGTTGTGGCCGCCGGCGCTCTGGTAAATAAGGATGTTCCTCCCAACACGGTTGTGGGGGGCATACCGGCAAAAATTTTAAAGAACTTAAATTAACCCATAAACCTTTAAAAATGAAAAATGAAAATCAAAAACCCAAGGTTGCATCCGAGGTAAAATCCCTTAGAAGATACATGTATTTTTTCATGGGAATCTTGATGACGGTCCCTTCCCTGATTCGTTCGCAAGAAGTAGGACAAACCGAACGATTGGTATCCCCGGAGCTAAATGAAGATCGCTCCATTATGTTTAGAATTAAGGCGCCACAAGCCGAAAGTGTTAGCTTATCAGGGAATTGGATGCCCATGGTACCCAATGGGGAACAAGGCATGACACGACAAACCGCACAACTTACCAAGGACACAAATGGTGTATGGTCTGTGAAATTGGGCCCTCTGGAACCTGAACTCTACACGTATACCTTTAACGTAGACGGGGTTACCACTATAGACCCATCCAACCTTAAAGTGGCCAGGGACGGTATTTTTAGAACCGAGAGCGTGTTGTATGTGCCCGGGGAAGCATCGGATCTTTATTGGGCAAAAACAGGGCCCAAGGGAAGTGTTCACCAAATTTGGTACGATTCCCCTACCCTTGAACTTACACGACGTATGTTCGTCTACACACCGCCCGGATATATCAGTTCCAATGAAAAGTATCCCGTGCTGTATTTATTGCACGGTGGCGGGGGTGACGAGGAAGCGTGGCCTACCCTTGGTGTGGCCCCAGTAATTTTGGACAACCTTATCAACAGTGGAAAAGCGGAACCCATGATCGTAGTCATGACCAATGGAAACCCGTCACAGGCATCGGCACAGACCATCACCCCCAAATTGCCCAATGTGGATGTTTCCGGAAGGGGCATGGCCAGCATGCTGTTCGAAAAAAGTTTGGTAAACGATGTCATTCCTTATATCGAAGCTAATTTCAAGGTCAAGGCAGATAAAGAAAATAGGGCGCTTACGGGTCTTAGTATGGGCGGTTTGCAGACCATGAATACTTCCTTCGCCAATCCGGACCTTTTCAATTATATCGGCGTGATGAGCATGGGTTTTGCGGATTTAAGCCGATTTGGCATCGAAGTGGACCACTCCAAACGTGCCGAGCAAATCTTGGCACTAAAAGAAGCAAACCCAAAATTATATTGGATCGCCTGTGGAAAAGATGATTTCCTATACCAAAGCGTGGTCACCATGCGCGACGAATTGGACAAGCATGACTTTGACTATATCTATAGGGAAAGTACCGGAGGACATACTTGGACCAACTGGAGAATATACCTTTCAGAGTTTGCCCCGATGCTATTCAAATAATTGAACCTTATAACCTTTACACCAAAAGTATGAATACAATATATAAAAATTACAATCCTAATTTACTTGTCCTATGTTTTGTTCTTGTATGCTACACAGCAGTTCTAAATGCACAAGAGACAAAAAAAAGATTGCCCATTATTGATGTCCATGTCCATGCCATGAAGGCAAATCCCAATTTCGCCTCTGAAATGTGTCCATGGTTTCTCAAGAGTATGCCGGGGAGTGGCCCCAACCAAGATGGACCATCGTTCATAAGTACTGGATGTGTGGCTCCACTAAAACCTGCTAAAACCGATGCCGAAATGCAAGAAGCCATTCTTAGGGCGAACAAAGAATTGAATATTACCATGGTAGTAAGTGGCGATGCCGATATCATCCATAGATGGCACAGTGCCGCACCGGACAGAATTATTCCGTCCTTGGGAATAAGCAATGCCGAACAAATGTCGGTGGAAGCCTTCAGGGATTCGCTCTCCAATGGTTTTTATAAGGTTATGGGCGAGGTAGCTCCACAATATCAGGGAATGTCCCCAAGCGATATGTCCTTGGATGAATATTTTGGTGTTGCCGAAGAACTCGGTATTCCCGTAGGCATCCATATGGGAACTGGAGGTAACGGCATGGCCAATATCACTTCGCCTAAATACAGGGCTTCTCTCGGCCAACCCTTTTTATTGGAGGATATGCTGGCAAGGCATCCAAAGTTAAAAATTTGGGTCATGCATGCGGGTTATCCAATGGCAGACCAGATGATCGCTTTGATGGGTGCCAACGCCTACGTCTATGTAGATCTGGCCGGCTTCATTTGGAGCTATCCGCTTGAGGAAATTCATGCCTATTTAAAAAGATTGGTACAGGCAGGTTTTGCCAAAAGGATTTTATACGGTACGGACCTTATGATATGGCCCGGTCTGCTGGAAACTTCCATTGGGGTTATCGAAAACGCAAACTATCTTTCTGAAGAACAAAAGCGAGATATCCTATTTAATAACGCCGTTCGCTTTTTCAATCTGGACGCCACAATGTTTGAATAATGTAAGCTATTTTTAAAAGAAGCCAAAACGCTTCCCTATAAACAAAAAAAGATCAGAATTCAAAATTTCTGGTCTTTTTCATTTAAAACGTGCCATTATCATTTAATTATTGACTGATTTGGGTCAATTTCAAAGGTTTTTCACCATTTATTTGGATTTTTTGATAAAAGGTGTAGGTTATAAAGAAGTCATAATCTAAAACACTTTTATGCGTCAACTAAAAATCACAAAGCAAATCACCAACCGAGACACCAAGTCGCTTGAAAAATACTTTCAGGAGATCAACAAGATCGATTTGATTACGGCGGACGAGGAGGTGGAATTGGCCCAGCGAATAAAGCAAGGGGATCAAGAAGCTTTGGAAAAATTAGTAAACGCCAACCTTAGATTTGTCGTCTCCGCCGCAAAGCAATATCAAAATAGGGGCCTAAGTCTAACGGATTTAATAAATGAAGGAAATCTAGGTCTGGTCAAAGCGACCAAAAGATTTGACGAGACCAGAGGCTTCAAATTCATTTCCTATGCAGTATGGTGGATCAGACAGTCCATCTTACAGGCACTTTCCAAAAATGGGAAATCCATAAGGCTGCCCCAGAATAAAATCGCGACAAATACCAAAATCTATAAGGTATATTCCTCCTTGGAGCAAAAATTGGAACGCCCACCAAACTCCTCCGAAATTGCTTCGGAACTGGATATGAGCGTACGTAAAGTGGAAAGCTCCATCAAAAATTCAGGTCGGTCATTATCCTTGGATGCCCCCTTTAAGGAAGAAGAATCATCTAACCTTTACAATGTACTATCATCCAAGGATGCGAATAAACCGGATGAGAAAATGATGGAGGAATCCCTCCAAACGGATTTGAAAGATGCGTTAAATAGCATACCGGATAGACAAAGAGACGTTATTAGGCTATTCTATGGTATTGGAAAGGAACCGCCTATGAGTCTTTCGGAAATTGGCGATTTGTTTGATATCACCCGCGAGCGGGTACGACAGGTACGTGAAAAAGGATTGCGTGCACTCAGAAATAAGTCCAGAAATAAAGTATTAAGAACCTATTTATAAAAAAGAATATGCTAAAGATTGAAGTAAAAGAAGGAGAATCCATTGAGAGAGCCCTAAAACGGTATAAGAGAAAATACAGAAGAACCAAAGTATTGGATAAAATTAAAGAAAATCAATATTATACCAAACAATCTACCGAAAGGAGAGAAGCTCTACAAAAAGCTGAATATAAGCAACAATATTTATTGGAGAACGAAGACCAATAACACATTTTTGTCAATTGTCATATTTGTTTGTTTACCTCAAAATAATTGACAACCTAATAACTCCAGCGGGTAATAATTACATATTAAGTACCTGAAAATCAATATAACAAAAGCTTAACATGGTCAATTTGTATAGACCGTGCAGAATCTTATGTTATATCTGAACTTATATCAAAGAATACAATTATAATGAAGATTATTTACATAAAAAGAGAAAGTAATGTGAAAGAAGTATATAGGACCAGATTGGGTAGGTTGAATTCAAAGGTAACCTGTATAAAAAAGTATTTTTTAGGGATGCCTTTTAAAACCGTTCACAAGTATACCCATACCTTTTTTACAAAGAAAAATAGCAATGTAGAAAGAATGCTATTTGTTTAACCGGAATATCCAATTAACAATTTTATAAACAACAAACTATCTTATGAAAATTTTAGTCATTGGAGCTGGAAACATGGGACTTACCTATGCAGAAGGCATGTCCAAATCCAAACTTTTGAAAAGGAGAAACATCATGGTATTGGACACCTCCGAGGAAAAACTGGAAGAATTACGGAAAGAAGCCAAATTCGACATTTTTAAGGAATTGTCAGCTTGTGTGCCGCAGGCAGATATAATTTTTATTGCCGTAAAGCCGTATCATGCAGACGGTCTCATGATGAAAATGGAACCTTTGGTAAACGAGGGCCAAATAGTCATCTCAATAATGGCCGGGGTAACCATCAAAACGATTAAAGACTTAACAGGATTAAAAAAAGTGGTACGTGCCATGCCCAACCTACCAGCCAAAATAGGGAAGGGCCTTACCTCCTTTGTAGCATCAGAAGAAGTATCCAAAATAGAACTTTTAACGATTGAAAGCCTTTTGGATACTACTGGAAGATCCATTTTGGTAAGCGACGAAAATTTCATCGATGCCTCAACAGGAATATCAGGTAGCGGACCTGCCTATGTGTTTTATTTTATGCAAAGCATGATGGAGGCAGCATTGAAAATGGGATTTTCAAAAAATGTATCCAAAGTTTTGGTAAGCCAAACCTTTACGGGTGCCATTGAACTATTCAATCAAAACGACCTATCCCCAAATTCTTGGATGGACAAGGTAGCCAGCAAGGGAGGAACTACCCGGGCCGCCTTGGACAGTATGGAGAACAACAACGTAGGTGAATTGATAAAAGAAGCGGCATTCGCTGCATTTGACCGTGCCGTGGAACTTGGAAAAGAAAAATCGTATGTATAAAGAGTTAATAGTGGTAAAAGTTGGTACCAATGTTATGACCAACAAGGACAATAGAATTGTGCGACCGGTTCTGAGAAACTTGGTTGAGCAAATAGCGACATTGTATGAGAGGGATATCATTACGGTACTTGTTTCCTCCGGATCAGTAATTGCCGGAAAAGAGGTTCTGGGAAAATCCAATATTGAGGACAGGACTCAAAGACGGCAGGTGTATTCTGCCATAGGGCAGCCCAGGATGATGCGTTTGTATTATAATATATTTCACGATTATGGAATGAAATGTGCCCAGGTATTGCCCACAAAAAGGGATTTTAGCCCAGGCGTACACAGGCAAAATATGATCAATTGCTGTGAAGGTCTACTTTCAGAAGGGGTGATTCCTATCGCAAACGAAGATGACGCGGTATCTGTGACCATGAGCATGTTCTCAGACAATGATGAACTTGCAAGCCTTATTGCCCAATTGTTGAATGCGGACAAGTTAATCATACTTACCGATATAGACGGTCTCTATACTGGAGATCCAAACGCCCAGAACAGTAATCTTGTGGAACACGTAAAACCGGAAGAAAATCTGGACAAGTATATAAAGGACAATAACAAACGGGAAGAGGAAGGCCGTGGCGGTATGGGTTCCAAACTGGATTACGCGCAGCAGGCGGCTGCCAAGGGCATACCCACCTACATTGCAAACGGAAAAAAGAACGACACGATCATAGACATCATCGATGGTAAAAATGTAGGTACCAGAGTAACCTTAGAAGAAGAATTAATAAAATGAAACTTTTGACTACAGATAAAATAAACAACGTTTTGGACAGCATGATGCGACTGTTGGACCAAAATAGGGAAAGCATCATCGAAGCAAATAAAAAAGACCTGAGTCTCTTTCAGAAAGAGGACCAAGCCATGTTTGATCGACTTATTGTTACCAACACCAAAATTGACGGTATGATCCAGTCGATTCGTGAGGTACAAAGTCAGGAAGATCCAGTCAACAAACCGATTTCCACAAAGGTTCTGGACAACGGTTTGGAGATCACCAATAAAACGGCCCCTTTTGGTACCATTATGATTATTTATGAATCCAGACCAGATGTAACCATTGAAGCAGCCGTGCTAGCGTTCAAGGCAAGTAATAAAATACTCTTGAAAGGTGGAAAGGAGGCTTTGCACAGTAATACTATACTGACCCAATTATGGCACCAGGCCCTGGAGGAAAACGGCCTTCCAAAGGATTATATTCAATTGATGACCTTGAATAGACAGGAAACCCAGGAATTCTTAAAAAACCCTACGGAAAAATTGGACCTCATCGTACCACGAGGTGGCGAAAGGTTGATCAATTTTGTGAAGGAGCATGCCAACTGCGCCGTCCTTGTCAGCGGACGAGGAAACAATTTCCTGTATGTGGACGCTACTGCCGACTGGGAAAAAAGCATCAAGGTAATCATGAACGCGAAGACCGATAAAATTTCGGCGTGTAATGCCTTGGACAAAATATTGGTTAACCAGAAAATCGATAACTACGAACAAAAACTGACGGAGCTGTACAATCTATTGAGCTACAAAGGTGTTGAAACGTGGGTGGACAAAACGGTAGGCAAGACCTTGACATCTGCCAAACCTATTACGGACGAATCCATGTGGAAAGAAGAATTTTTGGCCATGAAATGCTGCTTGGCAGCCGTGGATTCCTTAACCGAAGCAGTATCCAAAATCAACGAACATTCCGGAGGGCATTCCGCCACCATCATGACCAATGATAAAGGAAGTGCCATGCGATTTATGGAGGAGGTGGATTGCGCGGCGGTCTATCAAAATGCTTCCACAAGATTTACGGATGGCGGTCAGATGGGCGTAGGGGCGGAACTTGCCATCAGTACGGACAAGCTGCACCACAGGGGACCTTTGGGATTGGAACAATTGGTCACCAATAAATATTACGTTTTTGGCGACGGTCAAATAAGGGAATAAGAAAAAATTCAAGTTCAAAGTTCAAGTTCAAGTTCAGGTTCAAGTTCAAGTTCAAAGTTCAAGTTCAAAGTTCAAGTTCAAAAACATAATTAAATCCTACAAATGTTTGAAACAATAGAGAATATTGAGGGCGCGACCATTTATCATGGGGAAATCCATAATCGGATTTATTTATCGGAAATAAATTCCGCAAAAATCGATGCGATTTTGCCAAAAATGACGGAATTGGCAAAACAGCGGAAGTATGATAAAATCTTAAGCCGCGTCCCTGAAAATGCCATCACGCATTTTAAATCAAACGGTTTTACTATAGAAGCAAAAATACCCGGATTGTACAATGGAAAGACCACAGGCTATTTTTTGGCGGACTATTTGAACAAGAACAGGCTCCAATGTGATAAAAAACAGTTGAAGACCATTGAAACCGTAAAGAGAATAGCGATGGCCGCCAACAAGCCCAATGAAAATCCGCAAATGGGTATCCCCGAAGGCTATGCCATACGAAAACTTGGGACAGCGGACTTTTCCGACTTGGCAACCTTACATGAAAAGGCCTATAAATACCATCCGAAGCATATAAAAAAAGTACATGATTTTGAGGCATTGGAGGAAATGGACCATCAATTTCATGGGCTGTTCGTTAAGGGTGAACTTTTGGTGTGCGCGATTTTGAGGGTACATACCACAGAGGCAAATTTGGAGATTGTAGATTTTGCAACGCATCCTGACTATAGGGGCCAAAACCTTTCCTATTACCTGGTGCAGGAAATCAAAAAACTTATGAACGTCGAGAATTGCACCACCATTTACGCGTTGGCAAGAGCCACTTCGTACGGGTTGAACATTACATATAGCAAACATGGTTTTAAGTTTGCCGGCACCCTTACCAACAATGCTTTTGTTAGGGACGCAATGGAGAGTATGAACGTTTGGTACTACAATCGGCTTTAAATTTGTAAGCCTATCCAAACTTCCTTTCCGGATCAAAAGGCTTTATATCCATGGAGGTCCCCTCGCCTTCCATAACTTCCGAAATCAGTTTTCCCGTGGCCGGGCCCAAACTCCACCCCATCATGGCATGGCCTGTAGTGATGAAAAAGTTATCGAAGGCCTTCATCTTGCCTATGTAGGGCAATCCGTCGGGCGAGACGGGACGCAGACCACATTTGGCACTGTTGATTTCGGCTTTGGTTATTTCAATAGAAGGATAAAATTTCCTTACAGCTTCCGCAATGGCCTCTACCCTATCCAAATTAATGTCGTAGTTTACACCCGAAAACTCCATGGTCCCGGCAAAACGGGTAAATCCGTCCATAGGCGTAATCGCCACTTTGGCTTCCATTAAAATCGCCGGCAATTTTATTCCCGTAGGCCGATGCACATCGATGCAATACCCTTTTCCCGCCTGTACCTGTAGGGTTAGGCCCAGTTGTTTTACCAAATCATTGCTCCAGGACCCCGAAGCCAACACCACGTTATCGGGTTGATAGGATTGCTTGTCGGATTGAACGGTATGGATTTTACCGTTTGTGTAATCAAACTTGGTTACTGCTTCCCCATAGTTTATTTGAACACCGTTTTGTAAAAGATAGTCCTTCATTTTGGCCATGAAAACCGTGGGCGTGGTGTGGGAATCGCAAAAATAATGCAGGGCTCCCTTTCCTATGACTTCCGTGTCCCCATGCAACTTCCTTAAGGCATCGGTTTCCAAGTGGGTAACCTCCAACCCAAAGCCTTTGGCGGTTGCCGCCACTTTTTTCTCGGCATCCCCATAGGCATCGGTCTGATAGATCATGAGTAGCCCCTTTTTCTCCAGATGGAAGTCCCCCAAATCCCCGGATTCCTTTATTTCATCGTACAACTTGGAACTCAAAAGATTGATGTCCTTGATGATGGGCGCGGCCCTGTCTACTTTTTCTTTTGTGGAAGATTTATGAAAGGCCCAGGCCCATTTAAAGAAATCGATATCCCAGCGCGGCTTGATATAGAACGGGCTTTTAGGATCCAACATCATGGACAATCCTTTGGTAATCACCCCGGGTGCCGCCATGGGAACAATATGACTTGGCGTAAGGTATCCGGCATTTACAAAGGAGGCCCCTAGGCCGCCCATGGACTGTTCCAAAACCGTGACCTGATGCCCTTTTTTGTGCAGGTAATAGGCCGAACAAAGCCCCATTACACCAGCACCGATAATCAATGTCTTTTTCTTCTCCGCCATATTATATTACTTGGAATCCAAAAGCATAGGGGTCCGCTTCATCAATGGTAATTTCATTATAACCATACTGTCTCGCCCACCCTTTTATGCTTGGTACGATGCCCGTAAAATTACCAATTTTACATTCCTTTTCAGCCATGCCGATGAATTTTGAACCGATGATACTTTCATGCACAAACTCCGCTCCAAGCTCCAGTTTTCCTTTGGCATACCACTGGGCCATGCGCGCCGAGGTACCGGTACCACAAGGGGAGCGGTCAATCGCCTTATCGCCGTAGAACACGGCGTTTCTGGCCGTGGCATCGGGTGAAATGGTGGTGCCCGTCCATAGCACATGGCTCACATCCTTGATGGACGGATTCTCTGGATGCACAAATTTTCCAGGATATTTCAAGTTGATATTCTGTCTGAGCTCCCGGGCCATTTCTATCAATTGGGAGGCCGAATAATCCTGCAATCCAGAAAAGTTCTTCTGTGGGTCAAAAATCGCGTAGAAATTTCCGCCATAGGCCACATCAAAAACAAGTTCTCCCAAGTAACTGGAAGAAACTGTCAAATCCGATGCCGCCAAGTAAGAACCTACGTTGACCAATTTTACCCACTCCACTTTATTTCCGTTCTGTTGGTAGGTCACCTCCACCAAACCTGCCGGGGCTTCCATGCTAATCTTACCGGGCTCTTTGGGAACCACAACGCCCTCTTCAATGGCCATGGTTATCACGCCGATGCTGCCATGCCCGCACATGGGAAGGCAACCACTTGTTTCTATAAAGACGATGCCAAAATCATTATCAGGATTGGAAGGCGGATATAAAAAGGCACCGCTCATCATATCATGTCCCCTGGGTTCGTACATCAGTCCCTTTCTGATCCAGTCATACTCCTTCATAAAATGGAGTCGCTTTTCGCTCATATTCGCCCCCACCAAAGTAGGTGCACCTTCAACGACCAGCCTAACGGGGTTCCCACAGGTATGGCCGTCAATACATTTAAAAACATGCTCTTTCACTCAATTTCTATTTTGTTGGATATGCTGGAATTTGTACCCTCGAAGTTCGTTCAAATTTATGGTTCGCTCCTAGGATTTTTTACTTTTGATATAATCGTTTACCCTTCTTTCCAAAATGGGCAAGGTCACCGTACCCTGACCTAAAATTACCTCGTGAAACTCCCGGATGTTAAAGTCGGGACCAAGCTCTTCTTCCGCTTTGGTTCGCAATTCCCGTATCTTCAGTTCGCCCATTTTGTAAGATAGGGCCTGCCCGGGCCAAGCGATATATCGGTCGGTTTCTGTATTGATTTCATGTAAGGAGAGTGCCGTGTTGTTCTTCATAAAGTCCAGGACCTGTTGCTTTGTCCATCCTTTGGCATGAATGCCCGTATCCACGACCAAACGGGTTGCGCGCCACATTTCATAGGTGAGCTTCCCGAATTTTTCGTACGGTGTCTTGTACATACCCATTTCATCACCCAAAAACTCCGTGTACAGGGCCCATCCTTCCCCAAAGGCGGAGAGATACATGTTTCTTCTAAATTGGGGAATACTATCGGACATTTCCTGATTGAGGCTCCCCTGCAAATGATGTCCGGGAACCGCTTCGTGAAGGGTCAAGGACGGCAAAACGTACAAAGGCCTACTGTCCAACTTATAGGTGTTCACCAAATAATACCCCGGTTCCGTGGGACTGCGAGAGCCGGAATACCTACCGCCCGTATATTTGGGTGCCAGGGCATCGGGTACTTTTTTGACCCCGTAAGGTTTTCTGGGCAAGGTGGAAAAATAGGCGGGTAATTTTGCGTCGATTTGCTTTGCGATGTTTCGGGCCTCCTTTAATAAGTCCTCGCCATCGGTCACGTAAAACTGTGGGTCGGTTCGGAGAAACTCCAGAAAATCGGCAAAACTTCCCTTGAAACCGACGGCCTTTATGATTTCCTCCATTTCGGAACGAATCCGAGCTACTTCTTTTAGACCGATTTGATGCACGTCCTCAGCGGTATAGGTATCGGTCGTGGTGTAATAGTTTACCCTGTTCTGATAGAGTTCCGCTCCCCCGGGCGTATCGGAAATACCAAACGTGTTCCGAGTATTGGGCAAGTATTCCGATTCAAAAAAGTCCTTTATTTTTTTGAAGGTTGGTACGACCGATGCCTCAATGGCCACTTTGGCGGCATTCAATATGGAATCCTTTTGTACTGTTGTCAGCGATGATGGGAGGTCCTTAAAGGGGCCGTAAAATGCATTGTCCGAAGTGTTTTTAGTGATATGTTGGTTGTAGGTGGATTCATAACCCTCAAAAATCACCTTGGGCTGGGAAACCTTTTTTTCTAGGGCCATTCGCAATACCTGAAAATGCTCCTCCGCAAAGCGTGGCATATCATTAAGCGCGTTCAAATAATGCCTGGCACTTTCATAATCCCGTATTGGCCGAATACGATAATTGAGACTGAGATGAAAACCTTGGTCGGCTTGAATGGGGTTTAAATAAAGTCCGTGTTTGTACTCGTCTACCCTATTTTGGAGACTAAATTTCAGCAGTTCCAGGGAAATCATTTCGGTTTCGGAAAGATTGTCCGTTTCTATCGATTCCAGTTTTGCCAGTTGTTCCGATGCAAAATCGGCATCCTTTTTAAAAACTTCGGGCAAGTATCGGCCTAAGGGAAATTCGGTTCGGTCATACAGTTCAAACGCCTCCACCTCCCCGATGATTTTTTCCAAGGCTTCCTTTTGGGCATACATCGGACTTGCATACAATACGATGCAAAAAACCAAGATTAAGATTCGCCTAACAGATTGTATTGCCATAACCCCTATATTTAAACCATTGCTTCTTCCAAGTGCAAATAGTCCGGCAATTGGGGCCTGTTTGCCATCCCGATCTCGATAATTTTCAGCACTCTTTCCCGCTCCGCACCCTGTAAGGGTAGTCGGGGCGCCCTAACGTTCTCTGTGCCTATTCCCGTGGCAACTTCGGCCAACTTAATATTCTGTACCAACTGTGGATTGATGTCCAATTCCAGTAAGGGCAGGAACCATCGGTAGATTTCGAGGGCCTCCTTAATCCTTCCGGCTTTTGCCAATTTGTAAATGGCGACCGTTTCCGCGGGGAAAGCACAAACCAGTCCGGCTACCCAGCCTTCGGCACCCATTAAGAGACTTTCAAGCCCAAGGGTATCCACCCCGGTCAGAATTTTGAGTCGTTCTCCAAACCGATACTTTATACGGGTAACATTGGAAATATCACGCGTACTTTCCTTTACGGCGGTGATGTTTTTTTCCTCCAACAAGGTGTCGAACATATCCAGGGTCACCATGATACCATAATCAATGGGGTTGTTATAAATCATGATGGGCAAATCCGTGCTACGTGCCACCTCTTGAAAATAGGTCACCGTCTCAAAATCATTGGCCTTGTAACGCATGGGGGGCAGCATCATAAGGCCCGATGCGCCGTTCTTTTCAGCCGCTTTCACGGCATCTATAGCTCCTTGGGTGGTCTGTTCCGCAATGTTGAGAATCACCGGTACTTTTCCAGCCACAATCCCAATCGTCCTTTTTAACAAGGTCTCCTTTTCCGGTCCGGTCAAGGTACTCGCCTCGCCCAGGGTGCCACCTAATATGATACCGTTTACACCGGCAGCCAATTGGGCCTCGATGTTCACCTGGAACATATCCAGGTCCAATGCTCCATCCTTTGTAAATTTTGTAGTAACCGCGGGCATTACCCCACTCCATGAAAATGCCATAACTCAATAATTTTGTTTCCTTAAAATTACATAGACCGGGTACAACGCCCTAATTGCATCTTATCCAATTTCAGTATTATATTACCCCTAAATTTAATAACGAATAGTATAATGTGGATAATTTGGACTACTTTCATAAAATGAAAGTACTGCCCTTTGTAATCCCAAAATCGCCCTCGGAGAATTTGGTCTTCCAGGTTGATGAGGAAATCCGGTTCTATGATAAACTCCATCAACATGAAGAAATACAGATAAGTTATATTGAGCGGGGTACCGGAAAACTGGTCTTTATGGACGGAATCCATCCATACAGCTCCAACGACCTTTTTGTAATAGGAAGTGCCATTCCCCACCTGTTTAAAAGTGAGGATATTAGTAAGACCCCTTCCAAAATGTACACCTTGTTCTTTACCAAGGATTCCTTTGGCGATAATTTCTTCCGTTTATTGGAACTACAGGATATACGGATGTTTTTTGACAAGGCACAACATGGGTTTAGGGTGTTGGAGGAGCAAAAGGAACTCGGTCAATTTATTAAGGGGATGGAACCTAAAAATAGATTCGACCGATTCCTAGGCTTGTTGCATCTACTGAGCAAATTATGTGGCCTTCCTAGCCAAACGCTCTCGCTATCGGCCACAACGAAGGTGCGAAGTTTGGACGAAGGGGAACGGTTGCAGCGCATCTTTGATTTGGTGATCCAAAATTTTCATAGGCCCATACCTTTGGAAGAAGTAGCTTCTATAAGCCATATGACAAAAAATTCCTTTTGTAGGTTCTTTAAAAAACATACCAACAAAAGTTTTATGGATTTTTTAATCGAATATAGGGTGTCCCATGCGTGCCAGCAATTGGTGCTTTCCACCAACCTGTCAATTGGCGAAATCTCCGAAGCCTGTGGTTTTCAAAATCAGTCCAACTTCAATAGACAATTCAAGGCCGTAAAAGGCGTATCCCCATCTTCTTACAAAAAGAGCTTTGAATAGCAATTTTACATTGAAAAATCACCGTTACCATTTTTGGGTAAATAATCTTAAATTACCCTTTGAAAAATGACCTTATGAACACCTTAGAAATGAAACAATTATATGCGTTCGCCATCCTTTTATGTATTGGCTCGTTAACATTCGCCCAAAAGACCAATACCAAGACCCTTGAAAAGTTTACGGAACTGAAGATCTACGACCGAATTGTAGTTTCCTTGGTAAAAAGCAATGAGAACAAACTAGTAATCACGGGAGACGACCGTGACGAAGTGGAAATATCCAATAAAAACGGACTTCTAAAAATCAAGATGGAGTTTGGCAATTTCATGGACGGCGATGAGGCCAAGGGCACCTTGTACTATACAGAAGACTTGACCTTGTTGGATGCAAATGAAAATGCAAAAATTATTTCTGAAGAAACCTTCAAGGGTTCCAAAGTCGAAATAAAAGGGCAGGAAGGTGGAATCATTGACCTAAAGGTAGATTTGGAGGAGGTCTATGTACGTTCCGTATCCGGAAGTGAAATAACCCTAACGGGAAGCAGTAAAAAACAGGAGGTTTCCGTAAATACGGGCGGAAAGGCCTATTGCAAGGATTTGAATACGGAGATGACCGAAGTAACCGTGATGGCAGGCGGTAGGGCCGATGTCAAAGCCACGGAGGAAGTAAATGCCAAAGTGAAGGCCGGTGGATCCATTTACATCTATGGAAAACCGAAAAATGTGAAAAAGGATAAAGTCTTCGGGGGTAAGATTCAAGAAATGGATTAGTTATTGTCCGATTTCCCTGGCTTCAAAACCCACCAATGCATCGCCCTGAAATTCCGGGGTCACTTCAATGGGGTTACAACATACCTCACAATCCTCAATATAGGTCTGTTTAGATACGGAAGGATCCATAAGCATGGAAACCTTTTCCCAACAATAGGGACATTGAAAAAAGTGTTCGTACAGAACTTGGTACGATTAATTCCCTTTAAGTCTTTTGGTCAATTCCTCCAAGGTCATCCGTTGCACCAGACTTTCCGCATTGGAACTGAAAATAACCTGATTCCCCAATTTAAGCTCCAATTCATCCTCCTCCCTATCCAAGAATAGGTCTGAAGCTTTGGCCCTGATTTCCTCAAGTTTAATATCAAACCGCTTTTTTAAGGTAATATCGCCATCCGTGCGCGCCAGTTCAAAGCCACTGTAGTCGAACAATCTTTTTAGGCCACTAAAGAATTTGATGCCAACAAAAACGAGTCCCGCCATGGCAAACTTGACGGCCAGGGTAAAAACGTCTATTTCATCGCCATTCACAAAGGTCATTACGAGGTTCACGACACCGTTGACGCCCAAGAAGAAAATAATGAGCCCCAAAATGACCGCAAAGACATCGGTCAAGGTCGCGGTTTGGGTCCTGGTTACCAAAAATTTATTGTCGGTTGTTTCGGCCTTAAAACCAAAATCCTTCAAAAATTCAAAATTTTTAATTCGGGAAATCTTGTCTTCTATAGCGGCATCGAGTTCCGAGGTATCTGCAATAAGACCTCTCGTACTGATTTCGTCCTTTAAACTTAGTTGGGACTCGAATGTTAATTGGGAATATTGTTCCAACACCTCCAAAAGTTCTTTGTCCGTTTTATCCTTGTACATGGTACTTTACTTTATGATTTGAACTGTGCCGTTTATATTTCAACATTCAGTAACTGCCCCGTGAGTTGGAGTAATTGCAATTCCGCCAATTTGGCGTCATATTTAGCCAAATTTTTATTGGTCTGGGCGTTTAATAAATTTATTTGAGCCTGCCTAAATTCAATAGAAGTAATCCTACCTAATTGGAATTGTTCCCTAGATCTCTCAAAATTATTTTGGTTCGTCACTACATTCTGCTCCTGAATTCTAAAAATCCTTAGTCTGTTTTCATAAATGGCCATAGCGTTCTGCATATCCCTATTCACTTCCAATTCAATCTGTTTTCTAAGGAGCTCTTGGTTCTCATAGGCTATTTTGGCATTTTTCACGCGCACAGCAGTTCCTCCACCATCAAATAAATTCCATGTCAAACTTGCTCCTAATCCGAAGCTAATTTGAGTATTGTTCGTTCCAGGAAATACCTGACCTGTGAAAAAGACCTGATCTGGGTTTTGACTTCTATTCCAACCATAGGAACCTGTTAACCCAATCGTAGGAAGATAACCTGACTTGTTTACTTTTATATCGTATTCATTAATTTTAAGGTTACGCTCGGTTTGTAGTATAGCCACATTATTGGATATCGATTGATCCATATATTCCACCAAACTAATTCTAGGGACAAAAGTCACCAATGTATCAACCACATAATTATAGCTTAAATCCTGATTCAAAAGAACATTCAAGTCTCTTTTGGCGTTAGCTAATTGTTGCTCAGTATTTAAAAGATTTATACTATCATTGGTCACATCAACTTGGGCATTTAGAATGTCCAATTTGGTATTTTGTCCGAATTCAAAGGAATACTCCGCTCTGGTGATTCGCTGTTTGGAAATTTCCAAGGCTTGAAGCTGAACATTCCTGTTTTCAGTCAAACGAGCAATTTCAAAATAGACGCTAAACATTTGAAGCATCGTATTTTCTATGGTTTCGCGAGCCTGTAATTCTGATAACTCATATTGCTCCTTTAGCCTTTTATAATTGTAAAACCTTCCTAAACCATCAAATAGAGTATAGTTAATATTCAAACCCGCATTATATCGCTGGCTTTCGAGACCTGTCAAATTAACATCTGCTTGAGGGTTTCCTATACTATCAAACCTTCCTGGAAATTCTTGGGTATTATTATTACTGGCATAATTAGCCCCTGCTGTTCCGGTCAATGTTGGTAAATATCCAGAATTGAGAACACTTGCGTTATTTTCTGCAATATATATTTGATTTTTGGCTATTTCTATCCCAAAATTATTTTCCAGTGCCTTGGCTATTGCTTCTTCCTTGGAAAGAAGGTCTTCCTGCGCAACGACTAATAAAGAAAAAAGTAAAAGGAACGTTGTTAATCTAAATCTTGTCATTATATGGTTTCTTCTAATTCTTTATGGTGTGGTTTTTCCTCGATTAGATTACCGTTTAGGCCATGGTTCTTTTGTCCTTCCAGATGTTCGGACTCCCTTTTTTCCAAAATAGCTCTTTCTACCTCTTCCTTGGTAATCTTATGACCGCTCGCCAACATTTTGTTCTTTGATTTCAATTTATTCCCAAAGGATAGAAACAATGGTAACATCAATAGGGTCAAAACCGTGGCGATGCCAATACCATATGCAATGGATATGGCCATAGGCTTTAGAAACTGTGCCTGTCTGCTTGTCTCCAACATAAGGGGAGCAAGTCCTGCAATGGTCGTTACAGAGGTCAAGAAAATTGCCCTAAACCTTGATTTACCTGCTTCATATATGGCTGCATCAAAGGTCATACCTTCTCTAAGGTTATTATTGAACTTACCGATAAGCACCAGACCATCGTTCACCATAATTCCTATCAAGGCGATGATACCCAAAATGGAAAGTACGTTCAAGGGGAAATCATGTATCCAGTGTCCCCAAGCTACCGCCGTAAAGCTAAACGGTACCAACAATAATAGCATCAAAGGCTGACTAAAGCTTCTAAACGTGAATGCAATGGTTATATAGATGAGCAATAGGACGGATAGTCCCACGACCTTTAGAGAACCAGTGAGTTTGCCCAATTCCCTGTTCTGACCTTCGTAGGAAGCGGTAACGGTAGGATATCTGGACTGAATATCGGGCATAATCACATTTTGGATTTCTGCCATAATTTCCGTTGGGCTATCCTTAATATCCTTCATATCTGCAGAAACCTGAATCTCCCTGCGGCCTTCCAACCTATTGATGGCGACATCACCACGTTCAATGGAATATTCCGCTATTTCCTTCAAGGGCACCCGATCACCGGAAGGCGTAACGATGCGCATCTCGTCCAAATTTGTAATGGACGACCTGTCTTCCCTATCATATCTGACCCAGACCCTAATCTCGTCCTGTGACCTTTGAAAACGCTGAGCCTGTACGCCGAAGAATCCGGCTCGTACCTGATTCATGACCGTTCTCAGGTCCAGCCCCAACAAATAGGCATTTTCCTTTAACTGCAATCTAATTTCCTTGATACCCGCAGGGTCGTTGTCCGAAATATCCTTTAAACGGGTATTGTTCTGCAAAATACCTTTAAGCTCGTTCTTGGCCGCCTTGAGCTCCTCAATATTGTTCCCCAATAGGGATACGGAAACGGGCGAACCGCCAAAATTTCCCCCGGAACCATAAATGAGGCTTTCCACGCCAATCACTGGCCCTACCAGTTCCTCTATTCTTCTCGTTACGACATCGGCCACAACGGCATCGGGGCGTTCCTCACCGGGTAATAAGTTGATGGTCAATTGCGCCGTTGAGGAACCAGGTCCCAGTCTACGGATCATGTTTTCAAACATCATCTTATCCGAATTGGGCAAAAATTCCTCCGTAAGTTGCTTATTGACAATTTCAGCCTTTTCCTCAATGAGGCTTATGATGGAATCGGTAATTTTTTCGTTGGTACCATTGGGCATCTGCAATTCAATACTAACCCTGTCACTGGCAATCCTAGGAAAAAAAGCTGTGCGTATGATACCACCTCCAAGAGACCCAAAAGTGAGCACCAGAGCCATGGCAAAAAAGCTGAATGTAAGTATTTTGTAACGCATGGCAAATCTTAGCGATGGCGCATAGAGCTTGTCGCGCATCCAAACCATAATCTTATCCCCGAAATCATTGATGACCCGTAGCTTGGCAAAAGCGCTGGCTGCTCCTTTCTTGGGCTTGTCATCCAAGGGCTGAAGTGCCTTTGAATGTGCCAAGTGTGCTGGTAGTATAATCAAGGCCTCAATAAGGGACACTACCAAGGTTAGAATAACGATGACAGATACCTCTCCAAAAAACTCCCCAATCCTACTATCGAGGAACAAGAAGATAGAGAAGGCCAAAATGGTGGTAATGATGGCCGATATAATTGGGGGCAGTACTTCCATGGTACCATCTACGGCTGCTTGTACTGGGGTTTTCCCCTTTTCATAATGCTGGTAAATATTCTCCGCGATAACGATACCATCGTCTACCAATATCCCGATCACGATAATCATCCCAAACAGGGACAACACATTAATCGTGACGTTAAAAAATCCGGCGAATACGAACATTCCAAGAAAGGCTACGGGCAATCCAAAAGCTACCCAAAACGCTAACCTGGTATTTAAAAAGAGTGATAGGAATATCAGAACCAAAATCATTCCCATAATGGCGTTTTCGGCGAGTAATTCGGTCCGTTGCACCAATGTTTCGGATTGATCGGAAACAACATCCAATTCCACATTGGAGTACTTTTGGTTGAATTCCTCCACATAGGCCTTAACATCGGTGGCAGATTGTATCAAATCCTCCGTATTGGTACTGGTGATGGATACGTTTACGGACAGATTACCGTCAAAGTAACTGGCGTTGGGGTCTTCTGCGAACCTATCGCGAATTTCCGCAACATCCTTCAAACGCACGGTACTACCGGATACATCAGCACGAACGATCAGATTGGAAAGCTCATCGCCATAATAAGACCGATTGTTGGCGCGAATCAGGTACTCCTCCGCATCCGTTTTTATATTACCACCGGTTACCAAAATATTGGCATTTCCTACTGCAGTAGCGACTTCCTGAAATGAAATACCATAGGCCAATAGGTTATTTTCGTTAACAGCAATTTCAATTTCTTCCTGCGGAAACCCAGAAATCTCTATCTGGGAAATTCCGGGTATGGCCCTTAAATCGTTCTCAATCTGCCTACCCACATTTTTCAAAGTGGCCAAAGGAATATCCTCACCACTAATGGCGAAGGAAATCGTTTGCCGAACCGCTTCCAATTTGGACACTATCAAAGGCTCCATGCCGGTTGGAAAGGTAGGTACCCTGTCCACGGCATTTTTTACCTCAAGCAGCATGAAATCGATATCCCTTCCTTTTTCTATTTCGATGTTAATAGTACCACTATTTTCCCTAGATGTGGAAGTGACACGATCCACCCCTTCCAAACCTTTTAGGTTATCCTCTATTTTAAGTACGATACCTTCCTCCACCTCTTGTGGCGAGGCACCCGGGTAGGTAATGGTAATGGAAATGTTCTTGGAATCAGTTAATGGAAAAAAAGAGGATTTCAGGGACTTGTACCCCACGATGCCAAAAAGGGCAAAGGAAATAACTACCACGTTTACGGCGACATGGTATCTAATAAAGTATTCAATGATCTTTCGCATTATCCTTTAGAGTTATCTGGTTGGTCTTCGTATACCTTTACGGCCATACCCGTATATGCACCGATCAATGGCTTGGACATAATTGTCATTCCATTGGGAACATCCTTCAAAACAACACTTTTTTCAGAAAAATAGACCGGCTTTACATCAATAAGGTCCAATACGGAATCACGAACTACGAATATTTTATTACCTTCCAAAAGCAGGCTTCTATCTATTTCGATGGCATTTTCTTCCTTTTTGGCATCCAGATTCGCCTCTAGGTACATACCTTCCCGTAGTTTGTCGTTGTCCACTTCTATGTAGGCCTTAATTGTCTGGGAAGCCTGATCAACCCTTCCATTAATTCTGGTAACCTTACCTGTATAAACTTCTTCGCCGTCCAAACTGGTCAATTCCACGGATTCGCCCACCTTTAATAAATCAGTGAACGATTTGCTTACCGAAACTTCCAATTCGTACACTCCGGGATTAATGAATTCGCCCAATTTCTGACCGGATCTGACCAATGTACCTTCCGTTACCAGAGCTTCTGTCAAAACTCCGGTAAAAGGAGCGACTATCCTATATTTTGATAGCCGTTGCTCCAGGTTCTTTACATTGTAGTAACTGGAAAGAATACCTCTTCCCGTGATAAAGAAACGCTCACTTTCTGAAGTCATTTCGGGCAATTTTGGTGTACTCTTGGAAAGGTCGAAACCGTTTAGGTACTTCTGCCATTTTGGATAAAAATCCGGGTAGTCCAAGCGTAAATCCGGCATAATGGATGTTAGCTCATTGTAAAGGTTACTCTTGGCGGATTGTACACTTGCAGTGTATTCATCGGCATCAATACTGATGATGGTTTCACCTTGGTTATAGGCCTGACCTTCCTTGAACAATTTGCTGCCCCTTCTAAAGACACCCTGCACTTCGGCATACAATTCAACCCGCTGTTTTGCCCTAAGATTTCCGTTAGCGGATATAACGATGGGAATGGTCTTGTTTTCAACTACTTCAGTAAAAACGGTCTTTACTACCTTTTGGGCGCGTGGCTTAAAGACCTTTTTATTGTCTATAATGACTTTCGCCAAAAAAAATGAAGCTACTATTAATACGATACCTAGTCCGGTAAAGATGATTTTTCGCATTTTGGTTTTGGTTTTAACAATTGATTTTTTAAAACGACTACAAATATATTTCTGTCTATGTGAAACAATTATTTTATGTACATGAAACGTCCAAATTGATTTGTGAAATGACCTTAAGCTTTACCCAATTTTTTGGATTATGGTTCAAGTACGCTTCAATATTCTCCAAACATGAATAGTAACCCTATAAAAAGTTAACTAGATTAAATTCAGTGATTTAGGATGAAATTAAACGGTTTTAAACGGCGAAACTACAAAAAATCGGTTCCCGTATATTCTTTACAGGAGGTTAAAAATTTCATAAAACTTGAAAAACTGCAACTGAAGTAAATGAAACTTACGTGTAGACGATTAACGTAAAAACTAAAAAGAGGTGCTTTAAGCACCTCTTTTAAATAGTTTAGTTCGTAGATTTTAATTTTTTGAGTCATCAAATTTTGTATCTGCCATTCTTGGTTTGCTAAACCCGATCTTATCCCTAATTTGAATATTCATAATCAAGTCATAACTGTCAAAGCTAACCAGACCTTAGGATTTTGAGATCTAAAAGCCCTTATGAAATAAGATTGTTCCTATGCAATTGTACCAATTCAAAGTGTTCCAAATTAGTGATACTTTCAGGTAGGTTTCCCTCAAAGCTATTATAGGACAATACCAATTCCTCCAAATGCACCATATTTTCCATTTCAAGTTTGATTTCGCCAAAAAGCCCATTTCCAAATAACTACACCTGTTCCAATTCCATAAGGCAGAAAAGACCTTGGAGCAGGGAACCGGTAAAATAATTACAGGAAAGGTTTAGTATTTTTAATGCCTTGGCATTCCCAATTTTACCTGGAATAACTCCTTCCAATTAATTATTAAAAAGGCTCAATTCCGTTAGCTTGCAATCCATAGAAATCTCTTTGGGCAATGTACCTGAAACGAATTCATTTCTAGTCGTAATATTCTTAAACACGAAGTATTGAAAAGGAAAAAAGGAAGCGTACCATTTAAATCGTTAAAAGCTAGATTTAGGCTATCTAAGTATGGTAGGTTCTGAAAATTTTTCGGTAGTTCGCCTTTTAGTCAATTATAATAAAAATTTATGGAAATGACATGACCATTTTCTACCCGAATTCCTTGCCATGACGATACTTCTTCCTGCAAGTTCTAAGTGATTGCCCAAGATTCATCAGATGTTCTAACATAAAGTTCCTCCAAGGCTTTGCGCGCCTGTCTAGGGACTCGCGGATGAAGAATGTTATTGAAAATATGAGGACTACACCAAAGCTTAGCTTACATAGGAGTCTTTTTTTTTACTATAATATTGAACCAACCGTTGTCCATTTTCCTAATCTTTTGTAAAAGCTACTGAATACATCTAAAGCTCGAAATCAGAGGCTTTTATTTTATCCAAAAAAACAAAAAGAGGTGCTACCAACACCTCTTTTTTCACCAAACTAACTAAAAGTGTAAACTACTCTTAATTTTCTACGTCTTCGTATTTTGTATCGGCCATTCGAGTCTTATCCAACTTAAGCTCCTTAAAATCAAGGTTTTTATCGAACCCATCATAGTCGAATACCAAATACTCCCTAGTCTTTAATATTTCAAGATTCTTAAAGGATGAAAAATTGTTATTCTGTATTTGAAAAATCTGGAGGCTTGCCAATTGATTGAATTCTTCTGGAATTTCACCGTTCAAGCTATTATTTGCCAAGACCAGTTCCTTTAATTTTGTCAAACGACCAATTTCCCCGGGAATAGATCCTTCCAAGGTATTTTCGAAAAGTCCCAGTGTTTCCAATTGTGTCAATTGTCCAAGAGATTCCGGAATGGTTCCATTTAGGGAGTTACTGGAAAGGTTAAGAATTTTTAAATTACTTATGTCACCAATACTCTCCGGTATACCTCCAGAAAGAAAATTATTGAAAGCGGTCAGTTCCACTAAGTTCGATAGTCCGCCAATATTAGTTGGAATTCCTCCCTTTAACCTATTCATCTCCAACTTTAAAACCCTTAAATGTGACAATTGTACCAAGTCCCCCGGTAATTCCCCCGTAATTGAATTAAACGCCAAATTCAACACCTTGAGATTTTCCAATTTAGATATTCCAACCGGTAAGGGACCCATCAAATTATTATGGAATAAGTTGATTTCAACGACCTTGTCGTCTTCAATCTTAACACCGTACCATTCTGAGACTGGCTTTTTCAAATCCCACTTTCGAATCCAATGTGCCCCGTTTGTGCTATTATAGAGCGCAATCAAAGCCTTTTTTTCAGTTTTTGAAACTTTGGCCATACCAAGACTGGAAATTAACATGAATATGGATAACAGTACGTATAGATTCTTCATATATGATGAAATTATGTGTTCTTAACTAGAATTAAGAATTATCTTACAAATCTCTAACATAAACGATAAAGAGCCAAAAATTATCGTTCAACGCATACATTTTGTTGTGAAACTTCCGGAAAACGTTGTGAAACTACGAATGTAGTAGGTCAAGGTTATTGTATACTTTCAATTTCCAAGGTAAGGCTTTCCCATTTATCCATGTGTTTTTCAAGCTTTGCCTTTTTAGCTTGATATTCATCAAAAAAGTTGGGCTTGGCAATGGTGGCGTCATAATTCATCAACAACTCGTGATCTATCTTTTTTATCTCCTTCTCAAGAGTGGAAATTTTACTTTCCAATCCGCTGAGTTGGTTCTTAAGGCTCTTTAGTTGTTTTTGGTCATCAAAAGAAGTGTTTTTCCGTTCCATGGGTTTCACTTCCTTTTTTTCCTCCCGCTTTTCTATACTTCTAAAGTCATTGACCTTACGCTGTTCCAGATAAAAATCGATATCCCCAAGATACTCCTTGATTCGCTTGTCCTTAAACTCATAGACCTTGTTGGTCAATCCCTGAAGAAAATCCCGATCGTGGGAAACCAGAATAAGCGTTCCCTCAAAATTTAGACAGGCCTGTTTCAGTACATTTTTTGATTTGATGTCCAGGTGGTTGGTAGGTTCATCCATTACCAAAACGTTGAAAGGCTGTAAGAGCATTTTGGCTAGGGCGAGTCGGTTTCGTTCCCCACCGGAAAGCACCTTCACGTATTTTTCAACATCATCTCCCCGAAACAAAAATGAACCCAAGATATCACGCACCTTACTTCGGTTAGACTCATTTGCAGCATCTATCATGGTATCCAAAATAGTCTTGTTCCCATCCAAATATTCCGCTTGGTTCTGGGCAAAATAACCTATCTGGACATTGTGCCCCAGCTTAAGATGGCCTTTATGCTCCAGTTCCCCCACAATAATTTTGGCCAAGGTGGATTTTCCCTGTCCGTTCTGACCCACAAAGGCCGTCTTACTATCACGCTCCACCAGCAGGTCCACATTTTCCAGAACCTTTTTTTCACCATAGGATTTGGATAGGTTCTCCATCTCTACCACCACCTTGCCCGGCATTACGGAAACAGGAAACCGAAGGCTCATCACACTGTTATCATCCTCATCGACTTCGATGCGTTCTATCTTATCCAGTTTTTTTATGAGCGATTGGGCCATAGAAGCTTTAGTGGATTTGGCCCTAAATTTCTCTATGAGTCGTTCTGCCTGTTGTATTTCGCGATCCTGGTTCTTTTGTGCGCTTAACTGTTGTTGGCGAATCTCTTCCCTAAGGACCAAATATTTTGAATAGGGCTTATTATAGTCGTAAATCCTTCCCAAGGAAATCTCAATAGTTCTGTTGGTGACGTTATCCAAGAACATTTTATCGTGCGAAACGATCATGACCGCTCCGGTATAATTGTTCAAAAATTGCTCGAACCAGATGATGGATTCAATATCCAAGTGGTTGGTAGGCTCATCCAGGAGCAGCACATCGTTATTTTGCAACAACAATTTTGCCAGTTCGATACGCATGCGCCACCCCCCGGAAAAGGTTTCGGTCTTTTTGTCAAAATCGGCTCTTTTAAAACCAAGGCCCTGTAATATTTTTTCCGTTTCGCCCTGATAGTTGTATCCGCCCAAAATTTCATAGTGGGAAGTTACATCGCTCAAATCGATGATGAGCTGGTTGTAGCCTTCGCTTTCATAATCGGTACGTTCCGCCAGTTGATGGTTGATTTCGTCCATTTTGGCCTCCAGTACCTTTAGTTCCTCAAATGCCTGGTAGGCCTCCTCCAGGACAGTCCTTCCCAGTTCAAAGTCGATATCCTGACGCAAAAACCCGATCTTAATATCCTTTTCAACGGCAATGGTACCTGAGTCTATCGGCATTTGCTTGGCCAGTAATTTAAGCAGTGTAGACTTACCCGCGCCATTTTTTCCTACGAGCCCTACCCTATTTCCTGCATTTAACCGAAAGGAGATTTCCTCAAATAAATATTCCCCGCCAAATGAAACGGATAAGTTGTGAATGTTAAGCATTCTATCTAATTTTTAATATCGACAAGAAACCGGCATATTAGGTTTATATACTGTCCTTTTTTTGGATGTGCAAAGGTCAAAAAAAGGATTTTAACTCGATAGAAATTTATAAAGAAGTTCCCGTATTATTTAAGTATTGTACTATGGATACGCCCATGTGATTAGTTTGACAGCAAACTAAGAAATCTATGGATATCAACTTCAGGGTCCAATGATGTTCCTTTTTCAATAGAATTAAATAATTCCAAGGCCGCCCAAGGTGCGATCATGACACCATGGGAACCAAAACCATTGATAATATGTAGATTTTTGTGATTTGGATGTTTTCCTACTAAGGGTCTCCTGTCCTTGACCGTAGGCCTGACCCCTGCAACATGCCCTACCACTTCATAGGAACAATTCACTATACCCTCCAGTTTTTTGAGCAGTTCTATCTTGGTTGCTTCCGATGGTCTGTTGTCCTTGTCTACCGGATTATAGTTTGCCCCTACCAAATACCGATTATTCCCTAGTGGTATTACAAAGACGGATGACTTTACGGCGTTTTTTTCCGATAATTCCTTGGATTCGATGATGAGATACTCCCCCTTTGAGCCTTGTACCGGAAGATAATTAAAGAAGGGATTTTTCGTTACCCCAAAACCTTCGGCAAAAACAAGGTTCTTGGCCTTTACACCTTTATATTCCAAATGCTCCAACCTTTTCTGCAGCTTAGAATAATCAAATGTTTCCAATGAGAATTGATCCGATGCAAGTATTTTTCTTTGATAGGCAGTTAGGAATTCTTCGGTCCTTAATCGGTACGCACCGTTCAATACACCAAAATTATAGGGAGCGTTCAACGCTGGATTGGTATTCCTTAAGAGTTGGGAGGATAAAAATTGATTTAAATGTTCCTTGTCCGATGCTTCAAACCATAAATTTTGCTCCTCAATGGAACTGAATTTGCGCAAAATGGGTTGCTCGATCAGAAAGGATTTTCCCAATTCACTTTCGATTTCCTCATAAAACCTTTTGGAAAACGGTAATAGACTATGGGCTCTCCAGGCCAAATTGAACCGCTTTAAAATAACAGGATTGGACAGGCCCGCAGCCACTTTTGAGGAAGTCTGGGATTGGTCGCTAAAGACATGAAAACTTTTTTGATTGCGTCTAAGGGTCTCACAAAAAGCGGCTCCTGCCAAACCGAGGCCTACAAGGATATAATCTACCATTTGGCAAAAATAGCCATAAACAAAAAGCTCCGATACTTATCGGAGCTTATATTGTTGAATTGGAATTTTTTTTTGACCTAGTAGGCCCACATATCTTGTTCCCTGTCCCTAATGGTTTCCTTGATACGTTTTGCTTCCAGCAATTGGAAAAGCGCATTGTCCGCAATGTAATCACTGACCTTGCGGTCTCCGTGAACGTTATCCTCTTTATAGATAACGGCATTAAACCTTCTTGCGTTCAACAACATATCAAAAGAGATGGGCTGGGCGGAATTTTGCTGGTTGAAGACCTTGGCCTCGTGCAAAATTTCACGGGCATCCGGGTACCATACCCAGAACAGCTCCACCATATCCGGATTATCATCGTCGATGAAGTTTACGTCCGGAGCAACCGGGGCAATCCCCAACAAACGATATTTTAACTCTCCCTGCCTTTTATCAAAATACCACATGCCTTTAATATGGTATTCCTCAATTTCACCTGCAGTTATGTTTCTTCGGGTAATGTACTCTGCAGAAACCTGCTCCCCGGCATTCATTTGCTCATACCCATAGTCCAAAGTATCTACGGATTGCAATGCACCTGCAAGGTCATTATAAGTTCTTTTTTCTGTAAAATAGGAATCCGTATAGGCTTCCAGTTTACCTTCCCTAAGATTTTTGATCAATACATGGTATAGGGACCTTCTATTTTTTCCGATATCCATCGTATCCGTAGGATAGTAAAGCGGGAAATTTACCCTTTCGTCCAAATCAATGGTTTCCCATAGCGTCTTGGACCAAAGAATATCCCTATCGTCCACATAACCATACTCTAAAGGAGCGTCATTATCCACAGCTTTCTGTTCCTCGGTACGAACTCCTATATCCTCAGGTTTTTTAGCGTTAAGGATATTGGCCTGGGCTATCATGGAGGCAGGCAACAATGTTACCGCACCCATTATTAAAACATTTTTCCAATTCATTCTTATAAAACTTTAAAATTAACCGGGCAACCATTTGCTGGTTACCCGGTAGTATTCATTATTTTAATTTGTAATCTCCACAACAACCGGAGATACTTTCTTCAACTTGTAACTTTTGTTATTTGTAATGTAAGCCTCTATATCAAAGATTTGTACCACATCACCTCGACCTGCACGTTTAAGGGCGGCTTTGGCTCTACCATCCAACTTGTCACCGTTTACAGTAACTGTTGGTTGACCAGGCACCTTGAATTTAAATCCGCTAACAGCAAGGTTCAAGTCAAAATCAAAGTCATCCAACATAGCGCCAATGGTAGCAATCTCCACATTTGCCCTAGGAAGTTTAATACTACCTGCCTGTCTGCTAAGAGTACCTTCTGGTCTTGGAATGTCCTTAATTCTAAATTCAGATTTGGAGGAAACAGTCTGCCCATCAGGTAATGTACCAGAGGCAGAAATCGTTACCGTTCTACCAGTACCTGGGTTCATTACATAGTTGCTGCCTCCTACTGATTTTAAACCTGGAGCAGATGCAGTAACTTTGTTATTTGGAATACCAGGGATGGAAATTGACATTGGGTTTGCCACGCCACGATACACCACGTTCATTTTATCCGCAGCGATCAAAGCGGCGTTTGGCTTGGAAATAGTTGCAAAAGAGTTACTAACAGGTACCTCGATTTCCTCACCATCCTGCATAAAATAAATAGTACCTTCCACTTTGTGGTCTCCTGCATTTCCTGCACCGATTAACATTTTCACGCCACCTGCTTCCAATTTATAGTCCGTCCCTTCGGAAAGTTTTCTACCGTCCAAAGTCAATTCAGCTCTCACTGGAGTTGAGGTGTTATCCGTTTTGCTTATGATGATTTTACCATCGTACTTTTCACCGGCATAGTATGCAGATTTAGAAGCCGAAAGTGAAGTTGCAAAGTTCTTTAAGGAAACTTGGCTTGTCAACTCACCTTCCAACATGGATTTCAATGCAGCTTCTTCCGTAGCCTTAACATCGGCCTGTAAAGAAGTCAACTTGGCCAAAGAGGCGACCAAAGGATACCCTTCATAGTGATAGTTGATCCAATCTTGCTTGGTCCCGTCCCTTTTCTCGACCTTACCGTTTTCATCGCCGGTTTTAAAACGATCGATAACGGATTGCTTTAGCGTAGCTGGAACGATTGCGGCTACTTGATCTCTATATTCGGTCAATCTATTCATAAATTCCTGACCACCTTCGGATAGATTGTCACCCTGAAAGAATTTTTGATCCAAATAATCTGAATTGTCCATACGGGCATAATCTGTGGGATCTTCCAATCCTTCGGTCATACCGTCCTTAAGGGATTCCAAATAGTCGAAATACTCTTGGGACATTGCTTTGATCTTCTGTGCATTCTGATACAGCTTTTCATATTTGGCCGCATCTTCAGATGCCTTAGTTTCCAGACTACCCAAGAACGCTTCGTTACTTGCGGTCGTCTTTTCGTTAGAAGTCTCCAGCTTTTCGTTCATAATACCGAATGCCGCTAGTACTTCTTTACTCATATTTAACGCCAGCATTGCGATGAAGATCAAATACATAAGGTTGATCATCTTCTGACGTGGTGTTGCTTTTCCTCCTGCCATGGTTTTTTTAATTAGATTTTAATTAATACTGATTTGGTTTGGTTTTAATAAAATCCAATTTAGTTTCTGTTCATTGCGGACAACATGCCACCATAAACACCATTCAAGGAAGAAAGGTTTGTAGACAATGAAGCCATCTGCTCTTTAAGTGCACTTGCATTTTGTACTACTTCCTCGTTTACGGAAGCTTGTCTGCTAGCACTCTCTAATTGTACTTTATAAAGACTGTTCAAAGATTCCATTTGAGCGGCAGCCTGTACCATTTCCTCAGAATACTTTCTAGTAGATTCCATAGCATCTACGGTTGGTGCAATACCTTTGGCGGCACCTTCAAAGTTCTTAATACTGGTACCTAAACTTTCCATTAGGTTGGCATCTACACCTGCCTCTTTTAACAAATCATCCAATTTTTTGGACAAAGAAGTTTCGGCTTCCTTAATTTCGGCCACTTCATTTTTTCTAGCCTTGGCTTCACCTCCAGCTAATTCTGGGTATACCAAAGACCAATCCAATTCGTCGTCTACAGGTTCAAATGCACTGATCGCAAAGATTAGGGCTTCCGTAATAAGACCAATGGCCAAAAGAAGACCACCTGTTAAAGGTCCAAATTCCCAGTGAAGGATTTTAAACAATGCACCTATAATTACGACTGATGCTCCAAGCCCGTAGGCCATGTTGAATAATTTTTTTGTTGATTTTGACTGTGCCATGATTTAATTTTAATTTAAAGGTTTAATACTAAAGATTTGGTTACTAATTAATTAATTTGATATGAATAGTTTACTTGTTTACTGTGTTGAATCTTCCTCGCCCATGTAATCCTGTACTGTCCTGAAGCCTATGTAACTACGTGCGGAATCTGCATATTCGTAATCCCTTGTACTTACTTGTAAGAAGTAGGCAACATCCTTCCAAGAACCTCCTCGTATTACTTTTCTAGTATTTGACTGGTCTCCACCGTTAGGATTCATTGTGGACACGTAGTCGTAAGCACTAGGGTCATAACTAGAGTTTGTCCACTCAGATACGTTACCGGCCATATTGTAGAGATTAAAGTCGTTTGGCTCATAGGATTTGGCTTCTACGGTGTATAGCGCTGCATCCGCTGCATAATCTCCTCGCTGAGGTTTAAAGTTGGCCATAAAGCAACCTGTATCACTGATTACATAAGGTCCGCCCCAAGGGTATGTTCCACCTTCGATTCCGCCTCTGGCCGCATATTCCCATTCGGCTTCGGTTGGCAATCTAAACTGGTTTACGAACTGTTTACCGCGACTTTTCTGGTCATCATTCTTGAACTTGGTCCTCCAGTTGCAGAAAGCTTTTGCCTGCTGCCAGGAGATACCTACTACAGGATAATCGCTGTAGGCATCGTGCCAGAAATAATCGTTGTGCATTGGCTCGTTGTAGGAGTATTCGAAATCCCTGATCCAAACGGTCGTATCAGGATAGATTTCCCAATTCTTCCGTACGGATGAAATCCTTCCTACTTCCCTTACCTTTTTTGGCGGCACGGGCAGCAGCCTCAATATCCATCCAGCTATACTTGTATTTTAACTTTGTTACGTCGATGCTTCTTTGACCATTATAGGACTCCTCTTCTGGTATGTATAGGGAATCCATAACCTCTGCATAATATTCATCCGGATATTCAGAAGTGTCCCAAATAAGATCTTCATCCTTATTCAAGGCCCTTCCCTCATAACCAGTTTCACCCATGCCGGAATAGTTGTCCAACATATATTTGTCATAAACCGATGATTTTGTGGTATCCGCATCCTTAAAGGCATACTCGCCAATTCCACCATCTTCCGGTCCAATTCCCAATTCATCGGCCAAAATCGCCAAACGGGTTCTTGTAATGGAATCCTTTACCCATTCTACGAACTGACGGTACTCACTGTTCGTAATTTCAGTATCGTCCATGTAAAAGGAACGTACCGTTACTGTTTTGGTAGGGGCGTTTAAAACTTTGGCTTGGTCTTCTTCGCTTTTACCCATAATGAAAGAACCCCTTGGGATAAGTTCCATTCCATATGGTTTTTCGGGATACCATTTTTTGCCCTGGACGCCGACTAGCTCTCCTTTAGTCTTTGACCCACAACTCGTGAGCAAAAAAACAAACGCTATAGATGATAACAATAGCTTCTTCATACTTTAGGTTAAATTTCGATTATGGTTAAAATGCAAATACTATAATGTTATTCTAACTCTTAAAACTATCTTTTGAATAAATTATTGTATTATTAATTTTATGTCTTACTAATTTTTCAATTAATTAAAGCCCTTTTTATAGGCCTTAAACCACCGTTCGGGAATTTTTTGGTCACATGCGTCCAAATAATCCTGCTCTGTGCAAGGTAATAACGCAGGTGTACCTTCTTTAGTATGTGAAGAAAAAATAGATGGCACCTCTACCCACCATCTTTCGGTAAGAAGGCTCTTGTAGAAAATAAGCTCCTCTTCCTCATTGGGTACATTGTACTTGGTAAAGTCGTCCGTTTTTGAATAGGGAGACTCCTTGATTCTGAAATTGATACCCTCAATAAAATACCATATTATTTGTGCCAGAAGTTGTTGGCACTGGATGTTGTTTTCCATTTCAAAAATACCGAATGCCATGACCCGCTCACTGATACCGGCGTATCTGGCAATGGCACAGATTTCCCTTCCCGTAAAACCGTTTGGGGAAAAATTACCTGAAAATCCAATTTCACTGGCTTTGATAGCCCTGGCGTCCAAACTTACCATATGGGCGTTTCTAAGCACCGGCTCTGCCAAGGAAAGTTCGTGGGCAATCTCACCCAACCTGTAGGAATCAAAAAATAGCCGCTCCATAAGATCCACTTCCTCTTGGGCATTGAAGTAGCTCTGATAACCAATATTGGAAAAGTTGAAAAGGTTGTTCGGTTTATCGGTAATGATCTTGCTCATGTAGGAATGGGAAGAAATCAGCTCGTCATCGATGCCAAAATCGAATCGACTGTCAACGGCGACCATATTAATCATATCCTTGATACCGTCAAAAGCCCGGTAAACAGGATAGGTGATGTCCTGTGTGGCACCCAATAGTATAGGTATCACATTTTCTTCCAACAGGCCAGCTGTCACTTCCTTTACTACAAAATATGTATCCTCAACGGTTTCTCCTTCTTCCAGATCTCCAAGGTCTACAATGGTAGTATCCCAGTTACCCAGCATCAATTTGTACAATTGTAATCGAATGCCCGATACATCCAAAGTTTCCAGTTTTTTCTCGTAAGCATTTCTGGACTCCTTGACTCCAAATATGGCGACGGTGGCATTTGCCAAAACCGGCAAACCATCCTTTTCCGTATGTATATGGGTATTTCTACCAATGGCCTGTGCGGGCAGTAATTCACAATGGGCAAGTACCTTATCTTCTACTGGGACTAAAAAATCAAAAGCCATGTGGGTTACGCGGTATTAATTTTGATGATTGAAAGTGATTCGCTGCTTCACTATTTTCAAAATTATACTACTTTTTTGATTTAGTTTTCGCTTTGGTCTTTTTTTTGGGTGTCTTTTTTTCTATGAGTTCGGCAGCTTGTTCCAAGGACATTTTGGAAACGTCTACCGTTTTGGCCAGCTCCACCTTAATCTTTCCTTTAATAATGTTATGGCGACCCCATCGTGCCTTTTCGATTCGGATACCTTTTTCCGGCCAGTTCTGCACTACCTTTTCCCGTTCCTTTTTCTTTTTGTCTTCTATCAATTCCTCAATATCATCCTGGGAAAGATTATCAAAATCATACTTTTTGTTGACATTGATAAACATTCCGTCCCATTTGATATAGGGGCCAAAGCGGCCAACACCTTTTGTAACGTCCTCACCCTCATAATTGGCAATAGGCGCATCGGCCTTTTGTTTCTCCTTTATGAGTTCAATGGCACGCTCCATTTCAACTTCCATGGCACTTTCATCCTGGGGCAGGGAAATAAAGGTTTTGCCAAAGCGCACATAAGGACCAAACCTGCCCACGTTCGCTTCTACTTCTTCCCCCTCATAAACTCCTAATTTTCTGGGAAGTTTAAAGAGGTCCATGGCCTCCTCGTACGTTATGGTATTTAGGGACTGGTCCGGCAAAAGACTTGCAAAGAGCGGTTTTTCCTCTTCCTCCACGGTACCAATTTGCACCATGGGCCCAAACCTTCCTAAACGAACTGACACCTGTCTGCCCGTTTTGGGGTCTTTGCCCAAAACGCGTTCGCCGCTGGCCCTATCCGCATTTTCCTCAACGTCTAGGACATTGGGATGAAAATCCTTGTAAAAGTTTTTCATCATTTTTTTCCAATCTTCCTCGCCCGTGGCAATTTCATCGAAATCCTCCTCTACCTGTGCCGTAAAGTTGTAATCCAGAATGTTTCCAAAATTGCTTACTAGGAAGTCTGTGACGATGGTACCAATATCCGTGGGTACCATTTTACCCTTATCGGAACCTACATTTTCTGTAAGGTTCTTTTCCTTTATTTTATTTGCCTCAAGAACCATCTGGACATATTTTCTTTCCGTACCTTCAATGGTTCCCTTTTCAACATACCCCCTATTTAATATAGTAGAAATCGTTGGCGCATAGGTGGAAGGTCTTCCTATTCCCAATTCCTCCAACTTTTTGACCAAAGAAGCTTCGGTAAATCGATACGGAGGTCTTGTAAACCGTTCCGTGGCGGTGATATAATTATTATACAGGATTTCGTTTACCTTCATGGCCGGTAGCATACCGTCCTGCTCTTCGGCCAAATCCTCATCATCAACACCCTCCAAGTATACTTTTAAAAAACCATCGAATTTGATGACCTCACCATTGGCGGTGAATTCCTCGGAATGTTTATCTGCCTGGATACGAACATTTGTACGTTCCAGCTCGGCATCGCTCATTTGTGACGCGACCGTCCTTTTCCATATAAGGTCATATAATTTTTCCTGATCCCGTTCCAGTGAAGGGGATTGGTTGGACATATCCGTAGGTCGGATGGCCTCATGCGCTTCTTGGGCTCCTTTGGATTTTCCTGTAAAGTTCCTGACTTTACTGTATTTTTCGCCGTAGTTTTTTATGATGGCATCTTTTGCCGAATTTATAGCTTCCCCTGATAAATTCACGCTGTCCGTTCTCATATAGGTAATAAGTCCGGCCTCGTACAATCGTTGTGCCACCTGCATGGTTCTTCCCACTGAAAAATAAAGCTTTCGCGAAGCTTCCTGTTGCAAGGTTGAGGTTGTAAAGGGTGCCGATGGGGATTTTTTGGCCGGTTTTTTGTCCAATTTGGCAACTGAAAATTCGGCCCTGATATTTTGTTCCAAAAAGGCATTTGCCTCTTCCTTGGAATCAAAGGCCTTGCCCAACTTCGCCTGAAAAACGCTGCCCGATTCCGTTTTGAATTCCGCAGAAACCTTGAACGAGGCTTCCGGTGTAAAGGCCTCGATATCGCGTTCCCGCTCAACAATCAGCCTGACCGCTACGGATTGCACACGACCGGCGGACAAGCCTGGTTTTATCTTCTTCCAAAGCACGGGCGATAGTTCATATCCCACCAAACGGTCCAAGACCCTTCTGGCCTGTTGGGCATTTACGAGATTGTAGTTTATATCCCTGGGGTTTTCAATGGCCCGCTGTATGGCCGCTTTGGTGACCGAGTTAAAAACGATTCTTTTGGTCTTCTTTTTGTCCAGGCCCAATTCTTCGGCCAAATGCCAGGATATGGCCTCTCCCTCCCTATCTTCATCACTCGCCAACCAAATGGTTTCCGCTTTATTGGCCAAATCCTTTAATTTTTTGACCAGGGCCTTTTTCTCCTTGTCAACGATATATTTTGGTGTAAAGTCGTTTTCCACATCTACGCCCAATTCCTTGGAGGGTAAATCGGCAATATGTCCAAAACTGGATTCTACCTTAAAATCCTTTCCTAGGAATTTCTCAATGGTTTTTGCTTTTGCCGGGGACTCGACGATAACTAAATTCTTGGCCATGCATTGATTTTTATGGATACAAATGTATACTAAAATTTATACTTTAAAATTTGAGTCCTTTTATTTCAGGGTAATTTCAAAGAATTACATGAAATCAAAGAATTGATGATTAGCTATGAATTGGAAAGATTTGTTTTCTTATTTTTAGAAGAATTAATTCAAAAACCGACCTAAAATGAAAAAGAACTACTTCCTAGTTGTATTGTGCTTGCTTTTTTATCTACCCGCAAAGGAAGCATTTGCCCAGCGAAAAAACAACAAAGTAAAGGGCGTGCAGTTTGACCAGTCACTATATCAAGGGATGGAATGGCGTTTGGTGGGACCCTTTCGCGGTGGTAGGGCCGGAACGGTAACCGGTGTTATCAATGACCCAAATCTATATTATATGGGGACCGCGGGTGGTGGTGTCTGGAAAACAACCGACGCTGGTAATTCATGGGAATGTATTTCAGATGGCTTTTTTGGAGGTTCCATAGGGACCGTTGCCGTATCCGAGTCCGATCCTAACATTATATATGTAGGAGAAGGGGAACAAACGTTGCGGGGGAACGTTTCCTCAGGCCATGGTATGTGGAAAAGTCTGGATGCCGGGGAGACTTGGAAGTTTATTGGATTGGAAGGGTCTGAACACATTGCGCGCATTAGGATACATCCAACAAATTCGGACATTGTCTATGTGGCCGCTCTAGGAAACTTGTGGAAACCAAACGAAACAAGGGGCGTTTACCGCACACTGGACGGCGGCAAGAACTGGGAAAAAATACTTTATATAAGCGACAAGGCAGGTGCCGGCGATCTTATCATGGACCCCAATAACCCAAGAATTTTGTATGCCACAACTTGGGAAATGAAACGAAATGGCTACCGTATGGATAGTGGGGGCCCAGATAGCAAAATGTACAAAAGTATCGATGGTGGGGATACTTGGACGGATATCTCAACAAATTCTGGTTTACCTGGATTTCCCTGGGGCATTGTTGGAATAACGGTATCACCTGTAGATTCAAAAAGGGTTTGGGCCTTAATCGAAGCGAAAGAGGGCGGTCTTTTCCGATCGGACGATGGCGGTAAGACTTGGGACAAGATAAATGAAAACCGTGCCCTAAGACAACGCGCCTGGTATTACACCAGAATATATGCGGACACACAAAATGTGGATAAACTATATGTAATGAACGTAAGTTACGGGGTATCTACGGATGGAGGGAAAACCTTTACTTTAAAGAACGCGCCCCACGGGGACCATCACGACCTTTGGATAGATCCCAATAACAATTTGAGAATGGCCATTGCCGATGATGGGGGAGCTCAAATCTCAAATGATGGCGGAAACAATTGGACTACCTACCACAATCAACCCACTGCACAATTCTACAGAGTAGCAACGGATAGTGTATTTCCCTATCGCATATATGGTGCGCAGCAGGATAATACGGCCATCCGAATAGCGCATAGAACCGCGGGAAGTGCCATTACGGAAAGAGATTGGGAACCTACCGCCGGAGGCGAAAGTGCTCATTTGGCTCCTGATCCAAAGAACAATGATATTGTTTACGGTGGAACCTATAAAGGATACATGAACAGATTAGATCATAGCACAGGTCAAGAAAGGTCTACAAACGTATGGCCGGACAATCCTGCGGGTTCCGGGGCGGAGGTTATGAAATACCGATTCAATTGGAACTATCCCGTTACTTTTAGCATGCACGATTCAAACAAACTCTATGCCGGATCCAACTATTTACATATGACCAGGGATGGAGGACAGTCCTGGGAGACCATATCCCCGGATTTGACCAGAGGTCTCCCTGAAACCATACAATCAAGTGGTGGTCCCATTACCCAGGACAATACGGGTGCGGAATTCTATTCGAATATTTTTGTGATATCGGAATCGGCATTGGAGGAAGGGGTACTATGGACCGGTAGTGATGATGGACTTATCCATGTAACAAGGGATAATGGGGAGAATTGGGAGAACGTAACCCCTCCTGCCGAAATGTCCCCAAAACTGAATATGATCAATTGTATCGATGCAAGTCCCTTTAAAAAAGGAACGGCCTATGTTGCCGCTTCGTCCTATAAATTTGGCGACTACACACCTTATCTCTACAAAACAGAGGATTATGGAAAAACATGGGAATTGATTACCAATGGAATACCTGGAGAATATTATACTCGGGCCATACGTTCGGATAAAGTAAAGGAGGGTCTCCTCTATGCCGGAACGGAATGGGGCATGTACATTTCGTTTGACGATGGCAAATCTTGGACCCCTTTTCAACTGAATTTGCCCATAACTTCCATACGCGATCTTCATGTTAGGGATAATGACCTCATCGCCGCAACCCATGGTAGAAGTTTTTGGATGATAGACGACCTCACCCCATTACACCAATTGTCCCAAGAAGTTGCCAACAGTGATTTTTACATGTATAAACCCGATAGCTCCTATAGGATGTATCAATCTGGTGATGGGGACGACAGAAATGTAAAATTGGAAGGGGAAAACCATCCAGATGGTACCATCATAAATTATTACCTGAAAGACCTCAAAGAGACAGATTCCGTACAAATCGATATTCTGGAAACCAATGGAGATATCATACAAAGTTTCTCTAACAAGGCCATTGCCGATAATTTGAATCCTTCGGCCACTAAAACTTTAAAAGTAAAATCCGGTGGCAACCGACTCGTTTGGAACATGAGATATCCCGGTTTTGATGCCTTTAAGGGAATGATTTTTTATTCATCGCCCAACATAGGCCCAAAAGCCGTGCCCGGAAACTATAAGGTAAGGCTAACCTATAATGGACTGGTGCAGGAACGGGACTTTACCATTCTAAAAGATCCAAGACTGGAAATAACGCAAGAAGAACTACAAGATCAGTTCGATTTTCTGATTAGAGTACGGAATCAGGTTAGCCGTGCGAACAATGCCATCATTTCAATCAGAAAGGTAAAAAGCGATTTGGATTATTTGAAGGAGAAAACCAAAGAGGATACCGCAATGCAGGAACTCATCAAAGAATTTGAGTCGAAATTAACGGTAATCGAAAACAACATCCATATGACCAAAAACCAAAGTAGACAGGACCCTTTGAATTATGGAATCCGAATAAACAATCGGCTTGCGTTTTTATTGGCCGATTCCCAAAGAGGTGATCAGCCTCCAACAAAACAGGCCAAAGAATTCTTTGAGGTAGTAACAAAAGAATTGAATGTTGAAATCGAAAACCTGAATAAATTGATGCAGGAATACGTGGAAAACCTAAATAACAAAGTGCAAGAAAGCAAAATCAAAATGATTTCATTGGAGTAAACTAACATAGGGCAAGCCCACGAGGGGATCGTAGGAAACGACCTTTTAATTTCGAGACCTGCCCGACAAGCGTTCAGGCAGGCAGGCCTTGGCATATTAAATCATTTGGCGGTGCCAATAACCGGTTACATACTATTTTAATTAAAAAGGGAAGCTCTATGTGCTTCCCTTTTTATTATTATTATTATTTGTTGATTACAACTCAAAAGTACTTATCAACTGGATATCATTTTCCAAATATTCATATTGCCGTAACGTACCTCCTCCAATCATCAACAAGGTGTTTTCCAAAGGAATAACATCATAGGCTTCGATATCAGGGAAATGGTTGAGTTGGGTAATGTTGGGAGCATTACTCTTGTCAAAGACCTTAAGCCCATCGCTTCCATCACAAATAAAGAGTTTGTCCCTTTTTATACCCAGTCCATTGGGACCGAACATAGGATAAATCACCTTCAAATCAGGATTTTTTAAATCGGATATATCCACCACATAAAGACCGCTCTCGGTATTGCCACAAAAATCCCCGCCTTTTAAGGTCACATAGGCAAAGTTACCGTCCACTACCACAGGGTCACACGCAGTTCCATGTCTGAATTCAGAAACGAATTCAGGTTTGGCAGGGTCTTTAATATCATAGATGTACATGCCCTGTCTTCCACCTATGAACAAAATTTCACCTTGGTTAAATATCGTTTCTATGTCCCAAGCTACGGATACATCTTCCAAAGCGGTAGGGGTCTCCAAATTTGAGATATCAAAAATATTCAGGTCGCTATAATCCACTACATACAGATAGTCGCCCACAATCTTGAACCGAGCGAGGGAACCACCTTGGCCCACATCACTTTCTGCAGTGTTTACAACGTTATCGAAATTTCTAAATTCACAGTTATCGCATCTGAATTGTTCTTCATATTCAGAAACCGGTCTTCGCTCCATTTTCACTTCCCAACCAACGACCACATACCTGTCGTAATCGATAGTGCCGTAGTCATAAATATCGGCCTGGGGAAACTCCACATTCTGTATCCAAACATCATAGTTCTTGTATATGGCATTTACCATACGGCTGGTCAATTGAATGTTATTGATATCGGAAATATCAAAAATGACGAGATCCCCATAGCTATCGGCAAATAGTTTATCGTCCTTAATGGAAATATCGTTGTTTCCTTCCAATTTAATGAAGGCAATATTTTGTGGGTTGGAAGGGTTCTGATTGTCGATGACGTGAAATCCGCTACCTACATCATTAATAAAAATATAATTCTTGTAGGCATAAATTTTCCCCGATGTCTGTATAGGAATTGGGTCGATAATATCTATGGCTTCGGCCTTAAAAGAAATGGCATCTTCCAAAATGGGGCGTGCTACCAAATAGTCCTCATATGGACCATCGTCATCACAGGATACGAAAGGTAGCGCAGCCAATAAAAGCAACAGTAGTATACTCTTTTTCATTGCATTAGCAGTTTATTTGTTTCAATTATTAGATACAAAAAGGGCTTTCTAGTTGCGTATTCCATAATAAAAAAATTTGCACCCATTTCTTTCTACATCTAAACGAATGACATTCCATTTATAATAATTCAAACTATAAATTAAAGCTAAATTAAACTGTCATCTTGTCATATTTTTGAATATAATGCTATCTTTGCCCACCCAATATTTAATGGTATTTGGAGGCATTATGGAGAAAATAATTGACGAAAGCGTGCAAGGTTCCGCGCTAAGGACCCAAGCTAACATCAAAAACAAAAGGAATTTATACATAGAGAGTTATGGCTGTCAGATGAATTTTTCAGACAGTGAAATCGTAGCCTCCATTCTGGCCCAGGAAGGGTTCAACACCACACAAAATTTGGAGGATGCGGATTTGGTGTTGGTGAACACTTGTTCCATACGCGAAAAAGCTGAACTGACCGTTCGCAAGCGACTTGAAAAGTTCAACGCCATCAAAAAGGACCGGCCGCATTTAAAGGTGTGTGTCTTGGGATGCATGGCGGAACGATTGAAGCATCAGTTTTTGGAAGAGGAAAAAATTGTGGATATGGTGGTTGGTCCGGATGCATACAAGGACTTGCCAAACCTCATTCAAGAAATTGATGAAGGTAGGAATGCCGTAAATGTCATACTCTCCAAGGACGAGACCTATGGGGATGTCGCGCCTGTGCGCTTGAACTCCAACGGAGTTACCGCCTTTGTTTCCATTACCAGGGGGTGCGACAATATGTGTACCTTTTGTGTGGTTCCCTTTACACGTGGAAGGGAACGAAGTAGAGATCCACAATCCATTATTGAAGAAATCAACGATCTATGGGACAAGGGGTTCAAGGAAGTGACCCTATTGGGACAAAATGTGGACAGTTATCTCTGGTACGGTGGAGGCTTGAAAAAGGACTTTAAAAAAGCCACAGAAATGGAGCAGGCCATGGCGGTGAACTTTTCCCAGTTATTGGAAAAAGTGGCGTTGGCACAGCCAAAAATGAGAATCAGGTTTTCCACTTCGAATCCGCAGGATATGACCTTGGACGTCATCCATACCATGGCAAAATACGAAAATATTTGTAATTACATCCATCTTCCGGTGCAAAGCGGAAGCAATCGGATTTTAAAGGCGATGAACCGCCTGCATACCCGGGAAGAGTATTTTGAACTTATTGATAACATCAGGAACATAATTCCCGATTGTGGGATTTCACAGGACATGATCGCGGGATTCCCCACGGAAAACGAGGAAGACCACCAAAATACCCTTACTCTGATGGAATATGTGAAATATGACTACGGATTCATGTTCGCCTATTCTGAAAGACCGGGAACCTTGGCAGAACGTAAGCTAAGGGACGATGTACCCGAAGAGACAAAAAAACGTAGGCTAACGGAAATCATCGAATTGCAAAGACAGCATTCCTTGGAACGGATTAAGGCCAATCTAGGGAAGACAAAAGAGGTGTTGGTCGAAGGCACTTCCAGGAAGTCCGATGCGCATTGGATGGGAAGAACCTCGCAAAACACCGTGGCCGTTTTTCCCAAGGAACATTATAAGGTGGGGGAATATGTAATGGTGGAAATGCAGGATTGCACATCAGCTACCTTATTGGGCAAAGCCGTTGGATACTCACACAATAATTGAGTTGAAAACGGAATAGCATAGGTATTCTGGGCAACCTAAGGGAGAACCTATAAATAATTCAAGTTTTATTCCGACTGAAATATCGGAATATTTTAATCTCGATTATCGAGTTTATGGAAAGTATACAAAGTATAAAACAACGATTTGAAATCATTGGTCAGGACCCTAAACTGAACCGCGCAATTGAGAAGGCTATTCAGGTAGCGCCTACGGATATATCCGTTTTGGTAACGGGAGAAAGTGGTGTGGGCAAGGAATCCATTCCCAAAATCATTCACTCCCTCTCGCACAGAAAGCACGCCAAGTACATCGCCGTAAACTGCGGGGCCATTCCTGAAGGTACAATCGACAGTGAACTGTTTGGACACGAAAAGGGCGCCTTTACCGGAGCTACCCAAACAAGGAGCGGTTATTTTGAAGTGGCGGACGGAGGTACTATTTTCCTGGATGAGGTTGGTGAACTTCCCCTAACGACACAAGTGCGATTACTTCGGGTTTTGGAAAATGGCGAATTTTTGAAGGTAGGTTCCTCCCAAGTCCAGAAAACCAACGTTCGTATTGTGGCCGCGACCAATGTGAACATGTTCGAGGCCATAAAAAAGGAAAAATTTAGGGAAGATCTATATTACAGGTTAAGTACGGTGGAAATCAATATTCCTCCCTTGCGGGAACGGCAGGAGGATATCCATCTGTTGTTCCGAAAATTTGCTTCGGATTTTGGACAAAAGTACAAGATGCCCACCATCCGTTTGGAGGACAGTGCCGTAGATTTGTTGTTAAAATATAGATGGCCGGGAAACATCCGTCAACTTAGAAACATAGCGGAACAGGTCTCCGTATTGGAAGAAAACCGCTCCATAGATGCTGCAACGCTCCATGGTTACCTGCCACATAATGTGGGCAATAACCTTCCGGCCGTTGTCAGTAATAAAAAGTCCGAAAGCGATTTCAGCAATGAACGTGAAATTTTGTACAAAGTGTTGTTCGACATGAAGGGCGATCTCAACGACCTTAAAAAGTTGACCATGGAACTCTTGAAGAACAATGACAGCCAAAAAGTGCAAAAGGAAAATGAAAACCTCATACGCAAGATCTATGGCGATAAACAAGAGGAGGAAATAGAGGAACAGGAAGTCTCTTCCCTGGAAGTGCTAAGTCTTCCGGAGCCCAAGGTAGACAGGACCTACACTCCTATGCCCCAGGAGGACAAATATCATTTTGCGGAGGAAATTGAGGAAGAGGAAACCTTATCTTTACAGGAAAAGGAAATTGAACTGATAAAAAAGTCCCTGGACAGAAATAGGGGCAAAAGAAAGGCCGCTGCCTCGGAACTGGGAATATCGGAACGCACCTTGTACAGAAAAATAAAGCAATACGATCTTTGATTTGAGAAAGCAAGGAAAAACGACCGAAGAAACGGAAACCTGAAACCTGAAACCTGAAACAAATTAAAATCTTGGACACACTTAAAAAATTAATTTGGCTCCTACTGCCCTTCTTTTTGGCGAGCAGCTGTGGTATTTATAATTTCACGGGGGCAGGACCCATAGACGCGGAAACCTTTCAGGTAAACTATTTTCAGAATTATGCCACGCAAAGTCCAGGTTCCATATTTGAGCCGGGAATGGACCGGGATTTCACCCAGGCCTTACAGAATAGGATATTGGATCAGTCGAGTTTGGATCTGGTGAACAATGGGAATGCCGATTTATTGTACGAAGGTGAGATAACGGAATATCGAATTTCGCCCATGGCGGCCACGGCGCAACAGACCGCGGCCCAAAACCGACTTTCCATAAGGGTGAAAGCAAGATTTTACAACAGGAACAATCCGGATGCGGATTTTGACCAGAGTTTTTCCTTTTTTTATGACTATCCCGCCAACGTACAGTTAGCTGCGGTAAAGGACGAAGCTCACGAAGTCATTTTTGAACGTATCACCCAAGATATTTTTAACGCTTCCTTGGCAGATTGGTAACCATGACAATTACGGATTTTACATATTTCCTTGAGCATCCCAACAAAGTTGTGGACCCGTTGCAGACCAAGCAATTGGAAGATATCATTGCGGAATATCCGTATTTTCAGGCGGCCAGGGCACTGCATTTAAAGGGGTTAAAAAACCTCAACAGTTACAAATACAATAAGAACTTAAAGATTACGGCGGCTTATACTGCGAATAGGGACGTACTTTTTGATTTTATAACCTCTAAGGACTTTCTAAACTATGATGCGCCTACCCCCAAGGAGGCTGCCGAAAATGAAGCGTCTTATGAACTGCCTGTTATATCCAAAAATGAAAAACAACTGATCGAAGAATCAGAAGATAAACCCTTACCACAGGATATCCATGACGCGGAACACATTTTAGACCCCGATATTTTCACCACCAAGGAACCCTCAGAAGAACTAAAAAAAGAGGCCAAGTCCTTGGACATGGGCAAGCCACTTGACTTTGACAAAAAGGAAAAATATTCCTTTACGGAATGGCTTCAATTAGCTTCCAAGAAAAAAATCGACAGGGAAGAAAGAGTAGGAACGTCCAAAGAAAAGGAACAAACAAAAGAAACTACACAGGAAAAGCCCGCCAAAAAAACCGACCCTAAAAAACATAAATTCGCACGCATCGATAAGTTCATTGCGGAGAATCCAAAAATAGTTCCCAAGGAAGATATCAAGACAACCTTCAATCCCAAGGACTCCATCAAAATCGACAAAAATGAATTGATGACGGAGACTTTGGCAAGGGTCTATCTGGAGCAAAAAAAATACAAAAAAGCCATACAGGCCTACAAAATTTTAAGTTTGAAATATCCGGAAAAAAGTAGTTTCTTTGCAGACCGAATAAAATCGGTGCAAAAAATTCAACAAGAAAACAAGTAATTATAATGAGTACATTTTCAATATTCCTGATACTGATTATCATAGTTTGCTTTTTATTGGTATTGGTAATTATGGTACAGAACCCCAAAGGTGGAGGGTTATCGTCTTCTTTTGGTGGTGGTGGAAATCAAGTTGTGGGAGGCGTAAAGAAGACCGGTGACTTTTTGGACAAGAGCACCTGGACGTTGGCCGGCTTGCTGGTGGTATTGATTTTGGCTTCCAACATTGCCCTAAAAGGAAACTTTGGCGATGCGGATTCCAAATTGTTACAGGGCGATGATTTTGAGACTACCGTTCCGGAGACATTGCCGGAGGAAGTTACCCCACCTGCCACAAATGAGCCTGCAGCAAACGACAGCTTGTAATCAAGACTCAAAAAATAGATATAAAATGCCAGCTTTGTGACAAGCTGGCATTTTTGTTTTTACAATGTGTCAGTTTTTAGGCAATGGCATAATTTCTGCCTATACTGTGTGAAACTTAAAAAATCAATTTAAAATTTTAATATTATGGCTAAAATTAATATCAAACCATTGGCTGATAGAGTTCTTATAGAGCCAATGGCAGCTGAAACAAAAACTGCGTCAGGTATATACATTCCGGACACGGCAAAAGAAAAACCACAGAGAGGTAAAGTAGTTGCCGTTGGACCTGGTACCAAGGACGAAAAAGTTACTGTTAAGGTTGGTGATACCGTTCTTTATGGAAAGTATGCCGGTACGGAATTAAAGTTGGAAGGTTCCGATTACCTGATGATGCGCGAAAGTGACATTTTAGCGATCATATAAATGACACCCTCGCCAATGGCCATTGGCCTTTGGCCCAATCAAAGAAAGTTTAATAGAAAATTTTAATAAGGTTTGAAGGCAAATGGCCTTTGATCAAAAAGCTAAAAAAATAAAGACATGGCAAAAGACATAAAATTTGATATCGATGCAAGAGACGGACTCAAAAGAGGCGTGGATGCATTGGCGAATGCTGTAAAGGTAACTTTGGGACCAAAAGGAAGGAACGTAATTATCAGTAAATCCTTTGGAGCTCCACAAGTAACAAAAGATGGTGTGACCGTAGCAAAAGAAATTGAATTGGAAAATGCCCTAGAGAATATGGGTGCCCAAATGGTAAAAGAGGTCGCTTCCAAAACAAACGATTTGGCCGGTGATGGGACTACTACCGCTACCGTTCTTGCCCAAGCAATTGTTAAGGAAGGACTTAAAAACGTTGCTGCCGGAGCAAACCCAATGGATTTGAAAAGAGGTATCGACAAAGCCGTGGAAGCTATTGTTGAAAACTTGGCAAAACAGGCCAAAAAAGTGGGAGATTCATCTGAAAAAATCAAGCAAGTTGCATCTATTTCGGCCAATAACGATGATGCTATCGGGGATTTGATAGCACAGGCTTTTGGCAAAGTTGGTAAGGAAGGGGTAATTACTGTTGAGGAAGCCAAAGGAACGGACACCTATGTGGATGTTGTAGAAGGTATGCAGTTTGACAGAGGATACCTGTCCCCATACTTTGTAACCGATTCAGAAAAAATGGTTACGGAATTGGATAACCCTTACATCCTATTGTTCGATAAGAAAATCTCTTCCATGAAGGATTTGCTTCCTGTATTGGAACCAGTTGCCCAGTCTGGTAAACCTCTTTTAATCATTGCCGAGGACGTTGACGGTGAAGCTTTGGCTACCTTGGTAGTGAACAAATTAAGAGGATCTCTAAAAATTGCCGCAGTGAAAGCACCAGGTTTTGGAGACAGAAGAAAAGCAATGTTGGAGGATATCGCCATCCTAACAAAAGGTACCGTTATTTCAGAAGAAAGAGGCTTCTCCTTGGACAATGCAACCATCGATATGCTGGGTACTTGTGAAAAAGTACAGATCGATAAGGACAACACGACTATCGTAAACGGTGGTGGTGTTGCCAAAGATATCAAAGCAAGGGTAAACCAAATTAAATCTCAAATCGAGACCACCACTTCTGATTACGATAAAGAAAAGCTACAGGAGCGTTTGGCAAAATTGGCTGGTGGTGTTGCCGTTCTTTACGTAGGTGCAGCTTCCGAGGTTGAGATGAAAGAGAAAAAAGACCGCGTGGACGATGCCTTGCACGCTACAAGGGCTGCCGTTGAAGAAGGTATAGTAGCCGGTGGTGGTGTTGCTTTGGTACGAGCGAAATCGGTGCTGGCAAAAGTTAGCACTGAAAACGACGACGAAGCTACTGGTCTTCAAATTGTAGCCAGGGCCATTGAAGCACCACTAAGGACCATCGTAGAAAATGCAGGAGGTGAAGGATCCGTTGTAGTCGCCAAAATCTTGGAAGGAAAAGGTGATTATGGATATGACGCCAAGTCGGATCAATTTGTTGAAATGATGAAAGCAGGTATCATAGACCCCAAAAAAGTGACAAGGGTTGCTTTGGAAAATGCAGCTTCTGTTTCAGGAATGATCTTGACTACGGAATGTGCCTTAACTGACATTAAGGAAGATGCTCCTGCAGGTCCTCCAATGGGCGGCGGCGGTATGCCAGGCATGATGTAATAAGCCCCTAAATCCCAAAAGGGGACTTAGATAACCAAAAAAAGCCGTTCAAAAAGCTAAGTTTTGAACGGCTTCTTTGTTTCTAAGCCATAAAAAAACCACCTTCTTTCTTTACAGAAGGTGGTTTCTTTTTCCAAAGGTAAGGGCCTATCCCATAGGTCCGAACACGGCTACTTCTTTCTAGGAGCAGCTTTTGGAGCAGCCTTTTTGCCAGCCTTAGCTGGTGAAGGCTTTGCAGCTGGCTTACCAGCTGATTTTGCTTGTGCCATTGAAATCTAATTTATAGAAATTTACACGAATGTATTTCAGATTCTGATCCATAATATTTTTGTTAAGAAAATATTAACTAAAATTGATTTATCTCACTGGAAACACACTTTTAAGATTTTGATTTACTGTTATTTATATAGCATTTTAATGTTTCAAAAAATTAAGCCAAATCGATTGTAATTCTAATTGTTTAACCCCAATTTTGCCAAAAAAAGTCGAATATGTTTACTTCTTTACAACCCAAGGTCCTATCAATTTTAAAATCCAAAAATGATGTGGATGCAAAACTTCAGGAAGTGTGCGAACTACTAAAAAAAGAAGTAGCACATTATGATTGGGTGGGTTTTTATTTTAAGAACGGTGATAAAGAGGAATTAAAGTTGGGGCCCTATGCAGGTGCACCTACGGACCATACTGTCATTCCTTTTGGAAAGGGCATTTGTGGACAGGTGGCAGTAAGCAACCAAAACTTTGTGGTACCCGATGTAAAGGCCCAGGACAATTACATTGCCTGCAGCATCACCGTCAAATCAGAAATCGTTGTACCCTTGTTCGTCAACGGCAAAAATATTGGGCAAATCGATATCGATTCCAATACCTTGGATCCCTTCACCGAAGATGATGAACGATTTTTGGAATTCGTGAACGGGGAGGTCGCTAAAATTCTTTAAAACTTTCCTTTTTTTGTTGATAAACTCGACCTCTTTTTACTCCTAAAAAGGGTACTTTTGTTGCCTTAATCAAACCCATAAGTATCCTATAATGAGTCGCTCAAAAAAAGCCTCCTCGGCCTTAATTTCAGTATTCCACAAAGATGGTCTGGAACCTATCGTGAGAAAATTTCAAGAACTTGGTATTACCATATATTCCACGGGAGGAACCGAAAAGTTCATAAAGGATTTGGGAATCGATGTCATACCCGTTGAGGACGTGACGAGCTATCCTTCCATATTAGGCGGAAGGGTCAAAACCCTGCACCCCAAGGTTTTTGGTGGGATTCTCAATAGACAGGACAATGAAAGCGACGTGGCACAACTGAAGGAATATGACATTCCCCAATTGGATATCGTAATCGTGGACCTGTATCCCTTTGAAAAAACGGTGGCCAGTGGCGCATCGGAACAAGATATCATTGAAAAAATTGACATTGGAGGTATCTCATTGATAAGAGCGGCTGCCAAGAACTATAAGGACGTAATATGTGTTTCTTCCATGGAGGATTATGCCGAGTTTTTGGAAATTATATCCAAAAACGAAGGGGCGACCACGTTGGAAGATCGCAAGAAATTCGCAGCAAAGTCGTTCAACGTTTCTTCCCACTATGATTCCGCAATTTTCAACTATTTCAACAAGAACCATGATATTGCAGCCCTAAAAGTAAGCGAGACGCAAGGAAAGGTATTGCGGTACGGGGAAAACCCACATCAAATAGGATTCTTCTTTGGAGATTTTAATGCTATGTTCTCCCAGCTGCATGGCAAGGAACTCTCCTACAATAACCTGCTAGATGTGGATGCGGCGGTAAACTTGATGCTCGAGTTCATGAACGAGGCCCCAACATTCGCTATTCTAAAGCACAACAATGCCTGTGGATTGGCACAAAGGGAGACCTTGCACCAAGCCTATATCGATGCATTGGCCGGAGATCCGGTTTCCGCTTTTGGCGGTGTATTGATCTGCAACCAAAAAATAGACAAGGATACTGCCAAGGAAATCCATGAACTTTTTTGCGAAGTGGTTATTGCGCCAGGCTATGATGCGGATGCTTTGGAAATACTTAAGGGAAAGAAGAACCGAATCATTTTGGTACAGAACGAGGTAGCTATGCCAGAAATGCAAGTGCGCACTTGCTTGAACGGAATCCTACTTCAGGAAAAAGACCATAAAACCGATACAGCATCGGATTTGACAAACGCTACCCATTCAAAACCAAGCGAAAGGGAACTTGAAGACCTATTGTTCGCCTCCAAAATCTGCAAACACACAAAATCGAACACAATCGTTTTGGCAAAGAACAAACAGCTATGTGCTAGCGGAACGGGCCAGACCTCTAGGGTGGATGCCCTGAACCAGGCCATTCACAAGGCAAACTCCTTTAATTTCGACCTAAAGGGAGCCGTTATGGCCAGTGACGCTTTCTTCCCGTTTCCAGATTGTGTGGAGATAGCGGACAAGGCCGGTATTACCAGCGTAATACAGCCTGGTGGCTCTATTAAAGACCAGCTAAGTATCGATTATTGCAACGAAAATGGAATTTCAATGGTGATGACCGGCACACGTCATTTTAAGCATTAATTTTACTACTTTTGTCGATGTATTGCACCCCCTAATCCATAACCAAACAGTATTATATGGGATTTTTTGACTTCTTGACCGAGGAAATAGCCATCGATTTAGGTACGGCTAACACCTTAATCATCCACATGGACAAGGTCGTGGTAGACAGTCCTTCTATCGTTGCAAGGGACAGAATCAGTGGAAAAATAATTGCCGTTGGTAAAGAGGCCAACATGATGCAAGGAAAGACCCATGAAAACATAAAGACCATTAGGCCCTTAAAGGATGGTGTGATTGCGGATTTTGATGCATCTGAAAAGATGATCAATATGTTCATAAAGAACATTCCGGCACTTAAGAAAAAATGGTTCCCACCTGCCCTAAGAATGGTCATTTGTATACCATCGGGCATTACGGAAGTTGAGATGCGGGCCGTAAAGGAGTCTGCGGAAAGGGTAAACGGAAAAGAGGTTTATTTAATACATGAACCTATGGCTGCGGCGATAGGTATCGGTTTGGACATCATGCAGCCAAAGGGCAATATGATCGTGGATATAGGTGGAGGTACCACGGAGATTGCAGTGATTGCTTTGGGTGGAATCGTTTGTGATAAGTCCGTAAAGATTGCAGGTGACGTCTTCACCAATGACATTATCTATTATATGCGAACCCAACATAACCTGTATGTGGGCGAAAGTACAGCGGAGGCCATAAAAATTGAAATCGGTTCGGCAACGGAAGACCTTCAATCTCCCCCTGAGGAAAAATCCGTACAGGGAAGGGACCTTTTGACTGGAAAACCAAAACAGGTACAAATCTCCTATAGGGAAATTGCCAAGGCCTTGGACAAGTCCATTTTGAGGGTGGAGGATGCGGTCATGGAAACCTTATCCCAAACACCACCGGAATTGGCGGCCGACATCTACAATACTGGAATTTACTTGGCCGGTGGCGGGTCTATGTTGCGAGGATTGGACAGAAGACTTTCACAAAAGACCGATTTGCCCGTGTACATCGCAGAAGATCCACTACGGGCTGTAGTTCGCGGAACCGGTATCGCCCTAAAAAACCTGGAAAGATATAAGAGCATATTGATAAAGTAATTACCAATTTAGAATCCTTAAGTGAAAATTTAGAAGTGAATGCAACAGATTATAAATTTTCTGATTCGGTATAAGATATTCCTGTTATACCTTTTGTTGCTATTCATTTCCCTAGTTTTTACGTTTCAGTCCCATTCCTATCATCAATCCCGGTTTCTGAACTCGGCCAATTACGTTTCGGGCACCATCTACGCTTTTTTTGATAACACAACCTCATATTTTGGCCTAAGGGAGGAAAACGAGAGGCTTTTACGGGAAAACCAGCGATTGCGCTATCAGCTTTACAACAAAAAACCCGAAGCCATCCAACCTTTGGATTCCTTGGAGCGTAATTATTTGGTGGTACGTGGAAGGGTTATAAAGAACAGCTATGCTGACCAACGTAACTACATTACCATAAACAAAGGCAGGAAGGATAGCGTGGAACAGGATATGGGCGTTATCACTACCAGAGGGATACTTGGTATCGTAGAAAATACATCCAACGGATTTTCTACAGTTCAGAGCATCCTGAACGAAAAATCCAACATCAATGCCAAAATCAAAAATTCCAACCACTTTGGTTCCTTGATATGGGATTCCAAGGACTATAACACGGTGCAGCTTATTGATATTCCAAGATTGGTTCAGCTCACCATTGGAGACACGATTGTAACAGGGGCTATGAGCAGTATTTTCCCCGAAAATATTCCCATTGGGATTATAAAAAAATTCGACTTGGACACCTCCAAGAACTTTTATCGCATAGATGTTTCCCTCTTTAATGACATGACCAATATCAACAATGTCTATATCATAAAAAACCTGAACAGGGAGGAAATTTTGGAACTTCAGGAAGAAACGGAATCAAATGATCAATAGCACTTTCTTTATAAACGTTTTAAGGTTCGTGCTATTGATTTTGGTACAAGTACTTGTATTCAATAGGTTGAACTTCTTTGGTTTTATAAATCCTATGGTCTATGTTTTGTTTCTTTATTGGTACCCTATAAAAAAGAACAGGACTACCTTTATTTTGATTTGCTTTTTACTCGGTCTTTTAATCGATGTTTTCTCGGATACCATGGCCTTGAATGCAGCGGCTACGGTCACCATAGCCTATTTAAGACCTTCAATTATGCGGTTCGTTTTTGGTGTGAATTATGAGTTTCAAAGTTTTAAGTTAAATAGTGCTACCAAGGCACAACAATTCACCTTTTTAGCGTTATTAATTGTGGTTCATCACGTTATATACTTTACGCTGGAGATTTTTAGTTTTGCGAATGTCTTGCTGATCTTCAAAAAAAGTATCGCTATTGGGACGGCATCCATTATTTTGTGCTTATTGTTTAGTTCATTGTTCAGTACCAGGAAGGAATGAGAAGAGTCTTACTTTCATCGATTATCGTAATCATAGGAATTACCTTTTTAGGTAGGCTGTCCTATTTACAGATATTCAGCTTCTCTCCCGATCAGGTTATTGAAGACCCAAGTATAAAAAGGGTTTACACCTATCCAGAAAGAGGTTATATCTACGATAGGAACGGTAATCTCCTGGTAGGTAACGACCCTGCTTATGATGTCATGGTCATACCCCGTGAAGTACAACCTTTGGATACCCTTGAATTCTGCGAAATGCTGGGTATCGATACCGATACATTCGTAGAAAAGCTGACCAAGGCCAGGGTATATTCCCCCAGGCTGCCCTCCGTACTGGTCCCTCAACTCTCAAAGGAAGACTATGCCAAATTGCAGGAGAAAATGCGCAAGTACAAAGGCTTCTACATACAAAAGCGTTCCTTAAGATATTATGATACGCCCAGTGCGGCAAACGTGTTGGGCTATATCAGTGAGGTAAACGAAGGGGACTTGGCAAAAAACAAATATTACATACAAGGGGAGCTTAGAGGTAGAACCGGGGTTGAAAGGTACTACGAGGAACTATTGAGAGGAAGAAAAGGGGTGCAGTATATTCAAAAAGATCGATTTAACCGTGACATTGGTCCGTACAAAAATGGTTCACTGGATACCCTTCCAGAGCAAGGAAAACAGATAAGCGTTACTTTGGACAAGACCCTACAGGAATATGGTGAACGATTGATGGTAGGCAAACGTGGTGGTATCGTTGCGCTTGAACCTGCAACGGGTGAAATATTGACAATGATTTCGGGGCCTACCTATGATCCGTCCTTACTGGTAGGTAGACAACGTTCCAAAAACTATACGGAACTCTACAACGACACCATTGCGAATCCAACATGGGACAGGTCCATTCACGCGCAACAACCACCAGGATCCCCCTTCAAGACTTTGAATGCGCTTATTGCCTTACAGGAGGGGGTTTTGGACGAATCCACCACCATTCAATGTTATAATGGTTTTTACGTAGGTAAAAAGAAACGCGGCTGTCACTGCGGTGGTGGGCTTCGTAATTTGAACAGTGGTATTTACCAATCCTGCAATGCCTATTTCGCAGGTACCTTTCGCAAGATTTTTGAAAAGTTCGATACCACGGATGATGCCATGGATGTTTGGGAAAACCATATGAAGAGTTTCGGACTGGGCGATTACCTAGGGTATGATCTGCCATTTGGGCAAAAAGGGAGAATCCCCAGTAAGGAATATTATGACAAGTGGTACGGGGACAATAGATGGAGCTCTTCTTACATCATTTCAAATTCCATTGGTCAAGGTGAAGTCCTGGCGACCCCAGTGCAATTGGCCAACATGACAGCGGCCATTGCAAATCGTGGTTTTTACTATACACCCCATATCCTCAAAAAAATAGAAGGGAAGGATATTAAAGATCCAAAATTCACGGAGCCCAAGTACACCACAATAGATAGGGAACATTTTGAACCCGTAGTGCAAGGTATGGCAGATGTTTACAAAAAGGGGACGGCACGATGGTTACAGGTTCCAGGTATCGAAATCGCGGGAAAAACAGGTACTGCAGAAAATTTCACCAAGATTGACGGAGTACGCACCCAGTTAACGGACCACTCGGTATTCGTGGCATTTGCGCCGGTAAACGACCCCAAAATTGCCATTGCCGTTTACATTGAAAATGGATACTTCGGTTCTAGGTATGCCGGTCATATAGCCTCATTAATGATAGAGAAATACCTGAAAGGCGAAATTACCAGAAAGGACTTGGAGAAGAAGATGTTGGAGAAGACCTTGGAACATGAATATGCCAAACCTTATAGTGGTGAGGAATTTAAAATAAACGAACGTGTTTGGTAAGGTTCTAAGGAGAATAGATTGGCTTACGATTCTTATTTACTTAGCACTGGTCTTTATCGGCTGGATCAACATATACTCCAGCACCTTTAGCGATGAACAAACCTCCCTTCTTGATTTAAGTACGCGATCTGGGAAACAGCTTTTTTTTATAATTGTTAGCTTAGTAACCATTATCGTGGTACTAGCCCTAGAAGCAAACTTTTACGAGCGCTTTGCAAGTCTATTCTATCTTTTGACCATGGTATCCCTCTTGGGATTGTTCGTGTTTGGCAAAACCATTGCGGGAGCCACCTCATGGTACGACCTGGGTTTTTTTAATTTTCAACCTTCGGAATTGGCAAAAGTCTCCACCGCTCTTGCCCTTGCAAAATACCTAAGCGATATCCAGACCGACCTAAGGCGAGTAAAGGACCAATTGTATGCATTATTGATTATACTTATTCCAGCGTTGCTTATCATTCCCCAACCGGATCCAGGAAGTGCCCTCGTATTCTTTTCCCTTGTATTCGTGATTTTTAGGGAAGGACTCCCGCTTTATTATTTGGGCATAGGCTTTACACTGATTTTGATCTTTATAATCACTCTGATGTTCGGGACCATTTGGTTGACCATTGGGCTATCGCTGTTGATCGTTTTGTTTTTTCTTTTAAAACGAAAAACCCTAAAAGTTCCCATTATTCCCATCATAATAGGATCTATTGTGGTTATTCTTTTCTCACTGTCGGTGAATTTCGTTTTCAATAATCTTTTTGAACAGCGGCACAGAAATCGATTTAGCCTATGGTTGCGATTGGAAAAAGACCCAGAAAAATTGGAGGAAATACGAAAGACCATTGGCTATAATACCTATCAGTCCGAAAAGGCCATAGAATCTGGAGGTCTATCAGGAAAAGGTTTTTTGGAAGGAACTCGTACCAAGGGTGATTTTGTTCCGGAACAGGACACGGATTACATTTTCACTACCATTGGGGAAGAATGGGGCTTTGTGGGTACCGCTACGGTAATCATTTTGTTTTCAATCCTCTTTTTACGACTGATTTACTTAGCGGAACGTCAAAAAAATGGGTTCTCCAGAATGTACGGTTATGGTGTGATATCGGTTCTTTTGGTACATTATTTTATCAATATAGGTATGGTGATAGGAATTCTACCTACCATAGGTATTCCCTTACCCTTTTTCAGTTACGGGGGCTCCGGACTTCTTTTCTTTACCCTTTTGTTATTTATATTTTTAAAGTTGGACACCAACAGATTGAAGGAAAATTTTTAAAACTTCCAATCGTGGCTGGCCACGGAACTTTCCAATGTTTCCGCAAGTCCCGTATTCAACTCCTTGAAAAAGTCGATTCCGGTTAAGGATTCAATACTATCCACCGCCACACAAAAGCTTTCCAAGGGCCGTTGCTGTTCTACCCCGGGAATCAAGAACCCAAGAATCTTAAGTCTATCCCCTTCCTTACGAGCTACTATTTTGTAAAACTTCTTGGGAACGTCAACAGCTTCCTCCCCTATTTCTTGTAAACCAGGTTCCAGAACGCCGCCCGTTATAACGATCACTTTTCCGTAGCGTTTCGTCCATTGACGTATTTGCATCTCCAAGCGGTTCCAAACACCGGCATTGAAGTCCTTGTCCTGCGGACTTATATTACTGGTATAAAATGTTTCATTATACGCTTGTTCCGAAAACCTACGGTCACCGGCCGGACATAAGTGGCCTCTATCGTACCCTGAACCCCTATAGTTGCGCCAATCTGCCGACTTGGATTTTACATAGGGATCTTCAATGAAGTAGGGCCTGTCCCTATCATCATAGGTCAAATGTTTCTTGTCCAATTCATAGGCCACCCATTCCGCTTGCTCAAAAGGTTCGTTATAGGACAGCGAGTAATAGGAATGGTGTACGATGTCGCCGGTTGTGGAACTGGGCAAATACTCCAAAGGAAAGGAACTTGCGCCATTTTCATCATTGTTTCTTGAATAGGTATCCGGGGTGTAAAAGTTCTCAAATACCCAAAACCCAACGATGCATATCACTATTAAAATGGAGTAAATAGTGCTATTTTTACGATATCTGGACATCCTTCAAAGGTAACCACAAATTTGTAAGATTTTCAAGTTTAGACCGACCTATAAAACATCTAATAATGAAGTGGTTTAAACTTTTTGGATTGAAGCGAAAATTGAAAGCATTGTGCCCATATGAAGGCTTTTTTGAGATTCATAGCTGGGCTATGGAGCAAGAAAAAGACGAAATATGGGTGCAATTCTGCGATTTTTTAGCCAGTTTTAAAAGTTTAAACCACTTCAACGACTAAAGAAAGGACACTTATGGCACTTACGTGGAAAGATGTAATTCATTTTTCAGTAAAAGGAAATCCCGTTCCGGATAATCGGGTAGAAAAATCCGAGAAGGAATGGAAAGAACTATTGACACCGGAACAATTCAGGATTACCCGAAAAAAAGGAACGGAAGCCCCACATTCCGGAGCCTTGTGTAGCGTACACGATGCCGGAAAGTACGAATGTATTTGCTGCGGAACGTCCCTATTCGATTCCAGCATCAAATTTGAATCTGGGACGGGATGGCCAAGTTTCACACAGCCCATAAAGGAAAACGCAATCAAGTATAGTAAGGATACTTCTTTTGGCATGACCCGGGTGGAAGTACTATGCAACACTTGCGACGCACATTTAGGACATGTTTTTCCAGATGGTCCTCCACCAAGCGGCCTACGATATTGCATCAATTCGGAATCCATGAAAATGACAAAGGAAAACGATAATGGGTGACATTAAATTGGAAACTATTACCGTAGGCGGAGGTTGCTTTTGGTGTACCGAAGCTATATTTCAAGAAATTAAGGGAGTTCGATCCGTAGTATCTGGATATACGGGAGGAAATGCACCGGGCAAGCCCACCTACAGGGAAATCTGCTCCGGTCTAACCGGTCATGCGGAGGTGGTCCGTGTAACTTTCGATAATTCCATGATTACCTTGTACGATATATTGCACATCTTTATGACAACACATGACCCAACAACCCTGAACAGGCAGGGCGCCGATGTGGGAACGCAATACCGATCCGCAATCTATTATACCAATGATAATCAGAGAAAAATTGCGGAGCATGTGCTGGCAGATGTTGCCGGACTTTATGAAAATCCCATTGTTACGGAATTGACCCCAATGGCTATTTTTTATGATGCCGAAGAGTATCATCAAGACTACTATAAAAACAATCCCTCCCAAGCATATTGCCAAGTTGTAATCGACCCAAAATTGGCAAAATTGAGAAAGTTACATGCTAATAAATTAAACTAAAAAGCCCCTATTTAAGGGGCCTTTTAGTAAATGTAAGTTTTGCTTCCTAATTTTTTGCGCTACTTGCCAATTTGATATTTTTCAAATTGTTCATTTTTAAATCCTCAAGAACATTCACCGCTTCTTCCACGTAAACGTCCTTTGCCAAACTTTTGTGCCATCTATCCCTTTTCTCCCGTAATACGGAATCCTGGGTAAAGAGTTCCTGTTCGTACTTCAAGGACTCGAAAGTCAATTTCGAATCATAGTCGGATAGATTCTTGAAGTAATCGGACTGCTCCTTGTCTTTTTCCTTTTCTTCCTTGTAGGTGGCGTAATTCAACGAGATTTCAGTTTCGTCCTGTTCGGATTTCAACCATTTGGCATTCTCCTCTATCAATTTTATCTGTGGATTGCTCGCCATTCGCTTTTTAGACTTGGCCACGGTTTGTTCATAATCCAAATATCCGTTCCAAACCTCATAATCAGCTGGTGTGATTTTATCCCATTTTAAAGGATTTGCCTGATCGCGTTCCCCAAGGTCTATGTAACTGTACTTATCCGGAACCACAACGTCACTCTTCACTCCTTCCAACTGGGTAGAACCTCCATTGATTCTATAAAACTTTTGGGTGGTCAATTTAATGGCTCCCAAATCCCCGTGTTCATTGCTTCGAACGATATTGTCCAACGGAATTACATTTTGTACGGTTCCTTTTCCAAAGGTTTGCTTGCTTCCTATTACAATGGCCCTTTTATAATCCTGCATGGCGGCGGCCAATATTTCAGATGCTGATGCGGATAGTTCGTTGACCAATATTACCAAAGGTCCGTCCCACTGGATTCGCTCATCGTTATCGTCATACACTTCTTTTTGCTTGTTGCCCGATCTTACCTGTACAATGGGTCCGTCCTTTATAAACAGGCCGGCCATTTCAACCACCGTTTTTAAGGATCCGCCACCGTTATCCCTGAGGTCCAAAATAAGCCCCTCTGCACCTTCTTCCTTAAGTCGCTCTACTTCCTTGGCAACATCCGTAGCCGCATTTCTTTCGTTATAATCCTCAAAGTCCACATAGAATTTGGGAAGATTGATGATTCCGAATTTTTGATCGCCTCGAATTATGTTGGCCGATTTTGCATAGGACTCCTCCAGTTCAACCACGTCCCTTGTCAAGGATATTTCCTCTAAAGATCCATCCACTTTTCTCACCGTTAGATCGACTACGGTTCCCTGTGGGCCCTTTATCAATTTAATAGCGTCATCCAAGCGCATTCCAACAATGTTGATGGGTTCTTCCCCGTTCTGTCCTACTTTGATGATCTCATCACCAACCTCCAAACGCTGGTCCCTCCAAACGGGTCCTCCAGAAATAATTTCAACAATTTTCGCCCCTTCCGGCTTCTTCTGAAGCCTGGCACCTATTCCCTCAAATTTCCCGGACATGTTCATGTCAAATTTCTCCTTGTCGTCCGGCGCAAAATAAAAGGTATGGGGGTCGAACTCGTCCACTATGGTGTTGATATACTGCACGAACCAATCCTTGCGCTCCAAATCGTCCACAAAATCGAAAAACTCGTCCAAGGTGGCCTCCGTAGATTTTCTGGATTCGATTTCTGCCTCCTCGGGGGTATGTGCGCTGTGATCATGGTCATCGGCCGCTGCCTCGTCGGCCGGTTTCTCGGCATGTGAAATCTTGGAATCGTATGTTCCAAGAGTGGCATATTTGAGTTGTTTCCTCCAACGCTCCTTCAATTCTTCCTTGTTGGAGGCAAAAGGTTCATCCTCGTACTTGATACTGATACTTTCGTTTTGGGTATAATCGAATGGTTGTTGAAGCACCTCTTTATAGATTTCCTTGGCATCGCCCATCCTTTTTATCAACCTTTCATACACCAAATTGAAGAAGGAAATATCCGTATTCTTGATTTGATCATCGATTTGAAACTTATATTGTTCAAAATCGGCTATGTCCGAAGCCAAAAAATAACGTTTGGTGGGATCCAGCACATCAATGAAGTCCTCAAAAACACTAACGGAAAAATCATCATTGATGTCCTTTGGCTCGTAATGGCCTTTTTCAAGAACGTATGTAATCAAATCTAATAACAGTTTGTCCTTGTCGTCATTCTCAAACGACTTATTGGTAAAACTACAGGAGGCTACCGCCACCAGCATCACCGTAAGAACATAGGCTAAATTTCTTTTCATAAAAATATTTTTAAATCTATTTTTCAAAACCTTTGAATTTGAAGATTATGTGGACAACTTTTGTATCGAAATCCTCTAAGATAAAGAAAAAACCATGCCAATTGGGGGACTGGGAATTAATTTTTTGTTAAACGGGCCCAGCGGCAAATCCTATTTAAAAACGTATTTTTGACCCGGAAAGTATGTACCATGGGAAAACCTTTGATATTGGTAACCAATGATGACGGAATAACGGCCCCAGGGCTTCGTGCTTTGGTCTCCTACATGAAGGAGATAGGGGACGTTGTGGTTGTCGCTCCGGACAGTCCACAATCCGGTATGGGGCATGCCATTACCTTGGACAGCACCCTATATTCAAAAAAAATGCAAGTGGACCTTAGCCATACGGGTACGGAGGAGTATAGTTGCAGTGGAACTCCGGCGGACTGTGTAAAATTGGGTCTTCAGGAACTTTTGGAACGAAAACCCGATATCTGTGTCAGCGGTATCAACCATGGGTCCAATTCTTCCATAAACGTGATATATTCCGGTACCATGAGTGCCGCCATAGAGGCAGGAATAGAAGGGGTGCCCGCCATAGGTTTTTCCTTGTGCGACTATAATTGGGAGGCGGACTTCGCCCCTTCGGAGAAATACGTTAAAAAAATTGTACGCGAGGCGTTAAAGTTCGGTATTCCAAAAGGAGTGGTTCTCAATGTGAACATACCCAAATTACCAAAGAAGGAAATAAAAGGAATAAAGGTCTGTAGACAGGCAAAAGCAAATTGGAAGGAAAAGTTCGACAAAAGGACGAATCCAATGGGCAAGGACTACTATTGGTTGACGGGCGAATTCGAACTCTTGGACAAAGGCGAGGATACGGACGAATGGGCCTTGGCCAACGGCTATATTTCCGTGGTTCCCACACAGTTTGACCTAACAGCCCACCATGCGATACAGGACATTAATAATTGGAATCTGAAATGAACATAAAAAAGGAGCTTACCATTGGATTTTTAGTCGGTATCATAGCAAATACCCTTGGAACCTTGGCTTATATCGTTTTATTTTCTGACCTGAGCATTTCAGAAACATATCAGGCGGCAGTTTCACAGGGGCATGTGGGCAGTCTATTGGCCCTAGGTGCGATTTTAAACCTGATCGCCTTCTTCGGGTTTTTGAGGATCAAGAGGGACAACCGCGCCAAGGGCGTGCTGATTGCCACTATTTTGACAGCTTTGTTAATCCTGTACTACAAAGTTTTCTAGCATGCGGTACTACATCATAGCGGGAGAGGCCTCCGGAGACCTGCACGGTTCCAACCTCATCAAGGCCATTAAGGTAGAGGATCCGGATGCTCAAGTGCGTTGTTGGGGCGGTGATTTAATGCAACAGGCCGGCGGAACCCTTGTAAAGCATTACAAGGAAATGGCCTTTATGGGTTTTCTTGAGGTAGTGATGAACCTACGTTCCATTTTTAAAAATATCAATTTTTGTAAAGCCGATATTGAAAGTTTCCAGCCAGATATCCTGGTTTTTATAGATTATTCCGGTTTCAACCTACGGATTGCCAAATGGGCCAAGGAGAATGGTTATAAAACCAACTACTATATTTCCCCACAGATTTGGGCCTCTAGGGAAGGCAGGATCGAAAAGATCAAAAGGGATATCGATGCCATGCATGTCATACTTCCCTTTGAAAAGGAGTTTTACGAAAAGAATCATGGCTATCCCGTAAATTTTGTTGGCCACCCGTTGATCGATGCCATTACCGATCGGCCGGAACTGGACAAAGCAAAATTTAGAAAATCTTCTGATATCGATCAAGGTAAACCCGTAATAGCTTTGTTACCGGGAAGCCGAAAACAAGAAGTACAAAAAATGCTTTCCGTAATGCTGTCCATTACAAAGGACTTTCCCGGCTACGAATTTGTAATCGCGGGCGCTCCCAGTTTGGAACCCGAATTTTACGTACCCTTTTTAGAAGGGAACAATGTGAAAATGGTAAAAAACAGTACCTACGACCTGCTTTCCATAGCATCGGCAGCATTGGTCACCAGTGGAACGGCCACCTTGGAAACAGCGCTTTTTGGGGTGCCCCAAGTGGTTTGCTACAAGGCCAATTGGATTTCCTACCAAATTGCAAAGAGGATCATCACATTAAAATACATCTCCCTTGTGAACCTTATCATGAACAAGGAAGTGGTAACAGAATTAATTCAAAACGACTTAAATACCGTAGGACTCAGAAAAGAATTATCAGCCATATTGACCGGAACAAAACGAGAAGAAATCCTGAAGGATTACAAAGACCTTAGGCACAAATTGGGCGGGATCGGTGCCAGCAAGAATGCCGCACAGGCCATAGTGGCGAACGCCAAATCCTAGTGCAAACCAGTCCGTTACAAAATAATTCTCTAATTTTGATCTTCAAGTAAAAGATGCTACTTGAAATCCATGCGCTACTTCTCCACCTTATTGCTACTTATTTTATTTGCCAGTTGCGGCAGTTCCAAAAAAAAGGCGACCCCAAACGAACGTACCATATCCGTTGCTGCGGCGTATGGGGCCCGAAGAAACGGTACCGAAATTAAAGAGGAGGACACTCCAAAAACTTCCTATCCTATTGAAACTCCAAAGGGAAATGCTACCAAAGCCGATAATATCATCAATACCGCATTGACATTTTCCGGTGTGCGTTACAAATATGGCGGAACCACCCGAAAAGGTATGGACTGCTCCGGACTTTTATATGTGTCCTTCAGCGAACATGATGTGGAGCTGCCAAGAACCTCAAGCCGCATGGCAGAAAGAGGTACAAGAATCCGGGTGAAGGATATTGAAAAAGGCGATTTGCTTTTTTTCAAGACTACCCGTGGTTCCAAACGGATCAACCATGTGGGTATGGTGGTAACCGTTGAAAATGACGAAATAAAATTCATTCACGCCTCCACATCTAGGGGCGTGACCATTTCTTCGCTGCGCGACGGTTTTTGGAACCAAGCCTTTGTAAAGGCCACCAGAATTTTATAACATGAGATTGTTGGCGTTTGTCCCGATCAAGGGTACGCTACTGCTGATTCTGGGCATTCTTATTGGATTTTTCTTTCCCCTACCCTTGGAATATTGTTTCGGTATTTTGTTGGTAAGCTTCGCCATTTTGGGGTATCTATTCATTCGAAAGGATACTAAAGGTTCGAGATTCGAAATTATGGCAGGGGTGTCCGTCATACTACTCGGCATGTTTTCCTACTTGCAATACCAGCCGATTCACTACGACCATCATTTTAGTAAGATTGCTTCGACCGATGCTTCGCAACTTCATATAAAAATACGGGAGACTTTAAAGCCGAATGCCTATTCCCAGAACTACATAGCATCGGTTTTGACGGTAGACAATAAGAAATCCATAGGGCAACTACTGGTAAATCAGCCATTGGACAGTGCTTCAAAGCTCTTAACGGTAGATCAAGAATTGGTGGTGCGATCTCATGTATATGACATAAAACCGATAGTAAATCCATATCAGTTCGACTTTAAAAAGTACATGGAGCGAAACGGCGTGTATCATTCCCTGAGACTTTCGAATCAAAATTTTGTCACCTTACCTAATCCATCTAGGACCTTGATCGGTTATGCACAAGAAATCCGAAGCGATATCATCCAAAAACTGAAAAAGGAAAATTTTGGCACCGAGCAACTTTCTATTATCCAAGCACTGCTTTTGGGCGAACGAGTCAATATTTCAGAGGAAACGTATTCCAACTATATCGATGCCGGTGCCGTGCACATTTTGGCCGTCTCCGGACTTCATGTGGGCATTTTGTTACTGCTCATTCAATTTCTTTTAAAACCGTTGCATGGCATCCCTCACGGTAAAAAAATAAGTCTGCTTCTTACGGTTTTATTTCTTTGGGCGTTTGCGTTTATTGCGGGGCTTTCACCTTCCATCATACGGGCATGTGCCATGTTCACCTTTGTAGCCTATGCCATGTACCTGAACAGGCCCTCGAACAGTTTCAACATTCTGGCCCTGTCCATGTTCTTTATATTATTGGTCATTAATCCAAACCTGCTGTTCCAGGTCGGTTTTCAAATGAGCTATGCCGCCGTATTCGCCATTGTTTGGATATTTCCACTCTTACAGCGTTGGTGGTATCCAAAGAACAGGATCGTGCGGTATCTATGGCAATTATTGTCGGTAAGTATCGCCGCCCAATTGGGGGTATTGCCTGTAAGCCTGTTCTACTTTCATCAGTTCCCGGGCTTGTTCTTTATCGCAAATTTATTGATCGTCCCTTTTTTAGGGGTCATATTGGGAATGGGAATCTGTATCATTTTCCTGTCGCTTTTGGACATTGCCCCAAGTCAATTGATTTCGGTTTACAATGGGATTATTGGTCTCATGAACCGAATCGTTGGCTGGATTGCCGATCAGGAAGCCTTTGTTTTTAAATCCATTTCCTTTGACAGTGTACAACTGCTCTTGGGATACCTTCTTATAGGCTCCCTGATATATGCTTTCTCCAAAACAAACTATAAACGCCTTATGTTGTTTTTGGGTTTCCTTTTGATGTTCCAAGGATACACGATGTATCAGGAATATAAATCGGACAACATTAAAGAAATCCTCCTGCTACATCAGATAAAAAATTCGGTGTTACTAGATAGGAAGGGAAAAAACCTGCATGTGTTCACCACGGACACTACCAATGCAAAACAGTTGATAGCGAATTACCGCGTACAAGAACGCATAACCCAAACCGATTACCTTCCCATTAAAAACAGCTACCTTATCAATGGGACTTCCTTACAAATAATCGATAGCTTGGGCGTTTATCTGCCACTGAATTCCAGTTCCATAATGCTACTGACGGCGTCGCCCAAAATAAACTTGGAACGCCTTATTTTGGAAACCAATCCCATGGAAGTCATTGCAGATGGAAGCAACTACCCAAGCTTTATCGAATCCTGGAAAGCGACCTGTAAAAAATACGATATCCCATTCCACTATACAGGTGAAATGGGATATTACGCTTTTGATATTGAATAGGCTTAATTTACATCGCCCATCCATTTTTTGATAAAGGGTCCGGCTACCAAGAAAATAATTCCGGCCCCAACGGAAACCCAAACGACGTTCAAGAAAATATTGGGCATTTCAAGGACATTTTCAGGATCAAAATTGCCACCTATCAATCCGGCGATCAAATTGCCCAGGGCCGCCCCAACAAACCAAATTCCCATCATTTGGCCCAAGTATTTGGCCGGGGACAACTTGCTTGTAGCACTCAGACCAACGGGACTAATGGTCAACTCTCCAATGGAGTGCAGAAAATAGGTGAGAATTAAAGCGAACATTCCAGCCTTGGTACCACTTGCCGCAACATTGGCGGCACCAACCATCACCCAGAAACCGGCACCTAATAAAATAAGTCCAACAGCGAACTTTAATGGCGTTCTTATATTTATATTCCTTGCTGCCAGTTTTACCCATAATGCCCCTATGATGGGTGCAAAAATTATTATAAAGGCGGAGTTCACGGATTGCAACATCCCCGCTGGCATTTCCCAACCTCCTATAAACCTGTCGGTAAAGTCCCTAGCGAACAAATTCAAAGAAGAAGCCGCCTGTTCAAAACCGGACCAAAATATAGCTATCCCTACAAAAAGTATAAAAATAACCCCCACCTGTTTCTTCTCGATAGTGTTCAAACCCCCATTGAACAAAATGTTTATGAAGTAACCCATGGTTATCAAAACGATGATTAGACCAAGTGCCTGTGCAATGCCCGTAGCTGTTGTCACATCAATATAACCTAAGAACTGCAACAGAAAAAGGGAAATCAAGACTATCGCAATAATTAAAATGGATATTGAGGTATTGGAGGATGTTTTTTCTACTCCTGCAGATTTGACTTTGGGTTCAACGCCAATGTCGGCCAAATACTTTGGGGAGTATACCTTAAAGGCAATCAATCCAAACAACATACCAACAGCGGCAAGTCCAAAGCCAAGATGCCAGTTATACTCTGCCAATAATGGCACAAAAATCTGACCTAAGAAAGAACCCAAGTTTATTCCCATATAGAATATGGAAAATCCTGCGTCCCTTTTTGCACCACTGTCCTTTGAGTATAATTCCCCAACCAACGTACTGATATTTCCTTTCAACAACCCGGTTCCCAAAGCTACAAAGGCCAATCCCGTAAAAAATATTATGGGAGAACCTGGGATGGCCAAAATTAGATGGCCAATCATGATCAGGACACCGCCATAGAAAACGGCTTTTCGTTGCCCGAAAATGTTATCGGCCAACCATCCACCGGGTAAGGTCATCAAATAAACAGATGCGGTATAAAGGCCGTATACCGCGCCCGCAGTTTCTGTGGTCAACCCCAAACCTTCATATGCTACGTCCGTAGTCATAAAAAGTATCAAAATGGCACGCATACCATAATAGCTGAAACGTTCCCACATTTCTGCGGTAAAAAGTACATACAATCCTTTTGGATGTTTGAAGCTATCATTGCTGGGTTTTGAAGTAATATCCATAGTTCTTGGTTTGGTTTATGGGTTGCTTATAAATGTTGCTTTACAAAATTGGTCATCTTGTTGAATAAATGGATTCTGGTATTACCACCATAAATACCGTGGTTCTTATCTGGATAAATCGCCCATTCAAATTGTTTGTTGGCCTGCACCAGCGCTTCTATCATCCGCATGGTATTCTGAACATGAACATTGTCATCGCCAGAACCATGTATCAACAAGAAATCCCCTTTTAAAAGTTCAGGATAATTAAAGGGCGAGTTGTCGTCATATCCACTAGGGTTTTCCGCTGGGGTCCTCATAAAACGCTCTGTATAGATGGTATCATAGAAACGCCAGGAAGTCACTGGTGCAACGGCAATGGCCATTTCGAAGGTTTCATTTCCCTTAAGCAGGGAATTGGTTGCCATGTGACCGCCAAAACTCCACCCCCAAATACCCGTTCTTGCTGCATCTATATAAGGCCTTTCACTTAATTTTTTGGCTGCTGCAATCTGATCTTCGGTTTCGTACTTTACCAAATTCAAATACGTGGTCTTTTTAAAATCCCTTCCCTTGAATCCGGTACCTCGGCCGTCCACACAGGCAACAATATAACCTTCTGCAACCAGCACCTGATGCCAATAATCCCTGGCACTATACCATGTATTGCTCACACTTTGGGAGCCGGGACCGCTATATTGGTACATCAACAAGGGATATTTTTTGGAAGCATCAAAATCCTGCGGCTTGATTATGTACATATTCAAATCGTTACCATTGATATTGATGGTGGAAAACTCCCGTGGGTTTAAAACATAGCCTTCCATCTTTTCCAAAAGCACGGTATTATCCTTAATGTGCTTAAGTTTTTTGCCCGTTAAGGCCTTGTGCAGGGTGTAGACGGGAGGTGTGGTAGCGTTGGAGAACGTGTTGATGAAGTAACTGAAGTCCGCACTAAAGGATGCACTATTGGTCCCGTCGTCAATAGCCAAATCCCGCTTATTTTTCCCATTGCTCTCCACACTGTAAACGCCCCTGTTTATAGCCCCATTTTCGGTGGATTGATAATATACCTTGTCCTCATTTTGATCGTAGCCATAGTAACGGGTAACTTCCCATTGGCCTTTGGTGATTTGGTTCATCAGTTCACCATCGGAATTGTACAAATAAATATGGTTCCAACCGTCCTTCTCGCTCGTCCAAATAAAACTGTCATCGGCCAAAAAAGTAAGGTCGTCCGTAATATCTACGTAGGCCTCATCCGTTTCCTGTAACAGTAATCGAACCGCTTTCGTATTGGCGTTTACCTCATGCAAGCGCAGATTGTTTTGATGCCTGTTAATGGTCTGCACACTCAAATAGTTGGGATTGTTCATCCATTTTATTCGAGGGATATAATAAGGATTCCCTAGATCAACCTCGGAAATTATTCCACTGGCAACATCCAACAAATAAAGGCTCACGATAGCATTGTCCTCGCCGGCCTTTGGATACTTGAACACGTTTTGGGAAGGGTATTTTTCTGTACCGTATAGGTCCATGGAAAATTCCGGCACCTTGGTTTCGTCAAACCTTAAAAAAGCGATCTTGGTCCCGTTACTGTTCCATGCAAAGGCACGCACGAAGGCAAATTCCTCCTCATAGACCCAATCCGTTATACCATTGATAATTTCATTCTTTTTGCCGTCCTTGGTAATTTGTTGGGTGTTCCCTGTCGTCAGGTCCATCACATACAGGTTGTTATCCCTAACATAGGCCACCTTTTCACCGTTGGGCGACAAGGCAGGTTCCTGAATTTTCATTTCACTGATCTTTACCAGCTCCTTGGTTTTGATATCAAGGACATAGAAAACCCCCAATGTGGACCTTCTAAAAATCGATTCCACTTCCGTGGCCAATAACACCTTTGACTCGTCATTGCTGAATTCATAGGATGAAAAGTAGGGGACACCGTCCAAAGCATCCGAGGAAACGATGGTTTCAACTTTTTCCAAGGTTTTATAATCGTATTTGTCTATTGTAGAAACCTTTCTGGCAGGGTCAAAGTTCAGCACGGTATATTGTCTGCCATTATTCATGGAGCGAAGCACATCAAGACCTTGGGTACTAAAGGTCCCGGAGTAAATTTCGGCTACCGTGATTTTTTTTTGTTGGGCGATAACAGCCGATTGAAAACCGATCAAGAAAAGTACCAGCACGTAAAATTTTCGCATGAAATAATGAAATATGTTAAATTCTCCAAGTTTACCACTAATTCTCTAAAAAACCTCAGAATCCATTCAAAAAGACCTGATTTTTAACGATGCTTTCACGTTGGTTTGCATTAGGTCCATTATGATTATCTTTACCCTAGAAACTACCGTTTCACGGCCTGGTTTAAACTAAAAAAGTTACCCGATTTACCCAAGAAACCCTAGAGAATGAAGAAGCCCATTGCAGGTTTTTCCAAGCTATCCAAATCAGAAAAAATCGAATGGATCGCCGCCAACTATACCCAAAATCCCAAAGAATCAAAAAAAATCCTAGAATCCTACTGGAATTCGGATTCGCAGTTGCAGCAACTCCATGACGAGTTTATAGAAAATACCATTAGTAATTTTTATATGCCGATGGGCATTGCCCCAAATTTCTTGATCAACGATAGGCTTTACGCCATTCCCATGGCCATTGAGGAAAGCTCCGTAGTTGCCGCCGCCAGTAAGGCGGCCAAATTTTGGGAGGGCCGGGGAGGTTTTAGGACCACCGTCTTGGGTACGGAAAAAGTGGGCCAGGTACATTTCATGTACCAAGGGAATGCGTCCAAACTATTGGATTTCTTCAAAAATATTAAACCAACGTTGTTGTCCGAAGCAGAACATTTGACCCAGAGCATGCAAAAGCGAGGAGGCGGAATCAAGGACATTGTTCTAAAGGACAAAACTAGTGAGCTCCTAAATTACTATCAACTGCATTGTACGTTTGAGACCCAAGATGCAATGGGCGCGAACTTTATCAATAGTTGTTTGGAACAGTTTGCCGAAACACTTAAAAAAGAGGCTTTGGCACATCCCGATTTTTCGGAGCAGGAAAAACAGTTGGAGGTCGTGATGAGCATTTTGTCCAACTATGTGCCCAATTGCCTGGTAAAGGCCGAAGTGCGTTGTCCCATTGACCAATTGGACCTTACCCAGGATATATCGCCCAGGGATTTCGCCGAAAAAATGGTGCGTGCCGTGGAAATTGCCAAAGTTGAGCCGTACAGGGCCGTAACCCATAATAAGGGTATCATGAATGGAATCGATGCCGTTGTATTGGCCACGGGAAACGATTTTAGGGCCATTGAGGCCGGCGCGCATGCCTATGCCGCCAAGGACGGAACTTACAGCAGCTTGACGCATGCCAGAATCGAGGGTGATGTATTCTCTTTCTGGATAGAGATTCCCTTGGCAGTGGGCACCGTTGGCGGACTCACAAAGCTGCATCCTTTGGTGAAACTCAATCTGGAGATACTACAGCAACCTTCGGCGGTAGAGTTAATGCAGATCATGGCCGTGGCGGGTCTTGCACAGAACTTTGCGGCGGTAAGCTCCTTGGTTACCACCGGGATTCAAAAAGGTCATATGAAAATGCATTTGATGAATATCCTGAACCAACATAACGCGACCGACAAAGAAAAAGAAGCCATCTTAGCTCATTTCAAAACCCATACGGTAACCCATAGGGGTGTTTTGAACGCCCTTGAAAACCTACGAAAATAGATGACCGAGTTTTACAGCAACGGAAAATTGTTGCTTACTGGCGAGTATGCCATTTTGGATGGTGCAAACGGACTTGCAATACCCACCAAATTTGGTCAATATTTATCCGTAAAAAACGCGACTACGGGACAAATCAACTGGCAAAGCCTGACAGACAAAAACACCCCATGGTTTACGGCGGACCTATCCTCAAAAAATTTCAGCCTTCTCGCCACCTCCGACGTACAATCTGCCGAGAGATTAATCACTATTTTAAGAGAAACCAAAGCTTTGAATTCTTCCTTTTTGGATGCTAGCAACGGCGTTTATGTCGACACGAAATTGACCTTCCCCAAAGATTGGGGCCTGGGATCCTCATCTACCCTCATCAATAACATTTCCCAATGGGCACAAGTGGATCCCTATAAACTTCTGGAAGCTACTTTTGGCGGCAGTGGATACGATATTGCTTGTGCCCAGAACGACACTCCCATCGTTTATCATAAAATGGGGAGCGATCCTAAAGTAGAAAAGGTAAATTTTGACCCAATTTTTAAAGACCGGCTTTTCTTTATTTATTTAAACAAGAAACAAAATAGCAGGGATGCTATTAAGGCTTATCGTCAATTAAATATTGATAAAAATGAGCTTATTGCCCAAATAAACGGTCTTACCACTCAACTTATAGCAGCGAAAGATCTTGGAACATTTGAAACTGTAATAAATAGGCATGAGCATTTACTTTCCAAAACATTAAAAGTCGAAACGATTAAAAACCAACTTTTTCCCGACTATCAAGGCTGTATCAAAAGCCTGGGAGCTTGGGGCGGGGATTTTATTTTGGCAACCGGAACTATGGACGATATGCAATATTTCCGCCAAAAGGGATACGATACCATACTACCCTATTCCAGCATGGTATTATAAAAAAAGCCCTCCAAGTGGAAGGCTTTCAATTTTATAGATACGAACTATTAATAAAAGGTAGCTCTTTTATCCTCAATTTCAGAGGACTCCTTTAGGGCATTGTACACATCAGAATTCACCCTATTGGCCGAATTGGTCTTTAAGGTATTCGCATATGTAGCGTAGTTGTCCAATTTAGGGGCCTCGGTTTTCTTGGTTACCTCAATTTTAAAAATACCTGTGTTCCCTTCCAAAAGACCTGAAGTTTCGCCTTCTTTCATTCCGTAGGCAGTACCCACGATTACCGGTTCGCTACCCGCACCAGGAATGGTAGGCGACTTTACGGTTAGGGCACTTGCCGTTGAAACCGTTGTATTGTTGTCCGAAGCAATGGCATTCATGTCCTTACCTTGGTTAGCGGCCATAATTTGCGCTGCTTTTCTTTCCTTTCTAATAATAGGAAGTACGGTGGCCGAGGCATCCTCGGCACTCATTAGTCCTTCTTTGTATATAGCCGTTAATTGTACTATGGCATAACCATCGTTGATATTGAATCGCTTGATGTCACCAACTTCGGTATCTTCATTAAAGGCCCACTGAACAATAGCTCTTTGGGCACCCAAACCTGGAAGGTTCTCGTCCAGTTGTTTTATTTTGTTTACGGGACGAACCAAATACTCGCTTTTCTGTGCTATTTCGGAGAATGCGCTTTCATCGGCAATTGTTTCCATTTCAAACTTGGTGGCATCGGTAAACAATTTATTTGTCGTTTCTTCGGATGCCGTTACCTCTCTGGACAAGGTGGCGATTTGAACCAAATCTTCCTTATCATCGACTTTTATTACATGGAAACCAAAATCGGTCTCCACCATCCCAATAGTTCCAACGTCATTCCCAAAGGCAAAATCGTTGAAAGCGGGCACCATGGTTCCTTGTTGGAAATATCCCAAATCACCACCGTTGGGTGCAGATGGGCCATCAGAGTTATCCCTAGCCAATTCAGCGAATACCACTCCAGATTTTTTTGCCTCTGCCAATAAACGCGTTGCTTCCTTTTCTGCCTCTTCCTTGGTTCTGGTAACTTCTGGATTGGCTCTTGTGGCACCTTCATAGGCAATCAAAATATGGCTGGCCTTGACGGAGCCATTGGGCCTTCTACCCATCATTTTGGAAACCTTATAGGAACCGGCATCTTTGTAAGGCCCGTAAATCTCACCCACATTTATAGCAAATAAGGTATCGGCCACACTGGAAGGTAGGTTCTTTTTCGCTTTATAAATAGTATCGAATTTGATATCGGAATTCCTATCAAGGAAAGCTTCCATATCCTGCGTATTTCGAAAGCCAGCAATGGTATCGTTTCTATCGGTCTGCGCATTGTACTCCACTGTGTCATCCAACAACTTGGTAATCGCTTCCTTCACGGCCAAATCATCCGCATCCGATGGTTTTTCACTAAAATAAACAAATTGGATATCACGGGCAGGGTCCTGTTTAAAATCATCCTTATGTTCGTTCACATAGGCCGAAATCTCGCTCTTGGTTACCGTTATAGTACTGTCCGGAATTGAGGAATACGGAACCCTCACATACCGAATATCCATTTTCTCGTTGGCCAATTTATAATCCAGTTCCCCTTCCTTTAAAGTAGCGCCCACACCTGCCTTGATAAGGTCAAAGTATGTTTGCTCCTTTGCCATTTGAACGATTTCCTTTTCGGTCTGTAACCAAAAATCGTACTGGGCCGGGTTGTTGTTCTTCCAATCCAATACCGTGGAGCGGAACCTGTTAGGGTCAAAAACCCCGTTCTCGTTCTGGAACTCGGGATTTTGGGCGTATCCGGTAGTTCTTAAAAAATCTACGATTTGGTCCTGCTCGATGCCGATTCCCAAATCCTCAAATTGTTCTTCCAAAATGCTCCTTCTTACCTCTTGATCCCAGACCTGGTTCATTGTCTGCATGGAAGAAACCGTTGGTCCCATTCTTTGGGAAGCCGTTTCCACCTTCTGCCTGAACTCGTCTATGGATATTTCCTTCCCATTGATCTCGGCTACGGACGAACCTATTTTACCTCCGGCCCCAAAATTACTACTTGTGAATACCCCAGAAATCACAAAGGCGAATAGTGCCAGACCTATAATCAGTATCAATACCGTGGTACGCTTTCTAATGTTTTCTAAAACTGCCATCCTATCGAATCAAAAAGTTAAAATCAGTTGGCGAAATTACCATTTTTAATTGAAATAATAAAAACTAAAATGGCACGTAAAATATGGTTGCTTCGGCTCCCAATATTTTGATTTCCACCACTTGGAATATCCGAGTAAATCTGTTAATCCTCCTTTAAAAGTTCCAGGGAAACCAAATCTATTTTGGTGTTTGAAACCTCCAAAACGATGAACTTAAAATGATCAATCGTTATTTCCGAATCCTTTTCAGGAATTTCCCCAACTTGATGCACCAAAAGACCTCCCAAGGTCTCAAACTCATCACCAATGGGCAGTTCCAGTTTGTAGTTTTCGTTGATGTAATCCACTTCCAATCGAGCCGAGAACAAATAGTTTCGTTCGTCGATTTGTTCCTCCTTCAGGTCGGTGGTATCATGCTCGTCCTCAATTTCCCCAAAAAGCTCCTCTACAATGTCCTCTACGGTCATTAGACCGGAAGTCCCTCCATACTCGTCCAAAACAACAGCTATACTTTTCCGCTTTTTAATCAGCACATTTAATATATCCTGAATGAGCATGGTTTCTGGAACAAATTCCACAGGAAGCAGTATACTCTTAATGGTCTTGGGCTTTTTGAATAGTTCATAGGAATGTACATAACCTATGACATTGTCAATAGTATCCTTGAAAACCAATATTTTGGAATAGCCGGTTTCCGTAAACAACTTGGCAAGATTTTTAGGCGTTTCATGTATTTCCACAGCGGTAATTTCAGTTCTGGGAACCATGACCTCACGGGCCTTGACCTCTGCAAACTCCAACGCATTTTGAAAAATTTGGATTTCGGAATCCACCTCATCGGCCTCTTCAACCGTTTCCATTTGTTCCGTAATATAATCCCCCAGTTCCAATTTGGTAAATGCCAATTGGACCTCGTCTCCAGAGGTACGAAAGATGTATTTCAAAATGAAATCCGAAACATAGATGACAAAATCCGATACCAAACTAAATGCCAAATAAAACAGATAAGCAGGAATGGCAAGTAACTTCAATAAACTGTTCGCATAGATTTGAAACAGTACTTTGGGGAGAAACTCGGCCGTAATCAAAATAACCAAAGTTGAGATGATGGTTTGGGTCAATAGACTGAAATCCGTCAAAAAGACCCTAACGATTTCATTTTCAGGATGCATACCCAAAAACCAGTTCATAAGCACTTCACCCATAAAAAGACCATACACCACTAGGGCTATATTGTTACCAATTAGCATGGTCGCAATAAACTTGGAAGGCCTTTTGGTGAGCCTTGTCAATACCTTGGCGAGAAATCCAGCCTGCTTTTTCTCAATTTCAATATGGATTTTGTTCGCGGATACAAAAGCGATTTCCATTCCAGAGAAAAAAGCTGAAAAAAGTAAGGAAAGTACAATAATTACGATACTACTGTCCACCGCTATTTTTGATTATCCTTTGAGCGCTGCTCGAATTTTTTGCGATAATTTCTTCGGAATAGAAACATCCCTATGGAAACGACAGCAAAAAAAATGAAAATGTAGGCCATACTTCTATCTGTATTCCAATCCGTATAAACCCTGTAGATCGAAAAAACAGCTACCAAAATGTATAAGTATTCCGTATAACGTAAAATCTTAATCATCCTTTTCTTCTTTAATCAACATTAGACCGTAGGTTTTATGGGCGTTCAAGAAGGTGAGGTCCTTTTTTATGTCCATCCCCTCGCCGTCCATAACGGTACCATCCTCCGGATTTGTAAACTTAAACTTTTCCTGGGTAAAAGCCCACTCGTTTTCTTGGTCGTAGTACAACTGTGGGGCTTCCAACATTTTACCATCATGGCCCTTGATCACCACGTTTCCCTGAAGATCAATGACGTCCGTTGCCGTGAAATAAATACCTTGATCGGCCTGTATGGTCGTCCTTTCATTCCTCTCATTGAATATCTCCACCAAAACCCCTTCAGGAAAGGTCTGGTGTGGAAATTTCAAATTGTCAAAGTCATTGCGAAGAGGCCCGGAAATTACGGCCAACACCTTAGAACTCCCTGTATCCTCAGCACTCAGGTTTTCTGGAATTTCCGTATAGGTCAACACAAAATTCTTTGCGACACCCTGCGGAAAAATTTCCTTCTTGGCTTCTTCGCCAACCCGTTTGTAATTATCCTTGCATGAAAAAAAAAGCATTGCCATGGAAACCATGGCAATGCCCTTAAATATATCTACAAAATGTATTGTCATTTTATAATGAAGGTACCTTTACACTTCCTCCTACCCAACAAGAGAAAGATACCGATTGTCCTGCCATCCCGGCACTGAAAATCATCTCCTTGGTTGGTGCTTTTGCGTTGTAACTAGCCGCAGCCTGGCCGGCCCTTCCACTTAACGCAGGGTCTACCCTACCAGCCTGTCTTGCCATATCAGCTGCCTTCCAATAGATGGCACGCTTTTCAAATGGGGTGTTCCCACATTCGTTGGCACTACCAGCATACAAGCTTGCAATCAACAAATAAGCTCTACCGTTCGCCGGATTGGCATCAATTGCCTTTTGGGCGTAACTTCTTGCAGTGGATCTACTTGATTTAGTATAACTAGTCGCAATTTTGTAAGCGATATTCGACTTCTTTTTAGCATCCGTTTCCAGTTCCAATGCTTTGTTGTAATCCGCTACAGCACCATTGGTATCGCCACTTGACTTTTTCAAGGAACCTAAATATACATAGGTATCCGCTGATGGTGCGAGTTGTGCTTGTACCTCCACCAATTTTTTAAACATCGGGTCTTCCGTACATTCCTTATTATACATTCTTCCCACTGCAGCTTTTACCCACTTCACGTCACCTTTCTTTTCCTCAAAACTCTTTTCGTATAGGGGAATTAGGTTTTCACAATCTGCCAATTTTCCTAATTTAGAATCGATGCTCCCGGCAATTTTACCGTAGTTTTCTGAGTAGGAATTGTAAACTTTAAGAGACCTTTGCTCCTTTGAGGTCAACGTACCGGCCTCTTCCTTTGGAAGTAACTTAGCAATGTTATCCGTAAGCTTTTCGTTCTCCTCATCGATTTTTGCAGTTACGTCATCATATACGTCAAAAACCTCTTGAAGTTCCTTTTTACCTGCTTCGTGCAAATCCACTAAACTTGAGAAGTATAGATACAAAGCTTTTGGGTTGGTGAAATTCTCCCTATCCTTGCTGAAAGCTTCAGACAACATGCTGTACATTTTGGAATCGTCGGCCATTTTGTTATCATACATTACCATTGCCTTATCCACCATAGTTTCTCCAGGACTGGTCTTTGAGGAAAAGTGGACAAGCTTGTTGTCATAAAGCCCCATAAGCTCATTGATATACCCTTCCTTTTCAGCTCCGGTAGATTTTTCAATTTTATCGTTCAGGATGCGCTCACCATAGACATAGATCGCATTGTTCAACTGAGGACAGGTCTCATATGTCTTTTTCCATGGCTCATAAGCCGCATCATAATTTTTAACTTTTGCATGCTCTGAAAATATAGACAGGTTCGTCATACATTCAGGGTTTTGCGCCTGTGCATTACTTACTCCCATCATCCCAAGGAACACAATTGCCGCGAAGTAAAGTTTAGTTTTCATCGTTCTAATTTTAAAAGTGGTTAATGTACTAAAAATTTATCAATTAATCTTTCGTTTTTGGAACCATCGATCGTTTAAAGAAAGGCCTACATTGACCTTAAAGTAACTCTCCTCTATCAAATTCGCCCTGGTGGTTCCCCTTCTGCCCAGCTCAAAACCAACATTGAGATTGGAGAAACTTCGTCCCAATGGTAACCCTAATCCAAAAGTTATGCCAAAATTATTTATATCCACATCGTTTACCACCATTCCGGTCTTGTCCAAACGCACGCCTGCTCGATAGGTAATTCTTTTTAAGTAGCTATCAAAAGACCTTGCATCAGGTGTTATAAAACCACCCAAGGCCAAGGAACTGGCGTCGTTGTATTCGATATTATTAGTTCCTAAAAAAGGATTTTCAAAGGAACCCAACCCCTGAAAACTATATTCTGCACCTAAAAACCATTTAAAATCCATTCCATAACCCAACCCTAAAGTAGTGGTAGTAGGAATCTTAAATTCCGTATTTCTGAGGTTGATTGCCTCCAGATCAACCTCTAAGTTCTCGATATTGGTGCCGCTGGCGACTGAGAACGAACCGATATTCCTATTGTTCCTTGAAACCAAATTTCCTTGGGTATTTACCCTAACGGAAGTATGTAAGGTATGATTCTCATTGATCTGTGGGGTATACAAGAGGGCATAATTAAAATCAAACCCGTTTATTTGGGAGGACCTTCTATCAAAAGTACCAAACTGCACACCCTCGACTTGTTGGAGCCTTTCATTGGACAAAGTGCCATAATTATAGTTTATGGTCACACCCAGGCTAAGATCCTTTATAATTTGATAGCCCACGGAATAATACACCTTAGTTAAATCCCCTTCCCCGCTGAAGATGTTTGTCAATGCTTGACCACTGCTGGAAGTTTCATCCACAAAATTATAGCCAACCGAAGAATAGGGCATAATCCCAAATCCCATTCCAAGACCTTTTCCCAGACTAAAACCTAAAGATAGATAGTCCAACGTGGTCAGGGAGCTACTCTGTTCTTCCTCAAAACTTTTGAGCCGCACCTGTTTGTTGGAAATCCCGGCCGTATACGTCACCAGACCCACTTTATCCATTACGTCCAGGCCTAATTCTCCATAGGCCGCAGGGTTCTGTAAATTTAGATGAATACTATCCGCATAGACCCCAATATGACCCATCATTTGGTTTTCAACCGTTGCCGAAGTCCTTAAGTCACCAATACCGAAAAACGAATAGGGAGAAACCGTACCATTTTGAGCATACATGCCCGCGGAGGCCATGCACACTATTGCAATTACAATTTTCTTGATCATCTAGTGCTTATTGTATTCCAGCAAATAATTAAGTCCCTTTAGCAGGAATTTGGAATCCGCAAAGATGGTATTTTTTAGTCTTTTAGACAAAAAATGACTATCACCCCCTGTTAAAATAACTGTTAAATCTTTAAAACGGGTTGCATATTGATCGATTATTCCGTCCAATTCGGCACAAACACCATTGACGACACCGCTGTGCATACTGCTGTTGGTGGTATTTCCTATTAAATCCAGTGGTGCCTCCATAGGAAGCAGCGGCAATGCCAAAGTCTGTTGGTGCATGGCCTTGTAGCGCATTTCCAGTCCTGGGGAGATGGCCCCTCCAAGGTATTCGTCAAAATCGTTCACCATATCATAGGTGATACAGGTACCGGCATCTATCACTAGCGTATTTTTATGGGGCGCATGATAAAAAGCGGCCGTTACCAGGGCAATTCTATCGATTCCCAACGTTTGGGGCGTGGCGTAACTGTTCTTAAATGGGACTTTGGATTCATGGGAAAGCACATGTACCTTACAGAACAAGGTCAGAACGGTAATGTAGGTTTTATCGGTGGCACCTACGGATGCATAGATGGCCCTTTCTATGCCCGGGTAACGCTTAAAAAGTTTTTTGACCCTGGCCGTAAACTCCTCCAGTTTAAACCGTTCGTCAAAAATCAAGGTATTTTTGTCAAATACGGCAAACTTCACGAAGGTATTCCCTATGTCAACGACTAGATTCATGGTGTAAATTTATAGAATGGCTTTTGCATTGAAACAATTGTAACCTATTTTATCTTTGGCAGGAGCCATAAAAATCCCATGATCAAAAGAAAACCCATAAAAAACCAAATGGTAGGAATGCTGTGGGGCAGGAATTTTTCCTTTTGGTCCGTAACCGTAGAATCAAAGAATCCCTTGTTCCGTTTTAGGGTATTTTGGGCGGTCAAGGAATTCCAGTTTCCCGCCTCCATAACATAAAAATTTTGGGACGCCTCACTATCCAGTTCCGATGCCAATTCATGCCAACCCTTTTCCTTAGGATAGACCCTTCCTTGCCATTCATCATGAACCACAGTGTTTTTTAATAATGGAACCCGATACTGATTTTCTAAGGTCACTACCGGGATTTCTTCCGATGTAAAAAACGAAAAATCGTAAGGTTCGTCAATAAATGCCCAGTTGGATTCCGACCGAAATGCGCCCGTATTCTGGGTTTGCTTCCGAAGTCCGTTGATCAAGGATGTCCAAATTTCCCTGTATTCTGCCTGCTTACCGTCCAGCAGCAATTCATACGTATTCTTCAAAGAAGTGGTCCCGATAATCCCTTGGCCCAATCGTTTGGAATATCCGTAATTTCCGATGGCCATTTCCGTCAGTCCTGTGGCCGGGAAGCGTATCGGATATTTTTCCATCAATGGTTCTGCCCCAACCGCTACGTTAAGGGTGTTTTCAGTATCGGGCTGCACTTCAAATGCTCCCAGTTTGTTTTCGACTTGAAACCGATTTCCCGTTTGTTGCACAAAAACTCCGAGTCCGTACTGCTGTATCGCTTCGGTCAGAACGGTCCTTTCCGAATTGGAAAGCATGTTTAATGAAACATCGTCAAAAACAATCAGATCCAAAGCCGATAGGTTTTCAGAATTCAAGGAATACACAGGTTGCCTTTCCGTATTGAAATATTCATACTTGTACTTCTGTTTGGTCAGTTTCGTCTTTACGATGACCCGATGCCCCTCTTCGGCTAAAAAATTCTTCAAATACTTGGTTTCAAAAGAGGGGAATTCATTGACCATTAAAACTGTCAAAGGCGTTTTCGCGTCCACAATTACCGGTAACGGTTCTGTCTTAGAAACAGTACCGGAACCATCCTTGCTCTGTACGAAAAATAGGAACTTTCCGGGTGCCTTTAGGTTGGTCCTTAATCTAAATTGATGTTCTTGATTATGGGAAAAAACAATCGAATCCAATGGGCTTCCACCGGGCCCTTGAAGTACCAATTTGCTTTGATTGACTGGGTTATTATAAATTCCCTCTACCACTAGGTCTGCTCCCAAAATGGCCTTTTGGTTATATTTCAACTGTACGATTCCCTCGGAAATAGCTTCCGGAATAAATGAGACGGAACTTTGCTTAAACTGCCAAAGATCGTAATCCCGGACTCCATGTCCCACAATCAGCAAACTTTCAATGGAATCCAATGTGGAAGAAAGGTCCATTCCTGGTGCATACTCCAGAACGGAAATCCTTCCGTTGCTTTTTTTTAGACTGTCCAAGGTTTCCGCTTGGTATCCATTGGTCAAAAGAACGGCCTCCTTCCTGACCTTTTGTAGGTACGTTGGTTTCAGAACCAACAAGGCCAAACAAAGAATGGCAAAGAACCCAAGGAATGTCTGTAGATAGAATCGCCTATCCGCCGTTCCGGTCCAGGCCTTCCAAATGAAAACGGCGAACAACAGGAGTCCGGTCAGCACAACGGCCAACATCCAATTTTTATTTTCAAAAGCAAGGTTACTCAACATTCAAGGATTCTATAAACAGATGGTTCAGCTCGTTTTGATAACGCCCACTGGAATTGGGCAGCAATTGCTTTTTGGGCAAAGCCCGATATAAGCCTTGTAACGCGTTTTTTATTTGCTGCGAGTCTATGTTTTCCGATTCCGATAACCATTTGACGGTCTGCAGGGTTTCCAGATATTTTCCCGGTTCCTCAATGGCCTTCCGCGCCAGTTCGTTGCCCGCTTGATGGAACAGGTCTCGATCGGCTTTGGTGATTTTTAAATCGGCATCCAACAAAATTTCTAAACGTGCCACCGCCCTTCGCATGTTTTCGTAATCGTCTTCCTTCTCCAAGGTTTCCTTCTTGGAATAGTTCCCAATCTCCTTCAGGTCGCCCGTCAAACGCTTGTCCTCTTTGATGGGCGGGGGATCAAACCCGATTCTGTGTACATAAATCCGTGCACTGTTCTTAATATCCTGAATCAATTTTAGGGCCTTGTACTGGTAGGGCAAGGATTTTTCCGGTTGAAAAAGTCGCAAATACAATTCGGCATCCCACATCTCCGCCATGGCCTGCTTCAATTTACTTTTTAGGGATTGGGCGAAGAGCGTGGAGGCTTCCGGATCTTCATGATTATGGACATACGCCTCCAGCGGATTTTCGGCCTCCCCTACATTACCATCTTCTTCGTGGTGGTGGTCTTCGTGCTCATCGGCCACCAAATTGTGCTCATTGGAACCATCATGGTCATGGGTATATTCCGCCAACGGATCTTCCGCTGCAGCTTCAACTTCGGTAACGACTACCGGGCCGCCCTCGCTTTCGTCGCCCATAAATTCACCGTATTTAATGCGCAGTGCCTTTTGGTCAAAGCCCAGCTCGTTGCTCCTAAAGTTGAACTCCTTGGTTTCTATGACCGGTGTCTCCGCAATCAACTTTTCCGTATCGATGATCAATTGGCGTTGGCTCCTAAAATAATCCGGCATTAGGTCGGCACCCAACGTTCCTTCCACCGCAAATTGATTGGTTACGGTATCCTTTATGACGGAAAAGTAAGTTTCCGTTCTTGAAATATTGGGTCTGGGCTGTTTGTTATCAATAGCCTCTACATAAAAATAGAGTTCATCTCCCGGTTCCATCTTCAGCTCCCTTAAATTAAGGGTCTTGCTAAAATCCTGACGTTTTGTTCCCGGACTCAGTTCTGTATCGAAGCCCAAGCGTTCCTCCCTAAATTTGACGGACTCCCCGCTTCCCTTGCTTACCGTGGCTATAATGGCGACATCGGCAAGCCCAAAATCATCCTTTAATTGGGTGGTGAACGTCAGTTTTTGGGGGTCTTCAAAGTCAAAAGAGCTGAACTGCGACAAACCTTCCATTTCAATAATGGGCGGTTCATCCTTATAGGTCTCCAAGGCGAACAAATCGGACACGTAGGAATTGCCCAAGGAATCCTCAAATTTGATGGCATAAAAATTGGCATAATCAGCCACCAGCGATTTTGAAAAGGAATCTTTGGTACCGTCCATCTGGAGCGAATCTGCACCCATTTGCAATTGGACCCCGTTGACCGATTGGTCAAAGGCAATGTTCCAGGATATATGGGAACCTTCCAGGACCCGCAGGTTCATTTGGGTGGTGTATGCATCGGGTTTTTGGGTGTACTTTGGGTAGCTGATGCGGATTTCCTGTCTGCTTATTTTTGGAGGAAGGATTTCGAGATTCGTTGTATCCAGTGCCTGAAAGGTCACCACATCGGCCTCCGGAATATTTTCAGTAGTGCGGTCCAACTGAAAAACTCCCGATGCATGTATCAACCACGCTAACAAAACAACAAACAGGGAAACACCGGCAGTAGGTACTAGGGCATGTTCGATTCGTATGTCACTTTGATGGTTCTTAAGGCTTTCACTGGCCCTTGCCCGTTGGATTTTGGAAAGCAGCGGCAATTGGTTTTCATTTTCCAGAATCAGGCCCGTACTGTGTTCCATGGGAGGTATGGTTTCGTCTACCTGGAAACAGATTTGGGCCATGGTAAACTTCCAAGGTCTAACAAACCATAGACCGACTAACAACGAAATCAAAAAGACCATTACTGCCACCCAAAAAGAGGAAAAAAGTAAATAAGCGCTCCCCCCAAGAGCCAACGCTACCAGCAATGGCTCCGCACTTTTCAACAAGCGCCATTTGAGCAAAGCCCCATGTAAAATATCCTGCGCCTCCTTCATTGCTTTCTTGTTTTTGAGAGTATTCGCTCTGCCACGAGCACTAAAAAAACGGCCAGCCAGATCCATGGAGAAATATCCAAGGTACTGACCTTCAGTTTAGATTTTGAGGTGGCTACATTTGGGATAAATTCCGTCTCGGGCAATACACGTTGGTCTTTTTTTATCAAATTATCTTCCATGGTGCGGTTGAACAACAGCAATTTTACCAGAGAATTTGTGAGGTTTTTCGTGATGGCATTTTCTATATTCAATCGTTCGGTCAAATGAAAAAGATTTTTGGACTCGGCAGGTTCTATGAGGGAATTGGCCAAAGAATCGGGTACCATCGCAAGGGTAATCTTACTGATATCGGGGACGTTGCCATCCTTTAACCAGACCAATACATCCAACGGTTTTCCTTCTTTAAATTCGGTATCGGCGTCCATCGTCTTTATATTGATTTTTTGCATCCCATACGTGCTTATGGCTTTTAAGGCCGATGTAACATACCGCATTTCCCTTTCATAACTTTCATCGAATGCTACGGTCACGTGCAGGGTATCGTTCTGTAAAATAGGGGTTCTGGACGTTTTCCCCGATGCGTTCCATACCAGGTTATCCGAAGTTAGCGAGACAACGCTTGCATCATTTTTGGGGAGCACCTTTACCTGTAAATCGGTTATTTGGGAAGAACTCTTTGCTTTGAATAGCATTATAGAATCCCCGATAATTTTTGCACCAACCGGCTCAACAACATCCGATTCATTTTCAACAATAATCCAATGCACATTTGGGTCCACCGCAGGTCTCCGGCCTTTTATTCCTTGAATTAGACCCTTTGTAAAGACCACGATACTATCCGAAAGTATTTCAGGTAACCGTTGCGCAAGCTGCCAATAGGTAGGTACGGTACCACGGTCAACCTCAGCTTCCAAATCGGGAAAACCAGTGGCAAACCATCGCATATCGTTTTGGGGAAGGGAATCCGCAAAGGCTATGAAAGCCTCATTGGACGCCAAGGAAGGCTCTATAAGATAGGTCAGGGCAGCCTTTTGTACTTTGGTCTTCCACCGTGGTTCTGCCAAATACAGAATAATAAGGCCTAATAAAAGCATCCTGAGGAACAACAGGAACACTTCGTGCAACCTGATTTTTCGGGACTGTTTGGTGTCGGATTCCTTTAGGAATTTCACACTTCCTACCTTCACCGTTTTTACATCCCCCTTGTTCAACAAGTGGATGAGCAAGGGAACGGTCAAGGAAAAAAGGGCCCAAAGATATGTAGGTTGCAAAAATGTCATTTATCTCAACGCCATCCGTTTTTTTAAAAATAATTGCAAGGCCTCTTCCATCGTATTATGAAGACGGAACAGTTCATAGCTGATGTTCTTGGAAAGGAAGTCATTCTTTAGTTCCTCCAGATTCGTTTCCATCAATTTCAGATATTCCTTTCTGGCATTTTTTGCCTCCACCTTCACCTTTTTTCCCGTTTCCAGGTCTTCAAATACCAGGGCTCCTGAATAATTGAACTCCAATTCATTTTCTCCCAAAACATGCAAGACGACCACCTCATTTCTAGAGGTTTTTAGATTTTGGATCCAACGGGTAAGTTCGGTACCCGCTTCGTGCATATCGGTAATGACGAACAATAGTTCCTTCTGGGTACGCTGGTGTATCTTTTCCAGATCGTTCAGATTTTTGGGCCACTCCCCACCCACTTTGATTCCGATCAGTTCATGCAAAATGCGATTATAATGCTTATTATGTGCTGCAGGATATACACTTCGCAATCCGGAACTATTAAGTGCATACAGTCCCACCATATCCCCTTGGTTGTGTGACAGATAGGCCAAGGAAGCCACCAATACCTTTACAAAATCGATTTTCTGTAGCCCAGCTTCCTCGTGTAGCATGGAGGCACTGCTATCTACAATGAACTTTACGTTTACCTGGGTATCAATGTCCGATTCCTTGATGTAATACCTTCCGGAACGGGCCAACATTTTCCAATCCAACAGCCGCATATCATCCCCGGGTTGATAGCCCCTGTACTGGCTAAATTCCTGGCCAGGGCCTACCCGCCTACTCTGGTGCGACCCGGATAAAAATCCGTCCACGATCGCACGTGCAATGAGTGCCAAGCCAGATACACTGTTGATGATCTGCGGTTGAAAAAGTTCCTTGTAGTCCGTTTTCAAAGGGCAGTTATTTTACGTTCAACTTACTTTTTTCCAATAATTCCTTGGTAACGGCGTCCGAATCGATTCCTTCGGCCTCTGCCCTAAAGTTCACGATGACCCGGTGCCTCAATACGGGGAAGGCGACATGTTTTAGGTCTTCCAGAGTGACCGAAAAACGACCTTCCTGCAAGGCCCTCGCCTTGGCGGTCAAAATCATGGCCTGCCCTGCCCGGGGTCCCGCTCCCCAACCTACCCATTGTTTTACAAAGTCGGAATTGGAGGTTTCCGGGCGGGTGGCCCGTACCAAATCGCTTACATAGCCAATTAGGTCATCGCTGACATATACCTCGCGTACTAGTTCCTGCAAACGGATGATTTCCGGTCCACTGATGATTTTTTCCACCTTGGGTCTGTGGGTCCCGGTCGTATTCCTTAAAATGGTTTCCTCTTCGGATGCGGTTGGATACCCAATTTTGATATAAAAAAGGAAACGGTCCTGCTGCGCCTCAGGAAGGGGAAACGTACCCGATTGTTCAATAGGGTTCTGGGTGGCCAAAATGAAAAAGGGTCGGTCCATTTCATAGGTCTTCCCAGAATAGGTGACCTCAAATTCCTGCATGGCCTCCAACAAGGCGGCCTGGGTCTTTGGTGGTGTTCTGTTGATTTCATCGGCCAAAACGATGTTGGCAAAAATGGGTCCCTTATTGAACTTGAAGAATTTTTTGCCCGTGCTATGGTCCTCCTCTAAAATTTCGGTTCCCACAATATCCGAGGGCATCAAATCCGGCGTAAATTGAATCCTATTGAACTTGAGGTCTATCGCTTGTGAAATGGTCTTGATCAGCAAGGTCTTGGCGAGTCCGGGCACCCCTTCCAAAAGGGCATGGCCGCCTGCGAGAAAAGTAATGAGCATGTGCTCAATGGTTTCTTCCTGGCCCACAATGACTTTTCCGATTTCTTTTTTTAGTAAGGGTAATTTATCCGTCAATTGTTTTATATCCTGCTCCGCGGCCACTAATTGTTTGTCCATGTATTCTAAATTCTGCTTAAGATGTTAATGCGTACATGACGATATTTACGCCAAATCTTGTATTATCATTTTTATACCACCGTTTGTTTCTAAAATCATAATCCCATTCACAACCATAGTCCTTGTTACTGTACAATACCCCGATCCTTCCTTTGATTTCGATCGCCTTTAGGTATTCATGTACCAAGTCGTCGCCCCATCCGTTCAATTCCTGAGAGGTGGTGGGCGGTCCATCCTCAAAATCGAAAAATATCGTGTAGAGTTCATGATCATTGGGCAATTTCACCAAGGCTTCGTTCCCGAACAACTCCCCCATTTGCCGTTCGAAGGATTTTGCAAAAAGTCCGTCGATATCGTGGTTACAATCGTCCACGAAAACGAATCCGCCGTTATCCACATATTTTTTAAAGTTTTCCCCTTCCTTTTTGGAGAATTGTACCAATTTATGTCCGGATAGGTAACAAAACGGACATTTAAAAATATCGTCACTGGCCAAGGGAACAATGTTTTCCACCGTATTCACCTGGAGGGTGGTATACTCTACCAAGGAGTTGAGCAGATTGGAAGGCATACGTTGGTCCACGTCCCAATCGCCGGACTCATATTGTAATCGGGTAAAGAAAAACTCGTTGCTCAACGGTATTCAAAAGTTTTTTAAATTTTAAATTACAGTGAAAAGAAAAACTGGTTGCAATGATAAAGCGTATCGCAACCAGTTTTTAAAATTTCAAGACCTATACGGCATCAGACAAGCTCGTAAAGGTAAAGTCCCTGATTTTCATGTAGGGAATCAAGTTGCCGTTGATGCGGACCTGTTGTCCCAAAGCTTCCAGGTTGTTCAGCATAATGACCGGACTCTCATTAAAGCGGAAGTTCTTCACTGGATGTTTTATCTGTCCGTTTTCGATATAAAAGGTTCCGTCCCTAGTAAGACCGGTATACAATAAAGTCTGGGGATCTACCGTACGGATGTACCACAAACGGGTCACCAAAATCCCTTTCTTGGTTCCCTTTATCAAGTCCTCCAAGGAGGCATCACCGCCTCCCATGATAATATTGTTGGGAAATGGCACAGGCTCCACACCTTGTTCCTGCGCCCAGAAACGATCATAGGCCAAATTTTTGACCACCCCGTTTTCAATCCAGACCGTTTTCTTCAAAGCCTGACCGTCACCGCTCCATGTACTAGTGGGAACGTCCGGATGTAAGGGATCTGACCAAAGGTTGACCCTTTCGTCCACGATTTTTTCCCCCATTTTGGTACCACCACCTTCCTTGGACATAAAACTCCTGCCTTCATCTGCTGTACGGGCGTTAAACGAATAGGCCATATTTCCAATTAGATTTTCAGCTGCGGCAGGTTCTAAAATAACCGTATATTTTCCGGGCTCTATGGCCTTTGCCTCTTTGGACATGACCGCCTTGTCAATAGCTACCTTGGAGGCCTCGGATGCGTTGAATTTTCTTATATCGTTGAAATCCCTGGACACCCAACCGGAACCTGTACCGTCATTGGTTCGCATGGTCACCGTAAAATCTACGTTGGAGGATTTATTGTATGCGAAAAGGCCCTTGGAATTCATCATTGCACTAAAGCCATAGGAGTCGTCCAAAAACCCAGCTGCGGTAACATCCTTTGCGGCCGCGGGCTCGATACTGTCATTGGCTACGGATGCTCTGTACTCTGGCGTTATGTTCGCGGTCGCTTCCACAAAATTAACGGCCCGGTCATAGCTTTGCTGTTCCAAAGGCTCCACAAATTCTGGATTCTCCGGTGAAAGCTTGGCCAGTTCCTCTGCTCTTTTCACCACCTTTTCCAAGGAGGCATCATCAAACTCGTCAATGGTGGCAGTACCGGATTTCTTCCCAAAACTGGATTGTACCACCAAGGACTGGTTGGACCTGTGGCCTGCCGTAGAAACTGTATTCCGGGCGTACCGTATGTTACCGCTCTCCTCGCCACTTAAATTTATTTCACATGTATCGGCCGTGGAAAAGCTTAATGCCTTTTCCATAATTTTTCTGGCCTCTTCTTCTGTATATATTGCCATTTCTAAAAATTTGTATTGCGTAACCTTTAAATGGTACGACCCGTGTTAATTACATTGATATCATTGAATCTGGTGGTAGAACTACCGTGGGATACGGCGCTCACTTGGGACGGCTGCCCCTTTCCATCAAAGAAGGACCCGAACATGCGGTAATCCCCCTCATCACAAATCTTAGCACAGGAATTCCAAAATTCCTGGGTATTGGATTGGTAGGCCACATCGTTCAGCATACCTACAATTTCCCCGTTTTTGATTTCATAGAACACGGTTCCTCCAAACTGGAAGTTGTACCGTTGCTGATCAATGGAATACGAACCGCGTCCGGCAATATAGATTCCTTTTTCCACATCCTTGATCATATCCTTAATGGAATACTTTTCGGTTCCCGGTTCCAAGGATACGTTTGGCATGCGCTGAAATTGGACATCGTTCCAGCTTTGGGCATAGCAACATCCGTGGGACTCATTTTGGTCAATGATGTTCACTTGATCACGAATGGCCTGATAGTTCACCAGGGTACCGTTACGGACCAAATCCCATTTTTTGGTCTTCACGCCTTCGTCGTCATACCCAACAGCACCTAGACTACCTACCTGGGTCTTGTCCGCCACCAAGTTTACGATCTTGCTTCCGTAATTGAAATCGCCCGATTTCCATTTGTCCAAGGTAGCAAAACTGGTACCTGCATAATTGGCCTCATAGCCCAATACACGGTCCAGTTCCAATGGGTGGCCAACCGACTCATGAATGGTGAGCCCCAAATGGTTGGGCTCTAGCACCAAGTCGTATTTACCGGGATCCACGGATTTTGCCGCAAGCATTTCCTTGGCCTGGTTGGCCGCTTGGATGGCATCTTCCACAATATCATAACTCTTTCGGTAGAGGGTGATTCCGGCAGGACCTTCCAACTTTTCCGAAGCAAGTCCGTCCATATATTCGTAGCCCATTCCCATGGGCGCACTCATCGCCTGGCGGGTCTTGAACTTGCCCGCCGCCCGATCTACGGCCGTTACGCTAAAAGTGGGCCAAATCCTATGTACATCCTGATCTATATAAGAACCATCCGTAGAGGCAAAATATTTTTGTTCGTTGACCATGAACAAGGCCGAATTCACAAAGTTGGCCCCGTTTTCCATGGCGGCGGCATTGGCACTCAATAAGAGGTCTACTTTTTCAGAAACGGGTACTTCCTTAAAATCCTTGGTCAAAGGGGTCTTCCAAGAAACCTCTCCATGCGCCTGTACCGGAGCCAGCTTAACGGGCTCCTTCTGGATTTTGGAGTTGGCCTTGGCAATGGCAACCGCCTGTTGGGTCGCCTTTTTTATACCGTCTTCAGTAACATTATTGGTGGAGGCAAAGCCCCAAGTCCCGTTGGCAATTACTCTTATGCCAATTCCAAAAGATTCCGTGTTCACCACGTTCTGCACCTTGTCCTCCCTTGTAAATACGTATTGATTCAAGTACCGACCTATGCGGGCATCGGTATAGGTAGCACCCAAGGATTTGGCGGTATTCAGGGCCACATCGGCCATTTTCTTTTTTAGGACGACGTCCATACCCGGTTCCAGGAGGGCTTCTGTTTCAATCACATTGCCCATCATACTGGCGGGCACCAATAAAGAGGCCGCGCCCATGCCGGACAATTGTACAAAATTTCTTCGTTTCATTGTTTCGTCTGTTCGAGTTAATTTTTTACTTAGTCAGTATCCCCTAGGCCCATATTTTAATGGTTTGCCCATTTTGACCCTATTTTTAGGAGTAGCTCCTAAAATAGGGAATTATACTTGTAACATCCTTGGGTATTTGGATTTTATTAAGAAGATTTTATGATATTCACATTTTTTAAAGGCACCAAATAGAAACCCTGAAACCATGGATGTCGTTTTCCGAGGTTACTATTGTGCCCTATGAAAACATTGCAAATAGTGGTATTGAACAAGAAGCGCAGAACAAAAGGGTGCTTTTTTTGTTTTTTAGTTGGTATATGTAAAATTAGAAATTATATTTGCAGCCGCATTCCCCATAGCTATGGGGGCGAAAAGGTACCTTAGCTCAGTTGGTAGAGCAACGGACTGAAAATCCGTGTGTCCCTGGTTCGATTCCTGGAGGTACCACAACAAAACCCCTTTTTTAAGGGGTTTTTTGTTATTCGTATACCACATTCGTATACCACATTTTCCGTCAAAGCTATATTTACATAATTGGGCATTATGCTACTCTATTCAGGTATTCATAATACAATTATGTAAAATAGCCCCTTAAAACTCCCGCTTTTATAGCACTTCATAGTATTAGTTTCGGTAAGATTTGGGTAAAAGCGTGTTTTCCCCTACGTTCCGACAAATGACGGTACTTGTTTCCGGCATTTGGTGGAATGAAACAACCAAGCAACGCTTGGGCGTTAGTTTTTCAAAATCAAGCTGCGTGCAACGCAAAATAAAGGCGTAGCCTAGGCGAAGCGTTGAGGCCGACACGGGCACAATGGCAAGCTACGCATTGCCGTGAACGTGCCACAAGCTAAATCTTTGGCGGTGTAATTGTAAGATAGCACCGTTTTGGTGCTTTCTGAATGCCTGGATAAACTTTTGCCAATTAAAGGCAAGTGTTTTAAGGCATCAATTACAATGACAAAGACATTTAGTGAAGTAGGCCGAAGCACAAGCGGCGAAGCCCCATGAAGCAACGGTTTAATTGCCATAGGCATTTAAAGAAAGTTGCGGGTGAACGTAGCAGTATGGAAGCGAAGATTTTTACAGACTTGTAAAAACGAGCATAGAGGGGCGTAGTGAACACCTTATTACCGTCCACCGTTCGACATAATGTCGGCCAATAAAAAAGGTTCACCATAATGATGAACCCCTATCTATACCCGTTTATCTTAATGATGAACCCTACCTAAATGCAATAGGTTCCATTTTCGCCATTTTCCTTGATTCTTGGTACAGGCCATGGACTTTTTCTAAAAAATTGATTAGAGCCCAGTTTAACGATGCGAGGTTGCTAATTTCGGACCCGTTACAATCAAAAGTTTCTACAGTTTGGCGAAGGTTACATATATGGCCCTCCATTATATCTTTTTTGAATGTCTCTAAATCTGCAGTAAAGAATAAGCTTTGTACAAGTGGGTACATTTTGTCATCAAAACTGCTCATTTCCTTTTTGTCTTCATTTTGGTGTTTTCTTAATGGATTCATCTTTTTTATAAATTATGGTTCTACTTACTCTAAATATAACTAAATCAATTACATACCCCCCCCTCTAAAAATTCTCCCCGAGTAAAATCTTTACTAAGGGGCGATGTTGAGGTACTGAAAACGCTAGTGATTTGACCCCATATACCCCTAGCATTATGAATTGAATTTGTGCGAATTATTAATATACCCATTGGCCAAAGAACAAAGAAAGTTGAATAAAATTTCAGGATTGCGTGGCATCTCTTTTATTTCAACCAAACAATTATAGTCTGCAATAAATTTTTGATACTGAGGTATTGCGTTTTGATACTTCTTTAACCACCCATTAAATCTATTTGGATAATTCAATTTTAAAAAATCAAAAGCGGGAACGCTCTCTCTTTTTATTATTTCTTTATTAGATTCTTTATTATGATACTGGTTTTTCGGTATATCAGATACCGATTTTTCGGTAGTCCTATATTGGTTTTTCGGTATTGTGGACTTGATACGCCTTTTTCCGTTTAAAATGGTACGTTCAATCAGTTCCAAGTTTTCTAATTCCCTCAACCTATCTTGAATTGTGTTTATTGATTTGCCCATTAATTCCGCCAAGTGTTCATCTTTTGCAAAACACCCCCTTTCATCATTATCATACCAAACTATTGTTGCCAATAACATCTTTAGGCCATCATTGATATTTAAACGATATACTGAGGGTGAAATCCATAAACCAACATCTTTTTTTGTACCTTGCATACGGTTATTTCTTAATGGCCATCAAAGTTTTGAACGACTTTAGAAACGCTCTCCGGGGCGTTTTTTTTGTGCCAGTTGTGGCCGTCTATCAATTGTGTTAATTCCTTTCTAGACCTTGGATAATATCCGTAGAAAGCATCAATTATTAATTCCTTTGTTTGCTCGATAAATTGGAAAAGTAGGAGGTCTTTACTTTTGGTACCGTCAGGGTGCTTTTCGTATAAATCACCATAATAGGCATTTCTAAATCTAGTTGGGAAAAGTCCGGTTTCATCCCTTGCATAAGGTTCTGTTTGAAGATACAATATTGCCCCCCTAGTTTGTGTATTGCAATCCTTAAAAGGTTCTAGCACAATGCCCACCGTTAAACGGTTTTCGACATTAGGTCGAATACCAAAAGGATGAATTGTATTTTTCAATGTGAAGCGGTCAAAATCTCCAATTTTCATTTTGGCCGGGTTTGAAAATGTATTGCGGTCTTTGTGTGAGTAGTATTTACAATCGTAAACATATCGAGTAAAAAGAAAGTCCTTAACTATTGTTCCCATGGCCTAAGAATTGGATTTTAACAATAGTTCTTTGATTTCGCTACGTAGGTAGTAGACCCTATTCGCTATCTTCTTAGGGTTTAAAATGCCCTTTTTGCCCCATTCCCACCGGGTGACGGAACTAATTTTTAAAACATCTTCTAACTCTTTCGCAGTCAAATATTCCTCAGGTTCCCTGGGTGTGAAGTTCTTTTTTAAATCTTCGATTCGTTCATCCAAAATGGATGCAAATGAAGCTGTTAATTGCTCTGTAGTAGTGTTGTGGACTTGTGTAATGTTTCCCATGATTGACAATGATTTTTAGATTCATTGCCAAAATTCCCGCATGAAAAACTCTATAAAAACTCCTTTAAACTCTAATTTTATGGAGCTTCTAATAAACTCATCAATTCAGATTCATATGGTTTTACTTTTTCCCTGTATTCATGCTCTGGAAAGTCCATTTTTGTATATCCGTTATTGTTGAGGTATGTTCCTCTAACGTAATCCATGTACGGACGTTGTTTAAATTTTTCTGGTAGTACTTTGTTCCTTTTCATAAAGTGAAAAAGTATTGTAAACTTTACGGTAGGAGCATCATAATGAAATCGATTTGCCAATTTTGCCAAAACCTTTTGCCATTCCGGAATTTCTTTAAATCTGGAATTACCACTAATTTCATTTTCAATTATACCGTTTCTAATAAATTCCAAAATGTTTAAGGTTGCAACGTTTTTAAGATATTCCATTGCCTTTATTTCGGCCAAATCATTCACATAGGGAGACGATAGACCGACAACCTCAAAACTCATTACAAAGGCATTAAATTTGTCATCATTTATGGCATAAGTTTCTTTGTCGAGTATATCTCTGTAAATTTCTAAAAAATCGGTTTGGTTAATAATTTCGGCGTGATACCTCTCTAGAAGTTCAATTTTTGCTCTGTTAGAAATATGCATATCGATTTTTATTTGGAGCTCATCCCTTTTTATTTGGGAAAACCCATCAATTTGCCAATTAAACCGATTTTTTACCTCAACAATTAACGCCTTTTGATTATTGGTAAGTTTCGATAACCAATACTTCAAAGGGTCTTGGTTTTGCATTTTCCAGTCCTTAAAATCCATAATCTAAGTTTTGAACGAACGAAATTATTTTGCAGCTTGTACGACTTGCAATTGTGCTTCTTTGGCCTTTTTCTTGGTTTCCTTTTGCCAAAATTCCTGTAGTACCATGGCATTATCTTTGGCGGTCTTACCAATATAGGCCAATAGCATTTTTTCTGTAGTGTGGCCCGTGGCAGACATGATTACGGGCGTGGGTAACTTGCCATAGTGATTAGTTGCAAAACTACGCCGAGCGGTGTGGGTGCTTACCATTTGCCATTTTGGATAGTTGCCCAGGACTTTGCGTTGAGGTGTTTTCTCCTTTTTGGATTTCCCTTTTTTCTTGTTCAAGAATATGGCCCCCTTTTGCAGTTCATCAATACCGGCCAATCTGCAGACCTCTTTAATCCAATCATTATACCGTTGATTTGATATTTTATGGGGCAATTTTCCATCATTGCGCTCAATGATACTCTCAACTTGCCAATGAACGGGCAACATGATTTTTTGTTTGGTCTTTTGGGCGGTGTACTCCAAAAATCCGTTGTTTATATTGGCCGAGGTGAAATTTAAAAGGTCGCTAACCCTTGCCCCTGTCCAAACTCCAATAATCAACCAATTACGGGCGTTATCCAAATACGGGGTACCGGATAGGTCAAGATTAAAAATTGTATCAATCTCCGTTTCGTTAAGCGTTACAAAGTAGGTCTTTTGGTTTGTGCTTCTAAATTCATCCTTTTCCCCGTCCGGGTGAATCCTTAACCCGTATTGTTTGGCACCCTTCAAAATGGTTTTTAGGCATTTAATGTATTTGCCTATAGTGTTGAGGTTCAAATTTTGTCCACGGTTCAAGAATTGTATAAAATCATTATGAAATTTTAAATTGACCTCATCAATTTTAAAACGTTTGGACTTGATTTTTTCAAATGCCAGTATTTTGTTAAGGGTTGTCCGATATTGTTTGATAGTGGCCTCTGAAACGCCCGTATTGCCATTTTTTTGAATCCTGTACGGCATACCGTCGATAAAATGATTTGCGTAGTCCGTGAGGTAAATAAAATCGATTTCGGCCGTGGTACGTCCAAAAAAGATATTCAATTCCTTTTCCAACCATTCGGCATCGATTTCAATTCCCTTGTAATTGGCGTTTCTAACTGATTCTAGCAGTTTATTTTTGAGTTGTGGCAATTTGCGCCTAAGAATATAGTAGTTCTTTTCCCCGGTCTTTGATTCTGCAATCGGGGCCTGTTTTTTGCCGTTCCAATGTTTGCCCAGGATTTTGAAACCAGTTGATTTAGAAAGCTGCTTTTTACGACCGTTTTTCAGGATAAAATTGATTGTATATTCCCGATTCGGGTCTTTCTCATTGATGTAGTAGGATAATGTGGCCATATTAAAAGTTTTGAACACTCAAATATAAACATTAAAGCAATTCGTATACCACATTCGTATACCACATTTTCCTAATTTGTACGAATTATTACTAACCTCAACTAATGATAAATTTTTATAAAAATGGCCTTAAACCCTTATTTTTATAGGACTTTGGCCCCATTTTATTTGAGTTGTCAACAATTGGTAATTAAGAGGGTTTGGTTTCTGGAGGTACCACAATATGCACAAACCCATCCACTTTAGTGAGATGGGTTTTTTTTATGGGAAAAACCAAAAGCGTTTACGCTTAACAGGTTTTGGAGATAAAAAAACAACAGCCGTTGAGGCTGTTGGGTTTGTGTATTGACTTTTGGGAACAAAGGAACAACGAGCAAAGCGAAGTTATCTACTGGAGAAGAACCTATTGCAATGAATAATTTTATTGTAATGAGCCTTATTTTGAATGAGAATTGTTTTAAATCATTTTGAAATATGACCATCCTAATCGATGGCGTATTTAAAATTATGAAACTGGATAGTTATAAACTGCCCGAAAAGGGTTGGGAGAGGGTAGAGCAATGATAAATGGTTAATAACTGAGTACAAGTATTTGATATTTAGCCACCTAATAGGTAGTACTTTTGATTCTAAAATAATAATTTCAAATGCGTACACTTAATTTAGATGAATTTAGCCAACAATTTAGCAGGTTAATTAATAGGATTGAAGTGGCGAATCCTGAAGATACAACAACACTTGTAGATCATTTGTTTTTCTTTATTCATGAACAATCCATATCAAAAAGGATTATAGAAAGAATTGAGTTTGAATTTAAACCTTTGAAGCTGTTAATTGATAACATCCATTTTGAAACAGAGTATAAACAAATTAAGGAAATCAAATCCCAATTAAAGAGTGATGAAATTCAAGGAGCTTTTTCATTGTTTCTTTTGAATAGATTATTTAATAGCAATGAAAAAAAGTACAATACCTATTACATCGAACTAGGTCATAGGTGGTACGATGGCGGTGGAGATTATTACGACTGGCAAAATAAATTCAATTTATATTTTTTGTCTCCACTTTTTAATATTGTTGAATGGTATTGTTACGAAAGTCATCCAAAAGAAGGTGGTGATTATTTTTCTTTGGATTCGAGAAACGAAGTAAGGGAAAAACTAAATCAAATATTACTTGAAGTCCAAAAGCAGGGCTTTGCCAGCCAGATAATTTTTGAAGAAATAGAGGAGTTGAGCGATACTCTAATTTTTCTGAATAAAAGAAGCTGGTTGCAATTAATGCAAGCAAAACTGACACCCAATGCTGCATCACTTGTACCTCCTGAAATAGCAAATGATTTAAGGAATACTTTATCTGAATTTGTAAATAATCTACCAAATAGTCCATTTACATAAATGACATGGCTTATATAACTTTTTTATTTGGAGCAGGGGCTAGTGCTGACAAACTACCTGTAGTACAAGCTATTCCTCATGTAATGGAAAAAACGATTGATTTTATTCAGCAGGAAAAATTCAAACTTTCCAATTCAGATAATTTTGAGAATAGACTGATACAAGGAGAACCTAAATCAAAACAATATTATTTAGAATTGTTAATTAGTGAATTGAAATGGCTAAAAAAAATGTCCATGACTCATGCCAGCATTGATACATATGCAAAAAAGCTTTCTATAACTGGGTCTTTTGGAGAGTTAAGACGACTTAAAATTGCAGCTTCAGCTTTTTTTGCTATAAACCAAGTTCGAACTGAGTGGTCCGAAAAAAGAATCGACCCAAGATATGATTCTTTTTTTGCTTCCATTATGGATAGTGAAATGGGTCTGCCAGAAAATTTAAATGTAGTTTCTTGGAATTATGATTTTCAGTTTGAAATGGCCTATATGGAGTATAGTAATCAATATAAGGATATTGATACTGCTGGGATGGGTTTGAATGTTAAATCGAAATTCATGGGAAAAAGAAGAACTGTTGGTTTTTCCATTATGAAACTAAATGGAAGTGCTTCGTTTCATAGTCCTGATGGACAAAGCAGGCACCATTTTGTAGATACTTTCGACTTAACTTTAAATGAAGATTTTTTAAATAAATTAGTTGAACAATACGCCATTTTTTCTACAAATACAGAGTTAATACCATCATTATCATTTGCATGGGAAAACGACACTCATTCACTTAATCCTATTGTGCAGTACTCTGCACGAGAACTTCGTCAAACCGAAATATTAGTAATTATTGGTTACTCATTTCCTTTTTTTAATAGAAATGTAGACAAACAGATTTTAGGAGGAATGCATCAATTAAAAAAGATATACTATCAGGATTTGAATGCTGACAAATTACAGTCAAGACTTAGTGCGATATTAAATGTTTCTCATATTGAAGTTGTACCATATAAGGAAGTTGGGCAATTTTTTATACCCTATGAGTTTTAATCATTTAAGTTACTTCGCTGAAATTTGACTCCATTTGCAATACGTATTGCGCCTTGATTTAAATTTTCTTTATTCAATTTTTCATATGTTGCGTTTTTGGTCTCAAAATTTTATCATAACCCCAATTAAAAGCGTTTTTCCAAAATATTCCCAACCCCAAACATCCCATCACTTTACTAAAGCTGAAAAATACAAATTTAATTCACTTACCAATAATCCCTACCCCCAACTACCACCATCCCCACATTAACCGTATCTTGTATGATTAAAAAAGTCTCTTATTTTGATACGTATCCATGAAGAAATGCCCATTGAAACGCTCAAAGCCTTTTTGGCCGAGCGTCAATGGTTACACCCCAATGAAAAAATTGACCGACTTTCCAAAGCCGGGGAGGGCAATATGAACGTGGTGCTAAAGGTGCACACCGATCAGCGTTCCTTTGTTATAAAGCAATCCCGGGAGTATGTACAGAAGTATCAGGACATTCCCGCCCCTATTGAACGGATTGCCGTGGAAAGTGCATTTTACAAAGCTGTTGCGCAAGAAGATCTAGAAAAACACTTGCCCAAAATCTTGGGTTTTGACAACGATGCCTACCTTTTATATATGGAAGATTTGGGCGATTGTAAGAACATGACCTTCGTATACCACCAACGGAATGTTGAGCAACATCAATTAAATACTTTGGTCGAAGTACTTTACAAAATACACTCCAGCAAGGCTCCAAAGAATTTTCCTTATAATATGGAAATGCGCCAACTCAACCACCAACACATTTTTGTGCTTCCTTTTATGGAGGACAACGGGTTTTCCTTGGATACCGTTCAAATAGGACTGCAAGATTTGGCCGCGCCCTATAAAACAAATACAGAATTAAAGTCGGTCATTTCCGAACTTGGAAAAAAATACCTCAGCCAAGGGGATACCTTGCTGCATGGCGATTATTATCCGGGCAGTTGGATGTCCAAAAACGAGGAAATCTATGTTCTAGATCCCGAATTCGGTTTTTTGGGTTTCCCCGAATTCGATTTGGGGGTCATGGCCGCCCACCTCATCATGGCCACGAACGATGCGACTTTCGTGGATAGTTTATCCAATACGTATCCCGGCAAACATGACAAAACATTGGTAGCACAAATAGCTGGTGTGGAGATTATGCGTCGGATCATCGGTCTAGCACAGCTTCCCATGGAGCGCAGTATAGAAGAAAAGGTATCACTTTTGGCCATGGCCCAAAAACTGATGCTGTCTAAATAGCAAAGAATATAAAACAATCAATACTTAGTTTTTGAGGTTCAAACATGGTTTTAAGATGTCAAAAAATCTATGCTGTATTTTAAAAAAATATGTTACTTCGAGTGGATTTTTCGATTGATAATGAGAAAAATTTTTATCGAGAAGCGGTATTTTTCCATCGTTTAGTTCTCGATACGATTTTTCGTGCCTCAAAATCACTACCAATGACATAATTGTTAACAAAAAAATTGCCGGATATTTAGATTGCATCTATACTCGTGGCTTTCCCTTCATTTTTTTCTTGATAAAAAAACGAAGCAAAAAAATCAAGTTGAAAATAGGCAATTGCTGCGCACCATTCACTATCGGGTTTACATGCGTTGTGCTAGCGCACCGCACTTCCAACCCTTCGTTCATTATTGCTGATTTTCAAAGGACAATACAAACTCTAATTTATAAGCATAGAACCAACAATGAAATCTACACACTCCGTTCAAAAAAAATGTCATTCATATTTCAACGAAATTTTTTCCAATGTCTCGAACTGTCGATACATTGAGTTTTTGACACATATTTGTAAATAAATCTAAATTGAATCCCAAGAAGAACATTCTCTTCTTTTGAGATGACTGTCGGATATTTGTTGACCCTAAAAAAGTATAAGCCTATGAAATATAATCATCCTAACATAAGTAAATGTATTGTTGCCCTTTCGTTGGTTCTAATGTTTTCATGTAAGCATAACGAGAAGGAAACCCCGCTTATACAGGCTCCAAAAAATGCGGCATACACCTCGGATACCCTACAACTCTCCAAAGAAGCCTATTACGATAGGGTCTTGGGTGCTTTGGTGGGGTCCGCCATTGGCGATGCCATGGGCGCAAGTACCGAAATGTGGCACCGGAAGGACATTCAGCTAAAATACGGCTACATTACCGGCCTAACCCCAGCGGAGCGGGTGCAGTCCCCGGAGGGCACTTGGGAAAATAACCTCCTCCAAGGTGCCACGACCGATGATACCCGCTGGAAATTTCTCATGACGGAATATGTTACGCAATCCGAAGGAAAGCCAAATGCAAGGTCCTTTTCAAAATTCATCAACGGCTATTACGGGCAACTTACCAAAAACCTTTCCGATGCCGGCCTGGCCACCCAAACAGACCTGCTCGACCAAAAAATGGAACAGATCGATTGGATCAAGGAATGGGCCCGGGTCTCACTGGCCTACCAAAATGGTATGGACGCATATACCCGTGCCCTAAACCGATTCTACGGTGGCGAAATGTCCTGCGCCGGACAGTTGTATGCGCCCATGTTCGGGTTGATCGCCAACAACACGGAGGATGCCTATGCCCTTGGGTACGAGCATTCCCTGTTCGATATTGGCTATGCCAAGGACATCACGGCCAGTGTATCGGCCATGACACATATGGCCCTGCGCACACATGATATGGATTCCATTTTGAATGTGGTTCCCTTTACCGATTTGGAGGGCTATCAGGACAGCAGATTGGTCGGCAGGATACCTTACAACATCTGGGTGGCTTCCACAAACCAAGTTAGGGGAATAAAAAAGATAACCGCTGAACGAGATTCCCTAACTGAATATATAATAGGTAACGTCGTCCCACCTCAAAATTATCCTGGGTCCGCCATTGACTGGGAACAACAGGAAATGTCCTATGCCTTCCTGGAAAAAGAGCAAAAAGCCATTCCCTTCCATTCCGGGGAAATTTGGCAAATCCTGATTACCGGCCTGGCCTTTGGCGAAGGCGATTTTTTAAAAACGATACAATACATAGTAAACTATGGCCGGGACAATGACACTGTTGCCGCCGTGGCGGGGATGGTTTTGGGGGCGAAAACCGGTTACCAAAACCTGCCAAAAGAAATCAAGGAAGAGGTCGTGAAGGTAAATCGGGATTATCTGGGCATCGATTTGGTAGCCATGGCCCGAAAGATCACACAGTTAAAATACCCTTAGAGACTGTTATGAAATATGTTGTTAGAATTGTTATGGCCTATTTTTGATGTAGAATTAGGCAAAATTTTTAAGCATAGCAGGGCTACGGTTCAAAATTTTAACGACATTATGCGCAAAAAGAGGATATAAGAAAATAATCGAGATATTTCAAAACAGTATCTTAATCCCAAATCCGCATCACCTTACTTTCAGAGAGTCTATCTATTTTCTGTTCGGTATCCGATGTATTCTCCAAAGTAAGTTGTGTATAATCGGCATTGGGAAAGATTTGGTTCGTCATTACGTACTGGCCCTTATTCAAAAAGATTTCCAAGGAAGACTTGTCCAAGAGCATCCGGACTTCAATGGCATCGGTAGGCAAATTGGGAACGGGCATATGTTGTTGCCCCAAGACGAATTCGGGATTAAAATCTACCTTCCCGGATTTGGAACGGTCCAACGAAAGCACTTTCTCCGAACTATCCAATGAAATGACCAAACTATCCCCCTGCGAATTGCTAAAAATCCATTTGCTGCCCAAAGCCTCCAGGTGAAAACGAATCTCAGATTGGTTCCCGTATTTTAAAGGTAACTGGCTTTTCTGTGCCGGCGCAAGGAGCACGGGCCGTTTGGGGTTGGCCTGTTCTACAATTTCGTCAAAATTAGAAATAGGGTAGCTATACAGTTCCAAGGTTCCGTTGTTTTCATGGAGTGATAGGTTTCTGGGTATCGTGTTGGCACTTCGCCATACCTCGGTGGGCGTGTCACGGGCGTACTGCCAATTGCTCATCCAACCAATGAAGATTCGTTCGTTATCGGGTACATTATTGTAGGTGACCCCTGCATAGTTGTCCCGCCCCCAGTCGACCCATTTGGCATCTTCTTGGTCGGTCGTAAAAGTGGTGCCATCAAAATCGCCCACAAAATATTGCGTGCCGCTACCGCCATTGGGCGCACCAGGATTGATGCTGATCAGCAAGACCCATTTTTCGGTCGCGGTCCCCTCAATGTTCAATTTGAACATATCCGGACATTCCCAAACACCTCCGTGGGCGCCTTTGTCCTTGCCAAACTCACTTACCTTATTCCAATCCTTTAAATTATCCGATTGCCAAATCTGCAGGTGGTCCCCTGCGACCAAGAGCATGGTCCAATTGTTTTTGATTTCGTTCCAAAACACCTTGGGGTCCCTAAAATCACGCATACCCTCATTTTTAATAACTGGGTTTCCATCGAATTTCGTCCAACTATCCCCATTGTCCAAACTGTAGGCGATTCCTTGGGTCTGATAATCGGTTCTTCCCGCTTTCTCGCCCTCCATATCATGATAGGTAAAAATGGCCACCAAGGGCGGATTTTCTACCGTTCCAAACCCCGAAGTATTGTTTTTGCCCACCACGGCGGAACCCGAAAAGATATACCCATTTTCGTCTGGAAACAATGCTACAGTTTTATGTTCCCAATGTATCATGTCCTTGCTGGTGGCGTGGCCCCAATGCATGGGTCCCCAGACGATATCGTCTGGATAATATTGATAGAACAAGTGGTAGATTCCCTTGTGATATACCAAACCGTTGGGATCGTTCATCCATTTTTCCTCTGGGGAAAAATGAAACTGCGGCCGGTAGGCTTCGGTGTAATAGAAAGTTACGTCAGGATTTTCCATAGGTTCATTTTTGGGAGTTTCCTTACATGTATTCAGACACAAAAGAATCAAAAAAATAGGGATGATAGACTTGAACATTACGAGCAATTTAAGATAGGGCGATATGCGACCTTCGCACCTAAAATACTACCTTTGTATAGATGTTACAAAAAGTTTTATCCTTTCTGGTCTTACCGTTCCTTTTGCTTGTGCATTCCCATGCGATAAGGGCGCAACGCAGTTTGGACAACACCCTAAAATTGTTGAACAAGGAGACCGTTCCCTACATCCAACCGGAGAACCTGCAACCCAATGATTCCATTGTACTCTTGGATGCCCGGGAATTGGATGAATTTGAAGTAAGCCACTTAAAGGGTGCCGTTTGGGTGGGCAATTCCGATTTCGACGCGGATAAAGTCCTGCAAACCGTTCCCCAAAAGGAACAAGCTATTGTCGTATACTGCTCCATAGGCGTACGGTCCGAGGATATTGGCGAGAAACTACAGGAATTGGGCTATACCAACGTAAAGAACCTCTATGGCGGCATCTTTGAATGGAAGAACAAAAACAGAACGGTATACAATTCACAGGGTATGGAAACGGACAGTGTTCACGCCTTTAACCGTTTGTGGGGACGCTTATTGAAAAATGGGATTAAGGTTTACGAACCCTGAACGACCAATGACGTGCCATCTTAATTTCCTAAAGAAAAAACAGTACTGACACTTGGGTATTCTACAGACCAACAAAAACGAAAAGGACGAAAAAACCATAGATTTTACCTTGGCCAACAGCAAGAACCTGCTCCTCATCTTCACCAGAAACCCGGAACTTGGAAAGGGCAAAAGGCGCTTGGCGGCAACCGTGGGAGACCAAGCGGCCTTGGATATTTATAATTTCTTACTTGAACATACCGTAAAGATTACCTCCGGATTGTATACTGATAAAATTGTTTACTATTCCGATGAAGTTTGGGAACGGGACATTTGGGACAACAAGATTTATGGAAAAAGGCTTCAGGTTGGCGACCACTTGGGCACCCGGATGCTCAATGCCTTTCAGGACGGGTTTGCCAGCGGATATGAAAAGATAATCATCATTGGGAGCGATATGTACGACCTGTCCCAAGAAGATCTGGAAGAAGCCTTTAGGATACTAGCGCAAAACGATTTTGTCTTGGGCCCCGCCGAAGATGGCGGTTATTACCTCTTGGGCATGAAAAAGCTGAAGCCTGCCCTTTTCAAAGATAAGAAGTGGGGCACGGACACCGTTTTAAGGGATACCTTGAACGATTTGGAAAACGAAAAAAGGATACTTTTAGAAACGAAAAACGATGTTGATTATTACGAGGACATAAAGGACATACCTGCCTTTGCCCCGTTTTTAAAAAATAGATAAGCATGCAAAAGAAACAATTGGAAGAATCGGTCGCCTATTTAAAATCCAAGGGATTTGAAAACCCGGAAATAGGTATCGTGCTGGGTACCGGATTGGGAAAACTGGTCGAGGAAATTCAGGATCCCATTGAAGCACATTATAACCATATCCCATTCTTTCCCCTCGCTACGGTAGAATTCCACACGGGAAAGCTTCTCTATGGCACCATCGAGGACAAAAAAGTAGTGGTCATGCAAGGTCGGTTCCACCTGTACGAAGGGTATGACTTTCTGGATATTACCTATCCCATACGCGTGATGCACCTATTGGGTATTTCCAAGCTATTCATCTCCAATGCCGCGGGAGCCATCAACCTCGATTTTAAAAAGGGCGATATGATGTTGATCGAGGACCACATCAACTTGCAAGGGGGGTCACCGCTGGCTTTCAAAAACGTGTCTGAATTTGGACCCCGTTTTGTGGACATGTCCCAACCCTACGACAAGGACATGCGAAAAAAACTTTTAGAAATTGCCAAAGAACATGGCATTTCGCTAAAATCCGGCGTATATGCATCCGTGGTGGGGCCGCAGTTGGAAACCAGGGCGGAATACAGAATGCTGAAAATATTGGGTGCCGATGCCGTGGGAATGAGCACCGTACCCGAGGTCATTGTAGCGAATCATTTGGAACTGCCCATTGTGGCCGTTTCCGTACTGACCGATGAATGCGACCCGGATCATCTGGAGCCCGTAAACATATCTGAAATACTGGCCATCGCCGAAGCGACCGAACCCAAGATGGTAAAACTCTTTAGGGAACTGATCAAGCAGCTATAAACGTTTTTGGCCCTACCTGGGAATTTAAAATGCAAAAGGAAGTACCCAATATCAGTATCATCATCCCCGTCCTGAACGAGGAAGACTATATACAGCGGGTATTGGCCAAGATTCTAGAGAATACCTGCACGGACCAGATCATGGAAATCCTGATCGTGGACGGCGGTAGCACGGACCGAACCGTTTTTTTTGCCCAAAAATTTGGAGCCCGGGTTTTATCCAGTGAAAAAGGCAGGGCCAATCAAATGAACTGGGGCGCCAAAAATGCTTCGGGCGATATTTTGTATTTTTTACATGTGGACAGCCTTCCGCCACCGGGTTTCGATACACAGGTTCTAAAAGTGGTTGAGGAAGGAATACGGACAGGATGCTTCCGACTCAAATTCGATTCGCCCAGTCCCTTTCTGGGATTTTTCGCTTGGTGTACCAAAATAAACCGACCTATATGCCGTGGCGGCGACCAATCCCTCTTCGTGGACAAGGAACTTTTTGAAACGCTTGGCGGATTTGATGAAAACTACAAAGTCTACGAGGACAATGAGTTTATTGGACGATTGTACAAAAAGACGCCGTTCAAGGTCATCAATGATTATGTGGAAACTTCGGCACGAAGGTACATGGAAAAGGGAATGGTCCGCCTTCAATATCATTTCGCCATGATACACCTTAAGTATTATTTGGGCAAGGGTCCGGAAAATATATATGACTATTACAGGAAGAACATCGCCCTGTAACCCGGTTTATGCATTAGAGAAGTGTCGTGAAAGTAAAAGCGCAAAAAAATAACGTGGTTTGGAAATTTCAGCATAGCACCGCTATGGTGAAATTGAAAACACGGGGCAACCTTTTATTTTGAAGGGATTTTTAGCTGCAACAGCTTTTCTAATGTATAATCCGGATTGAACTACCGCTCCTCATAATCCAGTATCACACCTTCTGAAATCCATTTGGCCAATGCCTGCCTATTGTCAGGGTCCAGAATACGTCGTTGGTCCTTTTCATTACGGATATTCCCGATCTCGATAAAGGTCATTGCCGGATGCGTCTTTTTGACCAGGAACAGGGAAGTACGGTCCTCAAAAGTTCCGGAATAGGTCCTGTTGGGCTGGTACTGTTTGTATTTCGCCTCGAAGGTCTTGTGGATACTCTCCGCCAGCCGCTTCCCATTTTGGCTCTTTTCATGATGGTAAAAGAACACATCTATATTTTGGCCTACGCTCCTGCTGTCCACATGGGTAACGATTAGCCGCTGGTAGGCACCTTTGTTCTGTTTGTACAAACCGTTCACGATATCCACACGCTGTTGCAGTCTATCCCTTTGGTTCAATGGAATGACCTTATCGGGATAGGCGACCTCGTCCCGGTCCATTTCCAGAATGCGTTCCTCGCGAATGCCATCGTTTTCATCCCTGATTATAATATATACCGATGCCCCATGTGCCAGAAGTTCCTTGGCCAAACGCAAGGTAATGTCATAGGCATACTCATCCTCCGATATGGATTTGCCCGCATACACGGCCATTGCCCCTGGGTCCGGACCGCCGTGGCCGGATACCAAATAATAGATGGCACCTTTCAGACGTTCGCTCTTGGATAGTACCGTTTTGTGCTTCTCCCCAAAAATATCGTAGGTCTTGGCCTCCACTTCCTTCACTTCCTTGGCCTGCCGTTGGATGGAGTCCACCACGGGTATGGTGTCCATGAGCACTTTGGGGATGGCATAGATCCTACCCTCGTACAAATGAACGCTGTCACGTAGATTTACCAGGTTGATATCTATAAATTCACGGTAATATTCATAGGGGTTCACACCATGTTTTCGCAAAAGGGAATAAATACCGTCGCCTTTTTCCGCAGTAACGGTGGCCAAGGTATCCTGCCCATGTACAGGGAAAAATTGGAAGGAGAAAACAAAAATAAACAAGATAAATTTCCGCATCATACACTTACCAAAATCAAAGTCCATGCCGAAGAATCCAAGATATTCCCCACTAATTTTCAAAATTCAACTGGGAGTAATCCTCTAGAATGCCGTCGTTCAACAGACCCACTAAAGGTTTCTTTTCGGATTTTAGGTTAAATCCGCCCTGTAAGGGTTTGGAACCATCGGTAAAGTTCAAAATTACGATGGGCGGAACCAAGTTGTTGGCAAAATACAAACTGGCGTCGTCCTTAAAGGAATTCGGTTCGTTCTTTTCCTTTACGGGAACCGAGGTATTTTTTCGCAATACGTTCTCCAAAACGGAAGCAAATTGTCTGCCTTCCCTACTTTTAGGATTATGGCTAATACGTACGACCGAATTTTCCCGTGGTCCAAAAGCGTCCTCAATTAGAATCACGCGTTGGTAGGCGCCCTTATGCCTCAAATATTTTTTATTGATCGCGCTGGAAAAATTTCCGTACATCTCCTTTTTTGCCACAAGGGACAGCGAATCCGAAATCGCCGCCGCTATTTTGGAATCCTCCAAAAGATAGACCCGCGCCCCCTTTACCATAAGGTCATTGGCCAATTGGCGTGTGAGTGAATCAAAACGTTTTTTAGATTCGGTACCACCGGAATGCACAAAGTAATAGACCGTATTTTGCAAGGTGGTATCCTTTTGGTTCATCAGGGACAACTCCGTTTCATTGAAAATGGGAGCTTCTACCTCTTCGCCCGTATCGATTCGGACCCCAGTGCGCTTAAAGGAGTCTGGCGCATCCGGAAGAATGTATTCCTTCCCCACAATCAACTCGCTACCGTTCTTGATGTTATCGGCATTCAACTTCAGGAACTGCTCATAGTAATTAATAGGATGGATTCCGGATTTCCGCAAAACGGAAAAGATACCATCACCCGTTTTGGCCACAATGGTATTGGACGTTTCTTGGGCCACGGTTGCATGGATATGAAGTAGAAAAAAGCAAATGGATAAGCTCCTAAAAACGGAACGAGGTATAGGGTTGTGCATGCTGATAGTATTCCTGTTACAAAGATTAACAAAAATAATAGCCCTTTCAAAACAGTGGGCCGACTAATTTTCAAGGGTTTACTCTAAATCAATCCTTATGTAGCCTGTAATAGTTGGCAATAATGGCCTGTGAAGGTTTGTTCTGGGGGGTAAAACGATTATCCTTTTCCCCGCCGGAACGGTCATGCTGTATGAACCATTTCCAGACGAAGCCGCCGGCGAACCATTCCTCGCCCCAAAACTCCTCAAAAATGGCCTTTTTGGCGTTGGACTGACCCACCATATTTACGCCCTCTTCGGTTCTATCCACCAACCAGGGCTTTTTGGCGGTGTAGTCCATGGATCGGTAGCCGTATTCCGTAAACAGCACCGGTCTTTGTACTTGGAGGGCCAATTGTGAAATTTTCTGTTTCCAGGGCTGCCAACCCGCCTTCAATTCGGTTACAGTAGGTGTTTTGGATTCCGATAAAGGAAAATAGGCATCGATGCCGATGAAATCCAGTTGGTTCCAAAAAGGTGTTCTGGCATATTCGTCCCAGTTGGCCGCATAGGTCAGCTTACCGGAATAGATTTTACGGATTTTCGCGATGAGCTCGTTCCAGTATTCCGGCCGGTTCTTTATAAAGGTCTCCAGTTCCGTCCCGATGCAAAAAATAGGCGCATTGGTCTCCTGTGCCAACGCTGAATAGTTTAAAATAAACTTGTCGTAAGATTCCTCCAGCACCTTCCAATCTTCGGGCGATTTCATGGCGATGGTACCCGTAAACTGACCGCCCCCGATCCAAATCTGGGGTTTTACCATCACTTGGATCCCGTTCTTCTTTAAAAGTTCGATGTACTGTTTTGCGCCTTTTCTGGTTTCCCCGAACCATTGTCTCTCCGTATCGAAAATAATTTCGGGCGAAGCCAAATCACGTATAAAACCAAAGGGCATTACGGCCGCACTGTTGGCATGGATCTTAATGATCTCGTCTACGTGGGGCTGCGCCGCCTCTTCCCGGGAAGCTACAAAACTGACGCCGTTCCACTTTTTCTGTGCCTTTCCATTACAGCAGAATTGGAGAAAACATACAAGAATTAGACCTAATTTCCTCATAGTGAATCAATCTAAAATCTAAAGTAATGTATTTAGGCTTTCCAAGTAAGTCCATTTTTTAAAGTGAAGTGTTAAACTTTTTATTACTACAAATCATACATGCTATACAAATCAAAGAAATCAAACCTATTTCCATAGGACATTCCTATCTAAATTCTTTATAACTTAACATGGCTTGTTAAGGAATTCGTTTTTAGAACGACCCACACTATAACTAAATCAACCGGCCCATGGAACACATCGTCATTATTGGAAACGGCATATCGGGCGTGACCCTTGCCCGACACATCCGTAAACTATCCGACAAAAAAATCACCATCATTTCTTCCGAATCCGATTATTTCTTTTCACGTACCGCCCTTATGTACGTGTACATGGGCCACATGAAATTTGAACACACACAGCCCTACGAAAACAACTTTTGGAAGAAAAACAGGATAGAATTAGTAAACGGCTATGTTGAAAAGGTGCTTCCGGACCAAAAAACGGTGTCCCTTTCCAATGGCGACCGCATTGAATACGATGCCCTGGTCATCGCCACGGGCTCCAAACCCAACAAATTTGGGTGGCCCGGTCAGGATTTAAAAGGTGTACAAGGGCTTTATTCCAAACAGGATCTGGAGCAATTGCAGAAAAATGCACCAAACAAAAATGTTTGCAAACGGGCAGTCATAGTTGGTGGCGGACTTATTGGAATCGAAATGGCGGAAATGTTGCGGAGCAGGGACATCCCGGTGACCTTTTTGGTACGCGAAACGAGCTTTTGGAATGGGGTCTTGCCCAGTGGGGAATCTGAAATGATCAACGAGCACATCAGGGAGCACCATATTGATTTACGGTTGGATACCAATTTAAAAGAGATATTATCTGATGAGAATGGCCGGGCCAAAGCTGTAGTGACAGATAAGGGAGAAACTATTGCTTGTGATGTGGTAGGGTTGACCGCTGGGGTAACCCCCAACATAGATTTCCTTAATGATTCCGGTATTGAACTCGGAAAAGGAATCAAGGTAAACCGAATGCTACAAACCAACATCGAGGACATCTACGCTATTGGCGATTGTGCGGAACAACACGAGGCCATTGGGTTGCGTAGACCCATAGAGGCCGTTTGGTATACGGGCAGGATGATGGGCGAGACCTTGGCGCAGACACTTTGCGGCAACCCCACCGAATACAATCCTGGGCACTGGTTCAACTCGGCCAAATTCTTGGATATTGAATATCAGACCTATGGCTGGGTGTTCAGCGAACCAAACAAAAAGGAATATGAAGAACATTTTCATTGGCGACATCCCAAGGAAAAACTTTGTATCACTATTGCTTTCCACAAAGACACTCATGAGTTTTTGGGCATCAATAACTTTGGTATACGATTACGGCATGAACTGTTCGATAGATGGCTGAATGAAAAACGAAGCGTGGAATATGTATTGGAACATTTAAAGGATGTGAATTTTGACCCGGAACTCTATGAGACATATGAGGAGGCCATTGTATCTAAATTTAATCAAGATTTTCACCAAAACATCAGACCAAAAAAGAAAAGTTGGAAGCGGATATTAAATCTTGCCTAACCTTACCAACAGTTAAAAACAACTTGTATGCGTACTCTAGACAAAAGCATGTCATTGGCCGGGGAACCGCCAAAGGCCTTGAACACCAACCAGAAAATATCCGTGTTGATCGGTATGACCGGTCTTGGCATTCTAGTCCTACAACTCTTCAACCTGCAATTGGGCAACAGTGCCCTTTGGCTAAGCATATCACTCCTGCTTATTTTCTTGGGCGTGTTCCTATTTTCCCAAGCGGCCTATGCACATAAACATGAGGGTATCAAAAACGATGGGGTGTGGTTCAAGTCCATTTCTAGCAGGGGCTTTTTAGGCTGGTTGACAGGAATTGCCCTGACGGGATTTTACATCGTACTTTATTTTTATCCGGAATATCTGGGTTTGGTTCAGGATGGGGATAACAAGGGTGTGATTGCCCTTTTTGACCCCTTGAGCAAGGCTTTGAGCGGGAATCCTGCCAGTCAGTGGTTCGTATATGGAGCCTTATATACTTTGGGCATACTGGCCTTTGGGTTAAAATTTATGTGGAAATACCGGCATAACGGCTACCAACGTTTGCGAACGCTAAGTGTTATGTTCTTCCAAACGGCCTTTGCCTTCATCATTCCCGAAATCATGGCTCGGTTAAACGGGGACCTACCCTATTACGACCTCAAGAATATGTGGCCACTGAACTACTATAATTTTGAGCGCTACCGGATAAACGGTTTTATAGAAGCTGGGGACATTGGGTTGGCCATGTTGTTTTTTGGGATTCTCTCCATTTTTGTCATTTCTCCTATTCTTACTTATAAATACGGAAAAAGATGGTATTGTTCCTGGGTTTGCGGGTGTGGTGCCCTGGCGGAAACGGTGGGGGACCCTTTTAGACAATTGAGCGATAAGTCCAAATTCGCCTGGAAGGTAGAAAGATGGGTGGTGCATAGCGTAGTAGTATTTGTAACCTTAATGACCACGGCCGTTATCTACTCCTATTTAGGGAACGACACCAGTAAATACTGGTTGACCAAAACCACCTTTCTTATTGGGGTATCCGTAATACTGACCGCAGTTTTCGCTTGGGCCATGATTTATAAAAGGGACCAACTTGAAAAGGATGCCCAGTACGGGGCCATAGGCTATTTTACCATCATTGCGGTGCTGATTGGTATGCACTTCTTTAGCGGTGACGGCAACATTTTCATATTCAAATCCAATACACTTAGGACCACCTACAGCTTTTTGATCGGGAGTATCTTTTCGGGTGTTATTGGTACGGGGTTCTATCCCATTTTTGGTAGCAGGGTATGGTGTCGCTTTGGGTGTCCCATGGCGGCCATCCTAGGATTTCAGCAACGCTTGTTTTCCAAATTTAGGATTACCACCAACGGGGGCCAGTGTATTTCCTGTGGCAACTGTTCCACCTATTGCGAGATGGGCATCGATGTACGCGCCTACGCCCAAAAAGGCGAGAATATCGTACGATCCAGTTGTGTGGGCTGTGGTATTTGCTCGGCGGTTTGCCCGCGGGGCGTACTCAAATTGGAAAATGGACCGCAGGAGGGTCGCATCAATCCAACCGAAATACTTTTGGGCAATGACGTTGATTTAATGAAGTTGGTGAATAGGAAGTAGTTCTCGAAAGGCCTGCCTTTAGCGGAGTTGTAACACTCGGAAAGACAGTCGAAAAACACAGTGTCACGCTGAGCCTGTGGAAGCGCAGGTCAATAAAAAAGTTCACTGAAATTTTATGTTATAGGTCCTCAAAAGGCCTGTCCTGAGCGTAGCCGAAGGACTTGGACTGACAGTCGTACATTATATGTCACGCTGAGCATGTCGAAGCGCATAAATTTGGTCCATATTAAAAGTGCCATCCCAAAAAGATGGTAAGTTATTGATACTTTTGCGACCTAATTACTTTTAGATGGTCAACCGCCTTTTCAATTAAGATAATGAAGGACATTAAAGTCATTATACCCGCCTTCAACGAAGCAGATTCCATTGCGCACGTCATCCACGACCTTCCAAAATCGGTTTCCGAAATAATAGTTATTAACAATGCATCTACCGATGCAACCGTTGAAAATGCCCGTGCCGCTGGGGCTACGGTGCTCACCGAGACCAAGAAAGGGTATGGGTATGCCTGTCTTTGCGGTATGGATTACATCGCCAAACAATCCAAACAACCGGATATTATCGTATTTATCGACGGAGACTACTCCGACTATCCGGAGGAATTGGATAAAGTTGTAGCTCCCATTATTGAAAACGATCTTGATTTTGTTGTAGGGGCCAGAAAAAAAAGTTTGCGGGAGGAAGGTTCCATGACCCCGCAACAGGTTTTTGGCAACCAATTGGCCACATTTTTAATGCGCTTGTTTTTTGGCTCTAAATTTACGGATTTGGGACCTTTTAGGGCGATAAAATACGAAAGTCTCAAAGAATTGAAAATGGAGGACAAAACGTACGGATGGACGGTAGAAATGCAATTGAAAATTTTGCGAAAAAAAATGGCATATACCGAAGTACCAGTGCGTTACAAAAAAAGAATTGGTGTTTCAAAAGTGTCCGGTACGGTAAAAGGTACTATCTTTGCCGGAGTAAAAATATTGGGTTGGATCTTTAAATACAGTTTAAAATAATATGGCAATTACCATCTCTTACATTATCATCGCGATCTATAGCATTGCACTGCTGTTGATCTTCTTTTACAGTTTGGCCCAATTGAACCTTTTGGTCAATTACCTTACCCAAAAAAGAAAAAACCAGACCGCTCCAAAATTCAATTTGTTGGACCCAAGGGAAATTCCATTTGTGACCATTCAGCTTCCCGTGTACAACGAGGAATACGTGATGGAACGTTTGTTGGAAAACATTGCCAAGATTGAATACCCAAAAAGCAAGTTGGAAATTCAGGTGTTGGACGACTCTACGGATGACTCCGTGGCGGTTACCTCAAAACGCATATCCGAACTTCAGGAAACTGGATTGGACATACAGCATATCCGTAGAACGGATAGAACGGGCTTTAAGGCCGGCGCCCTAAAGGAAGGACTAAATATTGCCAAAGGCGAGTTTATCGCTATTTTTGATGCCGACTTTATGCCGTCTTCGGATTGGTTGAAGAAAACCGTTATCTACTTTAAAGATCCGGAAATTGGTGTGGTACAGACCCGTTGGGGCCACCTCAACCGCGACTATTCAACCTTGACCAAAATACAGGCCTTTGCGTTGGATGCACACTTCACCTTGGAACAAGTAGGTAGGAATGCCAAAGGACACTTTATCAACTTTAACGGAACCGCTGGTATCTGGAGAAAAGAAACCATTTTGGATGCCGGTAACTGGGAAGGTGACACCTTGACCGAGGATCTGGACCTAAGCTACCGTGCCCAATTAAAGAATTGGAAGTTTAAATATTTGGAGGATGTGGAGACACCGGCCGAACTTCCTGTCGTAATCAGTGCGGCCCGTTCGCAGCAGTTTCGTTGGAACAAGGGCGGCGCGGAAAACTTTAGAAAGACCGTTTGGAGCGTAATCAGCGCCAAGAACATTCCTTTTAAAACCAAATTTCATGGTGTCATGCACTTGTTGAACAGTAGTATGTTCCTTTGTGTGTTCACTGTGGCCTTGTTGAGTATTCCTATGTTGTACATAAAAAACATGTACGGGCACTTGGCGTGGGTATTTGAGGCGACCAGCTTCTTTATCCTTAGTACAATCATCCTTTTTATCTGTTATTGGTTTACCTACAAGAGCGTACAGGGCAGTAGTTTCGACAATTTTGTGGACTATATAAAACTGTTCTTTACCTTTTTCTCGGTGGCCTTGGGCTTTTCTTTGCACAACTCCATCGCGGTGTTGGAGGGCCACATGGGCAAAAGAAGTGAATTTGTACGTACACCCAAATTCAATATCAATAACCTGACACAAAGCTGGAAGGGCAACAAGTACTTGGCCAAGAAACTGTCCCCCAACATGATCTTGGAGTTCGCCTTAATGTTGTATTTCCTTTTTGGCATGTACAGTGCGGTACCTTTAAACGATTTTGGACTGTTCCCGTTCCACTTTATGTTGTTCCTAGGGTTTAGCTTTGTCTTCTTTAAAAGCTTAACGGCCAGGGCATAGAAATTATAGATAGCTTAAACAAAAAAAGGACGGCAATTGCCGTCCTTTTTTTGTTTAAGTACCATTTTGTTAAGTATATTCCATTTTTATTGGGTGTATAGACCATTAAAATCCATTAGATTAGTATTCGTAAAACGGGTATAAACGTACCTAGGTACGTTTATGCGATTGTTGGCAATAATTTAACACTACTTACTAAATATGAATTTTAATCTTGATAATTTTTTATTTAACACACCAATCTATACGAAAATAAAAATAGAAGAGACTGACCAAAACGAATTCGAAAAAATAGTTTACAGCTATCGTAATATAAATGTCGAGGGATATAATCCTTGGCGGAAAGTTGAAACGACATTTGCTATTTCTAGAACTTTAAGATATGCTGACAACGATTTTCAGACAAATGGAGGTTTTGCAAGTGTTGAAATACAATGTAAAAGATATAATGATATTTTTAGATACTATTGTTTGTGGGAGCCAGAGTCACAAATTCTTATGAAAGTTGGACAATTTCCATCTGTTGCAGATCTACATATCGGCGAGATAAAGCAATATAGCAAGCTTCTCAATTCAGAGAAATTGAAAGAATTTACACGAGCTATTGGATTAGCTGCTAACGGAGTTGGAATTGGTTCTTTTGTCTACCTAAGAAGAATTTTTGAATTTTTAATTGACAAGGCTTACGAAAAAGGACTTGCCATTAAAACTGTAGACGAATCCAAATTTCAGAAAGCACGAATGGATGAGAAAATCGAATTGCTTAAATCTTATTTACCTTCATTTTTAGTAGATAATCGAACAATGTATTCAGTACTTAGTCTTGGTATTCATCAACTAGATGAAAACACTTGTTTAGAGCATTTCGATACATTAAGGGTCGGAATAGAAATTATCCTTGATGAACAACTTGACGAATTAAAAAAGAAAGAGAAAATTGAGGCAGCGAAAAAAAAGTTACAACAGCTAAAAGGTAAAATTGGGAAATAAATACTATTGCCAACCCCCGCTACCCCCCCGCTACCGCAGGCATCCATTCGTGTGGTCCCATTAAACAATAGTACTTCTTTTTCTCTTTTTAGCATAGCTCCTCAAAAGGGTTAAAAACCATAAATTCCACAATCCTTAGGTTCATGTTCATGGCAATACAAGGGATTATATTTTATGAGCTGGGGGTTTTATTAAAATACTGCTTTGACCAGTATTGAGCTAAATGGCCGCAAGAATCCATTCCCACGGCATCGATTGTCCTTTTTGTTTTGATCTGTTATTTTGTCTAAATTCCTTATGTTCTTGGAACTGAGAAAAAACAAAATTGTTACAAATGTAATGGCGGATAAAAAGAAACTATACAAAATAGCCTTCGGACTGGCGGTATTTACGATCATCTACAACGTTGCGGAGGGACTGATATCAACGTATCTGGGCTTTGAAGATGAAAGTCTGGCTCTTTTTGGTTTTGGTTCGGATAGTTTTATCGAGGTGATTTCCGGACTCGGGATTGCCCATATGATTATAAGAATCCAAAATAATCCAGATAGTAAACGGGATGATTTTGAGCGTACAGCCTTGAGAATTACCGGAATTGCCTTTTATATTTTGGTCTATGGACTTGTAATTACAAGTATTTTCAACATTTGGACAGGACATAAACCGCTTACAACGTTTTGGGGAGTCGTGATTTCAGCCATATCAATTTTAATTATGTGGATATTGGTCGTTTGGAAAAGGAACGTAGGAAACCGACTCAATTCTGCACCAATTTTAGCCGATGCTAATTGTACTATGGTTTGCGTTTACATGTCCATAATCCTACTTGTGAGTAGTGGTATTTATGAACTGTTCGGAATTCCATACATAGACAGTCTTGGAACGCTGGGACTTGCATACCTTGCCTTTAAGGAAGGAAAGGAGTGTTTTGAAAAAGCAAAAAGCGACAAGAATTGTTGTTGCGATTAAAGAATCGGTGTTTCATTAAACCCAGATGGAACAAGGCTTATAAAAGCGATTCTGTTTGTTGAAAAAGAGGGCAAGAGGCCCGTAAAACCAGTCTTTAAGAAACGTGGAAAAAACAATGTTATGGTAAACTGATTTTTTAGTGTACATTTAACACTAATTAAATCTGTAATACCGAACAAATTATGAGACCATTTTTAAAGACGTGTACGCTATTTCTATTTTTTGCGGCAATAAGTTTTACCTCCTGTAAATCCGACCCAAAACCAACCGCAGAAGTAGATTTGGTAATTGAAACCACCAACGGGAAGATAACCGGAAGCGTAAATGATAGCGTTTATGCCTACAAGGGAATTCCCTATGCCAAGGCAGAAAGATTTATGCCTCCACAGGATCCAGTGGCTTGGGACGATGTACGCGAATGTACGGATTTTGGGCCTGTAGCCAGACAAGTAGTGCCTTGGTATCCTGATGAGATGCAGAGCGAGACGGATCTGTTTAGCCTGAACATCTGGACCCGTGGAATAAAAGACGGTCAAAAACGTCCCGTAATGGTTTGGTTACACGGGGGTGGATTTTTTGTGGGTGCCAGTAACGACCCCATGACTTATGGAGAGGCCTTGGCCAAGAAAGGAGATATTGTAATGGTTTCGGTCAATCATAGATTAAACATTCTAGGATTTCTTGACCTATCCGCTTATGGCGATTCCTATGCACAATCGGCAAATGTGGGCATGCTGGACATCGTAAAAGCATTGGAATGGACCAAAAACAATATTGCAAAATTTGGGGGAGACCCTTCGGATGTGACCATTGTTGGAGAATCCGGGGGTGGTGGAAAAGTAGGTACCTTAATGTGTATGCCTGCGGCGAAAGGCTTATTCAACAAGGCGATTATACAAAGCGGTACCTTGATAAATTCAATGACCAAAGAGAAGTCACAGAAACTGGCGGCAACCGTGCTTGAGAAATTAAACCTTACCCCGGAAGACGTTAAAAAGCTGGACACCATTCCGTATCATGATCTTGTGAAAGCAGGAAATGAGGCCGTAGCCGAAATTTCAGGCCCTAGAATTCCGGGTTCGTCTGGAATGTTTGGTTTTGCACCCTCGGTAGACGGCGAGGTATTGCTTCAACAGCCTTTTAGCCCAGGCTTTGCCGATATTTCAAAAAACATTCCCGTGATGATCGGTTCAACCTTGAACGAGCTGATGCCTGTCGCCTATGGAAACAAGACACTGACATTGGAACAGGCCAAGGACAGTCTGGCCAAGGAATATGGAGACAGGACCGATGAATTTGTATCGCTATACGAAAAAGCGTATCCGGATTATACCCCTCAGGACCTGTTGTCCATTGATAAAATGTTCAGGCCCTATACCATTCGTACTGCCGATGCCAGGGCCGAAGAAACAGATGCACCTGTATACGCGTACCTATTGGCCTGGAAAAGCCCCGTTGAAAATGCCTCTAAGGGTTCGTTCCATGGTTTGGACATTCCTTTGGCCTTCAATACGGTCGATCTAAGGTCAGACTGGACCGGCAATGGAGAGGATGCCTGGGCATTGGCCGACAAGATGAGTTCTGCCTGGATCAATTTTGTAAAAACGGGAAATCCCAACGTACAAGGGGTACTTCCAGAGTGGGAACCTTATACCGCGGACAATGGCGCCACGATGTATTTTGATACGGAATGCCGCATAGTGCATAACCATGACCGGGAGTTGATGAAAATGATCAGGCCACTGGATTAGCCGGATACCTCAAGTATGTATTTAAAATGGATGTGAACAAATTAAAAATACGGAAAAGGGGCCATGAACAAGGGCCCCTTTTTATTTAGGAGCAAACTGGCAAGCTCGAATGATCTCTTTAGGCGGTTCCTAGGCATTATCCTTTTCCCCTTTAAAGACCTAACTGCCAGGGCCTAGCAATTAAAAATAGCTTAAATGAAAAAGAAGGGCTATCGCGATTCTTTTTTTTAATGTAGAATCATTTTGTTGACCATAATCCATTACTATTGGGTGTATAGAATATTAAAATCCATTAGATTAGTACTCGTAAAAAAGAAATAAACGTACTTAGGTACGTTTGTCTTTTCTTATTATAATTCTGGAGATAGACAAAATGATTAATTTAAAACTTTAAAATATCGAGTGATGAAAAAAATCAAATACGAAAAGAAGATAAATTCTTCATCCCAAAATGTCTATGAAGCGATGCTAGGGTTAAATGATAAATCCACCTATGAATATTGGACATCAGCTTTTAACCCAACATCAACTTTTGAGGGAAGCTGGAATAAAGGAAGTAAAATTCATTTTATCGGATTAGATGAAAATGGTAAAAAAGGAGGCATGGTTTCGGAAATTGTTGAAAACAAACCTGCCGATTTTGTTTCAATTCGTCACTATGGTATTCTGGATGGAGAGACTGAAATAACAACTGGGGAAAAGGTAGAAAAATGGGCTGGCGGACTTGAAAACTATAAGTTCAAAGAAAATAATGGAATCACTACCGTAATTGTGGAACTGGATGTTGTTGATGAATACCTTGACTACTTTGATAATACTTATCCCAGCGCATTAGACAAATTGAAAGAGATTTCAGAAAAATAAAACTGCACCTAACAAAGAACTAAGTTAAAAAACAAGTTCTTTTAGTTCAATTTCGATACATAGTTCTCATCATAGGACAGCCCAGATTTTGCAATGTTAGCCGCTTGTTTCAAAATTTATTGTCTTTGCTCATCTAGCCCAACTGGATAGCTTCAATTCCAAATTTGAAAGGATAACCATATTTTTCTAAAGGGCTTTCGTTATATTTCATTTAAAATCCATATAAAGTAAGAAATGCACCATACAAACATGCAGAAGGTGGGAAGCCTTATCTTGGCCCAATGAAAATAGACCTTTTTAACTCACATTACTTTACTCGCAGTACGGTCACAAACGCGATTAAATAGCATACAATTTTAGGAATGCAACCCATGGCAAACAAAGCTTCTTCACAAAACTTAAATTCCATGAACTGGTATAATGAACCAAGCTCCTGGAACATTTCAGACGACAGATTAGAATTGTTCGTAACCCCGCAATCAGACTATTGGCGTAAAACACGTTATGGATTTACGGTAGACGATGGTCCGTTTTATTATACTGTCAGAGGTGGCGAGTTTGAGGCCACCTTAAAAATTACAGGTTCCTATAAAACCCAATATGACCAAATGGGGATGATGTTACGTATTAACGAAAAACATTGGATAAAAACTGGAATTGAATATGTTGACGGCATGTATAATTACAGTACCGTAGTAACGAACCGTCAAAGTAGCTGGAGCATTATTAGATTATTGGAAAGACCTAAATCCGTATGGATTAAGATTATTAGAAGATTAGATGCGGTAGAAATATATTATTCCCTGGATGGCAAGGACTATGCGATGAGCAACCTATGCTATCTAAAAGATAGGATTCCGGTAAAGGTAGGTATGATGGCGGCAAGTCCAGATGGAGATGGCTTTAAAGCCATCTTTGAAGGGTTTACCATCAAACATTTAGGGGACTTGAAAAGATTGGAATGGTTGGAAAGTATAAAAAAATAACCATTGTCAAACTGCTTAAAATAACAATGCTTCTTATGCGTGGACTAAAACCAATGGATAAATGAGGAATCATTTTAAGGCCACACGCCTAAAATAGACCATTATAGCCTAATTCACGATAGATTTCTATGGCTAATCTGCCGCAGCATTCCTGAGCTTATGAAAAAAAGGACATGGTAAATTATTCTAAAAACAACTGCCAATAATCGAGATCATTGAACTAATTACTAAAAGTTATTTCCAAAATTTGACCTCTAGAGCATTTTACTTGGCCCTTTTATTTTTATCAACCTTTAGGAGCCTTCTTCTTATTATTGATTTCCAGATTTGCTATATTTCAGCTTATTTGTCCGATTTTCAATTTTCGGTCTTAACGTAATCAACCATGAAAACATCCCTGAAAAAATTAGCCATCGCCTTAATCCTTCTGTTTACCTCCTATTCCTTTTCCCAGGCCATATTGGAAGACGAACGCTATGTTCCCGAAACGGATCCCTTGGTGCTGGAAAAACTGGACCAGTGGCAGGATATAAAATTCGGACTCCTCATGCATTGGGGGCCCTATAGCCAATGGGGCATTGTAGAATCATGGTCCATTTGCCCGGAGGACTACGGTTGGTGCGAACGTACCAAAGGAAGTAATCCCCAGAATTATTTTGAATATAAAAAGGAATATGAAGGGCTAAAAAAGACGTTTAACCCCGTAAAATTTGACCCGGATAAATGGGCCGATGCCGCCAAGGCCGCCGGAATGCGCTATGTGGTCTTTACCACCAAGCACCATGATGGGTTTTCCATGTTCGATTCCAAGTATACGGATTATAAGGTAACGGACCCGGAATGCGCCTTTAGCCAACATCCCAAGACAAATATCACCAAGGAAATTTTCGATTCCTTTAGGGCGAAGGATATGTGGGTAGGTGCCTATTTTTCCAAACCGGATTGGCACCATGAAAACTACTGGGACCCTTATTTTCCGCCACAGGACAGGAATGTAAACTATGACCCTGCCCTATATCCTGAAAAATGGGAAAAGTACGTACAGTTCACGCATAATCAATTGTTGGAATTACTGACGGACTATGGCAAGGTGGACATTATTTGGCTCGATGGCGGTTGGGTAAAAAAACGGGATCAACAGAACTTGGAGGAAAACTATGCGGAAAAGTTTATCGAAAACGCTTCGGGAAATGGTTTCATAAAACACAGAATGGTATCCCAGGATATCCGCATGGATGAACTGGTGACCAAGGCCCGTGAAAAACAACCCGGGCTCATTGTCGTGGACCGTGCCGTTTACGGAAAAAATCAAAATTACCTCACCCCGGAAAACCGCGTACCGGAAAAGGAACTGCCCTACCCTTGGGAATCCTGCATCATTTCAAGTGATGGCTGGTCCTACACGCCGGATTCCAATTACATGACAGGTAAGGAGGGTATACAAATGTTGGTGGATATTGTGACCAAGGGAGGTAATCTGTTGTTGAACATTGCCCCATCGCCTGAGGGGGAATGGGACCCGGGTGCCTATAATTTGCTCCAGGAATATGGAAAGTGGATGGACATCAACAATGAAGCCATTTACAATAGCCATACCCTGGCGCCCTACAAAGAGGATAACATTTGTATGACCCAACAGAAGGATGGTACAACCTACTTTCTGTACCTCGCGAAGGAAGGGGAAACGGAAATACCGGCAACGATTCCCATAAAATCGCATCGGCCCAAAAAAGGAAGTACCGTAACGCTTTTGGGATATGATGAGGTTTTAAAGTGGACGCCCCAAGGGGAAGGCTTCGTGGTAAACATTCCAAGATCCATCCGGAAGAATCCCCCTAGCGACCATGTATGGACCATCAAGGTTACCCAGTTGGAATAATCCAGTAACATAGTTTTATGTAGGTCTACAAAAAGCTTTCATCGATAGCAGCTATAAAAAACTTTCAGATTTGGTATCTTTCAGATACAATCCTGACGGATAACTTACTTATTATTAATCCGATAAAACTAACCAAAATAGAACGCTATGCTCAATAAACTATTCAATACCAAACATTTAAAAGGGGACTTTACAGGTGGCTTGGTTGCCGGGGTAGTCGCCTTGCCCTTGGCCTTGGCCTTTGGTGTACAGTCCGGCCTCGGTGCAACGGCAGGGCTCTATGGGGCCATAGCGGTAGGTATTTTTGCAGCCATGTTTGGGGGAACGGAGACACAGGCCAGTGGTCCAACAGGTCCCATGACCGTGGTATCGGCAGCCTTGGTGGCTACTGCCATGCAAATGAACGGTGGTACGGAGGGTTCCATGAACATCATATTATTGACGTTTTTATTGGGTGGTGCATTTCAGGTCATTTTTGGATTTTTGAATATAGCGGGCTATGTGAAATATTTTCCCTATCCGGTAATCTCGGGATTCATGAGCGGGGTGGGCCTTATCATCGTCATTTTGCAGATCTTTCCATTTTTGGGCATGGACTCGGCTAAGTCGACCGTATCGGTCATAAAGGATTTACCAAGAATTGCTTCCGAAACCAATCTCAATGCCCTGTTGTTGGGGGCCATAACCATTGCGGTGTATTTCCTTTTTCCGAAAATCACCAAGGCCATTCCCAGTGCCCTTGTGGCATTGATCGTAGCGACCTTGATAGCCTATTTTGCCAAAATGGACGTGCCATTGATCGGGGAGATTCCGTCCGGATTGCCCGCCTTCCAACTTGGGGGCATCTTTAGCGTTCCCCCAATTGCCTATCCAAAGATCATAGAATTTGCCTTGGTATTGGCCGTTCTTGGCAGTATCGATTCGTTGTTGACATCCGTTATCGCGGACAATATGACCAAGACCAAGCACAATAGCAACAGGGAGCTCATTGGGCAGGGAATTGGAAATATGTTGGCGGCCGCCATTGGCGGGATTCCCGGTGCGGGAGCCACCAAGGGAACCGTGGTGAATATCAATGCGGGCGGGAAAACGCGTTTATCGGGGATTTTCCATGGCCTATTCCTTTTGGCCGTTTTATTGGGGCTTGGACAACTGGCCGCGCACATTCCGCTTAGTGTTCTGGCCGGATTGCTGATTCCCATCGGGTTTAAAATCATCGATTTTAAGGGGCTGAAGCATCTGCGAAAAGTACCCAAGGCAGATGCCGTCGTACTTCTGTTGGTGCTGTCCGTAACCACGTTTGGTAGCTTGATTCACGCAGTAGGAATCGGGATTGCCCTGGCTTGTCTGTTGTTCATGAAAAAATCCGGCGACATAGGCGAAAAAGGACTGGAAGTGGGAAATATAGCCGAAATAGACGGAGAGAAACCTTGGCAGGACGAGATAGAGTTTTACGATAAATACAAGGACAAGGTCATCGTTAAACATTTATATGGGCCCTTGTTCTTTGGTTTTACTTCTTATTTCAAGGACCAGATCAAGACCCTTTCCCAAGATGTAAAAGCGGTAATCATACGCATGGACCGCGTACCCTACATGGACCAGACCGGGCTATATACCTTGGAAGAAGTGATTTTGGACCTTGAACTGGAAAATATTGAGGTGATCTTGGTGGGTCTGAAGGAGCAGCCCAGGGACATGTTGGAGGCCGTGGATATTATTCCTGACCTTATACCTCCCGAAGATATTTTTGAGCATATTGGGGATAGCTATTCCTATCTTAGGGACAAATTGAAAGCAGGCGAAATATCGAGCTGATTTTCGATTTACAGGACTTTTCCTTTTGGAGCGAACGATGCGCTTTATAAGGTCAAAATTTTTCTTAAATGAAGTTCAATGTAACCTTTGTTACTGTCTATTTTTATAGAATGTCCTATTTTATTTGGGATACTTTTTTAAAAATAGAGAACTACACATTATGATTATAAAGCAATTTGAATATGCCCCTTTGGCCCATTATTCATATGCCATAATAAGCGATGGGAAGATGTCCATCATAGACCCGGAAAGAGATCCCACACAATATTATGAGTATGCCCATGAAAACGATGCGGATATCGTTGCGGTCATGGAAACACATCCACATGCCGATTTTGTAAGTTCCCATCTTCAAATACATGAGGAAACAGGTGCTACGATTTACAACAGCGAAAAGTTGGGTGCCTCTTATCCCTTTACCGCATTTGACGAAGGTGTTACCTTGAACCTGGGAAACGTAACGTTATCGGCCATTAATACGCCGGGGCATTCCCCGGACAGTATCACGATAATTGCCAAAGATGATAATCAAATGGCTCTTTTTACTGGGGATACGTTGTTCATTGGCGATGTTGGAAGACCTGATTTAAGGGAGAAGTCGGGCAACATGAAGGCAAAGCGTGAAGAATTGGCGGAAATGATGTATCACACCATAAGGAACAAGTTCAAAGGTATACCGGACGAGGCCATAGTGTATCCTGCACACGGAGCGGGTTCGCTCTGTGGTAAAAATTTAAGTTCCGCCAGTAGCAGTACCTTAGGAGAGGAACGGCAGGGAAACTGGGCTTTTAAGGAACTGACCAAGGAGGAATTTACAAGCTATTTATTGGATAGTCAGCCCTTTATTCCCTCCTATTTTGGTTTTAACGTGGACATAAACAAAATGGGCTCAAAGAATGTTAGAAAGGCGACAGCGTCTATAGAGTTTAAGTTCAATGCCATGGAAAATGGATGGCTTGTGGACACACGAAATGAATCGGATTTTAAGAAAGGCCATTTACCGGGGAGCATTAACATACAGGCCAATTCACCAAAAGACAAATTCGAAACTTGGTTGGGTTCCATAATAGCACCGGAAGAGCCTTTCCATATCGTCATCGATAATCCGTATGACTTGGAAGCAATATTGAATAGGGTGTCCAAAATTGGGTATGAAAGCCAATTAAAATCGGTCATAACCCCGGATAAAAAGCATTTGGAGCAGAGCAATGGACTGGATTTATCCGATTTCAAAAAGAATCCCTCCAATTATACCATTGTGGATATTCGTAACCAAAGCGAAATCAATGAAGGAACCTTTTTTGGAGGGGCCTTAACACATCCCCTGAACAATCTTAGAAATACATACAAGGATATACCGCGGGACAAACCGATTGTCGTGCACTGCGCGGGAGGGTATAGAAGTGCCGCTGGGAGTAGTTTGCTTCAAAAACTAATGGAAAATGCCAAAGTTTTGGACCTTGGTGAGGAGGTAAAGGAATTCAAAAACGTCTAATACCCATGGATTTGGCTATAGCCTCTTGCCTTTTTGAAAAGAATACAACCAAAAATGCCCCCGAGTTTTTGCGTGAGAGACAATCTTGGATATCGTTATATAAACGAATTTCAAACACTTTGAGAAGCTCATATTTTTGGAGTTGAAATAATCCGCTAAATTAGTGTGCTTGTTCAACCAAACTAAATAACGTGCCCAGAAGGCTGACAACGTATTTTCAACTTCATAGACTGCCCTTACTCTTTGCGCTGTTCTCCATGGTTTTTTACTATAGTCTAGCCTATCATTTGGAACGAACGGACTATGTAAAGCTTTTTACTCTATTTGCGGCACTTTTCTTTTTCTATTGGAAACTTATCCAATTCGAAAAATGGAACTTTCGTTTTCTGTTGGTTTCGGGAATATTGTTCAGGCTGATTTTTATCCCGCTTGAGCCACACTTGTCCCAGGATTATTTTCGTTTTATTTGGGACGGGGAACTCATCATAAACCTTTTGAATCCGTACTTGGAAGTTCCAAATACCCTTATTGAAAATCGGGACCTTCCCATTGCGAACGCACAGGAATTGCACCAGGGAATGGGTAGTCTAAGCGCCAAACATTACAGCAGCTATCCTCCTTTGCACCAAATAGTATTTGCCCTTGCGGCACTGTTAGGCGGAAAGTCCATCTTGGGCTCAATTGTAGTTCTAAGAAGCACGATTATCCTGGCCGATTTGGGTATCTTTTATTTTGGCCGGAAACTATTAAAAAACCTCAATAGGTCCCCGCACCTTATCTGTTGGTACTTTTTGAATCCCTTGGTCATCGTTGAACTCACCGGTAACCTTCATTTTGAAGGTATCATGCTGTTTTTTCTGGTGTGGTCGCTGTATTTATTGTCCCAAAACAAATGGCAGCTTGCGGCCATCGTCATGGCCTGTTCCATATCGGTCAAATTGGTTCCCCTGCTTTTTATGCCCTTGTTCTTAACATATTTCGGACTAAAAAAGAGCCTGCCTTTTTATCTTATCATTGCAGGTATTTCGATCCTATTGTTTTTGCCTTTTTATGACCCTGCCTTTTTAACCAACTATACAGAGACTGTCGGACTCTGGTTTTCAAACTTTGAATTCAATGCAGGCTTCTACAATGTGACAAAACGCGTTGCCATTGCCATGGATGAAAAACCCTGGGAATTCATAAAGGAGTATGGCAAAATTGTTCCTTATTTAACCTTAATTACGGCCCTACTCCTTACTTTTCTAAGGAACAATAAGGACCTCCTAACACTCATGGCTTCCATGATGTGGCTTCTCACGATGTACTACATGATTTCAACAACGGTCCATCCGTGGTACATCATTTCGGTCTTGCTTTTGGGCGTCTTTATTTCTGTTAAGTTTCCTGTAATCTGGACAGGTATGATCGTTCTCAGTTATTTTGCCTATTCCCAAGTGAACAATGAGGAAAATTTACTGCTTCTGGCTTTGGAATATGCCGTGGTATTGGGTTTTATGGGATATGAAATTTTCGTGCATCCTAACAAAAAGTAAGCTTTTTGTAAAAAATAGGCCCATTATTACTTAGGTACAATTTAATTTGTACTTTTACTTCATAATGAACGAGAAGCTTTACATTTCGATTTTTACGAGTATCAGTACTCCCATCAGTCCGTTCGTATCTCGCCGTCGTCGCCCGTAAGGGTTGTACATTTTTAATGGAATTAGGTGAGTCCATTTCCGCACGAGCAAAATCTTATTTTTATTTCTTATTAAAATCCAAACATGGCAATGAAACTAGTTGTTGCTAACGAATCACATTTTAAATATGCACAGATTATCTGCGATACCATCGCGGAATCCGCCAAAGTTCGTGGAACGGGGATTGCAAAGCGCACTCCAGAATATATTCAAAAGAAATTGTCCAACGGAAATGCAATTATTGCCTTGGACGGGGACAAATTTGCCGGATTTTGCTATATCGAAGTATGGGGCCATGAAAAATTCGTGGCCAATTCTGGGTTGATCGTACACCCTGATTATAGAGGTCACGGACTTGCAAAGGCCATTAAGGGTAGGATTTTTGAACTGAGTAGGGAGAAATTCCCAAATGCCAAAATATTCGGAATCACTACAGGATTGGCAGTAATGAAAATCAATTACGATCTTGGATACCAACCTGTTACATTTTCAGAACTAACGGACGACCCCGAATTTTGGAAAGGTTGCCAAACCTGTAAAAACTTCGATATTCTGACCCGTACCGAGCGTAAAATGTGTCTTTGCACGGGAATGCTTTACGATCCGGAACGCAAGGAAAAGGACAAGAAGAAAAAGGAGATTAATAGCAAATCCTTTAAACGATTAAAAAGTATCAAGGAGGCCTTGTTCTTTAAAAAAGAGAATAAATAATATCAAATTGATTCCCAATTGGGGAACTAAATAGAATAAGTAATGAAATTAGTTTTAGCATACAGCGGTGGATTGGACACCTCCTATTGCGCCAAATATCTATCAAAGGAAAAAGGATTTGAGGTCCATGCCGTGAGCGTAAATACAGGAGGGTTTACTCCTGAGGAAATTAAAAACATTGAGAAAAAGGCCTTGGAACTTGGCGCCACTTCCTACACCTCTATTGATGCCGTACAGACGTTTTATGAGAAAGTGGTAAAGTACCTAATTTTTGGCAACGTATTGAAGAACAATACCTATCCGTTATCGGTAAGTGCGGAACGTATCGTTCAAGCCATAGAGATCGTTAACCATGCCAAGAATATAGGAGCCAAATACATTGCCCACGGTAGCACGGGAGCCGGTAACGACCAGGTGCGTTTCGATATGATTTTTCAGATAATCGCTCCGGAAATAGAAATCATCACCCCCATCCGTGACAACAAATTGGCCAGGGAAGTCGAAATCAAATATCTACAGGAAAATGGGGTGGACTACCCTTGGGAAAAGGCCAAATACAGTATCAACAAAGGTCTTTGGGGAACTTCGGTTGGGGGCGAGGAAACTTTGACTTCTGAAAAGGCTCTGCCGGATAGTGCGTATCCCAGCCAGTTGGAAGAAAAAACGCCAACGGATGTTAAACTGACCTTTGAAAAAGGAGAATTGGTCGCTTTGGACGGAACCACCGATACTCCCGTAAACAACATAGAAAAATTGGAAGCAATGGCCTCCAAATATGCCATTGGCAGGGATATCCATGTAGGTGATACCATTATTGGAATTAAGGGGAGGGTAGGTTTTGAGGCAGCGGCCGCCTTGATCATCATTAAGGCCCACCATCTATTGGAAAAACATACTTTGACCAAATGGCAACAATTTCAAAAGGAGCAGCAAGGTAATTTCTATGGGATGCTGTTGCACGAAGGACATTATTTGGATGCCGTCATGCGGAACATCGAGGCCTTTTTAACCGATACCCAAAAAACGGTATCGGGCGATGTGTTCGTGAGTTTATACCCCTTCCAGTTTCGATTGAACGGTATTTCCTCACCCCACGACCTTATGAATGCCTCCTTTGGAAGTTATGGAGAAATGAACAAGGGCTGGACGGCCGAGGAAGCCAAGGGCTTTATTAAAATCCAGTCCAATGCGGGAAAAATATACAACCACGTAAATCAAGGCAATGATTAAAGCGGGTATTATTGGAGGTTCGGGATATACTGGGGGGGAACTCATCCGGATAGTATTGAATCACCCTGCAGTGGAAATCGATTTTGTTTATTCCACTACCAGGGCCGGTAAGGGTTTACATACTGCGCATCCCGACCTTTTTGGGCTGACCGATATGCAATTTACCGGAACCGTTAACCTAGAGGTGGATGTTGTCTTTCTTTGCTTGGGACATGGGAATTCCTCCCAATTTTTATTGGAAAACAACTTTTCCGAGAAGACGGTAATCATCGATTTGAGCAACGATTTTCGGTTACAGGCCGATGCCAATTTCAACGGAAAACAATTTGTATACGGTCTGCCCGAATTGAATACTTCCGATATTGAATATGCCCAATACATCGCCAATCCCGGATGTTTTGCCACGGCCATTCAATTGGCGCTGTTGCCATTGGCTAAGGCAGGAAAGTTATCGGACAAGATCCATGTAAACGCGGTCACAGGAAGTACAGGTGCGGGCATAAGCCCTACGGACACCTCCCACTTTAGCTGGCGCAGCAACAACGTAAGTTGGTATAAGCCCTTTACGCACCAGCATTTGGGGGAAATCAACGAAAGCCTGCGTTCCTTTCAGCAACCTATTGGCGAATTGTTTTTCCTACCAAACCGGGGGAATTTTACACGGGGCATTTTTGCTACGGCTTATACGGATTTTTCAGGTTCCTTGGAAGATGCCAAATCCCTGTTCAAGGAGTATTATTCTGATGCCATTTTTACGCATGTTTCGGAAGAACCTATTAGTCTAAAGCAAGTGGTAAACACCAATAATTGCCATATACACTTGCATAAACACAACGATACCCTTTTGATAACATCGGCCATCGATAACTTATTAAAAGGAGCATCCGGACAGGCGGTACAAAATATGAACCTGATTTTAGGGTTGGAAGAAAATTTGGGACTGAATTTGAAAGCTGGGGTTTTTTAATGATAGTGAAATAGTGGATTAGTACGTTAGAGGGATAGTGAATAAAATCGAAGATTTTCCAAGCACTGTCAACAACTAAAATCCAACAACGAATAACGAAAAAGGGAAATGAAAATAGCGATCATAGGAGCAGGTAATCTGGGACTTTCCATTGCCAAAGGAATTCTGAACAGCAACGGTGCTACGAGCATGTACCTGACCAAACGTAATGTAAGGTCCATTTCTGAATATGAGAAATATGGCAATGTTACGGTCACACCGGATAATAGGGAAGCGGTTGCCAAATGCGATATCCTGATTTTTGCGGTGCAGCCAGGGCATTTTGCAAGTATTCTGGAAAGTGTCAAAGACCTGTTCACGGACAATCATGTCATTATCTCCACCATCACGGGATTTGAGTTGAATAGGATTGAGGAAGTAATTGGAACAGACAGATACATCATTAGGAGTATGCCCAACACGGCAATTTCCGTTGGTGAATCCATGACCTGCATCTGCAGTAATGAAAAAGGCAAAAAACGGATCGATTTGGCCAAAGCCATTTTCAATAGGATGGGGCACTCCATGGAAATTCCGGAATCGCAGATGCAGGCAGCAACGGTAATCTGTGCCAGCGGCATCGCTTTTTGGATGCGGTTGATCCGCGCCACCACCCAAGGTGCCATTCAGCTTGGTTTTGATGCCAGGGAAGCACAAGAACTGGCCATGCATACCTGTAATGGTGCCGCAAAATTATTGATTGAATCCGGCAACCACCCGGAAGAAGAAATAGACCGGGTAACGACCCCCATGGGCTGTACCATCCAGGGCTTGAACGAAATGGAGCACCAAGGTTTAAGTTCCTCATTGATCCAGGGTATTGTGGCATCCTACGATAAAATTACCGAGTTTAAGAAGAGGTGACGTATTGGGAATTAGGGGATTTGACGATTAATGGATTGATTGATGTGTGGATTGGGCAATTTGTGGATTTGAGGATTTGTGGATGTGCGGATGTGGGGATTGATTGATGTGGAGATTGATGTGAGGATGTGTGGATTTGAGGATTGGCGGATTTGGGGATTGGTGAGATAGTGTTCAAGTGAGTTAGTGAACTAGTGGGATAGAAAGTAATCCAATAATTGACATTTTTTACATGAACTTGATATTTGAATTTGAGTTTGAGTTTGAACTTGACCCTTGGACTTGATACTTAAAAATATAATTAACGATTAAAACAAACACCCCGTAAAATACCCTCTTTGGGGGTTAGGGGGCTCATGATATGAAACTATTCGACGTATACCCTTTGTACGATGTTACTCCGGTTTCGGCCAAAGGAATTGTAGTTACCGATGCTAAAGGACAGGAATATTTGGATTTTTACGGTGGTCATGCCGTGATTTCAATAGGTCATTCACATCCGCACTATGTGAAACGGATAAAGGACCAGTTGGACAACATCGGGTTTTATAGCAATGCCGTTCAAAATCCGATTCAGGAAGAACTCGCCGAAAAGCTGGGCAAACTTTCAGGCTGTGAAAACTACAATCTTTTTCTATGCAATTCGGGCGCGGAGGCCAATGAAAATGCCCTAAAGATGGCTTCCTTCATTACGGAAAAGTCACGCATAATCGCCTTTAAAAATAGTTTTCATGGTAGGACATCCGCAGCGGTAGCGGCGACGGACAACGCTTCCATCAACGCTCCTATAAACAAGCAGCAGCAAGTTACCTTTTTGGCCTTGGACGATGCGGAAGGCTTGAAAAAAGAATTGAGCAAGGGCGATGTATGTGCCGTCATTATCGAAGCAATCCAAGGGGTTGGTGGCCTGGACGAGCCATCGACACAATTCTATCAAAAAATAGCCGCGCTGTGCAAGGAACATGAAGCTGTCCTCATCGCCGATGAGGTACAATCCGGTTACGGGAGAAGTGGGAAATTCTTCGGTTTTCAGCATCATGGGATCGAACCAGCTATTATAAGTATCGCAAAAGGCATGGGAAATGGATTTCCTGTAGGTGGTATTCTATTGCACGAAGACATCAAGGCAAGTCACGGTATGTTGGGCACCACTTTTGGAGGAAACCATTTGGCCTGTGCCGCTGCCCTTGCCGTTTTGGAAGTGATTGAAGAAGAGAATTTAATAGAAAATGCCGCCAATCTTGGCTCTTATTTTACAAAAAAGGCTACCGAAATACCCCAAGTGAAGAGGGTGAAAGGCAAAGGTTTGATGCTAGGGCTGGAATTTGGTTTTGAAGTGGGTCCCTTGCGAAAAAAATTGATCTATGACCATCATTTGTTCACGGGGGGTGCCAAGGACAAACATGTGCTGCGAATTCTACCGGCCCTGAATATTTCCAAAAAAGACATCGATATATTTTTTGAAGCCCTAAAAACTGCATTGAAGTGAACAAACAGTTGGACATAACGACCAGAAACGCCGTGCTTACGACCATGGCGCAACTGATTTCCATGGAGAAATCGGCCTTGTTTGCCGCCAACAAATTGGATATGGGTAATTACGACGGGGCGGATCTGGCCATGGGCGATCGATTGAAAGTGGACGATGCCAAAGTAGCGGGTATGATTTCCGCCTTGAAGCAATTGGCATCGGAACCGGACCCGTTGGGCATTGAACGTTTTGCCTTTTCCCATGAAAACGGTATTAAGGTCAGTAACAAAACAGCTCCTTTTGGAACCATCTTGATTATCTATGAATCAAGGCCCGATGTGACCATTGAGGCAGCGGGAATCGCCTTTAAATCGGGCAACAAAATTTTATTGAAAGGCGGCAAGGAGTCCCTGAACAGCAACCTATTTTTGGTAGAACTTTGGCATAAGGCGCTGGAAGAGCACGAGTGTCCTAAGGATTGGGTGACCTATTTAGAATTTGACCGTACACAGACCCAAGCCTTTTTGGAACATCCAACGCAGAAATTGGATTTGATAGTCCCTAGGGGCGGGGAAAAACTGATTGCCTTTGTAAAGCAACATGCCCGCTGCCCGGTCATCGTAAGCGGTAGGGGCAACAATTTTGTATATGTGGATACCGATGCCGATTTACAGATGGCCCTGGACATTATCATCAATGGGAAGGCCTCAAAAATATCGGCCTGCAATGCCTTGGACAAGGTGTTGATTTCAAGGGATTTGCCAAGAAAACAAGAGTTTTTGCACCACCTCATCCAATCTTTAAAAAAGCACAAGGTCGAGATTCTGACCGATGCAAAGTTGGAAGGATTGGAAGGCACTTCGGTCATGCCCAATGAAAAAGTATGGTACGAGGAGTTTTTGGATTATAAAATACTCATAGGGCAGGTACCGGATTTGGACGAAGCGATAATTACCATCAACACGTATGGCGGCGGGCATTCTGCCGTAATCGTCACAAACAATGAGGAAAAGGCAGCCGAGTTTATGAATTCCGTGGATGCTGCCGCAGTTTATCACAATGCATCCTCCCGCTTTACGGATGGGGGCGAATTTGGACTGGGAGGTGAATTGGCCATCAGTACGGATAAATTACATCAAAGAGGGCCTATCGGCCTTCAACATTTGGTGACCAACAAGTGGTATGTGAAAGGAAATGGGCAGGTTAGGTAAGTTGTTGGTAACATAAATAAAGCTGTTCGGTCGAGCGCAGTCGAGACCTAAAGGTGAAAAAGAATATGAGTTCTTGTTTTATAGTTTAAAATAGAGGGATTCGAACAGACTGGAAAAGAAATTAAGTTCAGTAGTTAGATGTTAGAATAATAAAATATAAAAAGACCCTCCAACAACTAATAACGAACTGGGCTAAGCGTCCAGCGAACGGCGAATAGCGAATAGCGAATAGCGAATAATGAAAAAAAGGATTTTATTAAAAATAGGCTCTAATACCCTTACCAAGGAAACCGATCAGATTTCCAGAGGTAAGATTGAGGATATCGCACGGCAAATCGCCAAACTGAAAAACGATTATGAATTCATCATCGTAAGTTCCGGGGCGATCGCCGCTGCAAAGCAGTTCGTAAAATTGGAACACAATGGGAAGGAAATTACCGTGAAACAGGCATTGGCGGCTATAGGTCAGCCGCACCTCATGCGCATCTATCAGGAGAATTTTAGGGAGTTGGGACTGTTCACTTCGCAATGCCTCCTTTCCTATTCCGACTTTGAAAAACCGGAATCCAAGGAAAATATCAAGAACACCATCAATGTCTTGGTAGAAAATAATTTTGTTCCCATCATCAATGAAAACGATACGGTGGCAACGGACGAAATCAAATTCGGTGATAACGATAAATTAGCGGCATTAGCGGCAAGCCTTTTAGATGTGGATGTGTTGATCATCGCCACAAATACAGATGGCATATATGTCAAGGATACTATCCACGATTCTAAACCACAGACAATCCCGGAGGTAATGAATATTGAAGAACTGGAAAAAGAAATAAGCTTGGAAAAATCCTCCCACGGTACGGGCGGAATGGAATCCAAGATGCAGGCGGCCAGAATCGCAAAAAAGGCCCGCATCGAAACATGGATCGTAAACGGGCTCAAGGATAATTTTATTTTGGATGCCATTGAAGGAGCATCGAACTTTACAAAAATAGTAGTATGACGCATTATTTATCCATTAAAGACATTGATAATTTATCCGTATGGGTAAAGGAGGCAAGAATTTTAAAATCGCAACCAAAGGCAGATAAAAACCTAGGAGCGAATAAAACCATTTGCATGCTCTTCTTTAATAATAGCCTTAGGACACGTTTGAGCACCCAAAAAGCGGCGATGAATCTGGGCATGGACGTAATGGTCATGAATTTTGGAAGCGAGGGTTGGACCTTGGAATACGGGGATGGTACGGTGATGGACCAAAACACATCGGAACATGTCAAAGAAGCGGCCCAAGTAGTTTCCCAATTCTGTGATATTGTGGCCATTCGTGCCTTTGCTTCGCTCACCGATAAGGAGCAGGACGAAGCGGAAGTTGTCCTGAACGGATTCAAAAAATACGCCGGTATTCCCATTGTCAATATGGAAAGTTCCGTAGGTCACCCTTTACAGGCCTTGGCAGATGCCATTACCTTAGAAGAGCACAACAGCAAGGAAAGACCAAAAGTTGTGCTGTCGTGGGCACCACACCCCAAGGCGCTACCCCATGCCGTTGCCAATTCCTTTGTGGAAATGATGCAGCTACAGGAAGCAGATTTTGTCATTACACATCCCAAAGGATATGAACTTAATCCAGCTATTACGAAGGATGTCCAAATTGAATACAATCAGGAAAAAGCCCTGCAAGATGCAGATTTCGTATATATAAAAAACTGGAGCAGTTATAAGGAATATGGCAAGGTCCTGAACCAAGATCCTAATTGGATGATGACCAAAAAGAAGCTGGGGTCTGCAAAATTCATGCACTGTTTGCCGGTTCGAAGGAACGTCGTGGTCGAGGATGCTGTCTTAGACAGCGATCAGAGTTTGGTCATTGAACAGGCCAATAACAGGACATATGCGGCCCAAATCGTTTTAAAGAAAATTCTGGAAAACCTGTAACCTTGATTGAAGCAAAACTGAAAGACAAAGTATGTATCGTTACCGGCGCTACCAGCGGTATGGGCAAGGCGATTGCAACCAAATTTTGGGAAGAAGGTGCTAAATTGATTTTATCCGGTAGAAACGAAGAACGTGGGTTGGAGCTCTCATCCAGCTTAAAAGATTCCATTTTTATTGGAGGGGATATCCGCAATATAGACTACAATGAAAAGTTGGTAGCAACGGCGATTTCCCATTTTGGCACACTGGATATAGTTTCCCTGAATGCTGGAATACTGGGTTTGGGCAATGTGGTCAATCTTTCTATGGAGGACTGGAACAATACGATACATACCAACCTCAGCGCCATTTTTTATCTGTGTAAATATGCTGTTCCACATCTTCAAGCATCAAAAGGGAATATATTAATCAATGCATCCATCGCTGCATTCAAAAGCTTTCCCAATCACCCTGCCTATTGTGCTTCCAAGGCTGGTTCAGTAGCTTTGATGAAACAAATGGCCGTAGAGTATGGTCCAGAAGTACGCGTAAACGCAATATGCCCAGGTCCGGTTGATACACCCTTACTTTGGGATTCGGCGAAAGCATTTTCAGTGCCTGGTAAAGCCGTTGAAGATGCGGCCAAGGCGACCCTATTGAAACGCTTGGGAACACCGGAGGACATAGCAAAATTGGCCTTGTTCTTAGTCTCTGAAGAAGCTAGCTGGATAACGGGAACAGCGATGACCATTGACGGAGGAATTATAAATTCGTAAGTTGAAACCCTTAACGAAGGATTTATTATGGTAAGTTAAATATCTATACAGAAGGAAATGTTTAAGAATCAAGATATTGACCCAATTTTAAACGTATGAGAGAAAAACTGTCGGTTGTAAAAATTGGAGGAAACGTCATTGAGAACGAGGCCGAAATGGAGCGATTCATCCATTTGTTTTCCGAAATGGAAGGTCCTAAAATCCTGGTACATGGCGGTGGCAAACTGGCTACACAATTGGCTTCCAAATTGGGCATAGCATCCAAAATGGTAAACGGTCGCAGAATTACCGATGCAGAAACCTTGGACATTATCACCATGGTCTATGCGGGTCTTACCAATAAGAATATTGTTGCTAAATTACAGGCAAACCAGTGCAATGCGATTGGTCTGAGCGGTGCCGATGCTGATAGCATACAGGCCCAAAAAAGACCGGTTAAAGAAATCGATTTTGGATTTGTGGGCGATATTGATGGTGTGAATACAACAACAATTTCCAATCTGGTTTCACTAGGTCTAACTCCGGTGTTTTGTGCCATGAGCCACGACGGCAATGGGCAGCTTTTAAATACAAATGCGGATACTATCGCCTCTGAATTGGCCATTGGATTGAGAGAAAAATACGACACAACACTCTATTACTGTTTTGAAAAACCGGGGGTTTTGATGGACGTGACCGATGAAGCATCGGTAGTTAGGCACATCGATACAAAAAAATACAAGGAGCTTTTACACGAAGGCATCATTGCGGACGGGATGCTGCCCAAATTGGAAAATTGTTTCCATGCTTTACATCATAACGTAAAATCGGTCTGTTTGGGAAATATGTTCATGTTGGACCAAAAAAACGACCTATTTACGACCATAACCTTATAAAATGAACCAACGAACACTTACGGAAAAGGCCTTAGAACTGCTGAAGGAATTGATTTCCATACCCTCCTTTTCAAAAGAGGAAGAAGGTACGGCGGCTGCCTTGGAAAATTGGTTCAAGGGCCTGGATATTCCATTTGAGCGTATTCACAACAACATTTTTGCAAAGAACAAGTATTGGGACGATTCCAAACCAACACTATTGCTAAACTCCCATCATGACACCGTAAAGCCCAATCAAGCATACACGAAAGATCCCTTTCAGCCGCATATTGAGGATGGCAAATTATTTGGACTGGGAAGTAACGATGCAGGAGGATGTTTGGTGTCCCTGTTGGCAACCTTCGCCTATTTTTTTCATGCCGAAAACCTGAACCATAATATTTTGATGGTCGCTTCGGCCGAAGAGGAAAATGCTGGTAAAAACAGTTTGCGGGGACTTTTGCCCAGTCTGCCCAAAATCGATGTGGCCATTGTTGGCGAACCCACACTTATGCAATTGGCCATTGCGGAAAAAGGTCTTGTGGTTTTCGATGCCGTGGTAAGGGGAACGCCATCACATGCAGCGCACCCTAACGATAACAATGCCATTTATAACACGATCGAAGTTTTGGAGTGGTTCAAAAACTATTCCTTCAACAGGAAATCCGAAGTTTTGGGAGACGTGAAAATGACGGTTACTCAAATAAACGCGGGGAGTCAACATAACGTTGTCCCTTCTCAGGTAGATTTGGTAGTAGACGTACGGGTGAACGATAAATACACCAACCAGGAAATTGCCGATTTATTGAAACGTGAGGCACCCTGCGAATTAAAGGAACGTTCGCTGCGTCTCAACTCCTCAAGCATCGACAAAGACCATCCCTTGGTAAAATCGGGCATCGCATTGGGACGTAAAACTTATGGTTCCCCTACCCTATCCGATCAAGCGGCATTGAGTTGCCAATCCTTAAAATTGGGACCGGGGGACAGTACACGTTCCCATTCCGCGGATGAATTTATATATGTATGCGAAATTGAGGAAGGCATTGATTTGTATATTAAGTTATTAGAAGGATTTATTAAATAATAAACACAAGTTCAAACACAAATTTTTTGAACTTGATGTTTGCACTTGAAATTGAATTTGAAAAACGATGAAGCTCTGGGATAAAGGATTTAGCACGGACAAAAAAATAGACCAGTTCACGGTTGGCAACGATAGGGAATTGGATTTACAACTCGCAAAATATGATGTGATCGCCTCAAAGGCACATGCGAAAATGCTGGGAAAAATCGGTCTTTTGACGCAAAAGGAAACCCAGGAGCTGGTCAAGGAATTGGATGCCATCGCCTCAAGAATTGAAAGGGGGACCTTCACCATTGAGCCCTCCTTTGAGGATATGCATTCCAAAATAGAATACATGCTTACCTTGAGTTTGGGCGATACGGGCAAAAAGATCCACACGGCCAGATCTAGAAACGACCAAGTTTTGGTGGCAATGCATTTATATCTGAAGGATGAGTTGTCTGAAATTAAATCCATGACCAAAGAATTATTCGACCTGCTTTTGGAAAAGGCCGAAACATATAAGGATGTCTTGCTCCCGGGATATACGCACTTGCAGATAGCGATGCCCTCATCGTTCGGGCTGTGGTTTTCCGCCTATGCCGAAAGCTTAATAGACGATCTTTATTTTATAGAAGCTGCCTATAAAGTGGCCGACCAAAATCCCTTGGGGAGTGCAGCGGGATACGGAAGTTCCTTTCCAATAGACCGAAGCTTTACTACTAAGGAAATGGGCTTTGAGACCCTAAAATATAATGTGGTGGCCGCCCAAATGGGACGTGGAAAAGTTGAAAAGGCAACAGCTTTCGGGATGGCAAGTATCGCGTCCACCCTATCCAAAATGGCGATGGACATTTGCCTTTACATGAGCCAAAACTTCAATTTTATTTCCTTTCCGGACGAGTTGACCACCGGGAGCAGCATCATGCCCCACAAAAAAAATCCGGATGTCTTTGAACTGGTCAGGGGAAAATGCAACAAACTGCAATCCGTCCCCAACCAATTGACACTGGTCATCAACAATTTACCCAGCGGTTACCACAGGGACTTGCAATTGGTGAAGGAAATCATCGTGCCAGCCATCCAGGACATGAAGGCCTGCTTGGAAATACTTACGTTCAGCTTGGAGGAAATCCAGGTGAACAAGGATATTTTGGAAGATGAAAAATACGATTACCTGTTCAGTGTGGATACTTTGAACGAGTTGGTCCAAAACGGAATGCCGTTCAGGGATGCCTACAAGAAAATGGGACAGGAAATCCAGCAAGGTACCTTTACCCCAAAACGGGATATTTCCCATTCCCATGAAGGAAGTTTGGGCAATCTTTGTCTGCCCGAAATCAAATCGAAAATGGATAAAATAGGTTAGCCTGACGAAACGAACCTATCCGAATAGATCTTGGTAAACTGTGCACCAAAGGTAACGATGAGGCTGGAGTAGGAAACCCATAACATGATTAAAATGATGGAGCCGGCCGCACCGTAGGTTGAACCGGGTTCAGCTTTCCCAAAATAAAAGGCCAGGGCGTATTTTCCCATCAGGAACAAAAGTGCCGTAAGTGCCGCCCCAATTTTTACGGCACTCCACTTGACCACTTTGCTGGGCAAAAACTTGAACATAGCGGCGAATAGAAAGTAAATAAAAACCAATGATAATAAGATGTCCATTACAAAGGTCCAACCTACTACCTGAGTGGACAATAAGCTCGACAATTGCCTGGAAAATGCCGATAGCAAGGATGTAATCACAAAGCTTATCAGCAAAAGAAAACCAAAAATCAGAATAAAACCAAAGCTTTTCAACCTACCAAAAATGGTAGCCAAAAGTTCGTTGGAATAGTTAGGTGATACGCCCCAAATTTCGTTAAGGGCATTTTGCAATTGGTAGAATACCCCCGTTGCGCCGTAAATAAGCACGCAGACCCCTAAAATGGTGGCCAAGGTGGATGTGTTTTCACTGCCTGTATTGGCCAACATTTCCTGGATGGACTGTGCCGTTTCAGGGCCCATGGCTGAAGATATTTCAGAAAAAAGTTCCCCACGAACTATTTCCCTTCCCCAAATGGAACCAACAATTTCAAGTATTATAATTAAAAGTCCGGGTAAAGAAAGAATCGCGTAATACGCTATTACGGCGCTTATTTTAAAAGGTTCCTTTTCCAACCAGGAATTAAAAGTCGCCCATAATAATTTTGGAAGCTGTTTCAAACTAAATTTCATCGTATCACCTTTGGCTTTTTGAAGCTATTTTATCTACTCCAATTTCGTTGACCCATATCGGAATTATACTATCCCAAACCCTGAAAACACTTGTAGAATTAATTGTGTAGGACTGTTTACAACTAATAATGGGCAACTGACATCATTTCTGATCCTTCCTAAAATAATTCGAGGTTGAAAGCGTTTTCAGCAAACATTATAATGTCGTATTATGTTCAAGAAGTTCTTCCCGTTTTTCATACTACTGATACTAGGCTTAAAAGCCAATTCCCAATCCTTCACTTCCATTTGGAATACGAACAATACAAGCAGCGGATCTTCGGCGGCCAATGAGGTAACCATACCTACAAATCCCGCCTATACGACCTATAACTATGACGTGGACTGGGGCGATGGAAATACGGAGACCGGTGTTACCGGAACTATTACCCATACCTACGCATCTCCTGGAAATTATACGATACAAATTAGCGGTACTTTTCCTGCCATTTATTTTAACAATACGGGAGACCGACTAAAAATCATTGAAATACTGGACTGGGGCAACATCCAATGGCAAACCTTGGAAAATGCATTTTTCGGATGTGAAAACCTCAACTTTGATGCCATTAATTCCCCAGACTTATCGCAAGTTACCAACATGTTCCAAACCTTTCGAAATTGCCGAAGCTTTAACGGTATCATGAACAATTGGGACGTAGGCAATGTCACAACCATGGCCGGTCTGTTTCACGGAGCTACCATTTTCAATAGGCCCTTGGATGCCTGGAATACGATTTCCGTTACGGACATGACCAATACGTTTAATAGTGCAAACGCCTACAACGAACCTTTGGACAACTGGAACGTGGCCTCCGTCACTACCATGGAAGGAATGTTCTCAGCTGCCACTTCATTCAATCAAAACATCAACAATTGGGACGTAAGTCAGGTTACCAATATGTCCGGGACCTTTCAAAGTACAAATAGTTTCAACCGCCCTTTGAACAACTGGAACGTTGGCAATGTAACGGACATGTCCAATATGTTCTACAGCTCCGGTTTTAACCAACCTATTGGCAATTGGAATGTTAGCAATGTAACGAATATGAGCTACATGTTCGCACAAGGTCAATTCAACCAACCCATAGAAGGTTGGGACGTGAGCAATGTGACCAACATGAGCAACATGTTCTATAGACATAGAACTTTTAACCAACCCTTGAACAATTGGGACGTGAGCAACGTGACCAGTATGGCCAGTATGTTCGATGGATGGATTTGGAACGTTACATTCAACCAACCACTGAACAACTGGGACGTTAGGAATGTGACCAATATGAGCTACATGTTCCGGGACACGGACAATTTTAATCAGGACATAACCGGATGGAATGTGAGCAATGTTACCAATATGAAGGGCATGTTCAATGGTGCCCATATGTTCAATCAACCCATTGGAAGCTGGGTTGTAAGCTCCGTTACGGATATGAGCGAAATGTTTCAGAATGCGCCACTTTTTAATCAGCCTCTGGATAGCTGGGACGTAAGTAACGTTACGTTGATGAACAACATGTTCTTAGGAGCTTTGGCCTTTGACCAACCCCTGAACTCGTGGGTGGTGGATATCGTTACCAATATGAGCGGTATGTTCAGGGGGACACCAGTATTTAACCAATCTTTATCCAATTGGAATACCGCCAGTGTTACCAATATTGGCAGAATGTTCCAAGAAGCTACTGCATTTGATCAAAATTTGGGTATGTGGCCTATTGGCAATGCATCCAGTATGGAGAATATGCTGTCCGATTCTGGAATATCCCAAGAAAATTACGACAATACCTTGATAGGATGGGCAGCTCAAACGGTCCAATCAAACGTAAACCTGGGAGCTACGAACCTTACTTATTGTGATGGTCGCGATGCCAGACAAGATTTGATGGATAACCATGGCTGGAACATTACCGGGGATTCCATAAACTGTTCGTTCGTACTTTGCGCAAACATTACAATGCCGGCGGCAGGTGATACCCAAGTACCCGCCAATAGTGATATTCGATGGGACCCGGTACCCAATGCTACTGGGTATAGGGTAACGGTAACCAGGGACGATGGCTCGGGACCCGTGGAGGTATACAATCAAACTTTGGGAGCGACTATTGTAGGAGTAGATTTCACCAATGAATTTATCCCAGGGGACGATGTTTCCGTATTGGTAATTCCATTTAATGCCGAAGGCGATGCAGTGGGTTGTACCCCTATTACCTTCACGGTAGTTGAAAGCTGGGTCAATAGTCCAGCTGCTTTTAAATTGACCTACAATACTACCCTGACCGACTATAAGAGTACACCCGCCAATCAGTTGCGAATAGAGGCCAATACGGGGTATCCAGGCTATTTAGTATATGATTATTCCATCGACTGGGGTGATGGCCAATACAATAACCATGTTACGAGTACCATAACGCATACCTATCTTACCCCAGGAATATATACCGTTTCCATTATAGGCAATTTTCCGGCACCCTACCATTATTACTCAAATTCGGATAGTTTTAAACTAATCTCCATAGATCAATGGGGCACCCAACCATGGGAATCTATGGAACTAGCCTTTTATGGATGCTCCAACATGGAATATAACGCCACCGATGTTCCGGATCTGTCAAGTGTAGCCAATATGCGAAGTATGTTTGGTTCCTGTGCATTGTTCAATGGAAATATTTCCAATTGGGACGTAAGCAATGTGACCGATATGTACGGCGTATTCATAGGTGCGACGGATTTTAATCAACCTTTGAACAATTGGAACGTAAGCAATGTTACAAACATGAGCGCCATGTTTTTAGCAGCAACCTCGTTCGACCAGCCCCTTAACAATTGGAATGTAAGCAGTGTAACCAATATGGCGGATATGTTTCGGCAAGCATCTGCCTTTAATCAAAATATAGATAGTTGGAACGTAAGCAACGTTACCAATATGTCTTCCATGTTCGAAAGGGCAGAATTATTTAACCAGCCGCTAAATTCCTGGAACGTTGGCAATGTAACGGATATGAGTCAAATGTTCGACGGTTTTGTATTCGATATGGTCTTTAACCAACCCTTGGATAATTGGGATGTAAGTAGTGTAACCAATATGCAGGCCATGTTCCGTAGGAGCACGGCATTCAATCAAAACATAAATAGCTGGGACGTATCCAATGTTTTGGACATGAGTTACATGTTCCGCGATACGGATAATTTTGACCAACCCTTGGGTAATTGGGATGTATCCGAAGTTACGAACATGCAATACATGTTCTACGATGCAAAGGTCTTTGATCAAAACATCAATACCTGGAACGTTACCAACGTTACCAATATGCGCAGTATGTTCCAATTGGCAGGTGCTTTTGACCAACCTTTGAGTAACTGGGACGTGAATTCCGTCGTGAACATGCAATCCATGTTCCAATCGGCTTCCGTTTTTAACCAACCCTTGGATTCTTGGAACGTAAGTGCCGTAGCCAATATGGCATCCATGTTCGAGAGTGCGGCGCTTTTCAACCAACCATTGAATAGTTGGGATGTTTCTTCGGTTACTCTAATGAATTCCATGTTTGAGGATGCGGCGGTTTTTAACGGATCCATAGGTAACTGGAACGTAGGTTCCGTAACCAATATGGAAGCCATGTTCAAGGATGCCATTGTTTTTGACCAGCCAATACCAAATTGGGATACCGGTGAGCTATTGAACGCAAGGGAAATGTTCAGGGGAGCATCGGCCTTTAACCAAAATATAGATGCTTGGAACACTTCTTTCGTAACAACTATGGAGGCTATGTTCCAAAGTGCCACTTCCTTCAACCAACCCATAAATTCCTGGAACGTGGCATCTGTGACGACCATGCTTTCCATGTTCAATGGGGCATCGGCCTTTAATCAACCTTTGGATAATTGGAACGTACGTAGAGTCACCACAATGCAAAGCATGTTCGAAAATGCATCGGCCTTCGATCAAAATATTAATACTTGGCGCGTTTCCGGGGTAGGCAATATGAATTCGATGTTCAGGAACGCCTCAGCTTTCAATCAGCCTGTAGATCAATGGGACCTTGGCAGTGTTTCCATGCAAGCCATGTTTGAAAATGCTTCGGCCTTTGACCAGTATTTAGGGGATTGGGTAATGGGGGATGTCAGCAATGTGACCAACATGCTCAACAATACGGCGTTGACTCGCATAAACTATGACAATACCTTGATTGCATGGTCCGAGCAAAATCTTACTCCTGGTCTTTCGCTGGGAGCCCAAGGCTTGCTATATTGCGATGCGCTTGAGGAAAGGCAATCCATGACGGATAATTTTGGATGGTCCTTCTATCAGGATATACTGGATTGCCCGATTCCTGAATGTACCCTACTTGTTGCACCCTTAAACGGTGAAGTTGATGTTCCTGTTAACACCAACCTAAATTGGGAGCCTGTCCTTTACGCCCGTGAATATCATTTGACCGTTGGCACTACTCCGGGAGGAAATGATATCCTGAATAATGAAATCGTGGTCAATGCAACATCCTACGAGTTCCCAACCGAATTTTTAGGGGGTGAAACCGTATACGTGACCATAGTTCCCACCAATGATACGGGAAGTGCCGTGGCATGTAGCGAAGAGAGTTTTACGATAGCTATCAATCCACCAACCATACCGGAATGTACCCAACTTACTATGCCCATGAACGGAGCTACGGAAGTAGCCGTGGATACCGATTTGTCCTGGGAACCCATTTCCAATGCGGATGGCTATAGATTGACGATTGGCACCAGTTCCGGGGGCAACGAAATCCTGGATAATGTAGACGTTGGGAATACCACCAATTATAATCTGGCAGCCAACCTACCCGAGGATACGGATATTTATGTAACGATAGTACCCTATAACGAACAAGATCCTGCTCTGGGATGTACCGAGGAAAGCTTCCGTACGGAGTTAATTCCCGTACCACCGGTGTGCACAAACCTAACCAATCCTATATCGGGGTCCGTGAATGTACCTATTGACACAGATCTAACTTGGAATTTGGTAGACGGCGCGACCGGCTATATCGTCAATGTGGGGATTACGCAAGGCGGTATTGAAATCGCCAATGGAATAGACGTAGGAAATACGACTACCTATTCTTTCGCGCAGAATTTACAAATCAATAGAACCCACTACGTGACCATTATACCCTACAATGAGGTAGGCGATGCCGTTGGATGTGCCGAGGAGAATTTTAGAACCGGAACTTCCACCTTGAACAACCCTCCCCTTTGTACGGCGCTTTCATCTCCATTGAATGGGGCGGCGAATGTACCTTTGGACACCAATATTAGTTGGAACGCTGCCGCAAATACGGGTGGGTATTATCTTACTATAGGAACAGCATCCGGAGCTACGGATATTCTTGACGCAATGGATGTTGGGAATGTGACGATGTATGACCTTCCTTCGGATTTACCCGAAAATGCAACTATTTTCGTGACCGTTGAACCCTACAACAGTTTTGGAAGTGCCGCTTCGTGCACCGAGGAAAGTTTTACGACGGAAACCTTGCCAACCGCACCCAACTGTACCAGTTTGACGGCACCGCTCAACAATGCGACGGATGTAATCCTATCCACCAATATTTCATGGAATACCGTTTCCAACGCGGATGGATATTTCCTGACCATGGGAACTACTTCCGGCGGAAATGACATTTTGGACAATGTAGATGTTGGCAACGTAAGTGTGTATAATTTGGCAACGGATTTGCCCGAAGCTACTACCATTTTTGTGACGATTGTACCCTATAATTCGGTTGGAAATGCAATGGGCTGTGCGGAAGAAAGCTTCGTAACCGAAACCTTGCCAACCGTACCCAATTGTACCAATTTGACGGCACCGCTCAACAATGCGACCGATGTAATCCTATCCACGAACATTTCATGGAATACCGTTTCCAACGCGGATGGATATTATCTGACCATAGGAACATCAACGGGCGGAAACGATATACTCGATAGTATCGATGTTGGGAACGTGAGTATGTACAATTTAGCTACAGACCTACCTGAAGCTACCACAATTTTTGTGACTGTTGTTCCTTATAATGCCGTTGGAAGTGCCATAGGTTGTGCGGAAGAAAGTTTCGTCACAGAAACTGTATTGAATGTTCCAGATTGCACCAACCTGACCAGTCCATTAAATAATGTAACCGATGTAATCCTATCCAGCGATATTTCCTGGGCTCCCGTTTCCAATGCGGATGGCTATTACCTAACAGTGGGAACCACATCGGGTGGAAACGATATTTTGGACACTATCGACGTGGGGAACGTAAGCATGTACGATCTGGCAACGGACCTGCCCGAAGCTACCGTCATTTTTGTGACCATCGTTCCTTATAATTTGGGTGGAACGGCAATGGGCTGTTCAGAAGAGAGTTTTACCACGGAAACCTTGCCCACCATACCAGATTGTACCTCCTTGCTCACTCCAAGCAATGGAGATATCAACGTTCCTGTAGATGTAACCTTGACTTGGGAGGAATCCCCAACGGCAGATGGATACCGTCTCAGCGTTGGTACTTCTTCCGGTGGCAACGATGTGGTCAATAATGAAGATGTAAGCATCCTAACTTCCTACTCGTTTACGGAAAGATTGATGGAGGACACCCGATATTACGTGACGATTACCCCGTATAATTCGCTGGGCGATGCCATAGACTGTACGGAATTTATGTTCACCACCATTAACCAGGACGACACCCAATACGGTTTCTCTCCCAATGGGGATGGCATTAACGATTTTTGGACCATTGACGGTATTGAACTAAATCCTGATAACACGGTCTCCATTTATAACAGATGGGGGGACCTGGTATTCGAGATCCAGGGTTATGATAATCAGTCCAATGTATTTAGCGGTACCGCCAACAGAAAAACCCAGCTTGGGGCCAGTGAACTGCCCAGTGGCACCTATTTCTTTAACATACAGGTATCTGGTGAACACAATCTAAATAAACTACAAGGGTTCTTAGTCTTAAAGCGATAATAAATGAACAGAACAATGTACCAATTCGCTTTATTGGCGATATACTTTTTATTTCAGATAGACGGAAGCAAATTACAGGCACAGCAGACTCCTTTGTTCGCTGAGTATAATTACAATCCGTATCTCATCAATACGGCCTATGCGGGACTGGCACCTAGCACGGAAGTCTCCTTGAGCAACACCGGGTTTTTCAATCAGGTGGAGGGAAGTCCGCGTAGTTTTGCCTTAAGCCTCCATACCCCTTTGAACCGGGGAAAAGTAGGTTTGGGAGCGGGGTTCATTAGGGACGAGATCGGGGTTACCACATCTACCAATGCTTTTGCGACCTATTCCTATAAAATATTCTTCGATACCAAGAAAAATAGGCCTTATTGGCAGGTGTATACGCCCAACTCCCTTTCTTTTGCCATCACGGGAGGGCTACAGCAATACCAGGACAATCTCCTCGATCTGGGTATTGTTGGTGATCCCAATTTCGCCCAGAACATCAATGCATCCATACCCACGATAGGCTTGGGAATATTATTGAATCTGGCAGATTTTCTTTTGGGCTTTTCGGCTCCCAATGTATTGGGGGACACCTTGGCTACGGATGACAATCTAGATCTTTCCAATGCATATTACGGATATTTTGGTTACCGATTCTATTCGAACATCTTTGAAGAAATCATGATCAAACCCAATGTGCTGGCCAAATATGAAAACGGCGCTCCGTTTCAAGTGGATTTTAACATCGCCATGAGCTATAAAAATAGGTTCGAGTTGGGCACTGGGTACCGCACCAATTCTTCCATAAACTTGTTGGCCGGAGTGTATCTCTTAAAAAACATACGTGCCATTTATAACTACAACTTGGCCTTTAACAACAATCCGCTTGGAAACACCCATGGGATCGTGGTGAGCTATCTTTTTGGCGAAGGGTATCATAGGGATTGATAGCTCTTCCTTGATTCAAGCATGGAACTGAATAACGGCTTTGAATTCGGGAATTTCGGTAGTCCGGTTTTAAAACCCCATGGATAAAACACGGATATATTTTATCTTAGGCCGATATATTGTAAGCCAAACGAATCCATGATCAAATATCCCTGCAAATCCATCAGTACTGTTTTCATTCTTTTTTTATGCTCGCTTTCCTTGGTATCACAGGATACCTATGTTAGAAATGCATCGGTCGATATAAAGAAATATATATTCAATTTACAGCTAAACGACACTACCAATATTATTGCAGGAGAGGCGGAAATCCATGTGGATTTTGAAAAAGAATCGGTTCCCTTTCAATTGGACCTTATAGGATATTCCGGCAAGTACGGAATGAAAATTTCGAATGTTTCCGAAGCGGGAAAACCTGCGGACTATGTTTTTGAAAACAATAAAATTACCATCACCCCTAATCAATCCATTCCCTTATCTCAGGTATATACGGTAATCTATCATGGCATACCTGAAAGAGGCTTGGTGATAGACACTACCAAGTTTGGCCAACGTTCCTTCTTTGGTGACAACTGGCCCAATTTAGCCAGACATTGGTTACCTTCCGTTGATCATCCGTACGACAAGGCTTCCATTGAATTTAAGATTACCGCCCCGGACCATTATGATGTGGTAGCCACGGGCGAAAAAATTGAGGAAAGCTATCTTGATAATGACACAAAATTGACCATTTATAGGGAACCTGCGCCCGTTGCCATGAAGGTCGTAACCATTGGGGTCACAAGATTTGCCAGTAGGTTGTTGGGGGAAGTGTATGATATTCCCGTTACGGCATGGGTGTATCCGGAGAATCGTCTGGAGGGCTTTTCGGATTATGGCGTTGCCACGAAAGTCCTCCGATATTTTATTGAACAAATAGGTCCGTACTCCTATGCCAAACTGGCCAATATGCAAGCAAAGACCCAGTGGGGAGGCCTTGAAAACGCGGGAACCATTGCCTATTTTGAAAATTCGGTCAACGGGAAAAATGAAGTCGAGGGACTCATTGCCCATGAGATAGCGCATCAGTGGTTTGGAAATTCTGCTTCGGAAAAGGATTGGAACCATGTGTGGCTTAGTGAAGGTTTTGCAACCTACTTCGCCATTTTGTACCAAAAGAGCGTTTACGGGGACGAAAAAAGAAAAGAGGAACTGCTTTTGGACCGAAACCAAATATTGGATTATTACAAGAAAAACCCATCGCCCATCGTAGACCCTAGCATTAAGGACCCAATGAAGGTCCTGAGCGTGAATACGTACCAAAAAGGGGGCTGGGTGCTTCATATGCTCAGGCGGGAATTAGGGGACACCTTGTTTTGGGAAGGCATTGTAGCCTACTATAAAAAATACCAAAACTCCAATGCACTAACGGAAGATTTCAAAACCGTAATGGAAGAAATTTCAGGAAAAAATCTGGATACCTTTTTTCAGCAATGGATATACACAAAGGGTTATCCAGAAATAAAATGGGGATGGAATTATGAGAAAAACAAGCTTTTTGTAGACATAGAACAGGTGCAGGAACATGCTACCTTTTCCTTTCCTTTGGAAATTCAAATTGGAAATGAGCAGGGAAGAACCTTTACATTGGACGTGGTAGGCAAAAAAACCATTTTTGAAATACCCATGAAAGAAGCTCCCAAGTCCTTGACCTTAGACCCAAATGTCTGGTTGTTGTTTGAGGAAAAATCGTAATTGGGTCCCAAAAAAATCTTTCAGAAATATTATCTTACATACGTCATGGGTAACTTAGGTCCATGAAAAAAATTGGTATAATTATAGGGGTAGTAATTCTCATTTTTATTTTGCTTACCTATATCTCTGTTTCCTCTACCGAAAAGGAAAGTAAAACTTCCATAGTTCTGAATATCGAAGATTTAAAATCTATGGATTTTTCCAGAATAGATTCGGTTCTTATTGCCCCAACTACACTGTATAAAGCAAATAAATTAAAAACGATAATGCAAGGACAGCAATATCGTAAAGTATGGTCCACACCCTTTCAATTTCCAATATTACAATTGGACACTTTACATGGAGGTGCCAAGATTTTGGAGGAAGGCGGTGGAAAACAAACCCATAGTCTCAAACTAGAAACCAAAGATGGGTATATTTTTACCCTAAGAAGCATAAATAAAAATCCAGAACCATTAGTTCCAAAATGGGCAAAAACTCTTGGTTTAGAGAATATAATTGTTGATGGGATTTCCGCCCAGCATCCATATGCCGCCATAGCGGTGGCTAAATTGGCCGAAAAGTCAAATCTCTTGCATACCCAGCCAAAAGCTGTTTTTCTTCCTAGACAAAATGCTTTGGGTACTTACAACAAAGACTATGGCAATAAAATTTACTTGCTGGAACATGAAACGGATGGAGGAAAAAATTGGACACCCTTTAAACAGGTAAAAGAAATTGTGGATACAGAAAAACTACAAGAATCGAAAATGGAATTGGGTGCTATGCTAAAGATAGACAAATCAGCATTTATTAGAGCTAGGCTATTGGATATTGTAATCGGCGATTGGGACCGCCATTCCAAGCAATGGGGGTGGGTAGTGATTGAAAATGAGACTGGTCATATGGCAATACCACTTGCGGGGGATAGGGACAATGCATTTTTTAGTATTGACGGAATCATACCCTCGATTATTTCAAACAAATATATATTGCCGGACCTCCAATCCTTCCAAGAAGATATAGATTATCTACCTGGATTAGTTATGCCCATTGATATTTATTTTCTAAAAAATACCTCCAGGGAAAATTTCATTAAAGAAGCGGACCTACTACAAAATAAACTTACGGATTTGGCTATTGAAGAAAGTTTTAAGGCTTGGCCAAATTCCATATTTGAATTGGACGGTGAAGAAATTATCAACTCTATTAAATCAAGAAGAGATAAACTTCCCCAAATAGCAAATGAATTTTACGAAATCATAAAAGATAAAGATTACCTAACAGAGCCTCTTAAAGGTTCAGAAGATTTAAAACTACCTAGTTCCTTGATTAGATGTTTTGATTGTCCCTGATTTGGACTTAGAGTGTTTTCTTTTTCTGTTTTTCAAGTATTTATAGCCAATATACCCAAGTTGAGCTCCAATCAATATTAATTTTGTCTTCCTGCTTTTTACCAAAAGTTTAGCAAAACCTAATACGGGTGATATATTCATGATTTGTCCTTTTTGACAATTTCGCATAATTGACAAAAAGAAGCTACCACATTCAAATCAAAGTTTGGTTCAAAAACCTTTCCCTTTGATTAGAAGATTATGAATAAATGTCAATTTTGACTTTACAGGCTCTGATATTACAAAAGGGTAGGCATCGTCCTTTCCCATAGACCTGTTCATACTGTTCAATGTATAAAACAATGGAATCGCAGTTCGTAAAATAGCTTGAAAATCGTTCTCCATGTAAGGGTCGAAATTGGCATTCACGTCCAGGTCATTTGTCCCTCTCAATTTCGGGTATGTTTTTAGTCCAAAATTATATGCGGTTTCCAAAGTATCCATTAGATGGAGATAATGAGACCAGGTTTCTGCCCAATCTTCCCAAGCATGTGAAGATGCGTATTTGCTAATGTGAAAATTCTGCCAATCATGACGTGGGCCGTTGGTATAATAATTCTGTAAGGAATTCTCGTAAGAAATGGATTCGTCACCAAAAATTTCCCGAAAGTTTGACAACGTAACTTTATCATTGCGTATCAAAACATCCCAGTAATAATGACCTACTTCATGTCTAAAATGACCAAGTATCGTTCTGTAACGCTCTTCCATATTTTGCTTAACCTTTTCCCTAACAACGGCATCCGCCTCAGATATAAGAATCGTAATAACACCGTTGGCATGTCCAGTTTTTAGGTTGTCCCTGTTTTTTGGAGATAGGAAATCGAAACATAGTCCCTCGACAAAATTTTCCTTTTTGTTGAAAATGGGTAACCTTAATCGTAGGAGCTGATAAACGAGCCTGTGCTTTGCGATCTCAATTTTCTTCCAACTTTCCTGGTTCTTTATTATGGATAAATCAGGTATGGTCCTATTTAATGAACAGGCAAGACAAAATCCGGAAGGGCTGTCTAGGGGGACCAGCCAATTGCAGGTTCCATGTTGGCTATTGACACAATACTTGTATTGCCCATCGCCCAGGGAGGGTGTGTTCCATTGTGAAAGATTTGGGGAAAGGGAAACCATTTGATTATAGAACGAACTATAGGCCAGGTAATATCCGCAGGAAACACATCTATTATTTTCAAAAACAATTGAATTTCCACAGTTGGAACATTGGAATAATTTCATAGAAACTTAGGCATGGGCTACATTCATTTTATCATCTTAAAATTAATGACCTCCTGCTCGGTCAAGTATCTCCAATGACCTCTGGGTAAATCCTTTTTTGTGAGACCTCCATACACCACACGATCCATTCTTGCGATGGTATACCCCAATTGCTCAAAAAGTCTGTTTACAATTTTATTTCTGGAACTATAAATCTCTATGCCCACTTCCCTTTTTGGGGCATCGTCTATAAAACTGATATCCTGTACTTTGACGACCTTCTCATCCACCACCACGCCTTCCTGGATCTTTACCAGGTCTGCGTTTCTAAGATCTTTGTCCAATACCACATGATAAATTTTTCGCAATCCGTTGATAGGACTTTTAAGGCGTTTGGTCAAATCTCCGTCGTTGGTAAAAAGAAGAAGTCCGGTATCTTCCTTGTCCATTTTGTCAACTGGGAGTAGTTTTGATTTTGATGCACTGGATATCAATCCGGAAACATGACGTTTGCCCTTTTCGTCGCGAATGGTTGTGGAGAAATCCTTCGGTTTGTTCAAAAGCACGTATTCCTTTTTTACGGGATTCAACAACTGTCCGTCAAACCTAACTTCATCAGAAAGTTTCACTTTGTAGCCCATTTCGGTAACGGGTTTCCCGTTTACGGTAACATTTCCCGCAGAAATATAGATATCCGCATCCCTTCTGGAACAGACCCCGGAATTGGCTACATATTTGTTCAGGCGGATGGAGTTGGGGTCGCTTACCTGTTTTGGAGCGGTGTTTTTCTTGATAGGCGCATTGCCCCTAGCGTAACTTTTTTTCCTAAAAGTCCCCCCTTGTCTTCCCGATGCTTTATCCCCTTTGTTTGACTCTCCCCTACTCATAACGGTTTTATTTTGGACAAAGGTAAGAAAGGCGAGCCAATGCGTACACTAATTCCTGTACGTATCAAATATTATATTAAATAAGTACTTCTATATATTGAAGAAAATGAAAACATCCAATACTAAGGATTAAAGAATGCGATTTAAAACCAAGTCTACATCGATCAAGAGAATACTAAAAACGCCCACCACAATGACCAGTTTCAGGATGTTGTGCAGCCACAAAAAATGCTTTCGGGTGCTTGATTTAAAGAGGATGCCTAAAAAGAGCATAAAAAGAAGGATACATCCGGCAAAATAATAGTTCATATACCCCACATCGAACTTAAAAATCAGCAATAAGGCAGGTATCAGGGTCAATAACATCAGTATCGCTATCAGGAATTTGGACACGTTGACCCCATAAATAATGGGTATGGTTCGGTAATTTTGGGCGACATCCCCAGAAATATTTTCCAAATCCTTGATCAATTCCCGCGCCAATATCAACAAAAAGAGAAACATCGCATGCACAAAAATGACGGTTTCAAAATTCTTGTAGTACACAAAAACCGCAAAAAAGGGGGTGATTGCCAATGTAGCCGATACAAAGTTGCCAAAGAACGGGATTTTCTTCACTTTGTGGGAGTAGAACCATATACCGAAAATATAGGCCGAAAAGAAAAGCACTGCCCGAAAAGAAACGTAACTGGCCGCAAAAACGGCCAAAAAATTCAAAACGAAGTAGGTGCTCAATTTAAATCGCTGGCTCACCAAGCGGTCCAACATGGTCTTTCGGGGCTTGTTGATTAGATCTTTTTCCGCATCGTAAAAATTATTGATAATGTAGCCTGCGGCGATTACCAGAGCGGAAGCAATTACGATTACAAATAGATTTACATCAAAAACAACCTGTCTCAAGGGTAAATTTGGGGAAAGGATATAGATGGACGCCAGGTACTGTGCCAGAACGATCATCAAAAGATTATACCCACGTACCACGGAAAACAGACTCAATACTTTTAATAGCAAGAGTTTGTTTTTTCTACTAAGCATGAAAATGTTGGGTATATACTAGAAGTTGTAGACCACCTCCAATTTGTAATCCTTTAGGGCTTCCTGTGCTTTTTCAAAATCCTCTGTAAACCCAAGAAAGTAACCTCCGCCTCCAGAGCCACATAGTTTTAGATAGTAGTCATTGGTCTCGATTCCTTGTTTCCAAAGGTCATGAAATTTGGCGGGAATCATTGGTTTAAAATTATCCAATACCACATGGGAAAGCTTTTTCAAATTCCCGAAAAGTGATTTAATGTTACCGTTCACAAAATCCTCCACACAGGCATCGGTATGCTTAATAAATTGGTCTTTAAGCATATTCCTAAAGCCTTCATTCTTCATTTGTTCCATAAAGATTTGAACCATTGGGGCCGTTTCACCAATAGATCCACTGTCCAATAAAAATACGGCTCCCTTGCCTTCCAAATTTTGGGAGGGGATACTGGTAGATTCAATATTATCTTGGGAATTGATAAGTATAGGCAAACTTAAATAACTGTTCAAGGGGTCCAGACCGGATGACTTACCGTGGAAAAAGGATTCCATTTTACCAAAAATGAGCTTTAAAGATAAAAGCTTTTCCCGGGTCAGGTTCTCCAATACGGTAATCTTGTCCTTTGCATATTTATCGTAAATAGCCGCGACCAAAGCACCACTGCTACCTACTCCGTACCCTTGCGGGATGGAACTGTCAAAATACATGCCTTCCTCAATATCGGTATCCATCGCACTAAAATCAAAGGACACCAAATTTGGTTCCGTTATCGATAATTCCTTTAAATAGGACGCAAACTCACGCAACGCCTGATTGGATTTATTCGCCTTTTCAGAATCGTTATTGGTTTTCAAAGCACCTTTAAAAAAATTATACGGAATGGAAAGTCCTTTGGAATCCTTGATGATACCATACTCCCCAAAAAGAAGAATTTTTGAATAAAATAATGGTCCCTTCATTTGTTTAAGTAAACCGGCAACGCCTTAGACAATTTAAATATAGACAACTAATTTGCAACTTAGGTGCTATAACATCAAAAATATTATTTCAAATGCTTAAAATCCTACCTCAACAACGCTTGAATTGAATTAGAAGTGTAGCAATTAATTTAATTTTACCGCACCCTGCCCAATTCGATCACAAATATACTGCTGGTTTTCGCAGTATGCAACCAACTCATTCACAATAAATTGATTTACTTTTTCCTTTTCAGTTTCAGGATAAAGCACATGAACATTTGCACCTGCGTCCAAAGTGAAGCAAACATGTGATCCGGATTCCTCCCTAAACGCCCAAATTCTATTGATAATTTCCAGTGTATTAGGTTTCATCAAGACAAAATAAGGGTCTCCTGTCATCATAATGGCGTGCAAGGTCAACGCCTCACTTTCAATAACCTGTATAAATTCTTCCAAGTTGCCAGATTTTAAAATCGGTTTTAATCGGACCAAATTCCTATGCGCCTGCTGAAAACGTTGCTCGGCAAATGGATGCCCGTTGACCAAATCGTGCCCCACGGTACTACTTACCTGTTTTTGTCCTTTGTCCACTAAAAGGATGGTATCGTGATAGTTTTTGAAAATAGGGTGTACCTCCCCTTTATAGGGAATTCCGTATAAATCCGTACTGTCTGGAATTTCCTTATGGACACCCCAAGTTACCAAGGGTCCTTCCAAACTTCTACAGGCACTTCCAGAACCCAAACGCGCCAGAAAAGAGGCCTTTTTTATGAAGAAATCATCATCCATTCCAGGGTAAAGCATTCGTTCGATTTCCATGAGACAGAGGGCCAAAGCCGACATACCACTTGCCGATGAAGCGATGCCACTGCTGTGGGGAAACGAATTGGAGGTTTCTATGGTGAAGTGATATTCCGTTAAAAATGGACAATAGGGGCTTATACGTTTGAAGAAAGTCTCGATTTTTGGTCTGAAACTAGGCTTAGGGCTTCCCTCGAAAAAAAAATCAAAAGTAAATCCATGAGAAGGACTATCCAGTTTTTTAAATTGGATTTTGGTGGTTGTGGCACAGGCACTCAAGGTAAAGCTGATGGAAGGGTTTGCAGGAATCTGTCCTTCCCTTTTCCCCCAATATTTCACCAAGGCAATATTACTGGGAGATTTATAACCGACTTTCCCCGCTTCGATAAAAACCTTGGGCTTTGAAGGGATAAAATCTTTTTCTGTCATGAAGCCAACAATTTCCGCAAAGATAGTTTTTAGGAGGAGCAATAAAAATAAATGATTATTTTAGGGCATGAACACAGCCCTACTTAGAAAAAGACTCCCATTTGTTTTTATAAGTGTTACCGTGTGTCTCATAATTGGGTTCGTATCCAGTGTGGTTACCCAAAGTTCCGTGAACGATTGGTACCTTACGTTGAACAAGCCCGGTTTTAATCCCCCTAATTGGCTGTTCGCCCCTGTTTGGACTACACTGTATATCCTAATGGGCATTTCTGCAGGTTGGGTATGGGCCAAGGGTTTCCATCATAAATGGGTAAAGACCGCCCTATATCATTTTGGTTTTCAGCTTCTATTGAATGCCCTTTGGAGCATTGTATTTTTTGGGCTGCAATCGCCTTTTTGGGCCTTATTGGTCATCTTGACGCTACTGGTCATGATTGTATTTACCATAAAATGGTTTAGGCTGGTGAGCAAGATAGCGGCACTTCTGTTGCTACCATATTTGGCATGGGTCTGCTTCGCGACTATCTTAAACTACAAAATCTGGGAACTTAACTAGTTTCTCCCATTTCGATTAACTTCATCATCGTACGATAGTTTCTGGTGGTTGCCTGGACGTTTAATTTTCGTTCCACAAGATTGTTGTTCAATTTGGCGTTTCCATACCCATATTTGCAGCATAAATAGAGGCAATCTTCCACTAGCTCCCATGATTCGTCCGGATAGATTTCTTCCTTGAAAGAGGCTAATTTTTCCTTTTCCGGAGGACCGAAAAGCATGACAAAGTAAACCCTGTTGAACTCCAAATCCTCCTTTTTTGAAAAGGGATTATTGAGGATGATGTTTTGCAAATCGGGTAGGGACTTCACTAAAACGGGCACCTCAAAACCAAAATGGGCCCTAATGGTTTCTTCCAAAGTGACTTTTGCTTCTGGGGCCGAAACATGGGCTTCCTCAAAAATAATGTTGCCACTTTGTATATACGTACTAACGCCCTTAAACCCATTGTTGGTCAAGAGCGAACGCAATTCTGCCATGGGCACTTTCTTTTGTCCGCTCACGTTGATTCCCCTTAAAAAAGCGATTTGCTTGGGCATGTTTCTAGGTGTTATCAAAGCTATTTACGATTCCTTGGGCGGCCAAAAATCCGCCCGTCCAGGCATTTTGGAAATTAAATCCGCCCGTAATCGCATCAATGTTCAAAACTTCCCCCGCAAAGTACAAATTGGGGAGGACTTTGCTCTCAAAGGTCTTAAAATTGACTTCCTTTAGGTCTACGCCCCCGGCGGTCACAAATTCCTCCTTAAAGGTACTTTTCCCGTTCACAAAAAAAAGACCTTGTGTCAGTTGAGTCGTTAATTCCTGTAATTGGGCCTTGGTGACGTCTGGCCATGTAACATTGTCATCGATACCGGAAGCCCTTACCAAATTGGTCCAAAGTCTTTTAGGGATATCCAAGACCTTGGTCCGTAGAACGGTCTTTTTTTCCACCAGCTTAACCTTCAATAACAATTCCAGGAGTCCGGCCGGATGGTATTCCGGCACCCAATTGACCTTAATTTTGAACTCGTATTTATAGGAATCCAAAATTTGGGCTCCCCAAGCGGAAAGTTTCAAAATTGCCGGACCGCTCATGCCCCAGTGGGTAATCAACAAAGGACCTTCCGAAGAAAGGATTTCACTTTGGGAGGCGTTGTCGGTATTCCTTCGGGATTTAATTTTGTCCAAAACGGCAACTTCGGCGTGCGTACTTATCCCTGGAATATTTTTGATGCGTTCGTCCTGAATGTTAAACGTAAACAAGGAAGGAACTGGACTCACGATGTTGTGGCCCAACCTATGCAACAAATCCCAAATTTTGGGATTACTGCCCGTAGTTACCAATAGTTTTTTGCACTTGTACGTTTTTTTGGTGGTGTTGACTTGCCAGTAATCGTCTTTTGCGGAAGTAATATTTTCAAATCCCGTAACGGTACAAATCCTAAAAATTTTTACACCCAATCTTTCCGCTTCGGAGGTAAAACAATCGATAATGGTCTGTGAGGAGTCGGTTGTTGGAAACATTCTGCCATCCTCCTCAATTTTTAGGGGGATACCCCTTTTTTCAAAAAATCCGATGGTATCGCCTGTGGCAAAACTGTGAAAAGGACCTAACAATTCCTTTTCCCCTCTTGGATAATTGGACGCAAGGTCCGCGGGATTGAACTCGGCATGGGTAACGTTACATCTTCCACCGCCCGAAACCTTTACTTTGGTCAACACCTGTTTTCCGCGTTCCAAGATGGCGATTTTTACGTTGGGCCTAGCTTCGGCGATATGGATGGCCGCAAAAAAACCGGCCGCCCCGCCCCCGACGATGACCACATCGAACATTATTGTAGCCTTTCCGGGTAGTTGGTAATGATTCCGTCGACCCCAATACGCTTCATGGCGTCAATATCAAAATCCTCGTTGACGGTCCATACGTAAATTTTGAGTCCGGCTTCCCTAATTTTATTCGCAGTTTCCAAATCCAGATTTTTAAAATAGGGATTTATGGCAACCGCGTTCAGCTCCTTGGCCACGGGAATGGCGTCCACCGGGTTTTCCTCGGTCAACACCGCTATCTGTACATTAGGGTTCAGTTTTCGCATTTCCCGTAACTCGTCCCATTTGAAACTGGAAATGATAAAATTTTCGGGCGACCATCCTTGTTTCTCAATGTAATAGTTCATGATATGGTTGACCTTATCGGCTGTATCTTCCCCTTTTAATTCGATGTTTAAAGCGACTTTATTGTCTATCAATTTGAGGACATCCTGTAACATGGGTATTTTATGTCCCCCATTTACTATTAATCTGCTTAGGTCGAAAATGTTGTATTCCTCGATCTTTCCCGGGCCGTTAGTCAATCTGTCCACCGTTTCGTCATGGAAAACAACGATTTCCCCGCTCTGTATCTTGAACACATCGATTTCTATCATATCAACGCCCAAATCCATGGCTTTCTGAACGGAAGCCAAGGTATTTTCGGTCTCATGCCCCATGGCACCCCTATGCCCTATTACCAAAGGTTGATTCATATTGCAGGAAGATAATAGTATCCCAAATACCAAGGTTAATAATACTCTTTTCATTTGCTCTCTATATATCGTTTTTATCAGTCAAATATAAGTAACCCTGTTGATAGATATCAGGAGGATTGATCACATATTTATAAAACTTCAAAAATAAAGGACTCCAATGGGTCCAGATGCACATCTATATGCCCTTCATTATTAATGATTTTCAAGGTATATGTTTTTCCGTACAGTGTATCCCTTAAATCGTAGGCAGCTTTATTGAACCCCCATGATTGCAAGATCTCTGGCGGAACTTTTAAATCGAAGGAAAAAGAATCGGTCACATCAAAATTAACGATGATGATCAATTTTTGATTTTTGGACCATCGCACATACGAAAGCACCCTATGGTTATAACCTTTTGTACGCTCCTTGTTGTAAAAATGAATTTCCCTATATTTTCCCATTAGGGCTTCGCTTTCCAAGGTGAAATTCAACAACCTCTTATAAAAATCACGCAATTCCCGCTCCTGTTGGGTCAATTGACCCCCGTCAAATTTTTTATTGTTCAACCATCGCTGATGATGTGGCACGCCCACATAATCAAAAATGGAAGTTCTGGAAGCGCTTCCAAACCCGGGATTTTCAGCGGCAGGTTCTCCCACTTCCTGTCCGAAATAGATCATGGTGGGGGAAGTACTGATGGTGGCGGAAACCACCATGGCCGGTTTTGCTATTTCGGCCTTGCCCACAAATTTCGGACTCGCAATACGCTGTTCGTCGTGGTTTTCCAAGAAATGGAGCATGTGGTGTTCTATATCCTTCAGATTATTCTGCACTACCGGGATATGATCGGACCAACCATAGCCTTTCATGATATGTTTGAGGCCGTCATAAAAATCGACTTTATCGTACAAATAATCCATTTTCCCATTATGGATAAAGGTCCTGTAGAGATCTGGGTTATAGACCTCGGCCATTAAGAAAGCATCCTCGTTCCGCATCTTGATGTAGGAATTCATAAAGCTCCAAAATTCCACGGGTACCATTTCGGCCATGTCGTATCGGAAGCCATCCACTCCAAAATCCATCCAATACAGGGCAATGTCCCTAAATTTTATCCAGGAATCCGGAACGTCCCTATGCTGCCAAAACCGGAAATGTTCGGTATAATCCTTCTCCCCAAAATCATATGGCAGGAGGTCAAAATCCAAACCTCCATCGGGTCTTACCCCATAATTTACGCGTACGGTTTCGTACCAGTCGTTCATATCCGGCTTGGGACTTCTGGAACCGTTCCCTGTCCATTTGGCCGGATTTTCCTTGAGCGTACCGATGGATGTATGCTGTTCCCCGCCCAAGGGTTTATAGCCATCCTTCCAATCCGGCACTTCAAAACGGGCGCCGGGTATGTAATAAAAATCGTTGTTTTTCCGATACTCGTGATCGGTATCGTCATCGGCACCAAAACTGCGTACGCCATTGGGATTGGAGATACCTTGATAATCCCGGGCTACGTGATTGGGCACAATATCCATGATGACCTTCATACCATGTGCATGGGTCCTATCAACGAGCTCCTTGAATTCCTGTAACCTATATGCCGGATCCAGGGCCAAATCCGGATCCACATTGTAATAATCCTTTACGGCATACGGAGAACCTGCGCGCCCTTTGACCACGTTGGGGTCGTCATTGGAGATGCCATAGGCCGTATAATCCCTGATTACGGCGTGATGCGGAACACCGGTGTACCAAATGTGGGACACGCCGAGTTTCTTAATTTCGGATAAAGCCTTATCGGTAAAATCCGCAAACTTGCCCACCCCGTTCTCCTCGATGGTACCCCAAGGTTTGTTGGTGGTATTGGTATTTCCAAAAAGTCGGGTAAAAACGTGGTAGATAACGATTTTTCCTTGCATTTCAATTTCCTATTTCCAACAGATCGCTGGGAAGCCAAATTACGGGATTTTAGTTAACTTTTAAGGGCGTGTTGGGCAATAATTCATATGCTTCACCTCGCACCAGAATGGAAATTCCGTTGTCCCCGTTCAGTTCAAAGGTCAATTCGTTGGAAGCGACCTCTACCTTGATGATGCGGTTCCTAAAATTCACCTTAAAGGAATAAGCGTCCCATTGCTTTGGTATGCGGGGCTCAAAGGAAAGTGTATCATTGACCACACGCATACCCCCAAAACCTTCTACAATGCTCATCCAGGTACCAGCCATGGAGGTTATATGGAGTCCTTCCTCCACTTCTTTGTTATAATCGTCCAAATCCAATCGGGAAGTCCTCAAATAAAAGGTATACGCCTGCTCCATCCTTCCCAATTTTGCCGCCTGAATACTATGCACACAGGGCGACAAGGAAGACTCGTGCACGGTGAACGGTTCGTAAAAATCAAAATGCTTCTCCAGTTCCTCAGTGGTAAAATGATCCTCAAAAAAGTAGAACCCTTGTAGCACATCGGCCTGTTTTATATACGGCGAACGTAGAATACGGTCCCAGCTCCATTTTTGGTTAATAGGTCGTTCCGTTTTTTCCAAATCGCTCACCTTGACCAAATCCTTGTCCAAGAATCCGTCCTGTTGCAGGTATACGCCATGTTTCTCCGAATACGGGAAATACATGGAATCCGCCACTTTTTTCCAGGCATCGTATTCGGTAGGCGTAAGTTTGGTCTTGCCCATTATCCTTTTGTAATCCTCCGGATAGCCTTCCTTAACCTTGGTCAATTGTTCCAGGGTAAAATGGATACACCACTGGGCCAAGTAATTGGTGTACCAATTGTTGTTGACGTTATTTTCATATTCGTTGGGACCGGTTACCCCCAAAATGACATATTTGTTCCTGAAGGTGGAAAAATTCGCCCGTTGATGCCAAAAACGGGCAATACCAATGAGCACTTCCAAGCCCATCTCCGGTATATAGGAGTAGTCCCCTGTATATCGATAATAATTGTAAATGGCGAATGCGATGGCGCCGTTCCGGTGGATTTCCTCGAACGTTATTTCCCATTCGTTATGGCACTCCTCACCGTTCATGGTCACCATGGGATATAGGGCCGCCCCATTGGTAAACCCGAGTTTCTCAGCATTCTCAATGGCTTTTTCCAAATGGTTGTACCTATATTTCAATAATTTACGGGCAACCATTTCGTCCTTGGTGGCCATGTAAAAGGGAATACAGTAGGCTTCGGTATCCCAATACGTACTACCCCCATATTTTTCTCCTGTAAATCCTTTTGGACCTATGTTCAGCCTGGAATCCGTCCCTAAATAGGTTTGGTTCAATTGAAAGATATTGAACCGGATGCCCTGTTGGGCTTTCACATCGCCTTGGATGGTAATATCGCTCATTTCCCATATACCTGCCCAAGCCTCCTTTTGCTTTTTAAGCAAGTTTTCAAAGCCAAGCGACGAAGCCACGTCCAATACCTCGTTGGCAGCATCTACCAGTGCATCCTCGGGATGGTTTCTGGAAACGGTGTATCCCCCAAATTTTGTAAGGGTCAGTTTCTCCCCCTTTTCAGCTTTCTGCGAAAATCGTAAGGATACAAAGGTATCCTTGGATATATCCAAATTTCCGGGAACCGAAACACCTTTGTAATCCAAACTGGCCTGCATGAAAGTGCAGGTCTTGAAATTCGTTTTTAGGGTATGGGCTTCAATAAAGGCCCTGTTGCCTGATGAGGATACGTTGGTAGTGTTCCAGAATTTATCGTCCCAATTGCTATCCTCATTGGTGATACCGCTATCCAGATACGGAAGGAAAGTTATCTCTCCGCCTGTATTCTTCAAGGATATCTCAAATGAAATGGCCCCTACCTCGTCCAATGCCAAACTAAGGAATCTGGTAACAAGGACCTCAACTTGGGCGTCGTTGGCTAAAACCGCATCGTAGCTCCTTTTGTACCAACCTTCCTTCATATTAAGTTCGCGCCTAAAACCCGATACTTTCTTACAGGTAGCCAAATCGAGTTCGGTCCCATTTACCAGCACCTGTATACCAATCCAATTGGGCGCGTTCAAAACCTTGGCGAAATATTCCGGATAGCCATTTTTCCACCAGCCCACTCGGGTTTTATCCGGGTAGTAGACACCTGCGATATAACTGCCCTGGAACGTTCCCCCGGAATAGGCTTCCTCAAAATTGGCGCGTTGGCCCATGGCCCCATTTCCTATACTGAAGAGACTTTCGGAGGATTTTACCCTTTCCGCATCAAAGCCTTCCTCTATAACGGACCACTCGTTAGCTTGTATGTAATCCTGATTCATTATTTATTTGGGATAAAATTTTTGTTTCATTTTTAGTTAGCCGATACAGCCGATTTATGCTAGCAAGCCGTTCAAAAAATCGTCGGTCATTTCGGTGAAATCGTTGAAATTATAGTTCGCTTCGGTCAAGGTATTCGCATCCCCAATACCTATACTTGTCATTTGGGCATTGTTGGCTGCTTGTATTCCGGCCACTGCATCCTCAAAGACCACACAATCCTGGGGGGCTACTTGAAGATTTGTGGCGGCGATCAGGAATACTTCCGGATCTGGTTTCGCCTTGGTTACATTATTGCCATCAACAATACTCTCAAAATAGGGAAGCAACCCCACCTTTTCCAATATGGGCTTTGCGTTTTTACTTGCAGATCCCAAAGCGATTGGAGCCTTCTTATTTTTTAGAAATTCCAGGACACGCGGCACATCTGGTAAAATCTCCGATGCGTCCATCTTTGTTATATATTTCAAATAGTCCTCGTTCTTTTCGATCATCCAACGATCAAACTGCTCTTGACTGGCCTGGATGTTGCCTAATTCCAGAAGAATTTCCAGGCAGCGCTTTCGGCTTACCCCTTTAAAAAGTTCATTCTGTTGCAATGTAAATTCAAAACCTAATTCATTGGCCAGTTTTTTCCAAGCGAGGTAATGGTATTTAGCCGTATCCACGATAACGCCATCCAAATCAAAAATAAATCCTTTTTTCATGCGCTTAAAATTAGATTAATAGCTTTAATTAAAACATTTTCTATTTTAGTGGTATTTTACTTACCATAACAAGTCTCTCGCTAAGGGTCTTACAGATTTATATTTAAGGTCAACTATCCAAGATTTAAAAATTTCCCTCTTAATTTTGAAATAAAGGTTGCCTTACCCTATCCCTCGAAGAGGTTTTCATGCCGGCAAAAGTAACTAATTGATTGTGGATTCCCTATGGATGATAGTAGCGGATATCACTTCTGTTTTATGGTTTCCTTCCAAATCGTTTTCTATACGGTCTATCAACAATCTGGCAGCAGTTTCGCCCATGAGCTCTCCATGTTGGGCCACAGTCGTCAATTTGGGCGTTGAATATCTGGACAAAATTCCGTTAGTAAACCCAATGAAAGAAATATCCTCCGGCACTTTCTTTCCCTGCCTTTGAACCACGTCCATGCATTTGATCGCAAAAATTTCGTTTACGCAGAGTACGGCATCGATATCGTTGCTTTCGAAAAAGTCCCAAATTACCGTATCGTCCTCACTTTTGTAAGGCAAGGTCAAGACCAAGGCCTTGTCCACATCCAATCCGTTCATCTCCAGGGCCCGTTTATAACCCCTTGCCCGATCGAAACTTACATTAAAATAACCCTCCGTGGTTACCAACGCAATTTTCCTTTTTCCAGAACGGATCATGCCCTGTACCGCGTCATAAGCTATCTGCTCATCGTTCAAAATGACTTTATCGCATTCGATATCTTCTGTAACCCTATCAAAAAGGACCAAAGGAATACCTTGACCCAATACTTCCTTAAGATGGGTGTAGTCATTCTTTTCCTGAGTTTCCGCGGATAAGGACATTATAAAGCCATCGATACTACCATTGGCCAACAATTCCATGTTCAAAATCTCCTTTTCAAAGGATTCATCCGAAACACAAATCATGACATTATAACCCCTTTCGCCTGCGTAGTGTTCAATTCCCCTAAAAACAGTAGTAAAAAAATGATGGACAATATCAGGTATGATAACTCCTATATTCTTGGTCTTTTTGTTCTTAAGACTTAAGGCTATATTATTTGGTCGATAATTGTAAAGCTTGGCGAAAGCTTGAATCTTGTCCTTCGTATCCCTACTAATCTCTTCGCTGTTTTTCAAGGCCTTGGAAACAGTTGAAACTGAAACGTCCAATTCCTTCGCAATTTGTTTTAAAGTAACCCTTTTTTTCAATGTGTACGTGAAGTTCTAAGCTGAATTTTTTGGAATTTACACAAAATTTCAAACCTTAAATGAACGTGAACAATAAAATTGAAGATTAGATAATGTTAATAAGGGCTTAACGAAATTTAAAGAAAAATAAAATTTATATATTTGGCTAAAATTGCATTATTACATTAATAAGCCCTAACTTATTACGAATAGATTAATTAATAACTTGTATAATTAAGAATCCATAATTTAAAAAAGTTATTAACACGAAACCGTTTTCGTGAGTAAGCCTTTAGACTTACGATGTTCTTTATTGCTGTTTTTACATATTTTTAACGCTTGAATAAAATTAACTCAACTTAAATTAACATTTTATGAAGATTACGCTACTAAAATGCTTAGTTGTACTAGGAGCCTTTTTGACTTTTGGTATGGCTCAGGCTCAAGAGGTGTCTGGAACTGTTTCAGATGCTAGTGGTCCTCTTCCTGGGGCCAGTGTGGTCGTCAAAGGAACGACCAACGGAACTCAAACCGACTTTGATGGTAATTATACCATTGATGGTTTGGGTGATAATGCAGTATTGGTATTTAGCTACATTGGTTATAAAAACCAAGAAATACCAGTAGACGGTCAAACAACCATCGATGTAACCCTAGTGGAAGACACACAGGCATTGGATGAAGTAATTGTTGTAGGTTACGGTAACCAAGCAAAAAAGGAAATCACATCTTCAGTGGTAAGTGTTAGTACAGAAGACTTTAACCAAGGGGTGGTTCAGGAACCTACCCAGTTATTGCAAGGTAAGGTTGCCGGTTTGAGTGTTGTTAACAGAGGGGGAAACCCCAATGCCGAACCCGTTATACGGCTTAGAGGTATTTCTACCGTTGGAGGTAACCAACAGCCCCTAGTGGTAATTGACGGTATCTTGGGAGGTTCGCTAGCTAGTGTGGACCCAGCCGATATCGAGAATATTACCGTACTTAAGGATGGATCTGCCGCTGCAATCTATGGTTCACGAGGTTCTGCCGGTGTTATCGTAGTTACTACCAAAAGAGGTAAAGGCAATCAACCCTTACAAGTCACTTACAATGGACAAGTGGGTGTTTCTACCATTGCCAATCAAATAGACATAATGAATCGTGAAGAGTTTTTAGCTACTGGTGGTAATGATTTGGGAAGCGATACCGATTGGAGAGATGAGGTAACCCAAACAGGAGTTGCCCAAGTTCACAATATAGCAGCTTCTGGAGGTGGCGATGGTTTTAATTACCGTATTGCCGGTAACCTAAGGGATACCGATAATATCTTAATAAACACAGGTTTTCAACAGTTCAACCTTAGAACCAATTTCACCGGTTTTCTTTTTGACGATAAATTAAAGATTGATGTGAACGCTGCCTTTACACAGCGTGATTCACAAATAGGTTTTAACGAGGCAATGCGTTATGCCACCAGTTATAATCCAACCGCACCTATTTTCGGGGATGACGCGCCTTTTGCATTTAATTCTTCACAATTTGGTGGTTATTTTGAAACATTGGGGCTTTTCGACAGTTTTAACCCCGTTTCAATTGCCGAATTGAACAGAAACGATGCGGCCGCTACTACATTAAATTATGGTGTTAATTTAAATTATAAAGTTACAGATAACCTGACACTCAATCTGAATTATGCAGCACAAAACATTAAGAGGGATAATAACCAATACTATCCAACTACCAACTTGTGGAGAGGCAATGCTTTAAGTCCTACAAGACGTGGGCGTGCAGATTTTAGAAGCGAGGAAAGAAAATTTAGACTGTTGGAAGGTTATGCAGCCTACACTGGTTCTGCTGAAAAGTTTAATTACACGGTAACCGCAGGTTATTCGTTTCAAGAAAATGATTATAATTTCAATTACTTCCAAATTGGAGATTTCCCTCCAGGGGTAGATTTTGATTGGAGTAACAATATTAGTGTTGCACAAGACCTTTTGGAAGCTGGGCGAATCGTAGCTGACAGTGGCCGTGAAGACGGAGACCGTATTATTCGTTTCTTTGGTAGGGCCAATGTAACCTTTGATGATGCCATCTTCTTTGATGCTTCCATTGCTCGAGAAGGTTCCAGCCGATTTGGTTCTGAGAATCAATGGGGTATATTCCCATCGGTAGGTTTAGGTGCTGATGTGAATAAGTATTTGGAATTACCAAATGTTAATCTGTTGAAGGTACGTGCCGGTTGGGGTCTTACAGGGGCTATTCCACCTTCTGTAGGTCTTTACCAACAAATTTTCAACGTTCAAAATGGAGCCGATGGATTTAGCGGTGCAGCTACCACACAAGCTGGGGGTCGTGCTGCCAACCCAGACTTAAAATGGGAGGAAAAGTCCGAGTTCAACTTTGGGGTTGAATTTGCCATGGATCGCTTTGGAGCCACTGCAGATTACTTTGTTCGAGATATAAAAGACTTTATTACACTTGCAAACATAGATGCTGCAGAAAACAACGGATTCAGCCAAAGATGGCAAAATTCAGGTCAGTTAGGAGTAACAGGTATTGAGTTGTCCGCTAACTATGATGTTGTAAGAAATGATAAACTGAAGTATAATACGGGTCTAATCTTCACACACAACAAGAACATTTTGGAAGAGAATCCACAAGGAGACCAAGTTTTGGGTAACCTTGGCGCACCAGGTCAAAATAACACTTTCGTTGTACGTGTAAAAGAAGGCGAGGAAGTTGGACAAATTTGGGGGCCCGTTTTTTCAGGGGATGTTGATGCCAATGGAACGCCAATACTTGTAGATATTAACGGAGACGGTAATTTGGTTACCGGCCAAGGTAGTGCTTTGGACGATGATGCCGACTTTAGAGTATTGGGAAGTGGTATTCCAGATTTTGAATTGGGTTGGACAAACCAAATAAACTACGGTAATTGGGATGCCAATGTATTCTTTAGAGCCGTGGTAGGTCATAGTTTGGTAAATAGTTTCAGGGCCTTCTATGAACCCATCATTGGTTCACAAGCCTCCTACAACTTTGTAAATACCAGTTTGGCAAGGTCGGATATTAGAACAGCACAGTTTAGTGACTATTATGTAGAAAAAGCAGATTTCTTGCGTTTGGATAACATGTCCGTAGGCTATACCTTTGATATGAAGGAAGATAGCTATATTAAAGGTTTACGGTTGTCATTAGCCGGTCAAAATCTTTTTACAATCACTGGTTATACTGGCGTCGATCCAGAACCTTCTTTACAAGATGGTGGTTTGGGATTAAGTAATTTGGAAGGGTCTACTCCCAACCAAAATATACAACAGGTACAGGCGAACCCTCTAATTGCAGGTATCGAAAGAAGGGAAGCCTATTTTACAAGCACCACGATTACTTTAGGTGTTAATGTTAATTTCTAAAAAAAAACTATGAAACGTATACTAAAACTAACATTGGCAAGTGTAGCATTGATTGCCTACTCTTGTACTGATTTAGATGATGAATTGGAAGATACCGTTACCGAAGAATTCTCTATTGAAGGAGTTTCTGTAGGTGGTGGTGGTGCAGATGGAGGTCCTTTGTTGGCACCATTTGGAAGACTAAGGTCTGGATCTGCCGGCAACACGGGTTTCTTTGCTTCGCAAAGTGTACCTTCCGATGAAATGGCCGTAGGTCAAAAAGGAGGTGACTGGTTTGACGGTGGTATTTGGATTCAACTACACCGCCATACATGGGATGCTGCCCACGAAAGAATTGGTGAAGCTTGGAACGATGCCTATGGGGGAATCGGAGAGTGTAATATTGCTTTAGCCGGAGGTAATTTGAATACAAACCAAACCGCTCAGGTAAGAGCTTTAAGAGCTTATTTTTATTGGAGGTTATTAGATTTATTCGGACGTGTAAAAATCGTAACGGCACCGGGTGGTGATGCACCACAATCAGAACGTACTGAGGTATTTGATTTCGTAGAGAGCGAATTGTTGGCCGCTTTGGGGATTCCAGCAGTAACTGCAGGAATGGATTTATCCGGCAGTGACTTAGGAACTGAAGTCAATAATTATAGAATCAACCAGTATGCTGCATTGGGTCTATTGGCTAAATTGTACCTGAATGCAGAAGTATATACGGGCACACCAAGATACCAAGAAGCCGATTGGGCTGCATCCTACATCATTGACAACAGTCCATACATTCTTTGTGATGAGGGGTGCGTTGCACCAAACTTGTCGAAAAGGCCGGAAGTAGATTCTGACCCAGAGACTCTAGAAGGTTATGCAACCGTTTTCGCTCCTAATAATGAGAACAACCCAGAAATCATTTGGTCTATTGAATACAATAGTGTAGGGCTTGGGGGTATGAATTTTAATCAAATGACATTGCACGGCCCCAGCCAGTTGACTTACGGATTGGACGCCGCTCCGTGGAATGGATTCCAGGTTCTAGAGGAATTCTACAACAGTTATGAAGATGGGGATGCACGTAAAGAAGCAAATTTCTTGGTGGGTCCACAAACAGATTTCTCTGGGAATGCCTTAATTGATTTCGCATCGGATGACGATGATCTTCAAGTGGTTTACACTCCAGAAATCAACGAGTTGGAGCCCAATTCCATTAGACAATCAGGAGCCCGTATGAAGAAATTTAGTTTCGAAGTATTGGGAAGACAGGATATGAACAATGACTACCCAATTATACGATTGGGAGATGTTCACTTAATGCGTGGGGAAGCTCGTGCAAGGGCAGCTGGGGATTGGAGTCTTTCCTTGCCTGATGTCAATGCAATAAGAGCTAGAGCTGGGGTAGCACCGCTAACATCTATCGATGCAGCTGAATTCTTGGCGGAAAGAGGACGTGAAATGTTCCAGGAATCAAGCAGAAGAACAGATCAAATTCGTTTTGGAACCTTTGACGATGTGTGGTGGGAAAAAACCAACACGGATGCTTTTAGATCTTTGATGCCTATACCATTTTCACAAATCCAGGCTTCCAACGGAACCTTGACCCAGAATCCTGGATATTAAGAGATTTAGTAGTTATAATTTTGAAAGGGTTGTTCGTAAGAACAGCCCTTTTTTTACTAAGATATATACCTTTGTAATAAATTCTTGCTACCCAAGACAGGTTATCAATACCCATGAAAGCTATTCGTTCCCTATTCTTTTGGAATTTTATTTTCGCTTTTCTAACACTATCACTTTTTAGCTGTAAAAAGGAAGAAGCTAACCCATTTATTCCTCTATTTAATTTGCGTGACAGCAATACGGGTATTCATTTTGAAAATAATTTAGTGTACGATGAGCAATTTAACCCCTACCTCTACAGAAACTTCTATAATGGCGGAGGTGTAGCCTTGGGCGATGTAAATAATGACGGCCTTATCGATATCTATTTTACAGGCAACATGGTAGATAACAAATTGTTTCTGAATAAAGGAAATTGGCAATTTGAAGATATTACAATCAACGCAGGAGTAGCTTGCCCTAACGTGTGGTCCACAGGAGCTACCTTTGCAGACATAAATAAGGATGGCCTTTTGGACCTATATGTATGTAAAGCTGGAAAACCAGAGGGTTCCAATCGCCACAATGAACTCTTCATAAACAACGGTGACCTTACCTTTACGGAATCTTCCAAAGAATACGGTCTGGATATTGAAGGACTATCGGTGCATTCCGCCTTTTTTGATTATGACAAGGATGGGGATTTGGATGTGTATATCCTGAACAACTCGCTTCGTTCCATAGGCGGCTTCGATTTGAAAAAGGACTTACGAATGATACCCGATAAAAATGGCAATAAATTTCTTAGGAACGATGATGGCAAATTTATTGATATAACCCATGAGGTTGGAATATACTCCAGCAAAATTGGTTTTGGACTTGGAATAACATTAGGCGATTTCAACAACGATAATTGGACGGATATTTTCATTTCAAATGATTTTTTTGAAAGAGACTATTTATATATCAACGATACTAAAGGCGGTTTTACCGAAAATCTAGAAGAATACTTTGAATCGATATCCATGGGGTCCATGGGGGCGGATCTAGCGGATTTGGACAACGACATGTTGACAGACCTTATCGTTACAGAAATGCTGCCCGCCACGGAAGAACGTAAAAAAACCAAAACCCTGTTCGAATCCTGGGACAAGCAACAGCTTGCAGAAAAACAGGGCTATTTTAACCAATTTGCTAGGAATGCACTACAAAAGAATCTTGGTAACGGATCCTTTTTAGAAGTAAGTAGACAGGCCAATGTATCCGGAACGGAATGGAGTTGGGGTGCCCTCATTTTTGATATGGACAATGACGGATTCAAGGACATATTTGTAAGTAATGGAATTTACAAGGATCTATTGGACCGTGACTATTTGGCCTTTGATGCCAATGAGGAAAAAATTAGAAATAGAATTGCCCAAAAAGAAAAAAATGTCATCACAACGCTTATAGATGCCATGCCTTCACAAGCAGTCGCAAATTCCGTTTTTAGAAATAAAGGAAACTTTAATTTTGAAAACACTGCAGAAACTTGGGGTTTGGACACTCCCAGTTTTAGTAACGGAAGTGCTTATGGAGATTTGGACAATGATGGAGATTTAGATTTGGTAGTGAATAACGTAAATATGCCTTCCTTCCTCTATGAAAATACAACCGATACACTTAATCAACGAAGCATACAATTAGAATTTTTTGACAAAGAATTAAGGGCTATCGGTGCCAAGGCCATGATTAAGTCCAATGGCAAAGTCATAGGGTACGGAGAGAACTTCGTATCAAGGGGTTTTCAAAGTAGTGTGCCCTATGGCCTCCATTTTGGAGTTGGAAATCGCACAAAAATCGATTCCTTGATAATTACATGGCCAAACGGTACCGTTAGTACACAAACCGATTTAAGAACAAACCAAAAATATAGAATCGACCAACCCATTAAAGAAACCTCTCGATTGGAGTCCCTACCTAGCATGGAAAAGTATTCCTCTCCCCTTGGTAGAATCAATCCATTATTTCATTTTATGCATACGGAGAACCGTTATATTGATTTTGACAACGAAAGGTTATTGCCCCATATGAGCAGTAATGAAGGTCCAGCCCTGACCACAGCGGACATAAATGCGGATGGTAAACCCGACTTCTTTGTTGGAGGAGCAAAAAACCAAGCTGGTAAGTTGTTCGTTTCCAATGATAATGGGTATACTGAACATGCTACACCATTTCTAAAGGATGCAGGCTCCGAAGATACTGATGCCGTATTTTTTGATGGGGATGGGGATGGGGACCTAGATTTATATGTCTGTCACGGAGGTAAGGCTTTCTCTCCATATTCCATAGAACTTAATGATGCCTATTACATCAATGATGGCACTAGTTTTATAAAATCCCAAAGCTCGCCCAATTTTAGTTCTACATTTAGCTCTTCGGTTGTAACAGCTTCGGATTTTGACAAGGATGGAGATATTGACTTATTTGTTGGTGAACGCTACAAAACCAATTTGTATGGTCTGCCAGTATCGGGATATATTCTGGAAAATGATGGAAAAGGGAATTTCACCACAAAGGAAAAACCGCATTTTAAAAATTTGGGGATGATTACCGATGCCCAATGGGGAGATGTCAACGGTGATGGATGGGATGACCTTTTAGTGGTTGGCGAATGGATGCCTATAAAGGTTTTCATCAACAAAGGGGGAATTTTTGAAGATCAAAGTACTGCTTTTGGATTCTCGGGGAGTTCAGGTCTCTGGAAGGCCATCGAGTTAAAAGATATTGATGAAGATGGGGATTTAGACCTCATTATTGGGAATATTGGCCGCAATGCTTTTTACGAGAAGAATATGAAGATATTCATTGCCGATTTTGATGGGAATGGTTTTCAAGAACAATTGATTTGTAAAGAACGGAACGGTAAATATTACCCAATAGCGGATAAGGATGAATTGGTTTCCCAAATACCTTCCCTGAAAAAGAAATTCCTATACTATAAGGATTATGCCAAAGCCGATATGACCATGATCTTTTCCAAGGAGCAACTTGCAAAATGCTATATCGCCGAACTTGATATCATTGAAAGTACGTTATTTATTAACCAAGGCGGAAGCTTCAAAGCAAAGGTACTTCCAGATGAAATACAATATGCGCCAGTTTATGCAATCTCCATAAAGGATATTAATAACGATGGATACCAAGATCTATTTCTTGGTGGAAATCAATACATGGTAAAACCTCAATTCGGGAGGTATGATGCTTCAAAAGGATGGGCTATCTTTGGACCGATTATTTCTCAAAATTCTGAAGCTAACGTGAATCCTCTTTTTATAGAAGGGCAAATACGGGCTTTGGAATGGGTTACATTAAAAGGAAAAAAAATACTAACGATAGGTAATAATAATGAAGAAGTTCTTTTTTATGAGTTCAAGAATAATCAATAGAATTGGCATCCCCTTATTGTTTTTATTAATCTTGAACTGTTCTACTGGTTCAGAATATTCGAAACTTATAAAGCGTGAAATGGCTACCGGCATCATTCACGACTCTCTACTTTTTAATTTGAAATTCGGTCAACATAGAATGGAATTTTTTAGTGCTTGTTGGAAACTGAACCAGCAAGGTTTGGTCTCCAATGGCCCCCAGAATGAGTCCGTAAAATATAAATTACCTTTGAGGCCAGAGGCACCCATGGAATCAGAAATTACCCTTCTCTTTGCAGGAAATTTCAATAATGAAAAAATTATGACAGGAATGGATCTTCAGTTTTTCTATACCGCATGGTCCATTTGGAACAAAGAGTTGCAAGCAAATAAATTGGTTCCAGTAGTTATGGATACCTTAAAAAAGTGGTATCCTGGAAATGATTTCATTAAGGTTCCTTTAGAGAAGGATAGTACCCATCTACTCGTAAAAGTTGACGGAAACCGCAGAATAGTGATAAGGCCCTTGGATGACGATCGCATTGTAAAGGCAAAAATAGACGACCTAAGGTATGTGCTTGAAGAAACAAAATAAAACGACGTTTGATAAGATGCTTTTAAGAGTAGGTGCATTTGCTTTTTTGACTTTGCTCCTGCCCTCTTGTAAAGACAAAACCAATGAGCCCGCCAATGATGTAAAAGGAACAGTTTTCAAATTACTATCGGCCCAAACTACTGGCATTGATTTCGTAAACGATTTAACATATGACCAAGAGTTCAATGTCTACAGATATCGTAACTATTACAATGGTGGAGGTGTTGCCATTGGCGATATAAACAACGATAGTCTGCCCGATATTTACTTCATTGCCAATCAAAAAGAGAATAGACTCTATCTCAACAAAGGCAATTTTCAATTCGAGGATATTACAGAAAAGGCCCATGTTGGGGGTACAAGGCCATGGTCAACCGGTGTAAGCATGGTAGATATCAATGCAGATGGTTATCTGGATATATATGTTTGTAATTCAGGTGACTTAAATGGCGAAAACAAACAGAACGAACTTTTTATCAACCAACAGGATGGTACCTTCAAAGAAATGGCGGCCGACTATAATTTGGATGATAAGGGTTATTCTACGCACGCGTCTTTTTTTGATTTTGACAAGGACGGGGATTTGGATGTCTATATACTGAATAATTCCTACAAAGCCATCGGTGGTTTTGATCTAAAAAAGAACGAACGTAACAAACGCGATATCCTTGGTGGTGACAAACTCATGGAAAATGTAGATGGCACCTTTGTGGATATTAGCGAAAAGGCTGGGATTTATGGAAGTGTCATAGGTTTTGGACTGGGGGTTACCGTTGGCGATGTGGACAACGATGGCTGGGAGGACATTTATGTTTCCAATGATTTTTTCGAGCGTGATTATCTATATATCAACAATCAGGATGGCACTTTTACGGAATCTCTGGAAAATCAAATTACCGCCACAAGCGTCGCTTCCATGGGAGCGGATATGGCGGATATCAATAATGACGGCTATAACGATATCTTCGTTACGGAAATGCTTCCATCGGAATATGATCGATTAAAGACGGTAACCACTTTTGAAGATTGGAATAAATACCAATTAAACCTTAATAGTGGATATTACCATCAATTTACAAGGAATACCTTCCAGCTAAACAATGCGGACAATACTTTTAGCGAAATAGGTAGGCTAAGTGGTGTGGAAGCATCAGATTGGAGTTGGGGCGCCTTGATATTCGACATGGACCATGATGGCCTTAAAGACCTTTTTATCGCCAACGGAGTGTATCAGGATTTAACGGACCAAGATTATCTAACTTACATTTCCAATACCGAAATTCTCAAATCCATGATTACAACAGATTCGGTGAACTATGCCAAACTCATTGACCTAATTCCTTCGAACAAAGTTGAAAACCATGCCTATAAAAACCTTGGTAATTTGGAATTCGAAAAATACGAGGAATCCGGTTTACTTGTGGAGAGTTTTTCAAACGGGGCTGCCTATGGGGATTTGGACAATGATGGTGACTTGGATCTAGTAGTAAATAACCTTAACATGGAATCTTTTGTCTATGAGAATACCACCATGGATTCCAAAAAATCGAATTACCTCAAGTTTGATTTACGGGGCGAAGGCAATAACACCTATGCCATTGGTACTAAAATTGAGGTGCTACCGTACAATATCTCGGTGGAAAATCAGCCCGTACGGGGATTTCAATCCAGCATGGACATTAGGCCGAATATCGGATTGCCCAAGAATCAAAACGTTTCGGTAAGAATCACTTGGCCCTCAGGAAAGATTACCAAACTAAATGACGTCAAAGTAAACCGGACACTTATTGTTTACGAAAAAGATGCGCAAGACCCAACATTGGATAAATCTCCTTCGGAACCCAAACTTTTCGAAAAAGTAGCGGGGCTATTGGATTTCGTCCATCTGGAGAATCGCTTCGTTGACTTTGACAGGGACCGTCTTCTTAATCACATGGTAAGTACCGAAGGTCCTAAAATGGCTTTTGGCGATGTCAATGGTGATAAAAGGGTAGATTTATTCATAGGTGGGTCAAAAGGGAACCCCCCAAGTCTTTTTATGAACACCGAAAATGGTTTCATCCTAAAAAAGACCACCGACTTTGACCAAAGCAAAAATTCTGAGGATATGGAAAGTATTTTTTTCGATGCCGATGGGGATAACGACCTGGATCTGTACGTGTGCAGTGGTGGTATCGAATATTCACAGTATTCCGCTGAATTCTTGGACCGTCTCTATGTAAACGATGGTAAGGGGAATTTTAAATTATCCGATCAAAAGCTTCCTGTTAGCAATACCTTTCATAGTTCTTCCACTATCGATGTTTCTGATATAGACCAAGATGGTGACTTGGATATATTTGTGGGGGAACGTATGATTCCTTTAAAATATGGCATGGCCGGTTCGGGCTTTTTGTTGGAGAATGACGGAACCGGCAATTTTACCGATATCACGATGACTGCCGGAACAGATTTTCAGGGCATGGGTATGATTACCTCGGCCCTCTTCCAAGATCTGGATGATGACGGGGATGAAGATTTGATCATTGTTGGTGAATTTATGGCAATCGAAATATTTATCAACGAAGCAGGAAAATTTGTTAGAAAGGCAGATAATCCGTTATTGGATTTAAAAGGCTGGTGGAACACCATTGTCCCCAGTGATTTGGACTGTGATGGCGATGTTGATTTCATTGTTGGAAACCATGGGTTAAACAGTCGGTTTAAAGCCAGTAAAGACCGGCCTATACGCTTATACGCTGCCGATTTTGACAAAAACGGATTTATTGACCCCATACTCACATTTAGAAGAGAGGATGGACAGGATTACCCCTATGCACTTAGACATGATTTGATCGAACAAATAAAGGCTATTACAAAAAAATATCCAGATTATGAGTCCTTTAAAGATGCATCTGTGTCAGCTATTTTTTCGGAGGAGGCCTTGAAAGAAGCAAGAACATTGGAAGCCAACACCCTTGAATCCGTTATACTTGTAAATAACGGTAACTTGACTTTCGAGGTTTTGCCACTCCCCATCGCTGCCCAATTTTCAACTACCTATGCAATTGCCACGAACGATTTTGATGGAGATGGCGACCAGGACATCGTGTTGGGAGGCAATCTATACAATGTAAAACCAGAGGTGGGACGATATGATGCTTCCTATGGTGTATACCTGGAAAACAAGGGAGGACTTAAATTTGAAACAATAAAAAGCGGAAAGGGCTTCAAAGTTAAAGGTGAAATTAGGGACATGGGCATCATCGACCAAAAGTTATTCGTAAGTAGAAATCGAGACTCCTTGGCAATATTTAAATTCAACTAATGAAAGCTAATCTCCTACTAGTAACAGCTACATTCCTATTCTTAGCGTGTAACAAAGTACCAGAAGATAAGGCTACTTTGGAAAAGGCTCCTATTTACTTCAGGGATGTTCCTTCGGATAGCAGCGGAATCGATTTTTCCAATGACCTTGAGGATACGGGAGATCTAAACATCATCGAATATTTATATTACTACAATGGTGGTGGCGTGGCGATAGGGGATATCAACAACGACGGATTGGAAGACGTCTACCTAACGGCAAACCAAAAACCGGACCGTCTCTATTTGAATTTAGGTGGGTTAAAATTTAAGGATATTACTGAGGACGCTGGCCTTCTTATGGATACTAGCTGGTCAACCGGGGCTACGATGACCGATGTCAACAATGACGGCTTTTTGGATATCTATGTCTGTAAGGTTGGCGATTACAAAAGTCTTATGTCCCAAAATGCACTTTATCTAAATAATGGTGATGCTACTTTTAAAGAGGTTTCCAAAGAATATGGTCTGGATTTTTCCGGGTTTTCAACCCAAGCCGCTTTTTTCGATTACGATAATGACGGAGATCAGGATATGTATCTCTTAAACCATTCCGTTCATACGCCCAGAAGTTATGGTAATATTTCCCTACGCCAAGAAAAAGATTCCTTGTCCGGCGATCGGTTCTATGAAAACAAGTTGGATGAAGGGGCTTCCTTTTTTGTTGATGTGACAGATGCCAGCGGTATTTACAGCAGTGCCCTAGGATATGGTCTGGCAATAAGTGTTTCCGATATCAACAACGACGGGTTTTTAGATATCTACGTAGGCAATGATTTCCATGAGAACGATTATCTCTATATAAACCAAGGTGATAAAACGTTTAAGGAATTTGTGGCAGATTATTTTAATCATACCTCACGTTTTACGATGGGTGTTGATATTGCCGATATAAACAACGATTTGCTTCCCGATGTCTTTTCGCTGGATATGATGCCTTTTGACGCACAAATCTTTTTGAGATCGGGCGGTGAGGACTCGGATAAGGTGAACCTCATCAAAAAAGGTTTTGGTTTTGAGGACCAATACGCCAGAAATACGTTCCAACTGAATACGGGCCAAGGACATTTTGCGGATGTTACCCTTTTAACAAATACACATGCCACGGACTGGAGCTGGTCTCCATTGATACAGGATTTTGACAATGATGGACAAAACGACATATTTATAACCAATGGCATCTATAAAAGACCCAACGACCTGGATTACATAAATTATCTAAGCAATATCGACTTTTCAAAATACCAACAAGAAGAACAAAATGAAATTGAATCCAAGCTCATTGCGCAAATCCCTACGGTAAACATTCCCAATATAATCTTTAGGAATACAGGAAACCTGACCTTTGAGCGCCTTTCGGAAGCTTCTGGACTCAGTGCCTCTTATTCGAATGGAGCCGCGTATTCAGATTTGGACAACGATGGTGATCTTGATCTCTTGGTGAACAACATCAATCAAAAGGCAAGCCTTTTGGAGAATACAAGTAATCGTGGCGGAAACAACAATTATGTCTCTGTCAAATTGCAGGGAAATCAGGAATATAAGAGTCCATATGGGGCCAAAGTACTGGTGTTTTCAGGAGAAAATCGGTTTATAAAAGAACTGACGACCGTAAAAGGGTTTCAGTCTTCTTCTACGCATAGGTTGCATTTTGGATTGGGAAACAACACTAGCATAGATTCTATTCAAATTCGATGGTTGGATGGAAAAGTACAATCGGAAACAAGATTAGGCATCAATCAAGAACATGTTATTACAAGAAAATCGAACTTACCTGATACACCAAAAAAGGAACTGGGAGAAGCCACCGATTATGAATTTTTCAATTTTGTCCATTTAGAGAACAATTATCTTGACTACGAGCGAGAACGCCTAATTCCTGAAAAATTGTCCACCGAAGGCCCTGCCTTGGTCAAAGCAGACTTTAATGGCGATGGTTTGGAGGACCTTTTTATTGGCGGTGCCAAATATCAATCCCCATCCCTTTACTTTGGAAATAACGATGGTACTTTTTCCGAAGTTAAAAATACCAGCCTTAGAAAGGATGTCATTTATGAAGATGTTGATGCCGTCGCATTCGATATTGAAAATGATGGCGATCTGGACCTTTATGTAATGAGTGGGGGCAATGAACTTGTGGAAGGAAATCCCAATTTGGAAGACCGTATCTATGTGAACGATGGAAAGGGTACATTTGAACGCCTCAACATCCCTTTGATTAAAACCAATGGAGGTAGTGTTTCTGCCGCGGATTTTGATGGAGACGGCTATGACGATCTTTTCATTGGCAATCGTTCCATTCCCGGTGGTTATGGATTGTCTCCCGTTAGTTATATTTTAAAAAATGATGGTACCGGAAAGTTCGTGGTTTTACAACAGGAAAGAATAGGTATGGTAACGGACAGTGAATGGGCGGACTTGAATGCCGATGGTCTATTGGACCTAGTAATCGTAGGTGATTGGATGCCCGTTACGGTTCTCATAAACCAAGGCGGTTCCCAATTATTGAACGAGACCCAGAAAATGGGCCTGGAAAACACAAACGGAATGTGGAATACCGTATCGGTAGCGGATTTGGACAACAATGGCCAACCGGACCTATTGGTGGGGAATGCCGGTTTAAATTTTAAGATAAAGACAAGTGTAGAGCGTCCCTTAAAATTATACATCGATGATTTTGATGAAAACCAACAACCGGATCCTATTATTTTTTATGATTTCTTCGGTAAATATGTACCTTTTGCCTCTAAGGATAAGCTCACGGAACAACTACCCTATTTAAAGAAGAAGTTTTTGAGCTATACCAAGTTTTCAAAAATTGAAGGTATCGAGGATTTGACGGGTAAAAAGGAAGAAGAAATTATGGAGACCAAACAGGTACAGGAACTTCGTTCCATGGTCTATCTAAACCTAGGAGAAAATATCAAAGCAGTTCCATTACCAATACCTGCACAAATGAGTAGTATTCAGGACTTCTTTATATCGGAAGATGGGAGTATATACTACGTTGGAAATTTCAAGGGGCAAACAAACGAATTGGGCCAAAACATTGAAAACCCCGGGGGGATTCTTCAAATGGATTCCAATAGGAACTTTATCCATAAAAGATTCCTGGAACTTCCGAAAGGTTCAGATTCGAGAAAAATAGCCCCAATTTCCCAAAACAAACTTCTGATTTTGACAAATAACGATCGTTCCTATATCCTTAAAGGAAATTGATACTTGGATTGTTAGGATTTGCCCAGCAACTCCCATAACACAATATTCTTTCTGTAATGCGCGTATCTTTTATTTTTATAATTCAGGTAGGCCATTTACCACTGACCGGGACTAAATTCATCGATAAGACTCGTTAGAACTAATAGGACCATTTATAATAAGAATGAAGCCCAATGTCAAAGTTTTACTCTTAGTCACAAATTGGATTAGAACATTTTACATATAAAAAACTAAAAAGGTTTAAGGAAAGTTTAATGTAGACCTTTTAGTCTCATTTTTAACCCTAAAGAATTGATTGGCAGTCAAAATAATGTAATTTTGTTGCTAAATCGAGGGCAAATTGATGATGAAAAATAAAATGAAATTAAAGATGTTCAAGAAAGTTTTGGCAGTATTGCTTTTAGCGGTCTTTTTTTCCTGTTCCCCGGAAAAGCAGCCTAGCACTGAACCGATCAAGGTAACGGCAGAAGACCTGCATACATCCATTGATAAGGTGGTAGAGATAATGATACACGACATTTTTTCCCCACCTGTGGCCAGTAGAATATTCGCCTACCCCAATATTGCGGCCTACGAAATCATTGCACAAGTAAATCCGGAATATAATTCCTTGGCCGGACAGGTAAATGAATTGACCCCGATACCAAAGATGGACTCCTTACAAAATGTGAATCCCAATTTGGCGGCACTTATTGCCCACATGAACATTAGCAAACAACTGATATTTTCAGAGGACAAATTCAACGTTTTACAGGATAGCCTTTTCAACAAATGGGAAACCATCAACAAGACGGAATTTGAAGCCTCAAAAGCCTATGGGGAAAAAGTTGCGGAGCATATTAAGGCATGGATGAACAAGGATAACTACCCGCAGACCCGCACCATGCCCAAATTTACGGTGGATACGGACGACCCTGCAAGGTGGCAACCCACCCCACCTGCCTATATGGACGGTATTGAACCCCATTGGAACAAAATACGTCCCTTTTTCCTGGATTCCGCAGCACAGTTCAAACCGGTACCGCCTCCGGCCTTCTCCATGGACAAGAACTCCCAATTCTATAAGGAGCTTCTGGAGGTCTACGAAACCAGTAACCGGATTACCGCCATTGGCGATGCGTCCGAAGAAGTGGCCATAGCCAAATTTTGGGACTGTAATCCGTATGTATCCGTAACCCGCGGACATTTGATGTTTGCCACCAAAAAGATTACCCCAGGGGCCCATTGGATCGGTATCACCAAAATTGCCTGCAGAAAGACAGATAGTGATTTTCAAAAATCACTTTATGCATATACCAAAACTTCTATGGCCATCGCAGATGGTTTTATCAGCTGCTGGGACGAAAAGTACCGGAGTAATCTTATCCGCCCGGAAACTTTGATAAATCAACATATTGACGAAAACTGGGTTCCCATACTTCAAACCCCTCCCTTCCCGGAATATACAAGTGGGCATAGCGTTGTTTCAGGTGCGGCCGCCACTGCCTTAACGGATATCTTTGGGGACAATTTTAGCTTTGATGACGATACGGAGCTTCCTTATGGTCTTCCCGTTAGAAGTTTTACTTCTTTCAACCAAGCTGCGGACGAGGCTGCAATCAGCAGAATGTACGGGGGTATCCATTACCGGGCCGCTGTAGAAGTGGGCGTGGGCCAAGGAAGAAAATTAGGTTCCTTGCTTATTGACAAGATAAAAATGAAAAACGACAACGCGGTCGCAACAAATCACGAATAAAAAAGTACCAAAGGAAAATTCTCGAAGTACAGACCCCTTTGGCGATGCCAATAAATTTTAGATTCGTAAATTCATACGTTCGTATCAAGATGTTACCCTATGATTAGAACGTTTCTTTTTTTACTATCCCTCACCTTCTTTTCCTGTACAAATTACGGTCAACTAAAGGTCGTTACAGATTTGCCTAGCAGCCTCAAGGAAAACTCAGGAATGGTTAGCCTAAAGGATTCCACGGTTTGGATTATTGAAGATGGAGGGAATAAGGATGAGTTATATAAGGTCGATTTTAAGGGAAATATCCTAAAGACCTTGAAGATGAAAAACGGGGACAACGATGACTGGGAAGATCTTACCAAAGATTCGTTGGGAAATGTATATATCGCCGATATAGGCAATAACAACAACAGCAGGAAAAACCTGAAAATTTACAAGGTTCCCAATCCGGAAATAGAACCTGGCGATAAAATCGATGCCGAGAAAATTGAACTAAGCTACCCCAACCAAAAAGAGTTTCCCCCTAAGAAATCGGGCCGTTATTTTGATGCCGAAGCTATCTTCCATCATAACAACAAACTGTTCATCGTAACCAAAAACAGGGCCAATCCCTTTACCGGTAGTGCTTACATCTATAGTGTCCCGGATCAAAAGGGAGTATACGAGGCCAATTTAGTTGGGGAAATCAATGTGTGTAAGAATTGGAAGACCTGCCAAATTACGGGCATAGCTATTTCACCAAGCGGCAAGAAGATAATCGCACTCAGTTACGGAAAGCTGTTCATTTTTACGGATTTTACCTGGGATAATTTCTCTAACGGAAAAATTGAGGAAATAGATTTGGGCATTAGGACGCAATTAGAATCTATCTGTTTCTTAAATGAAGATTTGATTTTATTGTCCGATGAAAGCTCTCATGGTTCTGGCAACAATCTATACTCCCTGGACTTAAGCAAGGTCAAAATCCAAAGCCGAGACCAAAGGTAAAACGAGGTCCGTCCTCGCTATGGAACAGGGCAAGGTTCAAGGTCAGGATATTCGCACTATTCAGATAAAAACCACCACCATAGGAAGTATGCCAAGTGTTTGAGGAAATTCCGGGCGACCATACCCTACCATAGTCAAATCCTCCGAAAAGCCCCAATGCCGAAGGTAAAATTCGGGTGCGCATTTTACGTAAGCTAAACCTCACATCCGTATTTTGGTAATAGGAAGCCTTTCCTGTAAAGCGTTGGTTTCGATAGCCCCTTAATCCATCGGTTCCCCCTATACTGGCAGCCTGATAGAACTCATAACCATTCCCCATATTTATGTGCCCTTTCCACTTGGTCGCCAAAACGAGTCGGCCACTAGGAATCAATTTATAGTCGAGGGAGATACTTGGAATCAAATATCCAAAATTCCTATTGGCCACACCAATGTTCTCCTTGAAGCCCAAGGCAATGGAGGTCGCCATGCCCATGGTAGGAAAGCTCCGGTTGTCATGGTTTTCATAGGAATAGGTTCCTTGGACGCCTACAAAACTATTGCCAGTCTCCTGTCCGTTCTGTTGGTAAAACGTATTGATGAAACGATTTGAAGTTTCCTCTACTTCAATGGATTCATATGAAACCCCCAGGTCGAATTTGGCACCCAAAGGGCTTCTCCATACCAATGATGGGGCAAATTCAAAATTCTGGATACGTACCCTGTTATAATCCAAGCCCAAGTCATCGTCCAAATTTTCGCTTTCATTCCCAAATCCAAAAAAGTTTATGGCAAAATTAGGGGTGGTAAATCGTGTATCCAGCGACAAGTTCCAACTCTCGAATACATTGGCAAACTCCCCCTTGTACCGTAGTTCTACGCCACTTGTGGCAAAATAATAGGAAGCACTTAAGGAATGTTGTTGGGTAAAGGGGTTTTGCCTGAAACCATTGTAGGTGTAGGTATCCATAAACCCTATTTTGACACCATCATCTGGATTGAAGCCTACCGTTGGGATCACTTGGTTATTGCTACTTCTAATATTTAAGGGGTTATAGGTGTTCACCGGATAATCGTCAGTCAGTTTGACCTTGGTTTTTGTCACCTCCTCAAAGGTGTTCTTTTTACTTTTGTAGTCATAGACAGCTACTCCCCTACCGTTCCCAATCCTATAAATATCATTGTTCTGTCCGCCAATGATCCTGACTTTAATACCACCGTAATTGTCTGGATTCTTTACCTCAAAAATATCATCGTCATCCAGGCCATAAACCCAGATTTCATTGGTGTTGGAAGTGTAAAAGACCTTATCAAAAAACTGCTTTTTCCTTTCCCCATCAATAATCCTATAGGCGCTCACTTGGGTTCTTTGCTCATCCAATCGGGTGATTACGAACCAATCATCCTTGTCAGTACCCACTACCGTGGCAAATTTGTTCAAGACTTTAAAATATTCGATAGCGGTATTTTCAATACCTTGAACCCTTGACAGCAGAATTCTTTTGATTTCTTGAACACCTGCATCCTGCACCTCCTTTGGAAACATGGTAAACGCTTCGTCAATAACCCTCTCATCAATCCTTTGCCGTAAAAATTTGGCCTGATTCCTCCAATCTTCCAAGGTACTTTCGGATAATAAGGCGAGATCCAGTACATACGTTTTTGGAGAGGAATTGAATCCTTTGACGTTTCTAATTTCCTCATGGAAACCTTCCATTAACCTGAGTCCGGGGATGATACGGGTGGCAAGACCCATAAAAATGCCATCGCCCATTTGGGAATAGGCCTGATCACGATCCCTGGGAACCGGTCTATAGACAACCTTTCCATCCTCCTTAAACTCCGCCCATCGCCATTGGTCCACATGACGGTCCCAATCTCCTATGACCATATCGAACAATCTGGCCCTGATGTAGGCATAAGTGTCTACTTCATACTTCTCGTCATCCCGAAGGTCTTCAAGCATGGAATCCGTGCTTTTCAGTTCATTGGAATATCCAAAACTCTCCAAATCCCCATGTCCATCTCCGGCATGCTCTTCGATCATATAGAGTTCGTTTCCAAAAACCTCGTTGTACTCACCCAACGCTTCCTGTTTTGGAATATAATAGAGTACCGGATTGGTATGAAGGATTCCAACGGCATCGGAAAGTTTACCAACCGTGAACGGGGCGTAGGGATGTGAACCTGTATAAAAGTCCTCCAGCAGTTCCTTTGTATAAGTTTCCTTTAAATCGTCCATAAGGTACTGATCTTGAAAAGCCATGGATTGCAAATACAGTTCAGGTAGTTTTCGAAGGGCGCGCATGACATATTCCTTTCCGGAAGCATGTCTTAAACGCAAGGACTTGGACTGATGCCCTCCTCCCTTTTTAACGGGTGTAAGTCCCCCGAACAAGGTATCTATATAGACCACGGGTGCGGTCACTTCCCTGCCATAATAGCTACGATAACGTTCTCCCCAAATCGCCTTGAAAAAACCGGATTTATCGATTTCCTCTTTGGTGTAAACGGATGCTTTTAGTTCCTTGTTGGGAATTCTAGGAAATATAGTGTCCAATTTCTGTGCATTTGGGGGCAATACTGCAGAAGTAAAAAGGAATTCCTCATTCCCCTGACCATCAACACCGTAATACCGAACCCGTGAAGACCCATCGGTATAGACTTCCAAGGTAGCGTAACCCATTCTACCGGTGGAAAACCGGGATCCATTCAATAACCTTGTTTCTCCCTTTTTAGCTCCGGAACCACTTACAATCTGAGGCGTACTGTTTTCAACGATATACTGTAATGTATGTTCGTGGCCAGAGGCAAAAATGACCCTATCCGAGTATTGCGCCAAGGTCGTTACCCTTTTTACAAGATCTAAATATCGTTTGTTTCCCATATCCTCTGTGGAAGCCCCGGATGTCCGCCTCAAAATATTTATAAAGGTTCCCAAACCTGGCAAAGGAACGGGTTGGTCCTTTGGATAAAAGTGTTTTTTGAAAGAGTATTGACCACCGTGAGGACCATAACTAGTCATTGGATGGTGCATGGCAATCAAGGTAGTTCTATCCCTGTAATCCTTTATGGCATCTTCAAGCTCCAAAAGAAATTTTTCCCGGCTTTTTATTTCACATTTATCGTTGATACCCGGCCTCCTGTTCCAGTTGGTGAGGTACCATTCCGTGTCCAAAACAATGATGGCCAGTGCATCGTTCACCTCTATTACGTCAATTGGACAACCATTTTTTGGCAAAAAGGCATCTTTATCATTCAGTTGTTCCTTGATATAATCCTCTTCCCGTTCCAATCCAATGAGGCCTTCCGTGTACCAATCGTGATTGCCCGGTATAAAAAGCTTTCTTCCCTTAAAATTGGTAAGCGTTCTCAATTGTGCATCCAAATGGCTCTTAGCGGTTAAATAAGCTACGGTAGAATCCTTGGGGTCCGGCAATCCTGCCGGATAAATGTTATCGCCCAAAAAAATGGCCGTACTATTTTCATCCGCTTGATCCAGTTTATTTTTGAAGATTTTTAAAGCCGGGTTCATACCCCCTAAAGGAGAAAGGCCCGCATCGCCAATGAGATAAAAGGTATGTTCAACTTCCTTGTGGATTTCAATGTCCTCTGCATCCCGAATGTCCGCATATTTTGTCCTATAGGTAGCACAACCCGTAATCAAAATAAGCAATAAAAGAGCGGTACCATATTTTTTCATGAAGACGTCCCTATGTTCTATTTTTTGTAATTTGGAATTCCTAAAAATATTTCCTCATGGCGGATATTCTTCAGAATACCAAAAATCACGTTGTAACCTTGCTGACAAAGGAGTTGGATTCAAACTATCTCTACCACAATCTAAGGCATACGCAACGTGTTGTTAAAAGTACTAAAGAATTATCTAAAGCATGTGCGATATCGGATAAGGAAAAAGAAGTATTGGAAATTGCCGCATGGTTCCATGATACTGGATATACGGTGGGGACTAAAGATCACGAAAAAAATAGCTGCATCATTGCGACAAAATTCCTTGAGGACCAAGGTTATGACCCGGACCTGATTTCCAAAGTAAACCGATTAATTATGGCGACGGAGAAAGATTCAGTGCCCAATTCCATTGAGGAAGAGATCATCAGGGACGCAGACGCTTCGCACTTTGCGCAAATAAGCTATTTGGAAACATCGGAACTATTACGCGAAGAGCTTAAACTATTGAACATAGCCGACTATGCTTACAAAGATTGGGTGGATGTCAATATAATAATGTTGGGCAATCAACATCGCTATTATACGGATTACGCCAAGGAAATCTGGCAAGAGAAAAAGGATGACAATTTAAAGAAGCTCATAAAAGAGAAAAAATCCATCAAGAAAATCGCAAAAAAAGAGAAGTTAAAGGCAAAATTCAAGGGTGAAAGCCCGGATAGGGGCATACAAACTTTATTCCGTGTTACGCTCAGGAACCACCTTACTTTGAGTGACATAGCGGATACAAAGGCGAACATCCTACTTTCGGTCAACGCCATAATCATCTCATTGGCTTTATCAAACCTTATCCCCAAATTGGATAATCCCTCTAACGATTATCTCATTTATCCAACCGCAATCTTTGTCCTATTCAGTGTCATATCCATGATTTTGGCCGTATTGGCCACTAGGCCAAATGTTACCAGTGGGGAATTCACTAAGGAAGATGTTGCAAAAAGAAAGGTGAACCTTTTGTTTTTTGGAAATTTCCACAAAATGGACCTACCCGATTATGAATGGGCCATCAATGAATTGGTAAAGGACAAGGACTATATCTATTCGTCACTGACCAAAGATCTCTATTTTTTGGGTGTTGTCTTGAACAAAAAATACAACTTGTTACGTTGGACGTATACAACCTTTATGATTGGAATGATTATTTCAGTTATAGCATTTGCATTGTCCTTTAAATTTTTTGGCCCGGAGAGACAGCTACAGGAACTGGTATCCCAAGCATTAGTCTTTTAAAGTAGCCATTAGATCTTCGTAGGTATAGGATTCCTGGGATTCTTGATCGGTCTTGTATAAAATTTCTGCCCTAATGGCCTTTAGACCGGAAACTCCTTGCAGTCCTTCCAACTCAACGATTTCTATCTTGTCTGTAAAGTATTTTTTGGATTTTAAAAATTTGATATATCTCAAATATTCCAGCTCGTCCTTTTTCTGAGAATAGACGATTGCAATTTTGCCAGTCTGGGTAAGTCGCTCGTTGGTTCCTTTGATATATGCCTTATCGATACGCTTTTTAATGACTTCATAACGGGCATTGTAGGTTCCATCCACATCGAATTTTTTCTCATCCATTCGAAACCGAATGGACAATGAGGAACTGTAAACCAAAATCAGGGACGTGGCATCCAAGGGAATTGGCAACTCAGGCTTCAGTTTATAATGAACATTTTCCATCTCGCACATGACCTGTAACTGCCACAACCTAAGATTGCTCAAATAAAGTGAATTAAAAACTCCATTTTCGCTAATACTCTCCCCAATGTACATGTTGTGTTCCACTCCATCCGTTTTATAGCGTTCAAAATAATGTGGGAACATTGCCTGTGCATTTTCTTGTTTTCTATCTAGTATGGAGACCAATTTTTTATTGATCATGGTCACACTTTCATCATAGTTCTTTCTATGATCGTAATAGGAACCCGTTCCCATATCGATCTTGGCTTCATAAGCCTGTATTTGTTTTGCAATTTTGCCATCCGTCTTTTTTAGATGTTCGAAAATGGGGTCGATTTCCTCCTTTACAAAATCAAAAATGGCCTGCTCGCTATTGGTATAGAGCATTTCCTTGATACTGTCCAAATGATTGTTTACCCTAAAAATGAGTTCCTCGTAAATAGGCAGGCTATTTTTTGCCAATGCTTCCTCCAAAATGCCATTTACGTGGGAAAGTTGGATCATTAGATCTCTCTGAATGGCCTTATTACGGGCTTTGGACGAATCCTTAATATCGATTTGACCATATAGCGGATAAACATCCTTAAAAACGATTTCCTTGAAGGACGGAGATCTACTCTCCAACTGATCTTTTATAAAGTATTTTGCCTCTTCCTGAAATCTCCAATAGACGGAAGAATGCACAGAGGTACACTCATTTTGAATAATGGCATCAATGAGGTTTTCCTCCTCTACCTTGGACCGCACCACTGCAGAAACTATAAAGGGCATTACATCATCCAGCTTTCGAGCATTGACTCCGTTCAATTCGTTTTTTCGATTGGAAACTACTTCCAAAACACCCAAAAGCTCGCCTTCAAAGGCTATTGGCGCCAATATGGCACTTTTAATCTCTTGTCCTTCCAGCACGTGGTATGGATCACTTTCATTCGATGTCTTGTTATATTTTTCTACATCGGAAATGGCAAAATAACTATTTTCTTGAATTAGCTTCTTATAGGAATAATTACAGAGGGCATCATGGCAAGGCTTCGAATCCTTTCCGTTGAGGATAAAGCTTGTCATATTTTTCCCGTATACTGGTTCAAATTGGTCCTTTTTTGCATTATAGACCACAAAACCAACCTTTATATCGGGCAACCTAAAGAATGACCGAAAGGTTTCCTGTAGGTTTTCCATAAAATTGTCGCTGGACCGCTTGTCGCTCGCGATTAAGCTGGATTTTATTTCAGAAATGGAATGCTCCGAAGTTACATCGAACATATTGGCAATAATAAAGCCCTTGGCCACAAAGCTATCGGGCGGAATCTTATCCTGCCAAAGGCTAAGGTTATCCGGGCTTTCCATAAGCTCATTGATATCTTCTTCAGACAGTTCTTTGGATTTATCCGTAGGAAGAATTTCCATGAAGTCCGCATTGTACATGATGCGGTAATGGTGCATTACCCCATTCGAATCCGGTATATCATAAAAATAGGGCCTGCTAAAATCAAGTTCAACCCCATAATGGAACTTGAGAATAACGATACAACCCATGATGTAATCCACCCCAATTTCCTGGTTCCTTATTTTTGGTTTATACGTTGGACCAGCCTGTTTGACGATTTTTTGAAAACGTTTGGAGGGATTGAAAAAGAAATCGAAATAAGGAATGGATGCTACCTTAATTTCGTTCTCGCCCAAGATAGGCGAAAAACTATCCTGTAGGATTAAGGAAATGACCTCCCGGTGCTCTTTTATCAATTCAAGATCGGAAAAACCGTCCCGCAACATTGGATAGGGCTTTTGGGCATCAAGAACTTGCTTGGCCCTTGCCGCCAATACAGGGTCATCGCCATCAAGCATACTTTCATACTCCCTTAAAAGTTTATCAAAACTTATTTGATAAACCAAGGGTCTTAATTTGTCATCACATCCCATATTGCGTTGGTCTCCCATACTCTCTCAAAATTACAAAACATACACCTGTTTTTTGTTAAAGTTTTACATTGCGATTTTACGGTTTTTCGGATATTTATAAAAACTTTGTAGATGTCCTCCTCAAATAGACTTTCAAGAGCGTATTCAAACGCAAAATATATTTCGTTTGATGATACCTCTAAGTTTATCCTTTTTAGTGATTGTCACCGGGGAGACAATAGTTTCGCCGATGATTTTGCCAATAACAGGAACATTTATTTCCACGCCCTAAACCACTATTACAATGAAGGTTTCGATTATTGCGAGTTGGGTGATGGTGACGAACTTTGGGAAAACCTTCATTTTGAATCAATCTTTGAGGCCCACAAGAATGTCTATAAACTCTTGAAAAAATTTCATTTGGAAAAGAGGCTACATATGATATGGGGAAACCATGATATGGTCTATAAGGATAAGGCCTATGTAGACAAGTATCTCTCCAGTTATTTTGAGCCTATTGACAATACCGATAAGGAGTTGTTTGAAGGTATAACCTACAACGAGGCCATCGTATTGAAACATACCAAGACCCAACAGGAATTGTTTCTTACCCACGGGCACCAGGCAGATTGGTGGAACTATACCTTTTGGCGATGGGGTAGGTTTTTGGTGCGCATTCTTTGGAAACCCTTGCAGGTTTGGGGTATAGCGGATCCCACCAGCCCGGCAAAGAACTTTAAGGAACTGATAAAGCTGGAGCGCCGGATCAAACGATGGATATTACAGAACAACCTACTCATTACCATTGTAGGCCATACTCATAGACCTAGGTTTCCGGAACCCGGAGATATTCCCTTTTTCAATGATGGTAGTTGTGTACATCCAAGGAGCATAACGGGCATTGAAATCGAAAATGGTCAAATTTCGCTTATAAAATGGCAAATCGATACTACTTTGGATGGAACACTAAAAGTTGTAAGATTACTGCTTGAAGGACCTCAAAAGTTAGTGGACTATATGAAAAAAAAGTAATTGTGGAACTTGACAGGCTTATCGAATACATTCCAATACGTCATAATCTTATTTCAACCATAATGTTTTTGGGGGTAGTCCAAAGCTCCTTCCTGTCAATTGTACTCCTTCTTAATTCCAGCAACAATGTTGGCCTTAAATGGTTGGGGTTTTCCATATTGGCTACCGCCCTTATTTTTTTGGATGTTTATGTTTGCTACACAGGTCAAATTAAATATGTGCTGTTTCTAAACGATTCCACAGAAGCATTGGTTTTAACTATAGGACCAACACTTTATCTGGCCATTTACTGCTTTTTGAAACGAGAGAATGTTACTTTCAAAAAACATTGGTTGCACTTTATGATACCAATTGGATATTTTTTGTCGCAGATTCCATTCTATTTGGCTCCAATATCGGTGAAATACAATGCCTATATTGGTGCCTATTATTCGAAGTTTCCTAGTGCCAGGATACCGGAATCTTTTAACTACAGCTATCATTACATAAAAGATATTTTTGATTGGCTGATACTTGCTACATTTCTTTTTTATACAATATTGTCCTTAAAAATGGTATGGGAAGAAAAATCCAGATTAAAAGAAATTGGGGTAAAGAACAAATCCAGTAAATATATTTTCACACGAAATACGGTTATAGTTCTGTTCATATTACTGGTACTCATATTTTCAATCTTCTATTCATTTGATGACGATGGAGGAGATCATTACTTGGGTATTTTCAACAGCTGTCTTGCATTTTTAACAACCTATGTCTTGGTCTCGGAATCCCGGTTTTTTGAAAAATCCTGGGTTGCGGACAAGTATGAAACCATTGGTCAATCTAAATCAAACCTAAATCTTGTTAGTATTGAATCCTATGTAGATGAAAACAATTATTTTCTTCTCCAAGATGCTTCACTAAACGATTTGGCCACTATTCTAAAAGTTCATCCAAACCATATATCAAAAATTATAAATCAAGGTAAACATTCCAATTTCAACGATTTTATAAATCAGAAAAGAATAGTCTTCTCCCAAGGGAAATTGATAGACCCCGGCTTTTCCAATTTGACCATAGAGGCCATAGGAGCAATGGCGGGTTTTAAGTCGAAATCCGCGTTTTATTCTGCATTTAAAAAGCACACAGGCACTTCACCATCCGCATATATAAGGTCTTTTTCTCCAAAATTGTAATTCAGGACAGTAAGCGTACCCTAAAAATTTGTCCATTTTAAGGTCAGGTCGATATTTGCCGTAAAAGTAAATCATGGAGACCACAATTAGGAGATACGATTTGGACTGGTTACGGGTTATCGTATTTGCATTGCTTATTTTTTATCATGTAGGTATGTTTTTTGTACCCTGGGGATGGCATATCAAAAACAACGTTATTTACGATTGGCTAAAGTGGCCCATGCTATTTTTAAACCAATGGCGATTACCTATATTGTTTGTTATATCCGGCATGGGTACCTACTATGCCTTTTCAAAAAGAAATCTTGGCCAGTTCAGTTGGGAACGAATTAGAAGATTAGGGATTCCTCTTATATTCGGGATGATCTTCATTGTACCGCCTCAAGTTTATATAGAACGATTGGCCAAAAACCAATTTTCAGGATCTTATCTAGACTATTTTACCTCAATCGCTTTTAAGGGTGTATATCCGGCAGGCAACATTAGTTGGCATCACTTGTGGTTCCTACCTTATCTACTTGTTTTTTCACTTTTATTAGGGCCTTTGTTCGTTTACCTAAGAAATTACAAAAACCGTTTTAGCAATTGGATTAAAAAAATCATTGGCAAGCCCTTTGGTATATATTGGTTCGTTTTGCCACTCTACCTTTTGGAAGCATTGGTAGAACCTTTTTTTGATATAACCCATGCATTGATAGACGACTGGTTCAACTTTAGCTTTAGTTTGGTCTTGTTTTTTTACGGCTTTCTTCTAATTTCTACCGCAGATATATTTTGGAAAGTTGTGGAGGAATTAAAATTCAAAGCACTTTTAATAGGTGTTTTCACCTTTCTGAGCCAAGTTTTCATTTGGATATTTTTGGAAGACGGATATGTGGTCCATTTTACCGAAGCATTACTTAAAGTAGGCAATATTTGGTCTTGGATTTTGGTGCTTTTTGGGTTTGCAGCAAAATATTTAAACCATAAAAGTTTCTCTCTTTCCTATGCCAATAGGGCCGTGTATCCCTTTTATATCCTTCACCAAACAGTCACCGTTGTTTTGGCTTACTTCTTAATGGACCTTTCTTGGGGACTATTTCCAAAGGCATCACTCCTTATTTTGGGAACTTTTGGATTTAGCTGGTTGATATATCATTTCTTAATTCTAAAAATTCCGTTATTACAGCCCTTCTTTGGTTAAAAAAAGAAACGACAGCAATGATCTAAACTCTATTCGCCAATGTCTTCAATGCAATTATAAATGCATCAAGTTCCTTGGTGGTCGTATAAATATTTGGGGTAATCCTACAGCCCTGAACATTGGCATAATCAATCGCTACGGTAAATATGTTGTATTCTTCCAACAAGCTTTTGGCCAAGTCGGCCGGTTTCATGTGTGCTATGCCAACATTGGCAATACCACAGCTTCGGTGGGGATCTACAGGGGTATTTACCACAATGTGTTCCACGTTTCGGACTGCATCGCTCCAATACCGTTGTAAATAACGGAGTCGGTCTTCCTTTCTTTGTAGTCCGATATTTTCCAAATAATCTATAGCATCGTCTATGGCCAAATCGGTATGAACGGGCAATGTCCCCGTATGGTTAAGTCTTCTGATTTCGGGCACCTCATCCGTATGGTCAGCGAAAAGGGGCCAAATCTTGGCGATGTGTTTTTTTGCAACGAACAACATGCCACTGCCCAAAGGAACACTTAGCCATTTATGAAGGCTACTGCCATAATAATCACACCCAAGTTCCGCGATATTTACATCAATATGTCCAACACAATGCGCACCGTCTACCATTACCTCAACCCCGTGGCTATGGGCCATATCACATATTTTCTTGATAGGTAGGATTTGTCCCGTGATGTTAACCATGTGGCAGACCATCAACAATTTCGTCCTTGGGGTTATTTGGGATTCGTATAGGGAAACGATTTCTTCATCGGAGGCCGGATGGTTGGGAAGGGAAACGACCTTATTGACAACACCAAACCTTTTTGCCACCAAACCAAACTGGTCTTTCATGGCCCCATAATCCTGTTGTGCAAAGATGGCCTCGTCTTTCTTTTGCCATGGATAACCCCCAATGATCATATCCAAGGACTCCGTTGTATTTCTTGTGATAATCAGTTCCTCTGGAGAAGCACCTACCAATTGTGCCAAACGGTCCCTAACCTTGTCCTTATTTTCCCATTGTACCGTACGCATGTAATAGGAGGCCTCATAGTTCACCATATGGATGTGCCGTATATACTTTTCCATGGTAGGTTTTGGAATGAAGTTATAGTAGCCGTTTTCCAGATTGATATAATCCGGTTTTAGGTAGTAATCCTCGCGTATCCGCTGCCAGAAAGCATCCTCATTTTTGGGATATGGGGTTTGGGATTCTTCCAAAGGGTACTGGGGAAGTGCCAAAAACGGGGAAAGGAGCGCCGCACCACCCAATTGCTTTATAAAATCTCTTTTGTTCATCAGGATAGGGTCTTTTCTTAAAAGTATTAAAAAAGGAGCACTTGCATTTTACAAACCTTAAAAATTACGGATAGGTCAGGAAATTTATACTTTTTAAGGAAAATGGAATCGGCATGGAAGCGATACCTTCCTCCTAAAAAATTATCTTATATTCGGGTTTACAAACCAATCCAATAACAACCCATGCCTCTTGTCATCGTAGTCCTTGGAATCCTTCTTTTGTTCCTTTTGGTCGCAAAATTCAAACTCAACGGTTTTATCTCCTTTATTTTGGTTTCCCTTTTTGTGGGAATTACCGAAGGAATGGAACCCATTGCCGTTGTTAGTTCCATTCAAAAAGGTATTGGAAACATACTGGGCTTCCTCGTTCTCATATTAGGGCTTGGCGCCATGTTGGGCAAGCTGGTTGCGGAAAGTGGGGCCGCACAACGAATAACCACAAAGTTGGTGGATAAATTCGGGAAAAAGAACATTCAATGGGCCGTAGTGCTCACAGGTTTTATTGTGGGCATTCCCATGTTCTATTCCGTTGGTTTTGTGATTTTGGTGCCTCTGGTATTTACGATTGCCGCAGCCACAGGTTTACCACTACTTTATGTGGGCCTTCCCATGCTTGCTTCCCTTTCCGTTACCCATGGCTACCTTCCCCCACATCCCGCCCCTACGGCTATAGCGGCGACTTTTAATGCGGACATCAGCAAAACGCTCCTGTATGGTATCATCGTGGCCATTCCGGCTATAGTGGTAGCGGGACCGTTTTTGTCCAGAACAATGAAAAATATCAAGGCCTCCCCTTTAAAAGAATTGATGAACCCCACCATACTTACGGATGATGAAATGCCAGGAACCGGAATCAGTATTTTTACGGCCCTACTTCCGGTAATCCTTATGGCGATTGCGGCCCTGGCCGCACTTTTTCTTCCTGCCGATTCCTTCCTAACTTCTATTTTAGTTTTTTGCGGGGACCCAGTGATGGCCATGCTTCTTTCGGTATTGGTAGCAATCTACACGTTAGGTTTGGCCCGTGGAAAATCAATGAAGGAAGTAATGGATACCGTTGGTGAGGCCGTAAAGGGTATTACCATGGTTTTATTGATCATTGCCGGGGCAGGTGCCTTAAAACAGGTATTGGTAGATAGTGGGGTAAGCGAATATATTGGAAATGCCCTAAGCGGATCTTCCATTTCACCGCTAATATTGGCATGGTTGATCGCAACGATCATAAGGGTTTGTGTAGGATCGGCCACGGTCGCAGGGTTGACCGCTGCAGGTATTGTTCTGCCGCTGATCGAAGGTACGGGCACCAGCGCGGAACTTATGGTTTTGGCCATTGGATCTGGCAGTCTTATGCTTTCGCATGTAAATGACAGCGGATTTTGGTTATTTAAAGAGTACTTTAATCTTTCCATAAAGGATACCATTAAATCATGGACTTTGATGGAAACGACCGTAGGTGTCATGGGTCTTATAGGTGTTTTGATCTTGAATCAGTTTATATAAATTATAGTAGCATGGGTATCTCCAAAAAAATACAGGAATTAGGTCTGGAACTTCCTCCTGCTCCCCCACCGGCCGGTCTATACCGACCTATATTGGTGGTCGATAATTTTTTATACGTTTCCGGTCAAGGACCGGTTTTAAAAGATGGATCGCTCTACAAAGGAAGTGTGGGCCATGACCTTGATTTGGCCGGAGGAAAGCTGGGTGCAAGACACGTTGGCCTTACCATGTTATCCACCATCATTACCCATTTTGGGGAGGTAGACCGGATCAAACGCTTGGTGAAAACACTGGGAATGGTGAACTGTACCCCAGATTTCCAGGACCATCCCTTGGTAATAAACGGTTTCAGCGAACTAATGTCAGATGTCTTTGGTGCCGAAAATGGCGTAGGCGTACGAAGTGCCGTGGGCATGATGCTTCCGGGAGGTATCGCCGTGGAAATCGAGGCAATGTTTGAACTTCACAAATAAACTCTTATTCAGGGATTTGTTTTGGAAATACTAATGAACTTGCCCGCATACGTATTAAAATATCGATTTGTTAACTAAAAATTATGGGAGAAGAAACATGGTATCGGCTGAAGGATAGTACAAAGGTCATTTCCCCATCCTTATTAGTCTATAAGGAGAGGATCATCCATAACATTGAGGAGATGATACGTATGACGGGGGATGCGAAGAAGTTGTGCCCCCATATCAAGACCCATAAATGTGCGGAAATCGTTCAGATGCAACTGGAACGTGGCATCACAAAATTCAAATGCGCTACCATCGCCGAAGCCGAACTGCTGGGAAATTGCGGTGCTCCCGAAGTACTTTTGGCCATGCAGCCCGTGGGCGCCAATATAGACCGATTTATCACCTTGATGAAAACCTTCCCCAATACCAAGTTTTCGGCACTGACGGATACCTCTGCCATTGCCGATACATTGGCAACATCGGGGAAAGAGAACGATGAAAAAATCGGTCTGTATATCGATTTGAACGTGGGCATGAACCGAACGGGCATTGCCCCAGATGAAAAGGCCTTTCAATTATATGAATATGTATCCGTAAATCCCCATTTGAAAATTCTCGGCTTACACGTATACGATGGTCATCTGAGAAATCCCGATTTTGATACCAGAAAACAGGATTGCGATAAAGCCTTCGATTCGGTCTTGGAATTGAAAGAAAGAATTTTGGAGGCCAAGCTTCCAAACCCCATTATCATCGCCGGGGGATCACCAACTTTCCCCATTCATTGTAAAAGGGAAAACGTCATAGCCAGTCCGGGTACAACGCTCTTATGGGATGCAGGTTACGGCAATCTTTTCCCCGAAATGAATTTTCTTCCCGCGGCCGTATTGTTCACTAGGATCATTAGCAAGCCCAAAGCGGGCATCCTATGTTTTGATCTGGGCCATAAATCCATTGCCCCGGAAATGCCCTTTCCAAGGGTGGAGTTTCTAAGCTTGGGACATGAAAGACAAATTGGCCAATCTGAAGAGCACTTGGTCGTGGAATATGATGACCTGAAAGTAATGGAAATAGGCTCGGAGCATTATGCGATACCCAAACATATTTGCCCCACGGTGGCCAAATACGACGAACTTCTGGTAGTGGACAAGGGTCACATTACCGATGCATGGAAGGTAGCCGCCCGTAACCAAAAAATTACCATTTAGCATGTTTATCCTGGATGCCCATTTAGACCTTTCCATGAACGCCATGGAGTGGAACCGAGATCTTACATGGTCCGTTGCCGCCATCAGGGCCAGTGAAAAAGGCATGACGGACAAGCCCGATCGGGGGAAGAACACGGTTTCCTTTGAGGCAATGCGAAAGGGAAACATAGGTATCTGTGTGGCGACACAGATTGCCCGTTATGTAAAGCCTGGCAATAATTTACTGGGATGGAAATCTCCACACCAAGCTTGGGCACAGACCCAAGGGCAATTGGCTTGGTACAGGGCGATGGAAAAAGAGGGACACCTGATTCAGATTCGGTCAAAAACCCAATTCACGAACCATTTCAAGCGATGGAACCAAGATAAATCAAATTCGCCCATTGGTTATATTTTGAGTTTGGAAGGTGCGGATTCCATTGTTACCATGGAGTATCTCCACACCGCTTATGAAGAGGGCCTGCGCGCCATTGGGCCTGCGCATTACGGCCCGGGAACCTATGCGTATGGAACGGATTCCGTTGGGGGAATCGGCATCAAAGGAAAAGAACTGCTAAAGGAAATCCAAAAGCTCAACCTGATTCTGGACGCGACCCATCTGTGCGACCAAAGTTTTTGGGAGACCATGGCCGTATATGAAGGCCCGGTTTGGGCCAGTCATAACAATTGCCGGAAATTTGTGGATCATAACCGTCAGTTTTCGGACGAACAGATCAAGGAACTCATTACCCGAAAGGCTGTAATAGGTATGGCATTGGACGCTTGGATGATGGTACCCAACTGGGTTCGTGGGAAGTCAACTCCAGAAAGTACCGGAGTGTCTTTGGAACATACCATTCAGAACATTGACCATGTTTGCCAGTTGGCCGGAAACTCGGAACATGTTGGAATCGGGACCGATTTGGACGGTGGTTTTGGTTTGGAACAGTCACCAAAAGATATCGATACCATTGCCGATCTACAAAAAATTCCGGGTATGTTGGAAAAAAGAGGCTATGCAAAAACGGACATCGAAAATATCATGCACGGAAATTTCGTTCGCTTCCTACAGGAACATTTACCGGATTAAGAAGGCAAGGGTTACGATAATCGAATTTAACACCCCGTTAAGTCCCTGTGGCAGGGTATTTGCTATCTTTATTCCGATTATGGATATCCTAATGAACGGACGTAATTCATTTACTAGTTTCCTTTGCCTTTTGTCTTTTGGGTGGATTCAGGCCCAAACGGACCTACCTACGCAGAAACCCTTGAAGATTGAATCGGTCAACCCTATCGATAATTCGGGTACCACTAATTCCGGCAGTGTTCTGAACATTCCATCGGTCATAAAGGAACAGCCCAAACTGGATATGACCACTAAAAATCCAGTGAAAATGCTTCCGGACGAGGAACTCGTACAAGCAGGAACGGGACTTAAGATAGATCCGCGCATTGGCCCAGGCGAGCGCATGAACGGGTCGGGCCAATTCTTCCCGGACCAATATCTTGGTGATATCAAGAGTAATGGAAAATTCATAGGCATCGTTTGCAGGGACCACGAATATGTGGATGGTGATCGGGTCAAGATCTATGTCAATGATGTAGTGGTCGAATACAACCTTTTGTTGACAGGAGCCTTTAAAGGGGTCAACGTAGACCTACAGTCAGGGTTCAACAAAATAGACTTTGAGGCATTGAACCACGGTTCTTCCGCACCAAATACGGCCCAAGTGGATGTATACGATGAAAAAGGACAGCTCCTATATTCCAACAAGTGGTTGTTATCCACGGGCTCAAAAGCCACACTAATCGTTACCAAAGAATAATCCGTACCTCTGGAAATTTATAACTTAGGTTTAATTGCTCCTTTAATCTGGGGCATTCATCTTCTATTTAATATCTTTAATTTTCAAAACAATCATTTTTAGATGTCAAAGAATTACAAAGTCGCCGTTATACAGCTCAATTTGAATAATACCGCCGATGAAAATCGGAAAAAATGCTTGGAGTGGATCAAAAAGGCCGCGCACCAAGGGGCCGAAGTTATCTGCCTCCCGGAACTGTATAGCAGTCATTATTTTTGCCAGAGCGAGGATGTGGAAAATTTTTCCATAGCCGAACCTTTGGGCGATGTTTCCTTTACAGCTTTCAGTGCCTTGGCCAAGGATTTGGGTGTAGTGATCATCGTTCCTTTTTTTGAAAAAAGAATGTCCGGCATCTACCACAACAGTGCCTACATCATTGATACCGATGGAAGCCAAGCAGGCCTGTACCGCAAAATGCATATTCCGGACGATCCCCATTTTTACGAGAAATTTTACTTTACCCCCGGTGATTTGGGCTTTCAATCCATCGGTACAAAAAAGGGAAATATTGGAACATTGATCTGTTGGGACCAATGGTATCCGGAAGCTGCCCGATTGACCGCCTTAAAAGGTGCCGAAGTATTGTTTTACCCCACGGCCATTGGCTGGCATCCTGCTGAAAAAGCACAATATGGCCAAAACCAATACGGGGCATGGATGAACGTCATGAAGGGACACGCGGTCGCCAATGGCATCTTTGTAGCTGCGGCCAACCGGATAGGTCTTGAAAAATATATCCCGGATACGGATGGTATCGAATTCTGGGGAAAATCATTTATCTGTGGACCACAAGGCGAAATATTGGCCTTGGCCTCCCATGACAAGGAAGAAATACTAATGGCCGAAGTAGATTTGGCCCTTCAAGAGAATGTCCGCCAAAACTGGCCCTTTTTTAGGGACAGGCGCATCGATGCCTTTGGGGAACTGACTAAACGTGCCTTGGATTAAGCTATATGGGTAAAAGAAGATTTCCCGCAGAATGGGAACAACAGAAAGGTATTTTGCTTTGTTTTCCACATAATGGGAAGGACTGGCCAGGAAAATTTGGGGCCATTAAATGGGCCTTTGTAGAGTACATAATAAAAGTAGCGGCCTTTGAAACCGTTTTTTTGGTGGTCGCATCTGAAGCGCATCGCAAAAACATAACTGAAATGCTCGAAATGGCCCATGTTGACCTTTCCAAAGTATCTTTTATTGTACATAAAACCAATCGCAGCTGGATGCGCGATTCCGGACCCATTATGGTCAAAAATGGAACGCAATGGGAAGCACTGAATTTCAACTTCAATGGCTGGGCCAAATACAATAATTGGCAATTGGACAAACACGTCCCTTCTTTAGTGGCCAAACATTTGAATGTTCCTATGACCCAAGTCAACTATAAAGGCAAAAAAGTGATTTTGGAAGGTGGCGCCCTGGAAGTCAATGGAAAAGGTACGTTGATTACGACCGAAGAATGCCTATTGCACCCCTCCATTCAGGTCCGTAATGTAGGATTCACCAAAGCCGATTACGAAGCTATATTCGAGGAGTACTTTGGAGTTACAAATACCATTTGGTTGGGCGATGGAGTCCAAGGGGACGATACCCACGGCCATGTAGATGATTTATGCCGATTTGTTAATGCCGATACAGTCGTGACAGTAGTGGAAACCGACCCTAAAAACAAAAATTACAAACCGCTGCAAGAAAATCTGAAAAGGCTCCAAAAAGCAGTTTTGGAAGATGGTTCCCCTTTGAAGATAGTGGAATTGCCCATGCCAAAAACCATCCTATTTGAAGGTTTGGAACTTCCGGCCAGTTATGCGAACTTTTTAATCATAAACGGTGCCGTTTTGGTCCCAACATTTAATGATCCCAATGACCGTTTGGCACTCAATATACTATCCGATTGTTTCCAGGACCGGGAAATCATCGGCATCAATTGTATCGATTTGATTTGGGGCTTTGGGACGTTGCATTGTTTGAGCCAACAGATTCCGGGGTAGCAAATTCAAATGCAAACACAAATACAAGTTCAAGTGTCAAGTTCAAGCTCAAAAACAAATGGACCGACAACCTTGCTATCAAAAGAGATTACCTTCTTTCTCCAGGCCGATAGGTTTTTATAGCCCTTTTCAAAACATCTTCCCTATAATAAGCGGCATCTTTCCAATCAATATTGATGTAGCGTTCCGTTTGGTCATCAAAATGCGGTGAAGCCGGGTCGCCACTTTGTCCCCCCGCCAAAATGGTCTTGGCTTTCACTTGGTCACCAAATTCCACCACTGCGGCAAAACTATTACCCCTTGTACCGTATATTTTTTTGGCGCCTGGGGTAGTATATCTAGCTCCATACGCCGCCAATGCACCCCAACGACCGGAGGCAAACCCAACCCCCACGCTGGGCAGGCTGTCGTTAAATTCCTGAACAATGTCCCCGTTCAGACGTTGATAGCGATTGACCTCGCCCCAAGGCATTTTCCAAGTACCGAAATCCGAAATCAATTGATCGACAACTTCCTCAAAAATGCGTAAGCCCTCATCCGTGTGTTCGCCAAAATAAATCATCCGTTCCATATCGCTGAGACCTTGAGGGTAGTTGGCCCGCTGCCCCATGGCGGTGCCATAATAATGCGCCAAGGTCATGGCAACGGATTCTTTCGAGGTCTTATAATCCCATTCTTCAAGAATTTCTATGGGTTCCTGCAATTTTGGATTTTTATCATCGTGGGAATTAAAGGCTTTTACCAGTCCCGGAATCAAAGCCTTGAAAGCAGGTAAATACGGGTCGTGGGCCAATTGAATAAGGCTATCAATGGTATACCCTTTCCGATCAGTCAATAATTCAATCGCATGAATCCCTCTAAAATTTTCCTGGTCTTTGGACATGTAGTAAGGATACGCCTCTCTTTTTGGGCTAAATTCAGCAGCAGAGGTATATGGGGTTGAATTACAATTCTGTATCCATCCGTTTTCCGGGTTCAATACCAAAATATTTTCATCCACGGTATGAAGTCCCTGCCAATCGGTTTGGGGGTTGCTCCCATCTACAGGTTCAGAATAATCAAAGCTGACATCCCGCTTCGGAATAAAATTACCGTGGAAGTAGGCGATATTTCCCTCGGCGTCGGCATAGACCGTATTGTTGGAGGAATTGGTGCGAATGTCCATCATCTTTCGAAAACCATCATACCCATCCTGTTTAGTGCGAATATACGACTGCTCCAAAGCCTTGACCGGTTCCCACATCATCGCCGATGCCGTCCATTGTCCGTCCACCGCATGCGTGATAGGTCCGTGGTGGGTACGGTACATGGGGAAGGTACGTTCCTTGATCCCCGTATCCGATGTATATTTTAAGGTTACCGATGTGGAATCTACCGGCCGCAGCTCCTCCCCATATTGGTAGTACAATTTTCCGTCGTTCTTTACAATGGTCTCCTTGAATTCGTCCATAACATCGGTATAGGTAGATGTGTGCATCCAACCTGTTTTTTCATTGAAGCCCTGATATACAAAAAACTGTCCCCAGGTAACAGCACCATAAGCATTCAGTCCCTCTTCGCTGACCACGTGAACCTCTCCCCTAAAATAAAAGGAAGTGTGCGGATTGATCAATAACATGGGGTTGCCCGATTCCGTTAATGATCCCGATATCGCTATTCCATTGGATCCTTGTGGTTCCGCCATTTCTTCCTTCTTCTGTATTTCCAACAACTCCATTACGGGAAGTTCCATCCAACTCTCGTAAAAGGATTCAATTTTTTTGGTAGAAATGCGTTCGATATCCCCACCGATACTGCCTTCGCTAAAATACATGGGCATCCAAGGTTCAAACCGGGTCAATAATTTGGGCTTCACTTCGGGGTGGGTATATAGGTAATAATTGATACCATCGGCAAAGGCGTCGCACAATTTTTTTAACCACTCCGGACTTTTTTCGTAATTGGCCTTGGCCTCTTCTTCGGTCATAAAAAGTTTCGCCCTTAAATCGCTGTAAATGGCATCCTCACCATCAACTTCGGCCAACCTACCGGTTGCCCAAATATAATTCTGTTCCACACGGTTGAAATCGTCCTCACATTGGGCATAAAGCAATCCAAAAACGGCATCTGCATCGGTCTTGCCATAAATATGGGGCACACCAAAATCATCACGAATGATTTCGATTTGGGAAGCCTGGTCCTTCCATTTTTCAACTTCTGAATTCTTTTCTTTACTTGATTGACAGGCAAATAGTAAAAATGCAAAAACGAGAAAAAATACTTTATTCATATTTTTAATATTTACGAATTGGAAGATACATAATTGTATGCCCTTATTCAAAAAGTATATGACCATGGTCATATTTATGAAATAGGAATTAATGTAGGTTTGGATACAGATTTTGAACTAACATGTCCATTATCATAGGTTATTATGTTTACAAACTATTTTAGATATCCCTTTTTAAAAAAAAGCATTCTATTGTTCGCCATGTTATGGTTGTTTTCATGTGGAGAAAAAATCGAAAAAATCTACCCGAAAAAAATGGCCATGACAGAATCAGTCTATGCCTCCGTAACTGTACAACCGGACAGTTTATACCAAGCGTATGCATCCGTTTCTGGAATTCTGCATAGAAACTTGGTAGAGGAAGGAGACTTGGTTCCTAAAGGATTTCCCTTAGTTCAGATTGTTAACACGGCACCGGAACTCAATGCGGAAAATGCAAGATTGAACTTTCAATTGGCGGAAGAAAATTATCAGGGTAGTTCTGGCGTTTTAAAGGCCTTGGAAGACGAAATAAAGTCAGCAAAATTATCCTTGGAAAACGACTCCGTCAACTATTTTAGGCAAAAAAGGCTTTGGGAGCAGCAAATTGGTTCCAAAGCACAGTATGAGAATAGAAAATTAGCCTATGAGCTCTCCCAGAACAACTTTCGTTTAACCATCAATCGTTACCAACGAACCAAAAATGAGCTTACTACACAATGGCAACAAGCACGTAACAATTACATTACAGCGCAGAGCAATACCCAAGATTTTACAATAGAGAGCAACATAAACGGAAAAGTGTACGCCTTGTTTAAAGAACCCGGGGAAATTGTAAATACGATGGAACCCATTGCTACGGTAGGTAGCAGTGATACTTTTATAATAGAAATGTTGGTAGACGAGGTAGACATAGTAAAACTTTCCAGAGGACAAAAAGTACTGGTCATCTTGGACTCATACAAAAACGAAGTTTTTGAAGCTAATGTTTACAAAATTTATCCAAAGAAGGATCAACGCTCCCAAACCTTTAAGGTTGAGGCTTCTTTTATTGACCCTCCAGCAGTCCTATATCCTGGATTGGCAGGGGAAGGCAATATCATCATTGCACAAAAAAATGAAGTATTGACTATACCCAAATCCTACCTCAACAAAGGAAATCAAGTACAAACAGAGGATGGCCCAGTAACCTTAAAAATTGGTCTTCAGAGTCTTGAACTAATCGAAATCCTCGAGGGGATAGACGAAAATACAGCTATCCTAAAACCCATAGAATGATAAATTGGAGCGTAATAATAGGAATAGCCAAAACACATCTACTAACCAAGATGAAAAGTACGGTGACAGCGGCCTTAGGTGTTACTTTTGGGATAGGGGCCTACATTACCATGGCAGGCTTCATGACCGGCTTGAACAACTTATTGGATGGACTCACGCTAAACCGGACACCCCACATCAGATTGTATAACGAAATAGAACCTTCCAAAAAGCAACCAGTTTCCTTATACGCAGATTTTGAAAATACCTTTAATGTAATTAACTCCATAAAACCCAAGGAAAGCCAAAAAAAAATCCATAATGCGCTACCTATTCTACAGTATTTAAAGACCGATGATGCCGTCAAAGGGGCCACACCTCAACTACAGACACAAATATTCTATCTATCAGGTTCCATTGAACTTGGAGGAATGTTGATAGGCGCTGATATTATGGAGGAAGCCAGACTCTCCAATATTAAAGACTACATAGTAAAAGGTAGCCCAGAAGCCCTTAGGAACAATGCCAACGGAATTCTTTTGGGAGCTGGGTTGGCGGACAAAATGACTCTTACCGTAGGAGACCGTATACAGGTTAGTACGGTGTCTGGCGACATTTTCCCGCTAAAAATCGTAGGGATTTATCAAAGTGGATTGGCAGAGATCGACAATGCACAAAGCTACGTGAACCTAAAGACAGCCCAACGAATATTGGGACAACCCGAAAACTACATCACGGATATACATATTAAACTTTTTGATATAGAATTGGCTCCAACAATGGCAAAAAGATTAGAGCGACAATTTGATATCAAAGCGATAGATATTAAAGAAGCCAATGCCCAGTTTGAAACGGGTTCCAATATAAGAAACTTGATAACCTATGCTGTTTCCATAACCTTATTGATTGTAGCGGGTTTTGGAATATACAACATTCTCAACATGCTCATATATGAAAAAATGAAGGATATTGCCATTTTAAAAGCCACCGGGTTTTCGGGAAACGACGTAGCACTTATCTTCATCAGTCAAGCAGTTATCATAGGATTCATGGGAGGCATTTTGGGTCTCTTGGTTGGATTTGGCCTTTCTGCTTTGATTGATAATACACCGTTTGAAACTGAGGCATTGCCAACTATCAAAACTTATCCTATAAATTATAGTCCTTTATATTACATAATAGGTATCGTTTTTGCCCTACTCTCCACTTTTATTGCTGGATATCTTCCCGCCAACAAAGCGAAAAATATTGATCCGGTCAAAATAATTAGGGGCACATGAGGTTAAACAAAGAAATATTTTGAAAAAGATGAGTTTGGTCCTGGAAACAAGAAACATTGACAAACATTTTTATAAGCCCAAGGACTTTCATGTGCTTAAAGATATTTCCTTTAAAATTAAGGAAGGTGAATTTGCTTCCATAGTCGGGAAGTCCGGTTGTGGAAAATCTACCTTGCTCTATATTCTTTCTACTATGGACACGGAATATACCGGAGAACTGTTTTTAAATGAGCAGCTTATTACCGGAAATTCCAAAGAGGAACTATCACGGATACGCAACAGGAATATTGGTTTTGTTTTTCAATTTCATTATTTGTTATCGGAATTTAGTGTTATTGAAAACGTGATGTTGCCAGCTAAAAAACTTGGAGAAAAATCCCCAAAAGAAATAAAGCAAAACGCAAGAGAGAAATTGGAAATGCTTCATATAGGCCATTTAGCAGAGCAAAAGGCTTCACGAATATCGGGCGGAGAAAAACAGCGCGTAGCCATAGCTAGGGCACTAATCAACAATCCAACGATTCTTATGGGCGATGAACCTACAGGTAATCTTGATAGCCATAATTCTGAAAATGTATTTAATATTTTCAGACGGCTTTCCATTGAAGAAGGTCTTTCTCTCTTGATAGTTACTCACGACAATGATTTTGCACAACGTACAGACCGAATCATAGAAATGGAGGATGGCCGGATTATAAGTTGACGATATCAGAAGAGGTTGAAACCTTTCCAAGCAAAGTGTATTGATAGAAAAACTACCTCTATCGTACTCCATTCATTACACATCCCCATAAAAAGGTATTTTTGTACTATGGCAGATAAAAAAGTAAGTATTCTACAGGCATTTAAGACCATCATTTGGCCTAGGAGAAAATTGGTTTTGATCGGGTTGCTATTAATCGTAATAAGTAAAGCGGCCAGTTTTGTGGCTCCCATATCCTTGCGCTATTTTTTGGATGACGTAGTACCCAATAAAAAATACGACTTTTTAAAGTTACTCGTAACCGTAGTCATCCTTTCATTTTTGGTCCAAGCAGTAATGTCGTTTCTTCTCACCAAAGTTCTCAGTATACAGGCCCAATACATGATTTCGGAATTGCGGGCGCAGGTTCAAAAAAAGGTATTGGCTTTGCCTATCCGGTTCTTTGACAATACCAAGTCTGGCTCATTGGTTTCAAGAATTATGAGCGATGTGGAAGGGGTTCGCAACCTCATCGGTACAGGATTGGTCCAATTGGTAGGAGGTACTTTGACCGCAGTGGGGTCATTGATCCTCTTGTTACGAATCAGTGCCACAATGACCCTGTTGACCTTTATTCCCTTGATTCTTTTTGCGGTCATCGCTCTAAAAGCCTTTAAAATCATACGCCCTGTTTTTAGGGACAGGGGCAAGATAAATGCGGAAGTAAAAGGCCGATTGACAGAAACGCTTGGCGGAATCAGGGTGATTAAGGGGTTCAACGCCGAAGCACAGGAAGCCAAAGTTTTTGAAGATGGTGTGGAGCGGCTTTATAAAAACGTGAAGAAAAGCCTAACGGCTACCGCAGTAATGACCAGTTCCTCTACCTTTCTTTTAGGTTTGGCCACAACGGGGATTATGATGGGTTATGGGGGGTACAAAATGATGCAGGGCGAACTCACCACGGGCGAATATTTTGAGTTTACCTTTTTACTGGCACTCATGGTAGCCCCTATTGTACAGATGAGCAATATTGGAAGTCAGCTGACCGAAGCCTTGGCAGGATTGGACCGTACCGAAGAACTCATGAACGAAATGACGGAAGCCGATGACAAACAACGAACCCTAGAACTGACCGAGATTAAAGGGGATATGCGCTTTGAAGATGTGTCTTTTGCCTATGAGGAGGATAAGGACGTATTGCACAATATCAGTTTTGAGGCCAAGGCCGGGGACGTAATCGCTTTGGTGGGAAGTTCTGGTTCCGGAAAATCGACCATTGCAGGTTTGGCGGCCAGCTTTTTGAATCCTGATTCTGGAATGATTACCATTGATGGCCAGGACTTGGCCAAAATCGATTTGACCAGCTTTAGACAATTTCTGGGGGTGGTCTTACAGGACGATTTTCTCTTCGAGGGTACCATACGCGAAAATATACTTTTCCCACGGCCCAATGCCACAGAAGAAGAACTAACAGAAGCGGTCAAAGCGGCCTATGTAAACGAGTTTACAGATAGATTCGAAAAAGGATTGGATACGATAATCGGGGAACGTGGCGTAAAACTATCCGGTGGTCAGCGTCAGCGCATTGCCATTGCCCGGGCCATTTTGGCCAACCCGAGAATATTGATCTTGGACGAGGCCACCTCTAATCTGGATACCGAAAGTGAATCCCTGATTCAAAAAAGCTTGGCCGAACTTACCAAAGGACGAACCACTTTCGTAATCGCCCACCGTCTTAGCACCATTCGAAAAGCGAACCAGATATTGGTCATAGAAAACGGTCGTATTGCCGAGCTGGGCACCCATGAGGAATTGATTGCTAAAGAAGGTAGGTATTACAATCTGTTTACGTATCAGGCGAGGATATAGATGGTTGTTGGTTGTGTTAGTTATTGGTAAAAAGTATACAACCTGACCGTTCGAGCGCAGTCGAGAACAATTGGTAATCAAAAGTTCAAATACAAATTCAATAGTAACTATCCTGATAAGTAATTTCTAGTTTCTAGTTTCTAGTTTCTAGTTTCTAGTTTCTAGTGCAAATTTAAATTTTCGCTTGGTCTTGAACTTGACTCTTATATTTGAACTTGAATTTGAATTTATTAGAGTTCCTCAGGTGCAAGCTCCACTTCCAAGCCGTCCATAGCCTCCGTAATATGCAATTGACAACCTAGTCGACTATTTTCGCGTACGTTGAACGCCTCCGCTAACATCGCTTCCTCATCATCACTTTTCTCCGGTAATTCATGGTCAGATTTTACATAGCATTGGCATGATGCACACATGGCCATACCGCCACAGATTCCAATAGTTCCTTCAGGAGCCAATTCATAAGAGCGTACCACTTCCATCAGGTTCATGTTCATATCTGTGGGTGCGTCTATTTCGTGGAGGACACCATCACGGTCGATTATTTTGATTTTTATATCCATAAAGGGGTTAGGGGTTAAGGGTTAAGGGTTAAGAACTAATAATTTTTCATGGAGTTGATTAATCCATAAATCCTCCTTGAAATTTCATTGGAACTATCTATTAACTTTTGTGTTTCGCTACTATTTAAAAAGTTCAACCTTTGAGATAACCAAAGCCTAGATCTAACCTCACTTTTAGAACTTGTGGCAATGTAAAGAAATCTTATGAAATCAATATTGGTTTTTCGGTCAAAACCCTCTCCTCTATTCTTGGAAATTGAAACGGAAGCCTTGAATATCTGGTCTTTATAGAAGTAGTCCTTTAAGCCTGAAAAGGATTTATATTTCGAAATTGCAAAATCTTGTGATTTTTGCCACACCACTAAATCCTCATATTTTTGAACGGTCATTATTACTGAACTCTGCTTCCTAAGTACTACTTCCTAAAATCAATCAATCGCTTTTATTACTGCCTTGGGAGCTTCTTTTTTGGAACCATCAAAACCACTAACACCCCCCACAGTGGTATATTTCATCACGTATTTTTTATCTGGGAAAATTCTTTGATAGGCACTTTGGCACATTAAAGTGGCTTCATGAAAACCACAAAGAATCAGTTTTAATTTACCGGGGTATGTATTTACGTCCCCAATGGCATAAATTCCTGGTACATTGGTCTGGTAGTCAAACGTATCTACTTTAATGGCGTTCTTTTCTATTTCCAAGCCCCAGTCCGCAATAGGTCCCAATTTAGGGGACAATCCAAAAAGCGGAATGAAGTTATCCACATCTAAAGTAATATCTTCCGCGGCATTTGAAGTCTTTCGGATCACCACGGATTCCAGTTTTTCGTTCCCGTTAAGACCAACGATTTCCCCTGGTGTTATCAAATTTATCTTTCCTTGGTTCTTGAGATGCTGCACTTTCTCCACAGAATCCAAAGCGCCTCGAAACTCGTTCCTTCTATGTACCAAAGTGACTTCAGAAGCTACATCGGCCAAGAAAATACTCCAATCCAGGGCGGAGTCCCCGCCACCTGCTATGACAACGCGTTTGTTTCGAAAGGCTTCTGGATCCTTGATAATATAGGAAACCCCATTGTCCTCGTAATCCCCAAGGTTCTCCAATAGCGGTTTTCTTGGCTCAAAACTACCTAGTCCGCCTGCAATGGCTACGATTGGGGCATTATGTTGGGTTCCCTTATTGGTGGTAACAACAAAAGAACCGTCCTCCAATTTTTCAATGGTTTCAGCCCTTTCGCCCAAGGTAAAACCGGGTTGGAAAGGCCTGATTTGTTCCATGAGATTGTCCACCAAATCCCCAGCAAGAACTTCCGGAAAACCTGGAATATCATAGATGGGCTTTTTAGGATAAATTTCGGAACATTGTCCACCTGCCTGTGGCAATGCATCGATTAGGTGACACTTTAATTGTAATAATCCTGCCTCAAAAACGGCAAAGAGGCCTGTTGGACCGGCCCCTATAATAAGTATATCTGTTTTAATCATGAAAAGCGCTATTAGCTAGCTAAACTACTTTCGGGAAAGCTTAAAAATTATGACTTTTATCAAGTTATCAATCCACATTGATAACCTCCTCGATTTGGGGGGCATACTTTTTTATGGTCATTTCCACACCACTTTTTAAGGTCATCTGATTGACACTACAGCCTACACAGGCGCCGTGAAGTTTTACCTTGACGGAATTTCCATTATCAATCGAAATCAAGGAAATATCCCCACCATCACTCTGTAAAAAAGGTCGGATTTCCTCCAATGCCTTTTCCACTTTTTCCTTTAAGTCGTCCGAAGTCATTGTTGTCATAACTACTTCTTTTTAACGGCAGAACAACCTGCCATTGTCGTTATTTTAATCGCCTCTGTGGGCGGTATATTTTCATTCCTTTCCACTACTTGTTGAACTACATTTTTTGTGAGTTCCTCAAAAGCGGCCTCAATAGGCGTAGCGGTTTGTAAGGCTGCCGGTCTCCCTACATCGCCGGCCTCCCTGATGCTTTGGACCAACGGAATCTCTCCTAAAAAAGGAACGTTCAAATCTTCCGATAGATATTTGGCACCTTCCTTTCCAAAGATGTAATACTTGTTCTCCGGAATTTCGGCAGGAGTAAAATAGGCCATATTTTCAACAATTCCTAAAACCGGTACGTTAATGGAATCCTGTTGGAACATAGCTACCCCTTTTCGTGCATCGGCAAGGGCCACCTCTTGCGGCGTACTTACCACGACAGCTCCCGTTACCGGCATGGCCTGCATGATGCTCAAATGGATGTCTCCAGTTCCGGGAGGCAAATCCAATAACATAAAGTCGATTTCACCCCAATAGGCATCGAAAATCATTTGGTTCAGCGCCTTGGAAGCCATGGGTCCACGCCAAATTACGGCCTGATTGGGCTGGGTAAAGAATCCAATGGACAATAATTTTACCCCGTAATTCTCAACAGGCTTCATTTTGGATTTTCCGTCCACATTCACCGCCAAAGGTTTTTCCTGGGCCACATCGAACATGATGGGCATTGACGGACCGTAAATATCCGCATCCAACAGCCCTACCTTGAACCCCATTTTGGCCAAGGTCACGGCCAAATTTGCGGTTACGGTTGATTTGCCAACGCCTCCTTTACCGGAAGCCACCGCTATGATATTTTGAATTCCCGGAATGGGCTTCCCTTTTATTTCGTTCTTTTTTGGAGGCGTGGCCGGGGCATCTACCTTGATGTTCACCTTTATCTTGGCTTTCTCGTATACCTCCCTATGGATTGCCTTGAGAATTTCCACCTCCGTTTTTTTCCTGGCCTGAAGACTCGGGTTTTTTATGGTAATATCCACCTCGACCTCATCCCCAAAAATCTGTATGTTTCGCACGGCCCCGCTCTCCACCATATTATGTCCTTCACCTGGAACCGTAATGGATTCCAAAGCCTTTAAAACCTCCTTCTTATCTATCATCATTATGTAAATTCATTCTAAACAACAAAGATAATCCTTAGGCTTGAGATAAGGAAGCTATTACATTGAAATTGAAGATAAAACGATAGGAACAGTTTATAGGGTAAACCATTCAAATTTGGCTAGAAAACATTTTAACTACCGATTATAAATACCGAATCAGTGTAATGTAGTATTTTAGGCCAAAACCAATACTGACTATCCATGCGGCACACCCTCAAAAGAAAACCCTTCCTTTTAGTATTTTTCATTTTTGTCTTCCTGATGTATGCCTGTGGAGGGACGAAGCGCGAATTCAACAAAAGGGACGTAAAGCGAGCTCAGAACTTGGTGGGCGTTGCCTTTACCAAAAAACAGCTTGATACACTTTATCCGTATTTGGAACGCAATAGGGAAGGATTCGACTCGCTACGAGCCTACGAATTGGATTATACGGTATTCCCTGCTATCAAATTTGATCCGCTGCCCTTGAATTTCGTCCCAAGGCCGCAGGACTCCTTCCCTATTTGGGAGATTCCTAAGGGTGTTGAACTACCTGCCAATAAATCCCAACTCGCCTTTTATACCATACCACAACTGGCATCGCTCATCAAGTATGGAAAAATAAGCTCAGTAGCATTGACCCAGTTTTTTATGGACCGAATCAAAAAATACGACGGAGTACTCCAATCCACCATCACCATTACCGAAAAAATGGCCATGGAACAGGCCGAAAAAATGGATGCCGAATTGCAAGCGGGAAAATACCGTGGAATTTTACACGGTATTCCTTATGGCGTAAAAGACTTGATTTCTGTAAAAGGATATAAAACGACTTGGGGAGCAGAACCGTATAAGGAGCAGGAGTTCGATATGACGGCCACCGTAGTCGAAAAACTTCAGGATGCCGGGGGCGTATTGATTGCGAAACTGGTATCCGGTTCCTTGGCGCGTGGTGATGTATGGTTTGGTGGGAAAACTAAAAATCCATGGGATATTAAAGAGGGCGCAAGCGGTTCATCCGCAGGTTCAGGGTCCGCCACTTCAGCGGGGTTGGTTCCTTTCGCCTTGGGTACCGAAACTTTGGGAAGTATTACTTCTCCCAGTACCCGTAATGGCATTACAGGGCTACGCCCTACCTACGGCCGGGTGAGCAGGTATGGCGTTATGAGCCTGAGTTGGTCCATGGATAAAATTGGCCCTATGGCCAGAAATGCGGAGGATTGCGCCATTGTCTATAGTATTATTTCGGGAAAAGATGCCATGGACCCCACTACTACGGACTATCCTTTTGGGTTAGACAAAAACAAGGATGTTACTACCCTTAAGGTAGGTTATCTGAAAAAAGACATCGACAAGGACACCTCCAAATCCAAGGACAACATGGTAAAGGCATTGGAGGTTATTAAAAAGATGGGTGTGCAAATGGACTCTCTGGAATTGCCGGAAGATGTTCCCTATAGTGGTTTCGATATCATATTACGGGCCGAAGCGGGGGCCTTTTTTGATGACCTGGTACGTTCATCCGACGTAGACAAGATGGTGGAACAGGACCAGCGCTCACGAGCGAATTCCCTGCGCCAGGCTCGGTTCATTCCCGCTGTAGAGTATCTTCAGGCCAATCGGCATCGGGAAGTCCTGATCGAGAAAATGCACGAACTGATCAAGGACTATGATGTTATTATCTCCCCCTCCTTCGGAAACAGACAATTGGTTATCACGAATCTGACGGGACATCCCGTTATTTCCATTCCAACGGGTTTGGACAAAGACAAACACCCGACCAGCATCACCTTGGTTGGGAATCTGTATGACGAGGCGAGTATTCTTTTATTGGCAAAAGCGTTCCAAGAACAAACGGAGTTTGATGAGATGCATCCGGAAGGGTATATGGATTAAACCTTCCTGCCGTCCAACAAATTGATAATCCGGGAACCGTAAGCAGCGTTTTTTTCTGAGTGCGTAACTTGAATAATGGTAACACCTTCCTCTTTATTCAGTTTCTTGAAAAGCTGCATTATTTCCTCGCTCTGTTGTGAATTGAGGTTTCCAGTAGGTTCGTCGGCCAAGATGAGTTTTGGATTGGCTATCAAGGCCCTGGCAACACCCACCAATTGTTGTTGCCCTCCACTTAATTGTGCCGGAAACAAATCCTTTTTGCCCACAATATTGAATCGGTCCAACATATCGGCCACCATGGCCTTCCTTTCGGAACCTTTAAATTTTTTATACAGAAGGGGCATTTCCAAATTTTCCTGTACCGTTAAATCATCCAGGAGATGATAGGATTGAAAAACAAAACCGATATATTCCTTATACAGGTTGGAACGGTGCTTTTCTTTTAGGGTGTGCACAGATTCGTCCAAAAAATTATATTCGCCCTCGTCAAAGGTATCCAACATCCCTATAACATTCAATAAGGTAGACTTTCCAGAACCCGAAGGGCCCATTACCGAAATAAACTCACTTTCCTCTACCTCTAGATTGATATCCTTCAATAAAAAAATCCGCTGACCGCCAGAGTTCACCCACTTGAAAATATTTTTTAGTTGTAATAACATAGTTGTTAGATTTTAGATATTAGACGATAGTATTTAGACAATTGCAGAAAGACGAAACTTATTCAGTTCGCAAGCTTTTAACAGGATTGGCCCTTGCTGCTTTAATGGTCCTCGTTCCAATAGTAAGCAATGCTATAATAATAGCCAGAGCACCGGCCCCGATAAAGAACCAAATACTCAAATCTATCCTGTAAGCATAGTTTTGCAACCATTTCTTCATTACATACCAAGCAATAGGGGAAGCTATAAGGAAGGCGAACAAGACCAATTTAAGGAAATCTTTGGTGAGGATATAAGTAATGGAAGTTACACTGGCACCAACTACCTTTCTAATCCCAATTTCTTTGGTACGTTGCGAAACAATTAACAAGGACATAGCAAAAAGTCCCATACAACTTAACACAATGGCTATTAAAGAACCACTGGTAATCATTTTGGCGGTTGTTTTTTCACTTCTAAAGGTCCTGTCTACATTCTCGTCCAAAAAAGAACCCAAAAATGTAGCGTTCGGTTCCAGTTTGTTCCAAGTACGCTCCAAGGCATCATAGGAGTTTGCCATATTTTGAGGTGCCACTTTTGCATAGGCATAGGTAAGCCCCCATTCCCGGCTCATAAAAAAGGTAATGGGTTCAATAGCTCGGTCCAAATCATTGAAATTATAGTCTTTAATGACCCCAAGAACCGGATAATAAACACCATCCTCAATTTCCAATTGCGCTGTAAGTGGGTCTTCTTCCCCTAATTCCTTAGCCATGGATTCGTTAATGACCACCCCTAAGCTATCTGCAGCACTCACAAAATCCCTACCTGCCACTACCTCTAACCCCAAGGTTTTGATATAGTCATGATCTATTACCAAAAAATTGGTAATTACGGCTCTCCCCTTATATTCGAAACCAACTTTACTGTGAGATCTACTACCATCTTTTCCAAGTCCCAAATTACTATCCGCCCCACTAACAGATATGATATCCGGGTTACCCTGTAATTCATCCTTTAGCAAGTCTACCACATCATTGCTATTGCGTTTTCCGTTCAACGGAAAGGAAACTACCTGTTCCTTGTCGTATCCCAGGTCTTTGTTGCGCATATACTCAATCTGCCCCCATAATACCAAGGTGCCAATGATCAATAAAATAGCAATCCCAAATTGAAAAACCATAAGTATATCCCTAACCTTGTTGCTGCCCGTAGATTCCAGTTTTCCTTTTAAAGATTGGATGGTTCCCAAACGACTCATTAACATAGCTGGATAGCCCCCTACAAACATCGATATGATTAGAACCAATCCAAGCAGCCCAAGAATTACCATAGGTTTCAACAACATTTCCACTGAAATATGGGTGTTGAACATCGTTTTAAACTCATTCAAAAAGACCAAACTCAACAAAACCCCTATACTTATGGATACTAGAAATACAAATAGACTTTCACTCCAAAACTGAAGGAAAAGTTGTTTTTTTTGAGCTCCCAAGGTTTTACGCATTCCTATTTCCTTAAGGCGTTTTGCCGATTTGGCAATACTCATGTTGATGTAGTTCACACAGGCAATGAATAGAATCAAAAAGGCAACTCCCAAAATGAGATAGGGCATGCTCCTACTTATCTGAATCGTCCCATTTTTTAAACTGGTGAAGTGAACATCGACCATGGGTACCAATTTCAAGTCCATAAATCGACCATTTGAATCAGGGGAAGCCCCATCCCTTTTTAAAATATCTATGCTCTCTTTGTAGTGAAGGTCCACAAAGGAGGTGGTACTATTTTCAAAACCAGAAGCGGTCACTCCCTTATCCAATTCAACATATACATCATGGTATTGGGAATCCCACTCCTCCCTGTTATCAAAATAGTCCCAGTGACTTTCAAAACGGGCCGCAATTTCAAATTCCAAGGTACTTTGAGGTACAATATCATCCGTAATGGCACTTACCGTAAATGGTTTTTGAGTGCCATTTACCAATAGATTTAGCGTTTTACCAATAACATCCGTAGAACCGAAAAGTTTATCTGCCGCTTTTTTAGTTAATACCACAGAGGAAATCCCATTTAAAGGTTCCTTTTCATTTCCGTTGGAAATCGGGAAACTGAACATGGAAAAGAAATCTTTGTCTACCCAAACAATATCCATATCCACTTCATTATCGTTGTGAAATGCAAGGGTACCGTCCTGTAAATACCTAGTAATCCGTTTCACTCCTGGGACCTCAGCCTCTAAGGCAGGTGCCAAGGGTGCAGGTTGTACCGTACCTGCTTCAGGACCTTTTGGGGTTTGTTGGGTTCTGATAATTTTATAGATGGATGACCCATTTTCATGAAAATTATCAAAGGAAAGCTGATACAAAGCGGCCATTCCCAATAAAATAGCTACCCCAAAAGCAACTGATAAGCCAATAATATTTAAGGACGTGTTTGTTTTATCCTTGATTAAATTTCTCCAAGCGACTTTGATATGATTCTTAAACATGATTATTCGTTCTTTGATTGATTCGAATTGATTACCTCCCTTCTTTCAATACAAGAGAATCGATTACCATGCCAAAGGATTAACGCATTGAATATTAACCGGTTAAATCAATCTGAATATATAACACTGTCCAATATTTTTACAAAAGATGTAAATTAAGTTTACAACAGTTCAGTTAAAATTATATACCGAAACCCAGTCCTATTCCGTCCGTAAACTTTTTACCGGGTTGGCCTTGGCTGCTTTAATTGCCTGAAAACTTACCGTTAGCAGGGTTACGGCGAGCGCACCTAACATTGCCAAAGCAAAAATCCACCACTTTAAGATTACACGATACGGATATTCCTGAAGCCAGCCGTTCATGATAAAATAAGCGATGGGTACAGCGATAAAACAAGAGATAATGACCAGCTTTAAAAAGTCTTTGGAAAGCATGTTCCATACATTGAATATAGAAGCTCCCAATACCTTCCGAACACCAATTTCCTTCTTGCGCTGCTCTGCAACAAAGGATGTCAGCCCAAAAAGTCCCAAACAGCTGATCAGAATGGCCAAGGCGGTAAATATGCCCGAAAGTGTACCGATTCGCTCCTCGGAGGCGAATTTTTCGCCATACTCCGCGTCTATAAACTCATACTCGAATGGTATCGCTGGAAAATGCTCTTTAAAGACCCTCTCTATGACCGCAATATTCTGATTGGCACTTTGCTGCGGATTTAACCTTAGGTTGTAGTAGCTGGAATTGTTATACCGATCATATACATAGACACCTTGTTTTACCGGCTCGTATGGCGATTGGGTGATCATATCCTGCACCACGCCAATAATTTTTAAAGGTGGATTTGGATCTTCCTCATCGTCGTCCTTTAAAAATTTACCTACTGGATCGGGCATTCCTAAATATTTTTTGGCCGTTTCATTGATAAGCACGCCTAAAGAATCTGTAGCGTACTCCCTTGAAAAATCCCTGCCCTCTACTATTTTCAAGTTGAGTGACTTTGCATATTCCGGGGAGACCTCGGTCCAAGCTAGGTCTTCTTGAAACCCCTCCGGCTTTCCTTCCCAGGTAAAACCTCCCCTGTTCGACCAGATCCGAGTGGTAGGGCTGCTAGAAGAAGACATTTCCACCACTGCTCCGGATGCTAGAAATTCGGTTCGCATCAGATCATACTTACCGTTAAAATCCTGACTGAACGTTGGAATTTGTATCAATCCCTCCTTATCATAACCAACCGGTCGATTTTTGGCATGATTGATTTGTTGCATCACAATGACCGTCCCTATAATAAATGCCACCGAAACGGTAAACTGCACTACCACCAATATTTTTCTGGGTAATCCGGCATATTTCCCCACTTTAAAATTTCCCTTCAGCACATCCACAGGTCTAAAGGACGAAAGATATAAGGCAGGGTAGCTACCTGCCAATAAGGACGTGAACAAAATAAAAATTAGGGACACCAACCAAAAAAGTCCGTTACCCCAAGGAAAAGAAATTTCCTTTCTTGCCAGTTCGTTAAAACCGTTAAGGGATAGCAGTACGATCAATAGTGCCAAGAAAAAGGCGAATAGTACGACCAAAAAGGATTCGCTTAAAAATTGATAGATCAATTGCCCCCTTTGGGAGCCAATAGATTTCCGGATTCCCACCTCCTTGGCCCGTTTTTCAGAGCGAGCCGTACTTAAGTTCATAAAGTTGATACAGGCCAACAGTAACACAAATGCCCCGATAATACCAAAAAGCCATACATATTTTATGCGACCGCCTACTTGCTTTCCGTTTTCGAAACTACTTCTTAGGTACCAATCTTTCATTGGAAAGAGGAAAATCTGGGGATTGAATTCCGCCGTATCCTCATTCAAATTTTTCTTTACGTCCTTTATGGTTCTTGTAACTGCATCAATGGAGGTGTTATCTGCTATTTGAACAAACATTTGAAAGGAATTATTGCCCCACTGGTCCTCCGCATTTCGTATCCATTCGTTATTGGCCAAATACTTTTCCCACGAAATAATCCAATCCGTATCATTGAAAGAATTATTAAAGGGAATATCCTTGTAGACGGCACTTACGTTCATATCGTGCTCATTGCTTACCCTTACGATTTTACCGATTGGGTCTTCACTTCCAAAGAGAGCATTGGCCGTGGACTCCGATAGCATTATGGAATTGATTTCCCTTAATCCGTCCTTTTCTCCTTTTATAATTTGGAGATTAAAAAGTTCCGGACCTACACGCTGCATATAATTGCCCGATCTGGAAATACTTTTCTCCCCATATTTAAGGTAATGGTCATTGGTCCAGGAACACATGATCAAATGCTCAAAATTGTCGCTATAACCGTCCCTCAATGCTTTTTCAAGGGGTCTTGGTATGGCCGGTCCTGTACCTGTTTCTCCATTGAAGGTTTGGGATTGATAAATCTGGGCGATTTTTTCCTTGTTCTTATAATAGCTGTTGTATGAAAGTTCATCCTGTATCCAAAGGCCAATAATCAGGGTGACGGCCATTCCCAATGCCAGTCCACCGACATTGATTAAAGTATAACCTTTATTTTTTAGAAGGTTTCTCCAAGCGATTTTTAGATAGTTTTTAAACATGATTGATGATTTCTTTGATGCTTCGACTATGCTCAGCAAAGGTTGATGTTTTTATAAAGACTACCTTTTTTTAAAAATGTGTCACTCTGTACGTAAACTTTTTATTGGATTCACCTTAGCTGCCCTTACCGCTTGATAACTCACCGTTAATATGGCCACTAGTAAGACTCCAATAATTGCAGTTCCAAAAACCCACCATGGCATGTTCGTTCGGTAAGTATAATTTTCCAACCACTGTTTCATAAAATGGTATGCAACGGGAACCGCGATAAGACCAGAAACAATTATCAAGACCACAAATTCTTTGGAAAGTAGTTGGAATAGGCTCGGAACGGAAGCACCCAAAACTTTTCGGATGCCAATTTCCTTGGTGCGCTGCTCAGCCATAAAAGTGGCCAATCCAAAAAGACCCAGACAACTAATGAATATCGCAAGAATCGAGAAAATTTCAGACAATTTTCGCATACGCTCCTCAGTCTTGAACTTTTTTCCAAAAGCAGCATCTACAAATTGATAGTTGAACGGAACGCCAGGCGAGAACTTATTAAGGACCGTTTCGATTTGACCGAGCGATGCCGCTAGGCTTTTTCCAGATGCCAGTTTTAAATTAATCCAGTTGGTCTGATTATAATTAAGGGAATATATGGCCGGCTTAACGGGCTCAAAAGGTGATTCGGTCAATAGGTTCTTAACCACTCCAATGACCTCATGTTGCCCATCATACCAACGAATCTTTTTACCAATCGGATTTTCCAATCCCATATACTTTACAGCAGCCTCATTTAAGATGTAACTGGTAGAGTCCGAAGCAAAATCCCTTGAAAAATCGCGTCCTTGGGACAAATCCCAGTCCACAGTATTTCCATAATCATGGGATACATAAAAAGCAACAATATTGGTAATGAAATCGGGGTCTTTACCTTCCCATTCGTAACCGGCATTACTGTTCCAAACCTCGGTCAAAGGACTTGAGGATTCCGCCATTTCCTTTACCACGCCAGTTTCTTTCAAAGCATCGCGAAGCGCATTGTATTTGCCTTGATAATCTTCTGTAGTTTTTTCGATCATGACCAATCCATTTTTGTCGTACCCAACAGGTCGGTCCTTGGAATGTTGAATCTGCCGATTAACCACCACCGTACCGGCTACCAGAATTATGGAAACCGTAAATTGGACGACAACCAGTACTTTGCGAAATGATGTCGCCGACCTCCCCGTACGGATAGTTCCTTTCAACACCTTTACAGGACGGAAAGAGGAAAGGTATACTGCCGGATAGCTGCCGGCCAAAAGACTCGTAACCAAAATTAATCCTGCGCAAATAATCCAAAAAATAGGGTTGACGACAGGAAACAAAATCTGTTTGTTGGCCAATTGATTGAAAAAGGGCAGGAATAACAATACAAGTCCACAGGCCAAAATAAAGGCACAAAGGGTAACCAACAAAGATTCGAACATGAACTGACCCACCAATTGGTTCCTCCGGGAACCCACTGTCTTTCTTATCCCTACTTCCTTGGCACGTTTTTGGGCCCTGGCCGTACTTAAGTTCATAAAATTAATACAGGCCAACAATAGCACAAATATGCCTATAATGCCAAACATACGTACATATTGGATGGTTCCCCCAACGGATTGTCCATTATGAAAAGTAGACCGTAAATGCCAATCCTCCATAGCATGCAGAAATATTTGAGGATTGCTCCGTTTAGTGCCCTCGGGTACATGCTGGTAAATAACATTCTTTATTTTATCGCTTACGGATTGCATGGAAGAATTATCCGCTATCTGTGCATAAAGCAAATAAGAATTATTGTCCCATAACTTTTGATCGCGCGCCGTCTTCACCCAATCGTTCATGGTCACATACAAATCCCAAGAAGCGACAAATTGAAGGGCCTTTGGCTCAGAAAATGCACTAAGGGCATCAAAAATATTGGCATTGTTCGGTAAATTTTTAAAAACACCTTTCACCGTAACCACCGCGTCGTTATTCAACTGCATTGTTTTTTCCATGGGATCTTCATCACCGAAAAACGCTTTAGCAGTGGATTCGGAGATGATAATGGCATTGGGATTACTGAGTGCATTTTGATTCCCCTTCAACATAGGAAACGAGAACATACGAAGGACACCTTTCTCCATAAATGCCCCGTATTCATTCAGGTGTTTATCTTTTACGGACAACACATTGTCTCCGGGAAAGGAACTCATGACCACCTCTTCAAAATCTTCACCGTATGTGCTACGCAATTCATCGGCCAGTGGATAGGGATGATTGTACCGGGTTCGGGTTTCCCCATTTCCAGTCTTGTTCATCAAAACCTGAGCTATGCGTTCATGGTTTTTAAAATTGGTATTGAAGGATAATTCATCATGTACCCATAAGCCAATGAATAGGGCCACTGCAATACCCAACGCAAGACCTCCAATATTTATGATGGTATATCCTTTGTTCTTAAAAAGATTGCGCCATGCGATTTTCAAATAGTTTTTAAACATGTTTTTCGTTTGTAATTGATGAGTCTATTCCGTTCGTAAACTTTTTATCGGGTTCTTTTGAGCGGCATTAAAGGCAACTATTCCAACAAGAATTGAAGTACCTACAAATACAAGCAAGCCAACAATTAAAAAGACATATTGCCCTATTTCGATCCTATAGGCAAATCCGTCCAACCACTTACTACTTCCATAGTAGGCAATTGGCCATCCTATCAACAAGGCAATCACACTGAAAAAAATGTATTCCTTTACCGTGGTTTTAATTATATGACCGTCTGAGGCACCTAAAACCTGGCGAATGCCAATTTCCTTTCTCCTCGCAAGAACCAAGAAAATCGTTATTCCTATAATACCTATAGCGGATAATAAAATCGCCAAAATATTCAAATAGAAAATCAATTCAAGAGCCTGTTGTTCTTGTTTGTAGAGTCCGGCAAGATTATCACTTAAAAAATTGACTTCCAAAGGAAAAGACTCGTTGAGGCTTTCATATACTTGGTTGATCTTGCCTACAACTTCGGCTCTTTGTTTTGGATCAAAAGATATAATGCTCCTACCGTTCATTCTTACCGCTGGGGAAAGTGTGATAAAATAAGGGGTGACTTCCTCTTTCAAAGAAAAGAGATTGATATCCTCAAATATACCTCCAATGGTGAAAGGAAACCCCACTTGGCCCTCCTCCGAAACATATTCGGGTTCTGTAATGACTACTGTCCCAATTAACTCCTCCGGTGAAACATTTTTAGCTTTGGCAAATTTTTCTGCCGCAGTTCTATTTATAATCGTAGTTCTTTCTAATGGGGCATCGACGTTCAGGGTGGTTTCAATACCATAGGCCTTAACGGCCTCATAGTCTAAATATAATTGATTGGCATCATCAAAAATGGCATCTACCCCTTGTAATTGATAAGTACCCTGATTATAGGTTTCAATACCTAAATTAGATCCATTACCCACATATTCTATCTCTGGTATCTGACGCAATTTTTCCTGGAAAGCGTCTAGTTTTTCCCCAGAGGAATAGGCGTATAATATACCCTCCCTATTAAACCCCAGATCCTTGTCTTGAATATAATTCATCTGTCCGTTCACGAAATAAGAAACGGAAATTATGATAATGAGAATGGCAAACTGACTTATGACCAAATACTTCCGAATTGAAAAATGCTCGAACCTATTGTCCTTTAAATTTTCCTTGAACAGGCTCAACGTCTTTTTGTTGGAGAACAAAACGGCAGGGGCAATACTCGCCAATAGCCCTAAAATTATGGCCAGGGCGACCATCATCACCAAGATTTTGGGGTTGTTTAAGAAATTTTCACTGATATCCACACCCATCAAATCGTTAAAGTAGGGAACCACTAAATGCATCAAAATCGCCAAAAGCGGTAAGGATATTAATGCCAATACCACCCCCTCGAGCATAAATTGAAATGCGACCGAACTATTCTTGGCTCCCATGGCTTTTTTAATACCGATAGATTTACCCTGTTTTGACTTCGTCGCCAAAGTAAAATTTGCATAATTGAACAAGGTGATCAAAAGAATAAACAGGGCAAAACCGGTAATCAAGGTTATAAATGAGTAATTACCCGGTGTTTTTAATTCATAAAGAATATTCGATTTTAAATGAATATCCTCTATAGGTTGTAAAAAGTGTTTTTTATAATAGGGGTCGTTTACTAAAGTAGGATTAAAGGTCCCCACCGCAGCATTGATTTTTTCGGATATATCGAGATAATTTACATTTTCAGCCAGTCCCAAATAGATTCTACTCCCCCAATAATCAATCCTCGGTTTATTGATGGCTATCGAGAAATCAAAATGGGAGTTGCCGGGAACATCTTCGATTATGGCAGAAACGCTATAATTATCTCCCATTATACTTAGGTTTTGGTCAATAATTTTAGAAAAATCGTCTGAATTATCCCCCACTAGTTTTCTTGCCGTAGTAGCTGTCAAAATAACTTTGTTCAGGTTTTGACCGAAGTCATCCAAGTTCCCTTCCAAAGTTTTCCAAGAAAATAGATTAACAAATTCTGATGGGGTGTTGGTAGTTAAAAATCCTTTTTCCTGAATCCTCTTTTCATTCGATTCTATATACTCCAAGTTTTCCGAAGTAATAAACTGGGCCGCTGTTTTCACTCCGGGAATATTTTTTAAACCCTTAATGGAATTTAACTGTTCGGCAGCTGTGGACTCGTTCCATCTTTCAAAACCTACAATACTATAATCTTGTGAACGTGTAGTGCGCCCAAGCCTATAAATATTTTCGGAATTTTTGTGATACTCATCGTAACTATACTCATAATCTAGATAGCTTATGGCGATAAAAACAACAAACAACCCTGCTACCAAGCTAAAAAGGTTGAATGCCGTAAAAAATTTATTTCTGATAAATCCCCTAAGGGCTATCTTTAGGCTTGTACGTATCATTGTTTTAATTTTATTCTGTTCGTAAACTTTTCACTGGATTGACCGAGGCTGCTTTATAACTCTGCCAACTAACTGTAAGTATGGTAATGAGCACTACTGAACCACCAGCCAGAAGAAACATCGATGGAGTTAGTGGTATACTATAGGCAAAACCCTTTAGCCAAGCAGATACCGTAACGTATGCGATTGGCATCGCCAATATAAGTGCCAATATTAAACATTTGAAAAAGGCACTGTTTAAAAGGGTCAGTATTTCAATTCTACTGGCTCCGTTTACTTTGCGGATACCTATTTCCTTATAACGACTCTTCGATACCATTAAAGAAAGCCCCAAGACACCCATTATACTAATGAAAATGGCAATTGAGGAAAAGATAAGTATCAGTCGTTTTTGCAAAAGCTCAGTTTTATATACATTCTGATAGATTGTATCGACCTCTACATAATCCAACGGGTATTCTGGAAACAAATCGTCCCAAATATTTTGAATACTCTGGGTCACTCCATTTTGGGATTTGGATTTATAGGAAATGACAATACTATTCAACCAACTGTTCTCCCTTTTAAATATCACCAATGGTTCTACCTTGCTTTGTAATCCGGCCAAGTGAAAGTCCTCAACAACCCCAATAATTCTTCCTTCTGGCAAATCCACACCTTCTACAGGTGAAATCAGTTGAAAAGCTTTATCAACAATAGAGCTGGGGTCTTGAAATCCAAGTTGCCTTAGGGCACTTTCATTGATAATATATTCGCCATTTCCATTTTCGTCGGTATTTCTTTCCGTAAAATTTTTCCCGCCCAAAAATGAAAGACCGAACACCTCGGCAAAAGAATAGTCGGCGGCAAAGACACCAATGGCATTGTTGCCGTCTTTTGGTTTAGGTGAGTCGGCAATTGCATACTGGAACATATCATGGGTTTCACTCCCCGGAGTATCCATCATTGCGGATACTGACGTGATATCGGTTTGTTTGAGAAGTTCTTTCTTGAAAAGCAAGAAGTCTTTTTGCACTTCGGAGTGCACCAATGGCAAACAAATAATATTTTCGTTCGCCCCCATGGCCTTATCCAACCCATAGTTGATCTGTTTTGAAATTACGACCACTCCAATCAACAATATGATGACCAAGGTAAATTGGGCTATCAATAACGGATTATACGCTTTCACCTTTCCTGTTTTATGCAAGGATTGATTGAGCGACAAGCGTACAAACCGATTCTTGACAATCGGTTGGAGCCCAGCAAGCAAAATCAAAAGCGAACAGCAAAGAATCACTATTATGGTAAAAAGCCAGTTACCTTTTAGGAGGTCAATCTGATAGTTTTCAGAAATCAATGTATTGAAATGAAACATGCCCAAGAAAACAAGTGCTACTGCCAATAGCACAACAATGGTACTTTCGATGATTAAATATTTGCCTATAATGCGTTTTGACGAACCCATGATTTGGTTCAGTGCTAAAAAAGTTGACAGATAGCCCACCATCCCCAAATTGAGACTTGTAAAGTTGCTTATTGAAATAAACAATAAAACAAACCCTGCTATTGCCAGGACCCAAATGTTGGAGAGACTGCCGTTTGGCTCAATTTCACGGAATAAATTGGATTTAAGATGGATATCGGCAATGTTCATCAAATATGCTTTGACCGCCACATTATCCGTAGCTCCCTGGGGTGTAAACAATAACGCAAGTTCCTTGGATAGTTTGCCTGCAACAGCTTCTACATTGGTATTCTCTTTAAGGAGCAGATAGAGATAGGCCCATCCCTCTATGCGGTCATTACCGGGTATAAATAGAATATCTGGGTGAAAATGACTTTGTTGCACAAAATCTTGCATCACCCCGGCAACCTCAAAATCAGATTGGGTAGCGTTAAAATGTCCCTCTGGTAGTGATATGACCTTCCCAATTGGATCGGAATTTCCAAAAACCTTTTGGGCAAGTGAAGTGGAAATGACAACAGAACCAGGATTGGTAATGGCGTTGGTTTGTCCTTGCAAAAGCTGAATATCAAAAACTTTAAAAAAGCTTTCATCAACAGCAAAACCCTGATTTATTCCATAATACTGTTCTTGGTTCCGAATCAGTTTTCCACGAATGGGTTGCAGGCGCACATATTCCTCTATTTCTGGGACATTTTCGGCCAATTTGGGAAGTTCTTGAGAAGCAAAAAACCGGGCAAAATGATTGTTTTCCAAAAAATCAGGACTTGTAAATGTCAATCTATAAATTCGGTCGGCGTTTTTTTGCTGTTGGTCATAGCCCAGTTCATTTTTTATGAAAAGGGCAATAAACAAAAGACCACATAGCCCGAGCCCTAGCCCAATAATTTTGATACCATTTAAAATGGGTCTTTTTTTAAGATTTCGTAATGCAAATTTTATGAGCATACATACTACAGTTTCTAATTATTAGTATCCCTTAAAATGGTCTTTATCACGAGCCAATTTTTTTGGCACATTTGGTTAAAGGTTCCTTTCATTCTGTCCGCAAACTTTTTACGGGGTTTGATCTTGCAGCTTTGATTGCCTGATAGCTGACCGTGATAAACGCGATGCCAAGTGCTGCTAGACCGGCCAAACCAAAAATCCACCATGAAAGTTCTATCCGGTATGCAAAGTCTTGCAACCAACGGTTCATCATATACCATGAAACGGGTATGGCAATCAAAAGTGAAATGCAGACCAATTTTAAAAAATCTTTTGATAATAAGGCCGTAATGCCGTTTACCGAAGCACCTAGCACTTTGCGAACACCTATTTCCTTAATTCTATTTTGGGCCATATAACTAGCCAAGCCAAAGAGTCCCAAACAAGAAATTAAAATAGTCAAAAGGGTAAATAAGCTGGCCAATTTTTCTATACGTTGCTCACTTATGAATTTTTGGGCATAGTCGGCATCAACAAATTCGTAATTAAAGGGATAGTTTGGATTGTATTTTTTAAAGATTTCTTCTGTAGATGCCAAATTAGATGCAATGGGCTTGTCCTTATTGAATTTTATATGAACCATATTGAACCACCCTTTAGCACCCTCGATTACCATAGGCTCTATTTTTTGAAAAGGGGAGTTGTACACAAAATCCTCCACAACGCCAACAATATGCCAGTCAATACCGTTGTCCCTGACTACTTGTCCCAAAGGATCATCAAACCCCATAAGTGCAACGGCAGACTCGTTCAAAATCATGGCCGTGGAATCGGTAGGATATTTTTTTAAGTCTAAATCCCGCCCTTCCAAAAGCTGCAATCCCATCGTTTTAATGATATTATTATCAGCTATAAGCCTATGCACTAAGGTTTTGTTGTCTTCACTTTTTCCCTTCCAATTTAAACCCCAAGAATTACTCCAGCTTTCGGTTATGGGAGAATTCGTTTTTGAAATCGATGAGGCAAAACCACCATCCAAAAGTTCCCTAATGATATTGGAATAATTTTTTTCAATATCGCCCTCCATTTGTACGTAAATAAGCTGGTCCTTGTTGTAGCCCAATTTGCGGTTTTGAACCGAACTGATTTGTTGCTTTATCACAAGGGTTGCGGTAATCAGGACAATGGCGACCGCAAACTGTAGTACTACCAAGACCTTGCGAGGTGTGACTAACGTATTGATTTTGTTGAAAGTACCCTTGAGTACCGCATTAGGTTTAAACGACGATAAATAAAGGGCAGGATAACTTCCGGCGAGTACGCCGGTTAAAAGAATTATAGATAAGGTGATTGCCCAAAACATGGGGTTTAACCAATCAATACTTAACTCACGATCAATGAGTTGGGAGAATGCCGGGAGAACCAGTACCAAAACAATCAAAGCCACTACGGCCGCCAATGTAGAGATTAACAAAGACTCCCCTATAAACTGTAATATCAATGCTCTTTTTCGAGCGCCGACTACCTTTCGCACACCAACCTCTTTGGCCCTTTTTTCACTACGGGCGGTACTCAGGTTCATGAAGTTGATACAAGCGATTACCAGAACAATAATGGCTATTATTGTAAAAAGACGAATCACATCGATCAATCCGCCAACCTCCACCCCATTCTCAAATTCAGAATACAGGTGAGAACGTGTATATGGATAGAGATAAGTTATCATGTTTGGGGCATCCTTATCGTAAGTTTTTCGCAGTGTCTTGATTTTTTCTGAAAATGTGGTATAATTTGTACCTTCTTTTAATAGGACGTATGTGGCAATGGAATTGTTTCCCCAATTCTGATCCTCCCACCCCTTTTGTTTCAGATAGGCCCACGGTATTAGATATTCAAAATTGAATTCGGTATTTGATGGAAGATCTTTTAAAACTCCTGTTACCTTGAAATTATCAGAATTGTCCATTTTCACGATTTGTCCTACTGCCGGTTCATTTCCAAACATCTTTTTTGCAAAGGTTTCGGTAACGACCAAAGCGTTTACATCATCAAGAACGGTTTCTATGTTTCCTTCCACCAATGGAAAACTGAATATTTTTAAGAAACTAGGGTCCACAATGGTTCCTGTAGATTTTAAGTTCTTATCTCCTTTACTGAATAAAAACGTATTCTCGTAGAAATAGCGTGAAACCTCCTCCACTTCAGGATAATCAGTTTTAATGACCGTGGCCATAACCTTGGGAGTGGAATTCCATGTCCAGATTTCGCCATCAACCTCATATTTATTATAGACCTCGTAAATACGATCCTTATTCTCATGAAACTGATTGAAACCCATTTCGTAATTGACCCATAACAGAATCAGTGCGGTTACCGTAAGTCCAATAGACAAACCTAAAATATTCAACAATGAAAAGCTTTTGTTACGAAACAAATTTCTCCAAGCGATTTTCAGATAGTTTTTAAGCATAATTGGTGTTTTTTGATGATATAGCGCTCTATTCCGTCCTTTTTTTATTGTTATTCTTAATTCTCAAGGTTTTCTGTTTCATCCATTGAATTGAAATATCAAAAGGTGTTGTATCACTGTCTAATGTAGTATTGTGCCCTAATGCAGGAAATAAAGCATATTCAAACGGTTTCCCTTGAACTTTCAAGGTATTTAATTGCTCAATACACATCTTTACAGGAATCTGTATATCCTTTTCCCCAAAAAGCCAAAGTCCAGGAATTGAAAGAGAGTTCAAAGAGTTTTTTGGGTCTGTCGCCACAAATTGATATTTATCCGGGTCATTTAGAGTATGCTCACGAGCATCTGCTTCTGTATGATTTTCCCAAAAATTGTTGTTTCCGTTAGTATAAAACTGAAATCGGAGTTGTTCTAACGTGGTAATTGTTGGGCAACTAAACAAAACCATAAATTCTATTTGTGGGTTTTTGTTCGCAGTAATTGGGATTATCCATCCTGCTTGACTGAAACCGACCAACCCGATTGGAGTTTTTTTATCTTTCAAATAGGTTCGAAATGTATTTACTGCAGAACTTGCATCTTGCGATAATAAATTGAGATTAGCAGTGTCAATATTATTCGTACCAACAGAAGGCCCTACATAAACACCACCAGATTCTCCGACTCCACGTTTATCATATGTCAATACAGCAATACCTTCCTTGGCAAGACGTTTGGCGAACTCCATTTCTCTTTTTACCGGGTCAGATCCATGAACAATCACTACTGCTGCAAAAGGGTTTGAGGGTGTTAAAATTGAGCCTGCAAGCGAGACACCCTGACTTTCGAACTTTACTTCTTGAACGTTAAAGTAGGATTGCGAAAACGCCATTTCTGGCAATGCCATTAATAATAACAAAAGAAATAAGTTAGAAAAAAAGTTAGTGTTCATTTTAGTTTTATTTAAATTTGGTTTAATCGGTCTTCTTTAGCATTGCCTACAACTATTGATTAATCCTCTACTGCACGTTTAGGAGCAGTTTTATGATTCATTCTGAACGCAAACTTTTCACTGGATTCACAATTGCTGCTTTTATACTTTGATAGCTTACCGTTAATATAGCGACGCCTACTGCCAATAAAGCTGCTAATAAAAATACCCACCAAGGGATATCAATTCTATAGGAAAAATCCTGTAACCACTTGTCCATAGCATACCATCCTAGTGGCAAAGAAATTAAAATGGCAATACCTACCAATTTGAGAAAATCTACCGTAAGCCGATATGAAATTTGGCTTACACTTGCCCCCATTACCTTTCTTACGCCTATTTCCTTGGTTCGCTTTTGGGCATTAAAAGCTGCTAATCCAAATAATCCCAAGCAGGCAATAAAAATGGAAAGAACAGTAAATATGATAAAGATTTTACTTAGGCGCTGCTCTGCTTCATAAGTGGTATTAAAGGAATCATCCATAAAGCGATAATTAAAGGGTTGTCCTGGGGCAAAAGTTTCCCAAACATTCTCTAGTTCAGCAAGGGTTTCGGTGTATGCACCTGGACTAATTTTCGCTGCTAGAATTCCTGGGGTCTGATTCCAAAAAAGACCAAGAGCACTAATATTTTCTCTTAAGGATTCATAATGAAAATCTTTCACTACCCCTATAACCTTGTAGAATTGCGGTCGTTCTAAATCTATATCCTGAGAGATTTGCGTTCCAAGGGCCTCTTCGGCATTCATCCCCAAAACTTTCAGGGTCGCCTCATTGATTATTACTGCTGTAGAATCTGTTGCATATTGCTTATTGAAGTTTCGACCGGCCACCAACTCCATGCCCAAGGTGCCAATATAATCGGGGTCTACATTCCAAGTCTGCATCTGAATAGCGTTTTCTTGCGTCATAGCTCCCTCCATAAAATACGAACTGTTAGACCTTGAAGACGGCGTTGGCAAATAGTAACTTATCGTCGCATTTTTTACATCACCAATTTTTAACACCTCTTCCTTAAATGAAGCCAACCTATCGTCCACCGCAAAAATATCTTCAACAAGAACTATTTGACCTTTGGAAAAACCTAAATCCTTGCTCTGTATATAATTTAACTGTTGAAATACGACCAGTGTACTTACAATTAAGAAAACAGTTATCGTAAACTGAAAAACAACCAAAGTATTTCTAATATTTCCTCCCCCAACACTACTTTGCGCTCCACCCTTAAGTGTTTTTACCGGCTTGAATTTTGACATAAAAAAGGAAGGGTAACTTCCAGAGAGTAATGCTAACAGAATAGTAGCTAAAAGTAAAATCCCCCAAAATATTGCATTAGAAAAAGGAATTGATACAGCCTTACCGGATAGTTCATTGAAAAATGGAAGGACTATCATTGTTAATATAAGAGCCACCAACAAAGAAATAAATGAAATCAAACCCGATTCTGTTAGAAATTGCCTGATTAATTCCATCTTATTTGAGCCAAGCGTTTTACGTACTCCTACCTCTTTGGCACGTTTTAGAGAATAGGCCGTAGAAAGATTCATAAAATTCACACAGGCCAGAACTATCAAAAAAAAACCTATAAATGAAAGAATATAGATATTCTGAATACTGCTGTTAGCACTCATCTCGGAATCTCGATTGGAATAAAGGTGGATATCCGTAAGTGCCATAGTATGGTATCTTAAATAATTACCTGCTTCAATAAAAGACTTTTTAGTTATTCCCGGAAAGTGTTGTTGCGCCCATGGTAGCATATAGGTATCCAACATTCCCTCTAACGGTTCTTGAAAGTCTGCCACATCTGCCGAAGGAATGAGCTTTACGAACGTGTAATAATTATTACTTCCCCAATTAATCAATTGGGCATCCGCATAACCGGACATTGCCATAAAAACAGTATGCTCCCTTAGAAAGGAGTTTTTTGGCAAATCATCAATTACTCCAGTAACAGTATACGTATCACTATTGTTCAACAACATGGTCTGCCCAAGTGCATTGTCAACTCCAAAGTGTTTTTCTGCCGCAGTTTTGGTCAGTACCATAGTATTTGGTTGCTCCAGAGCGGTATTTGCATCCCCAACCAATAATTCGATTCCAAAAAAATCGAACAAAGTAGAATCGGCAAACGACACCCTTAATTCCTTTGTATTAGTCTCCGTCCCAGTTCTTCTTAGTAATAAGCTCCCTCGGTCACGAAACCTAACGGTAGATTCTACCTGTGAAAAATCCTTCTGCATGGCAGCGGCCATAGGAGCGGCTGCCTCAGCCGACCTCATTTCAGCTCCTCCAAATTTAATATCGGTATCAATTCTGTAAATACGTTCAGCATCGGCGAACGTCTTATCAAAACTTAACTCATCATGAATATATAATGAGATTAAAAGGGCTCCTGCCATACCAATAGCAAGTCCGAAAGTGTTAAGGAAGGTAAAAAAAGGTTGTTTTTTTAAACTCCTCCAGGCAATTTTGATGTGATTTTTAAACATGATCGACGGTTTTTTGATTGATGCTTCGACTACGCTCCGCACAGATTGATGTATTGGCTCATAAAACGTAATGTCCAATTTCATGCCAATTAGACAATCGTTTGTTTTACAAGCACTTGAATAATTTTTTCTTTTTAAGGGTGTAAAATATTTTGACAAACAATGTACAATATATTTACAGGAAGCTTCTTAAAAAAGCACTATGATCTCTTTATAATCGATACATTTAAATCAGAAAACGATATTGTATTGTGCTACTCCGTTCGTAGGCTTTTGACTGGATTCGAAGTTGCGGCATTAAATGCTTGAAAACTTATAGTTAAAAGAGCGATGGTAACAGCGGTAAATCCGGCAATTATAAACACCCATATATTTATTGATATTCTGTATGCAAAGCCTTCTAGCCAATTCTGCATAAGATACCAAGCGATGGGTACCGCTAGAATAAATGCCAAGATCACAAGTTTTAAAAAGTCTTTTGATAACAGGCCCACAATCCCTGATATACTTGAACCCAATACTTTTCTGACACCAATCTCCTTTCTACGCTGATCCGTAGTAAAGGCGGACAATCCAAAAAGACCAAGACATGAAATGGCAATTGCGATAAGTGCAAAAACCTTTGAAAGATTTCCAATAAGCCTTTCCTTATTAAACTTGGCTTCATAGGCGTCATCCACAAATTCATATTCAAAAGGAAATGCCGGATTGTGTATTTTCAAAACTCCTTCTACTGAGGAAAGTGCCCGCTCGGTAGACACTCCATTTTTTGTTTTAATGTAAAGATATCGAGCCTCAGAAGGGTCATTAAAGAAAATAACAGGGTCACTGGAACCGTACATATCATCATATAAATAATCCTTTACCACCCCAATTACCGGATAATCATTTTCAACTGTTTTTCCAATGGCACTGCCGGGACCCATGAGTTTCGCAAAGGACTCCGTAACTATTATATTGGTGCTATCCTGCGCTGGGTTATCGCTAAATCCCCTTCCTTCCACCAATTGCATTCCCATGGTATTGAAAAAATTGGTACTTATTTGACGTATAGAGACCAAAACCCCCTCCGTATCCACACCGCCTTGCCAAGATAGCCCAGAGGTATTATTTCCTCCTGATAAAACTGTAGAGTTACTAACCCCAATATTTTGAATATTGCCAGTGGCAAGCATATCCTCTTCTATAGGATTTAGATTTTTTATAATATCCCCATTCACAGGTATTCTTACTACATTGTCTTTGTCGTATCCAAGATTTCTAGACTTTACATGTTGTACTTGCTGATAAACAATCAATGTGCTTATAATAAAGATAATGGAAACTACAAACTGGGCAGCCACCAACCCCTTACGGATTGCCTTTGCACCTCCAGAGGTTTTATTCGTTCCCTTCAAGACCGAAACAGGTTTGAAGGATGACAGGTAAACAGCGGGATACAATCCGGCCACAATTCCACAAATAAGGCCTATAGCCAGAAAAACCATCCAATGTTTGGGGTCGAAAAAACTTATGCTGAGGGACTTTCCAATAATGGTATTGAAATATGGTAATACTAGCTTTATCAGCAAAATGCCCAAAAAGGAAGCAAAGAAAGAAGCCAGTAAAGCTTCGGTCATAAATTGGGACAATAATCCTTGCCTACTGGAGCCCAAAACCTTTCTTACACCCACTTCACCTGCTCTTTTTTCACTTCGCGCAGTTGCCAAATTCATAAAATTGATGCAGGCCACCAGTAAAATCACCAAAGCAATTAGACTAAAAAGTTTTACATAAACTATTTGCCCGCCAACGTTTATACCTCCATCAAAAGTTGACCTTAAGTGCCAATCCTTTAATGGATGCAAAAAGGCGTAGATTTCATCGTCTTCGGTTTTGGCAGGTAGGAGTTCCTTTACCTTCCTATTGACCTCATCAAAGTTGGCTTGGGGAGAAAGTTCTACAAAAGTGTCGGCGAAGTTGGAACCATATTCCTCTATCCATGCTTTTCCCTGGGCAAAAATTTCAAACGGAGCGACCCAATCGTATGTGTAAGTTACATTCTTGGGCAAGTCTTTATATATCCCAGCTATGGTATAAGTTGATTGGTTATTTATCCTAACAGTTTTATTATGTGCAGCCTGACTTTCGCCGAATAGGTTTTTTGCCAGGCTTTCAGAAATCAAAATTATATCGGTACTATGAAAATCTACAGCCTTACCCCCTTCTAAAAAATGGAAATCGAACATTTCCAGAAAATCGGGGTCTACGTATCTGCCGTTTTTTGTGAACGAGTGGTCCCCTACCTGAAACAATAGATTGTCCGATTTGGTGCGGGCCGCACGAACGATACCGGGAACTTCGTTTTTAAGATTCTCTGCCAAGGGTCCAGGTGTAGCTTCGAAAAACGTTCGCCATTCCCCATCGTATTTCTGATTTGTAGGCAAGTAATATATTTGATCCTGTTTGCTTATATAGGTGTCATAGTTGAGTTCATCCTCTACCCATAGCAAAATGATACAGGCACAAGTAATACCAATGGACAACCCAAAAATATTAAGTAGGCCATAATCCTTTTTTTTCCAAAGATTACGCCAAGCGATTTTTAGATGGTTCTTAAACATGGCCTAATTCATTTTTTGGATAGTGGCCTCGCCAATAACCAATCCCTTTTTAACTTCGGGTGAACCTTCATAGGCAATGATAGCTTCGCCAAAGGCCGTGACTTTTAGCTTGTCCTTTACCGATAGTCGATAACTTCCTTCACCATAGGCCGTTATTTTTGCATCATTGCAATCAACATTCAAAGTATTTACCTTGGATTCTCCATATGCGGTAATTTTTTGGCTGTCAATACTACCTTCTTTAAGTTCAAGAAAACTTTCTCCATAAATGGTCGTGGACAAGTCACCTAATTTGACTTCGTTAAAATACACTTGAGATTCGCCAAAGATTTTAAGGATAAATTCATTTTGGTCGATTGTACTTTTACAAATGAATTTTTCCTCCCCACGCAAAGACAATTCTTCCAGGTTTTTATAAGTAACCGTGGCCTTGACCACTGTGCCGTTATAGATTGGAACTTTGTAATCATAATTATCTCCCTCTATGTCTTTACTTTCCGTGTAGGTCTTGGCGCCATCTAGGTACAGTCTAAGGGTTTTGCCAATAACTTCAATATTCAATTTTGAAAGCGGTTGGGTGCTAGCATGTACTTCCACCATTTCAGTAGTACCTTCTACAAAGGTCACTTCAATATGTGGGCTTACGATCACCTTTTCAAAAGGGTCCACTACTTTTTCCAACTGGGCAGAAACCGATGTAATTGCGAATAAAAAAGTGAATGCAACTGAGATTGTTTTAAAAAATGGAATCTTACTTTTGAAAATTTTCATGACCGTTCGTTTTTTAATTGTTTTTGATTGTTTTTGATTGACCCTTTGCTTCGACTTGGGTCAGCACAAGCTCGATCAGGGCTAGTGAATAAACTCCTTTTTAAATCATGGCACCAATTGCTCGGTTCTGGCTTTCAGTAACGATTTGTCCATCGAATAAGTTAACTACCCTATGCGCATAATGGGAATCTCTGTCCGAGTGGGTAACCATGACTATGGTCGTTCCTTCTTGGTTCAGCTCTGTTAGCAAATTCATGACCTCGATACCATTTTTGGAATCCAGGTTACCCGTGGGCTCATCCGCCAATATCAATTTTGGATTGGTTACCACGGCCCTTGATATGGCTACACGTTGTTGTTGTCCACCGGACAATTGCTGTGGAAAGTGTTTTTCGCGATGCGCAATTTTCATACGCTCCAGCACTTTCATTACTTTTTCCTTACGTTCACTCTTCCCCATTTTTAGATAGATGAGTGGTAGCTCCACATTTTCATAAACCGTTAGTTCATCGATCAGGTTAAAGCTTTGGAATACAAAACCAAGGTTACCTTTTCGCAATTGGGTACGCTGGCTTTCCTTTAGCCCACCTACTTCATGGCCCGCAAAATTGTAACTTCCATCGGTAGGGTTGTCCAACATGCCTATAATGTTCAACAAGGTGGATTTGCCGCAACCCGAAGGCCCCATGATGGCAACAAATTCGCCGTCCTCTACTTTAAGGTTCACGTTATTCAATGCTAAGGTTTCCACTTCCTCGGTACGAAAGCTCTTTTTTAAATTCGTAATAGTTATCATCATCTTTTTTTGATTTTATTGATTGTTATAAAGACACCACGACTGCGCTTGATGTGACACTTTCTAATTTATTTTAGTACGATTCTTTCTGCTTCCCCAAAACTGTCATAGTTGCTGGTGATTACTTTTTCACCTGCATCCAATCCTTCAAGCACTTCATAGAATCTTGAGTTTTGTTTCCCAATTCTGATAGGCCTTTTTAACGCTTCTTCCCCGTTTTTACCTACTACAAAAATCCATTGTCCTCCTGTACTTTGGAAAAAGCTTCCTTTTGGTATTAACAAAGCGTCATTGGATTCTCCCAATTGTAATCGTATGTTGTAGCTTTGACCAGTACGTATTGTTTCCGGTTTTTCTTCCGTAAAGACCAAATCTACCCGAAACCTTCCATTGCGGACTTCAGGATACACTTTTCTAACCCGTAAGGGAAATTCATTTCCGTTACGCTCAAGTACAGCGTTCAAATCCCTTTTCACGCGGTCAATGTAATGCTCGTCTATATCCGCTTCAATCTTATAATCCGTTAGCACATTTATTTGACCTATTCGTTGTCCTTGGGAAATATTCTGCCCAATTTCGGCATCCAAAAAGCCCAATTGGCCATCTGCAGGGGCTCTAACATTTAAGTGGTCCAATCTTTGGTAGACCATCCCCAAAGTTTTCTGCATTCTTGCCAAATCATTATCCAAACCCGTCAGGGACGTTTCTCGTAACTCATCATCGTTCTCTGTCTGAAGCTTGATTATTTCATATTGCTTTTGGGACAGCTCATAGTTCTCCTTTGAGGTGAGGTAGGCTTCCTGGGAAATAAGTTCCTCGTCATATAGGGCCTTATTCTGTTCATAATTTCGCTTTAAGCGCTGAAGGTCCGTACTCGCAGTGGCCAAGGACCGCCTACCCTCCACTTGGCGAGAATCAAAGGTCAGTTTTGTAGAACGAAGGTCATTTTGTTTTAGTGCCAAATTACTTTCGCTGGCCAAAATCTGCTCGTACAGGTTCATGTTTTCCAGTTTTAGGATAATGTCCCCCTTTTTGACCATGGCACCTTCCTCAATCAATTTTTCGGTAACCCTTCCACCTTCATAAGCATCCATATAAATGGTGGTGATCGGTGCTACATTCCCGTTTATAGTGATGTAATCATCAAACTTGCCCTGGGACACTTCTGCAATGGAAAGTTTATCCTTTTCTGTTCTAAATGTGGAAATAGAACTGGCAAAAAGCAATTGATACCCCACAAATAACAACAATAACCCCAAAGCTATATACCCGTAGTGTTTGGGTCGCAATCCTTTTTTCTTTTCTAATTTAATATCCATGCTATTCTCTAATCTAATTCTAGTTAATGTTAAATACGGGAAGTCCCCTATAAAAATCCAAAGTGCTTTTATTGATTTCTGATCTTAGTCTTACTTGCAAATTCTCATTTTGCGCACTGGCGAACAGGTTTTTTGCGGTGAACAGTTCTATGGCGTTAATCATGCCTTTCTCGTACCGTTTTTGGGCAATGGTAAAGGACAATCGCTGTGCTTCCATATTTTGCCGACTCTGTTCCGTTTCCACCAATAGTGAATTGTATTCCTGAACCAACTGTTGAATGGTCTGGAAAAGCACTTGCTCCTGAACTTCCAAATTGTTTTCTTGACGTAACCTTTCAATTTTGGCCTGTTTCACCCTTGATCTTGCAGACCATCCATTACTTATGGGAACACTAAGACTGATACCGTAAAACCTAGACGTATTGTCCCTGAACTGTTGACGAAAAGGGAAGGTATTGCCCAGGGAATCCTGAAAGGTTTCAAAGTAACCTGTACCAATACCCGCGAAAAGGCTCAACGACGGATATAGGTTTCCACGGGCAACGCCCACCTGTTTCTTAGCGGCTTGTGCCCTTAGTTCCTGAGCCTTTATCAAAGGCAAAAAATCCCTAGCCTTCTCGTATACGGAATCAGATTCCATGATCCCTAAAACTTGGGCTTCTGCCTTGTGGCCCATATCCGTGATAATTTGAATGTCTGAAGTATTCTCTAGGTTCATTTCCTGTATCAGGGTTAACTTGGCCGCAGCCAATTGGTTTTCTGACTGGGTTAGGTTTAGCTCATCGGCCAATAAAAGGGATTGTGCCTCGTACAAATCGGCACCCGCCATCAATCCCAGTTCAATCTGCTTCTCCACCAGTTTATAATTGGTTTTGGAAACATCTACTTGCTCATTGGCAATTGCTACCAAGCCCTCAAAAAATTGGATGTTGTTAAATGCCTGCATTACCCTAAAGGCCAAAAGATACTTTTGTTGCAACACCTCTTCTTTAGTGGCACTGTACAATAACTTGGACGCCTTAATGGAATTAATTTTTTGAAAACCCCTGAACAAATCGATGTTGGACTGCAACGAATAGCTATTGGAAAAGAAATCCTGAACCACAAAGGTACCCGTATTGGGGTCTTCGGCCCTACCTGAATTAATGGTATAATCTGAATTGGCGTTCAAAACCGGCAACAAGTTACGTACAGACTGTCGATACATCTCCTTATTTGAAAGATTGGTATATTCAAAATCGTTCAATTGTAAGTTATTTTCCAAGGCATAGGAGATGCATTCATCCAAGGTCCATGACTTTTGCGCCATTAGGGACGTACTCCATAATAAAAAGATAATTAGTAATAATCTTAGAAAATGTATCATACTTTTTTTGCTATGCCAAAAAACATACTATTTACATGCCACAAATACAAAAAATTGATTTTCAATACATTAAAATTTTGGTATGGTGTAAAATAATAATGTACTGTAAAATAGTTGTACAGATATTGTAAAATATTTTGACACTTACTATAAACCAATCTCCTCTATTTGTAGTTTTATCCGTATCAACCCACAAATTATTCCCAATTATGGTGGATGCAAAAATATTGGTCATTGATGACAATAAGAGTGTTTTAAGTGCTTTGGAAATACTATTGCAATTCGAGTATAAGAGCGTGCAGACCATCTCAAACCCCAATCAAATCACGTCCTTTCCAAATTTCAATTCGTTGGACATCATTTTGTTGGACATGAACTTTTCCGCTGGTGTAAATACCGGAAATGAAGGACTTTACTGGCTTCGGGAAATAAAGAAAAAAGCCCCCCACATTTCTGTAATCATGATGACCGCATACGGCGCAATAAACCTTGCCGTAGAAGCTTTAAAGGAAGGGGCATCCGACTTTATCCTAAAGCCTTGGAACAATGAACGGTTATTGACTACCGTAAAATCTGCCTATGAGCTTAGAAAAACACAAAAAGAAGTAGTACAACTTAAAGAGAAGGAAACAAACCTTAAACAGGTAATCAACCAAAATTCCAACTACATCATTGGGAATTCCAAGGCCCTGAACAGGGTGTTATCCCTGGTACGAAAGGTAGCCAAAACCGATGTGAACGTACTGGTTACCGGTGAAAATGGAACCGGTAAAGAGCTTATAGCAAGGGAGTTGCATAAATTATCCGCAAGGCAAAATGAGGTTTTTATTTCTGTGGACATGGGTTCCATTTCGGAAAACTTATTTGAAAGCGAATTATTTGGACACGTTAAAGGTTCTTTTACAGATGCAAAGGAAGATAGGGCCGGAAAATTTGAAGCGGCCAATGGAGGGACCTTATTCCTGGATGAAATAGGCAATCTTTCATTGCAAATGCAAGCCAAATTATTATCCGCCATACAAAACCGGGTTATTGTAAGAGTCGGTTCCAACAAACCCATTCCCATTGATATCAGGCTTATATGTGCGACCAATTGTAATTTGGATAAAATGGTTTCTGATGGCTTGTTTCGCGAAGATCTCCTGTACCGCATAAATACTATTCGGGTAGAAGTACCACCTCTAAGGGAACGAGAGAACGATATACTGGTATTGGCCGATTTCTATTTGAACAAATTCATCAGCAAGTACGGAAAACAGGGGCTGCGAATAAACCAACAGGCCCAAGAAAAATTGATGTCCTATGCTTGGCCCGGAAATGTACGCGAATTGCTTCATACCATGGAGAGGGCCGTCATCTTGAGCGAAGGTAATGTTTTAAAGCCTGATGATTTTTTATTGGAACCCAAAAATTCCATTAGCATGGAAAATGTTCCCAGCACTTTAGAGGAAATGGAACTGCTCATGATTACCAACGCCTTGAACAAGCATGATGGTAATTATAGTGCCGCAGCCGAACAATTGGGAATTTCAAGGCAGACGCTATATAACAAGCTTAAAAAATCCTCCAAATAAAATGGTCAGCCGTAATATATATCTTCAGTTGGTTTTAAGGATTGTCTTTATAGTCCTTACCGTTGTAATCTCTACATATCTCTTTTTCAAGGAGAGTTATGTAGGCTGCGGTATTGGCATTTTGATTATAATAGCCCAAACTTCGGCCTTGATCAATTACGTAAACCAGACCAATCGAAAAATAGCCTATTTCTTTGATGCCATCAAAAATGAAGATTTCACACTGAGGTTTCCGGAGAAATTGAGCGTAAAATCCCTGGAAGAGCTAAATCATAGTTTGAACATGCTCAATAACATGATACAGGATATCCATCTAAAGAAGCAGGCCCAAGAGCAATACTATCAGGAAATACTCAGGCAAGCGGATATTGGAATTTTCACCATAAATCCAAAGGGGCATATCCTTTTTGCCAACCCAACGGTGCAAGAGCTGCTCAATTACAGGCCATTGAACCATATAAAACAGTTGAACCAGGTAGACCAAGAGCTATACCAGCTCTTTCAAAAATTAGAACCCTTTGAAAATAGAATCTATCAACTTGGAAATGAACGGGGAAAACGGGATTTAAGTATTAAATGTACCCCATTGACCATTGAAGGACAAGATTTATTATTGGTTGTGGTGCACGATATACATCGGGAATTGGACGAAAAGGAAACGGATTCTTGGGTAAAACTGATTCGGGTTCTCACCCACGAAATCATGAACACCATTACTCCTATCACCTCAATTTCGGAATCCATCCTTAAGTATTTCAAGAAGGGAAGTTCCAATACCCATCCTACCGAATTTAGTAAAGACCAAATAAAAAATACGGCAAAAGGATTGGAGGTAATCAAGGACCAAGGGAATGACCTTATGAGTTTTGTTCAATCCTACCGTAAATTCCTTAGTGTACCAGAGCCTGAAAAAGAGCTTGTTTCCGCCAAAAAACTTTTGGAAAGGGTAAAGCTTTTGTTAGAGGAACAGACGGATGAAAATCCGGTGAAAATAGAAATTGGGGTCCACCCGAAAGAACTGGAGCTATATATTGATTCCCAACAAATATCGCAAGTGTTGCTAAATCTGGGCAAGAATGCCAAACAATCCTTGGAAGGTCAGGAGAATGGAAGGATAAAATTCATTTGTGGTATCAACGAAATGAACAAGAAGTTTATACAGGTCTGGGATAATGGAGTAGGAATCCCTCCTGAATTGTTAAATGAAATTTTTGTTCCCTTCTTCACTACAAAAAATTCCGGAACAGGTATCGGGCTAAGTCTTTCCAAACAAATCATGCGATTGCACGGGGGAAGCATACAGGTGCTTTCAGATGAAAACACGGTATTTACCTTGATCTTTGATTAATTGGTTTCTCTCAATTCTTTCCAAGGATCCCAAAAATGTTTTTCCAAATCCTGTATCTGGTTGTCCTTGACCTTAACACCTTCACTTTCCAACAATTGCTGCATGAGATTTGTTCCCTCAAAATGGTGCTTTCCCGTTAAAAGTCCCGCTTTGTTGACCACCCTATGGGCGGGAATGTCGTCCCTGGTATGGGAAGCGTTCATGGCCCACCCTACCATTCTGGCACTACGGGCAGCCCCTAGATATTTGGCAATGGCACCATAGGAGGTAACCCTCCCATACGGAATTTGCATGGCGACCTCGTAGACCTTTTCAAAAAAATTATCGTTATCTGCCATATCACTGCCTGTTTAGCACCCGTACCACGGTGATGATCAACAAAAGTACCATGAGAAAGGAAAGGATGTAGTTCGCATTTTTTTCAAACCGATTCGTCTTGTGCTCCAGTTTGTCAAAGTAAAAAACGTACAGGTACAGCACCGAAAACGTGCCCAAACCGGCCGCCAGAACAAAAATGGCAATATCCAAAAACATGAACTTTATCCAGCCCGATGCATTCCACATAATATTGAGTCCGCTGTAGTAGGGAATGGTCAAAAAATTAAGGGTTGCCAAAAACATACCCTTGAGGTAGCTGTTTCGCTTACTGATTTTGATGGCCTTGATTTTCGTTTTTTTATTTCGTTTGGCCGCCACAAAAAAATAGACCGCCAAAGCTGCAAAGACAGCAATGGCAACTTCCAAAAGACGGGAAACAACTTCAGGATTCCTATCCAAAAATTTAGAGATGAATACCGCAATGGTGGCCTGCAACATAATAACGGTGGACACGCCCAAACTAAAGATAACACCGTTCAATTTATCCTTTTCCACACTGGTCTTGGCGGCATTTAAATTGAGAAGCCCGGGTGGTACAGTGGCCATAAAGGCCGCCGAATAGGTAGCGAAGAAAAGAATGAGTAAATGTTGCATCTACTTAGTGTATCCTAAATTGGATATAGGTTATGGGTTTGCCTTTCTCAAGATACTGATTTTCATAGAATGTCTGAATTTCCAGAACATCCTTGGGACTACCCTCATTTTTATACACATCGTGATTGGCGTAGACAACCTCCAGTGCCAAACCATGCAGGAGTCCCAAGGTATACCCGTGCATGAATTCGCTATCAGTCTTAAGATGCATCAATCCATTGGGTGCCAAAATACGCTTGTACTTTTCCAAAAAGGCCGCGTTGGTCATCCTATGCTTGGTCCTTTTGTACTTTATTTGGGGATCGGGAAAGGTGATCCATATTTCCGAGACCTCTTCCTTACCGAACAAAAGGTCCACCAGTTCTATTTGAGTCCGTAAGAAAGCGACGTTTTGCAAACCTTCCTCCAAGGCGGTTTTGGCTCCCCTCCAAAATCGGGCACCTTTGATATCGATGCCTATGAAATTTTTATTGGGATTTTTTTTTGCCAGTCCTACCGTATATTCGCCCTTACCGCAGCCCAGTTCCAAAACAATTGGGTTATTGTTTTTAAAGTGTTCCTTCCAATTTCCTTTCAGTACAAAACCATCGGTAACTTCTTGCCGAGTTGGCTGTATCACATTTGAAAAGGTTTCGTTCTCCTTGAATCTTTTTAGCTTGTTCTTGCTGCCCACTTGGTTCCTTTTATAATGGCAAAGCTAATAAAATTGATTCCGGTCACTATTTTTTGGAGTTGGTATTTTCGGTTTTACTTTTCTCCAGGGTGAAGGAAAATTCGGAGCCCACATCCTCAGAACTTTCCACGTAGATTTTTTCACCGTGTGCCTCTATTACATGCTTTACAATAGATAGACCCAGGCCACTTCCTCCTTCCTTTCTACTTCCACTAGGGTCCACCCTATAGAAACGTTCGAACAATCTGGGCAGGTGATTCGCCGGGATGCCCTCGCCGTTATCGGTTACCCGAACTATAACTTTATTCTTGACCAAATTCTCCACACTTACCTCCGTAGTACCGTTCTCGTTACCATATTTAATGGAGTTTACTAAGAGATTGGTCAATACCTGCTGGATTTTTTCCTTATCAGCATATACCATGATCGGGTTGGGATAGGCCATATCAAAGGTGAGGACAATTTTCTTTTTGCTGGCCTTCATTTCCAAGAGGTCGAACACATTTTGAATGAGCTCCACGATATTGAAATTCTCCTTTTCCAAACGCAGATCGCCCACTTCTAGTTTGGTGATCAAATCCAGGTCCCGTACAATGTAAATAAGTCGCTCCACTGCCTTGTTGGCCCTGGAAATATATTTTCTTCGGATATTTTTGTCCTCTATGGCCCCGTCCAAAAGCGTTTCCAGATAGCCCTGTGCGGTGAACAATGGAGTCTTTAGCTCGTGCGACACATTGCCCAAAAAATCCTTACGATACTCTTCCCGGATCTTAAGCGTATCGATTTCTATCTTCTTGTCCTTGGCGAATTTCTCAATTTCCGCGGTCAAGGTGCGCATGTCGGTAGTTACGGGGTTGGTTGCCAAGGGCGTGGACTCCAACAGTTCCACATCGTCATATATTTTCTTGATACGGCGGTATATGAAGCGTTCAATTCTGAACTGAAGGGCCCCGAAAGAAAAAATAAAAATTAGCAAGGAGGCAATGGCCAAAAACATCCAGTTCATTATGTTGAAGAGCCACAGCAGACTCCCAATAACAAAAAAGGAAATAACGCCTATATAGAAAGCAGACCTGAAGGCAAACCTATAGGACTTTTTTGATCGAATGGCCATTATAATACAAACTTATAGCCTACCCCTTTAACGGTCTTAAAATGATCTTCTCCTATTTTTTCCCGTAGCTTACGGATATGTACATCGATGGTCCTTCCGCCAACGACCACCTCATTGCCCCAGACCTTATCCAGAATTACCTCGCGTTTGAATACTTTATTGGGTTTTGAAGTGAGCAGGGCCAGAAGTTCAAATTCCTTCCGAGGGAGTATTATTTCCTCGCCCTGATTTATAATCTTGTATTCTTCCCTGTTGATTACAATATCACCAACTTTTGTAATATCCTCTCTGGGCCCCTCTTCTTTGGATAACCTTCGTAAAAGGGCATTCACTTTGCTCACCAATACCTTTGGCTTTATGGGCTTGGTAATGTAGTCATCGGCCCCGGCATCAAAACCGGCCACTTGGGAGTAATCCTCTCCGCGTGCGGTCAAGAACGTAATTATGGTATTTTCCAATCCGGGTGTCTTCCGCATGATTTCACAGGCCTCAATACCGTCCATTTCGGGCATCATAACGTCCAGAATAATCAGATCCGGTTGCTTCTTTTTTGCTTTGGATACGCCCTCCGCACCGTTTTTGGCCGTGATTATCTCATACCCTTCAGAAGAAAGGTTATAACTCAAAATCTCCAAAATATCCGGTTCGTCATCCACTAAAAGTATGGTAATATCCTTTTTCTTCATCTTTTCCTATGGTTTGGTCTTTTTAGGTCCGAGACAACTAAAAGTATTAAAAAGCAACGGTTTAGCAGTATCCCCGATCGATTTTTGGTCGTGTTAATGTTTCAAAAGTACAGATTAAACCCGTATGACAAAATCGCTTAACGTTGATTTAATATAGTAACGTTTAGGTAACATTTTTGCAAAACACATTTAACTTGACCGTAACCCGACTTTTACAACCCCTATCGTTCTTTGCGGCGTAAATCAAATTAAACTATTATGAAAATTAAAAACGTAAATTCTATGAAAAAGCTATTGGGTCTTTCCCTTATATGTTTTTCATTCGCCTTTGTTGCCTGTAGCGACGATGACGGTCCTGTTGATCCAGTTGTTATTACAGATGAGGATTTTGACAATGATGGTGTAAACAACGATGTGGACAACTGTCCAGGAACAGCGAATCCAGACCAGGCCGATTCTGATGGTGATGGTATAGGTGATGTTTGTGACCCAACCGATAATGGTGCTACCGACCCAGTTGGACAAACTGTTGTAGTAGATAGCGATATTACCGAAGATACTACTTGGAGTGCCGATAATCTTTATAATTTGGATGGTAGGGTATTCGTTACCAACGGTGCTACCTTAACTATTGAAGCTGGTGTTATCATCAAAGCAAACGCAGGTTCCGGTGTAAACGCATCCGCGCTTATCGTAACCAGAGGAAGTAAGATTGAAGCGGTAGGTACTGCAAACGCTCCAATTATTTTTACATCTGCGTCAGACAACATCGCTTACGGCGAAACTGCAGGTACTAACTTAACCGAAAATGATAGAGGTCTTTGGGGCGGATTAATCGTTTTAGGTAACGCTCCCGCTTCTTTTGACGGTGATGCCGTTGCAGCGCAAATTGAAGGTATCCCAACAGATACGGATGGTGACAAAGGTTTATATGGCGGTACTGATCCAGCCGATAATTCCGGTACGCTTCAATACATCTCTATTCGTCATGGCGGTGCCTTGATCGGGGAAGGAAATGAAATCAATGGTCTTACTCTGGGAGCCGTTGGTTCAGGAACTACAGTCGATAATATCGAAGTTGTTGGAAATGTGGATGACGGCATCGAATTCTTTGGTGGTACTGTAAACGCTACTAACCTGTTCGTTTGGGCACAAGGCGATGACGGTCTGGACATTGACCAAGCCTATTCCGGTACTATCGATAACGCCATGGTCGTTCAGGGAGGTATTTCCGATCATGCTTTGGAAATAGATGGCCCAGAAGGTTCTTTACAAGGTGCTTATACCCTTACAAATGCTACTTTGGTTGGTCTTGATGACAATGCGACCGGTGGTGAGATCGCGGACTTCCGTTCCAATGCACAAGGTACAAACAGCAATATCTTGGTTACAGGTTTTACCGGTATTGGAACAGACCTGCAGCTATCAGATGTAGAATTGGACAATGCGGGTGTTGCCGCCAACTACACGGCAGGAACTTTAGTTTTCACCAATTGGGAAATCGTATTGCCAACAGGTGTAGCTACCTCTGCTGAAATCTTCAATGATACAACGGATAGTACCACATTTGAAGCGGATGCCGCTACATTCTCATCGGCTGTAGCTGAGGGGACAACCGGAGCGGATACTTCTGCTTTTGCTTGGACATACTCCAATGCCAAAGCAAGTTTAGGCTTCTAACAAATACATAAAATCAAGTATATATATACTTTTAATTAAACAGTTGCTCGTCTTACGATTTTGGTAAGGCGAGCAACTTAATTTCTATAAGAATACCCGTTATAACTCAACTCACATGAAAATTAAATCGCTTTTAGTTCTACTTGCCGCATTTTCCATACAGTCCATTCTTGCACAAGAAGGCATTATTTCGGGAACAGTGATGGATGGTGAATTTAATGACGTATTGCCTTTTGCGAATATTACCATAAAAGGCACTACCAAAGGAACGACCTCGGATTTTGATGGAAAATACGCTTTGGAGCTAGAGCCAGGCACGTATACCGTAGTGTTTTCGTTTTTAGGATATGAGACCAAGGAAATCTCCGAGGTAGTCATCGCCCAAGGTGCGGAAGAAATAATCGATGTTACCTTGAACCCACTGCCAAACGCATTGGACGAAGTGGTGGTAACCACTACGGTTTCCAAAAACACGGAGGCTTCCGTACTTAATCTACAAAAGAACTCGGTAGCCCTTTTGGATGGTCTGTCCATTCAAAGTATTAAAAAATCAGGGGCGGGAGACATCGCCAGTGCCATCAAGGCCGTGCCCGGTGTATCCGTACAGGGAGGAAAATTTGTCTATGTTAGGGGTTTAGGTGACCGATACACAAAGTCGATTCTAAATGGTGTGGACGTACCCGGTTTGGATCCCGATAGGAACACACTTCAATTGGATATTTTCCCTACCAATATCCTGGACAACATCATTGTGGTAAAATCCGCAACGGCAGACCAACCGGCCGACTTTACGGGAGGTGTTGTGGATATTGTGACCAAAGATTTCCCTTCAAGGGCCGAGTACAGCGTTTCCACAGGTCTTGGGTATAATTCTTCCATGCATTTTAAGGACAATTATTTGACTTATGACGGCAGTGTTTCAGACCCATTAGGCTATGATGGAGGAAAGCGGGATTTGCCCATTTCTCAAAATTTTGAAACCCTTTTACCTCAGCAAAATGGACAGGTTGCAAGAATTACAACGCAATTGTTCGACTCCAACTTAAAGGCCCTACAGGAGCAAAGCGGTATGGATTTCAGTTTTGGCCTTACGGCTGGAAACCAATACAATGCCAACGAGGATGGCACCAAAAAAATTGGCTATTTGGCATCCCTATCCTATAGAAACAATACGGAGTTTTACGAGAACATAGTCAACGGTCAGGTCTTTCGTAAACAAGATCAAGACCCCTCCGTTTTGGAACTGATCGACGATAGAACCCAGTCCGGGGATTTGGGTGTCAACAATGTTTTGATAAGCGGACTTGCAGGGGTATCTTTTAAAGGCCGGACTTCAAAATATAAATTGAACGTACTTCACATTCAAAATGGTGAGTCCAGTGCCGGATACCTTAGGCAAGAAAACTTTAGTGTAAATTCCAATATCATTTTTAAGGATGTGTTGACCTATACCCAACGCTCTATCACCAATGCATTGTTGAACGGGGAACACTCCAACGAGGATGGCTCTTGGAAGGTCTCATGGAAATTGTCACCAACCATTTCTAAAGTATACGACAAGGACCTTAGAACAACACCGTTCAGGTTTGACCCAGATGCCGAAAATTTTATCATTTCGCCTAGTGAATCTGGAGACCCCAGCAGGATTTGGAGGGATTTAGAGGAGATAAACATTGCCGGAAAACTGGATTTTACAAGGAGACATCAATTTTTTGGCAGGGAAGCAAAATTAAAGTTTGGGGGAGCCTACACTTTGAAACAACGGGAGTTTGTAGTAGATCAGTTTTCACACCCTGTACAATCAAGACGTGGTAACTTCAGCCTAGGATTTGGCGGCGATGCTGACCAGGTATTGGCTCCTGAAAATATCTATGACCCAAGTACTGGCGAAGGAACTTTCGTGCGAAGGGATTCCAATGTTTCGGATTCCTTTGACTCCGAAATGTCCGTAGCCGCCGGATATATTGGTGATGAATTTAAACTATCGGAAAGACTGAACGCCATACTGGGCGTACGTTTTGAAAAGTTCGACCTTTATTATACCGGTATAAATCAGGATGGTGAGGTTTTTGACAATGTAAACCTTTTGGACAAGGCGGATTTCTTTCCATCAGCCAACCTTATCTACGACCTTAACGAAGAGGCAAGCAGGAAATTTAGGGCTTCCTTCAGCAGCACCACGGCAAGACCTTCTTTCAAGGAAGCTTCCAATGCCCAGATTTTTGATCCTGTTTCCAGTACCTTTTTTATTGGAAATATCAATATCCAGCCTACCTATATAAATAACTTTGATTTACGATTTGAAGCCTATGGTGAAAGGACCAATTTCTTTGCCGCAAGTGCTTTCGCAAAAACCTTTGATGACCCTATTGAACTATCCTTTATCCGTGAGGCAAGAGGCCAGTTCATACCTTTAAACCTAGGTGACGCTGTAGTTTTTGGTGGTGAGCTTGAGTTTAGAAGAAGTATGGACTTTATACCTGGTTGGCAAAATTTTTCCTTCAATGCCAATGTCTCCGTCATTGAGTCTCGTCAGTCCTTTAGTGAAGATGAGGAGGAGGCAAGAAGGGACAACTTGAGGGAAGGCGAGGAATTTAAGGATTATAGAACATTGCAAGGCCAATCACCCTTTCTGTTAAACGTTGGATTCAACTATGACAACAATGACAATGGATGGCAAGGTGGCCTAGTCTATAACGTTCAAGGGAAAACCTTGGAAATTGTAGGAAATGGGGATATTCCAGATGTATTTACCCTGCCCTTTCACAATCTTAAATTCAATTTGAGCAAAGAGTTTGGCGAGGAGAAAAACAGCAAACTGACCCTTCGTTTTGAAAACGTGCTAAATGACAAGATTGAAAGTGTGTACCAATCCTTTGGTGCTACGGATAGGCTATTTTCATCAAGATATCCAGGTCAGGCCATCTCATTGGGGTATAGCTATCAATTTTAAAACCGAATAAAAAATATAAAAAAGCCCGTCCCGAACCATTCGCGGACGGGCTTTTTGCATTTCATCGAAAAATTTAAAGAAAGAGTCCTATCCTATTGACGTCCAGAGGCTATAATTCCTATATTTGTGGCATAGCATTTGTAACCTGCTATATATGAAGCAACTTTACCTTGTTATTTTCTTTCTTTTTTGTGCTGTTGGTTTTGGACAAAGTCCAAAAAACCAAGGGGATATAGAAGGTTTTAGCATGTATCCAAATCCGGTTACGAATGGTAAGGTCTATATTACAACGGCCAACAATAGTCCTAAGGAAATTTTTATTTACGATGTTTTTGGAACATTGATCCTAAAAACGACCATTCTAGGCAAGGAACTCTCCCTAAACGATATGGATGCCGGAGTATACGTTCTACGCGTATTTGAAAAGGACAAAATGGCCACCAGAAAGCTTATCGTCAAGTAAGTTTTACTCTTATATCTTATTTATTTCTTGTCGATAATCGGTATAAAAAATCCGATGTATTGCAAGTGCTATTTTATTGACATACAAAATAGTATCGTTTACAACATTTTTATATTGAACCTAGCGGATTGAAGTAACTTTAGGGTGTTGATCCCAAATCGATGCCCAATGAAAAAAATCTACTTTATCCTTTTAATGGGGTTTTCCTTTACGATTTATGGCCAGGACACAATTGATTTTCGAAATTTAAAGAATGAGGAAATCTCCGGTTTTAAACTATATCCCAACCCTGCAACGGCAGACATGGTTTATGTGACCACGGAGAACAACGACACCAAGGAAATACGAATCTATGATGTCTTTGGTGAGTTGGTTTTGACCGATCGTATCTCGAACAAGACCTTGGATATCTCCAGACTTTCTCCTGGCGTTTATGTTATCCAAGTAACCGAAAACAAAAAAACGATCAATAGGAAATTGGTGGTAAAGTAACCGTTTTTAAACCCGATTTACCCTACTTTTTAAGATACATTCTTCAAGGTTCTTTACCTTTACGGGGAATAGAATATTCCATGGTCCCAAAAGGTATTTTTGATATTTCATCCAAGACCGAATTTGAAGCCAAATGTTTGGAAATATTTCAGTTTCAGTATCAAAATAATCAGGTTTACCAAAGGTTCTGCGATTATCTAAATATAGAACCTGAGCGAATTAAAACGCTTACCGAAATTCCATTTCTACCCATTCAATTCTTCAAGAAACACAAGGTTGTTAGTACTTTGGACAATGAAGAAATCATTTTTACCAGTAGCGGAACCACGGGCTCCGTTGCAAGTAAGCACTATGTTACGGACCTCAACCTGTACGAACAGAGCTACCTAAAAGGCTTTGAAAACTTCTACGGGCCTATTGAAAATTATTGTGTTTTGGCCCTGCTGCCCTCCTATTTAGAGCGCGATGGTTCTTCCCTGATTTACATGGTGAACGATTTAATCGATAAAAGTAAACATCCCTTTAGCGGATTTTTTCTCAATGACCTGTCTAAATTGGCATCCGTCCTTAAGGAACTGGAAGCCCAAAAACAAAAGACCCTTTTAATTGGTGTTTCCTTTGCTCTTTTGGATTTTGCCGATGCGTTTAAATTAGAATTAGAACATACCATCGTGATGGAGACAGGCGGCATGAAGGGACGTAGAAAGGAATTGATACGTAAGGAACTGCACGAACAACTAAAACGGGGGTTTGGTGTACAACATATTCATTCCGAATACGGTATGACGGAACTCCTCTCACAAGCCTACTCCCTAGGTGATAGCCTATTTGAATGTCCCCCTTGGATGAAAATTTTAGTTAGGGATACAGAAGACCCTTTTTCCTTACTACCCATAGGAAAGACCGGAGGCGTCAATGTAATCGATCTAGCCAATGTGAACTCCTGCTCCTTTATTGCGACCCAGGATTTGGGAAAATTAAATGAAAGCGGAAAATTTGAAGTTCTGGGGCGTTTTGACCATTCGGATATCAGAGGGTGTAATTTGATGGCGCTTTAATGGTCTTCCTTTTCATAGAAGAGACCAGGTCCGTCACATGCCATCCATGAACTTTGAAGCCTATCCTCGTTAACATATTGTAAGGTTTCCCTACCAAATCCATAACAACCGCCTGCCAACTCCCCTCCTGTCTCGAAAAGTAGCTCTAGATAATCAGCATCATCATTATCGTACTCGACCATCTCAAAGGTTCCTGTAGCTTCCAAAACGGCCCCATCGCGCTCCCTGCTTTTAATAAATGAACCATCTGGATTGAAAATATAGTATTCCTGCCAATCCATAGCATCGCCCACAGTTGTTGAATTAACAAAACTCCCTGTCATTTGAACCAATCTCCACTTCTGACTTGAAAATTGCAAATCTCTGTCCTTAAGGACTAAGTCATCGTTAGTGCATCCTGCCGAAATAAGCAGAATCGTTATTAAAAACAAAAATCGCTTTTGCACAACTACCAGGGGTTAACTAATTCTTCCTTAAGATACTACAAATCACAATGGGTTGCGTTAAGGGAATGTGAAGAGTGCTGAATTAGAAGATTTGTAGAAATCGTTTTTAATCCCAAAACAAGTCCAATAATCGATTATAAATACGATTAAATGGTATAAGTCGTTATATTTCGGACATTTCTTACATAATTTATCTACAAACTTCCTACCAATGCGCCGTTTTAAGCTTTTATTTCTTTTTGTTAGCATATCTTATTTGAGTACTGCCCAAAGGGTACAAAAATTCGCAATTCCAGATTGGGTAACCCCTATCAGTACCGATTTGAACAACAGTGTTATAGAAGAAGGCGGCATTGCTTATCTACTGATAGACTATCAAGACAATCTTGAAACAAAAGAACAATATGTGCATTACGTCTTAAAGGTTTTAAATTCAGAAGGCATTCAAGATGCATCGGATATAACTGCAACCTATGACCCTGCCTTTCAATCCATTTCATTCCATATGGCCCAAATAAAACGGGCAGATAAGACGATTGAAAAATTAAGTGAATCCAAAATCAATACATTTCAACGAGAAACAAACCTTGAGCGATCACTTTATGACGGTTCAAATACGGCAGTCATCAATCTGAGCGACGTTAGAACAGGAGACATCGTCGAATTTTCATATTCCATCAAGGGATTTAACCCTATAAACAAGGGAAACTATTCCAGCGTACTATACCAGGAATTCACCTTGCCAGTTGGCAAAATATATCATAAGCTCATTACCAACGAAAAAAATCCCCTTACCTACAATCTATTAAACGATGCAGAATCCCCTACAATTGAAAACACGGCATTTGGCAAAGCATATATATGGAATATTGACAAGCCAAACTATGTAAGATATGATTCAAATACTCCATACTGGTTGAATACACAGAAAAGAGTATCCGTCTCAACGTTTAACGATTGGTCAGAAGTGACTGATTTGCTCTTGCCACATTACGAAATGTCGCCTGGGGATATAAAATCACCGGTATTGTGGGAAAAAGAAGTCGACTCAAAAGAAGAATTTATAACCAAAACGATACGGTTTGTTCAGGACGATGTTAGATATTTGGGCTTTGAGTCCGGTATTGGGGCATACAAGCCTAATACACCAAAAAAGGTTTTGGAGAATAGGTACGGTGATTGCAAGGACAAATCCCTACTTCTTTCGACACTGCTACAAAACGAAGGTGTGCCAGCCTATCCTATGTTGGTCAATACCGAGTCGAATAAAAACTTGGATGCCATGGCCCCAAGCCATAATTTATTTAATCATTGTATTGTATACTTCGAATTTGGCGATAGGGAATATTTTGTAGACCCAACCATTACCAATCAAGGAGGGGATTTATACCATTTATGGACGCCAAATTACTATAAAGGCCTTATTTTAAGAAAAGGCTCAAATGGATTAAAACAGATACCCGAGTCCATAAAATCACGATTAACCATAATCGAGGACATAGAGATAGATTCCATTGGAGGAAAAGCAGATTTTTCGATTAAAACCGAATACTCAGGCAATAAATCTGATTATATGCGATCTTATTTCAAGAACAACACCCTTGAAAGTATTGGACAGGAATATCTAACCTACTATAGTAATTTATATCCCAGTATCTCAGCATTGGAACCTGTAAAATTTAAGGATGATTCCAGACCTTGGGAGAACATCTTGACCACCAATGAATCCTATACCATTGAAACTCCTTGGGAAACGGATGAAGATAGTGGCATACTTTATTTTAACTCCTATTCTTTAGTTTTGGAAAACCTTATAAATTATGGGGCATCCGCGCAAAGAACCATGCCCTATTATGCAGGGCTTCCCTACTCCTTTTCCCAAACGACACGAATAACAATGCCAGAAGTTTGGCCCGTTGATGTGGATGATATAAAAATTGAAAACGAGTTGTTTTCATTCCATAAAACCACCGATCAACTGGGCAGAATGGTAACTATTAAATATGATTATGAACTAAAAAGTGAAATAATTCCTGCCGATCAACTCAAGACTTTTTTGGCGGAACATGAAAAGATAAATGATAATTTAGGTCTACAACTTACCTATTCTTCAATGGAAGGTAGTTCTAAATATAGTTGGTTATCAATTCTATTGGCCTTGTTAAGTCTTGTTATAAGTGGACTTGTAGGAGTAAAGTTATATAAGGACTACAATCCAGAACCTGAATCCAATAACTTGGAAAACCCCAGAAGTATTGGTGGTTGGTTGGTATTACCTACAATTGGGCTGGTAATTACTCCCTTCGTTCTCATTTACCAGATCTTCTCTTCAGAATATTTTTCAGCTGGTATATGGCAGGGTTTTGAGTTGGGCGGATATGAAAATGCCCAATTCCTAACAATTTATTTAGGTTTTGAAATAGTATATAATGTGTTCTTTTTGGTATTTACCATACTAGCCATTATTCTATTTTTCAACAAAAGAACCAGTGCTCCAAAGTTCATGATCTTTTTTTATGGGACCAACTTGGTACTCACCATCGTAGAATCATTTGTAATGAACCAAACAGGTTTACCTGACCCCACCGGAGCCTCGGATATTATTAAGTCCATACTATCCGCAGCAATATGGATACCTTACTTCTTAAAATCAAAAAGGGTAAAAGAAACATTTGTAAATACGTACAAAAAAGAAAACAAAGGCATACCTGAGCTTGTTCAAAACTAGTACGACCAATTATTACGGCCTTCTAAAGGAATAGACCACCTCATCATCCGCAATCTGAGGGTTGTCCAAGTAGATTAAAGTCAATTGGTTCCCGTCGATCTCAAATTGATAGCTGGTATTATCGGTAAAATCTAGAATATTGTTCTGACCGCCATACCGGTATTCCCCCGATTCCTTGAAAAACCGATCGGTACCCTCATTAATGACGGTAAGAGTGTTGGCATCGGTATCAAAAATCAGCCTTGTTTCCGAAAAATCAACATTGGCATCAAACGCGCAGAAACAACTCACTTCCTGTAATATCCATTCTCCGTTCAAACCGGTATCTTGAATAATAGTATCGTTGTCCGACTCACAGGAAATCAGAAAAACCAAAATCACCAACCCTAAAAATCGTTTCATAAAAACCATTTTTTCAGTAGATGACGAAATGCTGCAAAGGTTGCCTATTCCGTTACCGTAAGTACAAAATAATTCTTCTTGCCGCGCTGAAGCAGCACAAACTTTCCGTTGATAAGATCTTCCCTTCCAATCAAATAGTCCTCCTGCACCTTTTCCTTGTTTACGGAAATGGAATTCTGTTTCAATTCGCGCCTAGCTTCTCCGTTGGACCCTAAAAACCCGGTCTGTGCGGACAGGGCCGCGATCATATCCAAACCGCCTTCCAAAGAGGCCATGGGAACCTGGGCCTGTGGAACCCCTTCAAAAATATCCAAGAAGGTTTTTTCGTTCAACGCTTTGAGGTCTTGGGATGTGGACTTACCAAAAAGAATGTCACTGGCCTTTATCGCGTTTTCCAAATCTTCTTTGGAATGGACCATTTCAGTAATTTCCTCTGCCAATTTCTTTTGTAACAACCTTAAATGGGGGGCCTGCGAATGCTCCGCGACTAGATGCTCGATTTCCTGCTTTGAAAGAAAGGTGAAAATCTTGATGTATTTTTCCGCATCGGCATCGGAGGTATTGAGCCAGTATTGATAAAATTTATACGGGGAGGTCCGCTCTGCATCCAACCAGACGTTTCCGCTTTCGGTCTTTCCAAATTTGGTGCCATCGGCCTTGGTTATTAAAGGACAGGTAAGGGCATAGCCCTTTGCTCCGCCAATTTTACGAATCAATTCCGTGCCCGTTGTTATATTGCCCCACTGATCGCTACCGCCCATTTGTAGGGTGCAATTATGGGTCCTAAAAAGATGGAGGAAATCGTACCCCTGTACAAGTTGATAGGTGAATTCCGTAAAGGACATCCCTTCCTTAGCTTCGGCAGAAAGTCGCTTTTTAACCGAGTCCTTTGCCATCATGTAGTTTACGGTAATGTGCTTGCCTACGTCCCGGATAAAATCCAAAAATGAAAAATCCTTCATCCAGTCGTAATTATTCACCAAGACAGCGGCATTATCGGCATCGCTTTCAAAATCCAGAAATCTGGAAAGTTGGTTTTTTAAGGCTTCCTGATTATGTCTGAGCGTAGCTTCGTCCAACAGGTTACGCTCTGAGGATTTACCGGAAGGATCCCCGATCATACCGGTTGCACCTCCTACTAGGGCAATAGGTTTATGTCCTGCCAATTGAAAGTGTCTCAGCATCATAACACTAACCAAATGACCGATGTGCAAGGAGTCTGCCGTTGGGTCTATCCCCACATAAGCAGATTGCATTCCCTCCATAAGGTACTCTTCCGTTCCAGGCATTGCATCATGCAACATTCCTCTCCATTCCAGCTCTTTTACAAAGTTTAAAGCCATTTGAAACTATTTCATTTTAATTCTTTGCAAATATAAAAGGAAATACGCCGTTGATCATACCTATCTAGGGAGGAATTTATCCAAGTCTATTTCCTACATTTGAAACGTCATAGAGGGATTTGGCAGTACAATCCAAGATGCTTAAGCAAAAGTAATTGTTTAAATATCAACTGATTGACATTGCTATAAACACATGGAATATGGTTTTAGTTACCGGAGGTACAGGCTTGGTGGGATCCCACTTACTTTTAAGATTGGTGCTGTCTAAGGTAAAAGTCCGCGCTATTTACAGGTCCAAAGAAAAACTGGGGGACGTTAAAAAAGTCTTCTCCTATTATGAAGAAACTCCAGAAACCATTTTTAATCAGATAGAATGGGTACAGGGAGATATTCTCGATGTACCCTCCTTGGAATCGGCCTTTTTGGACATTGAACAGGTATACCACGCTGCAGCACTTATTTCATTTGACCCAAATGATTATAAAAGATTACGCAAAGTGAATGTAGAGGGAACGGCGAACATTGTCAACCTGTGCGTTCACCATAAAATAAAAAAACTCTGTCATGTAAGTACCATTGGAACCATTGGTAGAAGCATTGCGGGCAAGGAAGCTACTGAGAGCAATGATTGGAACGAATTGCACACGAACGTCTACGCCCTTACCAAATATTCGGCTGAAATGGAGGTGTGGCGGGGTTCCCAAGAAAACCTGGACGTGGTAATCGTAAATCCTGGGGTGATCATAGGTTCGGGATTTTGGAATAGCGGCAGTGGAAAGTTGTTTACCACGGTAAAAAAGGCCTATTCCTATTACCCACCGGGAGGAACGGGATTTGTATCGGTATCCGATGTTGTTTCCGTTATGACGCGTCTCATGGAGAGCACTATTAAAAATGAACGATTTATCCTTGTAGCGGAAAATCGTACCTACAAAGAAATAATGACCTCCATAGCCACTGCCCTAGGTAAAAAACCACCCGGGAAAGAACTCAAAAAATGGCAGTTGGAGATTGGCAGGTATTTTGACTTCCTCAAAACCCTGTTCACTGGAAAACCAAGGACCATTACCAAAAATGCAATCTATTCCCTCTTACATCCTGAAAGTTATTCGAGCGAGAAAGTAAGGACGGTGCTTCACTACGAATTTGAACCGCTAGAAGAATCCATCGTATTTGCTTCCAAAAAGTTTATGGAAGACTGTCCTTGACAGCAGCGGGTTTTGTTTTCAAACTGTCCAGAACCCCTTCCTTACTTCGCTTGTTTTCAAGAAGTTTCAGACTATCGGTTATTTTCTTTTCCTGTTCGAGGGCGATTCTTTTGGCTTCCAACGAAGCTTCCACTTCGGTGTAGATGGCCTCATACTCTGTTGGCAGGGAGGCATAGTATCGGTCACTTATCACAAATTGTGCGCTATCTATCCCAAACTTTTCAAAAACATAGGTGGTAGGCTCCACACCGTTATCCTTTAAAATACCCAAATTCACGCCCTTGGCGGCATTTATCAATGCCATCTCCTGTAAAATCATGACCATCTTATCCTTTGGAATAAGGTTTTCTGGTTTTTCTATAAGTTTTTCACCGCAAGCAGCTAAAACCAACCATATGAATAGGACCTTCTTAAAACTTTTCATCTGTTTATATTTAATATTATTAAAAGGTCAGATGCAATTAGCCAATAACCATCAAGGTGGATATCAAGACTTGTTATGGCTCATTTCATGGGTTTATAAATTATTAATGCTCGTTTTATCTATTGAAGGTGAGTCTTTTAGCATTTCTTTTATCCGATAGTTTTCCGTTTTCATACGCCAAATGTCCGTTTACAAAAGTATGTGTGACACGGGCCTTGAACGAATTTCCTTCAAACGGTGACCAGCCACACTTGTACACGATATTCTCCTTGGAGACCTGCCATGGGTCGTTTAGGGAAACCACGGCCAAATCGGCAAAATATCCTTCCTTGATATAGCCCCTTTTGTCTAAATCGAACAATTTGGCCGGATTGTGGCACATTTTTTCTACGATTTTTTCCAAACTGATAACACCTTCCAAATATTTTTCCAACATAGCGGGTAACGCATGTTGTACCAAAGGACCACCACTGGGAGCACTCGTGTAAGGGTTTTCCTTTTCCGATAGTAAATGCGGAGCATGATCCGTTGCTATCACATCGATCCTGTCATCCAGCAAAGCTTTCCAAAGGATATCCCGATCCTGGGCGGTCTTCACCGCAGGATTCCATTTTATCAACGTTCCCTTGTCCAAATAATCCGCGTCTGAAAACCAAAGGTGATGGATGCAGACCTCGGCCGTAATTTTCTTTTCCTCCAATGGAATATCGTTTTTGAACAAATCCATTTCCTTCCCCGTTGAAAGATGGAAAACGTGCAGTCTTGCACCTGTTTTTTTGGCCAAGGAAATCGCTTTGGAAGAAGAAATATAACAGGCTTCCTCACTTCTGATCAGCGGATGGTATTGGATTGGGATATCCTCGCCATATTTTTCCTTATATGCTTCCAAATTCTGCCGGATGGTCGTTTCATCCTCGCAATGCACGGAAATGACCATTTCCGTATTGCTGAAAATACTTTCTATGACCAATTCATCATCCACTAACATATTCCCTGTAGAGGAACCCAAAAACAACTTGATTCCAGAACAGGCATTTTTGTCCAAACGTTTTAACTCCTCCAGATTATCGTTGGTTCCCCCAAACAAAAAAGAATAATTGGCATAAGAAGTCTCCTTTGCCATAGCATGTTTTTCCTCCAGTTTGGTAATCGTTGTGGTCTGTGGGTTGGTATTGGGCTGCTCCATAAAGGTGGTGATTCCCCCGGCCACGGCCGCCCTACTCTCAGATGCAATAGTGCCCTTGTGCGTAAGGCCCGGTTCCCTAAAATGTACTTGGTCGTCTATGATTCCCGGTAGTATGTATTTCCCCTCCAAATCGATGACCGTCGCATCCGCATCGGATATATCCTTGGAAATTCGGGAAATATAATCCCCTTCCAAAAGAAGGTCTAGTTCCTCAATGACACCTTCATTTACGACATTCGCGTTCTTTAACAATGTCTTACCCATTTTAAAATCTATTTTTTTGGAAAAGGCTTCGGAGTTTCATCACAAATACACCCCAGATAGCTTCGCTAATTATGGATGAACTCATTTTGGATTTCCCTTTTACCCTATCCTTAAAGATAATGGAAACCTCGTCTATTTTATAATTCTTCAGGTAGGCCCTGAACTTCATTTCTATCTGAAATGCATAACCCACAAAACGAACGGAATCCAAATCGATATTCTCCAAAACATACCTTTTATAGCAAACAAACCCCGCCGTTGGATCATGCACCCGCATACCCGTAATCATTTTTACATAAAAGGACGCCCCGTAGGACAACAAAATCCTATACAACGGCCAGTTGACCACGTTCACTCCTTTTTTATATCTGGACCCGACCGATACGTCCGCTCCCTTTTCACATGCCTTGAGCAATCGCAATAGGTCTGTAGGATTATGTGAGAAATCGGCATCCATTTCAAATATATAATCATATTTTTTGCCGATGGCCCATTTAAATCCATGGATATAGGCAGTTCCCAACCCCGATTTCTCCTGCCTAACTTCCAAAAACAGCTTATCCTTAAACTGTTTCTGTAATTCCCGTACACGTTGCGCAGTACCATCGGGCGAGTTGTCATCTACAATAAGAACATGGAAGTCTTTTGGCAATTCAAAAACAGCATTGATTATCGCGTCAATATTCTCAATTTCATTGTAAGTAGGAATGATTACAACACTGTTGGACATCGGCATACTATATGGGCACAAAAGTAGTGTTTTAATCCAAAAGATTTCGTGGAAGCTTGGCTAGGGGATTTTATTCTGAATGTCATTTCCGCAAGTGCAGAAACCAAAACTATAGTTTAAGTACCTAGCGGAATCGTTTTAAATCAAAGAGTTATGTACATGGCGAAAGTTATGTGTTTCAACAAAAATAAGTGATTATCAAGACCTGAAAGGTTTTGAAAACCTGTCAGGTCTAATTCCTAAAAAATCTGTCTTTCTACATCTTACATCTTTGGAACAATTATTTGTCCTGTACTAAAATCAAAGAGTCAAAACGAAAACCATCGGAATTTGTAATTTTACGGTCTTAAAGTCCGCCCATGTTCGAAAAAATTCCAAGGCAATTCTATTATTTTCTTACGGCATTTTTTGTTCTCAACCTTATACAATCCGTATTTACGGAGTTAATCTTCGATGAGGCCTATTATTGGTACTTTAGCCAGCATATGGCCTGGGGCTATTTTGACCATCCACCTATGGTGGCCCTGCTTGTAAAAATCAGCAGTCTGTTTTTTAACGGGGAACTTGGGGTTCGCTTTATGAGCTGTATTATTTCCTCCCTAAACCTGTTGGTCCTCTGGTTATTAATCGATAGAAAGGAAAAGAATCGCTACATACCCCATTTCTTTGTTTTGGTCTTTTCTATGACCCTATTGAATGCCTATGGATTTTTTACCCTTCCGGATACTCCATTGCTGTTTTTTACCTCCTGTTTTCTACTTACGTATAAGCATTTCCTAAAAGACCCGAAATACTCTACTGCTATCCTATTGGGTATATTTATGGCGGCCTTGATGTACAGTAAATACCACGCCGTCCTGGTCATCGTTTTTGTGTTGCTATCCAACCTAAACCTTGTTAAGAGCAAGTATGCCTGGCTTAGCGTTTTGGTTGCCTTACTCTGTTATGCCCCACATTTTTACTGGCTGTATGAAAATGATTTTGTCAGTATCAAATACCATCTTTATGAACGACCCAACGATGCCTATCAGTTCGAGAAATATACGCTGGGCTTCTTTGTAAACCTGATTGCACTGTTTGGGCTTACTTTCCCGCTTATTTATTATGCCTTATTAAAAACCAAGGGCAAGGACTTGTTCAATAGGGCGCTCTTGTTCTTGACATATGGCGTAATCCTGTTTTTCTTTATTTCCAGCTTCAACAGAAGGGTACAGACCCAATGGATCATTATTATCTGCATTCCCCTGGTGGTCATCGTATATAATTTCATGTTGGAACATAAACAGGTCCTCAAATGGATGGTTCGCTTGGGCATCATCAACGCTTTCCTGATTCTTTATTTACGAGCCGGACTCATTTACCAACCTTTACTTTTTGATTTCCATTACGAAAGTCATGGCAACAAGACCTGGGTCGATGGAATTCGCGAGGAGGTTGGGGAAATTCCCGTGGTTTTTGAGAATTCTTATCGTAACGCACCCATGTACGAATTTTATTCGGGAGGAATACCTACCTTCTCCCTGAACAATGTGATGTACCGGAAAAACCAATATTCCATTGATACCTCGGAAGAACGGGTACGGGGGAAAAAAGTGGCTTATCTTTCCAAATATATCAATGACAACACCTTTTCCTACACCAAGCCTGATGGCTGGGTTTATAAAGGCAAGTATATTTCGGATTTCGACTCCTACAGAAAACTTGAATGCACACTGAAGGAGGAAACTGTTTCCTTGGATGGTTCCGATTATCATCTACAGGTATTCAATCCCTACAATTTTGACATTGAACTGTCCAAACTTAAATTTTCTGTAGCCTATTTGAGTCCCTATAAAAATACCTTGGGCCTAAAACGGATTGCCCCGAAGCCCGTGGAGGAAAACCTGCCCTTCCTAACCAAAAAGGACACAACCCATTTTTTAGTGGAAATACCTCAGTACGATACCGAAAAAGTAGGTTATATTAGAATCGTGATTTCGGAAAACGGATTGTATCCGGGCTTGAATTCAAAACCAATTCCCGTAAATTAATGGAGCCAATTAACAGGTTTACCGAAAACTTAGACTGGATTACCCTCATTTTGTTTGGCAGTCTCCTGTTGGTCGCTATTGCCAAAAAAATATTCTATGCCAGATTTTTGAATTTTATCATTCTTCCCTTCAACAACAAGTACATCATCATGTACAACAAAAAGGAGAAGCTTTTCAATTGGTTCCATATACTACTCACCGTTTTCCAGATCATCAATATCTCGCTGTTCGCCTTTCTAGCATGGAAAAGTTATGCAAGTCCGGAAATATCCGTGTCCAATGTCACTTTTTTGGCGATCATTGGATTCCTTTTTCTTTTTGTGCTTATAAAGATGTTCCTACAACTGGGGAACGGTTTCATTTTTGGATCCTACGCTACCATTAATGAACTACTGTTCAAAAAAACGTCCTATTTGAATTACAGCAGTATTGTTCTTTTTCTGGCCAATATTTTTTTGACTTTTGTATTTATTAACTCGATTACCGTTGTTTTGGCAGCGTTTGGGCTCTTTCTGCTAATTAATATTATAGGCTGGGTTTCAGTGATTAGGATTCATCAAAAATACATTAGTTCCTACTTTTTCTATTTTATTTTGTACCTTTGCGCACTCGAAATTGCACCCCTAATCATATTGGGAAGCTTTCTAAAATAGTGTAACCTATGAAAGTAAAAACAATTTTGGTCTCTCAGCCCGAGCCAAAAATGGAAAATTCTCCCTATTCCAGGCTCATCGACAAGGAAAAAGTAAAGGTCGATTTTAGACCCTTTATTCATGTGGAAGGAGTAGATGCCAAAGGTGTCCGTCAACAGAAAATCGACCTAAAGGATTTCACCGCCATTATTCTTACAAGCAGGAATGCGGTAGACCATTTCTTTCGAATTGCGGAGGAGATGCGTTTCAAGGTGCCGGATACGATGAAATACTTTTGTCAGTCCGAGGCTGTGGCATACTATCTTCAGAAGTACGTGGTATATAGAAAAAGAAAGATTTATGTGGGCAAACGCTTGTTTTCCGATTTGTCCCCGATGATCAAAAAATACAAGGATGAAAAGTTCCTGTTACCATCCTCTGATGTTCTTAAACCCGAGGTTCCCGAGACCTTAAACGCGCTCGATATAAGCTGGAAACGGGGTATTTTCTACAAAACGGTCATAAGTGATCTATCCGATTTAAGGGATGTATATTATGATATTTTGGTATTCTTTAGTCCATCCGGTATTGAATCCCTGTTACATAACTTTCCGGATTTTAAGCAGAACGATACTAGAATAGCGGTTTTTGGTAATTCTACCGTAGAAGCTGCTACTGGTGCCGGACTTAGAATTGACATAAAGGCACCCACTCCAGAGACACCGTCCATGACCATGGCACTTCAAAAATATATTACGAACGCAAACAAATAAGAGTTGCTTCTGAATCTATAACAAAAAGGCCCTGCAAAATGCAGGGCCTTTTTTCATGTTTAATGGTGCTTCTAAAAAGCGTACCGTTGCGGTCCACCACGTCTAATTTCCTCATTGGCATATTTTTCAAACTTTTTAAAGTTTTCCCTAAAGGCATTGGAAAGCTTAAAGGCCGTGGTGTAATATTTTTCGTCATTGTTCCAAGTCGCCCTTGGACTCAACACACTGGTAGGCACTCCGGGGCATTCCCTAGGTTGTGCCACCCCAAAAACGGAATGAATGTGGTAGGTATCATAGGAGTACAACCCTAGATCGCCATTGAGTGCCGCACTGATCATGGCACGGGTGTACTTTAACTTCATACGGGTACCAACACCATAAGGGCCGCCGGTCCACCCCGTATTCACCAACCATACGGCCACCCCTGTCTCCTTCATTTTCTTGCTCAACATCTCCGCATATTTTGTGGGATGCAAGGGCATAAAAGGTGCTCCAAAACAGGCCGAAAAGGATGGTTGTGGCTCAACGACCCCGGCTTCCGTGCCGGCAACCTTGGCCGTATATCCAGAAATAAAATGATATGCGGCTTGAGCAGGGGTCAGTTTGGATATTGGAGGCAACACCCCAAAGGCATCGGCCGTTAAAAAGAAAATGTTCTTTACATTTTTCCCAATGGAAGGCTGCTGAATGTTATCTATATGGTAAATAGGATAACTTACCCGGGTATTTTGTGTTATGGAGGTATCCGCATAATCCACATTGCCGTCCTTGTCCAAAATCACATTTTCAAGAATAGCTCCAGGTTTTATGGCTTTGTAGATTTCGGGTTCCTGTTCTTGGGAAAGGTTGATGACCTTGGCATAACACCCTCCCTCAAAATTGAACACTGTATTTCTGCTGGTCCAGCCGTGCTCATCATCGCCGATCAATTTCCTATTGGGGTCTGTGGACAAGGTTGTCTTCCCGGTCCCTGACAACCCGAAGAATATCGCGGTATCCCCGTCTTCCCCCACATTGGAAGAACAATGCATGGGCAAGGTTTCCTTAAATACAGGCAATATAAAATTGAGCGCCGAAAAAATTCCTTTTTTTATCTCGCCGGTATAGCCTGTGCCACCAATTAGGGCGATTTTTTCAGTAAAGTTCAGTATGGCGAAATTGTGTTGCCTTGTTCCATCTTCTTCGGCATTGGCCATGAAGCCAGGTGCGTTTATAACCGTCCATTCCGGACTGAAATTCTCCAATTCCTCGTCGGTTGGCCGTAAAAACATATTATAGGCGAACATGTTGGACCAAGGGTATTCGTTTATGACCCTGATATTGAGTTTATACTCCGGGTCCGCACAGGCATAGCAGTCCCTCACGAAAAGTTCCTTTGTGTTCAAATAAGCAATAACCTTGTCATACAACGCCGTAAACTTTTCCGGTTCAAAGGGAATGTTTACCGAACCCCACCAGATTCTATCCTTGGTAATAGCATCTTTTACGATAAAACGGTCTTGTGGAGACCTACCCGTAAATTCCCCCGTATTGACGGCAAGGGTACCATTTTTGGTCTCCGCTCCCATGCCAAGGTCGATAGTAGCCTTCTGTAGTGCTTGAGGCGATTCCTGATAATGAAAATTATCATGGTCAATTCCATAATTCTTTAAAGATATCATCTTCGATTGGTAGGATGAACTATGCATAACTCGAAATTTTATTTCTCCAAAGCTATTAAATTTAACCTTGAAGCCCTTGGAAATCAAGAGGTATTCATGTATTTATCGGCAAGAAATATGAAATCTACGATGAATGATTGAATTTTCAACAAATAAACATCGGTTTAAACACTATTTAGTAAACAAATTGCAAATTACTAGGTACTAAAATATTAAATCGATAAAATAATATGGATTTACTGCCGATTACATAATTAAAAACGAGCGGCTTTCCAAAATGTATGAACCTAGATTAAGGATTTAAAATACTCATATACCCTTCTTTGAAGCAGGTCCTTGGCATTTTGCATATTGTATCCCAACGATTTGTTGGGGTCCCCAATTTCAATAACATCTTGAACGCCACTTGAAGTAAGCCTTTCTAGGGGAACGTCCAATTTGCCACAAACGGCCAGCACTGGAATATTGTAACTGTTGGCAAGTTCCATAACCCCTTGAATCAATTTTCCATGAAGGGTCTGATCGTCGATTTTGCCTTCACCGGTCACGATATAATCGAATTTTTGGGTATCCAACACTTCTTTTATACCGGATAGTTCCAAAATAAAAGTGATTCCACTGAGAAAATCGGCCTTAAAAAAGGCCTTGAGACCAAATCCGGTTCCCCCGGCAGCTCCTGAACCTGGTACTTCGGAAAAATCGGAACCAAATTGTCTTTCATATACTTCCGATAAATTTCGCAATCCTTTGTCCAACTCCGATATCATGGCAGCATTGGCACCTTTTTGGGCGGCGTATACAAATGCGGCCCCATCTTTTCCGAATAGCGGGTTTTTGACATCGTTGATGGCAAAGAATTGTATCCCTTTTATTTCCATATAATTATAGGATTGGGTAATCTTTTGAACCTCACTTAAATTCTTTCCAATGGGTTCCAGCGGATTGCCATTAGAATCCAAAAATTCAAATCCTAAGGCATTTGCAATGCCAATTCCCCCATCGTTGGTTGCACTGCCCCCCAAACCGACATATATTTTTTTGGCACCTTTTTTTATGGTGTCCGCAATTTGTTGGCCGCTGCCAAAGGTCGAGGTCAAGGAGGCGTTTCGCTCCGAAGGTTCCAGAAGTTCCATACCAGAGCTATTGGCCAGTTCTATGTAGGCCGATTTTGATTTCGCATCCAACAGATAGTACGAGGAAATTTCCCTACCCAAGGGATCCAAAGTTTTCATTGCTACCCTTTTGCAGTCCTTGTACATTGAAATGGCGTCCAAGAAACCATCGCCCCCATCCGATGCCTTTACAAAGTGAAAGGACGCATCGCTTAGGACTTGCTCCACTCCCGTTCTGAACGATCGGTATACCTCTTCGCTCGTCATGGAACCTTTAAATTTATCGGGGATGATCAGGAATCGCATACGTTTAAATACATGTTAACTATTTGATAATTAAATATTTATATTCATAGAGGTATTAAACTTGCCATGATAAATCCCTCGATGAGGGTTTCATTTTTTTAGACTTTCCGGAAATCCATTAATGACAATGTCCCACAGTTGGGGCAATAAAAAATAAACGAAAAGGCTCAGCACTATGATGGACATGATGTTCATAAAAAAGCCTTTTCGGACCATATCTGGAATCCGTAGGTAACCGGAACCAAAAACCACCGCATTGGGCGGGGTGGCAATGGGCAACATAAAGGCACAGGAGGCTGCCACGGCGGCACCCACCATTAACACGAACGGATGTACATCTATGGAAAGGGCCATGGGCGCCAAAACAGGCAACAGCATGGCCGTTGTGGCCAGATTGGAGGTAATCTCGGTCAGAAAATTTACCGCAGCGATCAATACCAGCACCAAAATGAAAATTGGTAAGCCGGACAAGGAGGTCATCTGCCCACCGATCCAAACGGCCAAACCACTTTCGTCAAAACCCTTGGCCAGTGCCATTCCACCTCCAAAAAGCAGAATGATTCCCCAAGGCATCGTAACGGCCTCGTCCCAATTTAGCAGCTGTTCCCCCTTTTTTTTGGCCGGAATCAGGAAAAGTAAAATGGCAAAAAAGATGGCGATGATGGTATCGTCCAGACCCGGTAACAGTTTCTGCAGCAGAAAGGAGCGTGTAATCCAACAAAAGGCCGTGGCCCCAAAGACGAGGGCTATCAATTTTTCCTCATACGTGATTTTCCCCAGGCCATTCTTAAGTCTTTTTATTTCTGCCCTTCCTCCGGGAAATTCGACTTGTTTGAAAGAAAAAGCAAAGCGCGTCAAATATTTCCAACAGATGAAAATCAGCACTACGGAAATTGGCAGTCCGAACATGAACCACTGCATGAAGGTAATTTCATAACCGTAGGTGTCCAGTACCACCCCTGCCAACACCAGATTGGGCGGGGTACCTATCAAGGTTGCCATACCACCAATGGAAGCACTGTAGGCAATTGCGAGCATCAGGGATTTTCCAAACAACAGGTTCTCGTCCTCCACCGTAGCCGGATTATCCTTTAATTGTTTGATAATGGCGAGCCCAATGGGCAGCATCATGACAGACGTTGCCGTATTGGAAATCCACATGGATAAAAAGGCCGTCGCCACCATAAATCCCAAAATAATTTTACGGATATCCGCACCTATCAAATGAATAATGTTCAGGGCGATGCGTTTGTGCAGGTTCCATTTTTCGATAGCAATGGCGATAACGAAACCGCCCATATAGAGAAACACGTATTTATGCCCAAAAGATCCTGAGGTAGCGGTAAGGTCCAAGCCGCCAGAAAGTGGGAAAAGCACGATGGGCAGAAGTGCGGTAATGGCAATGGGAATGGCTTCCGTAATCCACCAAATGGCAATCCAGGCCGTGGATGCCATAACGGCGTTCGCTTCCTTGGACAATCCCTCAGGATGAAAAAAACTAAGGATCAATATAAACGAAACGGGACCTAATATGAGTCCCAAAAGCTTTGTATTGTTCATAATCTATATGTCATTTTAGGGTCGATGTATAGATTTGAAATCCCAAAAATCCCCAAGCTGCCAACAAAAGTGTTCCGCCAATAGGCGTAATAAATCCAATGGTCGTAAAATCGAAGGCCGTAATACTGTTTATGGCCAACAAATAGATGGAGAAGGAAAAGAACACAACTCCAATAAGGGTCAGCCAATATGTTATTCTTTGAGCCTTTGGGGACAAACCTGGCAACAATCCTAAAATGAACAGAAAAAAGGCATGGTACATTTGGTAGCGGACACCCGTTTCAAAAGTAGTTACGGCATCCGGGGGAACCAATTTCTCCAATCCGTGGGCTCCAAAGGCGCCCAGGCCGACCGCTAAAAAACCAAAAATACATGCAGTAATCAATATTGTTTTCTTCATAACACCAAATCTACTGGAAATACATGATTTACGTTATAGTTTATTTAATTGTTGGACAGTCATTCAAAGTTGATAATATAACTTTATTGATACATATTCTTAAATATGTAACAAATTGATACCTTAGTAGCAACATTCAAACTTAAAAGTACGCAATAAGCATGGTGCGAAAAATTTTGATCATAGGGGCAGGCAAATCCACTTCCTTTTTGTTGGATTATTTATTGGAAAAATCGGATTCAGAAAATCTAAAAGTGACCATTGGCGACCTGGATACGGCTTCCATCCCAGAGCATATTAAATCGCACCCCAATTGCTCGGTTCGCACCTTGGATATCTTCAAGGAAGATGAAAGAACATTGGCCATACAGGAGTCGGATTTGGTCATTTCCATGTTACCGGCGCGCTTTCACATCAAAATTGCGGAGGACTGTCTAACGTACAAAAAGCATCTGGTAACCGCATCCTACATCAGCCCAGAACTTAAAAAACTGAACGAAAAAGTCACCGAAAGCGGTTTGGTCTTTATGAACGAAATAGGCCTTGATCCGGGCATTGACCACATGAGCGCTATGCAGGTCATTGACCGTATACGGGATAAAGGCGGAAAAATCCTATTGTTTGAATCGTTCTGCGGTGGACTTGTCGCGCCCGAATTCGATAACAACCTATGGAACTACAAGTTTACGTGGAACCCCAGAAACGTGGTGCTGGCCGGCCAAGGAGGTACGGCGAAGTTCATACAGGAGGGCACATACAAGTACATTCCCTACCATAAATTATTTAGACGTACAGAATTTTTTGAAGTAGAGGGATATGGCAAGTTTGAGGGCTATGCCAACAGGGACTCCCTAAATTATAGGGAAGCTTACGGTCTACAGAACGCGCTCACCATTTATAGGGGTACGATGCGCCGCGTTGGCTTTTCAAAGGCTTGGAACATTTTTGTGCAACTGGGGGCCACGGACGATACCTATACTATCGAGGATTCGGAAAATATGACCTATCGGGAATTTATCAATCTCTTTCTTCCCTACTCACCTACGGATTCTGTGGAACTGAAACTGAGGCATTATTTAAAAATAGATCAGGACGATAGTACTTGGGAAAAGCTTGTGGAACTGAACCTTTTCGATAAAACGAGGACTATTGGTATCCCTGATGCTACTCCGGCACAGGCTTTACAGAAAATTTTGGAAGACAAATGGACCTTGGGCGAAACCGAAAAGGATATGATCGTTATGTACCATAAGTTTGGATACAAATTGAACGGCGAAAAAAAACAAATCGATTCCAAATTGGTCGTGATTGGTGAAGATCGGGTGCATACCGCCATGGCCAAAACGGTAGGCTTGCCCGTAGCCATCGCCGCCTTAAAAATCCTGAACGGAAAAATCACCACGCCCGGAGTTCAAATGCCCATTTCCAAGGAAGTCTATCAACCCATCCTCAAGGAATTGGAGACCTTGGGTATCAATTTCAAGGAATACGAAGTTCCCTATTTGGGCTATAATCCCGATTCCGTAGCGAGTTAAACTCACATATTCATGGTGTTTACGTATTTTTGATTTCAATTTGAAATTGTAATCATGAAGCCCGATAACAAAAACACTAAGATTGACGGAATAGACAAGAAAATATTGCGCTTTTTAATGGAGGATGCCCGGAAACCGGTATTGGAAATCGCCCGAAGCATTGGTATTTCCGGTGCCGCCATTCATCAACGACTGCGCAAACTGGAAGCATCGGGATTATTGAAAGGCTCCAAGTTTATTATAAACCCAAGGGCCATGGGCTATACTACGATGGCCTATATCGGTATTTATTTGGACAAGGCCATGAGCAATCCCGCTGCGGTGAAACAATTGGAAAAAATCCCCGAAGTTTTGGAATGCCATTATACTACGGGCAACTGGTCCATCCTTATCAAAATTCTTTGCAAGGACAACGAACATTTGATGCATGTCCTCAACAAGGAAATCCAACAAATAGAAGGGGTTTCCAGAACGGAAACCTTCATATCGTTGGCACAGCAAATAGACCGACAGATTACCATATAAAACCCTCATCAAGGGATTGACTATCACAACCGAAACAATTTCATAAAAGGAAATGGTTCATAATCCAATGCCTGCCTAAAATTTGAACAAATAAAAAGCCTTCCCAATCTTGGAAAGGCTTTGAAAATTGTATCGAGAGAAGTTAATCCCTTCCTCCAAAAACCTGAAGTCCCCAGTATACCAAGGTGGCCAAGGAACCAATGGCCGCTACCAAATAGGTCCTAGCGGCCCATTTTAGGGCATCTTCAGAACCTGCATATTCTAACTGAGTCACCATATTCCTATTCTTGAGCCATGCCAAAGCGCGGTTACTGGCATCATATTCTACCGGTAGGGTGATAAAACTGAACAAAGTCGCCATTCCCATCATGATCAATCCGGCCACGGCAACCCAATATCCAAATCCTACTCCTGCAGCGGCACCTAGGGCCAATCCGCCAAAAACGACCCACGTGGACATTCCTGATGTTACACTGACTACTGGCACCAGTTTCGAGCGCATGGTCAACCACTCGTAGGCCTGTGCATGTTGTACAGCGTGGCCTACCTCATGCGCTGCAACCGCGGCTGCTGCGGCATTTCGCTGATTATACACACCTTCACTCAAGTTCACCGTTTTATTTTTTGGATTGTAATGGTCCGATAACATCCCAGGTGTGGAAACCACCTTAACATCGCGAATACCATGATCCGCCAACATTTTTTCGGCTATCTCGGCACCGCTCATGCCATTTTGTAAATGGACTTTAGAGTAATGTTTGAACTTACTTTTTAATCGGCTACTTACAAGCCAACTTACCAAGGCAATAGCACCGATCAATATATAATATCCCATCATAACGTTTCAATTTTTAGTTTCAATAAATATACATAAGATTCCCTTTTTTACGGGAATCGAATACTGAAAAGCAAAAACCCCGCCAAACCCGTAAATTAGTCGGTACGGGCTGTTGGGGTCTTCAAAAACTGACAATTTGTACGATTAGGCAAAGGCCTCCTTCCAACCAAAGGCCTCTATGATTTCTTCATACACCACCTTACCGGCCACAATGTTCAATCCCTTTGCCAAGGAAGCATCTTTTTTACATGCGGCTTCCCAACCCAAGTTTGCGAGTTTGAGCGCATATGGCAAAGTAACATTGGTCAATGCCATGGTAGAGGTATATGGAACTGCACCGGGCATATTCGCGACGGAATAGTGCACCACATCATCTATGATGTATACCGGGTCTTCATGAGTGGTAGGTCTTGTAGTTTCTACACATCCGCCTTGGTCTACGGCCACGTCCACTATTACGGTTCCGGGTCGCATGTCTTTCAACATGTCCCTAGTGATAAGGTTCGGAGCTTTTGCTCCTTTTAATAGCACCCCACCAATAATTAAGTCGTGGGTTTTTATATGCTTTCTGATATTAAACTCGTTTGAAAATTCGGTGACCACATGCGGTGGCATCACATCGTTCACGTAACGCAAACGCTTCATATTGATATCCAAAATGGTGACGTGTGCGCCCAGACCGGCTGCCATTTTAGCAGCTTGTATCCCAACGACACCCGCGCCTAGCACCAATACCCTACCCGGAGCAACCCCGGGAACGCCCCCCAATAGTACACCGCGACCTTTAACAGGTTTCTCCAAATATTTTGCCCCTTGCTGAATGGCCATTCTACCCGCCACTTCAGACATTGGGGTCAACAACGGCAATGTCCCATCTTCGTCCTCCACGGTTTCATAGGCGATGCAGATGGCTTTCTGACGGATCATGGCCTTGGTCAATGCTTCGCTCGATGCAAAATGGAAATAGGTGAACAAAATCTGTCCCTCTTGAATCAGTTCGTACTCTTCTTCTATGGGCTCCTTGACCTTGACGATCATTTCACTCATGGCATATACCTGTCCGATGGTATCCAAAATGACGGCCCCGGCCTGTTGATAATCCTTATTGAAAAAACCGCTTCCTTTCCCTGCACCGGACTGTACATACACGGTATGGTTGTTCTTTACCAATTCAAAAACGCCGGCCGGTGTCATCCCAACCCTGCTTTCGTTGTTCTTAATCTCTTTTGGAATACCCACAATCATACTAGTCTATTTTATAATTATGGGGTAAAGGTGCGATAATTTTAATTTTTACAGAACAATTATTCGATAAAAGGAGGGGTTATTTCGAATTAAATGCCATTTTAAACCATTCACCCCTAAAAATATATAGGGGTATGTTAAAAATAAATATAATAATAAAGAAAACACCCTCCCTCTTTAGTATACCTCTAAAGAAGGTGGGTGCCTTTAAAATTCGATATGCCTTTTAGTGCTAGGAGAAGCGGGAAACCCTTTTAACCAACAATGTTTACAATTTTTCCCGGAACTACGATGACCTTCTTTGGGGTTCTCCCTTGTAATTGTTGTTGGGTTTTTTCATGGGCCATTACGGTAGCTTCAATTTCCTCCTTGGTCATACCCATAGGAAGTTCCAACGTAAACCGCGTCTTCCCGTTAAAGGAAATGGGGTATTCCTTGCTACTTTCCACCAGATACTTTTCCTCGAATTTTGGGAACGGCGCTGTGGAAATGGACTCAATGTGGCCCAATTGCTCCCAAAGTTCCTCCGCGATATGTGGCGCATAGGGCGACACCAAAATGGCCAAAGGTTCCAAGATGGCCCTGGAATTGCATTTTTGCGCGGACAATTCGTTCACACAGATCATAAACGTGGATACCGATGTATTGAAACTGAAGTTCTCGATATCCTCCTCTACTTTTTTGATGGTCTTATGCAAGGTCTTGAAAGCCTCCCCAGACCCCTCCGAGGGAGGGGCGTCCGACACGTAGAATTCTCCGTTAGGACCAGAGTGATATAGCCTCCAAAGCTTTTTCAAGAAGGAATGTACACCTGTAATCCCTGCGGTATTCCAAGGTTTGGACTGCTCCAAGGGGCCCAGGAACATTTCGTACAACCGGAGACTGTCCGCCCCATATTCCGCACAAATGGCATCTGGATTGACGACATTATATTTGGATTTGGACATTTTTTCGATTTCTCGAGAAACAATTATGCCTCCATCAACCTCAGGAATTATGTTATATGCTTTAACAAATTTTAAAGCAATATCTAATTTGTCATATTCAATCTTATTATTAGCTTCATTAATGAATGATATATCCAAAGAAGCTTTTCTTATATTAAAGGGTAAACCACCAACTGGCATTATCATTTTATGCTGTTGACAAATACGTTCAATTTCCTTGATTAAAAAATTGAATTTATCACGCTCCTTTTCATCAAAATTTTTGAAAATCTCTTTCCTGTACTCGATGTTTTTAATATAATAATCTTGAATTTTCTTTGTGTTAGCTTTATAAAAATCTGATAACCCTTTACTTATAACAGTTTGATATTCATAACTCCCACATTGAGCTCCTTCTTTGTCATAAAACTTAAGTTCAATTATATCAACATACGCACTCGTCCCCGTAATCATCCCTTGATTGATCAGTTTTCTGGCAAACTCGTCCTTGGGTACTAAACCTTTATCGAACATAAACTTTTGCCAAAATCGGGAATAGAGCAAATGCCCGGTAGCATGTTCGCTACCGCCAATATATAGATCCACATCCTGCCAATAGTTGATGGCTTCTTGGGAGAAAATTTCTTCGCTGTTATGCGGGTCCATATAGCGGTTAAAGTACTGCGAACTCCCCGCCCAGCCTGGCATGGTGTTCAGTTCTAAAGCCCCTCCCATCCTCCCCAAAGGGGAGGAGTTATCAAATTCCTCTTTAGATACTACTTTTCCATCGTTGCCATACTGCAGCCAATGCCATTTTTTGGCATTTCCCAAGGGTGGTTCACCGGTTTCGGTGGGCAGGTATTTGTCCACCTCGGGCAATTCTAAGGGCAAGAATTTTTCATCCAGCATCTGGGGCATACCATCCGCATCATAATAGACCGGGAAGGGTTCGCCCCAATATCTTTGTCGACTGAAAACCGCATCTCGCAAACGATAATTCACCTTTCCTTTTCCCTGTCCTATTTTTTCAAGTTCAAAAATTGCGCGCTTTACCGCTTTTTTGTACGGCAACCCGTTCAAGAAATCGGAATTGGCGATTACCGTATTATCCTTATCCGCAAAGGCTTCTTCTGAAATATCCACCCCTTCGAATATATTGGGAATAGGAATATCAAAATGTTTCGCAAAATCGTAATCCCGCTGATCACCACAAGGAACGGACATCACCGCACCTGTTCCATAACCGGCCAACACATAATCCCCGATCCAAATGGGTACAGGTTCTTTGGTAAAAGGATGCTCCGCATAGGCACCCGTAAAGGCACCTGTGATGGTCTTAACATCCGCCATACGATCACGTTCGGATCGTTTCGACGTTGCCTCGATGTAGGCCTCAACCTCATCCTTTTGTTCAGGGGTAGTGATTTTGGACACCAGTTCATGCTCCGGTGCCAAAGTCATGAATGATACACCGAAAATGGTATCGGGACGAGTGGTGAAGACCTCAATGTAGAGTGCAGAATTATGAGTGTTGAGTGAGTTGTCTATTTTATCAACTTTTGATTTTGAACTTTGAACTTTGAACTTAACGGAAGCTCCCTCACTTCTTCCAATCCAATTGGTCTGGGAATCCTTTAGAGGCTGCGGCCAATCGATTTTGTCCAGCCCGTCCAGCAAACGTTGGGCATAAGCGGTGATGCGCATGCTCCATTGCGTCATTTTTTTTCGGATGACCGGATGGCCACCACGCTCGGAAACCCCGTTCACAATTTCATCATTGGCCAATACGGTTCCCAAAGCGGGACACCAGTTTACCTCACTTTCCGCAAGGTAGGTCAGCCTATATTTTAACAACATCGCCTGCTTATCCTTGGGGGAAAAGGAATTCCAATCCTCCGCGGAAAATATCGGGGTGTCGTCGTCACAAACGGCATGTACGCTTTTGTTACCTTCGGTTTCAAAAATTTTGGTCAGCGTCTCTATATCCTCGGCCTTATCGGCATCGGTATTGTACCAGGAATTGAACAGTTGAATGAAAATCCACTGGGTCCATTTATAATAGCTGGGGTCCGAAGTACGCACCTCCCGGCTCCAATCGAACGAAAAGCCTAATTGGTCCAACTGCCTCCTGTATGTCTTGATGTTCGCCTCTGTAGTAATGGCAGGATGTTGCCCAGTCTGAATAGCGTATTGCTCTGCCGGCAGACCAAAGGAGTCATATCCCTGCGGATGCAACACGTTGAACCCCTTATGCCTTTTATAACGGGCATAGATATCACTGGCGATATACCCTAACGGATGTCCCACATGTAGTCCTGCTCCTGAGGGATAGGGAAACATATCCAACACATAGAACTTCTCCTTGTCCGATACATTTTCGGCTTTAAAGGTTTGATTATCCTCCCAATATTTTTGCCATTTGGCCTCAATTTCGTTGAAATTGTAATTCATTCTTTCGATACTAATACAGAGGTCCAGCCAGATTATAGCCACATAACTATCACATTCCAGACCTTTATTTTGTTAGGCCACAAAAATAGACCTATTCGACGAAAGTTGAAAAGATATTGACGAATTACCCCTTTAACTTCATTGAACCAAAAAAGCGCTGCTTTCTTTTCCAAAAACGTACCTTTAGTACCGTGAATACCAAAAGTCCCAAATACTTTCTTTGTTTTGTCCTCTTTCTGGTTTTGGCGGCCGTGAAAGGAAGGGCGCAGTTAGGTTTTTGTACGGGCAGCTCTGGAGACCCCATTTTTACGGAGGATTTTGGTTCTGGTACGGTGGACGGACCTGAACTTCCGCCCGGGACCACTACCTATAATTTTACCACGGGAACGCCCAACGATGGCGACTATACCATTTCCAGCACTACCAATTATTTTGATTGGCAGAACGTACAGGACCACACTCCCGGAGACACCAATGGAAAGGCTTTTATCGTAAATGCCAGTTTTACGGCCGGAGAATTTTATCAGCGTGCCGTAACAGGTCTGTGTGAAAATACCACCTATGAATTTTCCTCTTGGCTCATAAATCTGCAGCGTACGGGTGGTTGCGACGGAAACAATATTCCCATCAACGTTCGCTATCAGATCTGGGACGAAACCGACACCAATCTTTTGGCCCAAGGGGATACTGGAAATATTCAGGCCATGACCACGGCAGCCTGGCAACAATTTGCCTTGGTATTCCAGACCCTGCCCGGGCAGACCTCCGTCATCCTCAAAATGCGGAACAATAGCAATGGTGGGTGCGGTAACGATCTCGCCATTGACGATATTGTCTTTAAATCCTGTGGCGATAGCGTAAGCGTGGCCACGGACCAAGCCGAGGATTTCATTGTAACCTGTGAAAATCAAGGTTCGGTATCTGCAATATTGGTGGCCAATCCTGATAATTCCATTTTTTCTACCCATGCCTATCAATGGCAGGAAAGTACGGATAATCAAGTTTGGACCGATGTACCCGGTGAGACCTCAAACACATTTACCACCCCACTGATAAATTCGACCCGTTTTTACCGCGTAAAAGTAGCGGAGGACCCGATCAACGTATCCAATGACCTTTGTAATGTGCTATCCGATGTTTTTGAAATCAATATCGTGCCCATACCGCCACCACCCACAAACAATGGCGACGTGTCCGTATGCGAGAATGAAACCGCCACTTTAATCGTGGATAGTGCTGATATTTATAGTGTAAATTGGTATGATGCCCCTACTGGGGGAAACCTACTTTTGGAAAACAACAGGGAGTTTTCCCCCACCGAAGCAGGCACCTACTATGCGGAGGCGAATTCGAGTGAAGTCGATTGTCCATCCGCTACCAGAACGGCAGTCACCCTGACCTTTAATCCTTTGCCCCAAGTTTTTGACAGCACTGAAACTTTTTGCGAGGGGGATACGGCCTTTTTATCGGCTGAAATTGACAATGTTAGTTATACCTGGAGTACAGGAGAGACTACACGCGATATTTCGGTTAACGCTCCCGGGGAGTATTCCGTGACCGTCACTGATAGCAATGGATGTTCCAGTACACGGACCATTACATTGAACCAAATTGATGCACCAAGATTGGATTCGATTACTTCCAACGGACGCTCCATCATCATTACGACCCAAAATTCAGGGGATTTCGAATACTCTTTGGATGGAAGTAGTTTTCAGGACAGCCCCGTTTTTGAGGCCGTTACGGGAGGGCCGTATACCATATCCATTAGGGACAAGACCAACTGTGGCATCGTCACAACCGATTATCTCCATATTGTTGTCCCCAATTTCTTTACACCGAACGGCGATACCTCCAATGACCTTTTAATTCCGGAAGGCATCGAGTCCTTTAACAATGTGGAGCTTTCCATCTATGATCGGTATGGGAAATTATTAAAATTTGGCAGTGGTACAAATGCCTCTTGGGATGGAAACTTCTTGGGCGCTCCCATGCCGGAATCGGATTATTGGTACCGGATAAAATTGGACACCTTGGTCCGTACCGGGCATTTCACCCTAAAGCGGTGAGTGTTCCTATTTTTTATGATTCAATTCACATTACTTTTCTATTTTTACATGCCGATACGTTACTATGAGCAAAGCATTTGAAAGATATCAAAGAAGGAAATTGATCTCGTCCTATTTCTCGGTCGTATTGAGTATCGCCTTGGTACTGTTTCTTTTGGGCATTTTGGGATTGCTGGTCCTAAATACCAAAAAAATGGCGGACCGATCCAAGGAGCAGATTACCATTTCCATTTTTTTAAAGGAAGATGCCAAGGATATGGAGGTGGAGCAATTGCAGAAAACATTGGCAATGTCTGAATATACGAAGTCGGCCACCTATGTATCCAAAGAAGAGGCCGCAGCCCAGCACAGCAAGGAAATAGGGGAGGATTTTGTGGATTACTTGGGCTACAATCCGCTTAAGAATTCCATAGACGTTAAATTGAATGCCGATTTTGTCACGGCCGAAAAGGTCGCGGAAATAGCCGCCACCCTGGAAGAGAAAAGTTATGTGGACGAGGTAAGCTACGATCGGGTATTGGTAAGTATGGTCGCCAAGAGTGTAGAAAAAATAGGATTTTGGATTTTGGTGGCTAGTGCCATTTTTACCGTAATCGCGGTATTATTGATCAACAGCTCCATACGGTTATCCATCTATTCCAAAAGGTTCATTATCAAAACCATGCAAATGGTAGGGGCCACAAAAAGCTTTATTCGAAAGCCCTTCCTATGGCAGAACATCAAATTGGGTATGTTGGGGGCGCTCCTTGCGCTTTTGGCCATTGCAGGGGTAATTTATTACGTGAACACCAATTTTCAGGACTTGGGACTTTTGGAAGACCCTATCATCCTGGTTATTCTCCTGGTTGGTGTGTTTCTTTTGGGAATTGTTATCTCCCTCCTCAGCACCTACTTTGCCACCCAGCGTTTCTTAAATCTCAGAACAGACGAATTATATTACTAAATTTGCCAAATGAGTAAGAAGGACAAAGTAAACCAGAACCCTAGACGGGAATTTATTTTTCAGAAAAAGAATTACCTTTTCATGTTCATTGGCGTTGCGTGTATCGCCTTGGGATTTATACTGATGAGTGGCGGTGGTAGTGATGACCCAAACGTTTTTAACCCGGAGATCTATAATTTTAGAAGAATCCGCCTGGCACCTACCTTGGTATTGATTGGCTTGGGAATAGAGGTCTACGCCATATTATTGAATCCTCACAAAAAGAAAGACTAAGTTGGATATTTTAGATGCAATCATACTCGGAATCGTTCAAGGTTTGACCGAGTTTCTTCCAGTTTCCTCTAGCGGACATTTAGAATTGGGCAAGGCAATTTTGGGCGACAATTCCGTTCCCGAGGAAAGTTTGCTGTTTACAGTGGTGCTGCACTTTGCCACGGCTTTGAGCACCATTGTGGTGTTTAGAAGGGACATTGGGGAAATCATTAGGGGACTATTTCAATTTTCATGGAACGAGGAAAGCCAATTCAGTGCCAAAATCATCGTTTCCATGATTCCCGCAGTTTTGGTGGGCCTGTTTTTTGAAGAACAGTTGGAGGCTTTTTTTGGGGGTAATGTTATGTTCGTTGGTATTATGTTGTTGATTACGGCCGTATTGCTCTATTTTGCCGATAAGGCGAAGGACACGGATAAAAAGGTAGGCTTTGGGAGTGCCTTTGTCATAGGAATTTCCCAGGCCATTGCCATGCTGCCCGGGATATCAAGGAGCGGGGCCACCATATCCACATCGGTACTTTTGGGCGTGGACAAATCAAAATCTGCCAGGTTTTCCTTTTTAATGGTGGTACCCCTGATATTCGGTAAAATCGCCAAGGACCTGTTGGGGGGCGAACTTACGTTTAACGGCGAAAACAATATGGCCATGGGAGCCGGATTCTTGGCCGCCTTTGTTGCAGGACTGGCCGCTTGTACCTGGATGATTCAACTGGTGAGAAAAAGCAAGCTTTCTTATTTTGCCATCTATTGTCTAATCGTGGGCCTAATTGCTATCATCTTCGGAATTGCAAACCCATAAACCTTAAATACAAAACCTTAATGGAGACCTTGACCAAGGAAGATTATTTGAACGGTCAGCTATTACTTATAGACAAGCCTTTGGGCTGGTCCTCATTTCAGGCGGTGAACAAGTTAAAATGGGCGATCCGGAAGAAATTCGGACTTAAAAAAATAAAGATTGGCCATGCCGGTACGCTAGACCCCTTGGCCACAGGACTACTTATTATCTGTACCGGAAAGTTCACCAAAAGAATTCCGGAGTACCAGGGTCAGACAAAGGAGTATACCGGCACTATTACCTTGGGCGGTACCACACCTTCCTACGATTTGGAAACGGAAATTGATGAAAAATTTGCCATAGACCATATTACGGAAGCGCAAATCATTAAAACAACTTCAGGGTTCATTGGGGAAATCGAGCAGGCGCCGCCTGTTTTTTCGGCCATAAAAAAAGGTGGTAAACGCTTGTATGAATACGCAAGGGAAGGAAAAGATGTCGCCATCAACAAAAGAAAAGTGCACATCCATTCCTTTGAAATAACGGAAGTTCGATTGCCTGAGGTCGACTTTAGAATCTCCTGCAGCAAAGGAACGTATATACGTTCCATAGCGCATGATTTTGGCAAGGCCTTGGGCTCTGGCGGGCATCTCTCCGGGTTGAGAAGAACCAAAATAGGCGATTTTAACGTAGATATATCCCAGGACCCATCGGATTTATCGGAACGGATTTTGCAGTAATCGTTATATCGATGAATTTTTAGTAAATTCCCGTTCGTCGATTTACTGAAATATTTTTGGGAAAAATCGGTTATATACACATGAATCTCAACAGACAACAACTCTCTTTTTTGATTACCCTGTTTTCTATGGGTATCGTTGTCTTGACATTGTACAATATCCATTTGGGCGGCCAAGAGGAAGATGATGACGACTACGTGGTTGAGATGGTATTGGAAGAACCTGAGGAACTTACAAAGGAGGAGGAAGAATTGCTGGAAGAACTTGCCAAGACCGAAGCCATAAAAAGTCATATGGCCTTCAATGAAACGGCCAAACCGAATGTTGGCAATCCGGAGCCTTTGCAAACTCTAGAGGAACTCATGGAGGAAAGGGCCATGGAAAATAATGGGGAACTGGCCGAAAACCTTATGTCTGACGGCGATTTTGTTGAGCGTGTTAAGGAACTCGCAAAGAAAAGAGAGGAAAAAAAGCAACTATTGGGTGAAAAAGAGGCAAAAAAAGAGGAATACACCAACTACCTCGCGAAAAGGCGTACGTCCATTTCCTTTTCCTTGATCGATAGAAACGGATACCGTTTACCCCCACCTATTTATACGTGTATTGAAGGCGGAAAAGTAGTGGTGAATATAGAAGTCAATAACCTTGGTCAAGTAACCGATGCCAGTTTTAACGAAAAAAGCTCCGGCACTTCAAACGGCTGCTTGGTAGACAATGCCATTGCCTATGCCTATAAGGCACAATTTAGCGTTTCCGATAAGCCAAGTCAGAAAGGCACGATCACGTATCTATTTCAAGGAAAGTAGGAGTAAAAGGTCCTCCAGTATACTCTGTCCCTTATCCTTATTGTACCATATCTGAAGCTGCTCCCTAAAGGCAGCGGTCAAAGTACCATGCTCCTTTTTAAAGGCCTCTACCAATTGGGTCGCGTTGGACGAACGGGGACCCCAGGTACCAAGAACCCTATTGGATTCAGGTTCAAGTTGTACGACTTTTGGAATGGACCATACACCATTGGTCAAAAATTGCCGCATAAGCTGCGGATGTTCGTCCCTTAAAATGATTTTAAGGGAAATGTTGGGATTGATTTTTGCAATCTTGTTCATAACGGGCAATGCGGGCGATGCGTCCCCGCACCAACTTTCCGTAAACACCAACCAATTTACCTTATTTGGGAAGGATTTCAAGAGGCTCACAGATTCCTCGGAAAATTTTAAGGTCTTATCCCATCGCTGCATGCGCTTTGCGTTCAACTTGGTATAGTTTATATAAGCCTCTGTAGCATCCTCTCCCGTAGATTTTCCCTCGCTTGCCAAGCTCTTCACCAACTGCGAATATTGATTATATGTAAAAGCGACTTCAAGTGCTTTGGCCAAAGATGTCTTTGTAAATACTTTCATCTGTATATTTTTATTGATTTTCATAGGTCAGATGCAATTATTCACATCGCTGTTTATTGTATTTCCAAAAGGTGTTCATGAATCTTTGATTTAGTTCATTATTTACTATTTGCTTTTCAGCGGTATTCATGAAACTTCGTTTTCGCCAATAATCACCCCGGTTGGTATCAAGACTTGTTATGGCTCATTTCATAGTATCTTAAATTCAAAATTGATTGGTTGGGAATATTTACCAAACCTTACATTTTATTCCGGACAAAAGAAAGGGCCGGTCTTTAAAGAAGAAACAAGACCGGCCCAAACTAACCAAACCAAACAAAACTCACATTCCCAAATAAGGATTAAAATTCTTTGGCAAATAAAGTGAGGTATCAAAACCAAGGTCTACCTCATCCTCATCCTCCATAAGTATTAACGAATCAATGTTCAATTCCATACCAAAATAAGGGTCGAAATCCGGGGACAGAAACAGGTAGGGGTCAAAACCAAGGTCTACCTCATAGTCCACCTCTATTAATGACGGTCCCTCGTTTATTAACAACTTGGGGGTGCTAAGGGCTCTACAATCCAATAGTTCGCATTCCTTGGAGACCTTGCTATGTATAGGTTCAACGTTTTGATCTAGCTCCTTGGCATGGACCGTTGAAAAAGTTACACACGAAATCAACAAAAAATAAAAATTATTCTTCATATATATTATTAATTAATACTGTGCAAAGATAGTGACAGCAAGAAGAATTTAAAATATTTACTATGTTAATTGGGTGTTAAACTTTCTTTTTTAATAGTATTACTATTATTTTATATTTCTCTTTTTGATCATGCCACCCCGTGTGTCGTTTATCTTGCTCATAACTACGAAGGCCTTTGGATCTATTTTGGATATTTCAATATTCAATTTCCGAATTTCCAACCGCGTAATTACCGTAAAAAGCACATCGTATTCGTTATGAGCGCCATTCTTTCCATATCCTCCCTTTGCGGGATAAATAGTCACTCCCCTTCCCAAAACATTGATGATCATATCCCGAAGCTGTTCGCTATGATCTGAAATTATGGTAACCCCTGTGTATTCCTCGATACCTTCTATTACAAAGTCCAAGGTTTTGGATGCCGCTAAATAGGTTAACATGGAGTACAGGGCGGACTCCACTGAAAGCAAATACGCTGCGGCCATAAAAACCAAAACATTGATGAGTATGATGATGTCCCCAATGGTCGTTCCCATCTTCCTACTCAAGTAGATGGCCAAGATTTCAGTTCCATCCAATACACCACCACCCCGAACGGAAAGTCCTATACCTGCGCCCAGAAAAAAACCACCGAAAACGGCTACCAAAAGTTTGTCTTGGGTAACTTCTGGGAAATCCAATGTTACCAAAACAAAAGCTAAACCAACAATGGCTATGGTGGTCTTAATCGTAAATTGTCTTCCTATGACCTTATATCCCAAAAAAATGAAAGGTATATTAACAAGAATGATCAGTACATACAAAGGTATTTCATAGACCTCAGCCAAGAGTAAGGAGATACCCGTTGCACCACCATCAATAAATTGATTTGGCAATAGGAAACTTTCCAATCCAAATGCGGCAGCGAGAATTCCGCCTAACAAAAAAAAGGCGTCCTTGACAAATTGCTTAAGATTTGGGCCTATATGTACATTTGATAATGCCATAAACGGGAAAATTAAAGATTCACGGGATTCACGGCCAAACTGTTGAAAAGCTTTGCCTTGGCCGTATAATATTTATTCTGGACTTCATTCTGTTTCAGTACCGCATCGATAAGTTTACTTTCCCTTGAATTTATTAGGAAAAGAGAGCTCTCACCAAAACTGAACTTTCGTTCTTCGGCCGTCAATAGACTTTGATAGTTTGTAACAATATCCAAAATCAAACGGTTTTGATCTTCAAATGAATCCAACTCATTATATATGGCTATTACCTTATTTTGTATGGCCACCTCTGCATTGTCATATTCCAACCGTGCATCCTGTAATTTGATTTTCGCCAATCGTAAATCGCCGCGTTCCTTTCTAAGGAATAAAGGCAACTGAAAGGTTACTCCTCCTTTGTAATAATCAGTCTGAAGTGAATTTGCCAATTCCGGAGTTTCCGTTAGCAGGTTATAATCTACATCAATGGTAGGCAGGAGTTTATTTGTTTTCAATCTTTTGTCCACAATGAGTCCATCGACCTTAAACCCCAGACTTTTCAATTTTGGGTGGTTTTCCAAGGAAAAACTGTCCAAGGGTTTGCCTAAAATTTCAAAAGTTTCATCGATTTCCAAGTCCAGATTGTCCTCTGGAATTACGTTGGACTGCAAATTCACAGGGATATTATCGCCCAACCAAAGGAAATTAGAAAGTTCCATAGATTTGTTCACCAAAGTAACCCGTGCCTGTTCCAGTTCCAAGGCCCTATTCTGTACCGCAATTTTCGCTTCTACCGTATCAATGGCGGCGATATCACCTGCAAGGGCACTCTTTTTTATTCCTGTAAAACGGATCTGGGCATTTTCCAAAAAATTCGAATATACTTGACTATCCCTATAGGCCTGTAACCATTTAAAGTAAGCCAAAGAAGCATCGAACAATATTTGGTTCACGAGCAAATCCCGGTCTGCTTTACTTTGTTCCCTGAAAAACTTGGCTTGTTTTAGGGTTGCCATACGTTCGTTTATCCAAGAACCACGTCCAAGTGATAGGGAGATACCAGCGCTATACAGTCCGTTTTCCGGTACGGATTCCTCGGGGTTTATAAACTCGCCCTCATTCTGCTCAAAATTACCCTTGAGTTCTATACCATACCATGTGGGTATCTTGAAGGTCGCGTTTAAACGGTCATAATACTCTGTACCCTTAAAATCCTTACGTTCGTAATCCACATCCAACTTGGGGTCAAAACCGCCCCTTGCCTTTAACAAGTTTGCCTGACCCGTACTTAAGGCAAGTTCCGCCTGCTTGGCAATAGGATGAAATCTTTTGACATATCCAAGATATTCGTTGAACTTAAGGACCAACGTATCGTTTTGCTGCCCATTTACCAAAAAACTACAGAAAAATAGTAGTATTAGGATAAAATACTTATTCATAGTTATTTTTTGACCGGTTCCGCTTTCGCCCCCTCCGGTTGGTAATAATTTGGAGGGAAGCCATTCAATTGTCTCCATAGTTCAAACCAAATAGGAACATCATCCAATAAGGCTATAGTATTGGCACCTGAACCCACTCTAAGATCTTTCGGCCATGGATGGTCCTCAGGATCTGGGGCCAACAAAATTCTGTATTTTCCATTTTCGCTGATGAACGTTTCAATGGCAACGACAACCCCTCCATAGGTACCGTAGGATACATTTGGCCATCCGCTGAAAATAATGACGGGCCATCCGTCAAATTCTATTCTTGCTTTCTCTCCTAGGTGCATCAATGGCAAATCTATGGGCTCTATAAAGGTTTCCACCGCCATATCATATTTTGCCGGCATAATGCCTACCAAACGATCTCCTTCTTTAAAGGTCTCTCCTATACCAGCTTGAATGGCCTTGTTTATAAATCCGCTTTGCGGTGCCCTAATATAATAGAGGTCGTTGCGGATGGAATAATTGGTAAACTCGTTCTCTAACTTGGTCACCTGTGCCTCAGAATCGAACTGACTGGACTGCGCAGTAAACTTATCGCTACGGGCCTTTGCAATCTTATCAGCATATTCTGCCTGTACCCTTGTAATTTCCACTTGGGCATTCAAAACTTCGTTTTTACTGGCCAACAACTTATTTTCCTGTGAGATCAGTTTCGCTTGGGTTTCCTGCAACTTCAATCTTTTTTCCTCTACATCGGTTACGGCCTTAAGGCCTTCAGACTCCAATTGGGTGGTACGGTCAAATTGTCTTTGTGCAATGGTGATGTTAGTCTTTGCAGCTTCCAAGTCAATACTATCGCTCTGTACTTTCAACCTTGCCTGAAGCAATTTGTTCTGTGCCTGTTCCAATTTCAAGGAGAGTTCCTTGTTCAAGGCACCTATCTGGGTTTCTAGTGCCTTCACTTTTTCCTGATATGAGGTGACAGACATTTCCTTTGCTTTGATCTGCATTCCGGTTCGCTCCACCAACCTTGGATCAAAATATTCGTTTTTTACTTCGGATATATGTAATATGGTATCCCCTTTTTCCACAAAGTCGCCCTCTCTTACAAACCACTTCTCTATACGCCCAGGAATTGGTGATTGTATGGTCTGAGGCCTTTGATCGGGTGTTAGGGTGGTCAAAAAACCCCTTCCGCGAACGTTCTGGGTCCATGGTAAAAAGAGCATGATAATAAAGATTACCGCTAGCACAATCAGAAAACGGTTGAAATGTTTATTGTACTTGTGTTGGCTGACCCTTTGCACAGCTTTGTAACCAGATAGGTCCACGCTTCTATTTAATACGGTTTTAGATATATTCAACATAGCGCTATTCGTTGTTTAAAATTTTACCATCGGCCAAATTGATTATACGGCCACACCTAGTTACCCATTTTGGGTCATCACTTACGACCATTAGACTCCATGGCCTATCCGGATGGGTGAGATAATCCATAATGCGATCCGCCTCTTCAGCATCGAATTGATCTAAGGGATCGCGAAGAACCAGTAGCTTGGGCCGTTTGACCAAACTTCTGGCCAACACAATTTTCTTGGCAACGGTATAGGAAATTTGCTTGCCTTCGGGAAAAATCATGGTATCCAGGCCATTGTCCATTTCCCTAACGATATGGCTAAGTCCCGTAACCTCCAAAGCCCATAAAATATCCTCCTTAGGTATGGTAGTATCATTAAAGGTTATATTGTTCAACAATGTACCTTCAAAAGGAGTCTCCAACTTTAAGGATTGCCCCACTTTTGACCTAAAGTGATTTAGGTTTTCTGCCTTTAGTCGTACACCATTTACAAAAATATTTCCTTTAGTTGGCTCTATGAGTCCGGAAACAAGATGTAAGACACTGGATTTTCCGGCGCCATTCGTACCTCTTATCAATATTCTGTCCTTTGGATTTATCTGAAGGGAAATACCATCCAAAATGGGCTTTTGCCTGTCCGGTACCGAGTAGGTAATAGTATCGAGCTCTACTTTAAAATCCTCTTGGTCCAGAAGTTCAAGGTCCTTCTGCTGAGGTTCTATTTCCATATCGACCACCTGTCCCAATTTTTCAAGAGCGGTCAACACATCATAAAAGGACTCGAGACCAACGATTAACTTTTCTACGGAACTAATAACCAGTAGGATTATAATTTCCGCAGCTACGAACTGGCCAATATTCATTTCCTGATTGAGTACCAAAAGTCCACCAATGATCAATAGTCCCCCAGTAACCAAAATTTTGAAACCTACCATTTGGATAAACTGAAGCACCAAAATTCTAAAGTGGTTTTCCCTTGCTTTTAGGTAACCTTCAGTCAGATAGTCGTTCTTTTCAAGGGCGTGACTTGTCTTCCCCGATAATTTAAAGCTTACGATACACCTGGCCACTTCCTGAATCCAATGGGCCACCTTGTACTTTTGTTTGGATTCCAGTAAACTTGTTTCAAGACCCTTTGTAATGGTGTACTTAAAGACCACATAGATCAAACCCAACAATAGAATTCCGTAGGCGATAAAAAACGGATGATAAAGACTTAACAGCAATAGACCGAAAATAATTTGAAGTAATGCTGTGGGAAAGTCAATCAATAATTTTGAAATTCCTTTTTGTATGTTCAGTGTATCGAAAAAACGGTTGGCCAGTTCCGGTGGATAAAAATTACGTAGTTCTGACATTTTTATCTTTGGAAAACGATAGGCAAATTCAAAGGAACTTCTAGTAAATATTTTTTGTTGGATATTTTCAATGATACGTATCTGCATCAATTGGAGCGCTCCTTGAAATGCCACGCCCAAGGTTACCAAAATCACGAGGATAATCCAGGAGGTAGTTACCTGTGCCCCCTGAATCAAATTGATTATGGCCTGTATTCCCAAAGGCAAGGTCAAACTGACCAAACCGGCAAAAATTGCATAATAAAATACTTGGCGGACATCCTTTTTGTCCAATTTTAGCATCCTTATTAAGCGTTGCCATGCGGTAATTATTTTTTTAGCCATTAGTGTGATTTAAAACGTTAAAGACTAGGTCGGTCAAATATTCTGTAGGTGTAACTTCATCACCACAATCCGTCATCGATGAAAAATGATCTTTTAAGAAGTGTTGGTGCAGGGCACCTCCTAATATGGTACTCGCCAAACTGGATGGGTACTTGTAGCTTGGATTGTACTGCTTTATCATTTCACTTAACCTTTTTGCCAATCTCTTATAGCTGGCAAAATAACCTTCCTTATCTTCCTCGTCCACCTCTTTGGTCAAGTAGGATTTTGAATACTCGTTAATGACGATTCTATTTAGAAGAACCTCATTGATATGGGAAAAATTGGAATCCTCCGTGATTTCCCTGGAGATCATATAAATGGCCTTGGTCAGTTTTTCGCCAGGCTTTGGAATGTTATGGGTAGCAAAAACAAGTTGGTATTCCATCCATCCCCAGTACCATGAAGTGAGATACAATAAAAGCTTGTGCTTGTTCTCAAAGTAGCGATAAATGGAACTCTCATTGGAACCTATTCTTTCGCCCAATTTTCTAAAATTGAATTTTTCGAATCCAAGCTCTCCCATCATAACGATACTCATCTTTACAATGGACTTCCCAAGCTCAGACGATTCCGGGTCTTTGACAAATAACTTATCGTTCACACGAATTTTTACACCTTGAAACAGCTCTTCCATTCCATAATTTTAATAGTTATTACTGGCGAATATAATAGCAATACTATCACAAAATAAAAGTTTAACTTTTTTTAACAGAAGTAATGCTTTTATGATAATTAGATCTTTTATTTTTGAAATAAGAAATAACAGGTGTTATTTTATGGATATGATAATTTGAAAAGTTTATAATTTCGAATTTCATATAGTTCATGGAAATTAAACTGTTTTAACAACCTAATTTGTGAACCTTAAATTGATTGTATTATGAAACATTTAGTATCATTTTTAACATTGTTTTTAGTGTCTTTTGGTGTTTTTGGACAAACCGAATCTGCCGACGTTAAGGTTGGGGATATTTTTACCATACAAAAAAGTACGAACCTACCTTTTGACCATATTCATTTTCCAAGGGCAAATTTCATCATAAAACGTGGTGGCGTTGCCAATTACAAAAGCCTGGATGATGTAAAGGTCAAAGTGGTAAAGGTAATGGAGGATGACATGGTCCAACTTACGGCCGTTGATGGCAAGAAATTCTTTAACTCCTATAAATTTGTAAAGGCCGATATGGCGAAAGCACTGGAAGCAGGAGAATTGGAATATCTTGATTTGAGAAGCAAAACCACCGTAGCGAACAATTAGTCCTGCTTTAAAGAAAGTAACATTTGTTTACTTCCCTTAAAATAAAAGGTAATAAAAACAAAAGTCCCGCCGCAAAAATACTTGTGGCGGGATTTTTTACTTTTGTCCCTCATGTATTTTTGATATGCACAGTGATAAAACAGAAGTAAAAAGGTGTGGGTGGTGCTTGGGAGATGCCTTATACGAGGCCTATCACGACACGGAATGGGGCGTTCCGGTTAAGGATGATGCCACCTTATTCGAGTTTCTCATATTAGAAACATTTCAAGCCGGCCTAAGTTGGATAACCGTTTTAAGGAAACGTGAAAATTTCAGGATTGCCCTGGACAATTTCGACTATAAAAAAATAGCCCGGTACGATCAAAATAAAATAAACGAACTTTTAGAAAATCAAGGTATCATAAGAAACAAACTGAAGGTATATGCCACTGTTTCCAATGCCCTTGCATTTATTAAAATACAAGAGGAATTTGGAAGTTTTAGTAATTATTATTGGGGGTTCGTAGCCAACAAACCCGTTAAAAACAAAGTCGAAAATTACAGGGAGGCCCCTGGGACGACTCCGCTTTCGGATACCATTAGCAAAGACCTCAAAAAAAGGGGCTTCAAATTCGTTGGAAGTACCGTGGTCTATGCCATGATGCAAGCTACTGGGATGGTCAACGACCACGAAAAAAGTTGTTTTAGATATGAAGAGCTATAGTTTACTTACATTATTGATTCTTATTGGATGTTTTGTGAACGCCCAAAATAAATATGAACGGGAATACCGGATCAGAAAAAGCCAATTTCCTTCAACGGCAATGGACCTTATCGATGACACGTTAGACGATGCTAAAAGAATCCGTTTCTACAGGGAAACGGACAGTACCAAAATTAGCTATGAGGCAAAGTTCAAAAAGGACAGGTTATGGTACAGTGTTGAATTTGATGAAGACGGAACCTTGGAGGATGTGGAAATACTTATCAAAGAAGTGGATATTCCATCGGACCCCTTGGAAAAAATATTGAAATATCTCGATAATTCCTTTACCAAATATCGTATCAAAAGAATTCAACAGCAATATCCTATTTCCAAAGAAGAGCCTACGGAGAAAACGATTCGGAATGCGTTTCAAAACCTGATCCTGCCCAGCATAAACTATGAATTCATCGTCGCGGGAAAAAAGGATAAGGAATACTTTGACTACGAGCTGCTTTTTGGGTCCGATGGTAGTTTTAAGAAAATGAGAAAGTCCCTACCTCCCAACTACGACCATGTCCTGTATTAAACGCATTTCCATACTACATGTTCTGATTGTTTTTATGGCCCCTTTCGTAAACTTGGCCCAGGACAACCTTACGGGCTATTGGAATCCACAGGTGGCCCTGAATTATGATGTAACGTCCAATTATTCCCACAACTTTTCAATTGAAAACCGGTCCTTTCTTTATAGGGACTCCAATGTTCAACTTACGGTCCGGCAAATGGACATCAACCATTTTTCCAATCTTAAAACAAGGGACAACCAAAGTGTTGGTTTTGGCATAAAATATAGAATCCGAAATTCCTTTGACAACAACGCAAACAATGAACTACGACTCACCCAACAGTTCAACGCCACCTTTAAAAATGGAAGTATTCGGTACGGAAACCGATTTAGATCTGAACAAAGGATTTCCAGTGATAATACAGTACATAGATTTCGGTATCGGTTTGCGGCCGATTTCCCTTTGATGGGGGAAAAACTGGATGTTGGCGAACCTTATCTGGTAATCTCTACAGAATCCCTTTTAAGCGTGGGCAGATCCATTACCCCGGAATATGACCAAAGGATAACGCCAAAATTGGGATGGGTGCTTACTCCAACGACCAAATTTCAGATAGGTGGGGAATATCGGGCCGAAAATTATACGACCAAAGTAGAAAACGTCCTGTTCTTTTTAACAGAACTTGTGCTAAGCCTTTAACTGTTCCATAAAGGATTCCCTAGAAATTTCCCTTGCCCCCAAACTTGCCAGGTGATCTGTGTACAATTGGCAATCTATAAGCTTGTAGCCCTTTTGCTGTAAATCCTGTGCTAGCCGGATAAAGGCGACCTTTGAAGCGTTCGAAACTTTACTGAACATACTCTCACCACAAAAAATATGGCCCAAATCTACCCCGTAAAGACCCCCTACCAGACTGCCCTCTTCCCATACCTCGTAGGATTTGGCAATTCCCCTTTCATGTAATTTGAGGTAGGCCGATTTCATTTCATGGGTGATCCACGTTCCGTTTTGCCCTTCCCGTACAATGGACGCGCAGTTTTCAACCACGCTTTCAAAACTGGTGTTTACGGTAACGCTAAAATTATCGGATTTAATAACCTTTCGCATGCTTTTTGAAATACGTATCTCTTCTGGGTAAAGCACCATTCTGGGGTCTGGGCTCCACCACAAAATCAGGGAATCCTCGTTGAACCAAGGAAAAATTCCACTGCTATAGGCGAGTAGCAATCTTTCCGGGGAAAGGTCACCGCCAACGGCCAATAAGCCTTCAGAATTTGCCTTCTCTACCGGTGGAAAATACAGTTCCTGGTCCAAAAAATAAATAGCATTTTGTCCTCGCTGCACTATAAATTCTTTTTTTTCAAATTACACAATAGCCCAAAAAAGCGAAAACTTGTTTAACCTTTTCAGGTCGAACAAGTTCCCGTATATCGAAGTAATTTTAAAAAATAGCTTTCGTAAATCTACTTAAAAAGGTAGATCGTCATGGTCCTCCTCGTTAAGACTGTCGGCAGGCTCAAAGGCTTCCATGGGCGGTACTGGAGGCATACCTTCCGGTTGGGAAGGTGTCAGGTTTTCAATTCTCCAGCCTTGAATGGAATTGAAATATTTGGTTTCGCCTTGGGGATTTGTCCATTCCCTACCTCTTAGATTGATACTGATCTTTACATCCTGTCCAACCTTGTAGTTGTTCAACAAATCACATTTGTCCTGTACAAACTCAACCATAAGATGTTGGGGATATTGCTCGTCTGTAGTGACTACAACTTCACGCTTTCTAAAACCGTTATTACCAAATGTTTGGGTATCCCCAATCATTTTTACCTTTCCTTCTATTTCCATCTTAATGCTCTTTTAATAAATAGAAATCAAAAATAAACAAAATGAACGGGGAATAAAACTGTAGGACAATCAATACACAACAAATAATCGCATTTTGGGTTATCTTTAGTAGTACAAAATTTCTGGATGAATTTTAGTCCTAAAAACAAGATGTCCAATATATTCCTTGTTGTTGGCTCCTTTATCGTTGTGAGCCTGATACTTTGGAATACCAATAGCTTTTTTAAGACCTTTAAGGAAGAGGAACGTCTAAAGATGGAGATTTGGGCCACGGCCCAATCAGAATTCCTACAATCTGCGGAGGATGTTGATTTGGGCAGCCTGCATTTAAAGGTTTTCCAAAACAATACATCAACGCCCATGATCCTTATCAATAAGGACAGCTCCATTAGAACGAACAATATACCCACGGAACTGGCCAAGGATTCCCTTTACATTTCGAAAAAACTAAGGCAGTTCCAGGACGAGAACGTACCCATTTCCATTGATCAGCAGGGCGAACATTTGGCCACGCTCTATTATGGAAATTCTGAAGTATTGAACAAATTGAAGTTTTATCCTATTGCCTTACTTCTCATCATTCTGCTATTTGGGGCGGTAATCTATTTCCTGTTCAAAACGAACAAGGCATCGGAACAGAACAAATTATGGGCGGGCATGGCGAAGGAAACTGCGCATCAAATAGGCACCCCACTTTCCTCCTTGCTGGGATGGAACGAACTTTTGAAAACCGAAAATATCAATCCGGACATCACCAAGGAAATTGAGAAGGATATTGCCCGATTGCAGACCATCACGGAACGGTTCTCAAAAATTGGCTCCCTTCCAAAACTGGATGCGAGCGACATTGTCGTTGAAACCAGGAATGCCTATGACTACCTTAAAAGGCGGAGTTCCAAGCTTATCCATTTTTCCTTCAACTCAAAAGTGGAGAATGCCCAGGTTTTATTGAACAGGTCGCTGTATAATTGGACCATTGAAAACTTGGTGAAGAATGGCATCGATGCGATGAAAGGCAAGGGAAGCATCGCCATAGAGATCGTTCCCAACGGAAAATATGTGAATATTCTCGTGGCCGATACCGGTCACGGAATCCCCAAAAGTAATTTTAATACTATTTTTAACCCCGGCGTGACCACAAAAAAACGAGGATGGGGCTTAGGGCTATCCCTCGTTAAACGAATCGTGGAGGAATATCATAACGGTAAGATAAAGGTACTCTCCTCTGGCAAAGAGGGAACCATCATGCAAATTACGCTTAAAGTACACCAATAGTCATGGCAAAGGAAAAACTGAAAGTAATCAAGGAAGCGGACTTGACCAATAACTGTCCGGAGTGTTTTAACCAGGACCTAAAGTTGACCTTTTATCAAAAACATACCTACGGACGTTTTTTCCACAAAACAACGAACGAAATAAGCAACCAGATTGTCTGCAGAAAATGTAGCTCGATGATCTATCCAGTTAAATGGACCGATGATATAGAGCGTCTGTTCGATTATTATCAAAAGACGGTCGTGCCCGAAAAGAAATCCACCAAACCCACCTTCCTATTTTTTATAATCCTTTTGCTGATGATCGCGATTGTGGGTATTGGGGTGTACTTCTTTTTGGGAGGAACAATCAAAGTTTAGCAGCGATCGCTTTGGCTACCTGCTTGAATTCCTCTTCCGATAGTTTCACCTTTTTTTGAAAGGTAGCGTCCTGCATGGTGTTCAAAGGAATCAAGTGCACATGTACGTGCGGTACTTCCAAGCCAATGACCGTTATCCCCACCCGTTTACATTCCACGGCCTTTTCAAGAGCCTTTCCAACCTTTCTAGAAAACGCCATAAGCCCCATATAGGTAGCCTCGTCCAAGTCCAGAATTTTGTCTACCTCCACCTTGGGGATGCATAAGGTATGGCCTGTTGCATTTGGGTTGATATCCAAAAATGCCAAGAAATTTTCATCCTCCGCAACTTTGTAGCATGGGATTTCTCCGTTGATGATTTTAGTGAATGGGGTTGCCATGGTTTTAATTCTTAAATAAAAGTATGATAGTTTAATTTAACTTTTAACGATGGCGCTATGATCTGTGGTCCTTTTTCAGGCTCATGCTTTTGGGCCATTGATCATAACGCGTGTTGGTCGTAGTTTTTTTTAATTTTATTTTCTCCTAAAATTAGGAATAAAAACTACGGATAGTTTGCCATAAGACAATGACAAGGTCTCTTTTCTTCAAGATTCCCGTTTTATATTGATGTATACATTGCGTGTATGATCAGTCTAAAACGGAACTAAAACTCCCCTAAATGAATGAAAATGAACAACAAAGAGTATAGTAACAAGTTACTATATTCCTATTTTAGGTGTAAGATACTTATTTTCTAATGTTCATAAAGGATACCAAAAGAACAGCATAGTATTTCCTTTGAGTCACTAAACTAGTTCTCCATACTGGTCCATAATAGCATATAGCAAAACAAAAATCCCACCATGGTTGCCATGGTGGGATTGGAATTTGATGATTCAAATTTACTATTCCCGCGTGATTTCAAGAATGTCAAATTTCATGGTGCCGTTGGGTACGGATATTTCCGCCACTTCGCCCACGCTTTTTCCCAACAACCCTTTTCCAATAGGCGAGTTCACGGAAATTTTCCCAGATTTTAGATCGGCCTCACTTTCCGCTACCAGTTTATATTTCATCTCCATACCGTTGGTCTGGTTCTTTAACTTTACGGTAGAGAGTACCAAAACTTTTGAGGTATCCAATTGGGATTCATCTATCAATCGGGCATTTGCCAAGGTCGCCTCCATTTTGGAAATCTTCATTTCCAGCAGTCCCTGGGCCTCCTTGGCGGCATCATACTCCGCGTTTTCGGACAAGTCTCCCTTATCTCGGGCATCCGCAATGGCCTGGGAAGCCTTGGGCCGCTCCACATCCCTCAAGTAATTCAATTCCTCCTTTAACTTTTTAAGTCCCTCAGCAGTGTAATATGATACGTTACTCATTAGTTCATCGTTTTATAAATAGCAAAATCCTCTATAACAGCCATATACCCATGACTTTTTTAGAGAGGATTTCCCACAAATATATATAATTTTGTACAAATTTAAGTATCGAATCCCCAAACATTCTTACAGCATGAAACGCGTATCCCTTCCTATTCTTTTTCTGTTTTTTCTGGCCTGCGACAACAACACCACAAACCGCAATCCCTATCTGCAGGAAATCAATTTTAGGTTCGATGCCAACCTTAACCTTCCCCTTTTCAACCCCTTGACGAATACGGGAAGTGCGGTCTTGGTAACACAGGATGGCGTGGGTACCCGTGGGGTTTTTATAATTAACGCCGGATTTAACCAGTTTCGAGCCTTTGAGGCCAGTTGTCCCAACCACGCGCCCAACGATTGTTCCACCATGACCTTGAACGGTCAGGTAGCGACCTGCTCCTGCGAGGACTATGAATACAGTCTTTTTACGGGACAGATGCTCAACAGACCGGACGATGGCAATCGCTACTATGACATGTTGGAATATAGAACGAGTTTTGGGGGCAATACTGTTTCCGTGACGAATTAAGCCTTTTTTACAAATAAGAAAGACCCCAAAGGTTTAAAAAACCTTTGGGGTCTTGATTTTCAAACTGTTTCCAAAATAAAAGTCAAGACCCTATTTGGAATAATAATCCATACTTTCTGTTTCATCCTTTTTTTGTGATGGCCCAACAACAAAATAAACTAGAGATCCTATAATTGGTAGGAATAATACTATTAGTACCCGTATCAACTTACTATTATTTTCCTTGAACTCACTCCTTAAAATATTTATTATTGCAATCAAGGGTAGAACAAAAGATGAAACAATTAATAAGAGTAAAAAAGTCTGCCAAATTCCCATGCTCATTTTGATTTTGTTTTAGATTATCCTAATAATTCACAATATAATTAATTTCGATACTAGGTCGACTTCTTAAAAATTAAGGGTTGCTCCCAATAAAAAATTGATACCCGCCTGTGGATAATATCCTGCTCCCTCTATGGTGGTAATCACTCCGGGATTTGAAAAATCATCATCGAAGGTAAAGAAATAACCATTTGATACAATATCCGCATCGAATAGGTTATTTACCAACCCCGAAAACACGATACTCTTCAAAAACCCATTGAACGGAATTTCGTACTGAAAATTCAGGTCGGTTTGGGTGTAGGCGTCCAATACGGAACTTTCGGCATCTATATTCCCCATATACTGTTTGCCCACATATTTGGACAACAAGGAAATTTGGAATGCTTCCGCCGGACTGTAGGTTATCAGGTTTCCGGCTATGATATCCGGGGAATAGGCGATATTGGTATTTCCCAAATTTTGCAACACTCCATCCCTCTGGAACACAAAATCCCTGTTTTTATTGGTACTCAACGTAAGGTTAGGTCTCCAGGTAAATGTATCGCCAAATCGCACTTGTGCATCAACTTCCAGTCCCAACCGATAGCTATCCCCCACATTGGCCCTTAAGGGGGCGCCCACATCATTGAGTTCCCCTGTAAGCACCAATTGGTCCTGATACTTCATGTAGTACAGGTTCGTGTTCACTTGAACATCTGGAGAAATGTAACGCCACCCCAATTCCCAATCGTCTAATTTTTCCGGTCTGGGGCTGCCATTTTCATAATCGTTCCGGTTGGGTTCCCGGTTGGCACGGGCATAGGAGAAGTAGAAATTGTTGTTTCTGTTCAAATCATAGGTAACCCCCGCTTTGGGATTGAAAAAGTTGAAGGTATCATCTACCAAACCCGTGTCCTCACCATTGGCCCGGTACCCTACCGCTCTGTACTGCAAATCTCCATAAAGTGACCAACGATCGTTCAGCTTATAATTTGCCTTGGAATAGATATTGAAATCGGATTTTTTAGAGGTATCGTCGTAATAGCGGTCCCTGTGCTCACTGTTGCTGGCAAACCTTGCCCAGATGATTTCGCCAAAGTGGTCTCCTTCGTAGTTGTTCCATCCGCCCCCAAAAATCAGGTTCAGGTTTTCCCTATCATACGTTGTGGAAAAAACGGTGCCGTAAAAATCATTGTCCAACCAACGTCGGCGGATCAGGTCAGTGGTGTTCACTTCTTCCCCGTTCACGTTGAGGGGTTCAAAACCGTAGGTTTCAAAAGCATCGTCCTCCCTAAACTGCTCAAAAAATCCCCTCCCCCGGGTATAATGCAGGGCGATGTTGGTACTCCAGGAATCGGACCATTGTTCGTTCCATAAAAGTTGGGCATGGTCCTGTTTGTAGTCGTCCACCTCGTTTTCATAGAATTGAATGCTGCCATTTTCATCGGTATAAATTCCTGACGGATTAAAGGTGCGGTCCGTCCGTAAGGTCTCCGCATCGATACCGTACCAAGCTTGGTAGGTGATTTCATGCCCCCCAAAAAGCAGGGCCTTGATCAGGGTAGTATCGTCCTTATAGGCCCCTTGTAAAAAATAGGAATCCAAATCAGACGAGGCCCTGTCGATATACCCATCGGAATTTATACGCGAAAGCCTCCCGGAAATTTCCACGATATCGTTTAGGAGACCCGTGCTGAATTTAATATTGCGCCGAAAGGTATTGAAACTGCCGTACGAGGAAGAAATTTGCGCATAGGCATCTTCGGAAAATCCATCGGTCAACAAATTGAGACTGGCACCAAAGGCTCCGGCCCCATTGGTAGAGGTTCCCACGCCTCGCTGTAACTGCAGACTCTCGGTAGAGGAGGCAAAATCGGGCATGTTCACCCAAAAGGTTCCCTGCGATTCCGCATCGTTGTAGGGAATTCCATTGATCGTTACATTTACCCGTGTGGCATCGCTACCGCGTACCCGAATACCGGTGTAGCCTACTCCGGCCCCTGCATCGGAAGTAGTAACCACCGAAGGCAAAAAGTTCATTAAAACAGGAATATCCTGACCCAAATTTCTGGGCTTGATTTCTTCCTTTGTCAAATTTGAAAAGGTCACGGGGGACTCCTTGGTAACACGTACCGCTGAGACAAAGACCTCGTCCAGTACTACTTTCTTCCCTTCAAGGGAATCCGTTTCCGTTGGTTGTTGTTGGGCGTAAGAGCCCATGGTTAGGCCCAAAAAGGCCAAGGTTGTGAACATAGAGTTTTTCATTCGTAAAAGTTTTACGAATAAAAGGGGCTATTATTCTAAATTAAACATGAATTTTTGTCCAACTAAGGACCTTGATAATCCTAATGTGGCGATTGCCATCCCTTGGCAGCATTACCTGCCCAGGTTCATTGGGTATAATCTCAGCTTCCTCCTTGTTAGGATTCGGCACCCCTTTGAGATGGGGCAAAAATACACTGCTTGATTTAATAAATCGATATAGGACGACAAAAAAATAACCCAATAAAAAAGGGAGCCGACTTACCAGCTCCCTTTACCACCATCAAGATCAATTCCAGGACCAAAACTAGGGTACAACAACCAAAACCTTATGAAAACTACCAAAACACAACTACCACAACTTGTAATAGCCCGTTTTTGTTGAATCGTCCTGAAACTTAATGGCCCCTTTACAGTTAACGGTTAGTGTTTGACTTTCGAGGGTTTTTAAATTTCTTTACATCTTATAGGACACAGTTTTAGCCCTGAGGTCACCTTACCAAAAAATAAAAAGTGAAACGTTTATTTTTGTTGTTTGAAAATCAATGATTTACGAAGTGTGTTTTTTTATTTTGTCAATAATCTTTGAAAAGAAAATCTTTAATACGCATTTAAAAAATAAAAAAGGCTGCCGTGGCAGCCTTTTATAAATCTATGAATACAGTATTCATCATCTCTTCTTATTGGTAATCCAATTCCCATAAGGATCAATATAGACCGTACGCCTGGTACCACTTTTCAATACCATGACCAACTTAAATATTCCTTTAGAATTTCTATAGGCCGCTCCCAACTTTGATGTTGGATATTCCTTTAAAATTTCTTCCACTACGGCGGGGGTCAACTCACTAGACGGAATTCTTTCATAATCGTCGTTTACCATTTCAATTTTTGAAACTTTTTCCATTTGGCAGGAATATGCATGGGCGCTCATTATCGTTGCAAAAACCACTATGCTAAATAAGATATACTTTTTCATTAGATATTTTTTGTTAATGATTCGTACTTACTTTTATTTACGGGGTCATTGCCGAGTTGGATGTTTGACTATAAAACTTTACTTTTTTTTAACGCAAAAAGAGGTTATACCCAGTATGTCTCAAAAAAACATGGGCATTATTCATTATGTTAAGACTTATGTTCTTTGAGATAAAAAAGTGCGTAACAAGTACACACTTTTTAAACTTACTTCTTGGTTATTTTAAGCTTGATGCGAATCCTTTAAAAGATCCAATACCGTCTTCACCGGGTTGAAGGTTACCAATGGAACTTCTACGAAAATGGTGTTCCAGTTCGCCATGGCTCCGTTCCATAAACCAGGAAGCTCCAAAGCCTTCAATTCCTTGCCATTCATGGTCTTACCGGTGATAAACCCCTGTTTGGCGTCCACAAAATCCAAGAGATTGTATTTGTTTCCTTTGAAGTCGCGAATACCACAGACCAAGTCCACCGGATTGAAGTGGGTCGAATTTTGTAGAATTTCCACTTGCTTTGGGTTATCCATATCGATTTGGGCAGATTCTATTATCTGTAATGAAACCTCACCATGGGCATTCTTTATCCAAAACGGACCGCCACCCGGTTCGCCTTCGTTTTTCACCATACCACAAATGCGGATGGGCCTATTGATTTTGGATTTTAAAACATGCGTCTTTTCCGTATTGGATAGACTATGGAAATCCATCGAAAATTTTACATTCAGTTCTTCGGATAAGAAAACCCTTATTATATCCAGTTCTTTTTTGGAGACACTTCCCTCATCTAGCATTTTAGCATATTCAAAAGCTTTTTTCTGGACTTTCAGCAAGACACCTGCCAAGGTCTTTTTGCTGTCCGCGACCGCTTTTGCATCCTGCATTACGGCCACGTTATCGATATTCTTTATGAAAATAACGTCGGCATCCTGTTCATTTAAATTCTCTATCAAGGCACCGTGCCCACCTGGTCTGAACAAAACGGTGCCATCCGGATTCCGAAAGGGTTCATTGTTCATATCTACGGCAATGGTATCCGTTGAAGGTTTCTGAAACGAATAATCCACGGTATAGTTTATCCCCGTTTCTTTGGAAACCCTTTCCCCAACCTGATCCAATTCTGTCTGGAACATTTCTTCATGCTGTTCGGATATCGTAAAGTGCAGTTTACTGCCACTAGAGGAACTTGCATACAGCGCACCTTCCTTTAGGTGTTCCTCAAAAGGTGTCGCCGTATTTTCTTCATATTTATGAAATGGCAATAATCCTTTGGGATAAAATCCATAATTCAACGCATCCTCGCCTAATAGTTCCTTTACGAACAAATAGACCTTTTCCCCTTCAGAATTAAAACTATTGGGAAGCCTGTCCATTACCTTTCTATAAAAGGGCATTTGTTCCAAACCTTCGGAAAGCTTTTTGATATCCTTGTCACCCGTCCTCTCCAGGTAATCCTCAAGGGATTCGTTGGCAGGGTTATAGCTATCCAAAAAAGAAAAAAGTGCCTTGAACATTCTGGAAGCCGCACCGGATGCAGGCACGAACTTAAGTATATCCAAGTGCTTAACTTTGGATTCGTAATGGTCGATTAACTCCCTTTCTTCCACCTCCGTAAAACGAAGAATCCCGTTACCAACAACGGCGGCACTTTGCAAATCCACAAAGGGAATTCCTTCCTTAAATGTGTTGATTTGGTCCTCCACTTTTTCCTTGGCAATCCCCTTGTTTGCCATTTGTTTCATATCCTGTTCCGATAGTGCTATCATTTTCTGCGTAAATTATCTATGAGTTCAACTGCACGCTTTAGGCGCTCTTTTTTATTCCCTTTTAAGATACTAAAATTGCGATGATACTTTTCCAACGTCGCCCTAAAATATTCGAACATTTGTTCCCTCTCGTTGGGTTTGTCCCTAAGGTCGTCCGCTTCCCAAGGTGTATCGATATAGGTCAGCAAATAAAGATCATAGGAATTCTCTAAAGCATACTTTTCCAAAATAGGGTCACAATCCCCAACGTAATAGGCCTCTGAATATACTTTGGTTTCCAAGAGATCGGTATCGCAAATAAGAATTTCCGTTGCTTTTTTGGTGAGTTCGTTTTCCAGGCGCATTTGACCTTCGGCAATGGGCAAGAGGTCTTCCGGTTCACAGGTTTTACGTTCGTTGTCCCATTTGTTCTGTAGGTACTCCCGCGCATATTCCGGCACCCAAACCGTATTATAATGTTTGGCCAATTGTTGGGACAAAGTCGTCTTTCCCGTGGATTCAGGCCCAAAAAGCACTACTTTTAGGATGCTTGAAGGTTGTTGTCTATACTTTTCTTCCATTCAAAATAGCCTTGGATAGCCAAGATGGTAAATATAAGATATTGCAAGGATAGCATTCCCCAACCCCTGTAGGCATAAAGTGGAACGGTAATGACATCCGCCAAAATCCAGAGCGTCCAATTCTCCAGTTTTTTAAGTGCCATATACCACATTCCAGTGAAGAAAATGCCCGAGGTGATAATATCGATATAGTTCGATGGACCCACCTCCACATCAAAAATTCGATATACGATATAGGTAACGACCATGGTCAGCAGAAAAAGTCCAAAACCGATGCTTTTTTCCCTTGCACTGGTCCTTGAAATCTGGACAATCTTTTTATCGTTCTTGGTCCTGGCCCAATTCCACCAACCGTAAACGCTCATGACCGAAAAATAGAAGTTCATCATCATATCACCCAGCAATCGGTCCCTATATAAAAGATACACAGTGAGGACCGTAGCGACCAAACCCGTTGGGTACACCCAAATATTTTCCTTCTTGGCGTACCAAACACTTAAAATGCCGGTTACGAAGACAATGGCTTCAATGACTATGATAAAGGTCTCCTTATCCCGGTAGGGCCCAAGGAAAAAATCAAAAATGGGGCTCATAGGCGCTTCTGTCGGACTTTACCAATTTCATGTACATCAAGCCCTTGTCCATGAGTTCAAAGGCAATTTTTACTTCGGTCTTCAGCACATCCATAACAGTTTCATAGGGTCCGAAAACCTGCGTACTTAAGGGATTTTCCAAAACGACCAGTCCGGAATTTCTAAGTTTTTTGATAAAATTGATGATATGTTCCTCAAAATCGTCCTGTAATGGGGAAAAAGTAAGTTCTACGGATATGTCCATATAAAATGTTTTTGGTAAAGATATTTGATTGTAGGTGCAAAAACTACCCCATTTACTTCTTAATGGCATATACAAGGGTAAAACCTTCGAACTCCAAAAAGTGTACGTCATAATGGGACACATCCCCATGGTAAAGGATTTCGGCCGTAGTTTGGTTTTGGTCAAAAGAGAAATCGGCCACATTGATATGATGCAAAAAACTGATGCCCTGTTGGCCGTAAATTTTGTAAAGGGATTCCTTGGCACCCCAAACAATGGTCAGTTTCCGAATTATAGCCTCGGTATTCGCCAAGGTCCTGTACTCCTCAAAAGGGGTAAACTTATGGGCTATCCGGAGAATTTTTTCCCTGTTCTTTTCTATATCGATCCCTACTTCCTCCGTTTTACTAATAATAATTGCCGTAAAATGGTGGGAGTGGGTGATGGAAATATAGTTCCCGTCTTTCAAATGGGGTTTTCCAAATTCGTTGTAATATAAATCGGTGTCCTCATAACCGTAAAGTGCCAATAAGTGCCTAATGCTTAAAAATGCCCTTCGATGCAATTCGGATTTCATGCCATTGAATCGAGTTTGACAATGGTCTGTCAATTGGATTCCAATCCATAGGTCATCTTCAGATTCGTCAACTTTCCAAACAGCGAAGAAACTATCCTTATTAACGGTTATGAACTTGTAAACCGGCATAAATTAATTGGTATTTTGTACTTTTGCAAGGCAATTAGGAGTTCAAGAGTTGCATATATAAAAATAAAAAGAATAAAAAAATGAGCACCACTACCATACCGTTTGTGCCTTTCAAAGTTAAAGATATAAGTTTAGCTTCTTGGGGAAGAAAAGAAATTGAATTGGCAGAGGCCGAAATGCCCGGTCTTATGTCCTTGCGTGAAGAATACAAAAATGTGCAACCTTTGAAAGGGGCGCGTATTGCAGGTTGTTTGCACATGACCATTCAAACGGCGGTATTGATAGAAACGCTCGTTGCTTTGGGAGCAGAGGTTACCTGGAGCTCCTGTAATATTTTTTCCACTCAGGATCAGGCGGCAGCAGCCATTGCCGAGGCCGGTATTCCCGTATATGCTTGGAAGGGAATGAACGAAAAGGAATTTGACTGGTGTATTGAACAGACCCTTTTCTTTGGGGAGGACAGAAAACCATTGAACATGATTTTGGACGATGGTGGGGACCTTACCAACATGGTATTGGACAGATTTCCCGAATTGGCCAGTGGTATCAAAGGCTTGTCCGAAGAAACTACGACCGGGGTACATCGCTTGTACGAGCGGGTTAAAAAGGGAACCTTGCCCATGCCTGCTATCAACGTGAACGATTCCGTAACCAAATCCAAGTTCGATAACAAATACGGCTGTAGGGAAAGTGCCGTGGATGCCATAAGAAGGGCCACGGATACCATGCTCGCCGGAAAAAGGGTGGTCGTAGCTGGTTATGGTGACGTAGGAAAAGGAACCGCTGCTTCTTTCAAAGGAGCCGGCTCTATCGTTACCGTTACGGAAATAGACCCTATTTGTGCGCTTCAAGCGTGTATGGACGGTTTTGAAGTGAAGAAATTGGAAACGGTGATTGGTACTGCCGATATCGTTATAACGACCACCGGAAACAAGGATATCATTAGAGGGGAGCATTTTAAGGCTATGAAGGATAAAGCCATCGTTTGTAACATTGGCCACTTTGACAACGAAATCGATATGGCATGGTTGAACAAAAACTATGGCGATACCAAGGACGAAATCAAGCCACAGGTGGATAAATACACCATCAATGGCAAGGATGTAATTGTTCTTGCGGAAGGAAGATTGGTAAACTTAGGATGTGCCACCGGCCACCCAAGTTTTGTAATGAGCAATTCCTTTACAAACCAGACCTTGGCGCAAATAGAACTTTGGAACAACAGTGAGAATTATGAAAACCAAGTGTATATGCTGCCCAAGCATTTGGACGAAAAAGTTGCGAAACTACATTTGGAACGCCTTGGTGCCGAATTAACGGAACTTAATGAAGAACAGGCCGAATATATTGGGGTTACGGTAGAAGGACCGTTCAAACCTGATTATTACAGATACTAAGCCGAATACTTTCAAAATAAAGCCCTTACCAAAAATAAGGGCTTTATTTTTTTATCCTAATGGTTTTTCTTTATTGGATTATCCGTTAAATTCACATTCCATAATCTAAAAGCCTCATAGCGGTGCTACGCAAAAAAAGAAGCTAATGAACAAAATTATTTTGGTTGCCTTGATAGTCTTTTGGTCCCTTCAAAATTCAAGGGCCCAGGAAGCAGTCTCCATCGACAAAAAATTTACAAAGGAAATTGAACGGCTTGCCAAGGATAAAAAGGTTGCGTCGGCATTCAAATTCATAGAGGAACAAAGGGAGCAGACCACTCAGGACCACATTGCCCTCACCGAAATTCTCGCAGCGCCTTTTAAGGAAGACAAAAGGGGTATCGCCTTTGCCAAACTACTCGAAGAAGCAGGGGTGGACAGTCTCTGGACGGACAAGGTGGGCAATGTCATCGGTCTTAGAAAAGGTACGAGCGGGGAATCTGGCTACGTGGGGATTGATGCCCACTTAGATGTTGTTTTCCCTGAAGGTACGGACGTTACCGTTAAAAAGTTTGGCGATACCTTAAAAGCACCGGGAATTGGGGATGATACAAGGGCTTTGGCAAATCTTATTTCCATGCTTAGGGGAATGAACAAAGCTGGAGTCAAAACTGATAAGGATATTCTTATTGTTGGCTCGGTGGGTGAGGAAGGATTGGGCGATCTCCGAGGCATGAAGTTCATATTCAACGAATCCGGCATGGACATTGATTCCTGGATTGCCATTGATGGGGGCAGTATGGGAAGGATCAGTAACGCAGGATTGGGCTCCAAACGATATAAACTACTTGTAAATGGAAAGGGCGGGCATTCATGGGGCGCTTTCGGACTTGCAAATCCACATCACGCCCTAGGCAAGGCCATCGATATTTTTTCAAAAGCGGCTTGGGAATATACTTCGGGAGATATCTCCAAGACGAGCTTCAATGTGGGTAGAATTGGTGGCGGGACTTCCGTCAACTCGATACCGTTTGAATCCTGGATGGAGGTGGACATGCGGGCCATCAGCCCAAAAAACTTGGATGAGATCGAAGAAATCTTTAAACAATCCGTAGAAAGGGCGATAAACGAATACAATTCCAGCGGTATACAGGGCGAAGTAACCTATGAGCTCATCAAGATTGGTGACAGGCCTTCGGGAGAACTGTCTGCTGATATCCCCTTGGTTCAAAGGAGCATGGCCGCTACCGAATATTTTGGGGGTACGCCCTCATTGGGCAGGGGCTCCACCAATATCAACATTCCCATTTCCAAGGGCATACCGGCCGTATGTATCGGCAGGGGCGGATCTGGAGGTGGGGCGCATTCCTTGCACGAATGGTATGTGAACGACGAGCCATCCGAAGAATCGATAAAACTGGCCCTCTTGATCACATTGGCGCAAGCAGGATTGGACAAATAATATAATTTTTATTTTATGACGATATATGTGGATATGGACGAAGTCATAGCAGATACATATGGCGCCCATATTGAGATTTATAATGAAGAATTCAATGCCATGCTCACCGAGGAGCATTGTATGGGTAGCGAAGTCTGGCATAAGGTTCCCGAAGCCCATCAGGACAGTGTACGGAACCATGCGCGACGCCGCGGTTTCTTCAGAAATTTAAAACCGATAGCCGACAGTAGGGAGGTCCTGAACGAACTGGCTAAAAAATATGAAGTATATATAGCCTCCGCGGCCATGCAATTTCCCAATTCACTGGAAGAGAAAAGCGATTGGTTGGATGAACATTTTCCTTTTATACCTTGGCAAAATAGAATCCTCTGTGGACATAAGCATATTTTAAAAGGCGATGTTCTGATCGATGACCGAAGTTATAACCTAACCCATTTTGCTGGTAGACCTTTGCTTTTCACATCACCCCATAACATCCATACCACGGGAATAGAACGGGTGAATTCTTGGAAAGAGGTGGCAGACAAATTACTGTAGAACAGCATAAAAAAACCCTCACAATGTGAGGGTTTTATTTTTTATAGAGAACTATTTCTTAAGCTTCAAACGGCTCAATGGAAACATAGGATTTCCCTCCTGCTTTTTTCTCGAATTTTACAAGTCCGTCAACACGGGCATGCAATGTATGATCTTTACCGGCATACACATTCTCACCTGGATTGTGTTTTGTACCTCGCTGTCTAACGATGATGTTACCGGCAATAGCAGCCTGGCCACCAAAAATCTTAACGCCCAAACGTTTCGATTCTGATTCCCTACCATTTTTTGAACTACCTACACCTTTTTTATGTGCCATAATTTTAAGGTTTTATATTGTTATACTTAGAAAATAAAGAATCAGGATTCTTTACCTCCGTCTAATTCATCTTGCCACTTCTTCAACTCATCCCATTTACCCTCAGCGGCCAATTTGGCTTGCGCTGGCCAAGTATCGGTTACGTGGTTACCACGAACGTCTGCGATGATTTTAGAAATTTTCTCCGGAGTGGATTTTGCCAGTTCTGCGAAGGTTGTGATGCCAGCGGCATTCAAGGTCTCTGCAATCTTAGGTCCAATTCCTTCTACCTTTTTAAGGTCATCGGTTGATGCTTTTGCTTTGGCGGCCTTTGGTTTTGATGCAACCGACTTGGCTACGGGAGTTTCCTGCTTAGCGGCTGGCTTCTCCTCTTTTTTGGCCGGTTCGGCTTTTTTAGCACCTTTGGCTACGATGGATTCGATTACAATCTCCGTAAGGGATTGTCTGTGACCATTTTTCTTTTTGTAGCCCTTACGTCTTTTCTTGTGAAAAACGATTACTTTATCACCTCTAAGGTGCTTAATGACTTTGGCCTCAACAGCGGCACCGTCTATAGCTGGGGCGCCAACGGTAACGTTCTTACCATCATCCAAAAGAAGTACATTATCAAAAGTTACCTTTTTACCTTCTTCTGTCTGTAAACGGTGAACGTACACTTTTTGGTCTTTCGCAACTTTAAATTGCTGCCCTGCCATCTCTACAATTGCGTACATATCGTTAAAAATGTATTGTTAAAACCTACTGGATTTTTTCCAAAGGCGGGTGCAAATATACTGCTTATTACGTAACCTACAAGGGTTTTTTAATGATTTTATCCCTTTCCTCGCTTTAGGTTATTGGAGGGTTTAAAAAGCTGCATAAAGGAAAGCGTAAGTACCAAGGAGGTAACAAAACCCATGGTGGCGACCACCAAAAAAACGATGGCCTCAAAATTTTCGTACTCCTTTGCCCATTTCGTGGAAAGCTCTTCCAAAAATCCAGGAGACAATTCTGTTGAATAAAAAGCAAAAAACAACGTAAAAATAAGTGTGGCGACCCCGCCCGTTACAAGCCCGGCAACAAAACCGGTACTATACCCAAAAGTCTCTGGACTCTTCACTTTCAGGTATTTAATGGTTTCGTAAACACCAAAGCCAGTTATTATCATATTAAACAGACTATAAAAAACATTGGTGTGTAGGCCCAAGAGCGCCAAAATCAAAAAATAGGCGATAAGACAGGCGCTAGTTACAATTCCGAATCTAATAGGGAGCGTATAATTTTTCATCTGTTTATTTTTCCACATAAGTTAATGAATCTTTATCTAAATCGTAACTCAAAACGATACTCTTTATGAAGATTAGCACAACATAAAACGTATTTTAGTGTAACAAACTCCAAAAATCCATACCAATGGTTTGGAAGAACACTAAACATTAAAAAAATGAAGAAAAAGCTATTTGCGGTTTGCACCCTTTTATTTTCATGCACATTATTGCTTGCCCAAGAAGTCCAATATGAGGAATATGACCTTGACAATGGCCTGCACGTCATCCTTCATAAGGACAATTCCGCGCCCGTGGTCACAACTTCGGTCATGTACCATGTTGGGGGAAAGGATCGTACCGAAGGTAGGACAGGTTTTGCCCACCTCTTTGAGCACCTGTTGTTTGAAGGTACCAAGAACATAGAAAAAGGAAAATGGTTTGAGATCGTATCCTCGAACGGAGGTACCAACAACGCGAACACTACGCAGGACAGAACCTATTATTACGAAGTTTTTCCATCCAACAATTTGGAACTGGGCCTTTGGTTGGAGTCGGAAAGAATGCTTCATCCCGTTATCAACCAGGATGGAGTGGATACGCAAATCGAAGTCGTAAAGGAGGAAAAGAGGCTACGGTATGATAACTCTCCTTATGGCCAATTGCTTCCGGTCTTAGGGGAAAACCTTTTTGAAAAGCACCCTTATAAAGACCCCAATATAGGGTATATGAAGGATTTGGAGGCCGCTACCTTGGAGGATGTTAAGGCATACAATGAAAAATACTACGTACCCAACAATGCAGTGCTGGTAATAGCGGGAGACATCGATATAGCGAAAACGAAAGGTCTGGTACAGGATTACTTTGGGCCGATTCCAAAAGGTGCCGATGTTTCCCGGAACTATCTCAAAGAAACCCCAATTACTACGGAAAGACGGGTGCAATTCTATGACCCTAATATACAGATACCCGCTGCCGGATTGGCCTACAGAACACCTGGATTCAAGGAACGGGATGCCTATGTTTTGGATATGATATCGACCTATTTAAGTGATGGTCCCACTTCCAAACTTTACAAAAAAATGGTGGACGATCAAAAACAGGCCTTGCAGGTGGGGGCTTTCAATATTCCACAGGAGGATTATAGCATGTATTTTGTCTTTGCCTTACCCGTTGGGGAGACGCCATTGGATACCTTGATTTCCGAGATGGATGAAGAAATTGCCAAGGTGCGCACAGTACCCATTTCAGAAAGAGATTACCAAAAACTTCAAAATAAGTTTGAAAATCAATATGTAAATTCAAACTCCAGTGTGGAGGGCATCGCCAGTTCCTTGGCCAGAAATTACATGCTCTATGGCGATACGGAATTGATCAATAAGGAAATCGAGATATATCGTTCCGTAACCCGAGATGAAATCATGGAAGTGGCCTCAAAGTATTTAAAGCCCAATCAACGCGTAATTATCGACTATTTACCTGAAGAAAAACCTTCAAACTAAAAAAATGAAAAAGCTATATACCCTATTATTCAGCATATTGGTGGCAACTGCCACACAGGCGCAAGTGGACAGATCCACGATGCCTAAACCCGGACCCGCCCCGGAGATAAACCTGGAAGAACCCCAAAGTTTTAGCCTAAACAATGGGTTAAAGGTAATGGTGGTTGAAAACCATAAGCTTCCAACGGTTTCTATTCAACTGACCATAGACAACCCGCCCATTTTGGAGGGTGATAAAGCTGGCGTGTCCAGTTTAACAGGTTCGTTGATGGGCCAAGGGTCAAAGAACATTCCCAAGGACGAATTCAATGAGGAGGTCGATTTTCTTGGGGCCCGACTTAGTTTTGGGGCACAAAGCGCCTTTGCCAGTTCACTTTCCAAGTATTTTCCAAGAATGATGGAGTTGATGGCCGATGCCGCCATAAACCCCAATTTCACTCAGGAGGAATTCGACAAGGAAAAGGACATTTTAATTACTGCATTAAAGGCCGAAGAAAAAGATGTTTCCGCAATCAGTGGAAGGGTTCAACGTGCACTTGCCTATGGAAAAGACCATCCTTACGGGGAATTTACGACCATTGAAACGGTCAACAATGTGAAGTTGGAGGATGTGAAAACCTTCTACCGGGATTATTTCGTACCGGCGAACGCCTACCTGGTGGTAGTGGGAGATATAAATTTTGATGAAGTGAAGGAATTGACCGAAAAGTATTTTACATCATGGACCAAAGCGGTTCCCCCATCGTTCACTTACAGCAAGCCTAAAGATGTTTACAATACACAGATCAGTTTTGTGGATATGCCAAACGCCGTACAATCTGAAATTACGGTTCAGAACATTTTAAACTTGAAGATGAAAGATCCCGATTATTTGCCGGCCTTACTAGCCAACCAAATATTGGGAGGCGGTGGTGAAGCCAGATTGTTCCTGAACCTACGTGAGGATAAAGGGTATACCTACGGATCTTATTCCGCCATAGGCGACGACAAATATGAACCATCCAGGTTTAGGGCCACGGCCAGTGTACGAAATGCCGTAACCGATAGCTCAGTTGTTGAGATTCTAAAGGAAATCGATAGGATCATAACCGAACCGGTATCGGAAAAAGAATTAAAAAACACCAAAGCCAAATATGCTGGTAGGTTCGTTATGGCGCTGGAGCAACCCCAGACCATTGCCAATTACGCCTTGAACATAGAAAAAGAAGGGCTGCCAAAGGATTTTTACAAGACCTATTTGGAAAGACTGGAAAAGATAACCGTTGAAGATGTCCAAAAAGCGGCACAAAAATATTTTAGCTCCTCGAATGCGCGCGTGGTTGTGACAGGGAAGGGAAGTGAGGTCTTGGAGAATCTTGAAAAAGTGGAGTTCAAAGGAAAAACTCTACCCGTCCTATTTTATTCAAAAACCGCGGAACGTACTGAAAAGCCAGATTACAATGCCGCATCTCCGGAAGGATTGACAGCGGAAACCGTGATTGAAAACTACCTAAAGGCCATAGGCGGTAAGGAAACTTTGGAAAGTGTATATTCCTATTCGATGACCGCAGAAGCGGAAATGCAGGGAATGAAACTGAATTTGGAACTAAAGAAAACATCCAAGGACCAGTTCATGCAGGATATCCAGATGATGGGGAACTCCCTGAGCAAGCAGGTTTTGGACGGTGATACCGGCTATATGGTGGCACAGGGACAGCGCAAGGATTTTTCCGAAGAAGAAATCACGAAAATCAAAGAAGAATCGGCACCCTTCCCGGAATTGAACTATTTGGCCGCCGGGGGCCTTACCTTGGAAGGAACCGATATGGTTGGTGATACAAAAGCTTACAAGGTAAAGATTACGGACAACAAGACCGTTTTTTACGACACTGAAACCGGACTAAAATTGCAGGAAGTAAATGTCATCGACATGCAAGGACAGACCATGCAACAGACCATGATGCTGGAGGATTATAGGGAAGTATCGGGCATCCTATTTCCGTACAAGCTCATACAAAGTATGGGTCCACAGAATATTGAGTTCATTGTATCGGAAATTAAGGTCAATGAAGGGGTTACCCCAGCTGATTTTGAGTAACCTTTCCAAATAATTAAAAAGCCCGCTCCAAAAAGGAGCGGGCTTTTATTATTTTAAATCTTATAACTGGAGTTTTAGTATCTATAGATAATAACTCTATTTGGTATCTTTGCAACTTAAATGACTTTTCGCTTTAATACGAATATCTTCATGAAAAAATATTTTATCCGAATCTTAAGTTGCTTCTTGCTTTTTATCTCATGCAAGGAAGAAAAAAAAGAAACTTTGCCTTCCCAAATGGAACAAGTTATGGCAATACATGACGAGGTTATGCCCAAAATGGGAAAATTGGGAAAACTGGTGGGTCAGTTAAAACCGATGGCGGATTCCTTAGGAACGGATTCTCCCCAGGCCAAGGCGATGCGCGATTTACAGGATGCCAACAAATCCATGATGGATTGGATGCAAGGTTTTGGAGACAGGTTCGAGCCCGAAGAAATCATGGATGGCAAGGAACTGAGCGAGGAAAAAAAGCAATGGTTGAAAGAGGAGGAAGAGAAGGTCAAGGAAGTGAAGGAAAAAATAAATTCCAGTATTGCCAATGCCGAAGCGCTTTTGGGCAACAATTAATCGACATTCTTCCACCAAACTCCACCATTGGAAGTAGGTTCCGCCAAATAAATGAATTCACCAATTTTAGGTGTAACAATCGGTAGATTTAATTCCTTTGCCTTATCGCTTACCCGTATGACAGGGTCGGTCCAAGGATGCATGGCCAATTTAAAGGCGCCCCAATGAATGGGCATGATTACCTTGGCCTTCACATCTACTCCTGCCTGGGCGGTTTCCTTAGGCATCATGTGGATTTCATGCCATAGTTTGTTATACTGTCCGCATTCCAACATGGCAAAGTCAAAAGGGCCATACTTCTCGCCAATTTCGGTAAAGTGGCCTCCATAACCGCTGTCGCCGCTAAAAAATACATTGGCACCATCGTTCTTGATTACCCACCCACTCCACAAGGTCTTGCCCCTATCTGAAAGGCCACGGCCAGAAAAGTGTTGCGCCGGAACGCATTTTATGGAAAAGCCTTCAAAGGAAGTTTCGCCCCACCAATCCATTTCCTTGATCCTATCTTCGGCTACACCCCATTCCACCAAATGTGCCCCTACCCCCAAGGGTGTAAAGAACATCTGTACCTTATCCTTCAATTTTAAGATAGATCCGTAATCCAGGTGGTCATAATGGTCATGGGACAAAACCACAAAATCAATTTGCGGCAGTTGTTCAATGGCTATGGGAAGTTCTTCGCTAAATCTTTTGCCTCCTAAAAGAGGATGGGGGGCAGGAACCGGTCCCAACATGGGGTCTATCAAAATATTCCTTCCATACGACTGATATAAAAAAGTGGAATGCCCAAACCACACCATCCTTGCAGGTCCTTTATAATTGGCCAGTTCCAAAGCGTCCAATGCGTTAATAGGAACGGCTCCCTTTGGCCTTGTATTTATTTGCGGGCCAAAAAAGCCTTTCAATCCCTTTACATAATCGCCAAATCCCATGGACATGGTAACACCGCCCAAGTTCTCAAAAACACCGTCCTTGTAGTGTTCCGATTTTGAAAATTGTTCCTTTTGCGAATCCGAAATGGTACCACCAAACTCCGGACTCAAATTTATGAAAAGTGCCCCCAAGACAACAAGTACAATGATGATGGAAAATATAGCAATGAACATTCGTTTCAGTATCCGCTTTAGTGTTCGCATTTAAAATGGCAACTGATTCAGATCTACATTACCGCCGGAGATAATAATGCCTACTTTTTTGTTTTGATAGTCCGACGGAATTTCTTGGCAATCCCTAATTAGGGCCGCCAATGTAACGGCACTTGAAGGTTCAACGATGATTTTCATTCGCTCCCAAACCAGGCGCATGGCCAGAACTATTTCCTCCTCCGTAACCCGAACGATTTTTGAAACATTTTCCTTGATTATCGGGAAGTTGATATCTCCCAAGGTGGTTCGTAAACCATCGGCGATGGTATTGACCGTCTCATTTCCCTCAATCTTTCCAGAAATCAAGGAACGGTATGCATCATCGGCCTCAAAGGGCTCGCCCCCCACAACCTTACAATCCTTTCCAAAATATTTGGCGGACAAGGAGCAACCGGCAATGAGGCCTCCCCCGCCTACGGGACAGAAAATAAAGTTCAAGTCGGGTTGCTCAGAAAGCAATTCGAGAGCAGCGGTTCCCTGTCCAATGATCACGTTCAGATCATTGGAAGGATGCAAAAACACCGCACCTGTTTCGGCAGCGATTTTATCGGCCATGGCCTGCCTGGCCTCAACGGTAGGTTCACATTCATAGATTTGTCCACCATAGGCAACAACCCCTTCCTTTTTAACTTTAGGTGCCGTAGTGGGCATCACAATATGTGCAGGAACCCCCAAACTCTTGGCGGCCAAGGAAACGGCCTGCGCAAAGTTGCCCGAAGAGTGGGTAACCACACCGTTCCTACGTTGAGCATCGCCCAGATTCAAAATGGCATTGGTAGCGCCCCTTATTTTGTAGGCCCCCGCCCTTTGAAAATTTTCACATTTGAAAAACACCTTACATCCCAAACGTTCATTGATCAAGGTCGATGTAAGCACGGGGGTATTATGTATGAAAGGGGCGATTCTTTTGTGGCAATCCTTTAGTATAGTCTTGTTCATCCCTTTATTGAATTACTTCCATTCCAAGGTTTCTATGATCCTTCGAATATCGTTCTGCAGATAAGCGGCCGCGGGCAATATGGAATCATAATTGGGTTTTACGTAAAAATAAACGGACCCCGTCAAAAAATGTTCCGTACTATCGGTCACAAAGAACTGAGATTGGGAGGCCGCGTTCCCCTGCACTTCGAACAAGGAACCATAAACTTGTTTATCGGGGTTTACATAGGGCTGCTCCACAATATTATCGGCCTTTACGGCGTGCTCGTAACTAAGTCGCTTGGCGTCAACGATCAGTTTTTCCAGGTTGCCATCTATCTTTTTATAACTTAAGAAAATAGCGCCCTTCATGTCTGGGTATTCCAATGAAAATGCGGTTTCCGATTCCAGATTGGGCGTTGCCAATTCATTGTAATCGAAGCTGAAATTTTCGGTTTCCAAGGGTGAAGAGGCTCCTTGAGGATATTCTAAACGCATTTGGGCCTTTGGCTTGGGTATGGGTTGGTCTTCACACGAGCCTAAAAAAACAATAAAGACAAAAAGGAGTACCATAATCTTATATCTCATGGGGCAGTGTCACTTTAATTTGTTTTAACCTCTTTTTATCAAAACTCTCCACAACAAATTTATAATCCTGAAAAACAACTTCCTCGCCTCTTTTTGGAAAACTTCCGGCCATTTCCAGAACAAAACCGGCGATGGTTTCAGATTCCCCTTTGTTTTCCTCAAAGATATCCTCATCAGATAATTTTATGACCCTGTAGAAATCTTTCAAGGTAGTTTTCCCCTCAAAAACATAATTGTAATCGTCCAATTTTGAGAAAACCAGGTCCTCATCATCAAATTCATCGCTAATATCCCCCACTATTTCTTCTATGATATCCTCCAAGGTAACGATACCGGAGGTACCCCCGTATTCATCTACCACCACGGCCAAATGGTTCTTTTTTGCCTGAAAATCGGCCAAAAGGTCATCCAATTTTTTGTTCTCAGGTACAAAATAAGGTTCTCGAATCAAGGTCATCCAATTAAAGGACTTTCTATCCAAGTAGGGCAAAAGGTCCTTAACATACAATACGCCCAGTACATTATCTATATTTTCCGAAAAAACGGGAATCCTAGAATAGCCGTTCTTTTTGATTTCCTCCAAAACTTCGGGAAACTTCATTTGATCGTTCAAGGCAAAAATGTCTATCCTGGGTCTCATGACCTGTTTGGTATCGGTATTTCCAAAAGTTACGATACCCTGTAAAATCTTTTGCTCCTCCTTGGTGGTATCGCCCTCTGAAGTAAGTTCCAATGCCTGGGATAGGTGATCTACACCAAAACTGGATTTCTCCTTTCCCAACTTATTGTATAAAAAAATTGTTCCGGAGCGCATGGGAAGGCTTAACGGGGAAAAAATAAAATCCAAGACACGCAGGGGATAGGCCATGAAGTTGGAGAAGCTCAATCGATTTCTATTTGCATAAACTTTTGGCAGTATCTCCCCAAACATTAGAATCATAAATGTGGCTACCACCACCTCCAGCAGAAACCTCACCGAAACGATATTGAAAAGCACCGCGTTTATTTCGGAAAAAAGGGTATCGCCTATCAAATTGAAGATCAAGACCACCCCAATATTGATGGCGTTGTTGGCAATAAGGATCGTGGCCAATAATTTCTTGGGACGTTCCAATAACCGAATAAGAATAGTGCTTTTTTCCGTTTTCTGGTCCTTTATTTCGTTTATTTCGGTAACCGAAAGTCCGAACATGGCCACTTCTGCCCCAGATATAAGCGCAGAACAGATCAGCAGTATGACCAACATGGCAATATTAAGCGCAAAGGCACTTTCCATCACCAGAAAATGCAAGGCCAGCGGTAAAGGGTCTGGGTCCACTTACTATTAATTAATTTCCAAATTAAAATGGTAAATCGTCTTCATCGTCCTGACTTAATGGTGCGGGAGATTTGGGCAGTGTCCTGTCGTCGTGCCCTTCCTGTTGCTGCTGGGAGGACTGTCCGGAACTATTAGCCATACTTTCCTGTTTTGTGGTCAAAAAGGTAAAGTCCTGAACATGGACTTCCGTCGTATATCTGGTATTACCATCTTCCCCCTGCCATTGGCGGTTCTTTAAACGTCCTTCAACATAGACTTTATCCCCTTTGCTCAAGTACTTTTCGCAAACTTCGGCGGCCTTGTTCCGTACTACGATATTGTGCCAATCCGTATTGGTGACGCGCTCGCCCGTCTGCTTATTGGTATAGGTCTCGTTGGTGGCCAAAGGAAAACGCCCAATGCATCCTCCGCCCTCAAAATAGTGCATCTTCACTTCGTCTCCCAAATGCCCGATCAGCATTACCTTATTTAATGTACCACTCATATTTTTTCACCTTTATATGTATGCAAACTGCCTGAAATTAAGGTCTCCCTTTGGAATAATCAGGTAGTTCGACTTGCTGATTCCCATACTACGGAAATCCATAGTTCAAAAGTACTAAAATTTAAATGTTTTCATGAATTCCGCTATCAATACGGGAACCGGATAATTTTCAAGATTGGATACGGGTATGGTATTGGTCCGAAAAAAGGGTCCTTCCAATATCCAAAACCTGGTATGCAAATGCTGGTGTGAAAGCTTGTGGACGATGGAATCCGAATTAAAAAGGCTGATTTCAGGTGGTCTTTTGAACTTTAGTACCTCGGAATGCCGAATTTCAATGTCTTCCAAACTGACTTCCCGTTCCGTTTCCAACAAGGGAAATTCCCAGAGATTTTGCCAAATACCCTTTCCTTTACGCTGTCTCAATTGTGTAAGGACCTCATCGTTTTTCCGATGCTCCAAGGGTACCAAATAGTTGAAAAAGCGCTTTTTGATTTTCGTCTTTCCAATTTTGACAGGCAAATCCTTTACGATGCCCATTTCCAAGGCCACACAACCACCGGCCAGAGGACAGGTAGAACAATTGGGGCTTTGGGGCGTACATTGGACCGCACCAAATTCCATGATGCCCTGGTTGTAATCCCTAATATTGGTAGGATGCAAGACCTCAAGGGCCAACTTTTTAAAGGATTTTATCCCTTCCGTGCTATTGATCGGTGTTTTCACACCAAAATATCTGGACAAAACCCGGTATACGTTTCCATCGACCACCGCCTGCGGTTCGTTAAAACAAATGGAGGAAATGGCGCTCGCAGTATAGTCCCCAACACCCTTTAGCTTTAGCAAACCGGCATAGGTTCTGGGGAAGGTCCCATTGAATTCCCCAACGACCATTTTTGCGGCTGCGTGCAGATTTCGGGCCCTGGAATAATAACCCAGTCCTTGCCAAAGTTTTAGGACCTGTTCCTCATCGGCTATGGCCAAATCTTCAACCTTGGGAAAGGCTTCGATAAACCTATGGTAATACGGAATGCCCTGGGCAACACGGGTCTGTTGCAAAATGATTTCCGACAACCAAATTTTATAAGGGTCCAAGGTATCGCGCCAGGGCAAATCGCGCTTGTTTTCAAGGTACCATGTCAAAATTTTATCGGAAAAAGACATTCGCAAAAATACTAAGCGGCAAAAGTATCAGTTTAAATACTTAAAATTAGATTATTAGAAAGAAAGATTGAATTTAATTTATATATTTGCAACCCGAAAAAAATACAGAAAATCTAATATTGTAAGATGACGAAAGCGGAAATTGTATCGAAGATCTCAGATAAACTGGGAATTGAAAAAGGAGATGTACAAGCGACAGTTGAATCCTTTATGGAAGAAGTAAAATCTTCTTTGGAGAGTGGAGATAACGTGTACCTAAGAGGTTTTGGAAGTTTTATCATCAAGACCAGGGCAGAGAAGACCGGAAGGAACATCTCTAAGAATACAACCATCAAAATCCCCGCCCACAACATTCCTGCATTTAAGCCGGCAAAGGTTTTTGTAGAAGGTGTAAAAAGCAACGTACAAGTAAAATAATAATCTAAAAGAAGAACTTTATGCCGAGCGGTAAGAAAAGAAAAAGACATAAGGTAGCTACCCACAAGCGTAAGAAGCGCAGAAGAGCTAACCGACACAAGAAAAAGTAGTTTTAGAAACTACTTTTTCGCTTTAATACCTACGTTCCTTGACATAGAGATTCCAAAGCGAGTCTCGGCAGATTTTATAAATCTGTTTCCAGCATTGTTTAATCCATCTATCCTATATTCTTTGGGATAGATACAAATACATTCAGGTGAATAGAGAATTAATCGTAAGATCTAGTTCCAATGCCGTTGATTTTGCCTTGCTAAAAGACGGAAAACTCACTGAGCTCCACAAGGAGGAAGACAATAACAATTTTTCGGTCGGGGATATATTCCTGGCCAAAATTCGTAAGCCCGTAACGGGCCTAAATGCAGCATTCGTTAATGTTGGCTACGAGAAAGACGCGTTCCTACATTACCATGATCTGGGACCACAACTGTCTTCCATGTTGAAGTTCGTTAAACAAGTGAGTACGGGAAAACTAAAGGATTATTCCTTAAAGAACTTTCCCTTCGAAAAAGATATTGACAAAGATGGCGTCATTACCGATGCCATAAAGGCCAATCAATCCCTTTTAGTTCAAATTGTAAAAGAACCCATTTCCACCAAAGGACCCAGAATAAGTTCCGAGCTTTCCATAGCAGGACGATATTTGGTCATGGTGCCCTTTTCAGATCGTGTCTCGGTATCGCAGAAAATTGCGAGCAAGGAGGAAAAAGACAGGTTGAAAAGGCTTGTGAAAAGTATAAAGCCAAAAGGCTTTGGGGTAATCATCAGAACGGTCGCAGAAGGCAAAAAAGTTGCGGAACTGGACAAAGACCTAGCAAATTTGCTGAACAAATGGTCAGCAATGTGCAAAAAATTATACAAGGCGCAGACGCCTTCAAAAGTATTAGTGGAGCTCAATAGGGCTTCCTCCATCCTTAGGGATGTCTTTAACGATAGCTTTACCGGAATTTATGTTGACGATTCCACATTATACGGAGAAATCAAGGACTATGTTGCCGAAATCGCCCCGGAAAAGGAATCCATAGTGAAACACTACAATACCAATGTCCCTATATTCGAAAAATTTGGAATAGACAGACAGATCAAGACTTCCTTTGGTCGTACCGCGACCATGAGCAAGGGTGCTTACCTTATCATTGAACATACCGAGGCGTTACATGTAATAGACGTCAATAGCGGTAACCGTTCCAACAAGGCCAAGAACCAAGAAGACACTGCGCTTGAGGTAAACCTTTTGGCCGCCTCAGAGATTGCAAGACAACTTCGCTTACGGGATATGGGCGGTATCATTGTAGTCGATTTTATCGATATGGTAAAATCCCAACATAGAAAGAAACTTTTTGACCATCTTAGGGATGAGATGAAGGACGACCGGGCAAAGCATAAGATTTTACCTCCCAGTAAATTTGGCCTCATACAGATTACAAGACAGCGTGTTAGGCCAGAAATGAACATTAAAACAACCGAAGAGAATCCAAACAAAAACGGACAGGAAATCGAAGCTCCCATCGTTTTGATAAACAAAATCAACGTGGATCTGGAGCGACTCTTAAAAGGACCTGCCAAGGACAATAACATAACCTTGAACATACATCCTTTCATTGCCGCTTACATCACAAAAGGATTCCCATCCATTCGTACCAAGTGGTTCTTGGAACACAAACGATGGATAAAAATTCAACCCAGGGATGCGTATACGTATCTCGAATACCGTTTTAAGAATAAGGACGGCAAAACAATATATTAAATAAGAAAAGCGACTTCCAAAAGGGGTCGCTTTTTTTGTTTTCAAAAGCAACCGGTTTATTAAACAATTGCTTTTAAAATGATTCCCTTTAGTAAGTATTTACATTTTCATATTTTTAACCCGGAATATGCATTAGGGGAGCGTAGTGAAGGTGAAAAGGGCAAAAAAATAAAGTGGTTTGGAAATTTTGGCATAGCACCGCTATGGTGAAATTGAAAATAGAGTGCAGCGTTTTATTTTGAAGCGATTTTTAGCTGTAACAGCTTTTCTAACGCATAATCCGGGTTTAATTCCAAACTCGTATCCATGACAAGAAAGCTCTTCCCATTATTGGTCGTTTCCTGTTTGCTAAGTTGTTCAAAAAATTTAAAGGAACCCAACATATTCTCCAACCTTACTGGATCAACGTTTATCGAAGGTAAAGAGGAATATTTAGGGTCCCCCTATGTAACTGCCGGAAACCGAGTCTATATGGTTGGGCACCAAGACGGTAGTTTTCCCCAATTAGGATGGCATATAAAAGACGAAATGGGTGGTATTTGGAACCACCCCATTAAATTGATGGACGGATTTGATGCCCGTATTTCTACTCCCAGTGGTAATTTCCCATTGAACAAGGCCATCAAATTTGAAAATTATCCCTTTGGCAACAAACACACCTTTATTTCAAAGGACTCTAGTATTCTTGTGGAACGTTTTCAATTTGTACCTGACGATATTCAAGGAATACAGATTTCGTACAAAATTAAAAACCAAGGTTCCGTTTTGACCAACTTGGATTTTGAGTTCATAGGGCATAGTGACCTTAGGCCAACCTGGTTGGGTGAACGCACCAATATGATTGATAATGCGGATAAATCCACCTATCTTGAAGATTTAGCTGCTTGGCAGGTTAAAGACACCTCCAATCCATGGTATGTACTATATGGATCAGACAAAACTCCGCAGTCGTATTCACAGTCAAATAGTGATTATGACGGAAAAGGTATTTCCAATCAATTGAAATATTCCATACAAATTGATGCACACGATGAGCGATACCTTAATTTCTACATTGCAGGTTCATACAAAGATCTACAAGACGCCAAGGACACATACGGCATATTAAAATCGAAAACAACCCAGCTTCTCCAAGAAAAAAAAGAACGATACGAGAGTCTTTCAAAAATGTCCAAACTTACCATCCCTGATAAGGATTTACAGGCCGCTTTTGAATGGCTGAAATACAATTGTGATTGGTTGGTGAGAACGGTACCAGAAATAGGTACGGGCATTACGGCAGGTATCCCAGACTACCCATGGTGGTTTGGTGTAGATAGTGAATATGCCTTAAAAGGTTATATGGCCATTGGACAAACAGATCCGGTATATAGCACTATTGAATTATTGGACAGTGTTTCAAAAGCTGTAAACGGAAATGGAAAAATTATTCATGAAATGTCTACAAACGGTTCGGTATTCAATGATGGAAACATTAATGAAACCCCACAATTTGCATCGTTAATTTGGGAGGTTTACAAGTGGAACGGGGATACATCCTTTTTGAAAAAGTATTTTCCGACCATAGAAAAAGGACTGGAATGGCTGATGCTAGAAAATGATGCTGACGGAAATTTATTTCCGGATGGATTTGGTATGATGGAAATACACGGTCTGGACAGTGAAATGATCGATGTAGCCTCATATACCCAAAGAGCCTTTGGGGATGCTTCTAAAATGGCATTGGAACTTGGTAAGGATAGTCTGGCTGTTATCTATGCTGAAAAGGCCCGTTTATTAAAAACTAAAATCAACGATGTTTTTTGGTCAGAAGCTTATGAATCCTATGCCGACTTTATTGGTACTGACCAACAATCCATTCACCTAATAGAGGATGCCATTATACGTGCTGACACTTTGGACAAACCTTGGGCGGTACAGGAACTTGAGAATACCAAAAAACAGATTCTACAAAATCCGTCCAATACTCCCAGAGCTTTTGTAGTACATCACAACTGGGTCGTGAATACACCTATGGAAATGAAAATAGCGGATAGTGCCAAAGCCATCAAAGCCCTAAATACCGCAGAAAAATTCGTTAACCCTTTTGGGGTGTTCGTAACGGGAATTGACCGTGACGCGTCTGCCGGGTCTGATGACGGTTCCTTTAAAGGAAGCAAAGTGTTTTCCTATACCGGGGCTGTAATGACCTTGCCCACTGGAGTGCAGGCAGTAGCTGAAAATAATTACGGCAGACCAGATAAGGCCCTAAATTACCTTAAAAGAATGACAAGGACCTTTAGTTATGCCCTGCCTGGTAGCATTTACGAGGTTTCACCAGATTATGGCATGATGACCCAGGCTTGGAACATTTACAGTTTTGCTGTTCCCATAGTCAATCAATTCTTTGGAATAAAACCTTTGGCCTCTGAAAAGAAAATCATAATTGAACCCAATATGCCCTCAACTTGGAATGACGCATCCTTGGAAAATGTTAATGTGGGCGAGAATGAAATTTCAATTTACTATAATAAGACCATTGATAATCTGGAATTAAGAATAAATCAAACGAAACCAGATTGGAAATTGGAGGTACTTTTACCTAAAACACCAGGTTTGGATTATGAAAATATGGAAGGATATAATTCCAAAAAATCTACAGAGACCAAAGCCCATTTTACTTTCATAAAAAAGCACGTAGCATTGAAGTTGTAAAGACTATTGGTTTTGATTACTTCCTATCGAGTTTCTTAATTGTACTACAAGTACCCGTATATGACAAAAAACAATAGAAGACAACAACAGGCGAAAGTTATCCGTATTTTCAGAAAAATACATCGTACCACTGGAGCCCTTCTATTCTTTTTTTTCCTATTTATATCCATTACCGGCCTTCTTTTAGGCTGGAAAAAAAATAGTAACGGACTCATTCTGGCAAAAACGGAAAAAGGCACCTCAACGGAACTAACGGATTGGCTTCCTTTGGAAACCCTAAAACAAAATGCCCAGAAAATATTTAGGGATTCAATTTCCACCGAACTTTCTCCTGAAATCGACAGGATCGATGTACGCCCGGATAAGGGTATCCTAAAATTCAAGTTTGTGGACAACTATTACGGAATCCAATTGGATGGTGCTACCGGAAACTTGTTAAAAATAGAAAGAAGGCGGTCCGACTTCATAGAACAGGTGCATGATGGTTCCATTTTGGACCGATACTTAGGAACATCGGACGGTCAAATCAAGCTTTTTTACACCACCGTTATGGGACTGGCACTGTTGGTATTTACCATAACGGGATTTTGGCTCTGGTACGGGCCCAAGAGAATGAAAAGAATAACAAAGAATTCCTGATGTCCAAAGAATCCTTCACCCTAGAGGAAGCTACCCGAAAATTGGAAGGATACTGCGCCTACCAAGAGCGATGCCATCAAGAGGTAGTAAATAAATTACAAGGCATGGGAATGATTCCTCTGGCCATTGATACCATTATATCTCACTTGATCAAGGAAAACTATTTGAACGAAGAACGATTCGCCAAAAGTTTTGCCAGGGGCAAGTTCAATATAAAAAAGTGGGGGAAAAAAAGAATCGTTGCGGAATTGAAGGTTCGGGACATTTCCAAATACAATATTCAATCTGCCCTAAATGAAATTGATGACAATCAGTATTTGAAAACTTTCGAAGCACTGGCCAAAAAAAGACTGGAACAAATCAAGGAAAAGGAGATACAGAAGAAAAAGAAAAAACTCGCCGATTATCTTTTATACCGTGGTTGGGAAAGCCATTTGGTCTACGAAAAGGTCAACGAGCTGGTTGGTTGATTCTTACGCCAGGCTCAGGCAAACAATTGGTTCCTCGTTTTTCGTTGTTCATTGTTAGTGGATAATCGTTATTTCTTAATTTTTGTAAGCTATCATAATCACAGCTTTTCTGTCCGGTCGAGCGGAATCGAGACCTCCTATTATACACCTTAGGTTTATCTACCTCTCGACTGCGCTCGAGGAGACATTGATTTATGATCTAAAAGGGATTTTCAAAATTGTTAATTGTTCTCAGGTACAAATTACCAATTTCTAACCTGTAACAACTCTCAATTTATTGGTCCTAGCAATGGCCCTTTCATTTTTCCGGTCTATCCATTTCTGCCCTTTAATTTTCCGCATCAACACATCAAAATGTCGCATGATAATGACATTGTAGAGCGCTTTCGCCAAATTTTTAGGGTTTCTGGCAATGGCCCTTAAACTCATGGAAAAACCGGGGGTAATGTATTTCATATAATGCCAATATCCTTCCGGCATATACAAAACCTCTCCATGCCTTAAGTTCGTCCTATAACCGTTTGCCTGTTTTAAGACCGGCCACCTGTCATAATCGGGGTTTGAAAAGTCGATACTCTCATGGGTTATCAAAGAGTGCGGAACTTTGTATAAATACTTGGTTTCCGATTGTGGAAAAAGGATACACTCCTTCTCCCCTTCAAAATGAAAGTGAAAAATATTTCCCAAGTCGATATCGTAATGCATGAAGGTATGTGAATCCGTGCCCCCAAAAAACAGCATGGGAAGCCCTTTCATGAGTTTGATGCCAAAATCCGGATAGGAGAAATCCTTCTGTAATTCAGGTACCTCCTTTAGAATATTCCAAAGAAATATCCGGTATTTTGTAGGCTTGGCCTTGAGCAAATCAATATATTCCGATAGCTGCATCTTGGCATGCGGCTCGTTAAAACCGTCCTTATGCTGTACGGGCCGATCATCGTACAGCGGCACGACCTTGTCTCCGGCAATACCCTTGATATAGTCCAAATTCCATTTTTCAAATGCAGGCCAATTCTCAATAAACCGCTCTATGACCACAGGTTTTTGCGGCTTGAAATAATGGGTTAGAAAGTCCTCCTTGGTAATGGTTTCTACCCTTGGAATTTCAGTTAACTTCAACGTAATTTGGGTTTTAGTAAACTACCTCAGGGCAAGCCCACGAGGCATTCTTAGAAAACGAACTTTTAATTTCTGGGCAAACCTAGGAGTATTAAATCCTTTGGCGGTGCCAATAAACCGCAAATTTAGGCAACACAAGCAAAATACGATATTAAAATTGTGATAATGTAGGACTAGTCCGTCATTTTCGCCTTTCGTTTTGCCTCTTCGTTTCGCTCTATTTTATGTCCGGGTCGGGACCATTTGGGTTTTTCGTTCAAGGGTTTAAATTGTGAATCTGAAGCTTCCACGGTAGTAGGCTGGGAAATCTTTGTGAACGGTTTTTGTGGGTTCAGTCCCAAAAGCCTGAACATGTCCATATCCTCGTTTACATCTGGGTTTGGTGTAGTTAACAGTTTGTCCCCTGCAAATATGGAATTGGCACCTGCAAAAAAACACATGGCCTGGCCCTCCCTACTCATCTGTGTGCGACCGGCGGAAAGTCTAACCTGGGTTTCGGGCATTACGATTCTCGTGGTAGCGACCATACGTATCATGTCCCAAATGGCAATAGGTTCTATATCTTCCATGGGGGTTCCTTCCACAGCGACCAAGGCATTGATGGGAACCGACTCCGGTTGCGGGTTCAAAGAGGCCAACGCGACCAACATTCCGGCCCTGTCCTCCAATTTTTCCCCCATCCCAATGATACCTCCGCTACAAACGGTCACATTACTCTTGCGAACATTTTCTATAGTGTCCAAGCGGTCCTGAAAAGCACGGGTTGAAATTACGTCCTTGTAATAATCCTCAGACGTGTCCAAGTTATGATTATAGGCATACAATCCCGCTTCCGCCAATCGCTTGGCCTGATTTTCCGTAAGCATGCCCAAGGTACAGCACACCTCCATATCCAGTTTATTGATGGTCCTGACCATTTCAAGGACTTGGTCAAATTCCGGTCCGTCCTTTACATTTCGCCATGCAGCGCCCATACAGACCCTGGAGCTTCCAGAAGCCTTGGCCCGCAACGCCTGGGCCTTTACCTGGGATACGGACATCAAATCATTGCCTTCTATATTGGTATGGTAGCGCGCGGCCTGGGGGCAGTATCCGCAGTCCTCCGGGCAACCTCCCGTTTTTATGGAAAGTAAGGTAGAAACTTGGACCGTATTGGGGTCGTGGTGCATCCTATGTACCGTAGCCGCCTCATATAAAAGTTCCATTAGTGGTCTATTGTAAATGGCTAAAATTTCCTCCTTGGTCCAATCATGTCTTACTTCGCTCATAAAATCATAGTTATATGTAGAATTCAAAAATAGCGGAATAAGTTCAGAAAATATAATTGGATTCTAAACTTTGGAAAGTAATATGCTTACCGCATTCCCCCCGAACCCTACGGCATTGACCAAAACCTTTTTTATCGATTTAGGTTTGGATTCACATTGGTGAAAAGGAACCGCAATAACCTTCTGATGTTGTAACATAAGTAGGGCCATTTCAATATTCAACATTCCGGATGCGCCAAAGGAGTGTCCTATTTTCCATTTATTGGTAGTCAAAAAAGGAAGATCGTTACAGAATACTTTTTGTATCGCGTTCATTTCCGATGCATCACCCTTTAGCGTGCCCGGTGCATGCATAACAATAACATCTACCTCTTCCTTGCGAGTATCCTTTAATGCCATTTCCATGGATTTTTGGAAGCATTTGGCATTGGTAGAAATGGATACGTTGTGTTCCAAAAGCTCCGTCGCATAGCCAATTCCCTCGATTACCGCCAAAGCCCCATCTGAAATACCCTTTTCCAAACAGGCCACGGAAGCTCCTTCTCCCAATACCATGCTATTCCTTTTTTTGTCCAAATCCAGCGCCCTACAAGGATAGCTTCGACTACGCTCAGCTACCAAGGAATTTTCAGAATCGACCGAAGAAGCATATATTTTTAAAGCTTTCATCTGTGCAATGGTAAAAGGCGTCAAAGGCGCCTCACTCCCGCCTACCAAAAACCGATTGGCCATACCGCCTTGCAACCAGGCTACGCCGTTCAACAGTGCATGCAGCGCTGTAGAACAGGTAATGGAGTGGGAAAATTCCGGGCCTTGGCTTCCCAGATCGTGGGCCACCCATGAGGAGATATTGCCCAAGGTAGTCGTAGGCGAAGCCAAGGAACTTATTTTACCGTGCTTCAAAAAATCTTCATGGTAATGCTCAAAGAGACCTGTAGCGCCACGGGAAGACCCGATATTGATTCCAAACTTTGAGGTTTCACCTATTTTGGACCATCCGGCAGATGCCACTGCCTTTCTTGATGCATAAAGGGCATACAAAACGCTTTTGTCCAAATGTTGGTACTTGGAATCCGAGTGTCGTAATTCCTCGATTTTTTGCGAAATAGTTTCGGGCAACCGACCTACCCAAGTGCTATTCCCTTCTAAATTCGCAAGAGTGAGCAAATGGTCATCGTTTTGATAGTTTCGCCAAACATCGTCCATGGTGTCGCCCAAGGGAGAAATGGAGGCTATTGCGGTTATGGATATTTTATCTGTCGGTAATCCCATGTTATAAGCTATCCAACAGTTCATAAATCACCTCATAAATCCGTTGCAATTGGTCATTGGTAATTACATAGGGAGGCAACACATAGATGGCATTCCCCAACGGCCTTAAAAGGACCCCACGGGCCATGAAAAAATTGTACAATCGGTCCCGTAGATTGCCATACCGTTCCGTTTCAAGATTTAAATCGATGGCCAAAATCACCCCTATGGAACGGGCATTACGTACGTTTGGATGGTTCTCAACCTTGGCAACGAAGGTTTTATGTGCCGATGCAATGTAGTTCCTGCGCTCCAAAATTTCTGAAGAATTCAGGAGTTGGAGTCCCGCAAGGGCAGCGGCACAACCCAGTGGATGGGCACTATACGTATGGGCATGGAAAAACCCTTTTGCAACCTCGTCGCTCAAAAAGGCATCGAACACTTTTTGGGTACAACTGGTAATGCTAAGGGGAAACATCCCGGCAGTGAGGGCCTTGCTTAGGCACAGGATATCGGGCTTATTATGTAGGTTATCCGAAGCAAAGTTTTTCCCGGTTTTGCCAAAACCCGTCATGACCTCATCGGCTATACATAAAACATCGTGTTCCTGACATTTTTCAATGAGCCTGTCCAAGCCTTCGGCAGAATGAAACTTCATGCCCGCAGCACCTTGGACCAAGGGTTCGAATACGAAGGCAGCACATTTCTCATTAGCAAGTATGGTCTCCAATTGCGCCATCACCTCCTCCATATTTTCCTTTTGGGGTACTGGAATCCGCTTTACCTTCAATAAAAAATCCTCAAAAGGACCGTTATAGGACGATAGCCCGGAAGCACTCATCGCCCCAAAGGTGTCGCCATGAAAACCGTCCTCGAAAGCGATCAGGGTGTCCCTTATGTCGTTCCGATTGTGATGGTACTGCAAGGCCATTTTTATGGCCGCCTCCACGGCCGTGGAGCCGTTATCGTTAAAAAATATCTTGGCCTGATTGCTGGGTAAAATGGCCATAAGTTTTTCGGAGAGTTTTACGGCAGGCTCATGCGTAAAGCCACTGAACATGACAAAGTCCAATTGGCTCATTTGTTCCGATATGGCCTTTGTAATATGTTTATTACCATGACCATACATGGCCGTATACCAGGAGGCAATACCATCAATATAAGAATTGCCCCTCTCGTCCCAAAACAAGGCACCCTCGGCCTTCACAATACCAATTCGAGCTACCGCCGTTTGGTGCTGTGTCAACGGATGCCAAAGGTATTTTTTATCCCGTTCCGATAGATTTTCCCCGTTCATAGAATTTAAGAATCCACAATTTATCTATCTTGCAAAGATGGGATGTAAACTACTACGGGGCAAGCCCACGAGGTAATTACATAAAACCAATGATAAATTTCTAGGTAAACCCAAGGGTATAATCCCCTGGGAGGAGCCAATAAAGTCAAATTGTTGATGAATCCAAGCATCCTAAAGGAATCCTTATTGGGCAATTCCCAGCTAAAAAGTAAAACCGTATTTCTTCTATTGACGGGGATTACATTTTTCATTCGGTTTCCTTTTTTCTTTAGGGATTATATAGATCGGGACGAAAGTACCTTTATTCTCTTGGGACAGTCCTGGGTAGACGGCTATTTACCCTACACACAACTTTGGGATTTAAAACCCCCTTTGACTTTTGCATTCTTTGCGTCTATTATCTTCCTATTTGGAAAAAGCTTTGTAGCCATAAGGATTCTAGGCGCGTTACTGGTTGCCACAACCGCATTTTTTACTTATAAAATCACTTCGAGAATGACCACTACTCAGGTAGCTCTATGGTGTGGGATATTTTGTATTGTATTACTTAGTCTTTTCGGAAGCTTACAAGGGGTAATGTCTGAACACCTATGTATGGCATTTTTTGTTCCTTCAATGTACCTGATTATATCGAAAAAAGGCCCCATATGGTTGCTACTGGCAGGTCTGCTTATGGGGATTGCGGTTATGGTGAAATTGAACATGGCCTACCCCGTACTTTTATTGGGCCTCTTTTTGGTCATAGAACTTTTCAATAAACAAAAAAAAAGCACCCTTTGGAACGTCTTGGCTTTTGGCACAGGCGTTTTACTTGTAATCCTTTTGACGATTCTCCCTTACTACATGAGCGGTCAATTGGAGGTTTGGTGGAAGTCCGTTATCTTGGCCCCCTTGGAGTACAGTGAAGCAAGAAGATTTTCACTCTTAAAATTGGCCCCGACCTTCATTGTAATCGGTGTTTTTCTCTTCTATTGTTGGAAGAATGCCATCATTTCGGTCAAGGACAGGACTGCACTAATCCTGTTCATGGCCATCTGCGGTGTACTTTTCTCCTTCTTTAAAGGAGGAAGAATCAATGGTCATTATCTGATTCAAATACACCCAATGCTGGTCATATTCCTCGGAATCTTCTTAAATCGTTTGTTCCTTCGAAACCGACTAAAAATATCCCGCAAACTCCTCTTCTTATTACTTTTGATACCGGCGGAAAGTTACATGGAATACGTAAATATCGTAAAGAACAAAATAGAGCGGGGCACATTTTTCAACGGTGAAGGGTTTACGGTTCCGAAATACATTTTGGAAAACAAACTGGAAACCGATACCATTTTTTTCCTAGGGTACCATATTGGGTATTGGAACCTTGGAGTTTTGCCCCCAACTTTGGCCGCCACACATCCCAGCAATATCTGTAGGGATGAACTTTATCCGTTCTTTGATAATCCGCGAAAAAATTCTTTGGAAGAACTCAAATATATCATGGAAGAAATCAAACCGAAAACCGTGGTGGTACGAAAGGGCCGACTTGTTTTTGACAGGGATGAATTGGAGGAGAATGAATATATAGACGCCTATTTGGCCAAACATTATACCGTAGCGACGACCGTTGAAAAGGCAGAGATACTTCAGAGAACAGTAAGCAGTGAGCAGTGAACAGTTTTCAGATAATGATAAACTTGGAGCAATGGAACAGTCAACAGTTAACAGTAACGAGTTTTCAGATACCAGAAAACAGGGAGCAATTAGCGTTCAGCCTTTAGCCTTTAGCCTTTAGCCTTTAGCCTTTAGCCTTTAGCCAAATTAGAAACTGATAACAAAAATGAATCAGTTGTCTGGTGAAAAAGTTAGTTAGTGGGATAGTGGGATAGTTGTTGAACTAGAACCATTAACGAACAACCAAAAACCATGAACAATCTTATAGGCTCTCCAAAATATGCCTGAACGCTCCGGCATAGCGCGCTACAACAGTTTTGTCCAGTCTGGGCTCCTCATCGATTCTACCGATCAAGGGAACACCTGTCTTATGAAGTATGATTCTTTCCGTTGGGGGATTTTCCTTTCCGTTAAACAATACGGAAACATCATAGCCCTTGTTCTGTAACCACCCAATGGTCAACAAGGTATGATTGATACTTCCCAAATAGTGTTTGGAAACCACCACGACCTTATATTCCGGCATAATGATGTCGAACATAGTATCCTCATCATTCAGGGGCACCAATAGGCCTCCGGCCCCTTCAATAACCAAATTGTTGTCCGTCTTGGGTTCGTTGATGTGGAAACGATCTATTTTCACCCCATCTATCTCAGCAGCGGCATGCGGACTCATGGCCGCTGTAAGCTCGTAGCTGCTTGGCAAAATACGTGTCTTGTCGTTCGATATTAGATTTTTTACCGTATCGCTATCCGTTTGGTCCAAATCACCGGACTGTATGGGCTTCCAATAATCGGCCATTAGGGCTTCGGTTATAATGGCCGAAGCAACTGTTTTACCCACTCCCGTAGAAATACCTGTAACGAAAATCTTTTGCATTCTTAATTAATTTGATCACTTCCCGCGCAAGCACAAGGGACATGTATTAGAAAATAACTTTTATTTTAAGTAAAGTCTTAAACCAACTCACCAATATAATCCCGATTATCGAGTTATCATGCCACAATTTAGGCACTTATATTTTCTTTTCTCAAAAAAAGGAAAAAGTTTATAAAAAATCCCCTTCCTGTTATAATATACTTCAGATTTTCTAGCCTTGCAATTGGGACAGGTTACCGGATTGCCAAAGTCATCCAAAGCATATGCCCTAACTTCATTATAAATTTCCAAGGCCCGCTCCTTGTCCTGGGCATAGACCAGCAGCTTTACCCCTCCAATGGCGTTGCTTATCAGGGGGTCGGAATTCAAGGTATTCTCATCCCTCAGAAAAACCGGGATGCCTTCTGATTCCAGTTTTCCCTTTATAATTTGCACATCGGCCACATATTCAAAAGAAGCAACATGATAAAATTTGTCCGTCATGCATCAAATATATTTTGACAATAATTGCAGCACCAAACCAATCTCTTCCTTAGAATTGAAACTATGAAGGCAAAATCGCAATCTTTCTTTCCCTTCGGGAACCGTAGGGGAAAGGATGGCCTTCACATCAAAACCGTCGTCCCTCAATTTTTTGGAAATCTTGCCGATTTTCTCATTGCCCGGAATAATTACGGATTGAATGGCCGAATCACTTCCGATTAGGTTACCGGACCACTTCTGTTTCTTTGCTTGACCCTTGAAATAGGAAATATTTTCAAAAAGCTGGTCGCGCTGCGCCCCTCCTTCAACAACAAGAAATTCATAGGAAGATAAAATACCTACAATATCATGTGGAGGCAACGCCGTAGTATAAATAAAGCTCCGTGAAAAATTTATGAGATAGTCCCTTAGGGCATTGCTGCCAAGTATAGCCGCACCATGGGTGCCCAAGGCTTTTCCAAACGTAACGATCCTTGCAAAGAGAGCCTTTTCCAATCCCAACTCCTGTACCAACCCAAGACCTTTTTTACCCATAACGCCAACGGCATGAGCCTCGTCCACGATCAAATGATATCCTTCCGAGGTACAAAAACTGGCCAATTGTTTTAGATCTGGAGAATCACCATCCATGGAGAATACGGATTCCGTGACCACATAAACATCGGAATCACCATTTTCGCAAATAGTATTTTTTATTTTCTCCTTTAAATCCGACAGGTCGTTATGCCCATATTTATAACTCTTGGCATGGCTCAGTTGTAATCCGTCTCGGATACTGGCGTGAATAAGTTCATCGTAAAAAACAAAGTCGCCCCGTTGTGGAACACATCCAAAAAAACCGATGTTGGCATCGTACCCCGAGTTAAACACCAGTGCATTTTCAACATTATGGGTCTGCGCCAATACGGATTCCAATTCCTGGAACAGGACATGGTTCCCGGTCAACAACCTGGAGCCTGTTGCGCCGTTCTCACTGATATTATACTTTAACAGTAACTGAAAAGTCTTGGAGAAAAGGCTTTCGCTCTTGGCGAAACCCAAGTAATCGTTGGAGGAAAAATCGACCATCCCGGCCGGAACGCCCAGCTGTCTTAATGAACCGTCATTCGCTCGCTCATGTAACTTGTTTTGAAGTTTTTGGGGAAGGTCTGTCATTCCATCGGATTTTACCGCAATCTATCAAAAATCCCATACAGAAAAATGAATTTTGGTGCTATTTTTTGTGGGAATATCCCTTGTTGCTTTAACCATTGATATTGATGTATTCCAATAATCATTTAGAGGTTTAATTGAACAAACCAATCGGTAAATCTGTATATTTAGCACTATCGTTTGTAATCCCTGTTTCATGAAATCTATCCGACTTTTACTTGCACTTTCATTCGTTATTTCCATTTCTAGGGCACAGACCAATCACTATACCATTTCTTTTGAGAACGCCGTGCACCATGAAGCCTTCATTACGGCCACTTTTCCAAACATCACTACAGATACCCTCGCGGTTCGTATGAGCAGGACATCCCCTGGCCGCTATGCCTTGCACGAATTTGCCAAGAATGTGTATGGATTTAAAGCGTATGACGGTAAAGGAAATTTGCTCAAAGTACATAGACCGGATCCCTATCAGTGGCAAGTTTATGGTCATGATGGCACCGTTAAAATCGAGTATCTATTATTCGCCAACCGTGGGGACGGTACGTATTCCCAAGTGGATGAAACCCATGCCCATTTGAATATTCCGGCCACGTTTATGTATGCTCCAAGCTTGGAGCTTCGGGACATTGAAGTAAGCTTTGTTATTAGAAAAAACTTGAATTGGAAGGTGGCCACACAGTTGCCCTTGGTGTCCGGTACAACCTATGCCGCGCCAAACTTACAGTATTTTATGGACAGCCCTGTGGAAATCAGCAATTTTGGTTTAAGGGAATTTCAGGTCGATGGGCAAACAATACAATTGGTGCTACACCATAATGGCACGGAGGAGGAGCTCAATACCTATTTTGAAAAAGTCAAGAAAGTAGTCCTTGCCGAGAAAGAAGTCTATGGGGAGTTGCCTGATTTCGATTACGGCCGATATACCTTTCTTGTCTGTTACATTCCAAATGCTTCGGGCGATGGCATGGAGCATCGAAATTCGACCATTCTAACCAGCACAAGAGGCTTGGCCAACGGTGGTATGGAAGGCAACATTGGAACCGTTTCCCACGAGTTTTTCCATGCTTGGAACGTGGAAAGGATTCGGCCCCGATCGCTGGAACCCTTTGACTTTGAAGAAGCGAATATGAGCGGGGCCCTTTGGTATGCCGAAGGTTTTACCAGCTATTACACGAATCTTATATTGTGCCGGGCCGGATTGATTTCGCCAAAGGAATATATAGAAGGTTTAACGGGAACCTTTAACTACGTTTGGAACTCGCCCGCCACCCATTTTTTTAATCCCATTGAAATGAGCTATCAGGCTCCGTTTGTGGATGCCGCTACTTCGGTGGATCCCGTAAATAGGGAAAACACGTTTATTTCCTATTACTCGTACGGAAGCGTTCTTGGATTGGCTTTAGATCTTTCACTTCGGGAGATAGGGCTGAACCTGGATGATTTTATGAAGCTTGTTTGGAATAAATATGGCAAGACACAAACACCGTATACAATTGAAGACCTACGGAATACATTAAACGAATATGCTGGAAAGGAGTTTGGGGAAACCTTTTTTGGTTCCTATATCCAAAAAAGTGAAATGCCGGATTACGAATCCCTTTTTAATGCGGTTGGGGTTGGCCTTACCACTAATCCCAATATCCCATATTTGGGTATTTCGGCACGATTGAACGGAGATGGAAATGGCGAGATTACCTCGAACCCCAAAATGGGCAGTCCCGCTTACGAAGCCGGTTTGGACAAAGGGGATGTCATTACGGCCATCAACGGGGAAAAATTCCCCGATGGGATGCAGTTCGATGCCTTTATATCACAGTTCAAGCCTGGAGACGTTCTAAAAGTCGATTTTGAACGATTCGGCCTTCCAAAAAGTACAAATGTAACCTTACGACCGAGTTCCATGTACACGATAGTTGTCAAGGAAGACGAAACACTTACCAAAAAGCAACGCAATACTAGAAAGGAGTGGTTGAAACTGCCATAAATGGATATAAATTACTGCCGTGCCACTGCGGACGAGGAACTGCAGGGCATATTATTGCTTCAAAAGAAAAATGCTTTGGATTCACTAACCGATGAGGAAAAGCAACAAGAGGGTTTTGTAACCGTCATCCATACGTTTGATTTGTTAAAGCGGATGAATGCGGATTGTCCACATATCATCGCAACGGTCAATGATGAAGTCATAGGTTACGCCTTATGCATGACACGGAAATTCGGTGCCGATATTCCGCTACTGGCCCCTATGTTCGAAACGACGGATATCCTCTTACCCGGAAAAAAGTATTTGGCCATGGGACAAATCTGTGTATCCAAAGAGTTTAGGGGTCAAGGAGTATTTAGGGGGTTATATTCCTTTTACAAACGAGAACTTGGGCAAGACTACGATGGCCTCCTTACCGAAGTGGCCACCAGCAACCAACGTTCCCTGAACGCCCATGTGAGTGTAGGCTTTGAAATTTTACAAACCCACGTATCCGAAGATATTTCCTGGGAATTGGTCTATTGGGATTGGAGGTGAATAAAGGGAATCCAGATGTTGCAAAAAAAAACAATTAGCCAGGTATCTTTCTAATCTTAAAGGCCTTCCGTCAAGATCTTCCTCTTATCATGCGGGTCAGTTGCATCCCAAAGATCCACTTTTAAAAATTTTGCGATTTCAACGCCCATATTTAATGCAACCTCATCATTATAGCTAAAATAGACACGTTTTCGGCCTCCTCTTTGTAACCATAAATTCACTTCATATCTTACAGGAGCCTTCCTATCAAAGTTGATGGAACGTGTTTTATGCGCTTTAAAAACAGAGATATAGTCAACAGGGGGCAATTCCTCCCATTTGCCAAATCCAAACCGACCTATATGCCAACGCGTTTGAAGCCTTTTGTTTGCTTTATCCAAAACTATGCTGGTACTTTTACTTAAAAGTACACCCATTCCGGCCATAACTATAGCCATGTACAAATTCCCTACCTGAAATTTTTGATAAACAAATCCAGGTCGTAACAAATTATGTCCCGTTATAAAAATACTTAGGAAAAAAATTAAAAGGCTAAAGGCCAAAGCACCCATGATCAATTGTAATACAGGTGGCCTGCCTTCACTTATTTCCAGTTTGTCCTTGTTAGTCAGAATTAAACAATTTAATATCGTAATATAAAAAAACCAACTCTTTCGAGTTGGTTTTTTTATTTCCAGTTCCCCTCCTTTGGAGGGGTTAGGGGAGGATTAATCCGCCAATACGATTACTTTATTGTCCTTAAGTTCCACGGTACCACTGGAAATCTCCAAAACCGTATTCCCATCTTGGTCCTTAGTGAACTTGGAAGCATAGTCCTCCTCTATATGCATAGTGCCCTTTACCTTCACTTTTCCCTCCTGTAAAAGGGATACAATAGGGGCGTGGTTCTGCAACATCTGAAACTCGCCGTTGATTCCCGGTACGGTTACGGATATTACTTCTCCGGAAAATAAAGTTGCTTCGGGCGATACTATTTCTAAATACATACTTCTCTAGTTCTAAGTTTTAAGTTAAAAGCTCAAGTATCAAAATCTATGAACCAAAAACTTTAAACTATTAACAATCTACGCTTCGGCAAGCATTTTTTCTCCTGCTTCAATAGCATCCTCGATAGTTCCCTTCAAGTTAAATGCCGATTCTGGCAAGTGGTCCAATTCACCATCCATAATCATATTGAAACCTTTGATAGCATCCTTTATATCTACCAAAACTCCTGGGATACCCGTAAACTGTTCCGCCACATGGAACGGCTGGGAAAGGAAACGCTGTACACGTCTGGCCCTACCTACGGCCAATTTATCCTCTTCGGACAATTCCTCCATACCCAAAATGGCGATGATATCCTGTAATTCCTTATAACGCTGTAACAACTCTTTAACACGTTGCGCACATGCATAATGATCCTTACCCAAAATTTCAGGTGTCAAAATCCTTGACGTAGAATCCAAGGGATCCACGGCAGGGTAGATACCCAACTCCGCAATTTTTCTGGAAAGTACGGTATTTGCATCCAAGTGTGCAAATGTCGTAGCAGGAGCGGGATCCGTTAAGTCATCCGCAGGTACGTATACCGCCTGAACAGAAGTAATGGAACCCCTTTTGGTTGAAGTAATACGTTCTTGCATAGCACCCATCTCGGTGGCCAAGGTTGGTTGGTAACCTACCGCTGAAGGCATACGACCTAACAGTGCAGATACCTCTGAACCTGCTTGTGTAAATCGGAAGATATTATCTACGAAAAACAATACATCTTTCCCTTGTCCTTCCCCTGAACCATCACGGAAATATTCGGCAATTGTCAACCCGGAAAGCGCCACACGTGCACGTGCTCCCGGTGGTTCGTTCATCTGCCCGAAAACGAAGGTTGCTTTGGAATCCTTCATGGCCTTCTTATCCACTTTGGACAAGTCCCATCCACCATCTTCCATGGAGTGCATGAAGTCCTCACCATATTTTATAATGCCTGATTCCAACATCTCCCGAAGCAAATCATTTCCTTCACGGGTTCTTTCACCAACTCCAGCGAACACGGAAAGTCCACCGTGTCCCTTTGCGATATTGTTTATCAATTCCTGGATCAAAACGGTTTTACCTACACCCGCACCTCCAAAAAGACCAATTTTTCCACCCTTTGCATAAGGTTCGATCAAGTCGATTACCTTAATACCCGTGAACAAAACCTCTGTAGAGGTTGAAAGATCCTCAAATTTTGGTGCTTCCCTGTGAATGGGAAGACCATTTTTTCCTTCTTTTGGCAAATTGCCCAAACCATCAATAGCATCTCCAATAACATTGAACAGACGTCCGTAAACATCGTCCCCAATGGGCATTTGAATCGCGGCTCCTGTTGCAACCACTTCAGTCCCCCTGCTAAGTCCATCGGTAGAATCCATGGAAATGGTCCTAACGGTGTTTTCCCCAACATGTGATTGAACTTCCAAAACCAATTTTGAATTGTCCTTATTGGTTATCTCCAAGGAATCGTAGATTTTAGGAAGATCTTCTCCCGACTGAAATTCTACATCCACCACGGGCCCAATGATTTGCGAAACTTTGCCTGTAACTTTTGACATTACTAATCTGTTTATATATTACTTAAAAAATGCTCTGATTTTCAGGCTGCAAAGATATGTCTTTCAATTTTAAACAAAAATTGTTTTTTTGGGTTTTTTACAAAACAAAAAAGATGCACTTAAATGCATCTTTTTGTTACATTTTTAAACCCAATACTTATTGAAGCGTAGGCGAAAAATTGGTAGGATACTCCCCAACATTTACCAAGTTTCCTGAATCCTCAAAGTTGGAACCATAGGTAGCATCAATGGCCTTCATAAACTCATTGGCGATCAAGGCATAGCCCCTGGCCGTTGGATGGATACCATCCAAGGAAAACGCGCCTCCAGTTACCAAACTTGCGGTCAAGGTATATTGCCCGCTCGTGATGCCTCCATTTGCCAGTTGGTTCAACAAAGCATTGGCATCCACGAATGCCAAGCCTGCCTGACTGGCCGCTGCCGATATAATCGCGTTAAAAGCGTCGGTCGCATTCGCAATTTCAGTCTGTTCCTCTGGAGTCAACACCCATTTATCCGCCAACGGCAAACTTATGCCCTCAACGGAGAACTGGCCGGCCAAAGTAGCCGATAGACCCTGGGCCACCAAGGCACCTGCCGCCTCCATGTTGACCGTTCCAATAACCGTACTGCTGGGCAGCACAAAAAGATCATCGGCAGTGGCCTGCCTCGCCTGTCCATAGGTAGTACCCAGCAGACCGGCAACCAGCGGAGCCGCCTGTGGAGGCAATCCAAACTGTTGTACGAAAACAGGGAACCCTGGATTGGCATTTAAAGCCCCCGTTATCTGGGCCGAAAAATCGGTAAGGCTTTCATCCCGTATTACCACGGCATTTGCCTCTGTTGTAGAGAAGCTTATAATCCTCTCCGTAGCGCCCAAAGCTGTAAAAATCTGATTTAAGGCACCAAAAATGGTGTTCAATGTCGGGATTTGGGCCGCGAAATCAGGGTTGGATGGATCCAATGGGTTGAACGGAACCGTAGTAAAATGAGGTATGCTCGTAACATCCGGAATATTGGCTACCACACCCTGAGCACCAGTAGCTGCCAATGTCTGGATCAAGGCGCCATAGGTGTTTGCAAAACCAACTCCTGGAGGGCCATCGATCGGAGTAATAGGGTTGGTACCATCACCTCCCGTAGTGGCGTAGCCAAGTACGTCATTGTTTCCAATCCATAAGGAAAAGAACGTTGGGGACTGACTTGCAGCCATTTCCAAAATACTGATATTTGGATTTGAACCGGTCATCCTCACGAAGTAAGGATTGGCAAGTCCAAGGGATACATTTCCCAAATTCCCATATCCAGGAGCCAACAAATGAAAACTTTTTGCCCCAGGCACACCCAGATTATTGAAAGGCCCGGTTGGGTTATTCAAAGCTATATCAGTCCCTACGGTAACAGGACCAATAACCGACTCCAGCGGCACGGGTCCCGCCCCACCAAAAACCAATCTGGGGGCCTGAATTCGATTACCCCCTGCGGCCAACCCTCCAAAGTTATCGCTGGTTAGGGGTTGTACAAAATCACCACCACCTACCATGGCAAACTTTTGGGATAGAATATTGGGTGTTGAGAAATTTTGGCCTGCTTGGAACAAGGCCCCATCCGTAAAACCGGCCGTTAAGGAATTACCCAATGAAATATAATTGGAAAAATTTGCCGAGCCTGCCGTAAGTTCCGGTTTGGCCTCTTCTATAACAATTGGGTCCAGATCTACATCCTCTGGGTCGTTACAATTGGTAAAGACCAATAAGAGAGAGGATAAAAATATATAGGTTATTTTTTTCATTTCTAAACGGAATTTAAATTTCATTTTTAGTTGTTGATTGTCCATGACAGATAATACATAGACCCGATAAATCCGGTTCCGAAGGCCGTAAAGTATTCATCGCCCAACAAGTTGTTACCACCAATCTTAAAGGTAGATTTTATGCTAGGTACAGTGTAATTGATCTGTGCATCCACCACATGGAATTCCGGAACGACCCCATTACCAAAAGTTGCTTCCCAATAGTAATCATCGCTGAACCTGTAGTTGACATTGAAACCAAAATTCTTGAACAGCTCTGCATTACCAAAAGAAGCCTTAAACTGATGTTCTGGCGTATTGAAGCCCACCTGAAAATCAGGATTGGCAACCCTGTCGAAATCCAACTTGGCATAAGTATAACTTCCGCTTAGGTCAAAATCACCCAATACTTTGGCGGTAAGTCCTAAAGACGCTCCATAGGAATTGATGTCCACATCTGAATTGGTATAGGCCTGATAGGTCTGAAAGTCACCATTGGAAATAGCGGCTACGGACAAAGCGCCATCACCTACGGTACCGTAATAAGGTGCAATCACATTTTCTGGTGCCAAGAAGTTACTGTAGCTATTGTAATAAGCACTAAAATCTATAACCAATTTTTTTACCTTGCCTCGATATCCTATTTCTACCGAGGTAACTTGTTCGGGCTGTACCACATCAGGATTGGCTATTTCCAAAACCGCAGGATTTCCAGTTTCGGACAATCTTATAACCGATTCCGCTGAATATGAATTTTCATAAGCGGCCCTACCCGTTTGGACGATACTTGATGGCTGGCCTAACAATTGTCCACCTCCACTTACTTCAAAAGTTCTTTGATACCTGTCCAAATTATCAGGTGCGGCACCCACCAAAATGGCTCTACCAGCATCCAAGCCAATAAAAAGGTCTTGGGTCGTTGGGTTTCTGAAACCTGTTTGGATAGAAGCCCTAATGTTATGGTCTCTATTTAAGGAATAACCCGCAGAAAACCTAGGCGAGAAAAATCCATCAAAGAATTCGTTCTTATCATATCGGACGGAGGCAGTCAATTTTAAGCTTTTTTCATTGGCCATTTCAATTTTCTTTTGAACTTGGGTGTACAAACCAAACTCCGAATAATCGATGGGGCCATCAGCGTCCGTATAAATAGTTCCAAAAGAATTTAAACTGTATTGCCTGTATGAACCACCGATTTGAACTTCTGCCCAGTCCCATAAATGACCAAAGTTATAGTTCGCATCTGAGTGATAGTACTTTGAGGCGTCCCTAAACTGAGAACCTCTGGAAAGATCAGGATTTCTTATTACTCGATCAAAGGCCGCTTGAAATTCTGGGGTACCGGGTAAATATCTCCCCGATTCCGCTTGGGCCCTCGCGGCGGCATGGGCCTGTTCCTCAGTAGCACCGGCCAATGTAGCCTGTACAAAAGTACCTGTGTACTCCCCAAACCACGTATTGTCATCCTTCCATGATCGGTTTATGTTGATTCCGGTAAAGACCATATCATAGGAATCTCCCGCCTTATCAGAAACTACATAACCCCTAAGGAAGAAGTTATCGTTTCTAAGTTCCAATTTGTGCTGCTCCTGGAAAAAGTTCGCAATATTATATCGGTTGGTACCTTGGTATATGGTATTTCCCGTGCCAATTTTTCCAACATAGGAAAGTTCCAGGTTGTTGCCCTCTATCGGTCTATAATAAAGTCCCCAATCAGATTTAATACTTCGGGCTGTATAGTTTGTCAAATCGCTTTCATTATATCCTGTACGGCTCACCTCCACGGAAGGCACCAAGGCGTTCGCCCCATTTGGAAGGATTCCCAATCCTTCCAAGGTTACGGCCACGTCCTTTATATCTGTAGAAACCTCATCCCCATATACGTTGATACCATCATAATTTAAGGCATCCCGTGTACGACCCGGCACAAACTTATCGACCGTACTGGTCGCCGCCCAGTCGGTACCGTCCAAATACCCAAAATTCCATTTAATGGCAAACTTATCGCTGAACTTATGGGCTGCACGGACACCAACATCCGTATAGGAGTTTGTCCCTGCGGCTTCCTGGGAAGTGACCCCTTGTTTAACGGAAACACTGATACCTTGATAATCAAAAGGACTTTTACTTCTCATAAAGAGAATCCCATTGAAAGCATTGGCTCCATATAAAGCCGATGCAGCTCCTGGCAATAGTTCCACACTTAACACATCGGTCTCTATCATACCCACCAAGTTTCCAATAGGAAAGTTCAAAGCGGGAGTAGAATTGTCCATTCCATCCACCAACTGCATAAAACGGGTGTTGGCGAATGTTGCAAATCCTCTTGTATTAACCGATTTAAAAGTTAAACTGTTGGTGTTTACATCAACACCCTTTAAATTTTCGAGCCCGCTGTAAAAATCTGCCGAGGCCGTATTTTTTATGGTTTCGATACCCATTCTTTCTACGGTTACCGGAGATTCAAAAATTCGTTCCGGGGTTCGGGAAGCGGAAATTACCACCTCGTCCAAGAACGTTTGTGCTTCGGAAAGAACTACCCGAAGCGTTTGATTATTGGAAGTAATGTTTTCGAGTCCATCGGTATAACCAATACTGGTAATACTTAACTGAAAGGGGGGCTCTTCTGATGTCTGCAATATAAAATTACCATCAAAATCGGTTGTAGTCCCGATTGCCTTGCCTACAATTACGATATTGGCACCCGGAATCGGTTCGCCGTTTTGGTCAACGACATTTCCATTGATCGTTGTTTGTGCATAGCCTGATGCCCCAAACAAAACCAATGCTAACAGTAGTATTGTTCTCATTCTTAATTTGAGTTAGAAATTTACGTGTGATGAAGATACAGATAATTTTATACCAAATATAAGAATTTGAAAAAAATTATGCATGCATAGTATTATTTTGACAATTTACGATGCCGCTTTTGATGATTTTAGTATTCCGCTAACAAAAAAAGGACGCAAAATTGCGTCCTTCAGATTGTATTTAAATCCATTTTACTCTACAGTAACCGACTTGGCCAAGTTTCTTGGTTGGTCTACATTACAACCTCGCATGACCGCGATATGGTATGAAAGTAATTGTAAGGGTATGGTAGTCAATAGAGGTGAAAGACTTTCCAAGGTTTCTGGAACCTCAATAACATGGTCCGCCAATTCCTTTACTTGCTCATCACCTTCGGTAACGATCGCTATGATTTTTCCCTTTCTGGATTTTATTTCCTGGATGTTACTGACCACTTTTTCATAATGTCCCTTTTTTGTTGCAATAACAAAAACAGGCATTTGTTCGTCTATCAAGGCAATAGGACCGTGCTTCATTTCTGCAGCAGGATAGCCTTCCGCGTGAATATAGCTGATTTCCTTAAGTTTCAAAGCACCTTCCAAGGCAACCGGAAAATTGTACCCCCTACCTAAATAAAGACAATTGGAAGAGTCCTTGTATACATCTGAAATAATCTCGATCAAAGGATTCGCCTCCAGTGCTTTTTCAACCTTATTAGGGATGGTCTCGAGCTCGGTAAGGAATTCGTGGAACTTTGTTTCCGAAAAAGTTCCTTTCTCCTTGGCCAGTTTTAGGGCCAACAAAGTCAATACCGTAATCTGGGTAGTAAAGGCTTTTGTGGATGCCACCCCGATTTCTGGACCGGCATGCGTATAGGCTCCGGCATCTGATTCGCGCGCTATGGAGGAACCTACCACGTTACATACCCCAAAAACAAAGGCTCCTTTCTCCTTGGCCAACTTTATGGCTGCCAAGGTATCTGCAGTTTCACCGGATTGGGAAATGGCAATTAACACATCCTTTTCCGTAATAACAGGATTTCGATATCTAAATTCCGAAGCGTACTCTACTTCAACTGGAATCCTGGCCAAATCCTCAAAAATATATTCTGCCACAAGACCGGCATGCCAAGAGGTACCGCAGGCTACAATGATGATTCTATTCGCATTCATGAACTTTTCCAAGTTCTGGTCGATTCCTGCCATGCGAATGATTCCTTGATCGGCCAAGAGTCTTCCCCTATATGTATCCTTTATGGCCCTGGGCTGTTCATATATTTCCTTCAACATAAAATGATCGTAGCCTCCTTTTTCAATTTCCTCCAAATTCATCTGAAGTTCCAAAATCCGTGGATAGGCAACGGCATCATTTTTGATCTTTCTAAGTTTTATCTCCTTACCAAGACGAACTATGGCCATCTCCTCGTCTTCCAAATAGACGGCATTATTGGTGAATTCGATAAAAGGGGATGCATCTGATGCTATAAAGAATTCATTCTCCCCTATTCCAATAGCTAAAGGGCTTCCCAATTTCGCAACTACGATTTCATCTGGCTTCCTTCTATCGAAAACTGCGATGGCATATGCCCCAACTACTTGGTTCAAAGCTATTTGGACGGCCTGACCCAATTTGACATCCTCTGTTTTCTTTACTTCCTCAATAAGATTTACCAAAACCTCTGTATCCGTATCCGAGGCAAAAGTATATCCCCTTTTGGTCAACTCCTTTTTAATGGATTCATAGTTCTCTATAATTCCATTGTGTATGATGACCAAATCACCGGAATTGGAGTAGTGTGGATGGGAATTCACGTCGTTGGGTACCCCATGCGTGGCCCATCTTGTATGACCGATACCTATAGAACCTTCTTGGGAAATACTGTTAGCCTTCTGCTTTAAATCCTCTACTTTTCCTTTCGTCTTTACCAAATTGATTTGACTGCCATCAAATAAGGCAATCCCAGCACTATCATATCCCCGATACTCCAAGCGCTGTAATCCTTTTATGATTATTGGGAAGGCATCCCTATGTCCAATGTAGCCGACTATTCCGCACATATTATATTATTAGTATTATAAAAGTAGTTCAAATTTAATCCAACGAACAAAAATTCAATAAGTTATCAGTTTATTGAACGAATAAATCCTTTAAAGTGTATACATTAAATGAAAAAAATCTGATAGGCTCTTATAAAGTACCTACTCCGTTCTAGTATAACTTATTTCCAACCTTAATCTTTTGTCATAATTTGGGTCGGATTCCGGGATATTACTCCCGAACAAAACAGTACCTAGGGGTGTTAGATTGGAGGTCACGGGAATATCCTCTTCAGTTCCATTTGCAAAAATAGCGTTTGTAACACTTGTAATTTGAATATTCGTAGTAAGTGTTAGACCCAAGGTACTATTCACAGAATCCCGTACGACAAGATTATTAATGTGGTCCGTGATTCTAACCGTATATTTTACCCCAAGGCCATTTTCCTCCACAAGGACCCCATCATAATTTGGGTATGTTGCAAGTGGATTTAGGGAACTTGGTAGTGGTTCTGTGTTCACATTGTACAAAGGACTATTGGTTTCTGAATTATACAAATAGAGACGGGGTGGTTCAGCAGGTTCAGCACCCATACCTGGATAACTCCTATCCACATAAAATACAAGATTGGCTTCGTTAATTATCCAATTGTTGGCCCGTATTTGCTCCAATATATTTTCGGCGTTGTCTGGCTCAAAAAGTTCTATTTCAGACGTGATACCTGCACCCCCCTTCAAGAATATTCTGGATGCATTCATGTTGGTATCAAAGGAATCTAAAACATCTTGTGGATAATTTTCGTTCACAAAAGTATTCACGGCATTTCCTGAAAAACCAGCTGCAGCAGTGCCCGTCAATAGGTTTAAGGTAAATGTGCCCTCACGTTCTTCCGCCTCGCCCAGTTCAGAGTCGTAAGCTAGATAAGAGTAGGTGATGGTAATATTGGCTTGTGTCAAGTCCAACAGCAACAGTGTTGGATCGCCAATCGATTCCAATAATGATAAATGGATACCTCTAATAAATTCCGAAAAATTCGACTGACTCAAAAGCTCAGGTTTACCTTCCATATCCAAAATGTTATCCTGAAAAAATTCGGTATCCAAAGACACGCGAATACCAGGGTCCAATTTCGTAAAGATTAAAGACTCATCCGTATCTTCCGTATCTTCATCATCCTCGCCAGGTATTAATATTTCCCTGTTATCTACAGTAATTTCTCCATCCATATCTGAGTCATACAATACGTCTGAAACGAAGGTTGGTACAAATTGTTGGCTAGAATAATATTGTTGCGCTTCTTGAAAATTGGTGTTGGGATCCAAATCCCTTAGAAAATAGGTAGAACGCTGAACTTTTAAACCTATGGTTACAGGTTTGATCACATCATCATAATTCTTTGCATTCACATAAATGCTGTCCAAATCTACCGTAGTGGGAAAATTATTTGCGAATATTTGGGAATCATCAGTGTCGTTGAGTCCATCCAAATCCAAATCCACACTTTGGTCATCCAAGGGATCTGTATTGGCCGTTCTTTCCTCAGCATTTGTGGCTCCATCACCATCACTATCATTCGTTGGATCCTCAGGAAGATCATCAAACTCATCGGCTACACCATCATTATCAGTGTCCCTTGAAATCGCCTTGGTTAAATACGGGATATAAAGGTAGACTTCCTTCACGGTTTCCTGTTCATTAATGGTAGTCGCCGAGTCGTCATTTTCAGCATCATCCTCGATTCTTTGGGAAAGCACCCCAAAAGTGGGGTTGGAGGTTGGTAAATTTAGCTGCGATGTAATGGTAGCAGTTGTTTTGCCATAAACGGGATCATTGTAGATTCCAAGTTGGTAAATCGGCAGCTTATTTGTTCTTACCGCTTCTATATTGCGGTTATATGCAAAGACATCATACACCTCTTTTCCTGTTGAAAATGGATTTTCACCTGTTACTCCTGCACCTATGGTAGTGAGGTCCTGTTCGCAGGAGAAAAATATCGTACATATTATGAAAACCCCAAATAATATGGGTAAAGACCGCTTATGAAAAATGTTCATTCAGATTATTTTAAAACTTCCGTTTTGTAAAAATTAGCGTATGCTTCCTCAAATTCTTGAATTGGAACATATTCTAACACAGGTTTTTCTTGATTGGAAATATGTGTTGTTAGGTCTTCTGGAATTTCTTCCGAGGCTAAAATAATGGCATCGGAATAATCGACGGCAACTTTTAACAAATTATTATAGGAGGGGCTTTCCAAGGAGGCGATTTCTTCCTCTGGAATTCCATCAAAAGCAATTCTCTTTATCATGTCCTTATCCAGCTCACCTTCAAAAGTCTTACCATAAACGGAGAGTACGATTTTACTATCCGCGAAAAGAGGCTCATCCGCATAATACTTTTTAAGATAAAGCGGCAACAAACTGGCCATCCATCCATGCACATGAATGATATCTGGAGACCAATTCAGTTTTTTAACAGTTTCCATCACTCCTTTTGCAAAAAATATGGCCCGCTGATCATTATCCGGAAACAACTCGCCCTTTTTATCGGCAAAGGTTGCCTTTCTTTTAAAATATTCCTCGTTATCTATGAAATACACCTGTATGCGCTCCCTAGGTATGGAAGCTACCTTAATTATCAATGGCATGTCCATATCGTTTATGACCAGGTTCATGCCGGACAATCTGATAACTTCGTGTAATTGATGCCTTCTTTCGTTAATGTTACCGTACCTGGGCATAAAAATCCTAATTTGGCCCCCGTTACTGTTTACCATTCTGGGTGCCTCATAGGACATATGTGAAACTTCATTTTCGGGGAGGTAAGGGACTAATTCAGAAGATACAAACAATACCTTTTTACCATTCATAAAAACTATATTTTATTTTTCACGGAAACGCAGGTGCAAAATTACAAAAAATATAGAGATTACCAGTATTTATAGTAAGTTTGCTCGCTAATCACGATTTCGCATGCGCCCTATCGAGACAAAAAAGGAACTTGATAAAATTTTAAATCGCACCCCTTCTTCAAACACATTGGGACTTGTTCCTACCATGGGTGCACTACATAAAGGTCATCTTGCCCTGGTCAAAAAGGCCGTACAGGAAAATGACCGGGTAGTAGTTAGTATTTTTGTCAACCCAACACAATTCAATAATAAGGAAGACCTTGTAAAATATCCCAAAGACCTCTCCAAGGACCTAGAACTTATAGAAAGTGTTGATCCGGATATTATCGTCTTTGCTCCATCGGTGGAAGAAATCTATGCGCAATCCGTTAGGCCTAAAAAATATGATTTCCAAGGATTGGACAACGTGATGGAAGGGGAATTTAGAGACGACCATTTTAATGGTGTGGGCACCATCGTGGAACAGTTGTTCAGTTTGATCCAACCAAACAATGCCTATTTTGGCGAGAAGGACTTTCAACAACTCCGCATCATTAAAAAACTCGTGGAAATACAGAAAATACCCGTGAATATTATCCCCTGTCCAATTGTAAGAGAAGACCACGGTTTGGCCATGAGTTCCAGAAATGAAAGGTTAAGCGAAAACATACGACTAAAGGCCGGGTTCATCTTTAAGACATTGCAAACTGCCAAGGAAAAATTTGGCACGAAAAGTGCTTTAAAAGTGAAGGAATGGGTAAAAAACCAGTTTCTTAAAGAGGAGGATTTTGAAATGGAATATTTTGAGATTGCCGATGTGGAAACACTGAGCCCGTTAAAAAGAAAAGTAAAGAATAAAAAATATAGGGCGTTTATTGCCGTTTATGCCGAAGATATAAGGCTAATTGACAATATAGCACTCAATTGACTAATTTTGTCCCATGCAAGTACAAGTAGTAAAGTCCAAGATTCATCGTGTAAAGGTAACCGGAGCCGACCTAAATTATATAGGGAGCATTACCATTGACGAAGACTTGATGGATGCTGCCAATATTATACAAGGAGAAAAAGTTCAGATCGTAAACAACGACAACGGGGAGCGTTTGGAAACCTACGTCATACCTGGACCCAGAAACAGTGGCGAAATTACTTTGAACGGAGCCGCGGCCAGAAAAGTAGCGGTTGGGGACGTCTTAATTCTGATTACCTATGCCTGGATGCCCTTAGAGGAAGCCAAAACCTTTAATCCTAGCCTTGTATTCCCGGATGAAAAGACCAACCTTTTAAAATAGGTTTGCCAGCACCATTTTCTACATTTTTCGTTCAAGTGTCATTTCAATGAAGAATACTTGCTTACTTTAGACGTCCATACCCAAACATTGTGAACCCATCCTTGAAAAAGACCCTTAAACTGATCGTGCCTATACTTATTGGGGTGTTTTTAGTACTGTATTGGTATTTAAAGACTTCACCGGAAAACAGGGAGCAGATTCTTTTTTACATCAAGGAAGCCGATGTTTTCTGGGTTTCCATTTCATTGCTTTTGGGTATCATAGGTCATGTTTCAAGGGCCATTCGATGGAACTATTTGTTGGAACCTTTGGGTTACAGACCAAAGTTGATCAACAATATTTTAATGATCTTCATGGCCTATCTGGCCAATTTAGGGGTGCCGCGCACCGGTGAAATTTTAAGGGCAACGGCCCTCACTACCTATGAAGGCGTTCCTTTTGAAAAAGGCTTTGGGACCATCGTTACGGAACGTGTTATCGATTTGATCATGCTGTTGATCGTGGTCATTATCACGCTCTTTTTACAGACCGATATTATCATCACCTTTTTTGAACAACGCGGATTCAATGCCAGCGGACTGATAATCCTGGGAATTGCAGGATTCGCGGCGGGCCTGATTTTCTTTTTGTTCATCAAAAAATCAAAAAACGCTATTGCCCAAAAAATCAAGACGTTTGTAAAAGGATTGTTGGACGGTGTCTTCAGCATTTTTAAAATGAGGAAAAAGTGGGCTTTCGTTTTTCATACTATCCTCATTTGGGCGTGCTATATTGGTATGATGTGGGTCATAAAATATACAGTGCCGGAAACCGCGCATCTGTCCCTTAATGAAATCATGGTCGCCTTTGTATTTGGAGCTTTCGCCATGGCTACCACAAATGGCGGTGTGGGACTTTTCCCCATATTGGTGAGCAAGGCCTTGGGGCTCTTTGGAATAAGCTCCGTATCCGGGGACGCCTTTGGGTGGATTATGTGGATCGCACAAACCCTCATGAACATTGTGTTCGGTGCAATATCTTTTATCCTATTACCGTTATTGAACAGAAATAAATAACCAAATCTTCTGTCCAATAACCTATTATGCGTCATTTTATTACTATTCTGACACTTCTATTGGTGTCTTTTGCCCAGGCCCAAACCACCCAAGAGATTTTTGAATCCTTCAAACTTCAGGAACGCAGGGATGTTCAATACTACTTTCCTCCAAACATGGATGAAAACAAGAAATATCCTTTAATTGTGGTCTTGGACGCCAATTACCTGTTTGATCAGGTAGTGGCCACCTCAAAATATTACAGTCGGTTTCACGGCATGCCAGAAAGTATCGTTGTTGGCGTAAACCAAAGTGAAAACGGCATCCGTTTGGAGGATTGTGCCTTTGATCCAGAAAACGGACTTCCCAGCGAAAAAGGAAAAAAATTCTATGAGTTCATAGGAATGGAGCTGATTCCCTATTTGGATTTAAATTACAGCACCGCGCCTTTTAAAATGATATTCGGGTACGATATTTCAGCAAACTTTCAGAATTATTGGCTTTTCAAGGACAACTCGGTCTTTGATGCCTATGTAAGCATCTCCCCTACCTTGGCCCCAGAAATGGAAAGCAGGGTGCCATCGCGTTTAAACACCTTTGATAAACAAATGTTCTATCAATTGATCGTTGAAGGCGAGCAAACTGACGATACTCAAAAAATTATGGCTTTGGATACCGGGATAAGGGCCTTGAACAAGGAAACCCTCCATTATTTCTTTGACAAATACGATAAAGCAGACCATATTTCCGTCGCTACCTACGGCATTGGAAAGGCCTTCGATAATGTATTTGGCATGTTCAAGCCGATAAGCCCAAAGGAATATAAAACCCAAATTTTGACTTCGGATGAACCCGTATACCAATATCTTGAAAACAAGTATCAGGGCATTGTGGATTTGTTCGGCTTTAGTAAGCCGGTGGAACTGAACGACATCATGGCCATCTATGCCGCCACCCGAAAGAAAGAAGATTTGGAATCCTTAAAATCGCTTTCGGAATTATGCAAAAAGGAATATCCGGATACCATGATGGGCTTTTATTTTGAAGGAGAATATTATGAGCAGATGGGAGAACCCAAAAAAGCATTGAAGACCTTTGAAAAGGCTTTTCAGATGGACGAAATCGATTTTTTAACTAAAGAAATGGCATTGGAAAAAATGGACGCATTAAAGGCGGATTTTGGTTTCTAACCTACACCAAACCCCGCAAACCCAAATATAAACTTAGATCCCAAATCTAACCTACATCCTACAATTATGTTTAAAGGCATCTTTAAATACTACGCCTGTGCTGGCGTGTATTTCACCTACTATGGCCTCAAAGGCGATAAATTATTGGCGTTGAGCATACTTTCCCTATTCTTGGCATGGGCCTCTTTTTTTATGGCCATCTGGGAATTCAAGAAAAATCGATCAGAAGAGGAATAAGAAATTTTCCTTTTTGAACTTCTTAGTACCTTTGGCGTAAATAAGAAACGCTACGAATGGCCAAAACTAAAACCGCTTTCTTTTGTCAGAATTGCGGTACGCAATATGCCAAATGGGTGGGACAGTGTTCCGCTTGCAAGGAATGGAATACGGTCGTTGAGGAAGTGGTTCAAAAAGAGGAGAAAACCAGCTGGAAACCTTCTCCTTCCGCTGCCAAACGTATTTCCAAACCCTTGTTGGTGCATGAAATAAGTGTTGAGAAAGAGCTGCGGCTCAACACGTTCGACCTAGAATTCAATAGGGTGCTTGGGGGTGGTCTCGTACCTGGAGCCTTGGTCCTTTTGGGCGGTGAACCCGGCGTTGGAAAAAGTACGCTACTTTTACAGATTGCGTTAAAACTACCTTATAAGACCTTATACGTTTCCGGTGAGGAAAGTCAGAAACAGATAAAGATGCGGGCAGACCGCATCCATCCCAATAGCGAAACCTGTTATATCCTCACGGAAACCAAGACCCAGAATATCTTTAAGCAAATTGAGGCTACGGAACCCGATATTGTGGTCATCGATTCCATTCAGACCTTGCATTCGGATTATATCGAGTCGGCCGCAGGGAGTATTTCCCAGATTAGGGAATGTACTGCGGAACTTATCAAATTTGCCAAGGAAACCAATACGCCCGTTATTTTGATCGGCCATATTACCAAGGACGGTTCCATTGCGGGACCCAAAATTTTGGAGCACATGGTTGATACGGTTTTGCAGTTTGAAGGGGACCGCAACTATGTATACCGAATCCTTCGTTCCTTAAAAAACCGTTTTGGTTCAACGGCAGAACTGGGCATCTATGAAATGCAGGGTAGCGGACTCCGGGAAGTGAACAACCCCTCCGAGGTTTTGGTCTCCAAAAACGATGAAAGCCTGAGCGGTACCGCCATTGCCTCCACGGTGGAAGGTATGCGTCCTTTGTTAATAGAAATCCAGGCCTTGGTAAGTACGGCAGTATACGGCACGCCCCAACGTTCCACCACCGGATATAACGCCAAACGCTTGAACATGCTCCTAGCGGTTTTGGAAAAAAGGGCCGGATTTAAACTGGGCGCCAAGGATGTTTTCTTGAATATAACGGGAGGAATCTCCGTAGACGATCCCGCCATTGACTTGGCGGTCATTGCCGCTATTTTATCCAGTAATGAGGACATTCCCATTGAAAAGGGTATTTGTTTTGCCGCGGAAGTGGGACTGGCCGGGGAAATCCGTCCTGTACAACGGGTGGAGCAGCGCATTTTGGAAGCCGAAAAACTGGGCTACACCACCATTGTCGTTTCCAAGAACAATAAAATTGGATTAAAAAACACCAAAATCAAGGTGCAGTTAGCGGCGAAGATTGAGGATGTGGTACGTAGTTTGTTTGGATGAGCGAAAAACAAGGTTTAGTTCAAAGGTGAAGAATCCTTTTACCAAATATAATTTAGATGTTCCAGTATTAGGTTATTTCTTTTCCAGCCTTCTGAATCCATAGTAAATCAGACCACAACAAATTAAAAGACCAAGTATAGCGGGTATAATAATGGATTTTCCAGATTCGCCAGCATTTTGAATACTCCACACCATTTTTCCGGTTGCCATAAGAACGACTACGCCAATACCCATTACTACACTTCGCTTCCAAAAAGCCATTCCTAATGCAATAAGGGAAATGGGAATGGTCAATGCCAGAAGCTGTTTGCTTACACTCCAATCACTATACAGATACTCTTTCTCAAATTCTAGAAAAGCAATCACATCTTCGCTTACAATTTCAGGTTTAGGGAACCAAAACATACTTGTGAACAGGGCAAAGATGGAAATCATCATACCTGTGAAGCTTTTCTTGTAGGCGAAATAGCAAAATGGAAGCAAAAATAGAGGCCGTAAATACCAACTCCATTGATTATGGTGTCGTTCAAAAACCCAATCAAAAAAGAACTTATTATTCATTGAAATTATAATAAAGGCGATAGTCAATATCAAAAAAACACTACCTATTATAAAATCTTTGCTTCTATCCCACATCTATTTTATAAAATGAATGCTAAAAGAAATTTGTGATATTCAATTCCTTTGTACAAAATTCTACCTCTTATCCCTCATAATCCTAGAAAGGGTCAATATGATAATTATGACCACGATGATCAAGGCCACTTGCCAAAAGCCTACTCTAAGAAATATTAATAAGTCTATCATTATGGTGCCGGGTTAGGATGTTCGTTATGAATTTTTTCGATGCCCTCCATGATTTCTGAAGTCAAGGTAATATCGATACTTCCAATATTTTCCTTCAACTGTTTCATACTGGTGGCGCCAATGATATTACTGGTCAGAAAGGGTCTGGTGTTCACGTAGGCCAGAGCCATTTGGGCCAAGGAAATATTGTGTTCCTGTGCCAGTTCATAATATTTCTGGGTAGCTTTTACCGCAGTATCGGAGCTGTATCTTTTGTAGTTGGGGAATAAGGCGATTCGGGAGCCTTCCGGTAATCTATTACCCAAATACTTTCCACTCAATACGCCAAAGCCCAAGGGGGAATAGGCCAAAAGGCCAATGTTCTCCCGCATGGAAATTTCGGCCAATCCAACTTCGAACAATCGGTTGAGCAAGCTATAGGGGTTTTGAATGGTAATCATTCTAGGTAATGAGGCGTGAACCTTGCTTTCCTCCAAAAAACGCATCGTACCCCAAGGCGTTTCATTGGAAATACCTACATGGCGTATTTTCCCCTCGCGCATCAAATCCCGTAGGGTTTCCAAAACTTGGTGGATATTGTCCTCCCAATAATCGGTTACCTGGTGGGTATAGCCCCGTTGACCAAAATAGTTCGTGTTTCTTTCCGGCCAGTGCAATTGGTATAGGTCTATATAATCCGTCTGGAGTCGTTTTAAACTTCCCTCCAAGGCTTCGATGATGGATGCACGGGTAAATCCGGTCGTTCTAATGAATTTGGTAAAATCGGCCTTGCCTGCAATCTTACTGGCCAAAACGACCTTGTCCCTATTACCGTTTTTCTTGAACCAGGTTCCAATGATTTTTTCGGTCAACGAATGTCTATCCGGATGTGCCGGAATAGGGTAGAGTTCGGCGGTATCAAAAAAGTTGATTCCCTGGTCAAGGGCATAATCCATTTGTTCATGCCCTTCGGCTTCGGTATTTTGGTTGCCCCAGGTCATGGTGCCTAGGCATATTTTACTGACTTCGATATCGGTATGGGGAAGGTGGGTGTATTTCATATTAAATGCGGCAGGTTATCGATTTAAAATCTTAAAATTACGAAATAGGAACGGTACTCGCCTTGAAGTTGTTTAAATCAAACGATAAGTTCCAGTAAAATAGGACAATGATCGCTGTGTTTGGCTTCGGATAAAATAACGGAACGTTCTAATTTTTGGGTTAGGGGTTCAGAAACCATACCGTAGTCCAAACGCCAACCCTTGTTGTTGTTTCGGGCATTGGCCCTATAGCTCCACCAGGTATAATTATCCGGTTGCTGATTGAAATGCCTAAAACTGTCCGTAAAACCGCTCTTGATAAAATTTCCGATCCATTCCCGTTCAACGGGCAAAAATCCCGATACGTTCTGGAGTCCCACAGGATTGTGTATATCGATGGCCTTGTGGCAAATGTTGTAATCCCCCAAAACAATAAAATTTGGATGTCTTTTTCGAAACTCGTCCGCAAACCTTTGAAAATCTGCCATATAGGTCAGTTTGTGTTCCAGACGGGCAAAGTTGGTACCCGATGGCAGGTACATGCTCATTACGGCAACATCCCCAAAATGGGCGGTGATATTTCGGCCCTCAAAATCCATATAGTCTATACCCGTACCGTAGACCACATCATCAGGCCTTTTTTTGGATAGGATGGCCACGCCACTGTATCCTTTTTTTTGGGCACTGAACCAATAATGATAGGGGTATCCGGCCGACTCAAAAAGCGATAAATCCAACTGCTCTTTGTTCGCCTTTGTTTCCTGGAGACAGACCACATCCGGGTCCACCGCTTTCAACCACGGTAAAAAATCCTTTCGCAATGCAGCCCTGATACCATTTACATTGTAGGAAACGATCTTCATCATAAGTGCCTTTGGGCCAAAAATAGAAAAGCCTACCCAATTATTCCCAAGTATGGCTACCTAAATCCTAACTTTGTCCTCTTTGGAACGACCTTTGATTACCACTCTAAGAATTAGAAACCATATGTCATGAGATATTTTTTATGCCTGATTATGAGTCTAGGTTTTACCAGCTCAATAATGGGACAGGCCTATCCAAGATTTGAAAATAATCACGAAATAAAATTCAATATCGGTCAATTTTTGGCCACCTCCACGGTTGAAGGTTTGTATGAATTTTTTTTTACCGAGGACACGAGTATTGGGGGAACCCTTTATTTTAATGGCGATGCGACCGATTACAACGGTAACTTTGGCATTGGCCCTAACCTTCGCGCTTATTTTGGCTATATACCCCGAAGCGGTTTTTTTGCCGAAGTATTTGGACTGTATTACACCGGTGAAAATGATGTGGATAGTACAACCTTGGGAGCTAGAAACAACGACTATGGCACTACCGCCATAGGTCTAGGAATAGGTAATAAGTGGGTCACCCGAAGCGACCGTTTTACCTTGGAAATCCATGGAGGTATGGGCCGAAATATAAACCCGGAAGTTTTTCAAAATGCATTTATGTTTAGGGGCGGACTCTCTATTGGTTTTAGATTTTAAGCCCAAATTATGCGTTAGGACTTCGTAATGAGGGTTCAAAATACAATAAACACAGATGTTTTCTTAAACAGCGTGTTTGAAGTAGTTTGAAGCCGTAATAGATTTTCTATTGCATATTTTGGGTTAAACCATAACTTCGCATTTTATGCGAAGATTGATGAAATACCTACCCCTCTTAGTTCTAGTATCCACACTATTTGTAAAGGCCCAAGACCCCATAAATAGGGATAGTATCACCCAACTGGAAGAAGTGATCCTTATAGATGCGTTGAAGAACAAAAAGGTAATCGGTATCACGCCATCGGAAGTAATATCGGCCAAAACCTTTCAAAATTATAGTCCAGTAGACATTGTATCCTCCATGAACCAAATCCCCGGGGTCTATGTACTTTCAGGTGCCTTGAACACCAACAGGATTACCATTAGGGGCATAGGGGCCAGAACGTTGTTCGGCACAGATAAACTCAGGCTTTACTACAACGAGATTCCCGTGACCAACGGAACGGGTTCGTCCACCATTGAGGCTTATGACCTGGAGAATTTGGGCCAAATAGAAGTAGTGAAAGGGCCTAAGGGAACGGAATTTGGGGCCAATCTTGGGGGTGCCATTATCCTCACACCAAAGGAAGCTTTGGGAAGGTCCACGAATTTTAGTAACAACTTTACCATAGGTTCCTTTAACCTTTTAAAAAATAATCTGGCCTTTAACCATTTCGATGGAAAACTACGTTTGAATCTGCAATACGGCCATTTGGAAACCGATGGATACCGCGAAAACAATAACTTTGAGCGCGACGGATTCCTGCTGAATACATCCTATCAACTGAACCCCAAAAACAAGCTCTCACTATTGGTGAACCATATCGACTACACGGCCCAAATACCCAGTTCCTTGGGAATTACGGCATTCAACGAAGACCCTACGCAGGCCACGTTTACCTGGAGGGCCTCCCGCGGTTTCGAAACGAACAATCAGACACTTTTGGGCGTATCCCTAAACCATGAATTTTCTACCCGTTTTCAGAACACCACCAGTTTCTTTTATAGTTATTTGGATAAGACCGAAGCGCGACCTTTTGGCATTTTGGAGGAAATCACCAATGGTTTTGGGTTCAGAACCCTGTTTTCAGGGAATCTAACCCTTTTTGAAAAAAATACCGATTTCACCTTTGGAGCGGAACTTTACAAGGATGAATATGATTGGGACGAGTTTGAAAATCTATATCCGGAAAACGATGGCAACGGCAGTTTAAAGGGCGCCCAGTTTGCCCGAAATAAGGAATTTAGGGGACAATGGAACCTTTTTACTTCCTTACAATATCCATTCACCGATGCATTCTCGGCGCAATTGGGTCTTAGCCTCAACAAAACGGACTTCGATTTACAGGACCTGTTCAATATTGGAAATGCAAACAATAGTGGAAGCAGGGATTTTGACCCTATCCTGCTACCTAGTCTAACCCTAAACTATTCCTTAGGCACTAATCAGGAATTGTATGCCAACATTAGTAGGGGCTTTACCAATCCTAGCCTTGAACGTACCTTGACCCCGGAAGGCATCATCAATCCCGATATCAAACAGGAAACCGGCACAAACTACGAAATTGGAACCAATCTTCTTTTTGATCAAAACCGACTGCGCATCAACCTGACCCTCTATCAAATGGATATCAATAATTTATTGATCAGGGAACAGGTTGGTGACGATCAATTTATTGAAAAAAATGCCGGATCGTCCAAGCACCAAGGCGTGGAGCTTGGAGTGGACTACTCGCTTTTTTCATCCACCTCGGTAGTTCTGGTAAATCCGTTTGTCAACTACAATCTAAACCACCATAGGTTCACGGATTTTGTGGACGGCGGCATTGACTATTCCGGTAACGAGTTGACCGGTGTGCCAAAACATCGGTTGACCATGGGCCTCCAAAATCGCATCTTTACCCATTTTTACCTCAACCTTATTTACCAACACGTAGGCAGTATTCCCTTAACGGATGCCAACGATGTGTATAGCGATGCCTTCAATTTGGTGAATTTCCGGGCCGGATATCGCAAAAAACTAACACCAAAATTCACCTTGGGCGTGGACTTTGGCATCAACAATGCATTCGATGTACTCTATGCACGTTCTGTGCTGATAAATACACAGGGATTTGGCGGTGCGGAACCTCGTTATTATTATCCGGGAGACGGCCGGAATTATTACGGCTCACTTAATGTGGCCTACGCACTTTAAGCCTCCATTTTTTGAAGCCAGGTACGCATATCCACGGCCTCGTGAATGATTCCTTTCAATGCTGCAATGGCCACGCGTTCCTGATCCATGGAATCCCTATGACGAATGGTAACCGTTTGGTCTTCCAAGGTCTGATGGTCCACAGTGATACAGAATGGGGTACCATTCGCATCCTGCCTTCTGTAGCGTCTGCCTACGGCATCCTTTTCATCGTATGTTACATTGAAATCCCATTTAAGCTCATCCAAGATTTGTTGCGCCACCTTCGGTAATCCATCCTTTTTTACCAACGGCAAAATAGCGGCTTTGGTAGGTGCCAGAACTGCCGGAAGTTTTAAAACGGTCCTAGAAGTACCGTTTTCCAATTCCTCCTCTTGAAGCGAATTGGAGAAGACCGCCAAGAACATTCGATCTAGACCAATGGACGTTTCCAGTACGTATGGAACATAGTTTCGATTGGTCTCATGGTCAAAGTACTGTAGTTTCTTTCCAGAGTATTTTTCATGGCTTCCCAAATCGAAATCGGTTCTGGAATGGATTCCCTCCAATTCCTTGAACCCGAAAGGGAAACGAAATTCAATATCCGCGGCCGCATCCGCGTAGTGTGCCAATTTTTCATGGTCATGGAACCTATAGTTGTCTTCGCCCATACCTAGGGAAAGGTGCCATTTCATTCGATGCTCCTTCCAATGCTCGTACCATTCCTGTTGTGTTCCTGGCTGGATAAAGAACTGCATTTCCATCTGTTCGAATTCCCGCATACGGAAGATGAACTGTCTTGCGACGATTTCGTTCCTGAAGGCCTTTCCGGTCTGTGCAATCCCAAACGGGATCTTCATCCTTCCGGCCTTTTGTACGTTCAAAAAGTTTACGAAAATACCCTGTGCCGTTTCTGGTCGCAAGTATAGGTCCATGGCATTTTCCGCACTGGCGCCCAGCTTGGTGCCGAACATGAGGTTGAACTGTTTTACATCGGTCCAATTCTTGGATCCAGACATGGGGCATGCAATATCCAGCTCCTCGATCAAGGCTTTAACATCGGCCAAATCTTCTTTCTCCAGGGACTTTGCCATTCGGCTTAAGATACTTTTCCCTTGTTCCAAATATTCGACTACCCTAGGGTTGGTCTCCAAAAATTTCTGTTTGTTGAAGTTTTCGCCAAAACGTTTTTCGGCCTTGGCGACCTCCTTTTCTATTTTGGCATCGATTTTACCTACGTAATCCTCAATGAGGACATCTGCCCGGTATCGTTTTTTGGAGTCCTTATTGTCTATCAACGGGTCATTAAAGGCATCTACGTGCCCAGAGGCCTTCCATGTAGTTGGGTGCATGAATATGGCGGCATCGATGCCCACAATATTCTCGTTCAATTGAACCATGGCCTTCCACCAATACTGACGTATATTGTTCTTAAGCTCTACACCGTTATGGCCATAGTCGTATACGGCGCTTAAACCATCATAAATTTCACTGGATTGGAATACATAACCGTATTCCTTTGCATGGGAAATTACCTTCTTAAAAATATCTTCTTGATTTGCCATGCGGCAAAAATAGAATATTAGCCAAAAAGAAGGGAATTTATTTTAATTGAAATTCTGAGGAGGTAATTAGTCGTTCGTCCTCAAAAACGTTCAATGTGTAGGTTCCTTCCTTTAAGGAGCCTTCCGGAACGGTTACGTAATCACAGATGGAGGTTTCTTCACCAAAGTATTGAAATTCAACCCTTTTACTGTAAACATTGCCGTTTACCGTAATCGTATTGGCATTGTCCTCTACAATCTGTTTGTTTGGATCCAAGAATTGGAGATAGATAACTTTCTCGGATCGGGCTACGTCCGGATCTGCCAACACGGTAACACAACCACGAAGTTTTTCAATGGTAGATGCCTTATTGGTACCAACGGGACGGGACCCCCTCAACCTGAAACCGCTACCTTCTGAATAGTCCATGTTTAGGTAGTTCTTGACCTTTAGCTGCTGATTGAGTTCCATGATCTTTCTTCGCTGTAGGGCCTCTGCCTCTGCCAGACTGTTGCTGTTCGCCTGTAAAAGCTCAATTTGCTTTCTGGCCTCGTCGTATTTGTCCGTCAACAGCAAATTGTTATACCTAAGAAAATTGTTCTTAAGCTTTAGACTATCGTTTTTGGCTTCCAGTCTTCGTAGTTCCGACTTAAATTCCCTAAGCCTGTCGATAGTAAAATTTAGCCTCCCTACTGAATCCTTAAGTTGTTGCACTTGGAACTTCGCATCTTGAAGTTCTATATCGTTCATTTCGTTCAACGCAGAAAGTCGGTCCAAGTCGGCCTTCATCAATGTAAGGTCCTTCACCAGAACATCCTTTTGTTGTTCCAGGAAACTTATTTCAGATTTGGATTGTGCATGACTGTAGTAAAAGGCAATTAGGATACCAATTATAACAGCGGCCATAGCGGCAAGTATTATTTTATAATTGAATTTAGTATCTTGATTGTCCATCCAATAAATGGGCATTTAGTAGGTTAAATAATGAAGCAAGAAATGTTTCTCGCCAAGCTGTCAAATATAGCAAATGATATAAACACCCTCCTATTCCCTCACGCATGTTTTGGATGTAATGACAGATTAATTAGAGGAGAGAAGCTATTGTGTACCGTTTGTCGACACCAATTGCCACTCACCGATTACACCTTTAACGAAGAAAATCCTGTAGATCGTATCTTTTATGGTAGAATTAACATAAAAAAAGCGAGTTCCTTCCTTCATTTTACAGATTATGGCATCGTAAAAAACCTTATTCATAACCTAAAATATAAAAATCAAGAGCACATTGGGGCGTTTTTGGGCGATTGGTACGGACAACTCCTAAAGGAAAACGACCACCTTCCAAAAATAGATTTTGTAATCCCTGTTCCCTTACACAGGAAAAGACTTAAAAAAAGAGGCTATAACCAAACGGCCCTATTCGCAAAACGATTGGCAGCACATATTAGATCTGAATATTTAGACAAAGTTCTGACCAAAACTGCAAACACAAGGACACAGACCAAGAAAAACAGATTGGCCAGATGGTACGACAATAAATCCCTTTACACCGTAACCGATACCGAAATTTTAAAGAACAAGACCATTTTATTGGTCGATGATGTGATTACCACAGGAGCTACCATGGAACTATGTGGTGAAGCGCTATTAAAAATAGAAGGTACCACCATATTTATAGCGAGCATTGCGGTCGTGGAGTAATATCTGGGGAATATATTGTTTCTTTGTCCTATAATTTTGTTCCATGTTCCGTAGAATCCTAGGTTACATATTCATTTTACTTTCAATTACGGCGTTCTACCAATGTGCAAGAAAAGGAACGCCCACAGGTGGGCCAAAAGATGTTACTCCCCCTGTTCTATTACGTGCCGTGCCTGAGAACATGAGTACCAACTTTGAAGGAAAAAAAATACGTCTCTATTTTGATGAGCTTGTAAAATTGGAGAAAGTACAGGAGCAATTGATTGTTTCACCTCCCTTAAAATATCAGCCATTGTTAAGCCCTCAGGGTGGTGCCAACAAATTTGTTGAAATTGTCATACAGGATACATTAAAGGAAAATACGACCTATACCATAAATTTTGGGCAAAGTATCGTAGACAATAACGAAGGAAATCCAAACCCATTCTTAACCTATGTTTTTTCTACGGGCGACTACATTGACTCCTTGGAACTACAAGGTGTTGTGAAGGACGCTTTCAACAAAGAGGCCGATGATTTTATCAGTGTAATGCTTTACAGTATCGATTCCAGTTATACAGATTCTACCGTTTACAAAAGACCTCCCAATTACATTACCAACACCTTGGACAGTACGATCATCTTTAATTTGAAAAACTTAAAGGAAGGAACCTATGCCCTTTTTGCGATAAAGGACCAGACCAAAAACAACGTTTTTGACCAGAATACGGATAAAATCGGGTTTATTAAGGATACCGTCCGGCTACCAACGGATTCCATTTACCTTCTAAATCTTTTTAGGGAAGTCCCGGACTACGGTATTGCCGTTCCTACTTATGCGGCAAAAAATAAAATCAGCTTTGGATATTACGGGGATGGGAAGGATATAGAACTGAATACCATTTCCCCTATTCCGGATACCGTGAAAACAAAAATCCTAAAAGAAAGGGATAAGGATACCCTGAACTTTTGGTTTACACCGTATGATATGGATTCCCTGTTGTTTACAGTGAAGAACGAGCGCCTAAAACTTATAGATACGTTTAAGGTGAAAAGTAGGAAGGTGGGCATTGATTCCCTTAAATTGACTCCCAGCCGTACGGGTACATTGAACTTTGGGGAACGCTTTTCACTACTGGCGAACACGCCCATAGAATCCTTAGACACTACAAAAATTGAGGTGTTCAAGCAGGATACTTTACAAGTAATCCACACCGCGGTCCTGGACTCTTTGGAAAATCAGGTTAATATTGAGTTCAAGGTGGATGCGAATGAAAAATATAAAGTTCAGATGATTCCTGGTGCTATTGTGGATTTTTTCGGTACAACAAACGATTCCATCAATTTTGTCCTGAACACCAAGAGTTATGCGGACTACGGAAACCTATCTGTTAATTTAACTGGTGAATCTATAGAATACCCAGTAATACTAGAACTGACCAACGAAAAAGGCGAGGTGCAAAGGACGCAGATTGCAACAGAACCTAAGGTTTTTGAATTTAATCATATAAGTCCCGGAAAATATTTGATCCGAGCCATTTTCGATACAAACAATAATGGACAATGGGATACGGGAAACTACCTCAAAAGAATTCAGCCAGAAAAGGTGTCCTATTACCCTACTACCATTGAGATGCGCGCCAACTGGATAGAGAACATTACTTTTACAATTCTTAATTAATTACTTATCAAATGAATAGAATTTTCTTTTTAATCCATTTTTTATTTACCATTGTCTCTACATGGTCGCAACCTAATTTAGTAAATGAAGAAGGAGGAACCTTTCAAACAGGAAATTTAGACGTTCCTTTTTTAAGAGTTTCTGAAATAAGCGGTAATAAGATTGTGGGTAGTATCTACATAAGTGAAGAATGGGAACAAGCTACCATTATAGATTTATCAAATAAAAAAAGAATAAAAATACTAGCGCGCTTTAATGTCTACCACGGTGAAATAGAAATTTTAAAGGATAAGGAAATTTCGGCGCTGTATCCTACAAAAGGAATAAAAGTTCAGTTAAATGGAAAGAATTTAGTCCCCCTTCACTTAGGAAAAAGAAATAAGCCAATTTTTGCTGAAATTCTTGCTCAAGGAAAATACAATCTTTATAAGGTTTTCGATATTAAGATTAACAAAGCGCCATCAGACGCCAAACTTTTAAATATTGAAAGTGTAGATAAAGTCGAAATAGTTCATCAATTCTATTTTAATAGAGAGGAAGGACAGGTGGCAGAACTACCCACAAACAAACGAACCATGAAATCAGAGTTGCCTTCCAGCATTATGGAAATTCTTAAAAAAGAAAAATTATCCGCTAGAAAAGAGGAAGACTTGATTAAGTTATTTTCAATACTTAACTCACAGTAGCCGGAACATATCCCTGTCCTGAAGGAATTTTAAATTGTCCCTGGTTTTGGATATGTGTCTTTTATCAATTGTCACTTGAAGAATTTCTTCCTTCTCCGAAAAAACCAATTGTTGACCAAGTGCATCATAGGCCGCTGAATGTCCAACATACTCCAATCCTTTTTCATCGCTACCTATCCTATTCACCCCTATACAATAGCTCATATTCTCAATAGCTCTTGCCTTTAACAAGGTATCCCAGGCTTCAATCCGCGGTTTGGGCCAATTCGCTACATACAATAGAACATCGTAATCCAACGTATTTCTACTCCAAACAGGAAACCTTAGATCGTAACAGATCATAAAGTTCAATTTGAAACCTTTATAGTTAATAATCAAATGTTGCTTACCTGCCTGATATTTTTCATTTTCTCCTGCCAATGTAAAGGTGTGTCGTTTATCATACTTCCAAACCTCACCCTTTGGGGTAACAAAAAAAAGTCGGTTATAATGAAGTCCGTTTTCAGTATAAACGATGCTACCTACAATGGCAGCCTTTGTTTTTTTGGCCATTTCCTTCATCCAATTTACCGTGATTCCTCCTTCTTCAACATCCAAATTTTCGGGTGACATGGTAAATCCGGTAGTAAACATTTCTGGAAGAACGATTAGATCCACCCCATTTATAGTATCCATCTTGGCAGCAAATGAATTCCTGTTCAAGGCAGGCTGCTCCCAAATAATGGGAGATTGTATTAGGGTAATCTTAAGTTCGTTTTTCATGTCGTATCAAGTCTTCACACTATACTTTAAGGAAGTTGCCCATTCAATTACCCTTGCAGTAAATCGATTAATTTAGGGTTGCCTTTTGTTTTCGCATGGTTCAATGCCGTATTACCTCTCTGATCCTTTGTACTTTGGTCGGCACCATTTTTAACTAAAAGCTTGGCAATCTCATATTTATCGAACATGGCTGCATAAACAAGAGCCGTGGCCCCCATGGTGTTCTGTACATCCAATTTTGCCCCGTTATCGATCAGAAGTTTGGCAATTTCCAAATATCCTTTAAAACAGACCCCCATTAATGGGGTGTTTCCGGCAGCATCCTGCGCATTAATATCCGCCCCGTAATCAAGTAACAATTTGGTTATTTCTAAACGGTCGTAATAGGTAGCCAATAACAGCGGAGTGGAGCCCCTTTCATCTTTGGAGCTAACAAGCCCTGGATTATCGTTTAAAGCATCTTGTACACCTTCCAAATTTCCGTTCCTGATATAATCGTAAATATTGTGTTCCATTAGTATGGTAAAAAATAGGGTTTTGTCAAAAAAAACTTTTTAATATATTAATTATAAACGCTGATTTAAAGCTCATATATTCAAATATCATATTAAAATTAACATGTCGCCTACTTTATTCTATAATCTAGGCTTATGATTTTTGTCAATTTAACTAAAAGCATTCAAAACCTGATTTTTATCCGTGAAGGTGTGGTTATAATTCTTAGTTTTACGCCAATTTTTAGAACAAAACAAACCATACTTTAATAAGGATAATTTTTCCCTGATATGGTTCCTTGGATTTTGAGTTTCGATTTTCATGAGTAGGATTGATAGCTGTTGTATAATTGATGATGATGAGTTTTTTGCCTTCAACACAAAAAAACTCATGAAGCAAATAGGGTTTTGTGAAAACGTTCTCTGGTATGCAGATGGACAGGAAGCCATAGATAGTCTTATTGGACTTTTGATTGAAAACATTCCACTTCCACAAATCATATTTTTAGACCTGAACATGCCCAACAAGGATGGATGGGCCTTTTTGGAAGAGTTTCAAAACATTCCCAAACACCAACGTGAAAATGTTAAGGTATATATTGTTAGCTCCTTTGTAAGCCCTGAGAATATGGCCAAGGTTCAAAAGTATTGTACGGTAGCATCCTATTTGGTAAAGCCTTTAACTGCAGATTCCTTAAATGAGGTTGCGTAAGTTAGCGTATTCCTGGCGAAAAATCCACTGGGGCCAATTGAGGAAGGTTAATCGTACCGGACTCTCCGGAATCATTGTATATCTCCCATTCTGAAAACTCATACAAAGGACTCCCTTGGGTTACTTCCAATCTTCTTTGGGCTCGACCATCTTCAAACTCATGATCCGTTCCCGTACCATCTTGGCCTATTACGCCAAAAATATCTATCACCGTTCCAAAGGGATCGACCAAGACGAGGTTGTCGTCCCCATTGGAATCCGCGGGTGAGTTGGTTCCCGCATCCACATCAGGTAAAAATCCATAAACTTGTTCAAAAACCAAAGGATTGGGCGATATCAATAACGTACTTTCCCCATCAATAACATGTCCCGTTAATTCCGTTGAGGAGCTCACCGTTTCACTATCATTGGTATACCGAAGGATTTGCCAACCTTTTAGGGATAATGGGGCCGTATCTGAATTGTATATTTCCACAAATCTGGCTTCCGGATCGTTATCCGGGTCCGCCAATTCCGAAAAGAAAATAGTGTTGGAAGTAAATTCGTCCACGAAATCCTCGCACCTTTCTTGGTCAAATTCAATATCGGTAAAATCCCTTATTACCAATTTAAAGTCATTTCCGTCCTTTACGAGGACACCGGTAATATTTCCACGACCCTCGGGAAGCAAAATGGATTGAAAATCGGCAAAACCACTATTCAACAAAATCAGCTCGTTATCCTCACAATCCACTAGTAAACGCTCCGTTTCGGCCTCCTTTTCGGCAAATAAGTTACCTAGTTCCGCTGCTGAAAACTCTAAATTTTGAAATTGTACCAACGTGCCTGCATTGTTATCCTGCAAATCCGGAATTGTTAGTACATCCGGTTGCAAAACGGCTCCTTCACCACAGGCTACAAAGACATGCTCAAAGATTTGGTTGTAAGGCAATCGCCCAACGGAAACATTCCCAAAGGAGGTAAATACTCCGCCAATTTTAAACTGATTTCTGGTACGTCCCAAGTACAATCCTTTCAGCTTGATCAAAATCTTGTTCCCAACCTCAAAAAATAGATGGGAATCCCGCATTTCTATTTCTATCTGAAGTCCATCGGTGGGGTTATTGGTGCTGTTCTGAAAATACAGTACGCTGAAAAAGTTGTTTTGGGCATCGGAAGAAATCACATATCCTTCCAGGATCCAATCCTCCTGGATTTGAAGCGTTTCGTCCTGATAGTATTCCTTAAGTTCCTCGATACTGATGTTCGCGACCAGATTTGATTCACAGGCAGGTTCCAGTACCTCAAAATCCTTGTTCTTTACACAGGCAAAAAGCATACCTACCATAAGTAAAAATATGGTCTTTACAATGAGCTGGTAGTATGTTTTAGAAAGATGTGTCATCAAAAACTTAGGGCTATGTTTAAAAAAAAGGTCCTTCCGTAGCCATACCAATATTTTGGGGCAAAAGAAGGGGTACCGCTCAAATTGTCCTGTCGTAACTGACCAAAGTTGCCATTGCGGCTTTGTTCATAGCCACCGGTTCTAAAAGTGGTATCGAACACATTGTTCACACTGGCGAAAACACCTAGGTACTTCCCGTTTTTCAACCACGATTTTCCTCCCACAAGATTCAAAAGATAAAAGTTGTCCAAGGATTTCTGTTCCAAAAGCGCGTCCACATTTTCTTCTGTTGCATCGGGAAAACGTTGCCCCGTCTCAGGGTTCAAAACAAAGCTATCCGTTCTCGTTATTGTGGAAATATTGGCATAGTTATTCGCAAGGTAATTGGCGGTGACACCTACCCACCAGTACTTGGGATCTCTATATTCCATACCGAAGGCAAAGGCCTGTTGTGGTCCCTGACCCAATTTATAGCCCTTTAGCTTTGCAGGCCCCAAATCCTGGAATCCCTGGACATTGATCAGTTCTTCCTCCGCCGATGCCGTGTCAAAATTAATGGTCACCAAAGGATCACTGGCATACACATATTTTCCGATGGAGGAAACCAATGACAATTTTACCGTTGAGGATACCTGGTATTCCAGCCCCAATTCCGTTCCAAGGTGCAATTTGTCCAAACCCGTCAATACCTCTTGGACAAAATCCGACCCAACACCGGAGTCGACAAAGAAAAAGTTGATATCGGTAGTGTTTTGAAATCGGGTGTAATAACCGGTTATACGACCCGTAAGATTGGGCAAACGAAGGAAATAGTTGATATCCAAAGTGGAAACGGTTTCCGTCCGCATGTTGGGTACCAAGGCATTGGACTCCCTTGGGTTCACGAAAACATTTTGAAGCAACGGTGCCCTTTTGATGAAAGCCCCTTGCATAGTGACCCAATGTCTTCCGGTTATCGCATGGGTAAGACCTCCTTTGACCCCAAAATTTGAAAAAGTTATGTTCCTGCTTGCGCCCAAAGAATTTTCCAGAAACCGTTCATTCTGAAATTTACCTGTTCTTTGATATGCTTTCCGATTGAATTGTCCGGCCAAAAAGAACTTCCACTTGTTCAAGTCGGCCGAAATCTGCGAATAGGCCCTAAGTTCATTAGCCTGAAATTCGTAATTATACCCAAAGAAATCCCCTTCCCTTTTTTCCAAATTGGAATCGATGTCATTTCTGGTATTGGAAAAAGGGTCGATATCCCTGTGAAATTCGGCCCCCAACAGATCATCCACTTCGGCGAAGTTTTTGGATTTTAAATATCGGTTCATGATACCAAAATCGACCTTTATGTTTGGGTCCCATTGGAAATTACCGTTCAAATTGGCCGTAAACTGGGCATCCGAAACCACATCGTCATAGAGTACATAAACAGCTTCGCCGCCCAGGGACGAGTTCGCATTGGCGCTGTATACGTTTTGCCAATCCAATTGCGGATCTTTTAGAAAACTATTCTTGGCCATTTCTGCACTAATGAAGTTCGCACCAATAGGACTGTTGACATAAAAGCTGGGCAGGTACCTGTAGTATGTTGGGTCTGGATTTGGGGCATTGTAATACCCCAGCCTGCTTCGTTTATGGGTTCCATTTTGGTAGACCAACCCAAGGGATAGGTCCAGTTTATTGGCATTATAAAAATAATTGAACAACACCATAGGTTCTGAAATGAAGCGTTCCCGAGAGTTCCTTATTTTACCATCCTGTAGCCCCCAATACGGATTGTATTTGTTACCCATCAAACTGAACACCTCTTCCGTAATGGCGGACGACCGGCCCCTTCTATTACTTGTAAATATGCCGGATAAGAGAAAACTGTGGTTGTCATCGAGCTCATATTCCAACTGACCGCTTAATGAATAAGCATCGTACAGGGTTCCGTCAATGAAGCCTTCTTTCGCCCATCTTCTGGAACCGGACAGTACATAGGCAAATCCATTTTCCTTCATTCCGGAATTATACGTCGCCATCAATCTTCCCGCGTAGGTTCTATTGGAGGCCGATGTTGAAATACGTGTTCCCGGTCGTAATCCGGAGGGTCTCAAATCGATATTGGTATTGCCCAAAATACCCCCAAAGGTATAGTCCGAAGCATCCAGCCCATTCGAGTATTCCTGGTTCCTGGTAATATCGTTCAGCCCGCCCCAATTATTCCACTGGGGGCGACCATCGAACAATTTGTTCATGGGGACACCGTTCAACAGCACCTCCCCTTCTTGGGCATCGTACCCTCGAACCCTAAAAAAAGCCTGACCAAAATCAAATGCGGCCCTACTTAGAAAAACATCCCGGGTTGCCTGCAAAAGTCCTAAAGTGTTTGATGTGGATTCATCGTCCAGCAGTTCTGCATCGGTAAGTGTGATCAGATTGTCCTGTTGTTCAACAGAAATATCCCTTTTTAGGAGTATGCTGCCAAGATTAAGCGACTTTCCGTCAAGCACAATTGGGATTCGTTTGGATTCGTAATCCTGAAAGGTAATTCTTAGAATATAATCGCCCATAAGGTCCGTCTCAAAGGCGAACTGTCCATCCACATTGGTCCTAACTTCTATGGATTTCCCCTCAATACGGATGCTTGCGCCTTCAATTGCCACATTGTTATAAGAAGTAAGGACGGTTCCGGATACGGAATAACTGGTTTGTCCGAAAACAGTATTCATAAAGACAAAAATCGGTATAAGAAATATGCCCTTGTACATTATGGTTGGTTAGTGCAAACCCTAATATATTTAAAAACAATTGCTTAACTCGATTTTTTATATAAAAACCATATATTTCGGTACTAATGACACCTTATTGAGGCATTTATTATAGTAACCTAAATACCTTACTTTGATATTTTTAAAACTTGATTGAATAAATTAGTAAGAAACTCATGAAGAAGGTCGGCTTACTTTTAACCCTCTTGTACACTTTGTTCAGCCTCGGACAAATGCAAAAGAATTATCAATTACGAACCATCGCCTTCTATAATCTTGAAAACCTGTTCGACACCATAAATGACAGTTTGGTGTATGACGATGATAGAACACCCACGGGAAAGGATAATTGGACCGAAGAGCGCTATTGGAAAAAGATTGAAAATCTTTCCAAGGTCATATCCGATATTGGTTCCGATAATAACCCATCGGGTCCCGATATACTTGGTGTCTGCGAGGCGGAAAATCGAAAGGTACTCGAGGATTTGATCAACCATCCAGCCCTTCAAAAAAAGCAATATGGAATAGTACATTTTGATTCCCCCGATGAACGCGGAATAGATGTAGGGCTTCTCTATACGAAGTCCTCTTTTATCCCTATATCCTTTGTAAGCAGGAGATTGCTTTTGAATAATGAAGAAGGCTTTAGGGACTATACCCGGGACCAATTGGTAGTAGAAGGGCTTTTGGACAATGAAAAAATCTATGTAATCGTAAACCATTGGCCCTCTAGAAGTGGCGGAGAACTTAGAAGCAGGCCTTATCGATTGAAGGCCGCTGAATTGAACAAGAGAATTATAGATTCTCTGCGATATTTGGATTCCAATGCAAAAATTGTAAGTATGGGAGATTTTAACGACGACCCTATAAGTCCCAGCTTTAAAAAAATATTGAAAGTAAAGGGGAAGGAGAAACAATTGGATTCAACGGGCCTCTTTGGGCCCATGGAAAATTTATTCAAAAAAGGCATCGGTTCGTTGGCCTATAGGGACAAATGGAACCTTTTTGATCAAATATACCTGACCGCCAACTTGCTCAACAACCCAAAAGGATACCGGTTTTGGAAGGCCGATGTTTTCAATCCACCTTACTTGATCGACCCAAAAGGAATCTACAAGGGCTATCCTTTACGTACCTACGCTGGCGGAAGTTATATTGGGGGATATAGTGACCATTTTCCTGTATATGTGCATTTGATACGGAAAGTCAAATAAATATGAGTTCAAAACTATAATTCCTTTATTTGTAGGTGGATGTAAATAGGACATTTAATGCCTCTATAAATGTAATCGAGAAATTCTTATAAAAACCGTAAGGCTCAAGTAGGTCTCGCATCTCGTCTCCGCTCGATGTGACAGCAAGACCTGAAATTTACCCAAAAATCATGAATGTAGAATAGATGACGATTCCTATAGTAAACTCAAGTTAAATAAGCATCCTAATAAAATCTATTAATCCAAAGGCGTCAATTCAATATTTTTCCATTTCACCTTGATACCCCCTCCATCGTGAATTTGAAGAAGAACGGAACCTTCCCCTTTACCAATTATTCGGTCCTTAAAGGAAACCATTTCCGTACCGTTGAGCCACGAGGTTATTTGTTTGCCATCTACCTTGATGGTCATGTGGTTCCAGTCTCCAAATTTTAAGGCCACATCCTTTTCAAGCTTTGGTTTCTTCAACCATTGCCTTCCATAGGACTCGTAAACACCACCCGTAAATTTGCCCGGTGGTGCGACCTCCACTTGCCAACCACTGACAGTAGTTCCTTCAACACTGGATCTGATAAAGACACCGCTGTTGCCATCGGCTTCCTGTTTAAAGTCCAGATCGAGAATGAAGTTTTTATATTCCTTTTCAGTGCCCAAATATCCATAGCCTGCATCCGGACCGCTTTCGCAAATCAAAAGCCCGTCTTCCACATACCATTTTTCGGTTCCAAAAACTTCCCAGCCATCCAAATTTTCACCGTTGAACAAGGAAATACTTTGGGCTTTAAGGAGACTGCCACAAAAAATCAATAAAACGATAGCCACTAATTTCTTCATGCCCCTAATTCTTAAAACCATTGACTCCATGGAATCCTACTTAAAATCAATATCAGACCTATTCCATAAAAAATGGCTATACTCTTGAACTTTTTATCGCCCTCAACAAATTTCTTGTGCCTGGACCATCCTATGGTTATGGCGGCAATGGCCAGTATGTTTATAAAGGGATGTTCAACGGCCAATAATCTAGCCGCGGAGGTTAGTCCGCCCATACCAAACTCCTGGATGGCGTTCAATCCGCTAGGGGATATAAAGTACAGAATAAGGCCTACCAATAATTGAATGTGGCAGATTATCAAAGTGAAGAGACTTAAGCGTAAATCTTTATTCATGGTGAAAACTCGTTTGCTAACTAATCCGCTTATGGTATTGACTACGGCAATTAATAAAATTGCCAACGCTACATAGGCCAGATAAGAATGCAGCATTTGAATGGTTTCGTACATACTGTTGGTTTAAATATATTTTAAAAATAGTGATTTTTGGGCATAAAAAACCCCGCATAAAGCGGGGTTTTAATTAACTTATTAAAGACTAGTTGAAAAGGTAACGGATTCCAACCTGAAGTCTCCATGTATCTCCCAAACTGGTGGAAGGTCTAAAACTTTCCCTAGGTAATTCTGAAGTTCCAGAAACGGTATTCAATCTATAAATAGGCTCATTGGAAGCATTTCTACCACGGTAGTTCAAAATGTTGTTTTGTAAAGCGAACTGAGGAACGCCCCAATCGGAATTGAACATATTGCCAATATTCAAAAAGTCCATTGACAATTGAATCTTGTTTTTATTGTCTTTGGTCAGATTTATATCTTCCGTGATTCTTAAATCATAACGATTAACCCATGGTAATTTAGCACCATTTCTTACGGCAACAGTTCCACGGTTTTCGCTTAAATATTCATCCTGTGCAATATAATTGTTCAATGCGTTAATTTGAGCTTGTTCTGTAATCAAAACTCCACCAGCCGTATATTCTTCAAAGTTCAACTCAGAAGCATCATTAGGAATGTAGATTAGCCTATTAGAGTTATCCCCAAAGTTGCCGGAGTAAGTATAACTATACCTTCCATTTTCACCACCTTGCCAAAATAATGCTATAGTAGTGTTATCTGTTTGATAATTCAAATTGGCAATAAAACGGTTGGGTTGGTCAAAAGAGGCAAACCCTAATCTTGGATTATTTCTATCTTCCTGAACGGTAGCCGTCCATAATGAACCAGCCTGTGAACCTCCCGAAGCATCCAAATCCCTAGCTCTTGAAGCGGTATACGCTATCATAGCATAAAAACCATTATCGAATTGCTTTTGAAGTTGCGCAGTAAACGAATAATAATCTGCCTTTTCATCTGCATTTGTCAACAAGAAAACATTACGGAAGTCATCATCGTTAGAGTACCCTCCATCCCAATAAGGACGTTGGTCGGGACCGGCTAGATTTCCATCAGGCTCCCTTAGTACAGGATTGTATACAATAGGTGTAGAAACATCCCTTGAATAAATGAAATCCAAGGTACCTGTGATTCCCCAAGGCAATTGATGGTCTACCCCAATGTTGGTACGCCATACCTGTGGCAACTTAAATTCACGGTCTGTCAAATTCAACTCGTTAGACAAAGTCTGTCCCGGGTTGGTAGGGTTTCCAAATGTTACATCTGGGTTGAAAACATAATTTGGTCCCAGAAAGTCGATCACTTCCTCTCCTTCAAAACCTAATCCTCCACGAACAACACCGGATCCATTTACCTGATTGCTCAACCATACGAAAGGTATACGGCCAGAGAAAATACCCGTTCCTCCACGCACCTGTGTCTTACCTTCACCGTTTACGTCCCAGTTGAAGCCGACTCTTGGAGACCATAGGGGCCTAACTTTAGGAAACTGACTTACATCTGGGGTGAACGTATTTCCATCTCCGTCCGTAAAGGTTTTGTTCAAATCGTCCAAAAGGGTGTTTCTTGGAATATCGGTGGCATAGAATGGAAAATCAACACGTAAACCACCTGTTAACTTGAAGTTGTCGTTCACTTGAAATTCATCCTGGAAATAAATACCAAACTGGCCAAAATTGGTCTCATCTACCGGTGGTGTTGTTGAACCGTCCAACGCAAAACTTTTAGCAAAGGCATCTGGATAGGCACCTGGGGTTTGATTGATAACCGTTTCTACGAAACTATCGTATGTAGTAAACCTGTAGAATCCATTGAAAACAGGGTTAAAGGCATTTTTAAATGTCATATACTCAAAGTTTGCACCTATAGTATAAGTATGGTCTCCTGAGTAGATTGAGAAGTTATTCGTTACGTTGAAGACATTGTTCTCTAAAAGATTACCAACGGTAAACAGCTCATTACCCAAGGCAGTGTAATACAATAAGTTGCCAGAAGGGTCTGGTTCCAAAACTTCGATAAACGGAAACGCCTGTCCTCCAGGAATTCCTCTTTTGGGGTCGCTGATGGCCGTGTAACCAATATTCAACTGATTGGACATGTTATCAGAAACTTTGGAATTCCATTCACCTACCAAAGATTCAACCAAACGATCGTTGGTATAATTGGCATTGGCAAAAGTAATTGCTTCTATACCAAAACGATCAGTGTTTCTATATCGAGTTGGCAAAAAGCGATTGGAGTTACCATTAATAGAAACATCTTCTGCAGAATTATATCTATTATAACGAAGTGAGAATTTATTATTTTGGTTCAAGTTATAATCCAACCGTGCATTAAACCTTGTTTGCTCTGAGGCAAATGGATAGTTTTCATAAGGTCCTGTTTCGTAACCATATAGGTTCTGCATGCTCTCACGAATGAAGTCCAATTCTGAAGCGGGAACTCTGGAAATAGTTAAACCATCAGGAGTTAATCCTCCTCTTGCCGCTTGTCTTGTAAAGCCCGGTACTGCTTCTTGTTCTTCTTCATAGCTTACAAAGAAAAAGAGTTTATCCTTTAAAATAGGACCTCCAAGACTGACCCCTTTTATATCATTTTGAGCGTCTCCTCTGTTAAGTTCTAGGTCTCGTAATTTATTACCCTGCATCTGATCATTTCTCAAATAATAATAAACCGAACCCTTAAATTCATTTGTACCTGATTTAGTAACAGCATTTACCGATGCGCCTGTAAAACCAGCTAATCGAACATCAAATGGAGCTAGATTTACCTGTACTTCCTCTATAGCGTCTAAAGAAATTGGGTTTGACCCAGCAAATTGACCTGAACCTAGCCCAAAGTTGTTGTTATAGATATTACCGTCGATCGTGTAATTATTGAAACGACTTGAGGTGCCCGCAAACGAGGTGCCGTTTGATTGTGGGGTAAGCCTTGTAAAATCATTGATACTTCTACTTATAGTTGGCAACGCATCAATCTTTTCCCTTGAAAGGTTTGTAGTTGGCCCTGTCCTATCCGGGTCAATGATCTCCCCTCTTTGAGAAGTTACGACTACCTCCTCTAGTTCAACACCTTCGGATAAGGTAACTTTTAAGTTATAACTTTGTCCCAAACCAAGGGTAATCCCTTCAAAAGTCTTATCCTGAAAACCAACATAGGTTACTTTTACTGTGTAAGGCCCCCCTACACGTATGTTTGGCAGGTAAAACCTTCCCTCTTCATTTGATATGGCACCATATACGGTTCCAGAAGGAGTATGGGTCGCAACGATGTTAGCACCAAATAATGACTCACCTGACTCATCTGAGACAGTACCTTGCATACTCGAGGTAGTTACCCCTTGTGAAAACGCAGTCACGGTCAATAGAAATGCCGCAATTGCAAAGTAGATTTTTTTCATTTTTCTAGTATTTGTTAGTTTTATTAACCGGTGCAAAAGTCTTGCATTTTTAGACTTCCAACGTTAAGACAACGTTAAATCACCTCTATAAACAGACATCAAAAAAAATAAAAAAATAGCTGATTATGAAGAAGTTACAAAGTAATATCTTTAAATATGATTTATGTAGGTTAACTCTTAAAATATTGCAATAATCGCAATGTGGAGCTATCGTGGGAGGTGATTCCATCACCCTCTATATCCTTTAAAATAGTACCGGCCAGTTGTTTTCCCAATTCAACACCCCACTGGTCGTAACTAAAGATATTCCAGATGATTCCCTGTACAAAGATCTTATGCTCGTATAAGGCAATCAAAGCACCCAGACTTTTTGGGGTCAATTTGTTTATTAAAATGGTATTCGTGGGCTTATTGCCTTCAAACACCTTGAATGGCGTCAATTGTTCAATTTCTTTTTCAGGCACTCCTTTATCCTTCAGTTCTGATATTGCTTCTTGAAGGGTCTTTCCATTCATCAAGGCTTCCGTTTGGGCAAAAAAATTGGCCATCAATTTATTATGGTGATCGGTATCTCCATATAAAGAATGCTTGAAGCCGATAAAATCGGTTGGTATCAATTTGGTCCCCTGATGGATCAACTGAAAGAAAGCATGCTGGGAATTTGTTCCCGGCTCCCCCCAGATGATGGTCCCCGTCTCATACCCGACGCGCTTTCCATTTCTTCCCACACTCTTACCATTGCTTTCCATAATTCCCTGTTGCAGATAGGCGGAGAATCTGCTTAAATACTGCGTATATGGAATTATGGCTTCTGTTTCTGCTTGATGGAAATTATTGTACCAAATACTTAAAAGTGCCATTATAACCGGTAAGTTTTCCCTGAATTCCGCTTCCCTGAAATGAACGTCCATTTCGTTGGCTCCAAGTAACATGGAATCAAAGTTTTGGTATCCAACCGCCAGGGCGATGGAAAGACCTACGGCGCTCCATAACGAGAATCTACCTCCAACCCAGTCCCACATAGGAAATACGTTCGCTTCTGAAATTCCAAATTCCGCAATTTTTTCGGTATTGGTAGAAACGGCGGCAAAATGTTTTGCAATATCCTCTTGGGTAGCGTGCTGCAAAAACCACTTCTTAATGGTAGTGGCGTTGCTTAATGTTTCCTGTGTGGTGAAGGTTTTGGAAACCACTACAAATAAGGTGGTTTCAGGATGTAAAGTTTTCAAAATTTCATGAACGTGATCTCCATCTACGTTGCTAACAAAATGTACGTTCAAGTGATTTTTATAGAATTTCAAGGCTTCGGTCACCATGGCTGGTCCTAGATCCGAACCTCCTATACCAATATTTACCACATCGGTAAAATTCTTTCCCGTGTAACCTTTACTGGTACCGTTTATTATGGACTCTGTAAATTCCTTGATATGTTGCTTCACTTCGAATACTTCGGGAACCACATTGACACCATCCACGTAGACAGCATCGGTTTTCTTGGCTCTCAAAGCTGTATGCAATACGGCCCTTCCTTCGGTTTGATTGATTTCGTCTCCGTTGAAATACTTGGCGATGGCGTCTTTTAATTCTACCTCATCTGCCAAATCCAAAAGCAACTGTAACGTTTCTGTAGTTATTCGATTCTTGGAAAAATCCAAGAGAAAATCGTTCCAGCGTACGCTTAATCGCTCAGCCCGACTTTCATCCCCACCGAACAGTTCCTTCATATGAAGGTTATTCGAAGTTTTATAATGTTCTTTTAGTTTGTTCCAAGCATTGGTGGTAGTTGGGTCAATGTTATTTAGTGCCATTTAGTTCATTAAGTGTTAACAAATCATCTTCTTCAATCCTCTCAGGGTAGACTATACAGTCCAGTTGTTCCTTTATAGGTTCTATATGGGCGAAATAATCCGGTCGTAAGGAATCGGCCAACGGTTCCGCCAATGGAAGTTCTTCCTGCAAGGGGTCCACTTGCCTCCCGTTTTTCCAGAAGCGATAGCAAACATGGGGGCCTCCGGTATTACCGGTCATGCCCACCCAGCCAATTACATCGCCCTGACGTACAAACTGACCCTTTTTCACGTTCTGATTTTTCATGTGAAGATATTGGGTCGAATAGGTCTCGTTATGCCTGATTTTCACATATTTCCCGTTACCGCCCCTCCTGGTGGATTCCGTTACGGTACCGTCAGCGGTGGCAAGGATGGGAGTTCCAATAGGTGCGGCATAATCGGTTCCCTTATGTGGCCTTACCTTATAACCATAGTAGCGAATTCTTCGTTTAAGATTGTATCTGGATGATAATCTCCCAAATTCAACGGGCATTTTAAGAAATGCCCTTCTAAGGTTATTTGCCTCATGGTCATAATAATCCAACTGATTTTTCAAGGTGTCGCCTTCATATGAAAAAGCATATAGAGGAATCCCATTGTGTTCAAAATAGGCAGCTACCAAGGGTTCTGAACCAGCGTATACGGTATCATTGATATATTTCTCCTTAAATATAATTTTGAACCTATCGTACTTTTGAAGCCTTGAAAAGTCAATCGTCCAAGCAAAGACATTCGCAAGGTTATGCGTAACGCTGTAATCGATACCTTGATCCAAAATAGCCTCGGACAAATTTGTCTCTATGATGCCCGAAACTTCCCTTTCTACATACTTGACCCTCTTCTTCCCTTTATACACTTGCACACTGTCCCTAAAGTCCACTACCGTATAATCAATGGGGTTGTTTTGGTATATGAAGACCTGTGCCTGCTCTGAAGTGTCCTTTGATTTCAGTATTAAATACGGTTTGCCAACACGTATCTTACGAACATCGAAGGTATCCCGAAATTTTTCCGAGATCGTTGCTATTTTAGGATACTCCACCTTATTTTTTAGCATCAGCTCCCCAAAACTATCACCGTATTTAATTGTATCCAAATGCACGTTAAATTCCTCGAAATTAAATCCGAACCTGGTGACAATTGGGTCTTCAACAGGACTGATTTTTAATTCATCATGGCTTACGACCACTTTTTCTTCTTGACATGCACCTAACAAAGCCAACGTAAATAATATGCCCCAATATTTTCGCATGAATCTATGTATTTATTTTATTGGGGTTGTAAATATGGTCGACCCATTGCTTGCCCCAGTCATTTAGTTCCTCTTCCGTATAGATATCCGGAAAGAATACGATTTTTTGAAAACTTGGCGGAAGGTAGTCCTTCCAATTGGTTCCGCCTGTAGCACTTATATCCCCTGATTCCTTTCCTAAATATCGATGGGCGGAGCCCATGTGCATCAACGGCCAATTTACATTGGCGTTTAGGTCCATCGTCTTTAAAGCCTCCAAAAGCTCCTTATTTTTTTTAACTTCTGAAGGCAAAGCTACGTATTTATGATATATGGTGTTGTTCAATAATTGCTTGGCCGTTCGCACCAATCTTGGTGTATATCTATATTCAAATTGTTTTAAGGTCAGTGTTTTTTCCCCCGTTGAAATGTCCGTTGCTCCTTTCTTCCAATAGATGTTTTCATAAAGCTCCTCAATGGAATTGTTGGAGGAAAATTGGTCCCGTTGCGACTCGTGTACCAAATTTTCAAGAGGCGTGGCGTAGATTTCTATCATCCTAAATTGGGCGGATTGAAAACCGCTTGCGGGCAAAAGGGCCATCCTGTACTGGAGGAACTGTTCCCGCTCCATACCTTTTATCATAATGCTGAAGGAGGATATGAGGGCGGTGTAATAACTATTGATGCGTCGAAGTCTTTCCACAAAAAAGTCAAGATTCTGCGATTTGTCGTCCACCAATTGCTTTTGCTCATGTAAAATGAGCTTAAAGTACAACTCGGTAATCTGATGGTACATGATGAAGATTTCCTCATCGGGGAAATGCGTTCGAGGCACTTGAAGACTCAGGAGGGTATCCAAGTGGATGTAGTCCCAATAAGTTAAATATCGCTGATATAATAATCCGTCCAAATAAGAGCTTAAATCCTGACCAGAGTCCCTATACTTTTCCTCAAGTTTTGAAATCTGGGATTTGACCCGCTCCTTATCGTCCATTCTTAACTAATCCATTATTATCTTAAATTGATGCTTAAGGCCATTATAGCCATCCAAATCCGCCTTAATGGCACCAACCGCTAAATCCGCTTTTATTCGTATTGGAATTCGATTATCGTCATTGGAAACCCAGAGCGATAAACTTTCCTGTTCTTTGAAGACCCTACCGGATTGCACCAAGGGCCTAAACTTGAGACATTCTACCTTTCCGTATTTGGTGTTGAGAATCTCCTTTCCCAGGTACTTCAACTTAAAATTGAAAATACCGTCATCATCGTACAACATTTTCAAGTCAATGGCCTCTCCTTGTACCAAGTCACTGGGATCATAATTATTCCTCAAATAATAAAATGCAGAAATTAAATCCTGTATGCTATCTTGGAGTTCAAAATTAAACTTTTTATTGTTTTTTTTGTCATTGAGGACCGCTTTGTCATTCACATGGTCAAAGTTGATTTCAACATCCTTTGTATAGCCACCTTCATTTATCTTTCTAATGAATCTGTAGGGCTTCCCATCCTTTCTATCAAAATAGCTTTCGTAGGTATCGTCAACTTTAAAAAACAGGCTTGCAAAACCGGTGGTCTCCCCATGACCTACAACATGATACACCGGCACGGAATCGATAATTGCATTCTTTACATGTAGTGTGGCATAACTGGCATTTAGAAAGCCGTAATGCATCCTAAACTTAAGCCACTCACCAGATTTAAAGGCAGATTGCTGTCCTTGCGCGAACATCTTGCCCATGCCCATACATAGAAGTATGACCAAAACCTTTTTCATATGATTACTTTTATGTAAAAATACTATACCGTTCCTCATAATTAATGTTCTTACAATAACTTAAACAAAATTTATTCCAAAGTATTGCACAAAAAAAGCCCAGTCTTGAAACTGGGCTTTTCCTAAATAACCAACCAAACTTTAAATTATGAAAAACCAATACTTAAAGTTGTAAGGGAACCACCCCTTACTGATGTAAAATTAAAACATCCTTTGCTTCTGGTATACGATTTAACTTACTTTAACTTTCAACTTAACAGTAATTCACATTTGAAAGCCTGATTTGTGAATCCCTTAAGAAAATAGAAGTTTGTATCGAAGAAATAGATTAAAACCAGTAGCCTATACTGAAGAAAAAATTGGAGTTTTTACCTTCTGGGGACCATGAGTAAAGCACTTGAATTGGCCCAATAAACGACTCCCAACCATATCCAATTCCATAGCCAGAAAAATCCGGGGATGAAAACCATTCCCCTGTTCTAAATAAATCATCTTCCACATTGGCGTAATTAGCGGAAAACAATAAATGATTTTTGGTATAGAACTCATAATCCAAACGTCCATAGGCCTTAACAAAACTATTGCCAGGGAGGCTTAAAAAATCATAGCCATAAAAAGGAACGAAATTGTTAATCAAATCCGTACCGAATCCTCCAAGAACAAAATCGAATGTGGTAACACCGGAAGTGCCCAATTTAAAACCTCCTTCTGTCTCAATGTTCATTGAAAGATTTTTAAAAATTGGGAAAGCTGCACCCATTCTTGCCTTGGAAATGGAAAAATCCTTGAAATTTTGATTAAAATCAGATGAAAGAATATAATAATGCATGTCCCCGTCAAAGTATAGACCCTTCGTTGGGAAATATCTGTCATCATAGGTGTCCAATTTTAAATTTCCAAAAACGCTAAAAAAGCTTCCGTTTTCAAAATAAAGACGATCATCAGATGCCGAACCTACAAGATTTTCCTCCACTCCTGAAAAAGGTTCAATGGTGCGAGTACTATATTTCAAATACTTATATTCCGCACCCAAGGTAAAGGCGAATTCCTCCCTAAGAACCGTTTGAATGTAGAGTTGATTGGTAAAGTCGGATACATCCAGGTTCAAGTTGTTTAGATTGGTACCAAAGGGAACCTCAAAATTTTGACGGATTAGGTCAAAATTTATGTCCTGGGAGAAGGCACTGAACCTTGAGTTCAGCCCAAAACTCCAATACGTTCCTTTATCCACATAATATTGAAAATTGTACCTCACATTGTCGCCAAGAATAAGATCAAAGGAGGCTACGTCATCCTGTAAGACCAAATTTTTTTTTGTAAAATTAATAATAGCTGCACTTTTATATAAATCGTCATAATGTGCTCCCAACCGAATGAAAGAAGTATTGGGCGTTTCATCCAATCGCAATATCAAATCCTCCCCGGTACCGTTCGAAACCAATTTATACCTATTGGTAGTAAAATTGCCCGTAGCGGTCAAGTTGCTAATTCCTTGCTGTAATTTTTTAAACGTGATGGGTTCTGCCAAATTAAATCGGAGCTTTCCTTTTACATAACCTCTTGTGTGTTGATTGTTACCGTTAATGATCAATCTATTGATGGTTATGGAGTCTCTCAATGTTTTATACTTTATAGGATCTTTATCAATTTTTGAGTTACTCCCAATCTCACTTAGGGCATTGAGCTTTTCACGTGCTGCAATCATACCTTTTTCAATGATTTCGGTAGCCTTGTCAAATTGAATTACTGAAAAAGCTGCAATATCCGGTCTTATATAAATGTCCGTTTTTTTAGACTTTTGCACCATGTCCCTCACAGTTCTGTAATTGTTAATCTGAGAAAGTATTTCAGTTGCGGACATTAGTGCGTCCCTCTTGGATAGGTCATGTTGTACGTCAATACCAATTATGATATCGGCACCCATATTCCTAACCTTGTCGATGGGATAATTGTTGACTACTCCACCATCTATTAGAATACGGTTGTCAATACTTGAGGGCTCGAATAAAGATGGCAGCGTTCCACTTGCCATAATCGCTTGGGGCAGGTATCCCGAATCCAAAACAACTTCCTCCCCGGTCTCAATATCGGTAGCTATGCATACAAAAGGAATAGGGAGTTTGTAAAAATCGTTTACGTCCTTCACATGATACAACAATCTAACGAGCTCGTTATAAATGTTTTGCCCACCTGAAAATGCGGTAGGTACGGTAATCTTGAAATTATCAAAGGGAAGCGTTAATGCGTATCGTTCAGAATCTTCCTTCTCGTAAAAGGTTTTTGCATTTCTAGGGAGGTTGTCCTGAATCAAATTTATGAAATCCGTCGCCCTGAAAATAGAATCCAATTGATCGGCCGTGTAGCCTGCTGCATACAAGGCTCCCACTATGGCCCCCATACTGGTTCCACCAACATAATCGATTTCTACGCCTGCTTCCTCAATTACCTTTAGTGCACCAATGTGTGCCATTCCCTTCGCACCTCCACCACTGAGTACCAGCCCCACCTTTGGTCTCTTAAGGTTATCCTGTTGGGAGTAACTTTGTAGTGATACCTGAAATAACAGAGAAAGTAGTATAATTCTCAGCATCCAGCTTTGCGATATTTCCAAATCAATGAAACGACCCATATATTTTTTGTGCTTTGGAAGTACCCACAACTTCGGCCAAATGATCCAAAGATGCTTCCTTTATTCGCTTAACGGACTTAAATTTTTTCAACAAGTCCCTTGCTGTTTTCTCTCCCACACCTTCAATATTTTCCAGTTCAGAATTGATGGCGCTCTTGCTTCTTTTATTTCTATGAAAAGTTATACCAAATCTATGGGCTTCGTTCCTTAAATGTTGGATAATCTTTAAACTTTCAGATTTTTTGTCCAGATAGAGTGGTATGGAGTCCCCAGGGAAATAAATTTCCTCGAGCCGCTTTGCAATTCCTACTATAGCTATTTTACCTCTGAGACCCAAAATGTCCAGACTTTTTAAAGCTGAAGAAAGTTGTCCCTTACCTCCGTCTATGATAATTAATTGTGGCAATGGTTCCTCCTCTTCCAAAAGCCTTTTATATCTTCTAAACACCACTTCCTCCATGGAAGCAAAATCGTCCGGTCCCGTAACGGTCTTGATATTAAAATGCCTATAGTCCTTCTTGCTGGGTTTGCCATCCTTAAAAACGACACATGCCGCAACGGGATTGGTACCCTGTATATTACTGTTGTCAAAACATTCGATATGCCTTGGTTCTTCGGACAATCTCAAGTCCTTTTTCATTTGGGCCATAATGCGATTTGTATGGCGATCCGGATCAATGATCTTGATTTGGTTGAAACGTTCCTGTCTATAAAACTTCGCATTACGTTCCGATAGTTCCAAAAGACGTTTCTTGTCTCCAAGCTTTGGAACGGATATGATCAAGGATTCATCCAGTTCCACGGGAAAAGGAAGATAGAGTTCCTTGGATTGCGAATTAAATCGTTGCCTTATTTCCACAATAGCCAATTGTAGCAATTCTTCATCGGACTCATCCAATTTCTTTTTGATTTCCATGGTGTGGGACCTTATGATCGAACCATGTGATAATTGTAAAAAATTCACATAGGCCATGGCGTTGTCGGCCACAATCGTAAACACATCCACATTGCTGATCTTAGGATTTACGATGGTCGATTTTACCTGATAGTTTTCCAACACTTCTATTTTATCCTTTATGCGCTGGGCCTCCTCATATCGCATCTCCGCTGCAAAGGTTTTCATTTGTCCCTTAAAATAATGAAGCGAAGATTTAAAATTTCCTTTGATTATTTCCTTTATGTCTGCAATTTGTCGGTCATATTCCTCAGAACTTTGAAGGCCTTCACAAGGGCCTTTACAATTGCCCAAATGATATTCCAAACAGACCTTGTACTTACCGCCCTTGATTTTTTCTTCGGATAGATCGTAGTTGCAGGTCCGTAATGGATACACACTTTTGATCAAGTCCAAAAGTGTCCTAACCGTCTTCATACTGGTGTAGGGACCGTAATATTCAGAACCGTCCTTTATGACCCTTCTGGTAGGAAACAGTCTCGGAAAACGCTCATTTTTTAAACACAACCAAGGGTAGGACTTATCATCCTTGAGCATTACATTATATCTGGGCTTGTATTCCTTTATTAAATTGTTCTCCAGCAAAAGTGCATCTGATTCTGTAGGAACCACAATGTGCTTGATCCTCTTTATTTTTTTAACAAGTACTCTGGTCTTTCCATATTCATGATTCTTGTTAAAATAAGAGGAGACCCGCTTTTTAAGATTTTTTGCCTTACCTACATACAGTATTTTATCTTCCTTGTCATAAAATTGATAAACGCCGGGGCCATTGGGCAGTGCACTTAATTGAACGTCAATGGGAATTTGGGACATAAAGCTTTGGTACGGGTTCTTATATCGTTGGATTTGAATTTACATGCTTTTCTTGAAACAACTTAAATTTTCTAATCATTTTAACGCATTTAAAGCAGAAAAATAGAACGGGTAAAGGCTAAACAGTTTTTAGAATGGTTCAATAAATTAATGTAGGATTCACACTAAAATGTGTTAAAGTACCCAATTTTTAATTTTCAACACAATTAATTGATTATCAGCATCTTAATCTCGTTATTAAATTATCTATATTCCCGTTTATGTTAATTTTCATATAAAAATGTGCTTTTTAACGATAAAATTGTGCTTTTCAAGGAGATTTAATGATTTTTTTACTTACATTTAAAACAATCAAAACCTCGAATACTTTTTGTTTAATATATGGAAAGCTACATAATAACACTTGGAACCTACCTCATACTAATGTTATTTTTCAAAGTTTTCTTTGCGGTCGCAGGAAAAGAATAATCATTGCCTAAGGTACATCAAATCATTTTTCAATCATGTTGAAGAAAGATTTGCGTCTAAAATATTCAGCTTTTAGAAAACAGCTTTCTCTAGAACAGATTGCGGCAAAAAGTCTTGATATATCAAATAAGGCTTTGGAACTTCCTATTTGGTCCAAAAAGTATTACCATATATTTCTTCCCATTACCTCAAAACAGGAAATTGATACGATTAATTTATTATCCATTCTTCAAGGCAAGGACAAGTATGTAATCGTACCAAAGGTTCAGCAGGATACCCTTGAGCATTATTTATTGACCGATTCTACCAAATTCAAGAACAATTCCTGGGGGGTACCGGAACCCGTCGACGGTATACAGATTGACCCAAATATGATCGATGTTGTTTTCATTCCACTATTGGCATTTGATACAATAGGTCATAGGGTTGGTTATGGCAAAGGATATTACGATACATTTTTAGCGAGCTGCAGACCTGATGTTTTAAAAGTTGGTCTCAGTTTTTTTGATGCGGAGGAATTGATTACAGACGTCTTCCCGGGAGACATTCCATTGGATTACTGTGTTACCCCACAAAAAAACTATTCCTTTGTTGGTTCCTGAGGTTGTTCAAAGGTTTCAGAAGTTTCCACGCCCACTTCATCGGTATTTTCCTCATCGTTCTTCCCAAAAGCCCTTTTGTTAAAAACCAATAAAATCCCTACACCTGTGCTTATGGCCGTATCGGCTATATTAAAAACGGGCTCAAAAAATCGAAAATTCTTACCTCCCACAAAGGGCATCCAATCCGGCCAAGTAGTATCCACCAATGGAAAATAGAGCATATCCACTACTTTACCATAAAATGCCTTCCCATAAGGCTCGTCCGAGAATAAAGTTGCAACGTGATTGTAACTGTCATCAAAGATAAGGCCATAAAAAACAGAGTCCAGGATATTCCCCAAGGCACCTGCGAATATAAGGGAAACGGCCACTATCAAAGTTTTGGATGATTGTTTCCTGACCACATCGTGCAACCAATAGCCAATGCCAAAAATGGCAAACAACCTAAAAATGGTCAATACCAATTTTCCAGTGGCATCAGAAATTGGGAGTACATCACTAAGCTTGGCACCCCAGGCCGCACCCTCGTTTTCGATAAATAGAATCTTGAACCAATTGAAAACATCCACTGATTCGCCCAAAACGAAGTGCGTTTTGATATATATCTTGCTCCATTGATCAATTAGGAGAATCACTACAATTAATAAAATGGACTTCTTTATGTTCATGATCTTGTTTGACCGGGCAAAAATAGAAATATTATTCGGTTTTGTTCAGTACGATATTCCCGGTTGTAGAATTTAAATAGTACTTATCATCTCCGTTTGGAATAGGATTTTTTAGATACGTACCATATTTGGTTTTCGCCATAATATTTCCACTGGTTGCATACACTATTATATTGCCACTTTGGGTCCTTACCTTGACTTCTCCGGAGACCTTATGAAGTTCGGAGGTTCCATCAGAAAGGGTAACATCCAGACGGGAGTAATCCCCAAATGCCACGATCCTAGCGCTCTTTCCGTACACCTCTACATCTTTGTAAGTGGGCACTTTAATCTTTAAGGCAATGGATACCACTTTGTGCGTGCTTAATTTGTCATTTGGATTTACAAAACTTGGTTGAAAACCGGCGCCAAGCACCAATGTATTTCCCTCTTCCGAAACATTCATTTGCAGGTCCTCGCTATATTCCCCATCCATTTGTGCATCCACTTCTACCGCTTTGCCCTCAACAGTTTCCAAAATGACCTCATAACAATTTTCGGCATTGACCTGGATAAGGTTGACGGATTCGCCCAACAAGACCTTATGCACCATCTTTTGTGCGAAACCTTGGGTTGCAATTATCAATAAGACGAACGGGAACAATTTCACAACGGACCATTAAAAAACGCCCCGAGAGGCGTTTTGATTATTTTTGCATATTCTTGGCTTCGATACTCAAGGTAGCATGCGGTACCAATTTCAAACGCTCTTTGTTGATGAGTTTCCCCGTTATCCGGCAAATGCCGTAGGTTTTATTCTCTATTCTAAGCAAGGCATTTTTTAAGTCCCTAATGAACTTTTCCTGCCGAATGGCCAATTGGGTATTCGCTTCCTTGCTCATGGTCTCGGAACCTTCCTCAAAGGCCTTAAAGGTTGGGGAAGTATCATCTGTACCATTATTCCCATCGTTCATATAAGAACTTTTAAGAAGTTCCAAATGACTTTTAGCTTTTTCTATTTTTTCCTCTATCAATTCCTTGAACTCCGCCAAATCCTTGTCCGAGTATCTTACTTTTAAATCTTCTGCCATCTCGTTAATGTTTTGCAATAAACAATTTAGTGTTCACTTCATCGAAGGCAATTTCAGTGCCATTCTCTAAATATTCCTCAAAATTCAATTCCGCTGTCAAAGTTTCCGCTTTGATATAATTTAGATTGCTGGTCACCGCCTGTTCTACCAGACCGTCCTTTTGCATCCTAATGTCAATTCTATCGGTGACTTCAAAACCAGATTCCTTTCTTAAATTTTGGATTCTGTTGACCAGTTCCCTTGCGATACCTTCTTTCTTTAGGTCCTCATTGATGGTGATATCCAGCGCAACCGTTGTCTTGCCGGATGTGGCCACCAACCAACCTTCAATATCCTGGGAACTTATCTCTACATCCTGAAACTGTAAAATAATACTTTTATTTTCTATTTGAAGGGATAATTCGCCTTCTTGCTCAATTTTTTGGATATCTGCCTGATTTAGAGCACTTATAGCATTCGCAATTTGCTTCATTTCCTTGCCGAACTTTGGCCCCAAAGTCTTGAAATTGGGTTTTATACGTTTGACCAGCACTCCAGATGCATCGTCCAAAAGTTCAATTTCCTTTACGTTTACTTCCGATTTTATCAGGTCCGATACGGCCAAAATATCTTTTCTATCCTGCTCGTCCAAAATAGGAATCATGATTTTTTGCAGCGGTTGCCGCACCTTTATCTTTTCCTTTTGCCGTATCGATAAAACCAAGGACGATATCGTTTGGGCCTTTTGCATCTTTTGTTCCAAGGCCGAATCGATCATATTCTTGACCGTCGTTGGGAAATCTGCCAAATGGACACTTTCAAAGGGTTCCAAATTGGTAGTGGCAATCAGGTCTTTGTACAGCCTGTCCATAAAGAACGGTGCCACGGGCGCGGAAAGTTTGGCTACCGTGACCAAACAGGTATAAAGTGTTTGATAGGCAGCGATCTTGTCCTTTTGGTAATCACCTTTCCAGAACCTTCTCCTGCACAGACGAACGTACCAATTGCTTAGGTTTTCCTGTACGAAATCCGAAATTGCCCTCGTAGCCTTGGTAGGTTCATAATCTGCATAGGCATCATCGACCAAAGCGATCAATGAATTGAGTTCTGATAAAATCCAACGGTCTATTTCCGGTCTCTCCTCCACGGGTATATTTTCCTCGGAAAAACTAAATGAATCGATATTTGCGTACAGCGCAAAGAAGGAATAGGTGTTGTAAAGTGTCCCGAAGAATTTTCGCTTCACTTCAACAATGCCCTCCGGATCAAATTTTAGGTTGTCCCATGGGTTCGCATTACTGATCATATACCAGCGTGTGGCATCTGCTCCATGCTCCTTCATCGTATCAAAGGGGTCTACGGCGTTGCCCAATCTTTTGGACATTTTTTTCCCTTCCTTGTCCAGCACAAGTCCGTTTGAAACCACATTTTTATAGGCCACGGAATCGAACACCATGGTACCTATGGCATGTAGCGTGTAAAACCATCCCCTCGTCTGGTCAACACCTTCCGCGATAAAATCGGCCGGAAAGGTCTTGCCCGTGTCGATGAGTTCCTTGTTCTCAAATGGATAATGCCACTGGGCATAGGGCATGGAACCACTATCGAACCAAACATCGATGAGGTCGCTTTCCCGCTTCATGGGTTTTCCGGACGGAGAAACCAAGGTTATCTGATCAACGATATTTTTATGCAGGTCTATTCTTTCATAGTTTGCTTCGGACATATCACCAACCACAAAGTCCTCAAAAATATCCTTCTCCATCACGCCGGCTTCCAAGGCCTTTTGCATTTCGGACTTCAATTCGGCAACGGAACCAATGATCAATTCTTCCTTTCCATCGCTTGTTCTCCATATGGGCAAGGGAATTCCCCAATACCGTGATCTGGACAAATTCCAATCATTAGCGTTGGCTAACCAATTTCCAAAACGTCCCTCACCAGTTGCCTTTGGTTTCCAATTGATAGATTGGTTCAGCTCGAACATCCTGTCCTTAATATCTGTAACCTTAATGAACCAGGAATCCAGCGGATAATATAAAATAGGCTTATCCGTACGCCAACAGTTTGGATAGCTGTGAACGTACTTTTCAACCTTGAAAGCCTTGTTTTCCTCTTTAAGTTTAATTGCAATTTCTACATCTACGGAACGCTCAGGGGCCTCTCCCTCCTCGTAGTATTCATTTTTCACGTACTTTCCGCCCAGTTCCTTCAATTCTGGTCTAAACTTCCCCTGTAAATCCACTAAGGGTACAGGATTGGCATTTTCGTCCAAAACCAACATAGGAGGTATTTCCGGCACGGCCTGCTTTGCCACGAAGGCATCATCCGAACCAAATGTAGGAGCGGTGTGTACGATTCCCGTACCGTCTTCCGTGGTAACGAAATCCCCGGATATAACCCGAAATGCATTTTCCGCATTTTCATAAGGCAGTACATAGGGCAATAATTGTTCGTACTTGATACCGACCAAATTTTCACCTTTTGTTTCCGATAAAATCTGATAGGGTATCTTTTTGTCTTCCGCTTTGTATGTCAATAAATCCGATGCTTCGGATACCTCAACATATTTTCCCGCAAATTGCTTTCCGACCAAATTCTTGGCCAAAACAACATACATGGGTTCAAAAGTATATTGATTGTAAGACCTTACCAATACATAATCGATCTTAGGGCCAACGGTCAAAGCCGTATTTGAAGGAAGTGTCCACGGGGTTGTTGTCCAAGCCAGGAAAAAAGCCTCTCCTGTACCTTCCAAAGGAGGGGCGACTCCAAATGCCTTGAAGATATCCTTTTCCGTTCCCCCTTTGGGGGTTAGGGGGCTTTTGAATTGGGCCGTTACTGTGGTATCCTTAACATCTTGGTACGTTCCCGGTTGGTTCAATTCATGGGAACTCAATCCCGTTCCCGCCTTAGGCGAATAGGGCTGTATGGTGTACCCCTTATAAATTAGTCCTTTATTGTATATCTGTTTCAACAACCACCAAACAGATTCCATGTATTTCGACTTGTAGGTAATGTAAGGGTCGTCCATATCCACCCAATACCCTACTTGTTCCGTCATGGCGTTCCAAACATCTGTATAGCGCATTACCGCCTTTTTACAAGCGGCGTTATATTCCTCCACCGATATTTTTACCCCAATATCTTCCTTGGTTATGCCAAGTTCCTTTTCCACACCCAATTCAATGGGCAGTCCGTGGGTATCCCAGCCAGCCTTTCGTTTCACCTGAAAGCCTTTCATGGTCTTGTACCTGGGAAAGATATCCTTGATGGTACGCGCCATGACATGGTGAATACCTGGCATTCCGTTGGCAGACGGCGGGCCTTCAAAAAAGACATAACTTTCCTTGCCCTCCCTAGAAGAAATACTTTTGTCAAAAATATTGGCCGTTTTCCAGTAGTCTAAAACTTCTTCTGCAACTTTGGGTAAGTCCAATCCCTTGTATTCTGCGAACTTCATACGAAATGCTTATGGTTCTGGGTTTTAAGCCTGCAAAATTAATTAATTTAGTTGGAACTGTTGTTCTACCAAACAATGAAATGGGTTAAATAAGAAAATCCCTGACTAGCGAAAACATGAGCTTTAATCCAAAATGAGCCTCGCTACGTATATAGCTATACAAACACTAAAAAATTAACACCATGAAAAAATTAGTAGTAAGCACGATTTTAGTTTTGGCCTTAAGCATGTCTTTTGTGTCCTGCAGGGAAACAGCCGAAAAAGCAAAAGATGCCGCTAGCCAAGCGGAAGAAGCCCTTGAAGAAACCGGAAATGATCTAAAAGAAGCTGGTGAAGACGCTATGGACAAAGCCAAGGAAGCAGGTGAAAGCATGAAAGAAGCTGGGGAAAAAGCTATTGATTCCGCCAAGGAAGCAGGAGAGAATGCCCTTGACTCCGCTAAGGAGGCTGGAGAAGAGGCTATGGACAAAGCCAAAAAAATTGGTGAGGACGTAAAGAACGCAACCAAGGAAGCGGCTGATAAAATTTCACAATAAAAAACCTGTACTTTCCTTAAATGGGAAACGTAGGAATTCTGAACAAAAAGGCCCGATTGACGGGTCTTTTTTATTTTAAAAGTGGTACCCAATTCCCAATATCAAATTACTTCCAGGTGCCACGATTCCAGAGGAATACGTTCTATACCGCTGATTTGTAATGTTCTCCAAGCTTAGGGTCGCGTTAAGATTGTTCGCAATTGCATATTGGGAGCGAAAGTTCAAGGTATACCAGGATGGTGAAAAAGGATCGCCGTTTTCGTCCTTGGCATAGATATAATCCTTGGACTGTTCCGATATGGCCAGGTCATCATTGGCCACCTCTCCATTATAGTTGAGGAAAAAGTCGGTCGAAATCCTTTCCCGCTTCCATTTAACATGAAAATCGCCAAAAGTGGGAGGGGCATGCCTTGCCGGAGAATCCGTTCCGTCCTCTTCTTCTTCTATCCCTTCGGTAATGGTAAAATTGGAAGCGAGGGACCAATGGTCCGTCAAATAGGCATCCAGACCAAACTCAAATCCATACACGTACGCTTTTGCGGCATTCTGGATGGCCTGCACATTGCTCAACTCTCCTCCATATTCAATTTGGGAAACACCATTAAAGGTAAAATCCCTTCGGACCAAGGCATCTACCAAGTACGTGTAAAAGGTGGCCCCTTTGAGTACAAGCTTATCCCCAAAGTTCTTTTGTATCCCCAACTCCAAATTATATGCGTATTCAGATTCCAAATCCGGATTTGGAACGACTACCGATCCTGGTTCCGAATCAAATATTTTTCCGATATCGTCTACATTGGGTGCCCTAAATCCTGTAGACCCGTTAAACGTAATTTGTAGGTTCTGTCTTGGAAACCAACTAAAACCCAAACTCCCGGTTAATGCGCCCGTACTTACATCGGCATTCTCAAAAGGAAAGGCGTAAAAGGTACGGTCAAACAATGCGTCTATCCAAACATGGCTATACCGTAAACCGGACATGATAATAAAATTGGGCTTGGCCTTGTATTCTCCGTTCAAATATCCCGCCAGACTTTTCCAGGTAGCTCCGTCCGGATATCTGGAAGCTGCCGATGCCCTTTCCCCGGTAGCGATATTGGTGTCCAAACCTGTTGATCCAACATTGTTAAAAATAAATTCCCCGCCGTAATACAGTTTGAAATTCCCGATTTTCTTGTTTTCAAAATCCAGATTTAGGTTCAGTGCATCCACTTTTTCCTTTGTGGTATTTAAAATGGAACCTCCAAAATCCCGATTGCTCCTACTTTCTTCAAAAAACTGGTAGGCTGCGGTCAATTTCAATCCATCGTACAATTTTCCGTTGCCCTTCTTTTTTAATTGCATATTTCCCATGAACCATTTTTGGGGGCCGTAATACCACTCGGCCGACCGTAACCCCAAGCCATCCCTTGAAGGTCTAATGAGCCGGTCATATCTGGAATAGTCCGATGTTTCTGAATAATGGATTCCCAGATTCAAGTCCCAGTTAACATGGGGTCTGAATAGGAATTTCTGCATAAAATTCCTTTGATCGTAACCCGTGGGAACTTGCTTTCTTGGATTGTTGTTTGGCACAAGTACATCTTCCCCATTTCGGGTCATGACAAAATTGTTTCTCAGGTAGGAATCGGGGCCATGGCTGCCCATGGTCAAATCCTGAAAACTATTATAGGAAAAACTCGTTAAGGAAGCCCATTTCTCCTTTCCTATGTTTACATCGGCGTGAACCGTATTTTCCATATTTGCCGAGGAAAATCGGTAGTTGGCATTCCCTGAAAATTCGGTCGTCTCCTTTTGGCTTAGCGTGGGCTGCTTGGTGTAGAAGTTCATAACCCCGCCTATTGCATCGCTTCCATAAATAACGGAACCCGGACCAAAGATAATTTCGGTATTTCGGATGTTGAAGGGGTCGATGGAGATGACATTCTGCAAATTGCCTCCCCTAAATATGGCATTGTTCATACGCACCCCGTCCACGGAAAGCACCAATCTGTTTGTGGCAAAACCCCTTATCATAGGGCTCCCCCCGCCCAGCTGACTTTTTTGCACAAAAACCTTTCCGCTACTTTGCAATAGATCCGCAGAGGTCTGTGGCGTATTCAAGGCAATGGTCTGGGCGTCTATGGATACAATTTTGTTGGGAACTTCCTTTTTTTGTTGTTCCCACTTGGAAACCGACATGACCACCTCATCCAAGCGTTCAGGTCTCATTTGTAAATAAATCTTATATCCATTCTTGACTATCTGGAGTCGGGTAACTTTTTTGGTTTCATAACTCAGATGTCGCAGGGTCAACCTATCTACCTTCAAAAAAGTGGCGAAATCGAAATTTCCGTCAAAATCCGTCACACTGATTATGGTCTTATCCGGATTGAAAACTGCCACGTTTGGTATAGGTTCGCGCGTATCGCCATCCAAAACGGTCACCTGTTGTGACCATCCTACATAGCAGTATAGAAAAAAAATAAGGGGTAAAAATCGCCTCATATTAACCAAAGACCTCATGAAGAACCGCCAATGACTTGGGTTTTCTAAAACCTTGTAAGTGCAACTCGTAATACAAAACCAAGGATTGGAGCAGTTCTTGCCTGTTGTTCTTTCTCATTTTTATCGTGTTAATTGCATCAAAATTTATGCCTAAAAATGATTTGAAAAATAAAAGATTTTCTCCCGATAAAATAGGGTTTAAGGATGTAGTAGCTACAAATTCGCCCTCCAGCAAATCAAAATAGGAAGCATCCATATTGTTCACATCTGGGTAAAACCCTAAGTATTTGGTCAGTAGGATCAAAAAGTAGAGATGAAAATTGGAGGTTTCCGTATGGATATCCAACCATTGCAAGGCCGCTTCCAAAAAATGGAAAAGTTCTGGGTTTGCCTCTTCCTCATGGATGCTATTGGCCAGCATTTCCGCCAAAAATAGCGCCATGGCATTTTTCACAATGTTGGTATGCAAATCTTGATAATGGTAATGCAGCCTCGCCTCCTTAACACTTTCCAAAGATCCCTTATTTCTGTGTGTGGCAACAAGCTCCAATTGTGTCAAGGGCTGAAACAGGGCCTTTTTTACCTTTCCTTTTTTAGTGGCCAATATTCCGCGAAGCAGGTACGATTTTAGACCATCGGACTCCGTAAAAATCCGTACGATCAAACTGGTATCCCCATATTTAATGGAAGTTAGAACGATGCCCTTGGTGGTTACCTGCATTCAAAAAGGTTTTTTACAAAGATATTCTTTACTGTGCTATGGAATCGTTGGCCCAATTTTTGGAATATTCCTGTAAAATAACGTTTCCAATATTTTGGGTATAGTGGTGCTTATCCAACCAATAACACGGACTCATTCGCATTAATTTGGCACCATAAGGTCTAAAAAGCTTAAAACCCTTGTTCTCCAAAGTTTTCAAAAGGTATTCGAACTGCATCCTTCTTTCGGTGGAGTTTACATAATTTTCAAAGGAGCTGGGATGTACCAAAAATGTCAACTGGATGCCCTTTTGCCCGCATAAGGATCTAATTTTTTCAAGGATTTCAATCTGTGAAGAAAAATCCAGCGGCTGTATGGGTGCTGCATGCGGGAAATCTACAAGTTCCAAGTTTTCATGGGAAATACAATCGGCTTCATAGGCATTGTGTGCGTAATAATTGCCATCGGTATATATATCATGCTCAATATACTTTTTACTCAGATCGGCCCCCAGAATTTTTTTGATGGAAATGGGCAAGAACAGAAACTCCCATTGGATTTTATCCTCTTGTAAGTTCACGAACTTACGAGAGGCGTCGTTCTCATGCGAGCTAGTTCTTTCATAAATAACCCCTTCGTCCATGCCTAAGATTATGTTATTTACTTGAACACCGTTTTCAAGCAGCAATACAAGGCTATTGTAGAATTCCTCTGGGGTTCCCAGGGAATAGGTCATATTGTACCATGAATCTTCTGAAGTATTCAATTGGTTCACATGAAGAACGCCTCCCTTGGAATTGGAAAATAAAAAGCTGTTGAACTTTTGAGGGTTTTGAAGGACAAAATTCGTTTTTAAACTATGCTCATTGGGACGTATAGCCCTGAATTCCCTTCTATTTCCAAAAATTCCATAGGGGTCAATAGTGTAATTATAGATGCTCGTGGCCGAGAAATACGTTAGCACCGTCAAACCAAAAAAAGCCGCCTTTTTGAGAAATGCCTTCATCTAAAACTGAAAATAAATGAATTGACTGGAACTTGTATTCAAACTGATCAGATATACCACGACCAGGATAACTATGACTTCTACGAGGCCGAGTATTTTTTTATTGACCGATTTTAAAAAGGGAAAATTGAGCCGCTCGTCCTTTCTAAAGATCCAATCCAAAAACAACAGGGAACCCACACTGTACAATCCGTTTTTATAGATAAGCGGAAAATCGAATTTTGTAAACATAAAGCTTATATATTCCAAAGCCGATGTCAAGGATGCACTGCGGAAAAAAACCCAGGCCAGTACCACCAAGAAAAATGTAAGTAAAACTTGACCCAGTTCCTTCAGTGTTGGAAACCAAGAATTTTCCGCGACGATGTCACTGGTATATGTTCTGTTTCGCCCCGAGATATAACTTGGCACGAACAGCAGGGCATGGACACCGCCCCACACCACAAAGGTCCAATTGGCACCATGCCATAAACCACTGACCAAGAATATAATAAATACGTTCCTCAGTGATTTTAATTTTCCTTTACGGGAACCGCCCAGGGGAATATAGAGGTAATCCCTAAACCAGGTGGATAGGGATATGTGCCATCTGCGCCAAAATTCCCCCACGTTCCGTGAAAAGTAGGGGAACTTGAAATTGGACATCAATTCGATACCGAACAATTTGGAAACCCCAATCGCGATGTCTGAATATCCACTAAAATCACAATAGATCTGAATGGCAAAATAAACCGCTCCCAACCAGAGAACACCGCCCCCAAAATCATGGTAATTTAGAAAGATATCGTCCACTTTGAGGGCCAAAACATCCGCAATTACCACCTTTTTCACCAAGCCCCATAGAATGAGCCGCAACCCCTGAATACCATTTTCATACGAAAAAGTCCTTTTTCCCAATATTTGTGGAAGCAAATTGGAGGCCCGTTCAATAGGTCCTGCAACCAACTGCGGAAAGAAGGAAACAAAGGCCGCGAAGGAAATGAAGTCCTTGGTAGGCACTAGTTTGTTTCTGTATACATCAATGGTGTAGGACATGGTCTGGAAGGTATAGAAGGAAATCCCTACAGGAAGTATGATGTTGAGCGACCATGTATTTTGTGTCTGATACCCCACACTGTTCAATAGTTGGATCCATGAATCCACAAAAAAATTGAAGTATTTAAAGAACGCCAATAGCCCAATATTAAAGGCCATACTAATCCCAAGTAAGACTTTTTTGCGGGAAGCCTTCGTTGTTCCATGAATCTGCAAGCCTACAAAATAATCAACGAGGGTAGATAAAATTATAAGGGACAGAAACCTATAGTCCCACCATCCATAAAAGATGTAGGAAGCCAACAGCAACAATATATTCTGATGCCTGATCTTTTTGTTGAAAACGAACCAATACAGCCCGAAAACAACAATCAGAAAAACCAAAAATTCAAAAGAATTGAATAACAAGCCCCTGTTTTTAAGGGTCAAAAATAGGTTAAAATATGATGCTACCTATCCAAACTGATTCTAAGCCATAACAAAAAAGGCCTATCCTAAAATTAGGATAGGCCTTTAAGTACAATATTGAATTCGTTTAAATAACCCCTTGGGCCAACATGGCATCCGCAACTTTCACGAACCCAGCGATATTGGCACCTTTTACATAATTGCAATAGCCATTTTCCTCCATACCGTATTCGATACAAGAGTCGTGTATATCAGACATAATGCCCTTCAAACGCTCATCGACCTCTTCGCGGGTCCAACTAATACGCAAGGAGTTTTGGGACATTTCGAGTCCGGAAGTGGCAACACCACCTGCATTGGAAGCCTTTCCTGGGGCAAAAAGGATTTTTGCATCGTGGAAGGCATGGACGGCATCGGCGGTACAGGGCATATTGGCCCCTTCGGCAACACATATACAACCGTTTTCCAAGAGTTTTTTGGCATCCTCTTTATTCAACTCGTTCTGGGTGGCACAGGGCAGGGCAATATCGCATTTAACGTCCCATGGGGTTTTACCATCGTGATATTTGGCATTAGGGTATTTCTTTACATACTCAGAAATACGTCCCCTTTTGTTGTTCTTTAGATCCATTACGAACTTCAGTTTGTCCGTATCGATTCCATCGGAATCATAGATGTAACCACCTGAATCCGATAGGGTTACGACCTTACCGCCCAATTGGATTACCTTTTCGGCAGCAAACTGGGCTACGTTACCAGATCCGGAAATCACCACCGTTTTGCCGTCAAGATTTTCGTTTTTGGTTTTCAACATGTTTTCGGCAAAATAAACCGTACCATAACCGGTAGCCTCAGGACGAATTTTGGAACCGCCCCATGAAAGTCCTTTCCCAGTCAATACCCCGGTAAACTCGTTCCTAATTTTCTTGTACATCCCAAACAAGTATCCAATTTCCCGGGCGCCAACGCCAATATCACCTGCCGGCACATCGGTATTAGGTCCAATATGTCTGTTAAGTTCCAACATAAAGGCATGGCAGAAACGCATTACCTCATCGTCAGATTTTCCCTTGGGGTCAAAATCGGATCCCCCTTTACCGCCCCCCATGGGAAGGGTGGTCAAACTATTTTTGAATACCTGCTCAAAAGCCAAAAATTTAAGGATACTGGCATTTACCGTTGGGTGAAAACGCAAACCGCCCTTGTACGGACCAATAGCGGAATTCATTTGAATCCTATATCCCCTATTTACATGGATTTCACCTTCATCGTCAACCCATGCCACCCTAAAGGAAACCAATCGTTCCGGTTCCACCATTCTCAAAAGAATGTTCTTTCCGTTGTAAATTTCCTGTTCGGCAATATAAGGTATAACGGTATCCGCTACTTCCTGAACGGCTTGGATGAATTCCGGTTCGTGCCCGTTTCGGGCCTTCACCTCATCCATGAATGCATCTATTTTTGCTTGTATTGAGCTCATTAATGTCGTTTTAAATTATTGAATTCAAAATATATCGGCAAAATTATGTTATTATTATAATTATAAACCTAAATATTTCATAATACGCTAAAAATTATGGTATTTACGACAAACATTTAATATCCCTGAAAAATAAATAGGGTTTCCCTACAAATACTACATTAAATGAGCGATTCATCCAAAGCTTGCGATAAATCCTCAATTAGGTCGTCAACATCCTCAATTCCAACACTCAGACGTATCAAAGCATCTGCTATACCAGCCTTATCGCGTTCCTGTTTGGACATACTTCCATGGCTCATGCTTGCGGGATGCCCTACCAAACTCTCCACGCCGCCCAAAGATTCCGCCAACGTGAATATTTTTAGCCTTTCCACAAATTGTAGGGTCACTTTATAATCACTTCCTTTTGGTACAAAGGATAGCATCCCACCAAAGTTCACCATCTGCTTTTTAGCGATGTCGTGATTGGGATGTTCCTCAAATCCGGGCCAATACACCGTATCTACCTTGGGATGCTTTCGCAGAAAATGTGCGATGGCCTCCGCATTCTCACAATGCCTTTGCATGCGGACATGTAAGGTCTTAATGCCCCGTAACACCAAAAAACTGTCCATGGGTCCGGATACGGCACCGCTGGCATTTTGGATAAAATACAATCTCTTGGCCAGTTCTTCGTCCTTTACCACCAAGGCCCCCAAAACCACATCACTATGGCCTCCCAAATATTTGGTGGCCGAGTGCATAACGATATCGGCACCAAGGTCCAAGGGCTTTTGCAGATAGGGCGTGGCAAAGGTGTTGTCAACCGCCAACAATAGTCCGTTTGCCGTTGCTAATTGGGAAACCGCTTCAATATCGATAATGTTCATTAAGGGATTTGTTGGTGTTTCCAACCAAATCATTTTTGTTCTCTCATTTATTTGATCCTGAACAAGGGAAACTTCTTCCATATCCATAAAATGAAAAACGATGCCATAATTTTCAAAAATTTTCTTGAACAGGCGATAACTGCCCCCATAAAGGTCGTTGGTGGAAATGACCTCGTCACCCGGATTTAATAACTTTAATACCGCATCGATCGCTGCCAAGCCACTGGCAAAGGCCAGTCCGTAATTTCCATTTTCTATACTGGCCATTGCGTTCTCCAAGGCCGTTCTGGTAGGGTTCGCACTTCTTGAATACTGAAATCCCCTGTGGTTACCTGGAGAAGTTTGGGCAAAGGTCGATGTTTGATAAATAGGCGGCATCACGGCACCATAGGCCTTATCGGGTTCTTGACCTCCATGAATCACCTTACTGTTGAATCTCATTTTATTGGCAGCCATTCTTATTATTATTCCTACAAATGTATCGTTATCTTTTTTGGATTACAATGAAGCTTTACATTTGTCGTAGTTAGAACTACAAGCATGAAATCCTCATAGAGGGAACTTTTATGTTAAACTACATACTTCTACCTAAGGAACTATTTAAAATCAAGCTATGAACCTACTATTAAACGCATGAAACGACTACTTTCCTTATTCCTATTTAGCCTGATATTCATGGGTTGTAAAAATGACAACAGCCTCGTTTTTGAACCTTCCAATTTTGGGAACGAGCCCTGCGCCAACTGTGCCTCGGTAAGCATTTCCATACCAAAGGCCATAGGCAACAAGAAATTAGACGAAACAATCAACACTGCCCTAAGGGAAGAAATTATTTTTATCCTAAAATATGACGATGCAGTGGATGCCAGTTCCATCGATATGGCGATAAAATCGTTCCAGAACGAGTTTGCCAAATTGAAGGAAAAGTTTCCCGAGGAGTCCACGCAATGGGAAGCGTCCATCAATGGGGAGGTAACCTTTGAAAATGAACGGATGTTGACCATCCGCTTAGATTATTACCTATTTACGGGTGGAGCCCATGGCTATGGCAGTATCCGCTTTTTGAACTTTGACAAAACAAAGGCAACGGAACTTAACAATGAGGAGCTTTTTAAGGACATATTGGATTTTGAAGGTTATGCCGAAGCTAAATTCCGGGAGCAAGAAGGTATTTCATCCACAGAATCCATTAACAGCACGGGTTTCATGTTCGAAGAGGATATGTTTTACCTACCCGAGAACATGGGCTTTACCAACGAAGGCCTACAATTGTTTTACGAACAATATGAAGTGGCCTCCTATGCGGATGGCCCCATTATATTGACCTTTCCCTTTGAGGAAATCCAAAAGTTCCTTACGCTACAGACATTTTAGGAACCTTTTTTCAATAGTCTTCTTTGGGTCATGATGGTCGCCATGTGCAAACCTTCATGAAACAGGTTAAAATTGATTGCATCCTGGAGGGTATCCAATTGAAAGCCGGCACTTGTGGTATATGGTTTGTACTCTTTGAACAAACCTTCTTCCAAATCCTGTTTGGTCCAAGTAATGGTGGAGATCAGAAAATCGGCAACAATCTTAATTTCCTCATCGGTCGCGGTCCCGTCCGGGGCGGTACCCTTCATAAATTTTTCTACAAGAGCATCTGGGACCCGCATTTGGAGTCCGCTGAACTTATATACCAATATCTGTTGCGTAACGACAACATGGGCGATGTTCCACCAGATGTTGTTTCTAAAGCCGTTGGGTATCTTCAACAAAACCGCTTTTGGGGTCTGTGTTAGAACCTGGTGCAAATGTTTTCTATTTTGTAAGGTAATCGCTAATTGACTTTGCAAATCGATTGTATTTAAATGATGCCTAAAAATAGCACATTTAATCAGATTTGGGTTTCTTTGTGTTTCAATTCTATACAAGATGGGAAAAAAAATATACCACCTAAGCACCTGTAATACCTGCCAAAAAATTCTGAAGGAACTTGAACCCTTGGATGGATTTGAACTCCAGGATATAAAGTCGGCACCTATTACCGAAGCACAACTGGAAGAAATGCATTCCCTATCCCATAGTTACGAAGCGCTGTTCAGTAAGAGGGCCATGCTCTTCAGGCAAAGAGGCCTGCACGAACAGGAACTTGGGGAAACGGATTTCAAAAACCTGATTTTGGACCATTACACCTTTCTAAAGAGACCTGTCATCGTTGTGGACAACGAAATTTTCATTGGCAACAGTAAAAAGACCGTAGAAACGGCCAAAGAAGCTATTCATTCGTGAGCCGAAGAACGCTGGCCCTATTTGCCGCATTGGGAGCCACCACCATTTACGCCCTCAACCACACCATTGCCAAAGGGGTTATGCCCAATTATGTGCAGCCCTTTGGGTTTATAATGCTTCGGGTGACCGGTGCGGCCGTATTGTTCTGGGTTTTCTCCGTACTGGGCCCTAAGGAAAAAATTGCGAAAAGGGATTGGGGCCGACTCGCAATCTGTTCCATTTTTGGAATGGTCATCAACATGTTGGCCTTTTTCAAGGGACTTCAGTTGTCCACGCCCATAAACAGTTCCGTTTTGGTGACCATCACCCCAATTATCGTTGTGATTCTGTCAGCCGTATGGATACAGGAAAAAATAACATGGCAAAAAGCGTGCGGTATCCTCATGGGTTTTGTAGGAGCTATTTTACTAATCTTAATGGGAGCTGAAAGTCGACAGGACGCCCCAAATATTCCGTTAGGAAATATCCTTTTAATCGTAAATGCCACTGCTTACGGTACGTATCTCATTCTAGTTAAAAAACTCATAGAAAAATACCATCCCTTAACTTTGATGAAATGGCTTTTTACCATTGCGGTTATTGTCAATTTCCCCATTACGTTTACCGAGGTGGCCGCCATAAAATGGTCTTCAATACCTCCGGAAATTTATGCATCAATTGCATTTGTTGTAATTGGCACCACTTTTTTAACTTATTTATTCAATGTTTTTGCGTTGACACAGTTAAAGGCATCATCTGTAAGTGCCTTTACCTACCTTCAACCTTTAATAGGTATTTTATTTGCCATAGGAACGGGAAAGGACAGCTTGAGCGCGATAAAAATGGCGGCCGCACTTCTTGTTCTTGCAGGAGTCTATCTAGCCAGTAGAAAACCAATTAGGGCCAAAGCCAAATTAAAATCGGAAAATTATTAAAGAACAGATAATCTACAACGCTCAAAGTGTTCTTGCATGAGTTCCGCAGCTTTGTTGGCATCCCTGTTATGCACGGCAGAGACTAAGTCCAAATGTTCCTGTAATATTTCCATAAGTGGACGCGTAAATCCTATAAGCTCCAAGGTAGGCCAGAAGTTAGATTGATTGAAGAGTTTTATTAACAAATCGTTACCACAATTTATTACGATAAGCTCATGGAATATTCGATAAATTTTATGGAAAACATAACCGTTCTGAGGTCCCTTTTCAAAAGGTACCATCAAGTTTCGTAAATCGTCTATCCTCGCCTGTGGCGCCCTCAATGTAAAGAGCTTAATTGCTTTTGTTTCCAACGCAATTCTACAATCCAAAATATCTATGATCTCTTTTGTACTAACTTCCCTGATCATAATTTTCTTGCTTGAATTGAGGGTGACAAATGACTCTTTGCAAAGTTTATTAACAGCCTCATTTAAGCAATCGATATTTGTATTTAAGAGTTGTGAAAGTTTGATTTGACAAATAGGTTCACCGGGAAGTATCCCTTTTGTTACAATTAGTTTACGGAACTTTGTGTAAACTATTTCGGAACACTTGACTGCCTGTTCTATCATTAGATAAATTATTAAATTAAATCCTACTAAAACAAACTGCCATTCCGGGGGAAGAATGTAGCTAAATTCTTAAAAGATAAATCTATAAATTTTTGGGAGTTTTGGAAAATTTACGGGTATCTTCCTTGGACAAAATTCGAAAGCCCTCGCCCTTTTCCACATTCTTGAAAGTAACTAGAAAATCCTCCGAAAGTCCCGTTAGCTTTCGAGTTTTTAAATCCATCCAGGCACCCATCATTTCACAATGAGCAAAGTTTTCCCCTTTATGGTTGTAAAAGTTGTGATGAAATTCAAAAAATTTGGCATCCTCGCTCATACCCATAATTTCCATAGACACTTTAATGGGCTTTCCAGGAAAGGCTTCCTTGAAGTAATAGATATGCTCGTAAAATACAACGGGTCCTATTTCATGTTTTGCCAAGGTGCTATGGTCAAAACCAATTTCCATCAAAAAGGCCATACGGGTGTGGCTCATATAATTTAGGTACGCCGAGTTTGCCAAATGTCGATTGGCATCCACATCGCTCCACCGTATCTCAAAATCTTTCAAGTACATTCCGAATCGTTTTTTGTTATGCATGCATAATACCTCATAAAAATACCATAGTTTTGGTTAAACAAACTAGATTCGTTCCGCTTTTTTACTTAAATTTTGAAATCAACAAAAAATATTATGGCATCAAAAGCACCTTTTATCCAAAACCTGTCCTTACCCGTAATCGCCGCCCCCATGTTCCTCATTTCCGGGCCACAACTGGTCATAGAATGTTGTAAAAATGGGATCGTTGGCACTTTTCCGGCATTGAACCAGCGTACTAGCGAAGGATTCGAAGCATGGTTGATAGAAATAAAATCAGCCTTACAGGAATATGAGGAAGAAACCGGAAAAAAAGCGGCTCCCTTTGGCGTAAACCTCATTGTCCATCAAACCAATCCAAGGTTGGAGGCAGATCTAAAACTATGTATCAAACATAAGGTACCATTGATCATTACCTCCTTGGGTGCGGTATCCCAGGTTGTGGATGCCATACACAGTTATGGCGGATTGGTATTTCACGATGTCATTAAAAAAAGACATGCCGAAAAGGCCGTGGAAGCAGGGGTGGACGGACTTATTTTAGTGGCGGCCGGGGCAGGGGGCCATGCGGGCACCATCAATCCTATGACCCTGGTATCGGAAATTAAAAAATTCTATACCAAAACCATTATCCTCTCCGGATGCATAAGTACCGGGAGGGATATTGCATCGGCCCTTCAAATGGGTGCGGATTTGGCCTACATGGGTACCCGATTTATCAATACCGAAGAAAGCAAGGCAACTCCAGAATATCGGGAAATGATCATAAATGCGGGCGCGAGCGATGTTATCTATACAGCGGCGATATCCGGTGTGCATGCCAATTTTTTAGGCGCAAGTCTAAAGGCAGCAGGGATTACCGAGGAAGATTTAAAAAAAGATACTAAAATAGACTTTGGGAAGGAATTGGATACAGAGGCCAAGGCCTGGAAAACCATTTGGTCCGCCGGTCAAGGGGTAGCCACGATCGAGGACACGCTACCCGTCTCCAAATTGGTGGCCAATTTAAAATCAGTATTCAAAAAGGCGATCGAGGAACAGATCAAAGTGTTGGAAATATTTCCGAAGTAATCAATATGCCCCTAATTTCTTCAAAGTATAATCCTCCATTACTGTTCAGGCACAGTCACTTTTCCACCATTTATAACGGACTTTTCAGAAAGGTAACGGGTTTAACCCAAGTCCGGGAACGGATCCTGCTTTCGGACGGTGATTTTTTGGATTTGGATTGGAGTTATGCCACCATCCCTTCAAAAAAGGTCTGTATCATTCTCCACGGTTTGGAAGGGGATGCCCAAAGGGCCTATGTGCAAGGTGCGGCCAAGATTTTAAGCGAGAACACTTTTGATGTCTGCGCCGTAAATCTCAGGGGGTGCAGCGGCGTACCCAACGAACGTTATCGCTCCTACCACTCCGGGGCCACGGAAGACCTCCAAGATGTTATTGACCATATTTTGAAGTTGGACGGGTTTGCACAAATATATCTTTACGGGTTTAGCCTGGGTGCTAACCTGCTTTTAAAATATTTGGGCGAAAATGACGATGTTCCAGAGGAAATTAAGGGCGCGGCGGCCATTTCGGTGCCTTGTCAATTGGCAGATTCGCTCGCACAATTGTTGCAGTTTAAAAATGTTTTGTATGCCAAGCGATTTAAAGGGAACCTCATCGAAAAATTAAAAATCAAGGAGGAATTATTTCCGGATAAAATTGCCAAAAGGGATATTAAGCGCGTAAAAACCCTGAAGGATTTTGACGATATTTATACCAGTAGAGCCCATGGATTTAAGGATGCCATGGATTATTACGCAAAATGTAGCTGTCTTCAATTTCTACCTTCCATTACCGTTAGCACTCTAATCGTGAATGCCGCCAACGACTCCTTTTTGGGCAAAGCCTGTTACCCAGTGAAAGAAGCGGAACATAATAAAAACATTCATTTTGAGATACCTAAATACGGGGGACATGTGGGTTTTTATGGGGACAGGAACATTACGTATACGGAACAGCGCTCCTTGGATTTTTTTAATACGTTAGTTTGATCGGGGCTTATTAAAAAACTCCCCTAACAAATAAAAATTCATATCTTAGTCCTTCCAACAATTATTAAGATTAAAATCATAAAAGAAATGCGAAAATTATTCACCTTATTGGCCCTTGGCGCCTTGGTAGTAAGCTGTGGCGAAAAGAAAGAAGAAAAGAAGGATGGTTTTGAAATGAACCGTACCAAGAAAGAGGAAATTAAGGCTACGGAAACCAGCGGTGGTGTCCCCGTGGATATGGACAACAAAGGTGTAGGCCCCATAACCAGTGTCGAGTTTGGCGATGAAATCGATGCCGACCTTGCCGCAGCGGGCGAGGAGAAATTCCAGGCCATTTGTACCGCTTGCCACATGGCGGAACAACGTATGATCGGTCCTGCCTTGAAAGGGGTGTATGAAAGAAGGAGTCCGGAGTGGGTAATGAACATGATCTTGAACCCAGATGGGATGCTCAAGGAAGATCCTATTGCCAAAGCATTATTGAAAGAGTACAACAACGCCATCATGCTGAACCAAAACCTTACGGAAGATGAGGCAAGGAGCGTAGCCGAATATCTTCGTACCTTATAATTATGGCTGAACCTATAAACAGAAACCCTTTCTAATTTTTGGAAAGGGTTTTTTTATTGGCTCTGCCAAAGGGTTTAATACATAGGGCTAATCTCGAAATTGAAAACTTGATTATAACGAAATCCTCCTGGGCTTGCCCCGTGAGGTAGTTATTTTGCCGATGCTTCACGTTCCGCAATCAGCGCATCCATTAGGTTTCTGACTTTTTTGCTGTTCCAGTTGGATGCTCCTTTTTCCTTGACAACAATTTTTCCCGTGTGGTCGATGATATAATTTGTAGGTATGGTCTTTTCATAAAGGTCCTTTGGAGGATTCAATTTGGAAACCACGGCAGGTACTGAAAAATTCCTCTTCTCCAAAAACAAATTTATTTTCTCCGGATGTTCATCCGAAATCATCAGAAAATCAATCTTGTCCCCATAATGCCCATACAAGGCATCGATACTGGGAAGTTCTGCGATACAGGGCGGGCACCAGGTTGCCCAATAACTTATAAACGTTATGTTTCCATCACCCACTTTAGTATTGACCGATTCACCTTGCAAATTTTCAACTTCATAGATAAAGGGTTCCAATTGTATTTGTTCCTTTTCAGAGGCTAGACTTGGTGAAAACAGTTCTACCTTTAACCTGTTGACCATGACCATTATGGGAATCCTTGTTTGGGGAATAATCAGCAATACAATGAACACGCCGAATAGTACATCACCAATTTTAATCGTCGGTTTTTTCAACTCTTCACTTTTTAAACGTACAGTCCCGATAATTAGACGAGGCCTTAAAAAGAAATTACACCTGTAACAAAAGTCGTGAAATCGTCACTAGTAAAGAAAGTATTAATTATGGGTTCCGCAAGTCAACCAATGTTAGTGATAAATGCCAACAGGGCACTGTTGAAAAAAAGACGAACCTTCAAGGACATCCGTGCGGAATATGAGAACCTGTCAAGTAAGACCGAGTTAAAATTCAAGGAGCTTACCCCATTTCAGCAGCAAGTGATAAAGAATAGGATACGAAATCAGGCTAAAAAAGATACTTTGTACAACCTTAAGGTAACAATCATCAGTATTCTGATAATACTTTCAATTATCGTATTTCTCTATGTAAAATTTATGATATAGTTGCTTGCTAGAATTTATCGGCCACTACCTTGTATGTGGGGTCTTCCATCACGTTCACATCGATGATTTCATCCGCATTTTTAAGCAGACGGATACAGTCCTTGCTCAAATGTCTTAAATGTACCTTCTTGCCTATCTTGGCATATCGCTCCGTAATCTTGTTCAAAGCCTCGATGCCCGACATATCGGCAACCCGACTTTCCCTAAAATCGATAATGACCTCGTCCGGGTCATTGGGCACATCGAACTTTTCGGCAAAAAGCGTCGTAGAACCAAAAAATAAGGGGCCGTATATTTCATAATGCTTCACCCCGTTGTCATCAACATATTTTCTGGCACGGATACGTTTGGCGTTCTCCCAAGAATAGGCCAATGCCGAAATTATAACTCCCAAGAGAACGGCCACGGCCAAATTGTGGGTGATTGCGGTAATCAAGGTAACCAGGACCATCACGACGACATCGGATTTTGGCATTTTCCCAAACGTTTTAAAACTGGCCCACTCAAACGTTCCGATCGCCACCATGAACATCAAGCCCACCAAAGCGGCCATGGGCAAACGCTCTATCAAACTGGAACCGAACATAATAAAAACCAACAACATAACGGCGGCGGTAATTCCTGATAATCGGGCCCTGGCCCCAGCCGAGGTATTTATCAAACTCTGTCCGATCATGGCACATCCTCCCATACCTGAAAGGAAACCGGACATAATATTGGCCGTTCCCTGCGCCACGCATTCCCTGTTTCCGCTACCACGGGTTTCCGTTATCTCATCGATGATGTTCAAGGTCAAAAGACTTTCGATCAGACCTACACCGGCAACAATGGCCGCATAGGGAACAATGATCTTGAATGTCTCCAGCGTAAAAGGTAACTGGGGAATGGAAAGCGGTGGAAAGCCTCCTTTGATACTCTCGCCTTCGGCCATGATATCCGCCACTTGCATGGTATCGATACCAAAACCTAATACTATGGCTGAAACTACTAAAATGGCCACCAAGGAAGATGGAACGGCCTTGGTCAATTTGGGAAGGCCCCAAATGATGAGCATCGTTAAAAGCGTCAAACCCAACATAATGTACATAGGACTTCCGCTCAGCAAATTACCTGTAGTCTTATCATAAAAATTGGGGAACTGGGCCATGAAAATTATTATGGCCAAGCCGTTCACGAAACCGAACATCACCGGGTGTGGTACCAATCGGATAAACTTACCCAATCTTAAAAGGCCGGCACCAATCTGTAAAACCCCGGCTAGGATAACGGTTGCAAAGACATAATTCAAAATGGTCTCTGGCTCGATTCCCGGAAAGTTGCGTTTCAGCTCCAAAATCAGCCCCACAAAAACAACGGCTACGGCTCCGGTAGCCCCAGAAATCATGCCCGGTCTACCACCAAGAATTGAGGTGACCAAGGCCAATACAAAGGCGGCGTAAAGTCCGGTCAAGGGAGAAAACCCCGGAATCAGTGCAAAAGCAATGGCCTCTGGCACCAAGGCCAAGGCCACTGTGAGTCCGGAGAGGATTTCCGTTTTATAATCTACCTTCTGCTTAAAATCGAACAAATTCAAATACTTTCGCACGTCTTTTTATTTTAAGGGCGCAAAAATACCATTATTTGCGGGATACCCTAGAAACCGAATGATTATTAACGATTTGGCAACCTACCAAGCCTTCAGTCCCAATAATTTTTCCCCTAGCGGCGTTAATTTGGCGGTTTCGTATTTGGTCTGTTCCCAGTTTCTGGGATCCCCGGGAAAGGCATAGCCTTCGGGGGCCACCCTATTTTTCCAAGAGTTTATCCTCCAATTTTTCAAGGCTTCGTTATCCTCCTCGGCAGGCATCATGGAAATATACTGAGCAATACGCACTTTATCCCCGGAACGATTGGGCCTGATTCCATGCGGTTCCGTGCTATTAAAGATCAAAAGGTCGCCCGCCTCCATTTTTACTTTCACGATTTTATCCTCGATCCCGGTTATGTCCGGTTGGAAACGGTCACGGTCCTCAGGTTGGGTCAGTTTCCAAGTGTCATAATTTCGGTATAACCAAGGAATGCATTGAAAACCGCCCATGTTTTCATCGGTTTGGTCAGCCAAAGCAAGGACGCCTTGCACATTTTGGGGCCTGGTCTCCGGGTCGTAATCCCAATGAATAAAACCTTTTTTGTGTTCTCCTTCGCGCTGCGGAAAATTAAGGTTGGCCCGATCTATGGTCACCCAAAGTTTTTCGGTACCCCAAACATCCACAAAGGCATCATAAACCCTTTGGGTCTGGCGGTTATCCCAAAGGTATTGGTGGTTATATACTTCAACCATGCCCGTTCCGGTAAGTTCCTTCATTTTCATTTCGGCCCGTGGAGGCGCATACCAGGTGCTTTTATCGTTGGGGTCCTTCTCATCGAACTCCCAGAGAAAAGCGGCCGTCCTCTGGGCCTGTTCCTTGGGAACGGCATTCTTAATGACTATATAGCCGTTGTGTATCCAGAACTTCCAATCTTCTTCAGATAAAACTCGTAAGGGTTTTCCGTTGGAGCGGTCGTTCAATTGTTGCTTGCTGCTGGTAGCGGTGGATGGATTCCCAGGGATATCCTGATGCGCCATGTTGCCCATGGCTACCTTTTCCTTAGACTGTTGCATATATTTTCTATTTAATTGATTGTTAATTACTGGGATAAAACTAGTGGGAATTAACTTTGGATACCACCGTAATATTGACGATGATTTGAACTATTTTAACTATAAAAAAGAATTAAAACTATTAGAATATCAATTTCGTTTATATTTAACACCCAATTGATGTGAAATGAAAGTCCAACTAGAAAGTATAAATCCCAATTCCAAGAGTCCGTTCCGGTTGTTGCACGATCCCAAACTGAGTCATCTCTTCTATTGGCATTTTCACCCGGAACTGGAACTAGTTTATATTGAAGGAGCCGATGCCAAGCGACATGTAGGCGACCATATTTCCAACTTTACCGGGAGCGACCTAGTGCTCATTGGTTCCAATATCCCCCATTTGAATTTTGACCATGGTGTTACAACATCGTACCAAAAAGAGGTACTTCATATAAAACCCAGTTTTAAGGAAAACGTATTGAACGACTACCCGGAGCTCAAACAATTGGACCGACTATTAGATCTTTCCCGTTATGGTGTAGCTTTCTCAGGAAAGACCAAGGAGGAAGTGGGCGGGCTTATGAAAACCCTTCATGAACAGGAACCCTTTGACTTTTTTATGTCCGTGATGCACATCTTGAAACGTCTTTCGCAGAGTACCGAATTTCAACTATTACATAAAACACCTTATGTTAACCCCTTCAAAAACAAGGAACAAAAACGGGTGCGAAAGATATATGCCCTTATTGACGAACGATATCAAGAAAAGATAACCTTGGAGGAGGTTGCCGATGTTTGCGGACTGACCAAACCTGCTTTTTGCCGTTATTTCAAAAAGACCACAGGAAGCACCTTTGTTTCCTTTTTGAACCAGTACCGCATCAGTCAGGCAAAACGATTGTTGTTGATGGGGAAAAATGTGGGCGAAGCCTGTTTTGAATGTGGCTTTGAAAGCCTCTCCTATTTTAACCGAAGCTTTAAGAAAATTACGGGCGAAAATCCATCGGTGTTTAAAAAGGGATATAATCTTGACAGCTGAATGACATATCTTAACTAATGGAAAAATAAATACTATGCTCACCGACATCCATCCAAAGCTCCCCATGCGGGACAAGTCCATAACGCGTGAATACTATATCGAAAAATTGGGTTTTGAAAATTTAGGTACTTCCAATTACCCAGATTATTTGATGTTGGTCAAGGACAACATTCAAATCCATTTCTTTCTTTTCAAGAATCTGAATCCTTTGGAAAACTACGGTCAGGTCTATTTAAGATGTAATAATATAGATGGGTTTTACCAATCGCTGTTGGACCAGAAAGTGGCCATCCATCCCAACGGAAAATTGAAGTTAAAACCATGGGGGCAAAAGGAGTTTTCCCTTTTGGATCCAGACAATAACCTGTTGACGTTTGGTGAGACCATTTGATTCTTTTAAACAACTGTTTTTCAGTAATTTAAAATTGAAACAAAAAATCCCAACGGATCAATTTTAAATCTACCTTCGCGCGAAAAATCGATGACCTTACCGCAAAAAGTGAGCTTGGTGGAAAATTTGTTCCACCAACTTGATCAGGAAACGGCTGCTTTTCAAAATACGACAGCAATCAGATGTCTTTCCGGTTGTGGCAGATGTTGCACATATCCTGATATTGAGGCCTCTCCCTTAGAATTTCTACCATGGGCATTCCACCTGTTTTTGACCGGCGAGGCCGATAAAATGTTACAAACCCTTCGAGAACTTCAAACAACCATATGTGTAAATTATAAACCACTTTCAATTATAGACCAAGGGCATTGTAAGACCTACCGATATCGTGGACTTATTTGTCGTCTGTTTGGCTATGGCGCCAATACGGACAAATATGGCAAACTGCGCCTTGCCACGTGCAAGGTCATCAAAGAAGGACAGGCCGAAAACTTTGCTTCGGCCTCCGAAAAAATAACACAAGGTTTGTCAGTTCCCATCTTTACGGAATACTACATGCAACTCAACCAAATAGATTTCCGTCTGGGTAATATTATAGTGCCTGTCAATAAAGCACTACGCCTGGCCTTGGAAGAAGTAATGCAATACTTTGCCTATAGACCCTTGCCATTGTCCGACAAAGAATGCGTATAAACGCAATAGAATTAATCTTTGCTTTTATGGAGGTAAGCATAAGGATAAATTTAATTTACCTTGTCTCTATATTAATCCGGACACCAATTTTTTCCTCTTTTTACTTGTGAACAACGTTGGAGTCCCCAAAAAGATTTAGAAATGAACATTTATAAAGCCATCAAGGACGACCATGATATCCAACGGGAATTATGCTCCAAAATACTCAAGACTTCGGGAGATTCTGAGGAAAGAAGGGATATCTGGGAGGAATTGAAGAAGGAATTGGAAGTACATGAAGTCGCGGAAGAGCGATATTTTTATTCTCCATTGATAGATTCCGATAAGATGCAGGAAGATGCCAGGCACGGCATGGCAGAACACCATGAAATGGACGAGCTCATTGAAGAACTGGACGATACCGATATGAGTTCCCCTCATTGGCTGGCCACCATGCAAAAGTTAGCGGATAAGGTAGAGCACCATTTAAAGGATGAAGAAGAGGATTTCTTCAAGAAAGCAAAGGACATATACTCCACAGAAGAATCGGAGTCCCTCGCCAAAAGTTATGGGGATACTGTATCCCAATATAGAAAATCTTGGCCCGAAGCCATACCGGGAAAATAGAAGGTTAGTTGTTGTTTGTATAGAAAAAACCGCCAGAGGTTTGAATCTTTCTGGCGGTTTTATACCATTTCTAGTTTAGGAATGAACCAAAATTTGCACTGTTAATTATTTCTGTGCCAAAGCCGTGGAAATTACAAATAGCCAGGGTTCTTTGCAATTTTCACAAAGAATGAAGGCATAGGGGAAATAAACAAGTAAATTGGCTCATTTTTAAATTGGAAATGGTATTTAACAACTAACCAACCTAAATCTATTTTGTTCGCTTCCTCACCACATCCATGGTAGGATTGGAGGTCTTTGTTCTTTTCTTGGCGACGGCACCTTTACCCGTCTTTAAATACTGCTGATAGCCCCTGCCCTTAAATTCATAAATGGTTCCGCTATCTGGATGGTATAATTCTATGGTGCCATCATTTATTACATAAAGCTCAAAATAATCGTTACCGATAAAATCATAATCCAGAGTCAGGGTCTTTAGGGAAGTATCGTTGGCAACGTCATATACCTGATAATTCCCTTCATAATCCCAGTGCAGACTGCCCAAGGCCGTTCCCGGTGCATCGGCCGATGAACGAAACATATTAGGTAGAAATTGAAGAAAGTTCTCATCATCAAAATCGTTCAGTTCACCCTCCACACTTGTATAGGATTTTTCCCAAGCATCGTATTCCTGTATTAAGTAATCGATGTTGTCATTAAATAACTGGTCATAATCAAAATTACGAATTTGATAACCTCTAAGTATGTAAGATGTATCTGTTACTGGGCTATAAAACTCTAAGGTACTACTGTTTACGGCATACACCTCCATCAGCCAAAGTCCGTCTACATCATGGTCTATTTCAACCACGCCCCTATAGGTGTCGTAAAAACCGACATCGATTCCAAATCCGTTTCCGGTCTTTCCAAGCCCTACGATATTGTTGTTGGCGTAAAAAGTACCGCGGTCAAAACTTACGGTAAAGGCACGCTGAAGAAAAGGTACTTCCCCGTTCCCTCGCGTTTGATTGATATCCACGTACCAAAGATCATAAGACTGTAAAACCTGATCCGTATTAAAGGCCGATTCTTCAATATAGGCATCCTCTACAATGACATCCGCATAACAGGAAACCAACAGGGTGGCCATAAATGTATATCCAAAAAGTAATTTTATCGTTCTCATAAGCTTGCCTTTTAATAATACCTTTAAGAAAACAAGCACCGTGCCAAATTGACAAACCCTTTGATATACAGGGTCAAAAGCCTATTTATAATTTGGTAAATTAGCGACGTTAAATTCAGGGTATGAAGAAAGATGTAAAATTTGCGGTATTGGGCGGGGGTAGTTGGGCAACGGCCATCGTAAAGATGCTGACCGCGAATCAGGAAATGGTGGGCTGGTATATGCGGAACTCCGATGCCATTGGCTACCTAAAAATCCAGAAACACAATCCTAACTATCTTACTTCCGTTGAGTTTAAGACGGAACAGTTGTTTTTGACCGATGACATCAATGAAATTGTAAGCTATGCCGATGTGCTCATTTTTGCCATTCCTTCCGCATTTTTGATGCAGGAATTGGAGAAAATTAGCAAGCCCTTAGTGGACAAAATCATTTTTTCCGCCATTAAAGGTATTGTTCCGGAAACCGGTAAAATCGTTGGGGAACATTTCCATGATTCCTATAACATTCCCTTTGATAACATAGGGGTCATTACCGGGCCCTGCCATGCGGAGGAGGTGGCTATGGAACGACTATCCTACTTGACCATTGCCTGTGCCGATGCCAAAAAGGCGAAGTTGGTGGCCAAAAACCTGTCCAGTAACTACATCAAGACAAAGATTACCAAGGATATTATTGGTACGGAGTATGCCGCCATGCTCAAGAACATTTATGCCATTGCGGCCGGAATTGCCCATGGATTGGGCTATGGTGATAACTTTCAAAGTGTGTTGATGAGCAATGCGATTCGGGAAATGAAGCGCTATACCAAACGGATCCACAACATAGATCGAAACATTAACCAATCCGCTTATCTTGGAGATCTATTGGTGACCGGATATTCCACCTTCAGTAGAAACCGAATGTTCGGGAATATGATCGGCAAGGGATATACCGTAAAAAGTGCCCAAATGGAGATGAGCATGGTAGCCGAAGGCTATTACGCCACTAAAAGCGCCTACCAAATAAAGAACGATTTCAAAAAGAAGGTAAAGACTCCCATCATAGATGCGGTGTACGAGGTGCTGTACGAAAACAAAAATGCCAAGAAAGTTTTTGCCGCCTTAACGGAGCAGTTGGATTAAAGGCCCCCTAGCCCTCAAATAGAAATATTCTTACGAAGTTTAATGGTCGTTAGTTTAAAGAAACTAGTGTTGAAAAATAGTAAGTGCTGTGGTCTTTTACTTTTCCATTAATGCTATCTCAATTTCCTTTTCCACAGCTTTTGAGGGTTCTTTAATATTCGAGTTGATTATTTTACCATTCTTTCCAATAAGAATGTATCTGGGGATTGATTTGATATTATAGTTGTTACCAAATTCGGTTCTCATACCATTTTCAATGAACAGATTTTGCGCAAAATTTTTATTTTCCTTTTTTAAAAACGATTTCCATTTTTCTCTTGATGTATCAACTGAAACAAGTAGAATCTCTACACCTTCGTTGTTTTTATATTTATTGGCAAGTTCTAGTACTTTATCCCTATGTTGGATACAGGGACCGCACCAAGTGGCCCAAGTATCAATGAAGATTACTTTCCCAATTGAACCTTTTAAATCGAATTGATTGCCGAATTTATCTTCAGCCTGAAATGGATAGGCCAACTCCCCATTTTGTGAAGCGAAAAAAGAAGAGGATGACTGCTCAATAAGATGGTAATAAATGTTGCTCTTTTCAGCATTTAATGTTTGGGTCAAAACCACCGAGTTAAATAATTTTTCATGCTTATCCCAATATGAAGGCATCTCAATTAATGCTTTGATATAAATAGCTTTTAAAAAGTCGGCCAAATCCTTATTCTCTGTTTTTTCCTCAATAAATTTTAAAAAATCGGTAGTACTCTCTATCCCTTCATGTGTTCTTAAATACTCTACTTCATATTTATATAGGTAAATATCTGGCAGTGATTTTAATGTTTCAGATACTTTTGGAATGTCATCTATAAAATCAAAAAAACTATTCTTGACATCCAAGCCTTTTGAAATTCTACCTAACCAAAACAAAAAGGAATAAATACGAGCGTCATTTTGAAAACGAAGAATATTTGCAATTTCTTCGCTGTATTCGTCTCTATATAGATTTATGACCCTCTCTCTTTTTTGTCTAAAGCTTTCAAATAGAATAGGAATCGAATCAGTATTTTTTTTGTTAAAAATGAAAGAGCTATTATCATTAATAAATTCCAGATTGCTCTTCCATAGAAAATTAACCAAGGAATCCGCTATATTATTTGTCTTTATTATGGTATCTGGTGAAATGTAAATATTCAAATCTTTGTTTTGAGCTAATACCGTAAGGTACTGGGAACTTTTATTTTTAGTATGGATACTTGCCACAGTAGGTAAGCCTAACTCAACTCTTCGTTTACCTTGGAAATCGTAAATTTTGGCTAAAGAATTATTAGTTGTTAATTCCGAAATGTAAAGTGTATCATAATCAACATATGAGTCAACGTTAATATCAAAGCCGGAATTCTTTTGATTACAGCCATAGAATACAAATAAGACTAAAATCAATAGAAAATATTTTGATTTCATTAAGTATTCTTTAATGGTTTGCAAAAACGACTATATAAAAACTCAATTTCTATTCAAAGAAAAATCCGAATGCTCTTTGATCTCGTTTTCCAAGTTCTCCTTCCAAGCTTTTAGTTGTGCATCGTCCGAACCAAAAATCTTTTTGAATTCCTTTAGCACCGAGTCCATATACAGGGTGATACTCTCTATGTCAAAATAGAGCCTTCCCGTACGTCTAATAAAGAAATCCATGGGGTTCAGGACCATTTCGTTATGGATGCCAAACTCCAACTCGGCCAAAATAAGCTTGGTAGGATTGTCCTTTTCCGATCGTTTTTCGTACCGCTCCAAAATGGATTCCGTTTGTTCCCCATAATTCGTTACCAAAAACCAGGCATCGTGTTTTGAAAAACCATCGGGCTTGATACGTTCATAGACAGAATCGATATACTTTTTTACATGTTTGTATTTCTTAAAGGTGTCGTTTCCACAGAGTGAAATCTTGTCCGTAAAACACTTTTTAATCTCCGTATCATCTTCGGATTTTAATTTCTCAACGACCCTGTCAACGACACGTTCTGCCATTTTACGGTAACCCGTGAGTTTTCCCCCAGCTATGCTTATAAGTCCGGTATCCGATACAAATATTTCATCCTTCCTGGAGAGTTCGGAGGCCGATTTCCCTTCCTCATGAATCAAAGGCCTAAGGCCTGCCCAAGAGGACACGATATCATCCAGTTCCAGATTAATGTCCGGGAACATATTATTCACTGCCGAAATAAGGTAGATGGCATCGGCAATATCCGTACGCACTTTGTCCTTGTTGTCATTATAATTGGTATCCGTAGTACCTACATACGTAATTTTACCTCGGGGGATAGCGAACATCATTCGGCCATCGGGGATATCAAAATAAACGGATTGCTTCACGGGCAATTTCTCGTAGGGAAATACCAAATGGACCCCTTTGGTCAGATGCAATTGCTTACCTTTTTTGGAATTGTTGAGCACCCTGAGGTCATCTACCCAAGGGCCCGCAGCGCTGATTACGTAGTTGGACTTGATTTCAAAATCCGTCCCGCTTACCTCATCCCGTACTTTTACACCGGCCACTTTCTCGTTTTTATACAGAAAATCGGTTACCGTAGCATAGTTCATTGCCCTCGCCCCGAACATAAGGCTGGTCTTGATATTTTCTATGGTGAGCCTGGCATCGTCCGTTCTATATTCGGCATAATAACCAGCCCCATTCAATATCTTTTTGGGCAAAAGGGGCTCCAATTTTAGGGCCTCCTTTTTTTCCAACATTTGCCGTTTGTCATCCCCACTTACTTGGGCCAAAATATCGTAGACCTTTAGTCCTATGGACGTCAACCACTTACCATAAGAGCCATTCTCGATCAAGGGCAAAAGCATCTTTTCCGGTAATACCAAATGGGGTGCCAATTTATGGACGATGGCACGTTCAGACCCCACTTCCTTGACCAGCCAAAAATCGAACTGTTTTAAATAGCGTAAACCCCCATGAATCAGTTTGGTTGATTTGCTACTGGTACCTGATGCGAAATCGTTTTTCTCCAACAGGGCCACCTTCAAACCCCTGGAGGCGGCATCCAAGGCTATACCGGCCCCGGTAATCCCTCCTCCGATAATTACCAAATCAAAAAATTCCGTTTTTAACCGTTCAATATATTTCTCACGGTTTAAATTGGAAAACTGTATATGCTGCATAACTTTCTTTCTTCCTTAAAGATACTATGTAAGGCACCCGTATGTACGGCCTTACTTCTTAATTTAATGATAAATTAACAGGCCTATTCCTCTTCCCAAGCCTTGGATCGATCCACGGCCTTTTTCCATTGGGCATATAATCGTCTTCTTTTTGCCCGATCAAATTGAGGTTTGAAGATTCTGTTCATGGGCCTACTCTCATCGATATCGGACTGGGACCAAAGTCCCACCTGAATGCCCGCAAGAAAGGCGGCACCCATAGCAGTGGACTCTATCACTTCGGGGCGATGTACCTCGGTATCCAAAATATCGGCCTGAAACTGCATCAGATAGTTGTTGGCGCAGGCACCACCATCCACCCGTAAGTTCTTCAACTGTAGATCTGAGTCGTCCTCCATGGCCTTTAAAATATCCTTTGTCTGATAGGCAAGTGACTCCAAGGTCGCTTTGGCCAAGTGGGCCTTGCCCGTATCCCTCGTAAGTCCGAAAATCGCACCACGGGCATACATGTCCCAATGAGGTGCTCCAAGGCCGGCAAAGGCCGGTACCACGTACACCGAACTTTCCCCTTCAACAGATTTGGCAAGTGCCTCGGTTTCCTTGGCATCGGATATCAATTCCAAACCGTCACGCAGCCATTGTATGGCAGCCCCTGCAATGAAAATACTCCCCTCCAACGCGTAGTTCACCTTACCGTCCAAACCATAGGCAATGGTGGTCAACAATCCATTTTTGGAAAATTGGGGTTCCTCGCCAGTGTTCATCAGCATAAAACAGCCAGTCCCATAGGTGTTTTTTGCGGTTCCCTTTTTAAAACATCCCTGTCCGAACAAGGCTGCCTGTTGGTCCCCGGCAATCCCCGCTATGGGGATTTTAACTCCGTCAATTTCAAAATCCCCAAAATGGAATGCCGAGGGTTTTACTTCAGGCAACATGCTTTTTGGAATATTCATGGCACTTAATAGCCGATCGTCCCATTGTAGATTTACAATATCATACAAGAGGGTTCTTGATGCGTTGGTATAGTCCGTGAAATGGTTTTTGGTCGTGGTCATATTCCAGACCAGCCAGGAGTCGATTGTGCCGAACAACAGATCACCATTTTCCGCTTTCTTTTTGGCACCTTCCACATTGTCCAAAATCCATTTGACCTTGGTGCCCGAAAAATAGGAATCGATGACCAAGCCCGTAGTTTTTCGTACATGTTCGGTAAGTCCTTCTTTTTTTAGATGTTCGCAAATACCTGCCGTTCTTTTGTCCTGCCAAACTATGGCATTGTAAACGGGTTTGCCGGTATTTTTGTCCCATACCACGGCAGTTTCACGTTGGTTGGTTATACCGATGGCCTTCACATCGCCCAAATCGACCTTATTATTGGAAATCAGCTCCTTTAAAACGCCCAACTGGGTTTCCAGAATTTCAATGGCATCGTGCTCCACCCAGCCCGATTTAGGAAAAATCTGTTTGAACTCTTTCTGAACCATCCCCTGGATCCTCCCTTGCTCATCTACCAACAACGCACGAGAACTCGTCGTTCCCTGATCTAACGATATTATATATACTCCCATAAAATCAATTGAATTTAATTATGGCCTCTACGGCATGTTTGGAGAAAGATACTAGGATTTGGCCAGTTTTCAAAGGAAGGTAAAAGAGCGGTTTCTTTCACTAGACGGATTTCTCCCAAGAATATTCGCGTTCCACCTTACAAATTCGAACCGTGTAGTTTTGGTACCAGTCTTTTATTCCTTTGGATTGAGCAAGTACGTGTTCAGAATTTTTTCTCCAATTGGTAATGGCCTCCAGACTTTCCCAGTAGCTAACGGTTATGCCAATTTCCTCCCTAGCACTCTCTATGCCCAAATATCCGGGTTGGGTCTTGGCCAGGTCTTCCATGGTTTTTGCCATTTCAGAATAACCATGATCCCCTTCCGTGCGGATGGAAGTAAAGATAACGGCGTAATAGCTGGGTTTTTTCACATGTCTTAAATGGGGTTAAAAGATTAATTTTAACCATTTACTGTTGTACAGGTATTTAACATAAAATAACAAATCCCTCGATGAGGGTTTCATTTAGTGGATAAATTCCTTCTCCAAAAAATAATCGACAATAGCTTCCTTCATCAAAACGGCCTGTTCCCCGGCTTTTAAGGGAGGAAGACTCTCCTTGATCTTGTAATGGGGCCATCCGTCGTCATCAAAAAAATCAAATTCGTAATATCCATAGGGCTCCAATAACCTGCAGATGGCGATATGCATCAAATCTAGTTTATCATCCTTCTTATACTTTCTGTGATATTGCCCCAGCTCCTGTACACCTACAAGGTAAATGATGGCATCCAGTTCCAATGGGTCTCCATCAGAAAATCTATTGGACAATTTCTGTACCAATAGTTCCCATCGTTCCTTCAACAAAGTGTCCCTGGCCATATTATTTTTTATAAGATTCCTCTTGTAAATCAAAGTCATAAAGGTACTAATCTAAAGTTTTATATTTGTTCAAATTGCTGAAATGAATTTTTTGGACATTGTATTGGGTCTATTGCTTTTATGGGGTCTTTGGAAAGGTCTCAGCAATGGACTTTTATTAGAGATTGCCGCTATTCTGGCCCTTATTGCCGGTATTTATGGAGCTATCCATTTTTCGTATATCGCAGGTGATTATTTATCCCAAAGGATGGACTGGGATGAAAAGTTCATCAATATCGCATCCTTGATCATCACCTTTATCATCATCGTGCTGGTCGTGCATGTGCTAGGAAAAATTCTGACTAAAATCGTCGATATAGCCATGTTGGGCATCTTGAATAAACTGGCAGGAGCCCTTTTTGGTATACTAAAAGTAGCCGTAATCTTAGGAGCGCTTCTGGTTTTCATAGAGCGACTTAACGGCAATTTTGAATTGCCTAGCCAAGAAATGAAGACCAATTCCGTTCTGTACGTCCCTTTAATAGAGATTGGTACCTTCCTTTTTGATAATGTACTGCAAAGTAACATGACTGAATAACTCCCCTTTATCGACCAAAAACAACATACTCCCGACCAAATACATTTTCTCCCAAATTCTAGGCATTTGGTCGAAAAACAGATAGATTTTAACATGACCGAAATCTATTTTATTTAATATTACATTGTTGATTTCCCCAATCAACACGAGAACAGAACCCCTATCTTACTTTCCTACAAAGCTATCCTGAACGGCCTGCTTACAAAGAGAACACTATATGAAAATGAGATTGCTATTAGCTATCCCAGTGATGTTTGTTTTGCTTTTTTCGTGTACGGCAGAGCCATTACAGGACGACACCATCATTGCAGTAGCTGAAAACAACGTAATCCTGGAACAGGAGGTTCTGGCCGTTGTCAACGACCATAGGGCCTCGTTGGGCCTTAACCAACTCGAGTTCAGCGAAATCGCCTACAAGTATGCGAACAAGCACACGGACTACATGATTTCAAAAGGAAGCTTAAGCCATGACAATTTTAGCGCCAGGGCATCCAGTATTAACTCTGAAATAACCGTAAAGATGGTCGCCGAAAATGTGGCCAAGGAATATGATACGGCCATGGAAGCATTTGAGGGATGGTATCAAAGTAGCAGCCATAAAAAAACTATGGAGGGCGAATTTAGCCATACGGCGGTCAGTGTTAAAAGGAATGCCGAAGGTGATTACTACTACACACAGCTTTTCTACCAGGAATAGCTGCCTTCCAAAATCCTATAAACACGATACATTGACCAGTAAAGGCTATGTATGATCGGCAAAAAGAACATGTAATTGGTCGATAATCGTCGATTCTTCAAACTTTGTCGTATAATCGAATTTGTTGTTCAGCATACAGAGAAAATAAGGTTTTAGGATTCCTTTGAGGATACCTTTGTCCCATGGAATACAAAACCCCCGGAATGAGAACAATAACAAAAATATGCTATGTATTGGTCCTTGTGGCATTTCAATCCTGTTCAAAAGACGCATATGTAGAAATGGAAGAACAAAGCAATTTAAGCATATCCGTCGCCTCAAATATTCAAACGGCACAGGAAAACGAGCTGTTTGATTTGGTGAACGAACACAGATTATCGCTAGGTCTCAACGAACTTCAGTTTGAAAGTGTTTCCTACTATTATGCCAAGGAGCACACAAGGTATATGATCGATAAAGGACAGACAAGCCATGCGCACTTTGGACAAAGGGCCAAGAGCATATCGGATAAAACGGGGGCAAGCGATGTTTCTGAAAATGTGGCCAAGGATTATGACTCGGTAATGGAAGCATTTGAGGCTTGGTTGGACAGCCCAAACCATAGAAAAAATTTGGAAGGGGATTACACCCATTCCGCTTTGAGTATCCTCCCTGACGAAGAAGGGGAGCTATACTTCACACAAATTTTTGTTAGATAAGGTTATTATTGATTTGATTTTGCCATGGAACCCTTGCACGTGCGAGGGTTTTTTTATGCCTACCACGATTAAGTAAGACACTTTTTTTACCTTTAGAAAAATAATGATCATGGGTATAAAACCTCCTTTTAACCTTAATCAATGGATCGAGGAAAATAGACAAAACTTAAAACCCCCGGTGGGCAATAAAAATCTTTACAAGGATGCAGGTGATTACATTGTCATGGTAGTGGCGGGCCCAAATGCCAGAAAGGATTACCACTACAATGAAACCGAGGAGCTTTTTTATCAGTTAGAAGGACATATTGAAGTCCATATACAGGAGGATGGTCAGAAAAAGACCATGAAACTAGGTCCTGGCGACATGTATCTACATCCGGCCAAGATTCCACATTCGCCTGTTAGGCTTGAAGATTCCATTGGACTTGTTATAGAACGAAAACGGGCGGATATGAACGTTGATGACGGTTTATTGTGGTTTTGTGATAATTGTAACCATAAACTCTATGAAGCCTATTTTACCTTGCATGACATAGAGAAAGACTTTTTGGCCCACTTTAAGCATTTCTATAGTTCCGAAGCGTTAAGAACCTGTGATAAGTGCGGTACCGTAATGCCCGTGGATGAACGATTTATGGCCAAGGAAGAGTAATGGTATTGGTTGCCCAAATAATCACCTTTCTAGTGGCGCTTTTGCACTGTTACTTTCTTTGGCTGGAAATGTTCGCTTGGACTACCAAGGCCAGAAACGTCTTCAGGAATTTTCCTTCGGATTTGTTCGAACCCACAAAAAGTATGGCGGCCAATCAGGGTTTGTACAATAGCTTCTTGGCCGCAGGCCTTTTTTGGTCCTTGGTCATTGCCTCTCCTATTTGGTCCGTCAATGTCGCTCTCTTCTTTTTGGCCTGTGTGCTAATCGCCGGGCTATATGGGGCCCTCACCGTTTCCAAAAAGATATTTTATGTTCAGGGACTTCCGGCCTTGTTGGGAATTATCGTATGGTGCCTGGTGAAGTTTGGTTTGTAAAGAGCAAACTATTCTTTGTACTTTTGTTTAAATATAACAATAGAGGTTAAAAAAGTTATAAATGTCAGAAATAGCGAAACAATTTGGTATAGACGATGCCCTAACTGCCCTAGGCATCAAAGAGATTAACAACGGCTCATCCACGGGTGTGGAAAATTTTGCTTCAGGAAGTGAAATAGCATCTTATTCACCCGTTGACGGGTCATTGATAGCCAAGGTTACTTCAACATCCAAAGAGGACTATGAAAAGGTCATGGAAAAGGCAACGGAGGCGTTTAAATTTTGGAGAAAAATGCCCGCACCGCAGCGTGGGGAAATTGTACGTCAATTTGGCAACAGACTTCGGGAATTGAAGGAGCCCCTTGGAAAACTGGTATCCTATGAAATGGGCAAGAGCTACCAAGAAGGCTTGGGTGAAGTTCAGGAGATGATAGACATCTGTGATTTTGCGGTGGGACTTTCCAGACAGCTTCACGGTCTTACAATGCATTCGGAAAGGCCTGGCCATAGAATGTACGAACAGTACCATGCGCTAGGGGTCGTAGGTATTATTTCGGCCTTCAATTTTCCTGTGGCAGTTTGGTCTTGGAACACGGCACTGGCGTGGGTATGTGGCGATGTGTGCGTATGGAAACCATCGGAAAAAACACCTTTATGCGGGATTGCCTGTCAGAATATTGCCGCTTCGGTCTTTAAGGAGAATAAGCTCCCAGAAGGTATTTCCTGTCTCATCAACGGGGATTATAAAGTGGGCGAGTTGATGACACAGGACCAAAGAATACCCTTGGTTTCGGCAACGGGGTCCATCCGAATGGGAAAAATAGTGGCACAAGCTGTCGCTGCCAGATTGGGTAAATCCCTCTTGGAATTGGGTGGAAACAATGCTATTATCGTAACACCCGATGCCGATATCAAGATGACGGTAATAGGGGCTGTTTTTGGGGCCGTAGGTACCGCCGGTCAGCGCTGTACCTCCACACGAAGACTGATTATCCATGAATCCATATATGACACCGTAAAAGATGCCTTGGTCTCCGCGTACAAACAATTGCGCATAGGCAACCCCTTGGATGAAAACAACCATGTAGGTCCACTTATCGATACGGATGCCGTGGCCCTTTATTCCAAAGCCTTGGACAAGGTGGTGCAAGAAGGTGGCAAGGTCATTGTGGAAGGTGGCGTTCTTGAAGGCAAAGGCTACGAAAGTGGTTGTTATGTAAGGCCGGCCATCGCAGAGGCGAAGAACGATTTTGAAATCGTGCAACATGAAACGTTCGCGCCCGTACTATATTTACTGAAATATAACGGGGATGTTGAAAACGCGATAGCACTACAGAATGGTGTCGTTCAAGGCCTTTCGTCGGCCATAATGACCAATAATTTACGGGAAGCGGAGAAATTCCTGTCCGTTGCAGGAAGTGATTGCGGTATCGCCAACGTAAATATTGGAACCTCCGGTGCCGAAATTGGTGGCGCCTTTGGTGGGGAAAAAGAAACTGGGGGCGGCAGGGAAAGCGGTTCCGATGCCTGGAAAATCTACATGAGAAGACAGACCAATACCATTAATTACACCACGGAACTACCGCTAGCCCAAGGCATAAAATTTGATTTGTAGATCATTCCACAACAATAAAGGCGGACTACGATTTTGAACAATTTTAGGCCGCTTTTTGGTTGGGGCCATTAGATGACCAACTGCCTTGAAGTATGGTCTGGATACCCAATATCACGAACATACACAGGATTTTTAGAACTTCAATCATTCCCTTTTTTAGCCTTTTCATGCGTTTAAAATAAGGTTAACAGCTTGATTTTTAAATACTTTCTTTAATAGAAGTATTTATCTTATCATTATCAATCCCTCGATGAGGGTTCATTTTTTTTATTTTATAGTTTTTCATAGGTCAATCTAATTCGCCCTACCGATGACTATAAGGACATCTTGGTCAGTATCAAGACTTGTTATGGCTCATTACATACTGCTCTCTTTATTCAATTCAAAATAATGGATTTAGCCAAGGATAGGAAGGAGCATTGTATGATTGGAATTATTTCATGTATGGTTTGATAGACCTACCCTATTTCACATAAAAAAGCCCCAAAACTGTTATAAGCATGGGGCCTTTTACTTAAACCAACTAACTCAAATATTGAAACTGACTATTACAATGCCAAAACCTTGTTGGGAGTAATAGCGACCATATTATTTGTACTTGTAAGTTCTTGAAAAAAGATTTTTGGTGAAAACCGATTTATACCAATGTATACCCCAAGTGTACAAATGGGAAAAATACCTGTGTAAATGGAAATCCGCTTATTGTTGATTACTAGGCATTAAGGATTAAAAAACCCATAAAAATTAAGATTTTTTTAATACATTGGTACCAAACACTAAACTATCATGAACTATGAGTAAAACGACAACCAACCTATTGTTGATGTTGATTACCATTATTGCCGGCACCTATTTCTATATTAATCATTGTAATGAATGTGGGACCACAGCAGTAGAGGAACCGCCTATTGAAACGGCTATTCCAAAAGAAGTGGCATCAACATCCTATCCTTTTGCCTTTAGCGACGGCAATTTTTCCTATGAAATCAACGACAATTACAATTTCAATGTTTCCTCACCAAGTATTTTGATGCCGTTGGCCAATGGGATTGGAACGGGAATTGGCCAGTTGCAGAATTATTTTTCTGAGAATACCGGTAAGGTCATCAATGTGATTGGCTATTATTCGAGTGAAGAGGAGAACAACACGGCATATCCTAATTTAGGCCTGGCCAGGGCGAATGCAGTTAAAAACCATTTGGTGGACCAAGGTATTCCATCAGTACATATCAATACCCAAAGTGAATTGAGGGGTGAAATGGTTCCCAAAGACGGCATTTATTATGGGCCTGTCGCCTATACTATAGACATCAAATCTGAGACGGCTGATGAAGAACTTTCGGCCTTATACGATAAAATCAATGCCGATCCCTTGATCCTCTATTTCAATACAGCCGAAGCCTCCATCAGCCTAGATGCGGAACAGCGTCAAAAAGTAGCCGATATTTCCAGGTACATCGATAAAGTACCCGAAGCCACCGTAAGCATTACCGGACATACCGATAATACCGGATTGGCCGCGACCAACATGAAACTTGGACTGGACCGGGCCAATTTTGCGAAAGACTATTTGATTGATAATGGCATATCGGCAGAAAAAATAAGGACCTTCTCCAAAGGACAAACGGAACCCATTGCCGATAATTCCACCGAAGAAGGAAAGGCCAAAAACCGAAGAACGGTAGTAACCCTAAACAAATAAACTAACTAACTAACTATTAATACTTTATAAAAATGAATTTTGAAACTATGAATATCTGGTGCTGGCTCATACCTTTGTTGGTAGGCGCAATCTGTGGAATATTGGGATACCTAATTGGGAAATCCGGAAATACAACTATAGATAATTCCGCTGAGATAAAAATCCTTGAGGATAAAAATGCCAAGCTAAGATCCGAACTCGACGCATGTAATAAAAAAGCTGCTTCGGCCACCAATTTAGGGGCCTCTGCCGCCTCCTTCGCTGCAGGTGCCGCGTTAGCTTCCATACCTTTTGATGCCGATGCTGCCAGAGCGATTTTTGGGAAACAGATCAAACAGGATGACCTCAAAGTGGTGGAAGGAATAGGGCCCAAAATTGAGGGCATGTTCAAGGACGCGGGCATTAAAACATGGAAGGCCCTCTCCGAAGCGTCCGTGGCGGATTGTCAAAAAGTATTGGACGGTGGCGGAAAACGCTATCAGGTACATGACCCGGCTTCTTGGCCCATGCAAGCTAAGATGTGCTATGAAGGTAAGTGGAAGGAGCTATTCAAGTGGCAGGAAGAGCATAAACATGGTAAATTATAATGACCAAACCAACCTAATGAAAAACCCCAACCGAATCGGTTGGGGTTTTTTAATTGGCACCGCCAAAGGGCTTAATACTCAGAGGCTTTCCTCGAAATTAAAATGTCGTTTCCTACGAATGACTCGTGGGCTTGCCCCTAGGTAGTTTACTTTTTATTATCCATTATAAAGCTCCATTTGCCTCTACCCACTTAAAGTGGTATTGGTCCTGAGGAAATTTCATGCGTTCCGCAATACGCTCCAAACGGGCAGGTAGGCTTATAAGATAGTCCCTTGCCTTTTCGGCCTCTTCATTTAGGGAACGAACCGATTCTAATTCCCAAAATGCGTTTAATTTTCTGAGGATATCCACGTAATCCTGGGCCGTATAAACACCCAAACGCTGGGCACAATTGGAAAAATTCTCGAACGCCGTACCAATAGTTCCGCCAGATTCCCTCAAAAAATGGGCGGGCATTACTATTTTTTTCTTCATCATATCGGCAAAAGCCAACATCATTCCAGAGGGGTCCTCACCAAAAATCGCTTTCACAAATTCCCTGTAGGCCAAATGGTGCCGCATCTCATCCCCTGCAATAATGGTACACATCTTTCCCAATAAGGCGTTTCCCTGCTTTTTAGCCATTTGCCCTACTCGCTTGTGGGAAATATTGGTGGCCAATTCCTGAAAGGATGTATACACAAAGTTCTTGTACGGATCCCTATCCGTCCCAATGTCAAAGCCATCGGTCAATAGATGCTGCGTGGTGATTTCTATTTCCCGCATATTTACCCTTCCGGATAAATACAAGTATTTATTCAATACATCGCCATGTCTATTTTCCTCTCCCGTCCATGCGCGCACCCATTTGGCCCAGCCATTGGTCTTAAAATCCCCATGTTGGTCAATGCCCACTACGTCCATCAACCAAGATTCATAGGTAGGCAGCGCTTCCTCCGTAATCGTATCTGCCACCATGGTTACCCAAAAGTCATATCCCAATTCCTTCGATTCCTCCCTAATCTCCTTGACTTTCTCCAAGAATCCTTCTTCTTCGGAATCAGGCAAAAAATCACTGGGTTGCCATATCTTTTCAATAGGAACTAGAAAAGTGTCCATAAAACCAGCGACTTTAGGCTCCAATGCCTGCATTACTTCCAATCGAATATTTTTCTCCGCCATGTTTTATTTTTTATCAAATTTCGTCAATAATATAATGATTTACCGTTAAAATCAAATTCATTTTCCGTTTCGACCCTTTTCGCCCGGATAATAGGTATGGACAGGATCGCTCTGCCAAAATTCCTTTGTATGGATATCCAGCGCTGTCAACGGTCCTTTGAAGGCGGCGCCTGTATCTATATTCCAAACATTTGCTCCATTCTGAGGTGTGGTCTTGCCCATTCTGGTCACAGGCGTATGACCGATATAAATTTCCTCATAATGAACGAGCCTTTGCGGGTAACGCTCGTGATTTTTGTCCAAATCAGGATTCAGGGAAAGGGCTAATTCCCATAGGGTCCGGTCCCAATAAAAAGATTTGGTAAAGTATTCATGGTCGATACCCTTTAAGTGGGTAAAGCCTGCATGAAGAAAAAGTTTGTTGTCCTCGTTTAAATGATAGTTCTCCAAACTTTCGTAGAACGAAATATGTGTTTTTTTGGTCCGGTCATCCGCTTTGGCATAAGACTCCGCAGTAGCCCTACCCCCGTGCATGAACCAGGTTGGGTTATCCCTTCCCTCCGTAAGCCATTCATAACAGAGTTCGTCATGATTTCCTCGGAGAAAAATGCAGTTATGTGTTTTTCTTAATTCTAATAAAAAATCAACGGTAGCGACGGCATCGCTCCACGCATCTATATAATCGCCCAAAAAAATCAAGGTGTCTTTCCGAGTGACCTTTGCCCTGACCAATAAATCCTTTAACGCCCTTAATCCAGAATGGATATCCCCAATAACGAGGGTTCTTTGTAATGTCATTTTGCAAAAATCGCAAATACTGCAATCAACACAAGGATAAAGAGCACTAAAAAGAAAATTTTCCAAAAGGAATACGGCCTGCTTCCACTCACCGTGCCGGTTTGCCCATTGATATAAAAATTGTACTCGGTACCTGAATAACGATATGAACTGATGTAAATAGGTAATAATACATGTTTGAAAGTTTCTTTCGAAAGCTTGATATCCGCATGGGCAATGCGTTGTGTATCCCCTCCAATATCCCTTCTAATCCAATTATAGGCGATGTTCTTGGCTTCTTGAAAGGATTGATGGTGTCCTTCCTTGAGGGATACCGAATATTTTTCGGTTACAAATCCCGATAAATACTTGCTATTGAAAACGACCAGGTCCTTCAAGTTCCAAAAGGCTACTTTTTGGGGAATATCCTTTCTTTTCCGTTGGGATGCATTGATCAGAATATCGTCCACAAAACCATTCACCGTACCCGAAGCATAGGTCCAGCGGGTCTTTCGTACCTGACGCGTCCGCTTTCCCTTATTGCTATTATAGGTCTGGGTCTCATAATAATAATCGCCCCGTTGACCTTGGTAGGAGGCATATAGGTTGGCATCAAAGGTCCAGTAAGGGACATATAATCCATGCAAGCCTTCCGGGTCGAGTGCCGCCCTTTTGAATTTGTTTGGTGCAAACCAAAGACTACCCACCCATGTCTTAAAGATACTTCGGGCCTTTTTTGCGTCCAGTTGAAAGGGAACCAAGGCTCCTGGCGTAATCCACCCCTCCACTTCAACATCCTCCCGGATCAAGGGTTCCCCGCAATAGACACAGTCAAGCGATTTATAATTTTCCTCTACATGCTGGTTGGCCCCACAATTTTTGCAATGAAGCAGTTCAATGGTTTCAGTGTAGGCATTTTCCCCAACAACTTTTAGGTAATGGGCCAATTCCAGTTCCTCAAAACTGCTTTTCGATTGTTCAATGAACTCCTCATAACCACAATATTCACAGGTAAGCTGGTGGGAACCCGGCTTAAATTTCAGTTCCGCACCACAGTTGGCGCATGCCTTTTTGAGTTCTGACTGCCGAATATCTTCCATAGAAATTGTTTCACTAAAACTTTTAAGTGAAACCTTTATTGAAGGGTTTATTAATACAATCAATATACCTCTATCAAGGTATATATCAATAATGAATCATTTGTTTGGAATTATATGGCAACAAGCATTTCCTGTTTTTCTACCATATTATGCCGATGGTAAAGGCGGTGGCGTGTTTCCTCCTAAAAACGATTTGAGCTCCTCTATTTCCTTTAACGAAGCCCAATTGTCCATGCCCTGCTTCCAAATAAGGGTGTCCTTATTGATAGTCCTACTAGCAAAAAGTTCCTTTAACCTGTCAAAGGTAACCGGCCCGGCCTGTTGCCCGTTTGCCGCATAATAATAGGTTGTTTGGGCAGGGATCGGTGGGGGTCCGGAAGGTGCCTGTTGTACCTGGCCTCCCATAGGCTGCCCCATGTTCTGACCCATCATGTTACCCATTTGTTGTGCCAATACAAAGCCCATTCCCATACCCATACCGGCACCGGCCGTTCCGCCTTCGTTCTTCGCTGCCGCTTCAATAGCCTTAGCGGCCTTGAACTGCGAAAGTTTGGCCATATCCAACTTATCCAATCGGCTGTATTCAAAAATTTCCTTTTTAAGTTCTTCCGGCATGGAAACATTCTCAATATAGAATCTTTCCAACTCAATTCCCACCCTATTGAATTCAGGCTGCATGACCTCTTGGCATGTTTCGGAAAGTTCGCTGGTATTCGCGGCATAGAGTTCTATGGGAAGATTGGCCTCACCAACTGTATCCGTAAAGCGGGTAACAATAAGGCTTTTTAGGTGTTCGTTCACCTCATAATTGGTAAAATTGCCATCGGTTCCCACAACGTCCACCACGAACTTGCCAGGGTCGTTAATTCGAAAACTATAGGTTCCAAAAGCCCTGATTTCAACCAGGCCAAAACGATCATCACTGAGCATGAAGGGATTTTTGGTGCCCCATTTTTCATCGGTGAACAATCGGGTATTTACAAAATATACCTCGGCCTTGAAAGGGCTATCAAAACCATATTTCCATCCTTTTAGGGTGGTCAAAATGGGAAGGTTTTTTGTATTCAGCGTATATGTGCCCGGGGTAAAGACATCGGCCAACTGGCCCTCGTTGACAAATACCGCTGTCTGGCCCTCCCTAACGATCAACTGGGCATTGTTCTTTATTTCATTCTGATAGCGTTCAAATCTATGGACAATGGTGTCGTTACCAGTATCCAACCATTCCACAATATCTATGAACTCATGGCTCAGTTTCTTTTTTATCTCATCGAATAGTCCCATTTTCTTAGGTTTTTAATTGCTGTAAAAAGGTAGGGATTAAATGGAATCCCCGCAAAAAATAGTATCCTTCTAACCAGTGATTCCCCAGAAAAAATCGGTTTTATTTGGAGAACAAACCTTCCATATTCAATTATTCACAACAAAATTTACTTGAAGCTATTTTTTCTGATTACCTTAGAAATCCAAATTTCCAAACCACGATGACGTTTTGTAATAGTAGCGGACGGGAATATTTGAAGTGCGAACTATGAAAAGGCCCTCGGTTAAAAGGAATTTAATGCTTTGTGCAATGAACGTCCATCAATACAATGAATAAATGAAGAAAGTATTTTGCATCGGTGAACTACTCATAGATTTTGTGGCCGAAAACCAAGGCAAAAACTTGTCGGTAGCCAAGGAATTTACAAAAAAGGCGGGCGGTGCCCCGGCCAATGTGGCCTGTGCCATAAGCAAGTTGGAAGGCAAAAGTGTGTTCGTAGGTTGTGTGGGGGATGATCCCTTTGGGGATTTTTTGTTAAACATCCTGGAAGAGAACAAAGTGGATACCTCCATGGCCCAGAAATCCGAAGTCTTTACCACCTTGGCCTTTGTATCCATCGATGAGGATGGTGAGCGCGATTTTGTTTTTAGCCGCGGTGCGGACAAGGAGTTGAAATACGACTCTTCCCTAAAAAAGGAATTCAAGAACAACATGGTCCATTTTGGGGCGGCTACGGCCATGCTGGGCGGTAATTTGGAAGAAGCCTATAGCCGCTATTTTTTTGATGCCCTTACCAAAGACTCCTTCATTAGTTTTGACCCCAATTACAGGGAAGACCTTTGGAAGAACAAAGAGGAGGCCTTTATTAAAAAATGCATGCCCTTTATACAAAAATCACATCTGGGGAAATTCAGTCTGGAAGAGGCACGGTTACTTACGGGGAAAAGGGAAATGGACGAAGCCTGCGCCTTTCTCCATGACACCGGAGTGGCCATCATTGTAGTGACCTTGGGCAAAGAAGGAACTTTGTTGAGCACCAAACACTTTCGAAAAACGATCCCAAGCATTGAGGTGACCCCTGTGGACACGACCGGAGCAGGGGATGCCTTTATAGGTTGTATGTTGAAACAGATTTCGGAACACGATAGTTTGGAGACCTTACTGGAAAGTGAGGAAGAACTTACCCAAATAGTGTCAAAGGCCAACAAGGCCGGTGCCATTACAACGACCAATTTTGGCGCGATCGAATCCCTACCAACCCAAAAACAATTAGATTTTTAGCATGAACCAGGCTGCCTTGCACCAATTATTGGCCTCCAAAAAGGTACTTGGAGAGGCCAAGAAAACAACCACCGAATTATTCCATCAAAGGTTCCATACCAATCTCACATATATTAAGGACTTATTTTTTTCGCTTTATCCAGCGTCTGATACCTCATATTTCTCGAAAAAGCTTCCCGAAAAATTGGAGCTGCTCTTTAAAGAACGCCCTGAAGCATTGAAAAAACAGGACTTGGAGCGATTGCAGGAGGGAAATTGGTACCAAAGCGAGAAACTCGTGGGCATGCAATTGTATGTGGATCGTTTTAGCAAGGACTTAAAGGGCTTACAGGACAGGTTGCCCTATTTCCAGGATTTGGGGGTGAACTTTCTCCATTTAATGCCCATTACAACGAGGCCCAATGGAGAGAACGATGGAGGCTATGCCGTAAATAGCTATCATGAAATAGACCCAAGATATGGTACCCGGGAAGACTTTATGGAACTTTCCCAAAAAGCCCGTGAAAAGAATATCTTCTTGATGTTGGACTTTGTGGTCAACCATACTTCGGATGAATTTGAATGGGCCAAGAAAGCCAAAAAGGGGCATAAAAAATACCAGGATTATTATTACACTTTTGACAACAGGTCTATTCCCGATGAGTACGAAAAAAACTTACCGGAAATCTTTCCGGAATCGGCTCCCGGTAACTTTACCTATATCCCGGAGATGGAAAAATGGGTAATGACCGTTTTCAATAAGTATCAATGGGACCTCAACTATAGAAACCCGGAAGTTTTTTTGGAAATGCTGGGGAATCTCATGGCCCTTGCGAACATGGGAGTGGATGTCATACGATTTGATGCCCTGGCCTTTTTATGGAAAAAACTGGGGACCATTTCCCAGAACCTGCCCGAAGCACACACCCTGATTTCACTCTTTAGAATGTGCCTACAGGTAATCGCTCCCGGAGTCATTCTTTTGGCAGAAGCCATTGTTGCACCGCGCAATATCCTAAAATACTTCGGTGAGAACCAGTTTGAAGGAAACGAGTGTGAAATAGCTTACAATGCTTCCTTAATGGCACTTTTATGGAACTCCATCGCAACCAAGAAAAGTTCCTTGATGATCCGTAGCCTAAATGGAGTACCCAATAAGCCCATTGATTGTACTTGGATCAATTACATCCGTTGCCATGATGATATTGGATTGGGCTATGACGACGATTTTGTACGTGAAATGGGTTGGGAACCGTTTCCCCACAAACAGTTTATCCTCAATTACTATTGTGGCAGGTTGGAGTGGTCGCCCGCAAAAGGCCTTATGTTCATGTATAACCCAAAAAATGGGGACGGGCGTATCACGGGAAGTGCCGCATCACTCTTGGGTCTGGAATCCGCCCTTGAACAAAAAAACGAAATAAGCGTCTCCTATGCCGTGGATAAAATTATAATGATGCATGGCATCATTTTGTCGTTTGGCGGCATTCCGCTGATTTATGCCGGAGACGAAATCGCGACCTTGAACGACTATTCGTTCCTGAAGGATGAAGATTTCAAAAACGATAGCCGATGGGTCAATAGACCTAAACAGGATTGGGAGGTCGTCAAAAAACTTGATACGTCCAATGGACCTGCCAGTATTGTTTACAAAACATTACGAAAAATGATCGCTATACGTAAGGACCAAGAAGTCTTTGCGGACCATAATAATACCGTCATCCATGACACCCCCAATCCTCACATTTTTGTTTTTGAACGAAAAGATGCAGGAAAATCGATTTGGGTATTTTCAAACTTTGACGAAGTTTCACAGTCCCTGGATGTTGCTTGGCTGCTTTCAAATGGTATTCTTACCGGGGAGGCATCTATAGACCTGCTTACAGGAAATCCAATGACCCTTAACGGGAACAAGGACTTTTATTTAAAGCCCTTTGGCCATTATTGGATAACGAACGTTTAATTAATTGTATTTCACCTTTCTCAGGATTCTCAAAGCCTCCTTTAAGGAAGTATACGTTTTTGGGTACTTGTTTTTTACCAAGTTCTTGGCCAGGTCCATTTGATCACGGGCTTCCTCAAAACCGTTCAAATAACAAATTAGGAAAGTATCGGCCAAATAATTAAGGTCTTCGTTTTCCATGGAATTCAGGGGCGTGTCGTTCTTGATCTTTGAAATCAGGGACTTGCTGCTGTTATAGACATGGAACAGGGTTTTTTTATCATATTGAGGCGGTTCGAACAATAATTTCGACTCGATTTTATAGGTGCCGTTATCATTAAAACGAATAACCACCTTTTCCAAGGGATAATATTTTTGTTTGGAACCCAATCCTAAATGCACATACTCCATGGTGGAGAATGAATTGTCGTCATAATCGATGGTTACTTCATCCAAATCTGAATAAAACAACTTTACCTGCTCGTTGATCAATTCGATATCCACCCTGTAATAATAGGTTTGGCCTTTTACCACTTTTGTATTTCCTGCCCAACAGACCACAAATTGCTCCTTAAAAACTTTATAGTCACTTTCCAGGTCCTTGTGCCGATTGTTCAAAAAATCGATGACCCCGTCCAAGGTGAGTTCTATGTTGTTTCTGGCATGTTGTTCTATGGTTTCAACGGTTTTGGAATTTATGTCCTTTAGTTCTACGCCATAGGCTTTGGGCAAACTTATGCTGCCCTCCCTAAAAAACACGGAACCCCCGAAATACTTCCATATATTCTTGCGCAGGGCACATACCTTCCCTATGGACCTGATGGTCACCAGACCAACAACCTTTCCCTCCTTTAAATGGGGAAAGGGAATGTTCTCATAGGAAATAATGGGCGGGTTTTCTAGGTAGGCGTTTACTAAGTTTTGAATCTTGCTATCATCGAAAAAATCTACCCCCACAATGGTGTTATCCTCATCCTCGACACCAACAACAATGAAAGAATTATTTTTTGGATTGCTGTTTGCCAAGGCGCAAACATGCTTCAGGAATTTGGCCTTTCCCTCCTTTTCCCCAATGGCAATAAAACGCTTTTTGTCGTAAAAACTATTTTCATCATTGTGGGCGAGCAAGTTTTTTACAAGTAGGCGTTTATTGATCATACCTGCTTATTGACTATGGTGGAAGATGCCTGGGCAGTAGGCATTACCACGAGATCTGCAATATTTACGTGATAGGGTCTTGTTACCACAAAGTGAATAATATCGGCGATGTCTTCAGGAGTTAAAGGCTGGAAACCTTTGTAGACATTGTGCGCACGTTCTTCGTCGCCCTTGAACCTAACATTGCTGAATTCGGTTTCTACTAGTCCGGGATTTACGGCTCCTACTCGAATACCGTATTGGTTCAAGTCGATGCGCATTCCCTGATTAATGGCATCTACCGCATGCTTGCTGGCACAATAGACATTTCCTTTGGGATACACTTCCTTACCGGCCGTAGAACCTATATTGATAATATGACCTTCTTTTCTCTCGATCATTTGCGGTAAAATGGCCTTGGAAACATAAAGGAGGCCCTTCACGTTGATATCCATCATGGCATCCCAATCGTCCAAAGAGCCTTCCTCGATGGGGTCCAGGCCATGGGCGTTCCCCGCGTTGTTGATTAGAATATCAATTTTTGAAAAAGCATCGGGCAGGGACGCTACCGCATTTTTCACGGATTCCTTATCCCTTACATCAAAACAGAGTGTGTGCACTTTCACCTTCCTCGAAAGTTCTTCCTGAAGGCTTTTTAGCCGATTATCGCGCCTTCCACAAAGGATCAGATTTATACCGTTATTCGCAAAATACGTTGCCGTTGCCTTTCCAATGCCACTGGTCGCCCCAGTAATAAATGCTGTTTTTCCCATTATATTTAATTTTATGCTACTTCACTGCCATTGCACGCTTCCATTAAAAGAAACCAATCCTCCAATTCCATTTGGATTTCCAAGGCCTTGATCGCCAGAGCAAGTCGGACTTCGTTGGCCGTTCCAACCACGGGGCGGATGCCGGCCGGATGTCGTAATACCCAGGCAAGCAACAATTGGTCTTCAGTGGCATTATATTTTGGCGCCAATTGGTCGATTATCTTTTGGATGCGATTGGTACGGTCAGATGATTTTCTGAAATACGTGCCCAACGGACTCCATGCCATGACCATACGGCCTTTAATGATACAATCATCAAGGGTGCCGTTATCCATAACATCGTTGCTGGTAAGGGAGCATTCCACTTGATTCCCTTCAACCTTCACTTTGGTTTCCAATAATTTTATTTGTGATGGGCTAAAATTGGAAACCCCAAATTGCTTGATTTTTCCCTCCTGTTTTAGTTTGGATATAGCAAGTGAAATCTCCTCCGGATCCATAAGGGGACTCGGTCTATGCAATAATAGCAGGTCCAGATACTCCGTGTTCAGTTTCTGTAAGGATTGCTCCACGGACCAAATGATATATTCACTGTCGTAATCATAGTGCTTTACCTTGTTGCTCCTGGATTCAACCTTGAACTGGATTCCGCATTTACTGATAAATTGAACGTTTTCCCTTTGTATGCCGCTTTTTGAAAAGGCCGCGCCAAAATCCGCCTCGGTGGTATAATCTCCATAGATATCCGCATGGTCAAATGTGGTTATACCAAGATCCACGCAATGGTTCATCAAGCATACCATTTCATCGGTTGTAAGTCTTTTCCCCCATTTGCCCCAGGTCATGGTACCGGCAATAATTTTGGAATATTCCGTAGTGCTGTTCATTAAGAAGTTAAATTAAAAAGAAATACCATAAATACTTCACAAAAATAGGGCCTTCTACCATTTTTTAACCAATCGTTAACAGCTACTCAACCAATTAATTTTCAATTTGCACAACTGTTAAATTTTTAGCTAAATTTCGCGAAATAGTATCTGATACATGGAAGAAAATACAACTGTAGACATAAGTGCGGTCAATGAGAAAATAGCACAGGAAAGCGCATTTATTGATTTACTTGTTCTTGAAATGAACAAAGTCATAGTTGGTCAGAAACACATGGTTGAGCGCCTGCTGATTGGCCTGTTGGGGCAGGGGCATATCCTTTTGGAAGGTGTTCCCGGTCTGGCAAAGACTTTGGCGATCAACACCTTGGCCAAGGCAGTAAAGGGAAGTTTCAGTAGGATCCAGTTTACCCCAGATCTACTTCCCGCAGACGTTGTGGGTACACTCATCTACAATATAAAAGAGAACGATTTCTCCATAAAAAAAGGTCCCATTTTTGCCAATTTTGTCTTGGCCGATGAAATCAACAGGGCTCCCGCAAAGGTACAATCCGCCCTATTGGAGGCCATGCAGGAAAAACAGGTGACCATAGGTGACGAAACCTTTATTCTGGACAAACCTTTTCTAGTTATGGCCACGCAAAACCCGGTTGAACAGGAAGGAACCTATCCCTTGCCCGAAGCACAGGTTGACCGTTTTATGCTGAAAACAGTTATCGACTACCCCAAAATGAACGAGGAACAGTTGATTATGCGCCAGAATCTTTTAGGTGGATTTGAAAGCGTAAAACCCGTGGTTTCCTTAAATCAGATCTTGAGTGCCCAAAAGGCCGTTAGGGAAGTATACATGGACGAAAAAATTGAAAAATACATTCTCGACATTATTTTCGCTACCCGTTACCCTGAAAAATATAACCTTGAAAAATTGAAGCCCCTTATCAGTTTTGGTGCCTCGCCCAGGGGAAGTATCAACTTAGGCGTAGCGGCAAAATGTTATGCCTTTATTAAACGCAGGGGCTATGTTGTTCCGGAAGATGTTAGGGCCGTAGTCCACGATGTTCTAAGGCATAGAATAGGCATTACCTATGAGGCAGAGGCCGAAAACATTACTTCTGAGGAAATCATCAACAAAATCGTAAACGAGATAGAAGTACCTTAAAAGTGGGCGGTTGGCAGATGCGGTTGGCAGTACACAATATTGTGTTCCCTACTGAATACTGCTTGCTGAAAACTGTTTACTAGACCAAATGGATACCAAGGAATTACTCAAAAAAGTACGTAAGATTGAAATCAAGACACGCCGTCTGTCCGACCATATTTTTGGTGGGGAATACCATTCTACGTTCAAGGGAAGGGGTATGACTTTTAGCGAGGTACGGCAGTATCAATTTGGGGACGATGTTAGAAGTATCGATTGGAACGTGACCGCGCGGTATAATGAGCCTTTTGTAAAGGTATTTGAGGAAGAACGGGAACTTACCATGATGCTCATGGTGGATGTGAGCGGTTCGGAATTTTTTGGCACCAAAAATCAGTTCAAAAACGAAATAGTTACGGAAATATCGGCCACATTGGCCTTTAGTGCCTTACAGAATAACGATAAAGTGGGGGTACTTTTATTTTCGGACCAAGTGGAACTTTTCATCCCACCAAAAAAGGGGAAGACCCATGTATTGCGAATCATACGGGAGCTATTAGAATTTACCCCTAAAAGCAACAGAACGGATATCGGCGAAGCCCTAAAATACCTTACCAATGTAATGAAGAAAAAGGCGATCGTTTTTGTATTGTCGGATTTTATTGCGGACGACTATGAGAAGACCTTAAAAATTACGGGCAACAAACATGACGTGACGGGAATACGGGTATATGACGAACGCGAGGAAGAAATTCCAAACCTAGGATTGGTCCAAATGATTGATGCGGAGACCGGTGCATTGCAATTGATCAATACCCAATCCAAGAAAGTGCGCAATTCCTATGCGGAATACTACAGGAATCGGGTCAATTATTTCAAGGAAACCTTTACAAAATCGGGTTGCGGGGTTTTGGATTGCAGGGTAGACGAAAGCTATGTAAAAAAGCTATTGGGCTATTTTAAAAGAAGAGGATAAAAAATGCGGATTATTTCAACCACACATTTTCCAGTAATGCGAATGGCAAGGTTCCTGGCGTTTGTGTGCCTTATTTTGTCCCTTTCAACCGTAAAGGCCCAAGAAAATCGGAATATCAGGACATCCGTAGACACTACGTATATTAAAATTGGGGAACAGGTCCAATGGAAGGTTTCCGTGGAAGTGGATTCTACCGATCAGGTAATCTTTCCGGAAGGTCAGACCTTTTCCCCGCTGGAAACAGTAGAGGCGTTCGCAACGGATACCACACGAAAAAACGACAGGCTTACCCTCCAAAAAATATATGCACTTACACAATTCGATTCCGGTTCCTATAAACTGCCCACCCAACGCATTGAAATCAATGGCATAGGCTATTTTACGGATAGCACAATGATCCATGTAGAAACGGTTCCGGTGGATACCATTGCCCAGAAGATGTACGACATTAAACCCCTCATCAATGTAGAGAAAAGTTATATGGGATGGTGGAAGTACGTGGTTATTGGGCTATTGGTACTATTGGTACTTGGCGGACTTTTTTATTGGTTCGTACTACGGAAAAAGCCTTTGACCCAAGAAGAAAAAGAAGCCTTGTTACCTCCCTACGACAGGGCGCTTTTGGAGTTGAAGCGACTTGAAAATTCCAAATACTTAATCCAGGATGAGTTCAAGGAATACTATTCGGAATTAACGACGATCGTTCGTGCCTATTTGGAAGAAGAGGCACATGTAGCCGCTCTGGAAAGTACTACGGGCCAGTTAATAGAACGCTTGGAACTCTTGAGCGATTCCGGGGAATTGCAGTTGGACAAGGATACCATCCAACAGTTTAGGAACATACTTCAGACGGCGGATCTGGTAAAGTTCGCCAGGACCAAACCTTCCACCTCCGTAGCGGAGCAGGACCGAAAATTGGTGGAGCAGATCGTGGTCAAAACCCACGAAGCCCTGCCTGAACCAACGGAAGAAGAATTGATGCAACAAGCGGAATATTTGGAGGAACTGGGCCGAAGAAAACAGAAAAGAAAGCTCATTATTGGACTTTCTACCTTGGCAGGAGTCATCGTTCTGGGAGTGTTGATTGCTGGGTTCAAATTCGGGTTTACCTATTTAAAGGATACGGTCCTTGGCCACCCCACCAAGGAATTATTGGAAGGGGAATGGATTTCCAGCTCCTATGGTTTTCCCCCTATTATTTTGGAAACCCCAAAAGTCTTGGTGCGGCAAGAAGTGAAACTGCCTCCGGAGGCAAAGGCCAACATTCAGGATATTCAGGCATTTTCATACCATAGCCCCATCGGACTTTTTACCGTGGGGACGACTTCCGTGACCATGAACCCAGAAATGGAAGCTCCCTTTGAGCAGACCATTGAACAGATCATTCAGGGTTTTGAAAGTCAAGGTACCAAGAACATTATTACAAAGCAGGAGGAGTTCACTACCATTAGCGGTGTAAAAGGTATCAAAGTATTTGGTAGCGGCGATTTTCCCGTCCCAAATTCCAAAGAATTGGTAAAGGGCGAGTACACCGTACTACTCTTTGGGGGCAAGGGATTCCAACAGAACGTAATCCTTACCTGGTTGGAAGATGACACCTACGCACAGGATATTGTGGATAGGATTCTTTCCACTGTAGAAGTTAAAACAGATGTTTAAATGTTAGATAATATATCATTTGCAAATCCGGAATTCTTTTGGCTTTTTTTAGCACTGCCATTGGCGTTGGTATGGTATATATTCAAACGTAAGGAAGAAACCGCAGCCCTCAAAATAGCCACGATCAAGAGTTTTCAGTACAAAAGTATTCTCCCAAAGTTAAAACCGGGGCTTTTTGTCCTAAGGCTTTTGGCCCTAAGTGCGATTATTATTGCCATGGCCAGGCCTCAAACGGAAGATATATCCACACGTACCAAAACTACAAGGGGTATCGACATTGTTATGGCCATAGACGTCTCTTCCAGTATGTTGGCACGGGACCTTAAACCAAATCGCCTATCCGCCCTTAAGGAAGTCGCTGCGGATTTTATCAAAAAAAGGCCCAATGACCGTATTGGTTTGGTGGCCTATGCGGGTGAAGGGTATACGAAAACACCCATTACCACGGACAAAAACATCGTGCTCAATGCACTGAACGAAATAACCTATGGGCAACTGGAGGATGGCACGGCCATTGGAATGGGTCTGGCCACATCCGTAAACAGGTTGAAGGAAAGCAAGGCAAAAAGTAAGATCATTATTCTACTGACCGACGGGGTGAACAATTCCGGGTTTATCGAACCTCAGACCGCGGCAGATCTTGCCATAGAGTTCGATATTAAAACCTACACTATTGGTCTGGGAACCAATGGGAATGCCCTATCCCCCATAGCATATAATGCCGATGGTTCCTTTAGGTATGGGATGCGACAAGTAGAAATCGATGAGGAGCTTTTGAAAAACATTGCCGAGGTTACGGGCGGAAAATATTTTAGGGCAACGGACAATGAGACCTTGGAAGAAATCTATGAGGAGATTAATAAACTGGAAAAAACGGATATTGAAGAATTCAAATATTACCGATACGAGGAGAAATTTAGACCTTGGGTATTGCTTGCAGGTGCCCTGTTACTTTTGGAATGGGTTTTGAGAAATACGGTATTTAGAAGCTTTATTTAGAAAATGATTCAGTTAGACGAAAAAATATATTTTTATCTATTGTTCATCATACCGGTGATCATAGTCATCTTTCTATTGCTTTTGATTTGGAAAAAAAGGACCCAAAAAAAGTTTGCGGATTCCAATTTATTAAAGCGATTGACGCCTAGCAGATCCTATTACAAGGGCACCTTAAAGCTTATATTCTTTCTTTTGGGACTTTCGGCCCTGATTATGGGACTCGTAAATCCCAAAATAGGCACCAAATTGGAAACCGTAAAGCGTGAAGGTGTGGACATCGTTTTTGCCGTGGACGTCTCAAAAAGTATGTTGGCGGAGGACATCGCACCAAACAGGTTGGAAAAAGCAAAACGACTGGTGTCGGAAATTATAAACCAATTGGCGAGTGACAGGATAGGAATAATAGCGTACGCCGGGCAGGCCTTTCCGCAATTGCCGATCACTACAGATTATGGGGCCGCCAAAATGTTCCTACAAAGCATGAACACGGATATGCTCACTTCGCAAGGAACGGCCATCAACGAGGCGATAGAATTGGCCACTACGTTCTACGATGACGAGGAACAGACCAACAGGGTCCTTTTCGTAATTTCGGATGGGGAAGACCATTCGGAAGATTCCACCATGAGTGCCGTTGAGGAGGCCGTAGATGAGGGAATCACCATCTATACCATAGGTGTGGGGTCTGAAAAGGGATCTGTCATCCCCATAAAAAGAAATGGCGTTATGGAATCCCTCAAGAAGGATGCGCAAGGCCTTGTGGTCATTACCAAACTGAACGAGGAAGTGTTGACCGAAATATCCAATGAGGGCAATGGCGCCTACATTGACGGTTCCAATACGGATGCCGCTGTAGAGTTCATCAAGGAAGAATTGCTGCAAATGGATAAAAAAGAGTTTGAGGCCAAACAATTTGCGGAATACAAGGACCAATTTCAATGGTTTCTGGGAGCTGGATTATTGTTCCTATTTTTGGAAATTTTTATCTTGGACCGCAAGACAAAATGGTTGAAGAAACTCAATTTGTTTAACGAAAAACATCCGGAATAAAATGGGAAAATTCATCTATACATTTTTGCTCCTTTTCATTTCCGTTTCCGTTTTTTCACAGGAAGAGGATGCAAAGGAAAAGGAGAGGGCCTTGAGGACCTCTACCAACCTAACATGGGATGGGAACAAGAACCTTTCCGAAAATAATTTTGTGCAGGCCGAAGTAGATTACAGACAGGCCATTGCCAAAAGCCCCGAAAATGTGGCCGCTCCTTATAATTTAGGAACTGCCTATTACAATAACGAAACCTATAGCGAAGCCTTTGGAAGGTTTAAGGAAGCAGGGGAGGTCGCCACATCGAAAAAGGATAAACACAAGGCATATCACAACATGGGGAATGTGTTCATGAAACGCAAGGATTACCCAAAAGCCGTGGAAGCCTATAAAGAAGCCCTTAGAAACGACCCTACGGACGATGAAACCCGATACAATCTTGCCCTGGCCAAGGAAATGCAAAAAAAAGAGGAAGAGGAAAACAAGGACAAGAACGACGAGAACAAGGACCAGAAGGACCAAGAGGACAAAAAGGACCAGGATCAAAATAAGGACGGGGACAATAAGGAGGACCAAAACCAGGACAACAAAGATCAGGGAGAAAATGGCAATGAGGGAGATAAGGGCGACGAAAAGAAGGATGAGAACAAAGAAGGTGATGGTGACCAAAAAGAGGAGCAGAACAAGAAACCAGAGCAAGGCGACCAACCCCAGGACCAACCGCAACGAAAACCTAACCAGCTCTCAAAGCAACAGGTAGAGAACCTTTTAAGGGCGATGCAAAACGCTGAAAAGCAGGTTCAGGAGAAAATAGATGCCAAAAAGGTAAAAGGTGCAAAAGTGAAGAACGAAAAAGACTGGTAGGCAAGAGTCCATGATCAAGAAGCTAATTATACTAATTCCTTTTTTCTTTCTCTCCTTTTTAGTGAAGGGGCAGGATGCCGACGCCGTTACCTTTGAAATACAGCTGAGCAAACCAAAATTGGGATTGAACGAGCGACTTCGTGTAGATTTTACCATGAACAAGGACGGGGACAATTTCAATCCCCCGGATTTTAATGGGTTCCGGGTCTTAATGGGCCCTTCCCAATCCATAAGTTCATCCTGGATTAATGGTGTAAGAAGCTATTCCAAAACCTATTCCTATACCTTGGCACCCACCGCCAAAGGAAAGTTTACTATTGAACAGGCGACCATCATTATTGCCGGTAAAACCTATAAATCCCTGCCTAAGGAAGTAGAAGTGACGGCCGCTGTGGACAAGCCCAGTGATCAGATGACCGCAGAGGATGTAGCCGATGAAAACCTGCATCTGGTGGCCGAGGTTTCCAAAACAAATCCCTACCTCAACGAAGCCATTAGTGTAGTGTACAAACTTTATGTAAGCCCAAACATCAGTGTTTCCAACTATCAGCCTCTGGATAATCCTACCTACAACAACTTTTGGAGTCAGGATATCAAAGTCTCCAGGCTAACAGCACAAAATGGTACCTATCAAGGTAAACCTTACCGATATGTTGTTCTAAAAAGAGTGGTGCTCTATCCGCAGAAAACAGGGAAATTGGAAATTGAACCCTTGTCCTTGGACGTCACCGTGGACGTTCCAACGAGTAGAAGGGACTTTTTTGGGGGCAGGATCTATTCCCAAACCAATAAAACCGTTTCGGCCGGCAACAGGGTAATAAACGTAAAAAGCCTTCCTACCACCAATCAACCGGTAAATTTCACCGGAGCTGTGGGTGAATTCGATTTTTCGGTCAATACAACAAAAACGGAACTTAATGCGACGGAATCCCTACAGGCCACCGTTGAAGTTAGCGGTAAGGGAAATTTAAAACTGTTCAAGCTTCCGGAACCAGAACTTCCTAGCTCCTTGGAAGTGTATGAACCAGAGTTTACCGAAGATGTACGTACGAACCTCAGCGGCATGCAGGGAAAAGTGAGCAATAGTTATACGATTGTCCCTTCTTTTAGGGGCAAGTATCCCATTCCTTCCATATCCTTTAGCTTTTTTAATCCGAAGACGGAACGATACGAGACCTTAAATTCGGACGAAATCATCATCAATGTACTTGAGGGGCCCAATAATAGTGGAAGCCTCTCCAACTCGGCCATTGGTCAAACGAACAAACAGCAGGTGGTGACTACGGGGAGCCAATTCAATTTTATAAAGCTTTCCCCCAATCTTACGAATATGGGAACCTCTTATTTCTTTGGGTCCACACGGTATTATTTATGGCTCCTTCTACCCTTACTGTTAATTCCCTTAGCGATAATCCTACGGAAGAAAAGGGATGCCATCGCGGAAGATGTAGTGGGAAATAAGATAAAGCGCGCCAATAAATTGGCCAGAAAATATCTTTCCGCAGCCCGAAAGGAACTTGGCAACAAAGATGCGTTCTATATAGCTTTGGAACGTGCCCTGCACAATTACCTGAAAGCCAAGCTAAAAATAGAAACCTCTGAATTCAGTAAGGATAAAATTTCCCAACTTTTGAACAAAAAGGGTATAGAGGAAACAACTATATACGAATTCATTGGACTGCTACAGAATTGTGAGGCGGCCAGATATAGCCCATTCTCCAATGTAGAAATGCAAAGGGACTACGACAAGGCAAGTGAGGTAATTTCTTTAATGGATAAACAATTGTAGGTATGATCAAAAAATTATCCATATTAATGCTACTAATGGGATTCCTTGGGAACTCACAAGGTACCAACTTGTTTGATCAGGCTACCGAAGCCTATAACAACGGTGAGTATGAAAAAGCTATTGAGGCGTACGATAAAATTTTGGAAAACAATCAGCACTCCGCAGCTTTGTATTATAACCTTGGGAACGCCTACTACAAGTTAAACCAAATACCGGAGAGTATTTATTATTATGAGAAATCGCTTTTGTTGAATCCGGACGACCAAGAAGTACGAACCAATCTGACCTATGCCCAGAATATGACCTTGGATGCCATAGAAACGCTGCCCCAGACCGGACTTTCGCGCATTTATAAGAGTATAACCACCAAGTTAACCTTTGACCAATGGGCCTACGCAAGTATTTTCTGCATGATTTTGTTCGTGCTCCTTTATATTGCCTTTTATTACAATCAATATTCCACTAGAAAAAGATTCGCCTTTATTGGAAGCTTAATCGCATTGTTCCTTTGTATCATATTCATCGTATTTGCTTCCGTGGAGTTCAGTTCCTATCAGTCGGATAATCCCGCCATTATTTTTGCCGATGAGGTGAACGTACGTTCGGAGCCCAATTCTTCTGGTGAGGATGTATTTACCTTGCACTCCGGCACCAAGGTAAACGTTCTGGACAGTCTCAACAACTACCGAAAAATCAGGCTGTCCGACGGCAAAACGGGTTGGATACCTGCCAGTGATCTTAAGGTCTTAAAGGATTTTTAAAATCAATTAAACCTGACATACAGGTATACCTTCAGTAGATATTCAGTATATTCGTCAAAACAGACCAATAAATTTGAAATCACTCGTAGTTTACTTTTTGTCATTTTCTTTATTGATTGCCATATTAGCACCGTCCATTGGCACATTGATGGAGCTATTTGATGGTGAACAGATTGTAATGGATTTTAATGAAGAAGAGGAAAATTATGAAACCACGATAGAGTTTGCCGAAAAGCATTTTGTAAACAACAACCTTCAAAATGATATGTCTTTTTTGGCATTTGGGAAATTACATTCTTTCTCCAAAGATGATACATGTTTAATCCTTTCCAATTTTAAAGAAGTATTCTTACCTCCTCCAAAAGTGTAAATTTTCTTTCCGTTAAATAACGATTTAAAAATTCACTTGACCACCTATTTGGTCTACTTTAAAAGATTTCAAAAAACATGTTCAAACATTTAAAAAGCGATATACCCGCGAGTATCGTGGTATTCTTTGTAGCACTTCCCCTTTGTTTGGGAATTGCCCTGGCAAGTGGCGCACCCTTATTCTCGGGCCTGATTGCGGGAATTATTGGCGGGATTGTAGTAGGCGCCCTAAGCGGTTCCAATATTGGCGTTAGCGGACCGGCGGCGGGTCTGGCGGCCATTGTATTAACGGCGATAGGAGCGCTCGGCGGATATCAGAACTTTTTGGTAGCCGTTGTCATTGGCGGTGTCATTCAATTGATTTTTGGGCTCTTGAAGGCCGGTATCATCGGATATTATTTTCCTTCATCCGTTATCAAGGGAATGTTGACGGGTATCGGTATCATCATCATCTTGAAACAAATACCGCATTTTTTTGGATATGACCCAGATCCTGAAGGGGATTGGGCATTTTTTCAAGTAGATGGTGAAAACACCTTTTCCGAAATTGTCAATACGATTAATAACATTAGTCCGGGTGCGACCCTTATCGCGATTATTGGATTGGCCATATTGATATTATGGGACCAGGTGTTGACCAAAAAATCCAAAATATTTCAATTGATTCAAGGACCATTGGTAGCCGTGGCCATAGGAATTATTTATTATGTACTTACAGCAGACCATGAAGTGTTTCGAATTTCAAAGGAACATTTGGTAAGTGTTCCGGTTCCAGAGGATGCGGCCTCTTTCCTCGGGCAATTTAGTTTTCCGAATTTTTCCGCGATTACAAATCCGCAAATTTGGGTAACCGGCTTTACTATAGCGTTGGTTGCCAGTTTGGAAACCTTACTTTGCGTAGAAGCTACGGATAAGCTGGATCCCCATAAAAATGTAACCCCAACAAACAGGGAGCTTTTGGCCCAAGGAACGGGCAATATTATTTCTGGGTTGATAGGGGGATTACCCATTACCCAAGTGATCGTGAGGAGTTCGGCCAATATACAATCGGGAGGCAGAACAAAACTTTCGGCTATCATTCACGGTTTCTTCCTCTTGTTCTCTATAATTCTCATTCCAAAAATCCTGAACATGATTCCGCTATCGGTACTTGCGGCCATCCTATTCATAGTAGGTTATAAATTGGCCAAACCGGCCCTGTTCAAAAAAATGTATAAATTGGGTTGGAAGCAATCCATACCCTTCTTTGTGACTGTCATTGGAATTATTTTTACTGACCTGTTAATCGGTATAGGCCTAGGTTTAGGAGTAGGCATCATTGTCATCCTTTTAAAAAGCTATCAAAATTCACACTTCCTCCATATAGAAGAACACCCAGAAGGAAAAAATAGTGTAAAAATGACCCTTGCAGAAGAGGTGACCTTTTTTAACAAAGGAGCTATTTTAAAAGAGTTAGACAACCTTACTGAAAATACCATGTTGGAAATCGATGTTTTGAAAACAAAGTATCTGGACAATGATATCGTAGAAATCCTTGAAGATTTCCAAACAAAGGCCAACGAGCGTAATATAAATATCAAACTTGTATCAGAGCGGGGAATTATAGAAAACCCGGCAAGTTTTATAGAATTTTTTAATAAAACAAAGAAAGAAAAAGCATGAAAGCGCATACCAAGGAAACACAAGCGACTATGACCCCACAAAAGTCATTGCAATTTTTAAAGGAAGGCAATCAGCGTTTTCAGAATAACCTAAAAGCGAACCGCAATCTTTTGGAGCAGGTCAACGATACCAGCGAAGGACAATTTCCCTTTGCTACGATTTTAAGCTGTATCGACTCCAGGGTGTCCGCAGAACTGGTCTTTGATCAAGGATTGGGAGATATTTTCAGTGTGAGAATCGCCGGAAATTTTGTAAACGAGGATATTTTGGGGAGTATGGAGTTCGCGTGCAAATTGGCTGGGACAAAGCTAATAGTCGTTTTGGGCCATACGAGTTGCGGTGCCATAAAAGGGGCTTGCGATCATGCCAGATTGGGGAACCTCACGGCTTTGATCAATAAGATAGAACCTGCAGTGGCTGCCGTTAAGGAACCCGTGGACGAAAGCAAAAGAAATTCCAAAAACCTGGAATTTGTGGATGCCGTAGCCGCAAAAAATGTCGAAATCACCATAGAAAATATCAGACAGCGTAGCAGGGTCCTCGCGGAAATGGAGGAACATGGCGAAATAATGATCGTAGGAGCCATGTACGATATATCCTCCGGATCCGTAGAATTTTACTAAAAAAAACAGCGCTTTTAAAGAAGGCCAAGACTAAAAATTAAAGGGCCGATACATATAAGAAAAGGTTATCTTTTCAAAGAACAATTGATTTCTATGGCCTCCAACTATTTAGACAGGATATTCGAGAACAATAAAAAGTGGATTCAGGACAAACTGTCCTTGCAGCCCAATTACTTCAATGAACTGGGCAAAGGCCAGAATCCTGAGTTTTTATATATAGGTTGTGCCGATAGCCGGGTTACCGCAGAGGAACTTATGGGGCTTAATCCCGGTGAAGTGTTCGTTCATAGGAATATTGCCAATATGGTCATTAACATAGACCTGAATACCATGTCCGTCGTGGAATATGCCGTAGAGCATCTCAAGGTAAGTCACCTTGTAGTCTGTGGTCATTACGCGTGTGGCGGCGTAAAAGCCGCTATGCAATCGGCCGATCTGGGCATACTAAATCCATGGTTGCGATGCATTCGAGATGTGTATAGAATCCATAAGGATGAACTGAACACCATAGAGGATGAAGAAAAAAAATACGACCGACTTGTAGAGCTGAATGTTCAGGAACAGTGTGTGAACCTTATAAAAACGGCGGTGGTACAAAAAGCATATAGGCAAAGGGAACTTACGGTGCACGGCTGGGTATTTAATGTACACTCCGGGGAACTCATTGACCTGAATATCGATTTTGAGGGGATTCTAAAGGAAATTATGGAAATATATCATTTGGATTGACTCCTTTCAATTTACCTTGGTTGCATATCTTAATCCCCAAAAACACATTCCACCTTTTTTAAAAGTTTTAAATTTGCGGCTTTAATCAAGCATTATGATTGATAAAATCAAGGAACAAATTGCAGAAGTATCCTCTTTCACCACTGACAATCTGGATGCCGTAGAGGCATTTAGAATAAAATATTTGGGCAAGAAAGGGGTCTTGAACGATTTTTTTGCAGAGTTCAAGAATGTTCCTAACGAGCAAAAAAAGGAATTTGGCCAAACCATCAACCAATTAAAACAGGCCGCTACGGAAAAGGTGGAGCTCTTGAAACAGGCCTTGGAGCAAAACGCATCCGAAGAAAAACTTTTTGGCGATCTTACGCGACCCGGTAACCCCACCGAATTGGGCGCAAGACATCCCATTTCCATTGTCAAGAACAAGATTATAGATATTTTTTCAAGAATAGGGTTCAATGTTTCGGAAGGACCTGAAATTGAGGATGATTGGCACAACTTTACGGCCCTCAACTTACCGGAGTATCATCCTGCACGCGATATGCAGGACACCTTTTTTGTGCAAACGAATCCGGATATCCTACTCAGGACACATACCTCCTCGGTTCAAGTGCGGTATATGGAAAACAACAAACCGCCCATTAGAACGATTTCCCCGGGAAGGGTTTATAGGAACGAGGCAATATCGGCGAGGTCCCATTGTTTTTTTCATCAGGTGGAAGGGCTATATATTGATAAGGATGTCTCGTTTGCCGATTTAAAACAGACGCTACAGTACTTCACCACGGAACTTTTTGGAAAGTCCAAGATTCGGTTACGCCCCTCCTATTTTCCATTTACCGAACCCAGTGCGGAAGTTGACGTTTATTGGGGGCTGGAAACCGAAACCGATTATAAAATGACCAAAGGTACCGGATGGTTGGAGATTATGGGCTGTGGGATGGTAGACCCAAACGTCCTTAAAAACTGCAATATTGACCCGGAAATCTATTCCGGCTTCGCCTTTGGTATGGGTATAGATAGGATTGCCCTTTTGCTGCATCAAATCAGTGACATACGTTTGTTGAGTGAAAACGATATTCGGTTTTTGGAACAATTCAAAAGTTCCCTTTAAGCATTGGATGTAAAATTCTTCGGATAAATAACGGATATTTTTGAAAAAAGACATCGAAATACCTATTGCCAAAGACGTGTATATTGCCCTTGTTTACGAGTGGAACGATGAATTCCTGTCCAAGGATTGGAACGCTTACATTATTAATAATAGGAAAACGCCCATTGAAATGGCCCTGATCGTTTCAAAGGGATATGACGAAAAGGTAAAAACCTCCACCATGCGGCATGCCATTGGGGTCGTAGCTGCCAAATCCTTTGAAAAAGTGGAGCTTGTACAGGAAGAAGTGCTGCGCCTTAACAATGAGTTTTTTGTTACCTATTATGCGGATAACAAGCTTTATGAAAAGAAGTTCCTCTTTGAAAAGGGTTCCGTCAACGAACAGAACCTTACCCATGTTCCTTTGATTGAAAAGGATGGGATATTCGCAAAATAGCCCTGTTTTTTGACCCATTAATTGTCATATTGATAGTTTTATGAGTCTATTATTATTCATGTAAAATTTTAACTGCCTGATTTTTACATTATTAAGATAGGATTTGGACCTGCCTAGTTTTAAATTAGTCTCTATAGCTAATTAAACCCTATAGAACTAATGGAAACAGGAAAATTAAATCGTAGAAACTGGCTAAAGACAGGATTGCTCACAGCGGGAGGCATTACGCTATTTCCCCACTTAGGTATTTCTGAAGTGCCTAAAACTTATATTCCTTTGGATGCCAAAGGCAACGCCCTATATAGTCCCTTTTTTAAGGAATTCATCCCCAAGGAATTTCCTGAAGAATCCAAACTTTTGGCAAAGCTGAACGCCAACGAAAATCCTTATGGGCCATCGCCAAAAGCGGTGGAAGCGCTCAAAAATGTAGCTACCAAAGGAAACCGATACGCCTGGCGGGAACTGTTCGACTTAATCGATAAAATCGCCGCGGAAGAAGGGGTAAGTCCAAAAAATATCATGATGGGACCTGGATCTTCAGATCTTCTGGAAAAAACGGGTATGGTGCTGTTCTTGAACGGAGGCAATGTCGTATCCGCGGACCCGTCGTATATGTCCTTGATGCAAGTGGCCCAAGCCACGGGTGCAAGTTGGAAGCCCGTTCCATTGAAAGATGACTGGTCGCACGATTTAAAGGCCATGGAAGAAGCCATCGACTCTGAAACGAAGCTTGTGTACATCTGCAACCCAAACAATCCTACCGGTAGTATTACGGATAGTACAGAATTGTTGGATTTCTGTTCCAGGGTTTCTGAAAAAGTACCTGTTTTCGTCGATGAGGCCTACTTGGCATTCCTGGAGGACGGCGCCAAACAAAGTATGGTCAGCCTCATAAACGAAGGAAAGGATGTAATCATCGCGAGGACCTTCTCAAAAATCCATGGCATGGCAGGGCTTCGGGTTGGTTATATCGTGGCACAGGAATCCACCTTGGAAAAAATTCAGAAAATCACCAGAGGCGGCATGGGAATATCCTATACATCCATCTTTGCCGCTCTAGCGAGTATGGACGACAAAGAGTTCCAAAATATGTCCCGAGAAAAAAATGCGGCGGCTAGGGAGTATGTATACAAAAGCCTAACAAAATTGGGCTATGACTACGTGCCTTCCCATACAAGTTTTATCATTTTCCCCATAGAGATGAACGGAAAACTATTCCTCGATAAGATGCTTGAAAAACAGGTAGGGGTCAGGGCCTTTGAATTTATGGGTAAAAATTGGTGCCGTGTGAGCATGGGCACCATGGACGAAATGAAAATATTTACGGCGGCGCTTACGGACGTATTAGCATAAAAACATGGATTATACTTTACAAAAGACGTTTACCTTTTTGTTATTTATTGGTATTGGTTTGCTCCTAAAGCTCAAATTTGGTTCCAAGGAGGAATTGACCGGTATCAAGAAAATAATTTTAAACCTTGCCTTGCCCGCTACTATTTTTATTGCCCTATTGGGTGTTCAAATTGACGCGGCGCTGCTTTCTTTGCCATTTTTGGCACTTGCCTTGAACATCCTATTGTTTTTGTTGTTCCCCTATCTTATGCCCCTTACCGGGATAAAGAGGGACACCCCGGAATACCGTACGGCAAGGTTGTTGGTTCCTTCCTTGGCACCAGGACTTTCCTGCTTTCCATTTGTTTTGGAATTTTTGGGTGAGGCCTATTTGGCAAAGGCGGCAATGGCAGACCTGGGCAATAAAGTCTTTGTACTGATAATCCTCTACTTGGTGGCCATGAATTGGTATTATTGCAAACGAGCGATTACAGACCAATCACGAGCTGCAAAATTGAAGTCTTTGACAATGGCAATGATCTCCGAACCCGTAAATATCTTTATAGTCATTGCCTTGATTTTGGTATTTTTTGGTTTTAAAATGGAGTCGTTGCCATTTTTCATTAGCGATACGTTGACCCGACTTAGCGTAATCATGACACCGTTGGTACTATTGTTTATAGGCTTGGCGGTGAAAATAAAAAAAGAGCAGATTTATAAGATTTTTTCGCTTCTGTTTTTAAGGGCCGGCTTTGTTGGCATCCTTTCCGGAGTATTTATTTTGATAGCCAAGGTAGAGGTTCAACAGGATATTTTGGTCCTGCTTTCATTTGGACTAAGTGCCTGTAGCTTTTGGCCCTTTTCGCACATTGCCGTAGTGGGTTCCCAAGAAATGGACATAAAAAAGAATCACAAAACTTTTAATGCCACTTTTGGCGTTAACATCCTGGCGTTATCCTTTCCTCTGTCCACGGTTTTAATCCTAGGGATTTTATCCAGTGGAAACCTTTTCTCAAATGGATATTCCGTGTTGGTTTTAGGCATGATTTTTTCCTTTGTAGGCGCTGTCCCCTATTTGGTAAAACAGCTATTCAAAACCAGAAAAAAGGTAGGTCAAAAAAAGGCCGATTGGGTTATATACAAAACCACTCGTACGGAAACGACTTAATTTTTTACGCAAAGAATACTTTAAACAACGTCCTATCGTAAGGGAAATCCTTTGGCCGCCCACCAAGGGTGCATTTCAATGACCAACCTCCCTGCCTTTACCATAGGGTCCATATTGGCCAGACTATCGGCCATTTCAAAGGTGGGTGTATTGTAAATGGTAATTCCCCTAATGTCCCCATCATCCCCAAATGGCCCGGAGATATCGGCATAACCCAGTTCGTACATTCGGCCTAAATGTGCCAAATGTAAGGACTGAAGACTATCCGTTTCTTCCTTTGTTTGGCTCCTGTTAGGTCCTGATTTTAAGAACGCTATAAAATATTGCTGCATCAACACGGTATCTTTGGTATCCTCATCTACATAATCGAAGATTTCATAGCCTTTATCCGTCAATTCCTTTTTTATTTCTGCGCTGGTTTTGGTTGGTTCTTCCAAGGCGCTATTCATTTCCGGCTGCTGTCTTGGATTTCCACAGGAACAGATGAACGTCAGTACCAATAATTTAAGAACATTCTTCATATTACCAGGTATTGAAAGGTTGTTTGCTTAATTGCGAATTGTAATATTTAATATCTCCGGTGACTTCCTCCCCCAACCAATGGGGCTTTTGGAATAGTTCACTTTCAGTGGTGAGTTCGATTTCTGCCAAAATAAGACCCTTGTTCTCCCCATCGAATACGTCGACTTCAAAATTGTGACCCTCAAAAGGCACTAAATACCTTGTCTTCTCCAAAACGCCCTTCTCACATAGTTGGAGCAACTTTTGGGCATCGATATGCGCTATTTCAGTCTCCCATTCAAAACGGGTGGTCCCGGTTTCGTTCGATTTTCCCTTAACCGTCAAAAAACCCTTCTCCTCTTTTATGCGTATCCTCACGGTCCTTTCAGGGTGTGTGTTCAAAAATCCCTGAACGATTTTGGTACTTGAAACCGCATTGTCCACAAAATGCATGGACTTGACCAAGAATTTACGTTCAATCTCAATCATGATTTGCGATTATTGTTATTTCATCCGAAGTAATTCTTCCGCTTGCTTCTTCCCCATTGGCCAATTTCAGCATACATATCGCTATTTCCTTGGGATGAATGGACCGATATTTTCTCAATGGCCCCACCATGAATACATTTAAAACCTTAAATAATTGCTTTGCCAACCACTCGCCAGGACGTCGTTCTTCCCGTGGTCCGGAAATTAAGGAAGGCTGTAAAATATAGGTCTTCGATATCCCCATTTTTAATACCGCTTCTTCCATTTCTCCCTTTACCCTGTTGTAGAAAATGGAACTATTCGCATCGGCACCCAAAGCTGAAATGACCAAAAGTTTTTCGATACCCTGTTTGCTGCACATTTGTGCGGCGGTAACAGGAATTCCAAAATCTATTTTATGGTACAGTTCCTTGTCCGGGGTTTTGGAATTTGTCGTTCCTATGCAACAAAATACCTCGTCTGCCTTAAATTTCGGTTTAAAACCTTCCAAGTTTAGGACATCCCCAATATGTTCCTCGATCTTATCCGATACAATATTTACACGATTTCTGGAGAACAGTTTTATTTTATCGTATCGGTCATCCTCCAGCAAAAGCTGTAAAAGTATACCGCCCGTAAGACCGGTAGCCCCAAGAATAATCGCTGTTTTTTTGTTTTGGTCCATCAAATTAAATATACCTTAATTTTACAGGATGTCCAATGAATTTCCTTTACGAAAAATTATCCACGTGGATATGGACGCATTTTATGCCTCCGTAGAACAGTTGGACAATCCCGATCTTAGGCAAAAGCCAGTAGCCGTAGGTGGCAATGAGCTGCGCGGCGTTGTTTCGGCGGCAAGCTATGAGGCCAGGAAATTTGGGGTACGCAGTGCCATGAGTGGTGTATTGGCCAAAAAAAAATGTCCGGACCTCATCTTCGTAAAACCTCGCTTTGACCGCTATAAGGAAATTTCCAAACAGATTCGGTCCATATTTTATGATTATACGGATTTGGTAGAGCCCTTATCGTTGGACGAAGCGTATCTGGATGTTACCGTGAACAAAAAAGGAAATCCTTCGGCCACGCTGATCGCCAAGGAAATTAGGGATAGAATCCTGCAGGAAACAGGGCTAAATGCATCCGCAGGTATTTCCATAAATAAGTTCATTGCCAAGGTGGCCAGTGATATAAACAAGCCAAACGGACAAAAAACGGTAAACCCGGAGGAGGTACAAACGTTCTTGGAAGAATTGGAAATACGGAAGTTTTATGGTGTTGGAAAGGTTACGGCCGAGAAGATGTACGGCCTTGGTATTTTTACCGGCAAGGACCTAAAAGGTAAATCGCTTGCCTTTTTGGAGGAACATTTTGGAAAGAGCGGGAGTTATTATTTCCATGTGGTACGGGGCATTCACAACAGCCCCGTGAAACCCCATAGAATTCCAAAATCCGTAGGTGCGGAACGTACCTTTAACGAAAATTTGAGCAGTGAAATATTTATGTTGGAACGCTTGGAACACATTGCCAGTGAACTGGAAAAACGACTTCAAAAATCCAAAATAGCGGGAAAAACGGTAACGTTGAAAATAAAATACAGCGATTTTACCTTAAACACCCGTAGTAAAACCTTACCTTATTTTATATCGGACAAAAAACTGATACTTGAGACGGCAAAAGAGTTGTTATACCAAGATAAACTACAAAACTCCGTACGGCTGTTGGGTATTTCATTGGCCAATTTAAATACGGAAAAGAAAGAACCTACGAAAGAAGACAAAGAATCGGTCTCGGTGCAACTCAAGTTTGAATTTTGAATAAAAAAAAGCCTGTTTTTAACAGGCTTAAAAAATACATTTTACACTGGATTAAAAATTGCAGGTTTCTATTTCCGTGACCCTTAAGGTATTTACCATCCCTTTTGCCTTAATGGGCATGGCCGCCAAACTTACCAGCATATCGCCAACTTCCAAATAGCCTTTTTTACAGGCAATTCCGTTAACATCCTCAATGGTCTGGTCCGTAGATACAAACTTATCATAATAGAACGCCTTTACGCCCCACAAAAGATTCAACTGCGTAAGGATTCTTTTATTGGAAGTGAATACCAGTATGTGTGCACTTGGTCTCCACGCCGATATCTGAAATGCCGTATAGCCACTATTGGTCAATGTGGAAATGGCCTTGGCCTTAATTTCATTGGCCATGAGAGCTGCGTGAAAACATATCGATTTTGTGATATATCTATTAGTCCTAACGTGTGGTGGCTCATGAGGGACCTTAATTAATTCCGATGATTCCACACTCCTAAGGATACTGGCCATTTTTTCGATTACCTGCACCGGATAGTTTCCAACGGAAGTTTCACCGGATAGCATTACGGCATCCGCACCATCCATGACCGAGTTGGCAACGTCGTTCACCTCTGCTCTGGTAGGGGTCAAACTGGTAATCATCGTCTCCATCATCTGGGTGGCAATAATTACGGGAATTCGTGCCTTTTTTGCCCTAAGGACCAATTTCTTTTGAATCAAAGGTACCTCTTGTGCCGGTACTTCAACACCTAAATCTCCCCTGGCAACCATTAAACCATCACAATACGCGACAATCTTATCAATATTCTCAACAGCCTCCGGCTTTTCTATTTTTGCAATTATTGGGATTTTATGAGCGGAGTGTTGCTTAATTATGTTCTGAAGGTCAATCAAATCCTGGCTGAATCTTACAAAGGATAATGCAATCCAATCCACTTCCAGAGAAATCGCAAATTCCGCATCCTTGATATCCTTTTTGGTAAGGGCCGGTAGGGAAATGTTCGTGTTTGGAAGGTTCACCCCTTTCTTGGACTTTAGAGGCCCTCCTTGAATCACTTTTGCCCTAACTTCAGATTCCCCGTTCGTTGATACGACCTCGAATATCAGCTTTCCGTCGTCCAAAAGGATACGTTCTCCGGGTTTTACGTCCCTAGGGAATTCCTTATAGTTCATGTATACCCTTTCTGCCGTACCTTCAAAGGGTTCGCCTGTTACGAAGGTAAGTTCGTCGCCAGGGCTTACAACAACTTCACCGGACATTACACCAACTCTAAGTTTAGGTCCTTGCAAATCGGCCAAAATAGCCGTATTGGTTTCCAACTCTTCATTGAGCTCACGTATAAGGTCTACCCGTTCCTTAACATCTTTATAGTCGGCATGGGAAAAATTTATCCTAAAGACATCTACTCCTGCCAGCATCATGCTTCTTAGCACATCTTTCTTACTGGTAGCAGGGCCTAGGGTTGCTACGATCTTTGTCTTCTTGTTGCTTGACATTATTAAAAAATTAAATTATTTCTAGATTTTAGTTTGTTTATATCTACCTCGTAGGCGGCCATTATCTTAGGAATGCCCAAAAGGGTTTTTGTTATTTTACTGCTATCCACTGTATCCTCATCTCCCTCTATTTTCAGGAAATAATCCACCTCTTTAAGCTCAGGGATCAAACGGGGAGTGGAATAGGTTGTTTCGTACTGAAACAGGTCATTGTTGGTTACCAACTCTTTTTTCGCGCTTTGATTGGAAACGAGCACCCAATACCTGTAATTTAACTCATCTTCCCAATCATAATACGGGAAGGACCTATTTTCCGATAAATCAAAATCCGCCTTGCCTCTTTTAAAATTCGAATTCAGTATACGGTTTAATCCGTAGGCAATGGCATAATCCTCCAAAGTGCTATGCAAAGCGACTAAAAGAAAGGATTCATCAAAAAAATCATCTTTTATTTTATACACTGCCGACATACACACTCAAAAACGGTAAATATAGAACTATTAAAGAATAAAGCCTAACGGCTAAATAAGTTTAAGATGTAGTTTTGGTTACGAAAACGTTAGCGTTTTGTTGTAATCCTAACGCTTTTATTTCATTCTATCCTGTAGTGCAAAAAATGCCCTTTTGGATGCTCTTTCCTCAGCTTTCTTTTTAGAGGTAGCCCTTGCCTTGGCCACTACATTATCATTTATGGAAAGCTTTACGGCAAAGTGTTTTAACGAATCGTTCCCAGTGTCCTCGTAAACATTAAAATTAAATGATTTTTTTTGCTTTTGGCACCACTCAATGATCAAACTTTTATAGCTTATGACCTTTCCCTCCAACTGTTCGATATCCACATACGGCTCTATGACCCTTGTATTTATGAACTTTTCACAGTATTTATAGCCCCTATCCAAGTAAATAGCGCCAATCAATGCCTCGAATACGTTTCCATGTATATTTTCCCCAAAATGCGATTTTGGAATCCTACTTTCTACATACTTGATCAGGTCCAAATCCTTTCCCAATTCGTTCAGGTGTTCCCTGCTTACTATCTTGGATCGCATTTTGGTCAGATACCCTTCATCACCTTCCGGAACTTCATTGTATAAATGTTTGGAGATAATGGTTCCCAGCATCGAATCCCCCAAAAACTCCAACCGTTCATAGTTCATTGGGTTCCCATTTTCATCCTTTTGGTTCATTGATCGGTGCAAAAAGGCCTTTTTATAATAAACCAAATGCTTGGGTTTAAATCCCAAAATCCTCTTTAGTCCTAAAAAAAAATCCCCATCCTGTTTAGAATGGGAATTGAATATATTTTTAGGAAAGGTCATAAAGGTCTTAGTCTATTTTTTTAAAGACAACACAAGCATTATGCCCCCCAAATCCAAAGGTGTTGCTCATGGCAACCCTAACATCCCTTTTTTGGGCCTTGTTGAGCGTTAGGTTTAGACTAGGATCTATATTTTCATCTATCGTTGTATGGTTGATAGTGGGCGGAACCATGCCATGCTCCATGGCCAGAATGGAGGCAATGGCCTCTATGGCACCCGCGGCTCCCAATAAATGCCCAGTCATGGACTTTGTAGAATTGATATTTATATTCTTGGCATGTTCCCCAAATACTTCCGATATGGCCTTCAACTCGGCGACATCCCCTAAGGGTGTAGAAGTACCATGGGTATTAATGGCATCCACTTCCTCGATGCCCATACCAGCATCGCGAAGGCAGTTTTCCATTACCTTAACCACACCGATACCATCTGGATGTGGAGCGGTCATGTGATAGGCATCACTGGATAGTCCCCCTCCTGCAACTTCGGCATATATTTTTGCCCCTCTTGCCTTGGCATGTTCATACTCTTCAAGTATCAATGCTCCTGCGCCTTCGCCTAAGACAAAACCGTCCCTAGTAGCATCGAATGGTCTAGAGGCCGTTTCCGGACTATCGTTTCGTGTAGAAAGCGCATGCATGGCACCAAAACCGCCCATACCTGCTATGGTTACAGCAGCCTCGCTACCTCCGGATACGATGACGTCACAATGGCCCAGACGTATATAATTCAATGCGTCAATCAAAGCATTCGCAGAGGAAGCACATGCGGAAACCGTTGTATAATTTGGGCCCATAAAACCATGTTTGATGGAGATATGTCCGGGAGCAATATCCGCGATCATTTTGGGAATAAAGAAAGGGTTAAACCTTGGTGTTCCGTCCCCTTGGGCAAAATTCATCACCTCATTTTGAAAGGTCTCCAAACCACCTATGCCGGCACCCCAAATGACCCCGGTGCGGAATTTGTCCAGTTTGTCCAGATCCAATCCGGAATCCTTTATGGCCTCATCCGAAGAAATAAGCGCATACTGTGCAAATCTGTCCAATTTACGTCCTTCCTTACGATCAAAATAATCCTCTGTATTGTAGTTTTTTAGTTCGCAGGCGAATTTTACCTTAAATTTTTCAGTGTCATAATATGTAATGGGCGCGGACCCACTTTTACCATTTACAAGACCGTTCCAATACTCCTCAATATTGTTACCGATTGGGGTAAGAGCACCCAATCCAGTAACGACAACTCGCTTTAATTGCATTGAACTTTTTTTTAGTTTAGAAATAAACTGAAGGTAAATTAAAAAAAATTATCCATGCGGAGCATTTACCACATGGATAATTTAAATTCTGTTTAAGAAATCATCAAATTACTTTGCTTCTTCTATATAGCTAATGGCTTGGCCAACTGTTGCGATGTTCTCAGCTTGATCATCAGGGATTTGAATATCGAATTCCTTTTCGAACTCCATAATCAACTCAACAGTATCCAATGAATCTGCCCCTAAATCGTTCGTAAAGCTAGCTTCTGATACCACCTCGTTTTCGTCAACTCCTAATTTATCAACAATGATAGCTTTAACTCTTGATGCAATGTCTGACATAATAATATTGGTTTTAAAAATTTAAATTGAAGGCAAAAATATAAAACTTTGGATTAATTACACTAATTGTCGTTAAAATGTAAGGTAATTTAAGAAAATAAAAATCATACTTCCTTATATAAAACCATAAATTTTTCTCCCGAAAACGATGTACCCTCTAACGTCATTTATGAACAAAACCTTGGTGCTTACTTTATTTCTGTTTTCTTTTGCTCTTAAATTCTGAGGATTCTTCGATCCTAACCTTAAAACAAGAACCATTGGACGTTAAAAAAATAGTACTATTTGCATCGGGTTCCGGATCCAATGTGGAAAACATTGTCCATTATTTTGGTAAGAATGATAACGTACAGATTGCGGCGGTATTCACAAATAAACGGAATGCCCAAGTATTGGAAAGGTGTGACCGACTGAACATAAACGCTATATACTTTAATAGACATGCCTTCCTTGGGGGTGATTTTGTGTTGAACATCCTTAAAGAGATCCAACCGGACCTAATCGTTCTTGCAGGGTTTCTTTGGAAGATACCCGTGAACATCGTTGATGCCTTTCCCAATAAAATCATAAACATCCACCCCGCCCTATTGCCCAAATACGGGGGTAAGGGCATGTATGGTATGAACGTACATAATGCGGTCAAGGAAAATAAGGAAACAGAAACCGGCATAACGATTCATTATGTAAATGCCCATTACGATGAAGGTGCGGTTATAAAACAAGTAAAAACCGTAATTTCTGAATATGATAGCCCAGAGGATATAGCGGAAAAGGTGCACCATTTGGAGTACGAACATTTTCCAAAGGTGATTGAAGAGATATTAAAAATACAAAACTGATTCAGATTTCCGCCTTCGCGGAAATGAAAAAACAGGTTTCCTATGGGTAAAAAACAAAAGTTCTACGTGGTTTGGAAGGGCAAACATCCCGGAATCTATGAGACTTGGGAAGATTGCAAGGCTGCCATCAATGGGGCAAAAGGGGCGGAATACAAATCATTTGAAACGTTTGACTTGGCAAAAAAAGCCTTCAACGGTAACTATGCCGATTTTAAGGGAAAGAAAAAAAGCGAAACAGAGCTGTCCCCGGCCGAATTTCTTAAAATAGGCCAGCCCAATTATCATTCCATTTCCGTGGATGCTGCATCCAGTGGAAATCCTGGAATCATGGAATACCAAGGTGTGGATACAAGAACCAAGAGGAAACTATTTAAACAAGGACCTTTTGAACAAGGAACCAATAATATTGGGGAGTTTTTGGCCATAGTTCATGGCCTGGCCTTTCTAAAGGAACGGAATAGTGACAGAATAATCTATACCGATTCCCGTACAGCGATGAGTTGGGTACGAAAGAAAAAATGCAACACAAATTTGTCCCAAAACCCTAAGAACAAAGCCTTGTTCGACCTGATACGAAGGGCGGAAAATTGGTTGAACACAAACTCCTACAAAACGCCCATTGTAAAATGGGAAACCAAGGCATGGGGCGAAATTCCTGCAGATTTTGGACGAAAGTAACTTTTGATAACTATTCAAAATTGTGCTTGCCTTTAAACTACAATTCACTTGGCAAATCCGTATATTTGCACTTCATTTTTAACTACGGTATGGGCAAGCTTTTAATAGTTGGTACGGTCGCATTCGATGCCATTGAAACACCTTTTGGCAAAACGGACAAAATTTTGGGAGGAGCCGCTACTTTTATTGGTCTTGCCGCTTCTCAATTCGACGTGGATGCTGCCATCGTTTCTGTAGTTGGGGAAGACTTTCCCAAGGAGTATCTGGACCTATTGGAAAAAAGGAACATAGACATTTCGGCTCTTGAGGTAGTCAAGGGAGGTAAAACGTTTTTTTGGAAAGGCAAGTACCACAACGACCTTAATTCTAGGGATACTTTGGTAACGGAACTCAATGTTTTGGCAGATTTCAATCCTATTGTCCCAGATGGTTTCAAAGACTCCGATGTGGTCATGCTGGGAAATCTACACCCAAATATCCAAATGGGTGTAATTAATCAGATGGAAAAACGACCAAAGCTCATCATTTTGGATACGATGAATTTTTGGATGGACCATACTTTGCCAGAATTGACCGAAGTAATCAAAAAAATAGATGTACTGACCATCAACGATGAGGAAGCAAGACAGCTGACCGGTGAATACTCCTTGGTCAAGGCTGCACAGAAAATCTTTGAAATGGGTCCGGATTATGTGGTCATTAAAAAAGGGGAACACGGAGCTTTGCTTTTTCATGAGGAACAAGTATTCTTTGCTCCGGCCTTGCCGCTCGAGGATGTTTTTGATCCCACGGGTGCGGGTGACACCTTTGCCGGAGGATTTTCGGGTTACTTGGCAGCATCGGAAGATGTTACCTTTGAAAATTTGAAAAAAGCCGTAATCCATGGTTCCAACTTAGCCTCCTTTTCCGTTGAAAAATTTGGTACGGAACGGATGTTGGACCTAGAAAGGGATGAAATAAATATTAGGTTACATCAATTTAAGGCACTTACACAGTTTGAAATTGAATTGCAATAACCCCACGCCCCTCTCTTGGGGTTTTTTTAATACTAAAACCAATGAGTGACGCTATTAAGCACGAGTGTGGCATCTCGGTCATAAGACTACTCAAGCCGCTTGAATATTATAAGGAAAAATATGGGTCGGCCTTTTATGGGGTAAACAAGATGTACCTCATGATGGAAAAGCAGCATAACCGTGGCCAGGATGGTGCGGGTTTTGCCAGCATAAAGTTGGACGTGGAAGCGGGTCAACGGTATATGAGTAGGGTGCGTTCCTGCCAACAACAACCTATCCAGGATATTTTTGCCCAAATCAACGAGCGTATCAACAAGGAGCTTAAGGAAAATCCGGAATACGAAAATGATGTCGCACTACAAAAAAAGAACATTCCATATATAGGGGAGCTATTATTGGGGCATGTTCGCTATGGCACTTTTGGAAAGAACAGTATAGAAAGTGTACATCCATTTTTGAGACAAAACAACTGGATGCATCGAAACCTCATCGTTGCCGGTAACTTTAACCTCACGAACGTACACGAACTTTTTAACAATTTGGTACAATTGGGCCAACATCCAAAGGAAATGGCGGACACGGTAACCGTTATGGAAAAGATAGGCCACTTTTTGGACGATGCCGTTGCCAAACTTTACAAACAAATAAAAAAGGAAGGTTTCAGCAAGCAGGAAGCGTCCCCTATCATAGCAGAAAGGCTAAAGGTTTCAAAAATATTAAAAAGGGCCGCCAAGAATTTTGACGGTGGTTTTGCCATGGCAGGTCTTCTGGGCCATGGAGATGCTTTTGTTCTAAGAGATCCCGCCGGAATTAGGCCAGCCTATTATTATAAGGACGATGAGATTGTGGTGGTTGCTTCGGAGAGACCGGCCATACAAACGGTCTTTAACGTTCCATTTGAAGAGGTTAAGGAATTGGAGCCGGGCAATGCCATTATCGTAAAAAAGAACGGCATCACAAGAATCAAACAAATCTTGGAACCAAGGGAAAGAAAGGCATGCTCCTTTGAACGCATTTACTTTTCCAGGGGAAGTGACAAGGAAATCTATCAGGAGCGAAAAATGTTGGGCAAACTGGTATTCCCCCAAATCCTCAAGGCCATAGACCACGACCTCAAGAATACCGTTTTTTCCTATATCCCAAATACGGCGGAAACTTCGTTCTTTGGAATGGTAAAAGAGGCCCAAAACTATCTAAATAAGAAAAAGGAAGAGCAAATTCTTGCCATCGGTGCAAAAATCACCAGTGAGGAGCTACATGAAATTCTTGAGGTAAGGCCCAGAATTGAGAAGGTTGCCATCAAGGATGCCAAACTTAGGACGTTCATAACCCAGGATGACAGTAGGGATGACTTGGTGGCCCATGTCTATGACATTTCCTATGGCTCCGTAAAAGAAGGGGACAACCTAGTGATTATAGACGACAGTATTGTGAGAGGTACTACTTTGAAGAAAAGTATCTTAAAGATTTTGGATAGGCTGTCTCCAAAGAAAATCATTGTTGTTTCTTCAGCCCCCCAAATTAGGTATCCTGACTGTTACGGAATCGATATGGCGAAACTTGAGGATTTTATAGCCTTTAGGGCGGCACTTGCTTTGCATGAGGAGAATAACACCATGCATATGATTAAGGAGGTCTATCAAAAATGTATTGACCAAGTGAAGTCAAAAGACAGGGATATCATAAATTATGTGAAAGAGATTTATGCCCCTTTTAGTGCCGAACAAATATCCCATAAGATTGGACAGCTATTAAGCCCGATTGATATAAAGGCCGAAGTTCAAATCATCTATCAAGGAATATCCGGTCTCCATGAAGCGTGTCCTAAAAATCTGGGAGATTGGTACTTTACTGGAAATTATCCTACACCTGGGGGAAACAGAGTCGTAAACAGGGCTTTCATCAATTTTTATGAGGGTAGAAATGAAAGAGCCTATTAAAAAAACAGAACCGTTTAACCTGAAACCTATGCGTTTCATCGACAAAATGTGCATTTCGTCGATGTAATAGTTTTTAGGGTAAGACTAAACTTAATTTTAAAATTGCCATAGCATAAGTAGGTTAAGTTCATGGTAAGATTTGGGGCAAAAAAGGTGGAGATTCTCCACCTTTTTTATTTTCTTCCGTTTACATACGTACAACTTTCCCTTACTGTAGGATAATAACACAGCTTAGGTATTTCAACTAAGGTTTACGCCGTTCAACCAATTCCTTTTATTTCTGCGTTTCTTGCTTATATCTTTGGAGAACCATAGCATAAGTAGGTTAAGTTCATGGTAAGATTTGGGGAAAAAAGGTGGAGCTTTGCTCCGCCTTTTTTATTTCATAAAATTGGAAGATCCATACCCCACAAGAAATCAGGCTCCTATAAAAAGAAAATAAATTTTTTTAACAATTCTTTTTTTATTTCCCACAATACCAGTAATTTAGTTTTGCCATAGCATAAGTAGGTTAAGTTTATGGTAAGATTTGGGACGAAAAGGGTGGAGGCTTCTCCGCCCTTTTCTATTATTGAAAGCATAAAAAAACCGCTTTGGAACTATTTCCATAGCGGTTTTTAAAGTTTTAATAAATTGAAAGGTACCTAGTTATTTATTCTTGGAATACAATTTTGAAACCTCGTCCCAATTTATGATGTTAAAAAACGCGTCAATGTACTCAGGGCGTTTGTTCTGATAGTTTAAATAATAGGCGTGTTCCCAAACATCCAAACCTAAGATTGGATATCCACCACAACCTACACCCGGCATTATTGGGTTGTCCTGATTGGGGGTCGAGCAGATTTCGAGCTTTCCACCTTTATGCACACAGAGCCAAGCCCAACCGGACCCAAACCTAGTTCCTGCGGCATCGCTGAATTTTTCCTTAAAGGTATCGAAGGAGCCAAAGGCATCGTCTATGGCCTTGGCCAAATCCCCGGATGGGGTTCCTCCACCCTTTGGGGACAGAATGGTCCAAAACAAAGCATGGTTGTAAAAACCTCCCCCATTATTTCGAACCGCCATGTTGTTCATATCCAAATTGGTCAAAATATCCTCAATAGATTTGCTGCTCAAATCGGTACCCTCAATGGCCGCATTAAGCTTGGAGGTATATCCGTTATGATGTTTTGTATGATGTATTTCCATTGTCCTAGCATCTATATGTGGTTCTAAAGCCTCATAAGCATAGGGCAAGTTCGGTAATTGAAAAGCCATAATTTTTTGTTTTTAGATTAATAATTGTAGTTCTTCAAAATTAAGGATTTTAACATTTATATTAACCCAATTATTTGTTAAGAACTGTGCCATAATCCTTATTTTGCAGGTAAAAATTAGGTGCAGGAAAGTACGTTCAAGATATATAACGCTTCGGCAGGTTCAGGCAAGACCTATGCTCTTTCAAAAGCCTACCTAAAAATAGTTCTTTCAAGTCCGTATAGTTTCAAAAGAATTCTAGCAATTACCTTCACCAACAAGGCGGTGAATGAAATGAAGTTCAGAATTCTGGATAGCCTCTATTCTTTTTCAAAAATCCATTCTTTGAAGGATTCGCCCCCGCTCTTTCTTGAACTTATGGATGCCCTACAATTGAGTGTTGAAGGTTTAGGGGATTTATGTAGACTCCGTTTAAAGGAAATTTTACATAACTACGCCTTTTTTGATATTTCAACCATAGACAAATTTACCCACAGGGTCATAAGAACCTTTGCACGAGACCTAAAACTACCGCAAAACTTTGAAGTGGTTTTGGATATGGACTTGCTATTATCTGAGGCCGTGGCAAGGGTCTTGGCAAAAGCAGGCGAAGACCAAGAGCTTACCAAAATCCTGATGGACTTTGCCATGGAAAAAATTGATGATGACAAAAGTTGGGATATAGGCTACGACCTACTAAAAATTGGCAAACTACTACAGGACGAAACGAATACATTCCATATACAAGGTTTTGGGAATAAGGGCCTATCTGATTTTTTAAGTTTACAAAAACATTTAAAATCACTCATAAGGCTAACGGAAAAGGATATCAATGATTTGGCCGAAGAAACACTTGCCTATATAGGCTCAAGTGGGGTTGAAGAATCAGATTTTCCCAGACAAACGCTTCCAAACCACTTTAGGAAGATTTTGGACGGTACCCAAAGTCCTTCCCTACTCTATAACAACAATCTTGAGGGTAATCTCGTGGAAGGCAAAATCCTAAAGGTAGGTGTTGAGAATCCATCGGAGGATTTTGCCCAAACTATCTTACGGAATTATTTGACCATCAAGGAGAAAATTTACCAGCGAGGATTTCTTTTCAATTTATACAGCAACCTGGTTCCCCTAACACTTTTGAATTCCATAGAAAACGAAATAAAGAATATACAAAGGGAAAAGGAACAGCTTTCCATTTCAGAATTCAACCGGATAATCTCCGAGGAAATAAAGAATCAACCCGCTCCGTTCATTTATGAACGGTTGGGCGAAAAGTACCGCCATTATTTTATAGACGAGTTTCAGGATACCTCAGAAATGCAATGGAACAACCTGGTTCCATTGATTGCCAACGCCTTGGAAGGAAAGGATGATCAGGGAAGGTCTGGGTCACTTTTCTTGGTAGGGGATGCTAAACAGGCGATTTACCGATGGCGTGGTGGTCACGCCGAGCAATTCTTGGATTTGGCTACCAAAAAAAACAATCCGTTCTCCATTACAGGAGAAACCCACCAACTACCAAGAAATTATAGGAGCCAGGACGAAATCATTAAATTCAACAATACATTTTTCCAGCATGTTGGTACGCTATTGGAAAATGATGTATACCGGGATTTTTTTATAGCTGGAAATAAGCAGGAATCCAACGATAATCCGGGAGGATATGTCAAAATAAGTTTCTTGCAGGAAGATGATGACACTGCCTATGCGGATAAGGTTATGGAAGCTATTGACCAATCCCTTCAAGCGGGATTCAACTATGGTGATATTTGTGTTTTGGTCCGAAAAAAGAAGCACGGGGTATTACTAACCGACTTCCTAATGTCCAAATCCGTTCCCGTAATTTCTTCGGATTCCCTTTTGGTGTCCAGCAGTCCAAAAGTTCAGTTCCTGGTTTCATTGGTCAAGTTCATGTTGATGACCGATGACCTTGAAAACAATTATTCGATTCTTGAATATTTATCCGATTCAAAAGAAGACACCCATGATTTCATCCATCTGCATTTGAACGACCTTTCGTTATATCTAACTACAGAACATAATTTTGATGTCGATATCCTTAGGGGCAGGTCGCTTATGGATTCCATGGAGCATGCCATAAAGGTTTTTGACCTGGTGCCAACTTCTGACGCACACCTGCTGGCATTTATGGATTTTGTCTTTGAGATGGAACAGAAACATGGCACGGATGCCCAAGCTTTCTTGAACAATTGGGAGGTCAAATCCAATTCGCTGAGCATCAGCACGCCAGAGGATTCCATGGCCGTGCAGGTTATGACCATCCACAAATCCAAGGGACTGGAGTTTCCTGTGGTCATTTTTCCGTATGCGAACACCAATATATTTGAGGAAATAGACCCAAAACTTTGGATTCCCGTAGATCGGGATGTTTTTATGGGTTTTGAAGAGCTGCTCATCAGCAAAAAACAGGAAATTAAAAATTATGGGAAACTAGGTGCCAAGCTTTTTGATGAAGAACATCAAAGAATACAATTGGATGCTTTTAACCTATTGTATGTGGTCCTTACAAGAGCGGTTAATTCCTTGTATGTCATAAGCTGTAAGGATTTGAGAAAGGATGGCAGTTATAAAACCGAGTATTTTTCAGGACTGTTCCTAAAGTATCTATCCGATTTGGGTATTTGGAAGGAGGACTTATTGGAATATGAATTCGGGGAGCTCTGGAAGACTAAAAAATTAAAAATTGGGCAAGGAAATAAATGGACGGTTCCCTACCTTTACACGTACAAAGATCGCGAAGCCTTTAAAATACATACCAAAGCAGGCATGCTTTGGGACACCGATAGGGAGATTGCATTGGAACAAGGAAACGTATACCATCACATTCTTGAAAATGTAATAACTACGGAAGATTTGGAACCTGCCTTGAAAAGTGCCTTGAACAAAGGAGTTCTTAGTGATTCCACATTTGAAAAGGTACGTGAAACCCTGATAAAATTGATACATCATCCCGTACTAGGCAAGTTTTACTCGGAAGGCTTTACCATTTATAATGAAAAGGAGCTACTCATTTCCAACGGTACCATTTTAATTCCGGATCGGGTTGTACTGAAAGGGAACTCGGTAGATATTATTGATTATAAAACAGGAAGAAAAAACAATAAATACAAGGAGCAATTGGAATCCTATTCCAAGGCTTACCAAGAGATGGGATATACCGTTCAAAATAAAATCATTGCTTATATTAACGAGGAGATAATTGTAGACTATATATAACATGTACGGAAAAATAAGAGAACATTTACAGGCAGAATTAAACCAGATAAGGGAAGATGGCCTTTTCAAAAAGGAACGGATCATCGTTTCCCCACAGGACGCGGTTATCAAAATTTCGACCGGGGAAGAGGTAATAAATTTTTGCGCCAATAATTATTTGGGGCTGTCCTCGCATCCAGACGTCATAAAGGCGGCCAAGGATACGTTGGACACACATGGTTTTGGAATGTCATCCGTGAGATTCATTTGCGGAACCCAGGACATTCATAAGGAATTGGAGCGTAAAATCGCTGAATTCTATGGTACAGAAGATACAATTTTATATGCCGCGGCTTTCGACGCCAATGGCGGGGTATTTGAACCGCTCCTAGGACCCGAAGATGCCATAATATCGGATTCCCTTAACCATGCCTCCATTATTGATGGGGTGCGATTGTGCAAAGCACAGCGGTACAAGTATGCCAATAGCGATATGGAAGATCTTGAAGAACAGCTCAAAAAGGCCAATGAAAATGGCGCCCGATTTAAAATCATTGTTACCGATGGTGTTTTTTCCATGGACGGCCTAGTAGCACCATTGGATAAAATTTGCGATCTGGCCGATGCCTATGATGCCATGGTCATGATAGACGAATGCCACGCCGCAGGTTTCATCGGTCCCAAGGGTATTGGAACCTTGGAAGAAAAAAATGTAATGGATAGAATCGATATTATCACCGGAACCTTGGGCAAGGCTTTGGGTGGAGCCATGGGCGGATACACCACCGGGAAAAAAGAGATCATAGAGATTTTAAGACAGCGTTCAAGGCCTTATCTTTTTTCAAATTCCTTGGCACCGGCCATTGTAGGCGCTTCCATTAAAGTCTTCGACATGTTGGCCAAGGATACCTCCTTGAGGGATAAACTCCAATCCAATACCGATTATTTCAAGAGCGGAATGAAAAAAGCGGGCTTTGACATTATTGACGGGGATTCCGCCATTGTTCCTGTCATGTTATATGATGCCAAGCTTTCACAGCAAATGGCCGAAAAACTTCTGGAAGAAGGTATTTACGTTATTGGCTTCTTTTATCCAGTGGTCCCTAGAGGAAAGGCACGAATAAGGGTGCAATTATCCGCAGCTCATGAAAAGGAACATCTGGATAAGGCAATCAATGCCTTTATCAAGGTAGGCAAGGCGCTGAATGTCGTTTAAATGCGCATTTTATACTATTAAATGAGTTAAAAAAACAAGAAATTGATTTTGTTAATAATATTTAACAACTTACATTTGCAGCTAATAAACACTTAAACTTAAAAATTTGAACATGAAACATCTTAGCAAATTATTAGTTGTTGTCCTACTTGTTGTAGGTTTTAACAACATACAAGCGCAAGACGAGAATAATCCTTGGCAAGTGCAATTCGGGGCAAACGCCATCGATGTATATCCAACTGGTGACGTTAGCTCTTTTGGTAATGAATTCTTTAATGTAAACGACCATTGGAACATTCTTCCTTCTATTTCTTACATAGGGGTGTCTAAAAGTATTGGTGATGGTTTTTCTATTGGAGCTAGAGGTTCCTTAAACAAAATCAGCAAATTAGGTGATGTAAGCGTTGATGATCTTTCTCACTATGCTATAGATGGTACAATAAAATATAATTTTACCAAAGAAACGGTTATCCAACCTTTTATTGAAGTTGGTGGTGGTTACACTTGGGTTGATGAGATTGGTGCCGGTACTGTGAATGGTGGTTTGGGACTTAATTTCTGGTTTACTGAAAACCTAGGCCTTACCTTGCAGTCTACTTACAAGCATGCCTTCGAGGATTATGGCGTTAAACATTTTCAACACTTAGCTGGTATCTCCGTTAAATTTGGTGGAACTGATACCGATGGCGATGGTGTGTACGACAAAGATGATGCCTGTCCAGAAGTTGCTGGTTTAGAAGCATTCAACGGTTGTCCGGATTCTGACGGTGACGGAATCGAGGATAGCAAAGATAGCTGCCCTAACGAAGCTGGTTCTAAAGAAATGAATGGATGTCCTGATGCTGACGGAGATGGTGTAGCCGATAAAGATGATGCTTGTCCTAACGAAGCAGGTTTAGCGTCTTTGGCTGGTTGTCCTGATGCTGACGGAGATGGTGTAGCCGATAAAGATGACGAGTGTCCTAACGAAGCTGGTCCATCTGAGAACAATGGATGTCCATGGCCAGATACAGACGGTGATAGTGTTCTTGACAAAGACGATCAGTGTCCAGAAGTGGCAGGTACTGTAGCAAACGCTGGATGTCCAGAAGTTACTGAAGAAGTACAAAAACAATTGAACGACTACGCTAGAACTATTTTGTTTGATACTGGTAAGTCTTCCATCAAAGCTGAGTCTACTTCTGTAATGGTTGATATAATTCAAATTTTGAACGAATACCCAACTGCTAAATTTACAGTTGAAGGTCACACTGACAGTGTTGGTAGTGCTAAATTGAACCAAAGTCTTTCTGAATCCAGAGCTCTTTCCGTAAAAGAATTCTTGGTTGACAAAGGAATTGAAGAGTTCAGATTATCGGCTGTTGGATATGGTGAGGACAAGCCAATCGCTACTAATAATACTGCTGCTGGTAGAGCTCAAAACAGAAGGGTTGAAATTAACTTAGTAAAATAAGTTATCCCATATAAACATTAAGTGTTTTAATACATGAAAAGCTCCGCATAATGCGGAGCTTTTTTATTTTTACATCTATGGTAAGCTTTTTGGAAGAAGTAATTGAAGAACTATGCAATGATCAGGTTGCAATAGAAAAATGCATCTATATACTTCCAAGCAAAAGAGCGGGTACCTTTCTAAAAAAAATAATATCTAGGAAGGTAGGCAAAACCATAATTTCGCCGGACATATTCAGTATAGAAGGATTCATTGAAAAAATAGCTAGTCTGTCCTATGCTTCTCAGACAGAACAACTTTTCGAATTATATAAGGCCTACTTAGAAGTTGGATCGTATGAAAAGGAAAGCTTCGAGTCCTATTTAAATTGGGCACAAACGTTATTACAAGATATTAATGAAATCGATAGGTATCTTATTGATACTTCGTCTCTCTTTTCTGGATTGGCGGCAATACAAGAGGTGAATCACTGGTCCCTTGATAAAGAGCAGACTTCCTTAATGAAAAGTTACCTGCATTTTTGGAATCAGCTTCATGGCATTTACAAAGCATTTAATTCGAACTTACTGGCCAAACAAATAGGGCATCAAGGGCTTGTATACCGAAAAGCTTCGGAGATGACTTCCCAATATGCCCAAAATGAAAAAAGACCACACATTTTTCTTGGCTTTAATGCCTTAAACACGGCCGAAAGTAGCATCATTCAGGAAATTCTAAATGACCCTAATTCCAAAATCTTCTGGGACCTTGACGAGTACTTTCTTAAGGACAAATTGCATGACGCCGGACATTTCATAAGAAAACATGTAACGGACTGGAAATATTTAAGTGCAAACCACCTCAGGGGCATTAGCAATCACTATCTGAAAAATAAAAAAATATCTGTAGTGGGAACGCCTAAGAACATAGCACAGACAAAACTTGTAGGGCAATTAGTAAATCAAATAGCAAGTGAAAATCCAGATCAATTAAAGAAGTCTGCAGTTGTTCTGGGTGATGAATCCCTCTTAAATCCACTACTGAATAGTATACCGGAATCCATCAGTGCCGTGAATATTACAATGGGACAAAAATTGGAGTTATCTGGGTTAGCCTCCTTTTTCCTGAACCTTATAGATTTTCACCTCTTAAGATCAAAAAAAGGTTGGTTCTACAAGGATTTCACTTCATTCCTAAACAACCCCTTTACCGCAATAGTTTTAGAAAAGTACAATATTAAAATAGGGGAATTGACCACTCATATCCATAAAAAAAATTGGATATACATTACTGAAAATGATTTCGCGAAATTCCCGAAAGTAGATGAACAAAAACTCTCAAAACTATTTTTCCAGTATGAATCCCCCACTCAATTTGTTCATCAATGCAACTTACTCATTCACGATTTCAAGTGGGTTTTTGGCAACAAGATCGACTATTTGGGATTGGAACAATTGTACAAATTACATACGCTGTTCAATCAAATAGTGGAACTGATACAGGAGTATGCCTACCTGAATTCATTAAAAAGTATAAAAAGTCTATTCAGGCAATTACTTGCCTCAGAAACCTTGGATTTTCAGGGTGACCCTTTAGATGGCCTTCAAATTATGGGGATGCTGGAGAGTAGAAATTTGGATTTTGAAACGGTAATCCTGACCTCCGTAAATGAAGGCATTCTTCCTTCGGGCAAATCCAATAATTCATTCATTCCCTTTGATCTGAAAATTGAATTCGGTCTGCCAACCTATAAGGAAAAGGATGCGGTATACACCTATCACTTTTATCGGTTATTGCAACGGGCTAAAAACGTTTATTTGTTATACAACACGGAACCCGATGTACTGGAAGGAGGTGAAAAAAGTAGGTTGATAACGCAAATACTAACGGATGGAAATAGACGGGATGTAATAGAAAAAATAGCATCTCCCAATATTGGGGAATTTACCGTACCACCAAAAATGGTCCATAAGACACCTAGCCTTATGGATTTATTGCAAAGTTATGCCCAAAAGGGATTTTCTCCCAGTTCATTAAGTAATTATATTAGAAATCCAATAGATTTTTATAAACAGAATCTATTAGGCATTCAGGATAATGAAGAGGTAGAAGAGAATATAGCTTCGAACACCATGGGTACCATCATCCACGACACGCTTGAAGAACTCTATACACCTTTCCTAGACAAAGAAATAGACCGCGAACAACTTATCAAGTCAAAGGATTCCATAGAATCCATCGTGCATAAAAACTTTCAGAAATCCTATATGGATGGCGCCTATGACAGTGGAAAAAATCTAATTGCCTATAATGTAGTGGTCCGGTATATAGAGAATTTCTTGGACCATGAAATTGAAGCGCTTGCATCGCACAGGATTAAAATTATAGGGTTGGAACGAAAACTATATCTGGAAATTATCCTTCCCAACTCCAACCAGAAAGTAGTACTCAAGGGAAAACTTGACAGAATAGATTTATGCGACGGCGTGACCCGTATTATAGACTACAAAACAGGAAAGGTAGAAAAGCGCCATATTGAGATAATCGATTGGCAAAATCTCATCGAATCCTATGACTGCGCCAAGGCATTTCAACTACTCTGTTATTCGTATATGTTTCTGGCCGAAAACCCCCTGGAGAATATACATGCGGGCATATACAGCATCAAAAATCTAAAGGACGGCCTGATGCTCTTTTACAAAAAATCATCTACCCGAGATTCAAAAAAGAATCCTAATATAGGCAAAGAGGTCATCCTTGAATTTGAAAAATTGTTGTTTCAATTGATAGAAGAAATCCTGAACCCTGATATCCCCTTTTTGGAAAAAGTAGTGTAATTTACTTTTTATCGGGCCGTGTAGGTCTTACCTCTATTTTGCTAGGCAATGTTCTTGGATGCATTTTCAAAAGGTCCAGAACCAATTGGCCTATATCCTCCGGTTGAATTTTCCAGGCATCGGAATCATCGGGAACATTATTATTAAAATGAGTTGCCACGGAGCCCGGCATAATAGTAGTTACTTTTATATCGTACTTTCGTAAATCCAGCATGGCAGCCTGGGTAAACCCGACTACACCAAATTTGGAAGCATTGTACCCAGCACCATTGGCAAAAAAATTGGTTCCCGCCAAACTGGCCAAGGTCATGTAGTATCCCTTTGACCTTTTCAATGCGTCAACGGAAGCTTTTAATGTATGAAAGACCCCATTCAAATTAGTGTCGATCATTTGGTGCCATTGTTCATCTGTCATTTCATCGATTGCGGCAAAATTTCCCACACCGGCATTTGCAAGTACAATATCTAGCTGTCCCCATTTTTCAAGGATGCCGTTAACGGCTTTTTGCTCATCGGCTATTTTGCATACATCAGAAACAATACCCAAAACCTTATCGCTCTTTAAGCTCTTTAGGCCCTGGTCCACACTGGCCTCCGATCTGCCACTAATGGCTACCCGCATACCGACATCCAACAACGTTTGGGCAACCCCCAAACCTATTCCCTTTGTACCTCCCGTAATATACGCTACTTTGTCCTTCAAATTCATAATAAAAAATTTTTACAAAGCTATCAATCAATTTGGGTTAAAGTAGCGGATATAGGTAAACATTTAACGATTTCGATTTATTATATTTAACGGTTTCAAAAAATTAATAGATGAACAAAATTGTACGTTGGTCAATTACCGCTGCGTTAGCGGGCTTTTTATTCGGGTTTGATACCGTAGTTATTTCAGGGGCCGATAAAAAATTACAGGCACTTTGGGATAGTTCCGATTCATTTCATGGATGGGTAGTAATTTCCAGTGCTCTTTGGGGTACTGTATTGGGTGCCATCTTCGCAGGTATTCCTACGGATAAATGGGGTAGAAAAAATACCCTTATTGCCATTGGATTATTATACAGTATTTCTGCCATTGGATCGGCCTTGGCCAATGACCCGATAACCTTTGCCTTCTTTAGGTTCATTGGTGGCGTGGGTGTGGGTATATCCACGATTGCCGCTCCCGCCTATATTTCAGAAATCTCTCCTGCGGATAAAAGGGGAAAACTTGTAGGCTTTTATCAGTTCAGTCTAGTATTTGGAATTCTGATCGCGTTTTTGTCGAACTTCCTTTTAAGTGGAATTGGAGATAATGATTGGCGATGGATGGTGGGCGTAGAGGCATTTCCAGCCATCATATATACATTATTTATCTTATCTGTGCCCAAAAGCCCACGGTGGTTATTGATCAACGGAAAACCCGAAGAGGCGGGCAAAATACTTCAGTTAATCAATCCAAATAGAAACGTGGACGAAATGATCCAAGAGATTCAAAAAAATAATGCAATGCCAGAAAGTCATGAACACATATTCATGAAAAAATATCGGTTTCCCTTGATCCTCGCTTTCCTTATCGCTTTTTTCAATCAGACTTCGGGAATCAACGCCTTCCTCTATTATGCACCTAGGATTTTTGAAGAGGCTGGACTTGGGGAAAGCACGGCACTTTTGAGCAGTGTGGGCATCGGGGTAACAAATATGGTTTTCACCTTAATAGGCATCAACTTGATCGACCGTTTGGGAAGAAGGCAATTAATGTATATAGGTTCTATTGGTTATATAATATCCCTCTCATTGGTAGCCTGTGCTTTCTTCTTCGGATGGGAAGGAATGGCGGTTCCTATCTTCCTGTTCATTTTTATTGCAGCGCATGCCATTGGCCAAGGAACCATTATTTGGGTATTTATATCGGAGATATTCCCCAACCACCTACGGGGGAGTGGTCAATCCTTTGGTTGTTCCGTACATTGGGTCTTGGCAGCAGCTATCCCCGCAGCGGTTCCATTTCTTTTCTCTAGTATAGGTGCCGGAATGGTATTTGCCTTCTTTGCCTTTATGATGGTTCTACAGCTTTTATTCGTAAAATTCATGATGCCCGAAACAAAAGGGATAACCTTGGAAGAATTGAGCAATATTCTTATTGGTAATAAATAAAAAGCGCAAAAAAAATACCAAGAAGGAAAAATCAGGGAAGTTTGAAACTTTATAAAAAGGAAAAATACAACGATCTTGGTCTGGACACCAAAGCTCCTTCAAGTGGTTACAGAGCCCTAAATAAGGATGGTTCGTTTAACGTTCATAAAGAAAATGTTTCCTTTTTTGAGGGAATGAATATTTTCCATTCGCTGGTTTCCATGTCATGGCTTCAATTTTTATTGGTTCTTGCCTTGGCGTATTTTACGATTAACTTAATTTTTGCCTCCCTATATTTATTAATAGGAACGGAGCACTTGACCGGAATTTATGGCACGACCAAATTGGACCAATTCATTGAAGCTTTCTTTTTTAGTGCCCAGACCATTACCACCTTGGGATATGGCCAAATAGCACCTTTAAACCTGGCCGCTAACATTGTCGCCGCCTCGGAATCGCTTTTGGGCCTGCTGCTGTTCGCCTTGGCCACCGGACTCATGTATGGAAGGTTTTCAAAACCCGTAGCCAGCATTAAATACAGTTCCATTGCCGTAATTGCTCCATATAAAGCGATAAATGGCTTTATGTTCCGGGTGGTGAATCCCAAAAAGAACCAATTATTGGAGGTAGAAGTGAACGTAAACCTTTCCTTAAAAAGATCGGATTCAGATTTACGCGATTTCTACTCCTTGGAACTAGAGCGTTCCAAGGTAGTCTTCTTTCCCACCATGTGGACCATTGTGCACCCTGTTTCCAGTGAAAGCCCGATTTATGGACTCAATCAACAAAACCTTATGGAAAAAGATGCCGAGTTCATTGTTGTCATAAAAGCTTTTGACGAGTCATTTTCACAATCCGTCTATTCTCGATCATCCTACAAGGCCAATGAAATAAAATGGGGAGCCAAGTTCACATATCTTGCCAAGAGGGATGATACAGGCCTATCCATTGATGTGGGAAGAATTGATGACACCTTTGAAATAGACCTGAACCAATAATCAGACTCCTAAAAACAAAAAAGCCACACTTTCGTGTGGCTCTGGTGGAGAATACCGGATTCGAACCGGTGGCCTCTTGCCTGCCAGGCAAGCGCTCTAGCCAACTGAGCTAATCCCCCATTTTGCGTGGCAAAGGAAATACTTTTTCAGAACGTATCAAAATCCATCCTAATCTTTCTTTGTACTCAATATCAATACAGGGATGGGGACTGAGAACTCAGATTTTAAAATAGTACTCTTCTCCCAAAGCTTTTTAAAGAAGCCCCGCTTTCTTCTAAAGACACACAATAGTTCCGGGTGTTTGGATTGAAAATGCTCCAATACGCCCAAATAGGTAGTCGCATTTTCAGTGATTGTCAACTGGGAGCTTATGTCCATCAAGGCCGTATTTATCTTTAAATCTTCATCTGAATATCCCGGGGTCTTCACCAATAATAAATTAACCTTGGATCGATGCTTTTCAGAAATGGTAATCAAGGGGTTTAAGATTCTTTTCCTTTTTAGGATACCAGATCTAAAGGCGACCAATATATTATGAAATGGCTTGTACTGGGTTCCTTTGGGTACGACTAAGGTTGGGATATTTGTCTGTTTTACGATTTTACCAGATGTTGGACCCAAATAGACTTCCTCCCGTATGTCATTGCTTCTAGGAGCTAGAATGATCAAATCTATACCAAGTTCCTTATCGATTTCCACAAGTCCATCTACCAATTCCCCATTATAAGAAGCAATTTTTATATCGATTTGTTTTGCATCGATCTGTGCGATTACTCCCTTTAAACGCTCCTTTCCACTTTCGGCAACTTTTTCCGAAACATTGGCCAAGGTTCCTGTTTTGGAAGTAACGTTAAAGACTTCCATTACATAAACCTGGGCACCAAAATCGGTTGCAAAGTCTACGGCATATTGTAAGGTTTCGCTGGCATCGGGAGATGTGCCAATGGGAACAAGGATATTCTTCATGGTGGTTTTGTTGTTAATTCCTCTAAATTTACAATTTTAATACATCGGATGGTGATTCAGCCTGCAAAGATATCGGAAATTCCAGAAATTCTATCCATGACAAGGGCCTGTAGAGTGCACATGGAATCCAAGAATATTTTTCAATGGACGACAGAATATCCATCCGAGGAAAAATTCCTTTCAGATATAGAAAGGCAGGAATTATATGTCCTGAAGAAAGAGGAACATATTATTGGGTGTATTGTCATCTCTACGCTCATGGACGAAGAATATAGGGAGGTCGCCTGGTTATCGCCCAATTCCAAAAACCTGTACGTTCATAGATTGGCGGTACATCCAGAGCATCAGGGAAAGGGTTATGCCCAACAACTGATGGACTTTGCAGAGAACTATGCCCGGGAAAACGATTTTAAATCTATCCGGTTGGACACTTTTAGTCGGAACAAAAGGAATCAGCGATTTTATGAGGCAAGGGGTTATAAAAAATTGGAGGATATTTACTTTCCAGAACAGAGTACCTACCCCTTTCATTGTTATGAACTTGTAGTGTAAAGCCATTTTGAAATCCACTGTCACCTTAAAAAGAATCAATAGCCTGGCCATACCGGCCACGGTTGCCGGAATTGCAGAACCCCTACTTTCCATTACCGATACGGCGATTGTGGGTAATATTCCCGTAGACGGGCTGGAATCACTTGCGGCGGCCGGAATCGTAGGATCCTTTTTATCCATGCTTATTTGGGTGTTGGGTCAGACCCGAAGTGCCATTTCGGCCATCATCTCCCAATACCTGGGAGCGGGAAAACTCGAAGAGGTAAAGACCTTGCCCGCACAGGCCATTTACTTAAATATAGCCCTGAGTGTGCTCATTTTGTTGTCCACCGTATTTGTAATCCGTGAGATTTTTGAGCTATTGAACGCCTCCGGTAAAATTCTGGAATATTGTATCAGTTACTACTCCATTCGGGTTTGGGGCTTTCCCCTTACCCTTTTCGTATTTGCCGTCATGGGTATTTTTAGAGGGCTGCAAAATACCTATTGGCCCATGGTCATCGCGATTACGGGAGCGGTACTCAACGTGATACTGGATTTTCTTTTGGTCTATGGGGTAGATGGAATTATTGCCCCCATGTATTTGGACGGAGCGGCATGGGCGAGCCTTATCGCACAATCCGTTATGGCCATTATGGCACTATGGCTCCTATGGAAAAAGACCGAAATAAGTCTCGTACTGAAATTTCCGATACATCCAGAATTGGGACGCTTGGTGATAATGAGCCTAAACCTTTTTGTAAGGGCCCTGGCATTGAACACCGCCCTTATTCTGGCGGTACGAGAGGCGACCGCCTTGGGCGATAAATTCATAGGTGCACATACCATTGCCATCAATCTTTGGCTTTTTTCGGCATTTTTTATCGATGGCTATGGAGCCGCTGGAAACATTATGGGGGGAAGGCTTTTGGGAGAAAAGAACTATGCCGATTTATGGCTTTTGGCAAAGAAAATTGTGAAATATGGAATCTATGTAAGCTTGGTCCTTATGGCGGTGTCCTTTCTGTTTTATAAACCGATAGGCCGACTCTTCTCCAACGAGGAGCTGGTTTTGAACGCTTTTTATGGCGTTTTTTACATCATCATCTTAGGATTGCCGATAAATACCATCGCCTTTGTTCTTGACGGAGTCTTTAAGGGTCTTGGCGAAATGAAATACCTGCGAAACACATTGCTCATCGCTACGTTTTTAGGATTTATACCAGTGCTTTTCTTAGGGAGGTATTTAGGTTGGGGGCTTGCGGGCATTTGGGTAGCGTTTACGCTGTGGATGTTGATACGGGGAGGTGCCTTGGTCCTTAAATTCCGAAGAAAGTTTCGACCCCTGTTACAAAACCATTAATTTTGATGAAAACCTTTTTGTTATGGGAACCGATAGGGAAAACGGCAGTCTTTACACCAGTATGAACGGCAATGTTGCGACCATTGAGTTTGGGCATCCCGCCAGTAATTCCTTCGTGGCGGTTTTGTTGGACCGGCTGGCCAAGGAATTTAACAAACTATCCGAAAACAAGGATGTACATGTGATCATTTTAAAGTCCGAAGGGGAAAAGGCCTTCTGTGCCGGGGCCTCCTTTAACGAATTGATGGCCGTATCCAAATTGGAAGAAGGCAAGGAGTTTTTCAGTGGGTTTGCCCATGTCATCAACGCCATGCGAACCTGTAAAAAAGTGATCGTAGGCCGCGTACAGGGAAAAACCGTGGGCGGGGGCGTTGGATTGGCCGCCGCCTGTGATTATGTATTTGCACATGAAAATGCCGCCATAAAACTATCGGAATTGAGTATTGGAATCGCGCCCTTGGTCATTGAACCGGCCGTGGAACGTAAAATAGGAACGGGCGGACTATCAGAGTTGTCACTGGCACCAACCGAGTGGAAATCGGCCTACTGGGCCCAGGAAAAGGGACTGTTTTCCAGGGTATTCGATTCCTTTTCAGAGATGGACAAGGAACTCGACTTTTTCACCCAAAAATTGGCCTCCTACAATCCAGATGGACTAACGGAATGGAAAAAGGTCTTGTGGAAGGGGACCGATCATTGGGGCCAATTATTGATTGAGCGTGCTGCCATTACAGGTACCTTGGTACTTTCAGATTTTACCCGAAATGCGCTTTCAAAATTCAAACAATAGGCAATATAACAAAGTTTATACCGTTGTTGTACGTAACAATTTAACTCCATGGAAATTCTGCAGTTTTTGAACGGGGATCTCATTTTTCCCATACTTGCCCTCTTTGTCGTAGTTGTGTATTTTGTGAACAGAATACGTACAAGGCGTAAGTTCAAACGCTAGCCCTAGCCATTCCTCAACTTCCAAAATTCAGAGGAAATATCAAATTAACAGGGATTAGATCCGCGGTTTTAACCAGACACTGGACATAATCAAGTTTGAACTTGTGCTTGATATTTGAGCTTGAACTTGTATTTGTACTTGATATTTGAGTTTGTATTTGAATTTGAAACTTGAACTTGATCTTATGAACGTGTCTTCAACCAGCCCGTGATACTCAATCGTTGGCGGTTGGCCGGTTTTACCTCGTGTTCAATTTTTTGGCTTTCAAATATGACCGTCCTACAGGGCATTGGAAAAACCCGCTTGGCATATTCCTTTCCATTTTCATCGTTTAGGTAAAGTAACAACTCTCCCCCGTGTTCGGGTAACCAATCGTTCTCGTTCAAATAACACACGACGGAAAGTCTGCGCCCGTCATCATTTTGAAAGGTATCCAAATGCCGTTTGTAAAACTTGCCTTCTGGATATACCGCATAATGAAATTCCTTTTTTAGGATTCCCAAAAAACAGGTCTTGTTGAGATAATCGGAAAGTTCGTTAATCCGATTAAAAAATACGGATTGTACGGAGTTAAGCTTGGCCTCGTCCATCCATAGAATGAAATCGCCCCGTATTTCGGTTTTAATGATTTCATTGGTACGGTTCCCTATCGCAGCTTTTTTAAAATAGTCCTCTTCATATTTGTGAAGCAGGTCGGCACGTAGTCCGTTGATGGTTTCCTCGGGAAAAAATGTATCCAGGATACTGTAACCGTCCCTAAGGATATCCTCGATCAATCGCTCAAAAAGCGGATTCACCTCAAAGTCAAGTTGTTCTACCAATCCGGCCATTTCGATTTTTTTAAAAAGCCGACAAATGTAATTCTAAATCAGATCGGTTTTACAAATTGAATACCTTTGTACAATCAATGAATTCTTATGGGAACTATTAGGATTACCAAACAGTTCAATTTTGAGACCGGTCACGCGCTGTATGGCTACGACGGCAAATGCCGAAACGTGCACGGCCATAGTTATAAACTTTCGGTTACCGTAATTGGAAAACCCATTACGGATACCTCCCATGTAAAACTGGGAATGGTCATTGATTTTGGCGACTTGAAAAAAATTGTCAAAGAGGAAATCGTGGACAAATTTGACCACGCCACGGTATTCAACAAAAATACGCCCCATGTGGATCTTGCCAAAGAGCTTACGGAAAGAGGACATAACGTAATTTTGGCGGACTATCAGCCTACGAGCGAAAATATGGTCATAGACTTTGCCAAAAAAATCAAGGCGAGACTTCCAAAAAACATTCAATTGTTTTCCTTAAAACTTCAGGAAACGGAAACCTCCTTTGCGGAATGGTATGCCAGTGACAATTAAGGCGTAAACATTTCCTATCTTTATCCACCATGACCACTATACATCTTCCCGAGGGCAAAAAGGTATACTTTGCAAGCGACAATCATTTAGGGGCGCCCAATGCGGCTTCGAGTTTTCCTAGGGAACTAAAATTCGTAAGGTGGTTGGATGAAATCAAAGCCGATGCGGGATCCATTTTTCTTTTGGGCGACCTCTTCGATTTTTGGTTCGAATATAAAACCGTAGTGCCCAGGGGGTTTACCAGAACCTTGGGAAAACTGGCCGAGCTATCCGATGCTGGAATTCCCATTTATTATTTTGTGGGCAACCATGACCTTTGGATGAACGGCTATTTTGAGGAAGAGCTCAATATACCCGTTTTTCACAAACCGCAACAATATCTCATAAACGACAGTTCCTTTTTTATCGGACACGGTGATGGCCTAGGCCCACATGACAAAGGGTACAAACGCATGAAAAAGGTTTTTACCAACCCTGTTGCCAAATGGTTCTTCAGATGGCTCCATCCTGATTTGGGCGTGAAGGTCGCGCAGTACTTTTCCGTCAAGAACAAATTGATATCGGGCGACGACGATGCCAAATTTTTAGGGGAAGATAAGGAATGGTTGGTACAGTATGCCAAACGTAAACTGGAGAATCAGCACTACGACCATTTTATATTTGGACATCGGCATTTACCTTTGGAAATCGACCTCAACGAAAATTCAAGGTATACCAATATTGGGGATTGGGTAACCTATTTTACCTATGCCGTTTTTGATGGGAAGAAACTAGAATTAAAAAAATACTCTTAACCTTTTTAAAAGGATCAACTTCATTCCTTTTCATGGTCCTCGATATCCTTGGAAAGGTCCAATCTTCTAAAGGATGGCCATGCCAGCGCTGTTAGCCCAACGGTTAGAATAGTCATACTTCCGCCAAAAATAACGGCCGTAACCGTTCCCATAAGTTTGGCGGTAACCCCACTTTCAAAAGCGCCCAATTCGTTGGAAGAGCCGACGAACATGGAGTTTACCGATGCAACCCTACCCCGCATATTGTCCGGTGTCTTTAATTGAAGGATGGTCTGGCGAATGATCATGGAAACTCCATCAACGGCACCGCTCACAAATAGTGCAATGACCGATAGCCAAAAATACGTGGACATGCCAAAAACGATGATACAGACCCCAAACCCAAAAACGGCCCAAAGCAGTTTTTTTCCCGCGTTTTTATGCAACGGGAAGCGGGTAGATCCCAACATGGTAATGGATGCACCTACGGCTGGGGCGGCCCTTAGAATCCCAAAACCTTCAGAACCTACGTGTAAAATATCCTGGGCAAAAACAGGTAAAAGGGCAACGGCCCCTCCAAAGAGTACCGCGATCATATCCAAGGTGAGGGCGCCCAAAATGGCCTTGGTATTGAATACAAACTTTAAACCCTCCTTTAAGCTTTGAAAGACCGGTTCCCCAATTTTGGGGTTCATGATTGGTTTTCGTGGTATTTGGAACAAGGTAATCAATGCCAATACCGAAAATCCAAAAATGACGCACATGGACCAATGTACCCCAATAAAACTAATGGAAAATCCTGCCAATGCAGGACCTAAAACCGAAGCCAATTGCCAGGTTGAGCTGCTCCATGTGGCCGCATTCGGATAAATTTTCTTCGGCACGATAAGCGCAATCAAGGAAAAAATCGTAGGTCCCAAAAAAGCCCGTACCAGACCTCCCAAAAAAACAAGGGCGTAGATTCCATACAAAATGGTCTTTGTTTCCCAAGTGTCTTCCAAACCGGGCCAACTCAACAAAAATAGACCGAAACTAATCACCGAAAAGCCCAAAATACATCTCACCAAAAGGTTCCGTTTTTCTTTCTGGTCCACGATATGTCCCGCAAAAAGGGCCATCCCCACGGCCGGGATGACCTCCATCAAACCAATGATTCCCAAGGACAATGGGTCCTTTGTTAAGGTATACACTTGCCATTCGATTACGATGAACTGCATGGACCAAGCAAAGACCATGGCAAAGCGCACCAATAAAAAAATATTGAATTCCCTAAATCGCAGGGCCGCGTACGGATCAATCTTTTTGGTCATGCATTCGCTATTTTATATCCCTGATTTTTAGCTGAAGACTGATGTTTCCCTGCCACTCATTTTCATCGATGGAGAATACGGCATCAAAGGGATTCCTACTGGTAACCCTGCCAAGTTTATTCCCAAGATTGAACCCAATGCCGTCAATCCTGTGGCTATCCTCCTGGGTAACTGATACCTTTAAATGGGCATCTTCCTGCCCTACGGTTCTGGCATAGCCCGTATCCACTAGATTTTGGGCCATAAAAACCGGAGCCATATTACCCGGTCCAAAAGGTGCGAATTGGCGGATAATCCGTAATAATTTTGGGGTAATGTCCTTAAGTTCGATTATGCAGTCGACCAGGATTTCAGGAGTTAAGAGGGCAGGATCTATGGTTTCCTTGACCACCTTTTCAAACTGCTCCTTGAATGCCTGATACTGTTCCTCCAATAAGGTGAGTCCGGCGGCATATTTATGGCCACCGAATTGCTCGATACAATCCGAACAACGTTCCAAGGCATTATACACATCGAAACCTTTAACGGATCGGGCGGAAGCCGCCAATTTATCCCCACTTTTGGTAAAGACAAGCGTTGGTCTATAATAGGTTTCCGTCAATCTGGAGGCCACGATACCAATAACACCCTTATGCCAGTGCTCTTGAAATACCACCGATGTGAATCGGTCCTCCTCCTTGTTGTCCTGAATCTGAAGAAGGGCTTCCTGGGTAATTTCCTGGTCCAATCCTTTTCTATCGGAATTATATTTCTCTATTTCCGATGCAAACCTCATAGCTTTGGAAATATCCGTTTCGGTGAGTAGGTTTACGGCATGTTGGCCGTGTTCCATTCTACCGGCGGCATTGATGCGGGGCGCGATGATAAACACAACATCGGTGATGGTCAGGGTCGATTTTTTAAGTTGTTGTATGATGGCCCTGAACCCGGCCCTAGGATTCTGGTTGATAACCTGTAGGCCAAAAAATGCCAAGATTCGATTCTCTCCGGTTATCGGAACAATATCGGCCCCAATGGCAGTGGCCACTAAATCAAGGTAGTACAACAAATCATCTATAGTTTCACCTCGTAGAGAACCTAAAGCCTGAACCAGCTTAAACCCCACACCACAACCGCAGAGTTCATCATAGGGATAGTTGCAATCCTCCCGTTTGGGGTCCAAGACGGCAACGGCAGCGGGCAAAACAGAATCCGGACGGTGGTGGTCGCAAATGATAAAATCGATTCTTTTTTTGGAAGCATATTCAACCTTCTCAATAGCCTTGATACCACAATCCAAGGCGATGATGAGGCTAAACCCATTGTCCTTGGCAAAGTCGATGCCCTTATAGGAAACCCCGTAACCCTCATCGTATCTATCGGGAATATAGGTGGCCACATTGGGGTAATACGAAAGTAAATAGGAAGATACTAGGGCTACGGCCGTGGTTCCATCTACATCGTAATCGCCATAAACCAGGATATTTTCATTTTCGGCTATGGCCTTTTCTATCCGGGCTACCGCCAAATCCATGTCCTTCATCAAAAAAGGATTGTGCAATTCCTCCAATTGTGGCCGAAAGAATTTTTTAGCCTCCTCAAAAGTTGAAATACCCCGCTGAAGCAATAAATGGGCCACTATTTTTTCCACACCCAAGGCATTGGCCAATCGCTCAATCTTAACTTGTTCCGGTCTAGGTTTTATCGTCCAGCGCATTTTCTAAAGCTCAAGTTCAAACTCAAATATCAAGTTCAAAGGGTATCTTGTCCTTGTTTTTTGTTCTTGATAATAGTAGCAATAATTCTTACAAGTTGTTCTACTTCGTTCAACAATTTATTTCGCATAGAGCTGTCCCCATAGTTCACCCGGTCCAAGATTTTTAAATTTACCCTGGATTCTTTTAATTCTTTTAGAGTAATCGAGACCTTGTTGATATAATCTTTATCTGAGTTTGCGCCCTGTGCTTCGCCAAAATTCAATGCAGAACTACCACCAGATCTCAACAGTTGGTTACCATAATAATGACCTGTCATATCTGAGGGCATATCTCTGCAGAAGAAAACGATATCCGCTGCAAAATTTACAAGTCTTTCTTCTAAATCAAATTTCCTCTCGGGATTCATCGCTATTCCTTTGAACTTGAACTTGACGCTTGAATTTGAATTTAACTATTGTGAAATATAGTTTTAATATCCAACTCGGCAAACCTTCTAAACATCTCCATTACCCCGCAATATTTCTCTACCGATAGATCTACGGCGCGTTGTAGCTTTTTTTCATCAAGGTTAGGGCCGTGAAAATGGTATTCAATAATGACCTTGTCATAGTATTTGGGATGTTCGTCCGTAAGGTTGGCGATGGTTTCGATATGAAAATCGGTTACTTCCAGTTTCATTTTTTTGATAAGCGCGGCAACATCCAAGCCCGAACATCCTGCCAATCCGGATAGCATCAACGCTTTGGGTCTTACCCCACTCCCATCGCCACCGTCTTCCTTGGCGATATCTATGCGTATCGTTTGCCCCGATGGATTATTGCTCTCAAAGGCCATGTTTCCCAACCATTTGGTGGTAATGTGATTTGTTGTACCCATAATTTTTTGTTTCTTGTGGACTACAAAAATACCATAATTAACCTCCAAAAAATAGCCTATGGCACTTGTAAATCCTTTGGACCCCAGCCACGACCCCGAAACAAAAAAATTGGCCGAATTCTTCAACGAGACTTTGGGCTTTTGCCCTAATTCCGTTTTGACCATGCAGCACCGTCCTGCCATTTCAAAAGCCTTCATAAACCTAAATAAAGCGGTGATGGCGAATGAAGGTAGGGTCACTTCCGCACTTAAGAGGATGATTGCCTGGGTCAGTAGTAATGCCACGGGCTGTCGCTACTGTCAGGCACATGCCATTCGAGCAGCAGAGCGATATGGGGCGGAACATGAACAATTGAAAAATATATGGGAATACAGAACCCACCCTGCCTTCTCCGATGCGGAACGGGCCGCTCTGGATTTTTCACTGCAAGCCTCCCAAGTACCCAACGCCGTGGATGCCGAAATAAAAGAACGACTTTATAAATACTGGAACGAAGGTGAAATTGTGGAAATGTTGGGAGTGATTTCCCTGTTTGGCTACCTCAACCGCTGGAACGACTCCATGGGAACCTCCATTGAGGATGGAGCGGTACAAAGTGCCGACCAATACTTGGGAAAACACGGTTGGGAGAAAGGGAAGCATGATGGCTCTCTGTATTAGTTAAAAGTTGATGGTTCATGGTTGTTGGTAAAAAAGTGATTTTTCTGTCACTTCGAGCGCAGTCGAGAAGTAATTTGTTTTTGAAACCTGCTCATTTACACCACAAAACTCCTAAATAACCAAATCGTCAACATCCCCCAAAAGGTACCCGTGGCCATACTCAAGATGGCCAAGACAATGGCATGGGGCATCCACTTGAGATTGTAAGCCGCAGTAACCGCCGGAGCCGTGGCAATACCGCCCACATTAGCCATACTGGCAATAGGTACCCAAGCCATATTCACGTTCAATGCTTTGGCGACCAAGACCATAAAAATAAAATGGCCCAAAAGCCAAACACATAAGAATCCGAAAAAAGGAAGGTTAAAACCTAGTGTGGCAATCTGTAATTTTAATCCCAAAACCGCCATCACCACGATAATTAAAATACCCCCTGACTTTAGGGCGAATCCAAAGTTCCATTTCGACAAAAAGTTACTCAAAGCCAACCCCAAAAACGAAAGTAGCACCACTTTTACAATGAAGCTGTCAATAAGGTAATTGCTTACAACCACTATGATAAGTAGCACCAAGGCACATAACCATGGGTTCCATTTGCTTCCCTTTTCCAAACGGATATCCTCAGGAATGGCAACATCCGATACCCGAAACCACTTATTTAATATTTCGCTCTTTTTGATGGTCTGGAACATCAAAATCGTCCAGACATTCACCAAAATATTGTCCATCACCAAAACCGTCAAAAAGATATTCTCCGGGCATTCCACCAACTCCTTTAATACGAGCTGACTCGTACTTCCCCCGATCCAACTGCCCACAATGGGCGGAATGCCCATCCAATAGTTTTCCGTTACCAAGGTCTTTGAAATCAACTCGGACTCTGAAAAAAGTAGCATAAGGACTATCGGGAAAACCGCTATAAAAAAAGAGCCGGCCACAAAAACAAGTATCGGCTTATAGCCTATGGACTTCAACTGACCCAAGGACAAACTGCTCATAACAGCTATGATGGCCAAGGGAATAAAATAATCCCGACTGAAATTATGGATTTCGGCTTGGGAATAGTCTACGTTAAAGGCATACGAAATAATGGCAGGGATAATGTAAGCAAGCAAAATGGCAGGAATCCAATCGAACAGTGACTTAATGTGCCTATTTTCCCATCGGTCCAAATAATAGACAGCGATTACCGTAAATCCGGAAATGACCCATGGTGCCCACATGGGTTCAATTTAAGCTATTAAATCCAACTTATTTTATTTCAAAATAAAATTATATAAGTCCGTAATTAATTTGTCCAATATTGGATTATTTAGCGTTAAATCTTCATAGCTCAAATTGCTATTAATTGTGAATTCACATAGCTTAATTTTATAGTCATTTTTTAGCGTTCCAGAATCAGCTAGAAATGCTTTTTGATTCTTTTTTTCAATACCATTTGCTTTGAATAAATTTTCATAAAAACTGCCTAAACCTAGTTTGTCATAATCAGATTTCCTAAAATCAATACTCTCCAATTTTGAGCCGCTAGCAATTTCTTTCATAAATTCTTTAATTACTTTTTTTGGAAGAAGATTCTCTATTTCTCTTAGTTCCGTATTCTGATATAAAAAGTTATTTGATTTTTCTGATAGGTTTTCTAGAGCAATTCTTCTTTGTCCTTTTTTAGTATTTCCCTTAGAATTGTCCTCATCTGCTAATAAGAATATCTTATTGGATAGTGCGAAAGAGTTTATTTTACTTCTTATTTCAGTTTCATCAGCTTCAAATTCTGCTTTGTCAAACAAATAATGTGCTATTAAATTCCCTCCATATTCAAAAAAAGCGAAGTCAATATCTTCTTTTAAATATTGTTTTTTTCTTCCTTCACAATATTTTTTTAAAAAAAATGAAAGATACTTTCGATCAGTAGGGCCCTCAACCCATAAAGAAGTATTAGCCAGAAAAACTGACGAGTTGCTTACACCTAAGAGGTCAAGGACTTCCCTATCGGGTTTTACATTATTTTTTATTTTAAATTTTTCCTTATTTTCTTTTTCGAACTGGAAAATAGAAATATTGTCAGAGTTAATAGTCAAATCTAAAAAGTGATTTGAGTGTGTTGTGAAAAAGTAAATCAAATTTTTAGAAAGTAAATATTCATCATAAAGTAAGGTTTCCAAAAATACTTTTTGCAATCCTGGATGTAAATGCGTCTCTGGCTCATCAATAAAAACCCATGTGTTTTCTTGTGCCGTGAATATTGGGAACATTAATAAGATTATAGACTGGATACCATCACCAATATCATGTATTTTCTTTTCATCATCTCCTACGTAAAAAATTAAATGCTCCTCCTTATCTAGGCTCGATATAATTTCTACATCATCTCCATGGAAAAAATATTTTGATAAGAATTTTTCAAACTTTTCAAATCCCCTGCGTTCCTCCTTTACGTTATTTCGAATTCTTAAAACTTTGTTATATAAGTCGAGACCGCTAAATATCAAATCTTCCTTAACTCCATAAAGCTTGGATACCGCTAACCGAAATATTGATGGTTCAATATTAGCACTCCTTTTGATGCTTCTCATTATTGGAAGATAGACCCTGTGTGAACCATATTTTTTTATTACGAAATCTAGTTCATCACTAAACGAACATACCAGTTCCAAAAATTCTAATTTCAAAACTAATCCTTGAAAAAAAGGATTAAGGTTTTCTAAGTTTTTACCTTCTAATTCTTTTGAAATATTTAATTTAGTCCTTTTCGCTTCTTTAAATAATTCGCCTTTGTTTCCGTAATTGTTAGTAAAGTCCCGATAAGGGTCTTTACTTAGTTGCAAGCCTTGAAAAATGCTATCAACCTCTCTGCATAATTGATTATCTAAATTAAATAAGCGCTTTCTTTTGCTATTATAAAATTCAACAATATTATCTGCGATACTTTCTAAATGTACGTGACTTTCTTTAGATGATATTTTAATAAAACTACTTTCGATTTTCAGCAGCCCTCTTAAAAAACGGCTTTTCCCCGAATTATTGGTCCCAATGAATAGGTTTATTGTAGAAAGCTTTCCGAAATTCTTTGGGTTTTCATCTAGAAGTTGATTCTCTTTGAAATAATAAACACATTCCCTATTATTGGGAGCAAACTCGGAATTTATAGCTGCCAATGTGGAGTTAAATTTAATGTACATAATGATTATTAATTGAGTAGGGAGAACTTTTGAAAGTTAGTCTTTTGATTTTTTACCCCCAACCACAATCACTATTTCTCCTTTTGGAGGCTTTTCGGTATAGTGCTTTAGTACTTCCTCGGCGGTGCCACGGACGGTTTCCTCGTACATTTTGGTAAGTTCCCTAGAAACGGAAACGGGCCTATCCGCACCAAAATATTCCACAAAATTGGTCAAGGTCTTAAGCAGTTTGTGCGGGGATTCGTAAAAAATCATCGTTCTGGTTTCTTCGGACAAAAGAGTCAGTCGGGTTTGTCTTCCTTTTTTCACGGGCAAAAAACCTTCAAAAACAAATTTATCATTGGGCAGGCCACTGTTGACCAATGCGGGCACAAAGGCCGTGGCCCCAGGCAGGCATTCCACTTCCACACCCGCTTCCACACAGGCGCGGGTCAATAAAAACCCAGGATCGGAAATGGCTGGCGTCCCCGCATCTGAAATCAAGGCAATTGTACTACCTGCCTGGATGCGCTCCACAAGTCCGGATACGGTTTTGTGCTCATTGTGCATGTGGTGACTCTGCATGGGCGTAGATACCTCCAAATGTTGTAAAAGCTTTCCGCTGGTACGGGTATCTTCGGCCAAAATCAAATCGGCCTCCTTTAAGACCCGAATGGCCCTTAAGGTGATATCCTCCAAATTGCCAATGGGCGTAGGCACAATATATAGTTTTCCCATGGTTACAAAAGTAAAGACCCAACACCAAGTGCTGGGCCTTATTGCTATAAAAATACCGTCGCTTTATAAAAATCTACGTTCTATGAGTTCCATAAACCGTATCTCATACTCTTCCTTTCCTTCCCAATTATCATAATCCGGTTTTACCATATTCTTAATGAAGGATACGGAACGCTCATGACTGTCTATCGTAGTCAATTGAGACAATACCCTGTTGTAATCCTCTGCACTGCCGTTAAAAAGATGTTTTATAAAACCGAGCTTGTTGTTAAGATCTACTTGAAGTTCCCTTGTTGCCAATCGCTCGTTCAAGGATTTAGGGGTCTCCTGTTTTTTGGAAGTTGGCGGGGGCATGAACAACTCCTTGTCGTTCTTCATCAAATCCGGTTTGGACATGAACTCCGTCAAGACTTCTTCCAAATTTTCAGTATTGGGCATTTCTGAAACCATATCCTTTATCGTTTCCATACCCGGTGTCATGATATCCTCCTCATGTGGATTGCTTTCAGGAACGGAGGTATTGGCGCGCATTACGGCATTCGCCATTTTTTCGAACTTTTCGGCAATGACGTTTTTGGAAACGTCCACCTGAATGTCGTTCAGTTCCTCTTCTATAAACTTAAGTACCGCAATCTTCTCGTAAAGTTTCTTGGCAGCTTCGTACAAGTCCGTAATATCATTTATCTCCCTGGAAGTAATGATGTCTGTGGACATTTTAATCAAATCTGCCCTTAATTTTTCCTTCATAACTACAAATTAGTTTATTCCGCGCGAAAGCCGCACCTTTTTTTAATAACTTTAAGATTCTATAAATAGAACGGAAAAACCCCTTATTTTCGTTTAAAAATACAAAATGTTTCTCGAAAATACCGTTAATCACCAGGAACAATTCGGCTGGATAGAAGTCATTGCCGGGTCCATGTTTTCGGGCAAGACCGAGGAATTGATACGCAGGCTAAAACGGGCACAGTTCGCCAAACTCAAAGTGGAGATTTTTAAGCCCATGGTGGATACCCGATACGATGACGATATGGTGGTTTCCCATGATGCCAATGAAATACGCTCCACTCCTGTACCGGCAGCCGCGAACATTCGTATTTTGGCCGACACTTGCGATGTTATTGGCATAGACGAGGCACAGTTTTTTGATGATGAAATCGTTACCGTTTGCAACGAGCTTGCAAATAAAGGGGTTCGGGTAATCGTTGCTGGGTTGGACATGGACTTCAAGGGCAACCCATTTGGACCAATGCCGGCGCTTATGGCCACGGCAGAATATGTGACCAAAGTACATGCCATCTGTACGAGAACCGGGAATTTGGCCAATTACAGTTTTCGAAAATCCAACAACGACAAGCTTGTCCTGTTAGGTGAAACGAACGAATATGAACCCCTAAGCCGTGGTGCCTTTTACAAGGCCATGTTAAAGGAAAAAGTGAAGCATATGAAGGTAGATTCTGTGGAAATCGAAAATCCCAATAGAAAACCAAATGCCTAAGGCCCTGGAGACCGTTCTGGAAATAGACTTGAAGTCCCTGGAACATAATTATCGTTTTCTTCGGTCCAAATTAAATCCGGGCACCAAATTTCTTTCGGTCGTCAAGGCCTTTGCCTATGGTAGCGATGCGGACCAAATTGCCTTGAAACTACAGGAACTGGGAACCGACTATTTTGCCGTGGCCTATGTAAAAGAAGGCGTTGCCCTGCGTAAAGCTGGGATTACGAAACCCATTTTGGTACTCCATCCCCAACCCGTTAATTTAGAAATCCTCATCGAGTTCCAGTTGGAACCCAGTATGTATTCCTTTGGGATCCTGAACCAATTCACTGCGTTATTGAATCGGAAAGAAATCAACCGATATCCGGTACATATCAAGTTCAATACCGGATTGAACCGATTGGGATTTGCGGAAAAGGACGTTGAATCCCTTTTGGAGCTATTGGAAAATAAGGATACTTTGAAAATTGTTTCCCTATTTTCCCATTTAGCCGCCACCGAAGACCCAAAGGAAGAAGCGTTCACCAGAAAGCAGATTGCCAAATTTGAAAAAATTAGTGTTGAAGTAACCAATCGGTTAAAAATTCAACCCATAAGGCATATTCTCAACACTTCTGGAATCCTGAATTATCAGGAAGCACAATACGATATGGTACGAAGCGGAATAGGCTTGTACGGTTATGGAAATGAAGCCAGATATGACGCGGAACTAAAACCCATCGCCACGCTAAAAACCATCATATCACAAATACACCATTTGAGTCCAAGCGATACCGTAGGCTATAACAGGGCTTATGTTTCAAGGTCTTCCCGTGTTTCGGCTACCTTGCCCATTGGCCATGCAGATGGTATTGGAAGACAATATGGCAAGGGCAAAACCTTTGTGTTGGTCAACGGTAAAATGGCGCCAATTATTGGAAACGTCTGTATGGATATGATTATGATCGATATTACGGATATCCCCAGTAAGGAAGGGGATGAGGTGATTCTATATGGCCCTGAGCTATCCGCCCATGAAGTGGCAAAAACCGCGAACACCATTTCCTATGAGTTGATTACAGGGATTTCACAACGGGTAAGAAGAATATATTCCAGTTAAAATTTGATTTATTTCACATTTTATTAAGAATTATTTTTTCTTACATTGCATCCTTATAAACCAATAAAACACTAAATCATGCTAAAAGAATTTAAGAATTTTATTATGACCGGAAATGTCATTGACCTGGCAGTTGCGGTTATACTTGCCGGGGCCGTTGGTCTTGTTGTCAACGGGTTTGTTTCAGATATAATGATGCCGATCGTAGGACACTTTGCCGGTGGTCTGGACTTTGCCGACATGAAAATCGTATTGGACGAAGCTGTTGTAGGTGCCGATGGAGAGGTTACAAAACCAGAAAATGCCATTATGTACGGAAAATGGGTCAACGCCATCATCAACTTGATTACCGTAGGCTTTGTACTGTTTATGATCGTTAAGGCCTACAACAAGACCAAAAAGAAAGAGGAGCCTGCTCCGGAAGCACCAAAAGGCCCAACAGCCGAGGAGTTGCTTATGGAAATTAGGGACGCCTTGAAAAAGTAATTATCCCTTTACAGGATAAACCGCTGCACCGCAGTCTAACTTTAAAAACCGTCAACATTGCTTCGCTAGCAGTTTGGCGGTATTTTTTTATCCGATAGTCAGATTTAAAAACACTCTAAAAGCTAGGGAGACAATCAATTTAGGACTTTACAAGGCTGGATTATAGGTTTTGCACAAAATGTTATTTTTGAAACTTTTTGTTATATTTTAATTATTAATTCCGAATTCCCTTGTCCAAGTTAGGGTAATACCTATTTTTGCGCGAGAATTTTAAACTAAAGAATTATGAAGGTAGCTGTAGTTGGCGCCACGGGCATGGTAGGTGAGGTGATGTTGAAGGTATTGGCCGAACGCAATTTTCCCATTAGTGAACTTTTGTTGGTCGCCTCGGAACGATCTGTAGGCAAAAAAATGCCCTATAAAGGTGAGGAATACTCCATTATTGGATTGGCTGATGCCGTGGCGGCCAAGCCGCACATCGCCATTTTCTCCGCAGGTGGGGATACCTCATTGGAATGGGCACCAAAATTCGCGGAAGCTGGAACGACCGTTGTTGACAACTCATCCGCTTGGCGTATGGACCCGGATAAAAAATTAGTGGTTCCGGAAATCAATGCCAATGTTTTAACTAGCAATGACAAAATAATTGCCAACCCAAACTGCTCTACCATACAATTGGTCATGGCACTTGCACCGCTTCACAAAAAATATAAAATGAGACGGGTCATTGTATCCACGTACCAATCGGTTTCAGGTACGGGGGTGAAGGCCGTTCAACAATTGGAGAATGAAATCGCAGGGGTAAGCGGCGAAATGGCCTACCCGTATCCCATTGGTAGAAATGCCCTTCCCCATTGTGATGTATTCCTAGAAAACGGGTATACGAAAGAGGAAATGAAGTTGGCCCGAGAGCCCCAGAAAATATTGGATGACAGAACCTTTTCGGTTACTGCGACCGCCGTACGTATTCCAACTTCCGGAGGACATTCAGAATCCGTCAATGTGGAGTTCCACAATGATTTCGATTTGAACGAAGTCAGACAAATCCTAAACGACACGCCAGGCGTTACGGTCCAGGACAACCCGGACACCAACACCTACCCCATGCCCATCTACGCGCATAATAAGGACGAAGTTTTCGTGGGTAGGATCCGTAGGGACGAAACAAATCCCAACACTTTAAACATGTGGATCGTTGCGGACAACCTTAGAAAGGGTGCGGCCACGAATGCGGTCCAAATTGCGGAATATTTGGTGGAGAAAGGTTTGGTTTAAACTCACACTATAGAATGTTAAAACCTTCAAAACACGCCCGTTTTGGAGGTTTTTTTGTGGTATTTTTAATCCAACTAATTTTAAAAACCATGCGAAAGATCCTTTTCTTTTCCTGCGCTGCCCTAGCTTTGCAAGCCTGCAAGACAGAAACAAAAAAAGAACCGATTGTTGTGAACTATCCAGAAACTGCCAAAGTCGACACCGTAGACACCTATTTTGGAACCGAGGTTAAAGACCCCTTCCGTTGGTTGGAGGATGACCGAAGTCCGGAAACCGAAGCTTGGGTCAAAAAACAGAACGAAACCACTTTTGGGTATTTGGAAAACATCCCTTACAGGAACGACCTAAAAAAACGGTTGGAAAAGCTTTGGAACTATGAAAAAGTAAGTGCCCCATTTACGGAAGGCGACTATACGTACTTCTATAAAAATAACGGGCTGCAGAACCAATATGTGGTCTATAGGAAAAAAGGGGATGCCGAAGCCGAGGTGTTCCTAGATCCCAACACCTTTTCGGAGGATGGTACCACCTCCTTGGCCGGACTGGAGTTCACCAAGGACGGATCCCTGGCAGCCTACCTTATCTCGGAAGGGGGAAGTGATTGGCGCAAGGCCATCGTGCTGCGTACGGAAACCAAGGAGGTTGTTGAGGATACTTTGGTCGATATCAAGTTCAGCGGAATTTCATGGAAAGGAAATGATGGATTTTATTATTCCAGTTACGATAAGCCCGAAGGCAGTGAGCTTTCCGCCAAAACGGACCAACACAAGGTCTACTACCATAAATTGGGAACCCCACAATCGCAGGACGAACTTATTTATGGCGGTATCCCCACGGAAAAACACCGCTATGTTGGGGCCAGTGTTACCGAAGACGAAAAATACCTGGTCATTTCAGCGTCTATTTCCACCTCGGGAAACAAATTGTTCATTCGCGATTTACAGGACCCCAACGGACTCCTGATCCCCATTGTGGATGATACGGATTCTGACAATTATATCATTGAGAATGTAGGTTCCAAACTCTACATCGTAACCAATAGAAATGCACCCAATCAAAAAATCGTTACCGTGGATGCCAAAAATCCTTCCCCGGAGAATTGGGAGGATTTTATTCCCGAAACGGAAAATGTATTGAGTCCCAATACGGGAGGCGGCTACTTCTTTGCCGAGTATATGGTAGATGCCATATCCAAAGTATTTCAGTACGATTACGAGGGTAATTTGGTGCGAGAGGTACAGCTTCCGGGTGTGGGAAGCGCCAGTGGTTTTGGCGGGAAAAAAGACGAAAAGGAATTCTATTTTTCCTTTACCAATTATAACACTCCGGGTTCATCCTATAGATACAATGTAGACACCGGGGAGTACGAGCAATATTGGAAACCGGAAATCGATTTCGATCCAGATGATTATGAATCCAAACAAGTTTTCTACGCTTCCAAGGACGGGACCAAAATCCCCATGATCATCACCCATAAAAAAGGCATCGAATTGAACGGAAAAAACCCGACCATCCTTTACGGGTATGGCGGTTTTAATGTAAGCCTTACCCCTTCGTTCAGTATCGTAAACGCCGTTTGGATGGAACAGGGCGGTGTGTATGCCGTTCCCAACCTACGAGGTGGTGGGGAATATGGCAAGAAATGGCACAATGCGGGTATCAAGACCAAAAAACAAAATGTTTTTGACGACTTCATCGCCGCTGCGGAATACCTCATCGACAACCAATATACCTCCAAGGAATATCTGGCCATCCGCGGGGGTTCCAATGGCGGACTTTTAGTAGGCGCCACCATGACCCAGCGTCCCGATTTGATGCAAGTGGCCCTGCCTGCCGTAGGGGTCATGGATATGCTTCGCTATCACACCTTTACCGCCGGAGCCGGTTGGGCCTATGACTATGGTACCTCAGAGGACAATGAGGAAATGTTCAACTATCTCAAGGGCTACTCCCCCGTTCATAATGTAAAGGAAGGAACGGCGTATCCTGCAACCTTGGTCACTACGGGCGACCATGATGACCGCGTGGTGCCTGCCCACAGCTTTAAGTTTGCCGCGGAGCTACAGGAAAAACAGGCCGGGGACAATCCAACCTTGATTAGAATCGAGACCAATGCCGGCCACGGTGCGGGAACTCCTGTGAGTAAGACCATAGAACAATATGCCGATATTTTTGGGTTTACCCTTTTCAATATGGGCTTTGAGGAACTGCCCAACCAATCCGTATTGAAGGAATTCAAGGAATAAGGGTTTAAATCAATAATTAAATGGAAAATCCGTTCTTATTTTTGGAACGGATTTTTTGTGCCCAACAGAACAGCACACTGGTTATGCTACGAATAGAAAATGTTTCTTTTGGTTATAATGCCGATACCGTACTGGAAAACATAGACCTTAGGGTCCAGCGCAGGGAACATGTGGCCCTCATAGGGGAGAGCGGGTGCGGGAAAAGCACCCTTTTAAAAATTCTATATGGCCTGATGGATTTGGAACAGGGCCAGATCTTTTGGGAAGACGAACCTGTTCTGGGACCGGCCTACAATCTGGTGCCTGGTGCCCCGTTTATGAAATACCTTTCCCAGGATTTTGACCTGATGCCCTTTACAACCGTATCGGAAAATATCAGTCAATATCTTTCCGTTTTCTATCCGAAGGAATTAAAGGAGCGTACCCAGAAACTTTTGGAGATGATCGAGCTTACCGATTTTGCCCATACCAAAGTCAAAAACCTGAGCGGGGGGCAGCAGCAGAGAGTAGCACTGGCGCGTGTATTGGCCCAAAAACCGGAAATTCTTCTTTTGGACGAACCTTTTAGCCATATAGACAACTTCTTGAAAAACAGCTTACGAAGAAACATTTTTAAGTATTTAAGGGACCACGGTATTACCTGCATTCTGGCTACCCATGATTATCAGGATGTGCTTCCTTTTACGGACAGGATAGTGGTACTAAAGGACAAGACTGTTTTGGCCAAAGGAAAACCCATGGACCTGTATGCAAACCCCAAAAGCCTATATATTGCCTCCCTGTTTGGCGAGGCCAACAGTATTTCTATCGATGTGCTCAAATCCTACGCCAACACCAAGCGAAAAATCATCGTGTATGCCCATGAGTTCCGGCTATCGGAAAATTCCGGTATCACTGTTTTCGCCAAAGAATCGTATCCTATGGGCCCTTATTATTTGATCAAAGGAGCATCCGAAGAAGGGGATACCCTATTCTTTCATTCCCCCTTTCCATTGGAACCGGAAAAGAAAGTGTATCTCAACGTTTCCATCGAAACCATAAACCAACGATTGCAAGGAGGAACGACAGTTTAACGATAAAATAGGGAAATGGGCCAATTCTCAGCAAAATTTTGCCCTTCAATAAACTAATCCGCACTTTGGACCGTTATTGGGTTCATTTACAATTAATACGAATTATGAAAAGAGTACATCTTATCCTGACCCTAGTCGTTTTTACCTTACTACTAGCACCCCTTTTTATCAACTAAGAACTCACTCCAAAGCAGTTTCTTACCTTTGTTCAAAACAGCTGATTGGACAAGGAAGGAATTTTAAAGGAACTCCAATTTAAGGCCATCCGCAGTAGCGGGCCAGGTGGACAACATGCCAATAAGGTGTCCTCCAAGGTGGAGCTGTCCTTTGATGTAGTAAATTCATCGGTTCTTTCCGAAACCGAGAAATCACGTATTTCCAAAAAACTGGGTTCCAAATTGACGAATGAAGGGGCCTTGTTATTGCAATGCGACGAATCCCGCAGTCAGCATAAGAACAAGGATTTGGTCGTTGAGCGGTTTTTTGCACTTTTGGAAGCCGCACTTAAAATTCCCAAAAAAAGAAAAGCCAGTAAGCCCTCCAAATCGGCCATAGAAAAGCGGTTGAAATCTAAGAAAGCTAATGCCGAAAAAAAAGCGAATCGGTCCAAACCGGAATTCTAGAAAACGGTTCCTAAACATATAAGAACATGTCTTTTTTTGGATGTTATGCAAACAGCATATACAAAACAAACACGGCCAACGCCCCGGTTAAGCCGAGTATTCCGCTTCCCAAGCTAAATAATCGATAGCCATTTTTTACGTTCATACCGCTCATTTGGGTAACCACCCAGAAAAAACTATCATTGGCGTGGGACACTACGGCCGATCCTGCACCGATCACAATCACCACCAAGGCTTTTTGTATCTCCGTTTCAAATCCTAGGGACGTCATCATGGGAAAAATAATCGAGGCCGAGGTCACCAACGCCACGGTGGAAGATCCCTGCGCCGATTTTATGGCAGCGGCAATGACAAAGGGCAGAAAAATACCCAAATTATATCCGCTGAGCAAATCGCCCAAGGTTTCGGCAATACCGGAATTTTGAAGAATCTTTCCAAAAATACCGCCCGCTCCTGTTATCAAGATGATAGATGCCGCATCCATAATGGCCTTACCGATCCATCCCGAGGAGGAGACCATATCGTACTCCAGCTTTTTCGGCAATAGTAAACACAGAAAAACACCTATAAGCAAAGCAATAACCGGCTCCCCGACAAAATTCAGGAAGTCGACAAAACCATTATCGATTCCTGTTCGTTCCGGGTTCAATATCGATCGTAAAACGATCAGTAAAATGGGTATAATGATGGGAATGGACGATTTCAAGGCACTTGGCTGTTCCTTGTATATCCTTTCAGAATCCGCACCCCCGATCAAGTCGGGTTCAATATAGGTTTTGGAGGCATACTTCGATGCAAATACGAGCCCTGCAATCAAAGCAATGATACTCACTGGAAAGCCAAAGGCAATGACCAAGCCCAAATCGGCCCCCAAAATACCTGCCGCCGCTATGGGACCCGGTGTTGGTGGCACCATGGTATGCGATGCCATAAGTCCCAATCCCAAGGCAATGGCCGGACCTGCAATGGAAATTTTTGCTTTTTTGGAAAGACTTTTGGATAATGGGTGCAACAATAGAAATCCACTATCCGCGAAAACGGGAATGGAAACAATATAGCCCAAGACACCCATGGCCGTGATGATTCTTTTTTTGCCGATGAACTTTAAGACCTTTTCGGCAATGGCAAAGGCGCCTCCGGTATTTTCCAAAAAAGCTCCAATGATTACGCCCAGAACGATAATCAACCCGATTTTCCCCAACGTTCCCCCAAAACCATCGTTAATGGATGTAATGATTTCTGAATAGGACATACCTGAAAACAGGCCGTAGGCCAAGGAAACGATCAAGAGTGCCATAAAGGCATGGACCTTCAATCGGGTCGTTAGGAAAATGATGGCCACAATGGCCAAAAGCAAATAAATCAGTACCATATCAGTGTAAATCCCTTTCTACCTTGGAACCGGAACCGCCGACCAGAAAATCAAGGTCGGCACCCAAATCGGCCTGCTCCACATGGTCAATATATAGTTTCACATAGCCCCTATCCGCAACAGGTTTTGGTGGAATCCATGCTTTCTTTCGTTTCGCTAATTCGGCATCGTCAATATCCAAATGCAAGGTTCTTTTGTGTACATCCAATTCTATCCAATCCCCGTTCTGTACCACGGCCAACGTTCCTCCCACTGTCGATTCCGGTGAAACGTGAAGCACTACGGTTCCGGCTGCGGTGCCGCTCATACGGCCATCGGAAATACGGACCATATCCGTAATGCCCTTGGCCAACAATTTTTTGGGCAAATCCACATTCCCCACTTCCGGCATGCCGGGATAGCCCTTGGGCCCTACTCCTTTCAGGACGATAACACTATTCTCGTCGATATCCAAATTAGGGTCATCGATACGTTCGTGGTAATCTTCCATCGTTTCAAAGACCACGGCCCTGCCACGGTGTTTCATCAGTTTGGGCGAAGCAGCCGAAGGTTTGATCACCGCGCCATTCTCACAAAGATTTCCTTTGAGTACGGCAATGCCCGATTTCTCCTGAAAAGGTTTTTCAAGCTTCGCAATAACATCGGTATCATAACAAATGGTGTCTTCATAATTTTTCGTCAGTGTTTTTCCGTTGACCGTAACCGTCTCCGGATGTAACAATGGCGTCAATTCCTTCATTACCACGGGGAGACCTCCGGCATAATAGAAATCCTCCATCAAGTATTTCCCGGAAGGTTTCATATTCACCAATAGTGGAATCTTGCTTCCAATGGTATCAAAATCCTCCAATTTTAAATCGACACCGATCCTGCGGGCTATGGCGGTAAGGTGAATTATCAAGTTAGTGGATCCTCCAACCGCTGCGTTCACAATGATGGCGTTTTCAAAGGCATTGCGCGTCAAGACTTTGGATAGGGTCAAATCCTCTTTCACCATCTCCACGATCCTGCGACCAGAAAGTTGTGCATACATTTTCTTTCTGGAATCCGCTGCGGGAATGGAGGAATACCCCGGAAGGGTCAATCCCAAGGCTTCGGTCATAGTGGCCATCGTTGATGCGGTACCCATCGTGTTACAGTGACCGATGCTCCGTGCCACACAGACTTCGGCTTCCCGAATATCGGCAGCTGAATATCCTTGGTTTTCCTGCCGTTCCTTGATCATCCAGTTCATTGATCCGGAACCTACCTTTTCTCCTCTAAAACGACCGCTTAACATGGGGCCGCCGGGTACTACAAGCGTGGGAAGATCCACACTGCAGGCTCCCATTATGGTGGACGGGGTGGTCTTGTCACAACCCGTCAACAGCACGATGCCATCCAAGGGATTGGCCCGGATGGATTCCTCTGTATCCATACTTGCCAAGTTGCGAAAGAGCATGGTTGTAGGTTTCATAATCGTTTCCCCTAGGGACATCACGGGAAACTCCATAGGCACGCCCCCAGCTTCCAAAATCCCCTTTTTAACCACTTCGGCGAAATCACGAAGTTGTCCATTACAAGGAGTTAATTCCGACCAGGTATTGCAAATACCAATGACGGGCCTACCCTCAAAATAATCATCGGGATATCCTTGGTTTCGCAACCAAGAACGGTGTACAAAACCCATCTTACCGTCATCCCCGAACCATTCAGAACTTCGAAGCTTTTTCTTTTTATCCATAGGAAAGTCGCAACAAATATTAATTTGGTGTCAAGATAGGCAAAAAATCCACGGATTATTTAGGATATCGATAAAACGGAAAAAGCGTTCCCGTTAAATAAAAAACTCTCCCCGGTAGTTTTTCCCAATAACAATTTGCCGATGGGTGTCGCCGGGGAAATACAGTAAATAGGAAGGCCTTCGGTAGTAATCGCCCCTGCGGAAATTGCAATAAAGTAATACCGATCTTCCGTTTCTACCAAGGCCCCCAAGCCTCCCATGGAGTTCAGGGAATCTAGCTGTACCCTATGGAGCAGTTCCTGCATTTTTTCACATTCGGCCAGTTGATTGCCCAGTTTTTCCCGTTCCAACTGCAACATGGCCCTTCCGGTTTCATGCTTGTCCCCGGCACTACTTTTGGTCTCAGAAGTCAAGGATTCCTGAACTTCCTGAATTTGCTTGGATATTCTGGACATACGATTGGATACAAATTCCTTGCAGTGTTCGTAGGCCCGTTTTTTAATTTCCCGATGCTTCTTCAACGTGATATAAATCGGCTAATTTATAGATCAGGAAGTTAATCATTTGGTCCGAACCTTTGCCCTCCTGCATCATTTCTTGGATGGCTTCCCTGTTTTCCCTTTTAAAATAATCCAAATCCCCGGATCTGTCGTCACTGAAGATATTCCAGGACCGTAAACCACTCAGCATGGCCCTGTGTGCCTGAAACTTGCGCTCAACCTCCTCCCTTTCCTTCTTTGAAAAATTTTCGGGGTTGTTCTGTATCTGTTTATATTCGGCAGTAATACGGGTGTCCAATTTCTCTGCTTCGGTAATGATTTTAAAGTAGGCCCTTGAAACAAGGGATTGATATTGGCTCTCGAAAGCCATTTCGTAATTTGTAGTAGATTCGTCCAAGACTTCCTCGTCATCCAAACTCGCGTAAAGTCCCACTGCTGGATCAACATTCTTGCCCTTTAGCGATTCCATCCAGGCCTGGGATTGTATCATCTCCTGCCAAACCTCATTATACCTGCGCTGATATTTGGTCTGGTTCACCGCACAGGACGAAAGCAGACAAACAAAAATTAATGCAATAAGGAAACTTCTTCCCATATAACGGAGTTCTCTTTTAAACATAAAAAAGCAAAAAGGTAGGAAGACATTATAAAGGCTTGGGGCACTTTATTCCCAGAAACGGGAACATGCAATATAGGAAGAAAATAGCATCTGCAATAGGGTGAGGGATAAGATGGATTAAAAATAGGTGTACGGTATATTTTCCTTAAAACAGGTCGCCCAATTGCCTTCCTACAGAGGTTCCAATGGCGATGCCCATACCTCCTAAGCGTACGCCACAGGCCACGTTTTCAGAAAGTGGTTTGATGATAGGCCGTTTTTGGGAACCTACGCCCATGATGCCGCTCCAACCATAATCGATCTCAACCTCTTGATGAGGCAAAATCACCGTTTGTAAGAGGTCTTTCAATTTATCCTGAACGACTTGTGTGGAACCGAATTCCATTGTTTCCTCCATATTGAAATCGAGGTTTCTTCCGCCACCAAAGAGGATTCGGTTATCGATGTTACGGAAGTAATAATAGCCCTCATCAAAATGGAAGGTACCCTTGATGGCCAGACCTGGAATAGGCTTGGTGATGATTACTTGGGCTCGGGCGGGTTGTACTTCTTCGTGCAACAATTGATTGGCAAAACCGTTCGTGGCAATCAAAAGTTTATTTGTTTTAAAGTCAAAATGTGCACAAGAAACCAAAACCGATCTTCCCAAATCTTCGATTTTTTCAACCTCGGTGGCATTCAAGATCTGTATTCCCGTTGTTTGTACTATCTGAAGCAGGGACCGCATCATATTCCCCGTATCTATTTGCCCTTCCAGCCGATGGGTGATATAGTTCTCCTGGATACCTTTGAAACGAAACCTATTGTCCGAAACTTCAAAAGGAGCTTGCTTAAAAATAGGCCTCAGCAAGGCATTGATATACTCCAATTTATCCAAGCATTGTTCGTATAAGTCGGCATCCTTTTCCAAAAACACTTCATGCCCCCCATACTTGTAATACCCGATGTTATCATCGCCCAAAAGTTCCCGAAGGGATTGGATGCCCCAATAGCGCTGTCCCACCAAGGACAATAGTTCCTCCTCGGAATGGGATTTTAGGTCGGACAGGATTTCCGAAATACTTCCAAAACAAGCAAAACCGGCGTTTTTGGTGCTGGCGCCCTGGGGCAAAACGCCCCGTTCCAAAACCAAAATGTTCGCTTTAGGATGTTTTTCGCGAAGTCGTAACGCGCAGGTCAGCCCTACGATTCCACTACCGATGATGGTGAAATCTACCTCGGACAACCACGATTTTCGTTCCCAATAGCTCAGGTTCATGGCCGTACCTGTTTTTGGATCCATAACAGCATTGTATTAAGTGCTTCCGGGGCCAGGGTCTGGGAAATCTGCCCATATTCGGTTGGAGAACCCGTAGTACTTTCCTGGAACAAATGGTTCAGCGTTGGGAGTTCCTTGATGGTCACCTGCGTATTTCCTCCACCTTCCAAGGCTTCTTGGATAGCGGTCAGATTTTCCCGTGGTGGCACCTGTACGTCCATTTCCCCGTTAATGGCCAGTACAGGACATGCCACTTCCCCTAACGTACCCGCCGGGTCATAACGGATAAAATGCAGCCACCATGGATTCAGCAACTGATCTACCCGTAATTGGGCATACGTATCTACATCAACCCCTGGGGGTTTGCTTGGTCCCGGATGTTCTTTAAAGTATTGGGTAAGGTCCGCACTTAATTGCGTCAGGTCCGTGGATTCCTTGATCATGGTAAAGACAGTCCTGTTGGCCGTTTCTATGTCCATGAGCATATTTTCACTGAGTCCGGACACTTTTCCAACGGCACGTTGCTGTAGCAAAAGCAGCTCATCACCGGGAATCCCTACCCCTGCCATGAGTACGATAAAGGCGATGTCCTTATCCCGACTCGCCACCATGGGCGCGATCATGCCCCCTTCGCTGTGGCCGACAAGCCCTATATTATTTTTATCGATTTCCTTTCTCGTCTGTAAATAGGCTATGGCAGCTTCCACGTCCTCTGAAAAATCTTCACTGGTGGCCGATTCAAAATTCCCGGTGGACAGGGCCGTGCCGCGGTCATCATAGCGGAGGACGGCAATGCCGTTACGCGTTAAATGGTCTGCCAAGACCAAAAAAGGCCGATGCCCGAACAATTCCTCGTCCCGATTTTGGGGCCCGCTGCCACTGATCAAGACCACCACGGGAAAAACGCCCTCTTTTTGGGGCAGGCTCAAGGTCCCGGCCAGCTCTATATCCGCCTTTTCGTTTCTAAAGGTGACTTCTTCCGTGTAATAGGGATAAGGCTTTACAGGTTCTTGGGGGCGCAAAACCGTTTCCTTTTGTGCAATTTCCCGGCTCAGTTCCAAAGGCATGATTTGCCCAAATTGATTAAAATCTCCGGATATAGTGCCCGCCTCGTTTAAAGTACCTTCGTAGACAATCCCCAGATTGGGCATGTTTATTTTTAATACTTGATTTTCAAAAGACGTGGAAGTCACCGGAATATCCTTCGCCCCCTGTTCTGGGCTGTCCATGGTAGCGGTATAGCCCTCGCCCTCCTCTTGAATATGAAAGACCAACCGCAATTGTATGCCCTGTACTTTTAACGTCCCATGCCAATCGCCAGTGATGTCTTGGGCGGTTATCGTGAGTGCCGAAAGGAATGAAAGTAAAAGTAAAGGGAGGGTTTTCATTAATTGATGGCCTTCTTATTTAAAGATAAATGATTGAAATAGTTTAAAAGTGAACACTGTTATCTATCCTCTTGAATATAGTAAATATCCACCTCCAATAATTAATAGAGGTGAAGCGAAAGATAGAAGTATTATAGTCCATCGATACAATCCCCAAAATGATATGATTCTTCTGTGATCACTGGTCTTGGAGTAAACTATTTTAACCTTATCCCCAACCTTGTACGGGGCTGGATTGGAACTTACTTCACTTTCAAAGGTAATTCTCTTATTAGTTCTATCTATATATTCAAAAACAGGTTTATAGGTATAACCGTCATCACTGCTGACCCTTAGTAGATCAATAACGGTGGCATTGGTTTTAATTCCATCGGCCATCAATTCTTTAGAAACACTGTATTGTTTAAAGGCAAAATAGATGAGTACAACTGAAATCAATAACAGACTTGCATATAAATATTCTATCATTTTCATGTTAGTTTAACAAAAGTTAAAACAATGGTTAGAGGTGCCTTTCCGATAACTTTCATCGGCTATAAGATTAATTATATATGTTTATTTTAATTCTGATCGTTTCTTGACAGCCTCCTTTACCACTAATGCTACTGAATTCACGTTAATATTATTTCGATTGCAGTAATCACTTTGAAACCATTCTTCCAAAGACTTGGCTCCCTTACTTGCATTACAGGACAAGCAACAAAGGGAAATATTATCTGTTCCGGTAATTCTGACATCATTTACAATATGTTCCCAAGATGGTTTATGTTTCCTTGATTCAGGTTGCTCTAAAAATTCCTGACCACAATAAACACAATTTTTATCTCTTTGCTTAACGAAATCCTCAACGTCTTTCGGTATTCCCCAACGATTTGCCATGACTAATTCTCTTCAAAAAAATCGTTATCAATTTCTTTAACTTCATAAACTGTTTTGACTTGAACTCCAACATTATATTGATGCATTAAGTCAACCAACTTTGCTCCATCAATTAAAATTATAGAATGGTGAGCTTCTCTTGCTTTTTTAATTGCCGAATCGTCAAATGTGGAAGTTGTAATAAAAACTCCTTTACTAGTGTCACCACTCATGGCACCTATAAAATTTCTTATGTCCTTTTCTCTTACCTTATTTTCATTATAGCGTTTTGCTTGGGTGTAAATTTTTTCAAGCCCTAATTTGTCTTCATTTATTATTCCGTCAATACCCCCATCATTTGATTTAGTAGTTTCAACGAAATCTCCATAACCCATTTTCTTCAGTAATATAAGTATGACCTTCTCAAAATAATAAGGATCAATTTCTTTAAGTCTTTCCAGAAGATTGGTTTTTACTTCTGTTTCAATTGAAGAAAATCCCGAATCAATTAAATCTTGAGGTGAGGCATTTTCTACGTTGACAGCGTCCAGTTCAATTTCGTTTTCTTTTTCGCTTATTACAGACTCTCGGTGATTTATAAAATCTTTATCATTTTGAAGGTCATGCAATGGTAAATTACCTTTTGCTAGTCTAGACTTACCTTTTTCGGTTATTTGAACAAATCCCCGTTGAGGATAGGAAACAAATTTGGCCATCTTCAAATATGATTTGCCCCATAGGATTCTATCAAGTAGAACATTAGCGCCAGAACTAGTCTTTTGATTAAGTAGTTCTACTGGTAAATAAGAATAATAAGTATCACGTACCCTTGATGCTAATTCACGGCTTTTTAGTGAATCGACTGAGTTTAGAATTTCTAGTATAGGAATAAAGGTTTCATGATATTTTGGTAGTTCCATATTCAAAACTTATCAAAGTGGATTACAATTCTAAGTAATAATTGATTTTATATACTTGCACCTAAGATAACCAAATCCCTATTAGAAATAGGATTACAGGTTTATGGGTAGCGGTTTTTGACGATGGTTTGACACAAATCGATTATCGATGATTCTTTAAGAGGTTGGCATTTCGCCTCCCTTCGGCTATCTCTCGACTCCCTTCGGCTACGCTCAGGGCAAGCTTCTCGGGACAAGCTTCTATTAGACCTTTTTTGTCGTTTCGACTCCGCTCAACGTCCAAAAGGTTCAAAAAAAAACTCCAACATCGCTGTTGGAGTTTTTTAATTTAATTTTCCTTGGGGGGGTCCATCTTAAAATCGTTCATAAAGGCGGTGGTATAGTTCCCCGCCAAATAATCTGGGTGGTCCATCAACTGCCTATGGAAAGGTATCGTGGTCTTTATCCCCTCGATCACAAACTCGTCCAGGGCCCTTTTCATCTTATTGATTGCCTCTTCCCGCGTCTGTGCCGTGGTAATCAATTTGGCGATCATGGAATCGTAGTTGGGCGGTATGCTATACCCACTATATACGTGGGTATCCATACGCACGCCATGGCCTCCCGGGGTGTGCAATGTTGTAATTTTTCCAGGGGAAGGCCTAAAGTTGTTATAGGGATCTTCCGCATTGATCCTACACTCAATGGAGTGTAGTTTTGGAATGTAGTTTTTACCAGAGATAGGAACTCCGGCCGCAACCAAAATCTGCTCACGGATCAAATCGTAATCGATGACCTGTTCCGTAATAGGGTGCTCCACCTGTATACGGGTGTTCATCTCCATAAAGTAGAACTTTCGGTGTTTGTCCACCAAAAACTCTACCGTACCGGCTCCTTCGTATTTGATATATTCCGCTGCCTTTACGGCCGCTTTTCCCATTTCGTCCCGGAGTTTGTCCGTCATAAAAGGAGATGGGGTTTCCTCCGTTAATTTTTGATGGCGACGCTGTACGGAACAGTCACGCTCGGACAGGTGACAGGCCTTCCCATATTGGTCGCCCACCACTTGGATTTCAATGTGTCTAGGCTCCTCGATCAGCTTTTCCATATACATCCCTCCGTTCCCAAAAGCCGCCTTGGCCTCTTTTACGGCACTTTCAAAGTGGGCCTCCATTTCGTCCTCGCTCCAAACGGCCCGCATTCCCTTACCACCACCTCCGGCAGTAGCCTTGATCATGACGGGATAGCCCATTTTCTTGGCGGTCTTCTTAGCATCGGCCAAATCCTTTAAGAGTCCGTCAGAACCAGGTACACAGGGAACCCCGGCCGCTTTCATGGTCGCCTTGGCCGTGGCCTTATCGCCCATACGGTCTATCTGTTCAGCGGAAGCCCCAATGAACTTGATATCGTGCTCCGCACATATCTTGGAGAACTTGGAGTTTTCCGAAAGGAAACCGTAGCCCGGGTGAATCGCGTCCGCATTGGTAATCTCGGCCGCTGCAATGATATTCGGTATCTTTAAATAGGATTCGCTACTGGGTGCAGGTCCTATACATACGGCCTCATCCGCAAAACGCACATGAAGGCTTTCCTCATCGGCCTTACTATAGACCGCTACCGTTTTTATACCCATTTCCTTACAGGTACGGATAACGCGCAGCGCAATTTCTCCCCTATTTGCAATCAGTATTTTTTTAAACATAACAGTTTCGAATTCCAAACTTCAAATTCCAAATTCCAAAATAGCATTTTTGGTATTTGGCACTCGATGCTTGCGGTTTAACCTTATGATGGATCTACTAAGAACAATGGTTGATCAAACTCCACTGGTGAGGAGTCATCTACCAATACCTTAACAATGGTACCGGCCACTTCAGATTCGATATCGTTGAACAACTTCATGGCCTCTATAACGCAAAGAACGTCACCGGCAGCAATCTTGTCCCCAACTTCCACAAAGGCAGGTTTGTCCGGAGATGGCTTTCTGTAGAAGGTTCCAATAATGGGCGATTTGATCGTGATGTATTTGGAATCGTCCTCTTTCTTTTCCGTTTCCTTGGCAGGGGTCGCAGGAGTAGTAGGTGCTTCTGGCTGCGTTTGTTGGGCAGCGGTAGGTGCTACGGGCGGTTGGGCCATAGGAATGGATTGTACAAACGTGGTTTCGCCACTGCCTGGGCTTCCGGTACGGATGGTGATCTTGATGTCATCCGTCTCCAATTTCACTTCACTAGCTCCCGATTTAGCTACGAACTTAATAAGGCTTTGAATTTCTTTAATATCCATAGTTGTAAATATATGTTAGTTTGGTCTCCCAATTAATAGGCCCACTTCAAATAAATGGATCCCCATGTAAATCCACCACCAAAGGCGGCAAAAACTAAATTATCTCCTTTTTTTAATTTATCCTCGTAATCACTTAACAGCAAAGGCAGCGTTGCCGATGTGGTGTTCCCGTACCGTTGAATATTCATCAATACCTTGGATTGGTCCAGCCCCATTCTATTGGCCGTGGCATCGATGATACGTTTATTGGCCTGATGCGGTACCAACCAGGATACATCGGTATCGGTTAGGTCATTGCGTTTCATGATGCGCTCCGCTACATCGGCCATATTGGAGACCGCAAACTTGAATACGGTCTTCCCGTCCTGAAAAATAAAATGCTTTCCATCCTTTACGGTCTGTTCCGTTGCGGGCATTAAGGAGCCTCCCCCTTCCATGCCCAAAAACTGACGACCAGAGCCATCGGCCCTAAGATATTCGTCCTTTAGTCCCAATCCCTCCTCATTGGGTTCGAACAGTACGGCACCCGCACCATCCCCAAAGATGATACAAGTCGTACGATCGGTGTAATCTATGATGGAGGACATTTTATCGGCCCCGATCAACAATACTTTTTTATATCGGCCAGATTCTATATACCTGGCGGCAGTGGACATCCCGAACAAAAAGCTGGAACATGCCGCCAAAAGATCATAGGCAAAAGCGTTCTTCGCACCAATTTCCGATGCTACAAAGGCCGCAGTAGAGGCGACCATACTATCCGGTGTGGCGGTGGCCACGATGACCAAATCTATTTCTGCCGGGTCCAGGTTTTTCTTTTGAAGGATCTGTTTAGCCGCCTGGATGGCCAAATAGGAAGAACCTTCCCCTTCCTCTTTTTTTAATATGCGTCGTTCCTTGATTCCCGTTCTGGTAGTAATCCACTCATCATTGGTTTCTACCATTTCTTCCAACATTTTATTGGTGAGGATAAATTGGGGAACATAGCCTCCCACAGCGGTTATGGCTGCTGTAATTTTGGTCATATTTTAATTGCTTTCGTGTGAAAAACTTTCAAAAACACGTCAAAAGTTGTGAAAATTAGTGATTTTCGCCGACTTTTTGTGGCAAAACAACCTGTTTTTGAAAAAATTAATGTGTTTGATACCGATGCACTCTTAAAAAGCCTAAAGCGGATTATTTCGGTAAACATTTGGATTATGGCTAAAAAAAACTCCCGCTTCATATGAAGTGGGAGTCGATAGTCCGTTTATAAAAGGCGCATTATGCCTCTACTTCCTCTGCTTTGTCAATCAAAACCTGGCCTCTGTAGTACAATTTACCCTCGTGCCAGTGGGCCCTATGGTACAAATGCATTTCTCCAGTGGTAGAATCTGTAGCCAATGTAGGTGCAACCGCTTTGTAATGTGTTCTTCTTTTGTCTCTCCTGGTTTTGGATGTCTTTCTTTTAGGATGTGCCATTTGTAACCTTATTTATCCGTTAATAGTTTTTTTAATTCGTCCCAACGGGGATCACTTGCCTCGTTTTCGTTTTTCTTGTCTTTTGGCTGAAGTTCCTGGAGTCGCTCCAAGGCTTCGGATTTCAACGTACCGTCCTCAATACCCGGATGCACCCTTTTTTGGGGTACGGCCAAGATAATCATCTCATAGATATACTGTGCAACGTTCACCTGATGCTCTCCGTGCGGTAAAATGAGGATTTCGTCGTCTTCATCGTCGTATTCCTCACCAAATTTTACCACGAGCTCCAAGCTCCCTTCTATAGGCTGATCGTAGGGTTCGCTGGTCATATCACAGTCAACGTTTACCGTTCCCGTCGCTTCAAAATCAAGTTCCAACATGGTACTTGTTTTGTTGAGAACAATCGTGAGGTCAACAGCTACTTCATTAAATTCGTCGTAACCAAAAGATTCAAAGAACTTGTTGTTGATTTCATACTTAAAGTCGTGTTTTCCCTGTTTCAACCCTGAAAAAGGAATAGTATACTCCTTTTGCTTCATCACGTACAACTCTTAATATTAAATCCTTACCTTAAAAGGCGGGTGCAAAGATACTATTATTTTGATAACGGGCAATAGTTATCAACTATTTATCTTCATAACTTTTTGGGTGCCAAAAACTAACGTTCGCGTTTGATGCGCTGTTTTTTCAAAACGTTTTCCGTAAGCTTCAAATACTCTGTTCTGTTCCTAAAAATCTTGATGGCCATAAATACGGCTTCCTTGAAGGAACTATGGTCTGCCTGTCCTTTGCCGGCAATTTCATACGCTGTACCGTGATCCGGAGAAGTGCGCACCTTATTGAGTCCCGCCGTAAAATTAACGCCCCTTCCAAAGGAAAGGGTCTTAAAGGGAATCAGTCCCTGGTCGTGATAGGCCGCCAATACGGCATCAAAATTCTTGTAATTATCCGAACCGAAAAAGCTGTCCGCGGAGTAGGGCCCAAAGACCAAATGTCCGTTATTGGCCATTTCTTTTATAACGGGTTTCAATACCTCCTCGTCTTCATTGCCTATCACCCCGTTGTCCCCACTATGCGGATTGATGCCCAAAAGCGCGATTTTGGGTTTCTGGATACCAAAATCCATTTTCAGGGATTTCTCGATCGTATTTACCTTATCCCGAATCAATCTGGGTATAATGGCCGATGCCACATCCTTAACAGCTACATGGTCCGTCAACAGCCCTATCTTGAGGTCGTCCGTAACCATGAACATCAAACTTTCCCCTTCCAGCTCCTGCGCGAGATAATCAGTATGACCGGGAAACTTAAAATCCTCCGCCTGAATGTTGTTCTTGTTGATGGGCGCCGTAACCAGGACATCGATATCGCCATTTTTTAAGGCGGCCACAGCGGCCTTTAGGGACTGGAGGGCGAAATCACCCCCTTCCTTGGTAGCCTGGCCAAATTGTATCTCAGGAACTTGTTTCCATACATTGACAATGTTCAGTTTTCCGTCCACGGCCTTGGAAGCCTCATGAACCCCGTTAAAGGGAATGGAAATGTTCAAAGCCTTTTGCTGGCCCGAAATGGTTTTGTTGGATGCAAAAATGATGGGAGTACAAAAATCGAGCATACGGCTGTCCTCAAAAGTCTTTAGGACCACCTCGCAGCCAATTCCGTTTAAATCCCCAATGGATATCCCCAACTTAATGTTCCCGTTTTCCTCCATTATATCTGTATCTTTGTGAGCTGATTTAGACTTCAAAATTACTTAAATTAAACGACACATGTTTACCGGAATCATTGAAACATTGGGAACAGTAACACATTTGGAATCCAAGGGTGGAAACCTTGATATCACGGTATCTTCCGGCATTACCTCTGAATTAAAAATAGACCAAAGTGTGGCGCATAATGGCGTTTGTTTGACCGTTGTGGAAATATCAGGCAATGCATATAGGGTAACCGCCATTGCAGAGACCTTGAAAAAGACCAATTTAGGCGATTTAAAGGTAGGCGACAGAGTGAATATGGAACGTGCCATGATTATGGGTTCCAGATTGGACGGGCATATCGTCCAGGGACATGTGGACCAAACTGGCGTTTGCACGAACATCCAAGAAGAAAACGGAAGTTGGATATTCTCCTTTGAATATGACCCGGCCACCGGAAACCCTACCATAGAAAAAGGATCCATTACTATTGATGGCACAAGTCTGACAGTAGTGAATTCAGGAACAAACACTTTTAATGTGGCGATAATTCCCTACACCTACGAGCATACGAGATTCAATACCTATAAAGTGGGCACGGTAGTTAATCTTGAATTTGATGTTATAGGGAAGTACGTGGCCAAGTTGATGGGGCAATCGAAGTAACAGGAATCAATTTAGGTAAATTGAAGGAAAACCTATTCAATTGGAAAACTTCATTTCGTTATTGACTTTCTACAGCGTATGCACTAAGAATTTCAAGCGAGGTAAATTTTAGTGCCTTAATATGTGTGGCTTCCAATAGTACCTTGGGTGCCTTTCCTACTTTCTCCGCCTGTAGCCAACGAGAAATGCACAGGCACCATTTATCACCTTCTTGAAGTCCGGGAAAATTCCATTGGGGAATTGGTGTAGATAGATCATTGCCCATGGACTTCGTATATTCCAAAAATTCCTTGGACATTATGGCACAAACCACATGGGTACCCACGTCCTCAACACCTGTTTTACAGAATCCGTCCCTGTAAAAACCGGTCTTGGGTTTATGGCAACAGGCAATCAGTGTTGTACCCAAAACATTTTTTAGCGAGCTTTCCATTCGTTATAAAAATTTACTACCTGATAGGGGAATTTAAATTCCTTGCTTCGGATTTTGTCGGCCAGAGGTGGACAATCGCTAAAAAATTGAATCAACAGGTTCCGTTTTAATCCTAAGAGTCCTTGGTCTGCCCTTACCAATGTAGGGTTATCCCGCTTTTTTAGATACGCGATATCCATTACCATCCCTTCACCTTGTTCCTGCAATTCAAACTTATACAGAGAAACTACTCCCTCTACTTCCAAACGAAGAAACCTGTCCTCTCCGTCCAAATTAAACGATCTGTAAATGGAATCGCCTTTTCTATAGGATTGGATGTTATCTGCTGAATATCGCTTCTTACGCCCGTTGCCCTTAAATTTGATTTTAGTAAAAATGCCTCCAAACGGACCCATTTTTCGGTCACTAACATTGCCGATCAAAGTGTCTCCTTTCAAGGTGACAACATAACCAGGGAGATACACTTCCTGCGCCTGGATTTCATTTATATTAACTGAAAAAATGAACAGAAACGATAAAAAGTAAGTTTGTCGAACCGGAAGCCGTGAAATCATACTTTGAAAAAAATCTTCCGTTGGTACAACACATATCCCAAAAAGGCGTAAAAGGCCAGAACGGTAAGTCCATATAACAAGGAAGACATTTCCATCGAAATAGCATCGTGCACATAGATTTTCTGGAACAACCAACCATGTAGGGACGTGTCGCCCACCTGAATTTGACCCATCACTTTCGCAATGAAGCTGGACAGAAAATAGATGATAATGGCATTGGCCCCGGCATATCTAAAAATACTCCCAAACTTGATTTGTTTAACATCGGTCAAATAATAAATCAAGGCCAAAATCAAATTGGCCCAACCTGCGGTAACCAACACAAAACTACTGGTCCATAAGGCCTTGTTGATAGGAAATACTAAATCCCATAAGTGCCCAATGATCAAAAGACTGCCTCCAATACCCATTAAGAGCGTTGCTTTCTTCTCCTGCTTGGAAACCAGTATCAATCCGGTAAAAATCCCCAGTAGGGAACTGACTATGGAAGGAATGGTGCTCAAAAGTCCTTCGGGGTCATAATCCGGCTTGTAATTATGCGACCCGAATACTTTAACATCCAACCAATTGGCAAAATTGTTAGGAGCCCTTTCCAAGGTTGAGGCAACGCCGTCCACAGGCACCAAGGTCATTAACAACCAATATCCTACCAAAAGTCCAATAGCGATACCAACCAAAGTTTTCCATTTAAAATTGATGAAAAGAATAGACGCGAAAAAGAAAACCACACCAATCCGTTGCAATACCCCTGGAAAACGAATATTCTCCCAAGCTTTAAAAAAAGGAAACTCGATGATAAAGGCCCCCAGAAATAGCCCCAAACCTATAAGTTTAAGGGTCCGAACGATAATTTTTTTATAGGTGTTGGAATTCACCTCTTTGTTCCGATATGAAAACACAATGCTTGTTCCCACAATAAACAAAAAGAAGGGAAATACCAGATCGGTTGGGGTATACCCGTGCCACTCGGCATGTCTAAAGGGGGCATATACGTTCGTCCAAGTACCTGGTGTGTTTACTAAAACCATTAACAAGATGGTCGCACCCCTAAAAATATCAACGGAAAGAATTCTGTTTTGCATAAGACTAAAATTAAAGGATGTTATCTTTCATTCTATTCCAAGCCTTTACCAACAGAAAGCCCGTAACCAAGGCAATACCCGTTAAGATGAGGGCACTTGTACTCCTCCCATAAATCCAATAGCCCGTTGCAAACATGATGGAATAGATAAGGACGCAACCTAAAAGCATTGCCGTAATTCCTTGGGGTACGCTCCATTTTTCGTCCTTCGCGATTTGGACTCCGTCCGTTTCTGCTTCCTGGACAATTTTTGCCCAGCCCGGACCCCCAGGCTGAATTTTCTTATAAAAAGAGCGTAGCGTTTCCTTGGATTCCGGTTTGGTCATAAATGTAGTGGCAAGCCAAATGGCCGTGGTAAGCAGTACTACAAATACATACTCGCTCCAACTTGGAAAAACTCCCGTTTCTTCGGCAAAAAGAAATGGTCCGATAACGGTTGTCTTTAAAAGAATGGAAATAATTCCAGATGCGAACATGGCAGCGATTTCGCTCCATGCATTGATACGCCACCAAAACCATCGTAATATGAATATGAGCCCGGTCCCGGCACCAAATGTCAAAAGGATGTCAAAAATCTGAAGGGCGTTTTCAAGAGCAAGTGCCAAGGCGGCGCTCAATACCATTAAGATGACCGTTGAAATTCGGCCCACGGCCACCATTTGTTTTTCGGTGGCGTTGGGATTCAATTGTTGTTTGTAAAAATCAAAAACGATGTAAGAAGAACCCCAGTTCAATTGGGTTGAAATGGTACTCATGTACGCGGCGATCAAGGAGGCCAAAACGACCCCCAAAAGACCACTTGGCAACTTCGTCAACATGGCCGAATAGGCCAAATCCTGTCCCAATTTACCTTCATCGATATTGGGAAAGGCCTCTTGGATGCTTGCAATGTCCGGGAAAACGACTAAAGAAGCCAAGGCGACCAAAATCCAAGGCCAAGGTCGTAAGGCATAGTGCATAATGTTAAAGAAGAACGTAGCTCCTATCGCATGATTCTCGTTCTTGGAAGCCAACATTCGTTGTGCGATATACCCGCCTCCACCAGGTTCGGCCCCGGGATACCAGGCGCTCCACCATTGCACCGCCAAGGGTATGATGAGCAACATTATGAGCGCTTTTTTATCGCTAAAATTCGGGAGAATATCAAGTTTCGTTTTTACCAAGTCGTTTGCCATTAAGGCCTCCACACCACCTACTTCGGGGATGTTTACCAAATAATACGCCGCTCCAATGGCACCGGACATGGCAACGAAAAACAAAAGGAAATCGGTATACACTACACCCTTAAAACCTCCAAGGGCACTAAAGGTCACGGTAATCAAGCCCGCTCCTACAACGGTTTCCCATGGTTCAAGTCCCAACATAATACCTCCAATTTTAATGGCGGCCAACGTAACGGAGGCCATGGTAATAATGTTGAACAAGGCACCTAAATATACCGCCCTGAATTTGCGCAGGAAACTTGCCGGTTTACCTCCATACCGCATTTCATAAAACTCCAAGTCTGTATTTACATTGGAACGTCTCCATAATTTGGCATACACAAAGACCGTAAGCAAACCGGTTAATAAGAAGGCCCACCATACCCAGTTTCCTGAAACACCATTGGTACGTACGATATCGGTCACGAGGTTCGGCGTATCGGTTGAAAACGTCGTGGCTACCATGGAAAGCCCAAGTAACCACCAAGGCATGGTACGCCCTGAAAGGAAAAATTCCGAAGAGTCCTTCCCTGATTTTTTGGAGACATAAATTCCTATTCCTAAAACGATAGAGAAGAAGACCACTATAAAACTGTAGTCGAGGGTGCTTAATTCCATAGTTTGGTTGTTAGTTAGCTACTAAAGATAAAATAATTTAAGATACTTTTGTGATTTGCCCGATAAACCATGGAAATCTCTTTAACGTCTTGGATTTTGGCCACGCTTGCCGCCTTTGTAATAGGCATGTCCAAGGCAGGGATTAAGGGAATCGCGGTCATCAATGTTACCTTTATGGCCTTGGCTTTTGGGGCCAAGGAATCCACGGGTATGGTAGTACCGCTCCTTATTTTGGCCGATATTTTCGCGGTCATCTACTACAACAGGCATACCCAATGGAGTTATGTCTTCAAGGTATTGCCATGGATGGTATTTGGACTGCTTATTGGGGTTATATTAGGTAAGGACCTTCCCGAAAACCTGTTTAGGATTGGCATGGCGATCATTATCATCATCACCGTAATTATGATGTATTGGTGGGATCGGAAAAAAGTGAAGACGGTTCCCACCCATTGGGCCTTTTCAGGCACTATTGGCACCCTGGCCGGTATCACCACCATGGTAGGGAATTTGGCGGGAGCCTTTTCCAATATTTATTTTTTGGCGATGCGCCTGCCCAAAAATCATTTTATAGGGACGGCAGCTTGGTTGTTTTTGATCGTTAATGTTTTAAAGTTGCCCTTTCACTTTTTTGTCTGGAAAACCATTACGTGGGAATCCCTGATACTCAATGTAAAACTATTGCCCGGCATATTCCTGGGTTTCTTTGTTGGGATTCGCATTATTAAATTGATCAATGAGGAGTTTTTCCGTAAAATGATTTTGGTGCTTACCGCACTAGGGGCGCTCTTAATTATGGTGGGATAGAATATAGAAAATCCAATTATAAAATTCCAAACCCCAAATTCAAGATTACATAAATCAAATCGGAATTCAGCTATAAAAAAGCCTGTCGAAATATCGACAGGCCTTTAAAGTTAATTTTTATAGTGTTGCCTATTCTGATGCTCCCTCGTACAAGGCATTGAAAATAAGCTTATAGGTGCCCCTGGGTTGCGCACGAAATTGGGGCCTGAATGCGAACAAAATTACATTGCCGTCACCATAGCCTACTTTCACCATGGCCGGTTTTTTAGCGATGTATTTTTCCTCGCCCATGGCCCAACCGCTCATCAACAGGTTCTTGGATGCATAGGTCGCTATTACCTCAACATTTGGGGCTGGGGCATCGGCAATTTTTTCCTCGCCACCTTCTCCTTTTTTACTTTGCTTGTCTATGGTAAACGCCCTGCTTTTATTAAAGGAAACGGACACCGTATCCTGCATGCCGAATGCCAAGGGGTGTTTGGTGTCTATGCTTGTTTTAATCAAAGATCCGGGAATAAAGAAATCCTTACTGTCCGCACCTGCGGTAGCGTCCTTAAGCGGTAATCCAAACTGTTCGATGACATAATTGCTCGCTTCGTCAAAGGCCAACAAGATGCCCCCGTTCTTTACATATTTACTAAGAGCGACCGTGCCTTCCAAACCGATACCTCCCGTAAACTTTTCCGGCATTTCCAAATTGGAATGTCCGTGTAAAATAGAACTAGGTCTTTGAGAAGGAATGATCAGCGCGTCATATTGGGATAGGTCGGCTGTTTGGATATCCCTATCGTGTAAGGTATCCATTTCAAATTCATATTCATCCATGACAAATCGTGTCCAACCCTCATCCATGTTGGCCACCCATGATTTGTAAAGTCCGATTTTAGGCAGGTGGATTTTTGTCAATCCGATTTCCGGTCTATCCGCAATTCCGATAACTTCCAAACCGTACTGGCCTGCCAATTCGGCAACGGATGCACTGCCCCCAGAAACGATATAGGAACCTGCGGGCAAGGTCGCTTTACCAATCTTTAATTCCTCCTTGGTCTTATAGGCCGTGCCACCGGCTTTTAATATTTTGTTGGTGGCCACAACAGAGGCGTTACTGTTTGCACTGAACGCAAAACCAAAGGAACCCTTACCATCCACATCGCCCTCCTTATAAGTTGCCCTATCGGCTACTTTTTCCGTGGAAGCTTCAAAAGAGTCCTTGATTTTGTCCACGGTCACACCCATTTGCATGGGCAATGTCCAACCTGCCAAATCGTATGGGGTGTCCGGTGGTCCACCTGGATATTGGAAGCGGGTAGGGTAGTTTTGTTTTTCCATCAAGTCCAACAAATAAGGCCTAAAGGCCTGTCCCCCGTAAATAATATAAGAGCCCTTTTCATATTTCTTATCGCCGATGGTAAAATTTTTGGTAGCCTTTTGGATTTCAATCCCACCCTTAAGTAGGACGTTCACCAAGTTGACAGCTTCAAAATGGTCCCATTGGTCGGTTCCAATGACATAGGCATAAGGGCCTTCTGTCTTGGCCTTTTCAATGGCCGAAGCACCCATCTTATAGATGTTGTATAGATAATTGCTTTTTCTGTCCGCAGCTAAGTCCAGCGTGGCCCAAGTAGCCGTCAACATATAATCCACAGCATCCCTAAAGTGGGACTCTCCACCCTTCCAAGGGTCTGGATACATGATGTCCGTGCCATCGGTAGGGGTTGTTCCCGCAACGGTTTTGGGTAATTTTTCTGGGTCGTAAAACCTAGGCGTAGGGGTGGTATGGCCGGTTTCGGTTAAAATACCGATCATATTGTGATAATATGGAACGGTTCTACCTCCTCCGTTCCAGAACATCGTGTAGAAATTATCTGCAATGGCACCTGGCATGTTTTCCAAGGAGAAACGTTTGGACATGGCCGAACCCACTTCACTTACCCCTGCGGTTACGGCAGGATGGATCTTTGGGTTTACCGGGTCCGCATAGGGCGGAATGGAAATCTTCGTCCATGAAGGGGAAGATTGGTGGTGGTTGTACACAATCTGTGGATACCATTCATTATATAGGATTTTGGTCACATTATAGGTTTCCGGCATGGTGTTCATGAACCAATCCCTATTGTTGTCATGACCCATATAATAATGGTATAGAATGGGAGGACGTGAGGTTTCATACGGTGTGCCCATATTCTTTCTATACCAATCAACGACAATATCCAATCCATCAGGATTCATTACGGGCATTAAAATGGTGACGACGTTCTCCCTGATTTTTTTCATTTCCGTAGTTTCTGAGGTAGCCAAGGTATAAGCCAGCTCTGAGGTCATTTGACCATGGGCCAGTTCCGTGGAATGCATACCTCCATCGACCCAAACAACCGCTTTGCCTGATTCCGATAACTGCAAGGCTTCTTCATCAGAAACGCTTACTCGGGCCAGTTTTGCACTGATATCCTTCCATTTGTCCAATTGGGAAAGGTTTTCTTCGCTGGATATGAATAGGATGTACATTTTTCTGCCCAGCACCGTAGTGCCTATTTCCTTCATTTGAACCCTATTGGAGGCAGCGGCCAATTTTCCCAGATAATCCTCTATTTGGTTATAATCCGCCAGTTTATAATCATCCCCTACCCGAAATCCATAAACATCTTCAGGGGAGGGAACATTTTGGGCCATGCTTTGGGAAATGCATGACATTAAGAGTACAATGGTCATTAAGATACCTTTGTATAAACGTGTTTTTGAAGTCATTTTTTGAATTAGTTTGATTTGAGTCAGGAATTTAAGCATTCCTCTGGAAGTATTAAAACCGAAACGCTTGGTTTGCCCTTGTTCTTCCGACTTTTTCCAAATTGGCAATTTATCATTGCGGTTTTTATCGATTTATATATAAAGAAAAACCCAAGTTTCATAAGAATCTGGGTTTGGCAAAAAGCTTTTTAAATGATTACAAAACCTTTGTCTTGCCTGGTGTCGGGATTTCATAGAATCCATCCGCTTTTGGTAGTACCGGTGGTGGGGTATCCCAGGTCATGTCATCGGGCACCAGTTGGAGCGTGGATTGCATGGCATCCTCCCACTTGATAACCTCTCCACTGTAGGTGGCCATACGGCCCATAATGGCCGTCAAGGTACTTTTTGCACCATATTCGGCATTATTAAGTTTGGTATTTTCACGAATCGCCTTGAACAATCTATTATGCTCTTCCTGATAGGGATTATGCCCAGATGAGTTTTCAAACTTCCCTATTTCGTTCCCTTCCAGATCATATAAAAAGGCAGCAGCGGCATCGTTGGTGCTTACAAAGCCCTTGGTGCCCTGAAATTGTTCCGCTACCCTATTGTAGGTGCCGGGCTGATGCCTGCACTGACTTGAAATGACAGCACCGCTGGGATAGGTAAATTCTACGAAGTGATGGTCAAAGATTTCCCCATGGTCCTTCCCCGTGCGGACTTGCCTACCGCCCATGCCCTGCGCCGAAACAGGGAATTCATCCAAAAACCAGTTGGCCACATCGATATTGTGAATGTGCTGCTCCAAAATATGATCCCCACAGAGCCAATTAAAATAGTACCAGTTGCGCATTTGGTACTCCAGCTCCGTATATTCCGGTTTTCTTGGCCGTACCCATACCCCGGCACTGTTCCAATACACCTGTCCTCCCACTAACTTACCAACCGCGCCTTTTTTAATTTCCTCCAATGCGGCCAAATAGTTTTCCTGATACCTGCGCTGCAGCCCTACTACCACTTTTAGGTTTTTGTCCTTGGCTTCCCGAGCATATTTTAGTACCTTTTGAATGCCGGGAACATCAGTAGCCACTGGTTTTTCCATAAATACATGCTTCCCATTTTCTACGGCATAGGCGAAATGGGCGGGCCTAAATCCCGGCGGTGTTGCCAAAATGACGACATCCGCAATGTCAATGGCTCTTTTATAGCCATCAAATCCTACAAATTTGTTTTTCTCCTTTACGCTGAACTTACCGGTATCCTTGTACTTCTCATACAAGTTGTTGTAACTTTCGGTGAGTCTGTCCTCAAAAGCATCGGCCATGGCCACCAGCTCAATATTATCATCTGCCTGAAGTGCTTGGTTCGCTGCACCGGAACCCCTGCCGCCACAACCTACCAGGGCTACTTTCAGTTTCTTTTCGTTAAAAATGTTGAACATTCCTCGTGTTTCCAGCGAAGGTGTCAATACCAATCCCGCGGAGGCCATGGTACTCCTTTTTACAAAATCTCTTCGTGTGTTTTGCATTTTGTTTTGTTGTTTTTATTGATGGTTCTGTTGTTACTTTATCGTGTTATACTTTGGATATGTAAAAATCAGTTGGCTTTTATCCAAAACGTATTGTCCTCTTCTATTTCGGGAACATTCATTGGTCTTACAATTCTAAACCCGACAAAGGCGGCATCCGTATTCCACCATTTGCTTTGGGGAAACTGGGGGTCGCGTACCTTCCATACCAAATCAGACCCCGTACGGACCGTTGAACCAACTTCTTTGGCCGTATCCTTAAAAGACCCTCCCCGTACAACTGTGGGATAGGGTTTTGTAATAGGATGAAATACCTGGTCCTTTGTATAGGCATCCTCAACATATTGGTCCAAGGTCCACTCGGCCACATTGCCATACATGTCATAGAGGCCCCATGGGTTGGGTCTCTTTTGTCCTACTTCGTGATAGCTCTCCCCACTATTTTCATCGAACCACGCATATTCCCCTAGATTTCCGTCATCCTCAAAAAAATAGGGTCCAGAACTTCCGGCCCTTGCGGCATATTCCCATTCGGCCTCTGTAGGCAATCGGTAATACACCCCGGTCAAGGCGGTAAGCCATTTACAGAACTGTGATGCGCCTAGCACGGTTACATTTGCCACTGGCAAGGAACCTTCGGAACCCATGCCCAATCCCATATCCACATAGGGAATCGTTGCTCCGGTAACGGCATCGATTTCAATAGTTTCGTTCTTCATGGCAGCGCCATCCAATTCCCGTTTTAAGAACTCGCGGTAAAGCTCCCAGGTAACCTCCTTGGAGGACATCCAAAAACCATTCACAGAAACCTTCCTTTGTGGATACGCATTTTTGTCTTCCGGATCGGTACTTCCCATTTGGAACGAACCGGAGGGTATCGCTACCATTTCAATTTCCAATTCACTTCCAGGCAGCCTCTGCGTATAGGCTTTTGGTTCCTGATCTACGGATACCAGCAGCATCATGGCGATAATAAGGGTGGTGATTTTCATATTTGAAGTTCCTTCCGGAGTTGGTACCTAGTAAATATATGAAATCATACTAATTCTTGATAACCATAGAAATGTCCGATTTATAAAACCACAATTGGCATCCATTTTCCTGCCATAGGGGTTCGGTAACAAATGTTACTGCACAGCTTGTTTCCCCAATCTAATTTTGTCCAAAATATATTACAACAATGAAATACCTACTAGGATATATTATTCTTTTCTCCTGCTATTTTGGGATAGGTCAAAATACCACGCCCATTACGAAGGAAGAAGTTATGACAAAAGTAATGCAGGCCAATAATACTCTTAAAATTGCCGCGCAAGATGCCCTTGCCGCCAAAGGGGATTACTTGCAGACCAATGCAGTTTTATTGCCGAACATAAGCGTTTCCCATACGGGAATCGCCACTACAAATCCCCTGATGGCCTTTGGTTCCAAATTGAACCAGCAGATCCTTACGGCGGCGGACTTCGACCCAACCCTATTGAACGACCCCAGGCAAATAGAGGACTATGCCACCAGAGTAGAAGTACAACAGCCCTTGATCAACCTGGACGGTATGTTTCAACGAAAGGCTGCCAAGGCGAAGTGGACGGCAACCGAACTACAATCGGAACGCACCGGCGATTACATGGCTCTTGAAGTCGAAAAAGCCTTTATGCAATTACAACTTGCCTATAAAACGGTGGACGTGCTGGAAAAAGCGAAGGAAACGGCTTTGGAAAACCAGCGTATTGCGGAAAACAGCTTTGCCCAGGGATACCTACAGAAGTCGGACGTATTGGCCGTTCAGGTACGGGTCACGGAAATAGACAACCAATTGCACTATGCCCAGAGCAATATCCTCAATGCCAGCAACTATTTGTCGGTTCTCATGAACGAGACCGGTACCACGGTTCTGAAACCGACGGACTCCCTCTCCGTGTCCTATTCGGACATCGATGCGGTATCGCTTTCCGAAAACCGAAAGGATATTTTGGCTATGGATTCCGCTACGGAGGCCTACAAACAAATGCACAAGGCGGACCAAATGTCCTTTCTGCCCAGATTGAATGCCTTTGGCACTTACGAAATGCATGACGATGAAGTCTTTCAGGGCGATGCCGATGGATATTTGTTCGGGGCAGAACTCAAATGGAATCTTTTTGAGGGAAGCAAACGGTTTGGAAAATCACAGAAAAGCAAGGCCGAATACGACAAGGCTAAACTACAATTGGAGCAATACAAATCTGAAAGTGCGCTGGAACTGAACAGGGCAAAACGAAATTTGGAGAACGCCCAGAATAAGTTAAGGCTTACCAAACTGGCCTTGGAACAGTCCCAAGAATCGCTACGGATCCGTACGAACCGATTTGAACAGGGCTTGGAAAAAACGACCGACCTATTAATGGCCGAAACCCAATATTCCCAAAAAACACTGGAATACTATAGGACCATTTTTGAACACAACTATGCCTTGGCATACGTGCAGTTCCTGACAAAAGAATAGGTCCCTTGCCCCCAAAGGCGAATACTAATAAAATAACACAAAACGACTAAATCATAGTTTCAAATGAAAAACAGAATATACATACAGAGCATCGTTATAACCGTGACCCTGCTATTGACCGGTTGTGGTAATGATGAAAAAACAACTGCGGCAACCAAAGGTCCTGCCATTTCGGTTACCACAAGTACCGTTACACAAAACAGCAATGACCCGTTCCTTACCGTAAGCGGCAAGGTGGAAGCGGCCAGAAGTGCGAACATCAGTACGCGTATGATGGGGTATGTGGATAAAATATACGTACAGGTTGGTGAAAAAGTGACCAACGGGCAGCTCTTGTTGAGCGTGAACAATGCGGATGTATCCGCCAAGTTGGCCCAAGTGAATGCCCATATTGCCGAGGCAACCGCCGCTTATACCTATGCCGAAAAGGATTATAACCGATTTTCCACCCTTTTTAAGGAGAACAGTGCCTCCCAAAAGGAACTGGATGACGTTACGGCCCATTACACTATGGCCAAGGCCCGATTGGAGTCGGCCAAACAAATGAAGAACGAGGTCAATGCACAAATGGGCTATGCGAACATTCGCGCTCCCTTTGGCGGCGTGGTGACCAATAAATTTATCAATGCCGGGGATATGGCAAACCCCGGAATGCCCCTTTTGGAAATAGAGGCGCCAGGAACCTACCAAGTGTTGGCCATGGTTCCGGAATCCGAAATCACTGAAATAAAAAATGATACCCCGGTAAACGTCCTTATCAAATCCTTGGGGCAAAATGTAAAGGGTAAAGTGACCGAAGTAAGTTCCTCCTCTAAAAATACGGGAGGTCAATATTTGGTAAAGGTGGTTTTGGAAAAAACGGACATTCCCATACTATCCGGAATGTATGCCACCGTACAGTTCCCTGTTACCAAAAAAACGAACAATACCGCGATTATGATACCCACCGATGCCTTGGTGATGAACGGAAGTCTCACCGGTGTCTATACCGTAAGCGAAAGTAATACGGCCCTCTTGCGATGGTTGCGATTGGGGCGCACTTTTGGCGATCAGGTAGAGGTGTTATCCGGTCTTGCGCAGGATGAAAAATACATTGTTTCAGCGGAAGGAAAACTGTACAACGGAGCAACATTGGCGATACAATAAAAGGAAACGCGTTAGGGATTGCAGTGGTTACCCCGCACCTGCCTTGGCAGGGAGGAGTAAAAACGGAAAGCCCGCCCGCCTGCCCCATTGGCAGGTGAAAACGCCCAACTAATAAAAAATAAAATGAAGGAAGGTTTAGCTGGCAAGATTGCCAAAATGTTCATAGGCAGTAAGTTAACGGTGCTACTGATGATCGTATTTATGGTCATTGGGGTATATAGCTCCTTTTTGATCCCACGGGAGGAGGAACCACAGATCGATGTGCCCATGGCCGATATTTTTGTGGGATACCCTGGGGCGAGCCCGACCGAAGTGGAGTCCAGGGTCATAAAACCCTTGGAGCAACTCATCAGTAACATTAAGGGGGTGGAATATGTGTATTCCACATCCATGAAGGAACAGGGCATGGTCATCGTGCAGTTCTATGTGGGCGAGGATATTGAGCGCTCTTTCGTAAAACTATACAACGAGATCAACAAGCACATGGACCAGATGCCACAGGGGGTGACCTTTCCCTTGGTAAAGACCCGTGCCATAGACGATGTTCCCATGTTGGGATTGACCCTTTGGAGCGAAAACTACAGCGGCTATCAATTGGGGCAAATGGCCCAGGAGCTGGAAGCGGAAATCAAAAAAGTCAACGATGTGGCGGTGACCCATAAAATTGGGGGGCAAAACCGACAATTACGCGTGGTTTTGGACAAGGACAAATTGGCCGCCAGTGGACTGGATTTCCTAAGTGTTTCCGAAATGATTAAAGGCAACAACGCCCAACTAAATTCGGGTAGTTTTGACCGAAACGATACCGAATTTTTAGTGAGCGCCGGAAAGTTTTTGGAATCGGTCACCGATGTAGAAAATTTGGTCGTGGGCGTACAACAAAATAGACCAGTCTACCTAAAACAGGTGGCAGAAATCATCGATGGTCCGGAGATACCCCAAAATTACGTGAGTCTGGGCTTTGGCCAGGCCAGTGAAAAAGCTACGGAATATCCATCTGAATATCCTGCCGTAACCATATCCGTAGCCAAAAGGAAAGGAGCGGATGCCATGAAAATTGCGGAAGTGATCGTGGATAAGGTGGACCATTTAAGGACCACCCTAATTCCCGATGATGTGCATGTGGAAATCACCCGAAACTACGGGGAAACGGCTTCCCATAAGGTGTCTGAACTCCTCTTGCACCTTATCGGATCCATCATTGCCGTGACCTTTGTGGTCATGTTGGCCATGGGATGGCGCGGTGGCTTGGTGGTATTCCTTTCGGTGCCCATTACCTTCGCCTTGACCTTGTTGAGCTATTACATGCTGGATTATACCTTGAACCGAATCACCCTTTTCGCCTTGGTGTTCGTAACAGGTATCGTGGTGGACGACTCCATCATCATTGCGGAGAATATGCACCGTCATTTTAAGATGAAGCGGCTACCCTTTAAACAGGCCGCCCTATATGCCATCAATGAAGTTGGTAACCCAACCATTTTGGCAACGTTCACCGTAATTGCCTCGGTATTGCCCATGGCCTTCGTATCTGGATTGATGGGTCCTTATATGGCGCCAATGCCTATAGGTGCATCCATCGCCATGATCTTGTCGCTCTTTGTGGCCTTGACCATCACCCCGTATTTGGGATATATCTTCCTACGTGAAAAGGACAAAAAGGAGACCGTGGAGAAAGAGGAAAAACCCTTGGAGGATACATTGATCTATAAATTTTATGACAAGTTTGAGCGCCCCTTGATCGAGCACAAGGGAAAACGTTGGATGTTCCTTGGATTCACCTTCTTTTTGCTCATAGGGTCTATGTTGCTGTTCTTTACAAAATCGGTAGCGGTAAAAATGTTGCCTTTTGACAACAAGAATGAATTTCAGGTGGTCATCGATATGCCAGAAGGTACTACTTTGGAACGTACCGGAGTCGTAGCCCAGGAAATTTCCCAATACTTGGCCACCAGGCCAGAAGTGGTAAACTATCAAAATTATGTAGGTACTTCCGCCCCCATTACCTTCAACGGTTTGGTACGGCACTACGATCTTCGTGGCGGTAGTAATATGGCGGATATTCAGGTAAACCTTATCGACAAGGGCGAACGAAGTGCCCAAAGCCATGATATTGCCAAATTGCTACGACCTGAAATACAACGCATCGCCTCAAAATACAATGCCAATGTAAAGGTGGTAGAGGTACCACCAGGACCCCCTGTACTTTCCACCATCGTGGCGGAAGTATACGGTCCGGACTACGATACCCAAATGCAAATTGCGGATAATGTTCAGGATATCTTGAAAAACACTCAAGATGTGGTAGATATCGATTGGATGGTAGAATCGGATCAAACAGAGTATCAGTTTGTCATAGATCGGGAAAAAGCCATGTTGTATGGGGTGGCCCCACAACAGATAGCCTATACCATGAATATGGCATTGAGCAATAGACCTATTGCGAATCTATATGATGAGAACGCCGTTCAGCAGGTGGGATTGGTATTGGCCTTGGATGAAAAGGAGAAATCTACCATAACGGACATTGCCCAATTGAAGGTAAAGTCGCAACAAGGGAATATGGTTCCCATTGCCGATTTGGTCGATATACAGCCCGTCACCAGTGCTAAAAGTATCTACCGTAAGAACCAGAAACGAGTGGTGTATGTCATAGCGGATATGGCCGGAGCATTGGAGAGTCCCGCCTATGCCATTTTGGGTATGGACGAGAAGTTAAAGGAAATTCCTTTGCCACAAGGCTATGAAATGAACGAGCTATACTTGGGCCAGCCCGAATATGAAGATGATTATACCGTGAAATGGGACGGTGAATGGCAGATTACCTTGGAAGTGTTCCGTGATTTGGGCATTGCCTTTATGGGGGCCATTATTCTCATCTATATTTTGATCGTGGGATGGTTCCAGAACTTTAAAGCGCCCGTGGTCATGATGGTGGCCATTCCATTGTCCTTAATCGGGATTATCCTAGGGCATTGGTTGATGGGTGCCTTCTTTACTGCGACTTCTTTTATTGGGATGATTGCCTTGGCAGGTATCATGGTGCGGAACTCGGTCTTGTTAATCGATTTTATCAACCTGCGTTTGGCCGAGGGCGTATCCTTAAAACAGGCGGCCATTGAAGCGGGCGCCGTACGTACGACCCCCATCCTATTGACAGCAGGAACGGTGGTTATCGGGGCATTCGTCATCCTTTTTGACCCTATTTTCCAAGGCCTGGCTATCTCCCTCATGGGAGGAACCATTGTCTCTACCGTATTGACATTATTGGTAGTGCCCTTGGTGTATTATATGATCGAAAAGAAGAATTATCCGGAAAGCTCCCTTACCCCCGAAGGAGGAACAACGGATGATGAGATTGACAGTATTTGATTTTCAGGGATTGGATGGTGCTTCAACTTCCAGAACGAGTGAAACCATGTAGCTGATATAAATTGGTTATAGGAAGCTGAAATGAAAACAATTGGACTTGAACTTGACATTTGAGCTTGAACTTGAAATTTGAACTTGAATTTTAACCGTATGAAATGAGCCATAACAAGTCTTGATACCAACCTTGATGGTTATTGGCGAATTGCATCTGACCTTTTATTATTATTAAATATAAACAGATGAAACTATTGATCGTCACCGTAGTGGAGGAGTTCGATACAGAAATCCTTCAAATGTTTAAAAAAGCACATATCGATAGCTATAGCGGCTCCGATATTGACGGCTATAAAAATGTTGCGCCCATGGTACGAACCGCCAGTTGGTTCCCCAGCGAAAAAGGCGGTGTGGAGTCCAGCCTTTTCTTCTCCTTTACGGAGGATGAAAATATCGACCAGCTTTTCGGCCTCATTAAGGAATTCAACAGTAAGATGGAAACCAATAACCCAATTAAAGCTGTTGTGGTCCCCATTGAAAAATCAATTTAACCCAGAATATGCATTAGGGGAGCGTCGTGAAGGTAAAAAGCGCAATAAAATAAAGTGGTTTGGAAATTTTGGCATAGCACCGCTATGGTGAAATTGAAAATACAGCGTAGCGTTTTATTTTGAAGCGATTTTTAGCTGTAACAGCTTTTCTAAAGCATAATCGGGGTTTAACCCTAAATCCAAAAAATATGATCAACAGATATATTCGTGCAATTGCCGGTACTTTTATCATCATTAGCGTACTATTGGCTCTCTATGTTAACATTAATTGGTTATGGTTCACCGTATTCGTTGGAGCCAACTTGTTGCAATCCTCTTTTACCAAATGGTGCTTGATGGAAGATATCCTTAGAAAAATTGGTATCAAGGATGCCGATAAAGGATGTGAGGCCTAAACAAAATAGTTGCCCACTAACTTCTTCTACACAAAAAAAGCTCCCCTACCTGGTCAGGGAGGGGCGTTCCGCGAGAGCGGAACGGGGAGGGTCGTTCGGCATTAATCTCCATCCAAAACAAATCCGCCAATTTTTAGTAGCTTGTAGGAAGAAAATCGAACACCATGAAACCGACCTTTTCCCTGCTTTTATGCTCCCTTTTGATACTTGGCTGTAAAGAGGAACAAACAACCGAAGCTCCCAAACCACAAAAACCAAACATAATTTACATTCTTGCCGATGACCTAGGGTACGGTGAACTAGGCGTCTATGGACAGGAAAAAATAGAAACCCCAAACATAGATGCCCTCGCCAAAAGCGGTATGCTTTTTACCCAACATTATACCAGTGCGCCGGTCTGTGCCCCGGCCCGGTACATGTTATTGACCGGAAAACATTCCGGGCATGCCTATATAAGAGGCAATGATGAGTGGGGTGTACGGGGCGATGTATGGGATTATCGGGCAATGGCCAAAGATTCTACCCTAGAGGGGCAGCGGCCCATTCCTTCCGGCACAGTCCTATTACCACAAAAACTCAAGGAAGAAGGCTATGCCACGGGCATGGTGGGGAAATGGGGCTTGGGAGCCCCGCATACGGAGTCCATTCCCACGAAAATGGGGTTCGATTTTTTCTTTGGCTATAATTGCCAAAGGCAGGCACATACATATTATCCCCTTCATTTGTATCACAATGAAAATAGGGTACATCTGCAGAACGATACCATTGCACCGTCCACCAGATTTCCAGACGGAACGGACCCCAATGACCCCGCAAGCTATGCGGATTATACCCTAAAGGACTACGCCCCTGATTTGATGTTCGACCAAATGATCAACTTTATTTCCAACCAACAGAAAGACCCGTTCTTTTTTTATTGGGCCACCCCCATTCCCCATAACCCTATTCAGGCCCCACAACGCTGGGTGGACTATTACAAGAAAAAGTTTGGTCCGGAAGAACCCTATTTGGGCGACAAGGGGTATTTTCCCCATCAAAATCCACGCGCAGGCTATGCAGCCATGATTTCCTATCTCGATGAGAATGTAGGCAAACTTATCGATCACCTTAAAAAAGAAGGTCTCTACGAGAATACACTTATTCTTTTTAGTTCCGATAATGGGGTCACCTTCACTGGAGGAACCGATGGCACTTTCTTCAACAGCTCCGGACCTTTTGGTGAGGAACGGGGCAAGGGAAAAGGCTTTGTGTATGAGGGAGGTATCCGCGTTCCAATGATCGCCAGTTGGCCGGGCCATATTCAAGCAGGTTCCAAGACGGACCATATTTCGGTACAGTATGATGTGATGGCTATGCTATCCGATTTAATCGGCTATGAAAAACCTTCGGACACGGATGGTATCAGTTTTTTACCCACGTTGTTACAGCATGAAGGACAGGAGGAGCATGAATTCCTTTTTTGGGAATTCCCGGAATACGGGGGTCAGGTCGCCATTCGGATGGGCGATTGGAAAGTGGTCCGTCAACATTTAAAGGATGACGAAAGTCCCACTTTGGAACTTTATAATCTACAAACAGACCCCGCCGAAACCGAAAATGTCGCTGCCCAGCACCCCGAAATTTTGGAAAAGGCCGCTGCCATTTTTGCTAGGGAACATACCAATGCGGAAACGGAACGGTTTCGGATTCCATTGATAGAATCGGGATTATTGGGTTCTTGATCTTGAGGGATGTGTTCATTATTTAGCCATGATCTACCCTAAAATCACTGTTAATGGTTTTATAAATACCGTAGTTCATCCACAAAACAACACGTTTCATCGATATTGTCGGCTCTTGATATTTAGCATCACGTAGGTATAAGGAACCGGGTTCATACAGACCATTAGCTAGGTCAACGTTCTTTATTTACTATTAAATTTCTTTACGATGAAAGCAAAACAGATATTGTCCATCCTTACCATACTAACCATCTGTTTGTCTACCAAGGCCCAAGAAAAAGTGCACTGTATCTATGAAGATTGTGGCTTTGAACCCGGGCAGACCGTGTACCTATTTGGCGACCAGGTACAACTACGGGAAGCGCCTACCACAAATTCCAAAGTGCTGAAAACCCTTTCCATAGGTTCGCCTTTGGTTATCCAAGAAAAGCACGAAAACTCATGGCCCTATAAAGGCGTTGACCACCCATTTTACAGGGTAACCTATAAGGGCGTAGCGGGCTATGTCCTTGGCGGACTCATTTCCTTGGAAAAAAAGGTGATAAATGATGTGGTCCATCTTTTCGGGCGGAGCAAAACGGGCGATGAGGATTATCTCTTGATACGCTCCTTAAAGAACGATGGCAGTTTTATCGAAAAATCCACCCGGTTGGCCAATGGCCAGTTCTATTTAAGTGCTTTGGGAAATAAGGGTCTCCCGAATATTGAGGGAATCCTATTTATAGATTATCTGACTGAAGCCTGTGGGGTCGAAGGCGGTGGCATTTACCTTTTTCAACAGGAAGGCGCCCTGCACCAAGTGGCCCGACTTTCCCAAACTTCCGATGCAGGGGTCTATTATTACTGGGAGGAATTCATTTTCCCCGAAGACCAATATGGCGTACCTGGAAAAATCCGCTATAAAAAGGAAATAGGGGAAAACTTTAATGAAGCGGCCGAGTGGGAAAAGATGAGCAAAGAGACCAAAATACTGGTCTGGAACAATCTTAATCTGGAGCTGGCACAGCGATAATAGCAATGATTTCGATCTAAACCTGTCATCAAGAGTGACAGGTTTTTGTTTTGTAATACCACGGTCTGTTCGTCACTTCGAGTGAATTTTTGAGGTACGAGTAAATTTGTATCGAGAAGCTTTTGGGCCCACAAGGAGCCAGTCCTGAGCGAAGGGGATGGGTTCTCGATACAACGTCTCTTACAGGACGCCACTCGAACTGACAGTAAATAATAATTGGCACCTTTCACAAATACACCGACCCTCCCCGTTTCGCTGTCGCGAAACACCCCTCCCTACTCAGGGAGGGGAGCTTTTTTTTCATGTTAAAATAGTGGAGGTATCGAGTATGAGAAATCTTTAATAATAGAAAGAGATTTCTCGTCGTCCCGATTACTATCGGGACTCTGTCGAAATGACTAACTTGAACCAAATGTCATTTCGAACCGAAACAGAGTGGAGCGTGAGAAATCTAAAATTCAAATCTATTCTTTTTGAAACCTTTTTTCGGCGATGGAAAAAGTATCGGAAAACCAATCCACTAAGTTTTACTAAAACGAAACAACGCTTCTTGGACAGAAAAGATAGTTTTTTTGGATTTCTCTTAGTCCCGACTCCTATCAAAACTCAGTGGAAATGACTAGTTAAACACAGTATGTCATTTCGAACTGAATGTAATGAATGTGAAAAATCTAGGCTTATGAAATGAGATTTCTCAGTCGCAAGCTCCTTAGAAATGACTAAAGTGAACCAAATACCGTTTCGAGCCTGTCAGACTGAGCGGCTCGCCCTGAGCGCAGCCGAAGGGAGTCGAAGTCGACTGAAAAGACCGTGAGAAACCAATAGAAAAACCTTCCATTATCTCCTGAAAAGCTACCTCCTATTTCTTTGAAAATTAATCTGTAGCTTTAGGTATAATCATTCTTGGCCTGACATATGAGTTTAAAAAACACTTTATTTCTACATAGTTCCTATGGATTTCTGATTGTATACTTTTCATTGCTATGCTTTTCCTGTAGAGAAATTCCTAGTGAGAATAAAGACCCTAAAAAAGAACTCCTCACGGCATTGGAAGCTTCATTGGATACCTTAGCGAAGGTCTGGTATCCAAAGACTGTCGATAGCACCCATGGGGGATTCTGGTCGGACTTTGATTATAAATGGGACAAGATTGGAAAGCAAAACAAGATGTTGGTGAGTCAGGCTCGGCATGTTTGGACCGCCTCCACCTTGGCAAGGTATTACAATGACCCCAAATATCAGCAAATCGCCAAACACGGATATCAGTTCTTAAGAGATCATATGTGGGATTCCCAGCACGGTGGTTTCCATACCCTGTTAGGTGTAGAAGGGGATTCCCTGAAGCTATTATCCACTGGGAAAAGCGCCTATAGCAATTCTTTCGCCATTTACGGACTGGCCACATATTACAAGGTCTCAAAAGATACAACAGCTTTGAATTTGGCAAAAAAAACCTTCCATTGGTTGGAAGAACATGCCCATGATCCAGAATATGGAGGCTATTTTGATGTGTTGCAAATGGATGGTTCCTGGATGTTAGATGTTACTGAAAATGATCTTAATTATGACAATTATATCCGGAAGAACTGGAAGGATCAAAACTCGTCGATACATCTATTGGAGAGTTTTACAGCTTTATATGAGGTATGGCCCGATGCCTTGGTAAAAGAACGGCTGGAAGAACTTTTGGTGCTGATTAGGGATACCATCACCACGGAAAAAGGCTATCTCACCCTGCACTTGCAACGGGACTGGACACCCGTTTCCTATAAAGATTCTACGGAAAGTGTCCGCAAAGAAAACTTCTTCTTGGACCATGTCTCCTTCGGTCATGATGTAGAAACCGCCTTTTTACTCTTGGAAGCCTCCCATGTGCTGGGCAAGAAAAACGATACGCTTACCATGGGGAAGGCAAAAACCATGGTAGACCATGCCTTGGATTGGGGCTGGGACAGCTCAAAAGGTGGATTTTACGAAGGGGGTTACTATTGGGGCGAAACCAATACAAGAACCATTGAAGACACCCGGAAGGTATGGTGGACGCAGGCAGAATGTCTGAACACGCTGTTGCTCATGTCCAAACTGTATCCTGAAGAACCTCGTTATTACGAGTTGTTTGAGAAACAATGGCACTATATTAACACCTATCTGATAGACCATACCTATAACGGTTGGTTTGACGCTGGTTTAGATAAAAGTCCAGAAGCGGAAAAAAAGGCCAAGGCCCAGATTTGGAAGGTAAACTATCACAATGTCAGGTCGTTGATGAACGTCATAAAAATGATGAAGGGCGAATTTGAATTGACCGATTCCCACCAATAAATGCTTTTGGAATCCTTAAAGTTTCCAGCTACCGGCCAAACGGCTTTTCTTTTTTTGCTAACTTAACGGAAACTAAATGATTATGGCTACCTATTCACTGAATATTAATGGAACCTCATATGAGGTCGATGTAGCCCAAGGCACTTCTTTACTTTGGGTATTGCGGGAACACTTGGGACTTACGGGTACTAAATATAGTTGCGGTATCGCGCAATGTGGTAGTTGCACCATCCATTTGGATGGGAATCCGGTCAGGGCCTGTGTCCTTCAAGTGGACAATGTGGCCAATGGACAGAAAATCAAGACTATAGAAGGTCTGTCTGAAAATGGTGACCATCCCTTGCAAAAGGCGTGGGTAAAAGCGCAGGCACCTCAATGTGGCTACTGCCAATCGGGGCAAATCATGCAGGCGGCCGCACTCTTGGAAAAAAATCCGAATCCGTCACGAGAAGAAATCAAAAGCCATATGAACGGGGTGCTTTGCCGTTGTGGCACCTATTTACGCATCCTAGAGGCCATAGAAATGGCCAAGGAACAAACCACTACAACTTCCTAAGGCCATGAAAAATATCAGCAAAAAAACAATAGCACCGGTAGGCCGCAGGCAGTTTCTAAAATCCTCTGGAGGAGCGGCCCTTTTTATTGGAGTTTCGGGACTATTGCCCAATTTAATCTCCTGTACGGATGCCAAAGGCATGCAAGGCCAATTCGCAAAACACGACGTCACGGCTTGGGTACGCATCACCGAAGATGGCCAGATAACCATCTACAATCCCGCGGCAGAAATGGGCCAGGGATCCATGACGGCACTTCCGGTCATTTTTGCCGAAGAAATGGATGCGGATTGGTCCAACGTGAACGTAGAATTTTCTCCCCAGGAATCGGACATTTACGGTTCCCCGGGATGGCAACCCGGCACCAAGCTTATGTTCACTGTGGGCAGCCGCACCACGAATAGCTATTATACCGTAATGCGCAAAGCGGGGGCTCAGGCCCGTTATGTGTTGCTACATTCCGCGGCAACTCATTGGAAGGTGCCCATCGAAGAATTGACTACGGGTTCCAGTACGATCATTCACGAAAAAAGCGGGCAAAAAATATCCTATGGTGACTTGGTAGCCTATTTGACCATGCCCGAAACCTTGCCCGATTTTAATGATGGGGGATTAAAGGATCCTAAAGATTTTAAATTAATCGGAAGTCAAATACCCCGTACGGAAATCCCACAAAAAGTGGACGGCAGTGCCCAGTTCGCCATCGACCTTCGTTTACCCGATATGGTCTATGGTGTTTTGGAACGGGGTGCCTTACATGGGGCCAAACCCACCCTGAACAACGAATCGGACATCCTGGCCATGGATGGTGTTTTAAAAGTTGTGCCTTTTGACTATGCTATTGGTATTGTAGCAAGTACTTTGGAGGCTGCCTTGGCAGCTAAAAAAGTTCTTGACATCACATGGAGCGATGCGCAGGCCTCCGGATTCAACTCTCAGGAAATTTACGATGTGTATGCCCAAATGGCCAGTGCCCCAAAAAAAGGAAATACCGTTAATGAAGTGGGAGATGTAAGTCAGGCGTTTCGGACGGCGGCCAAAACCTATGAAGCCGACTTCAAGAACGACTATGTCTACCACGCCCAAATGGAACCACTCAACGCGGTGGTTCAAGTAGCTGCTGATGGCCAAAGTGCCGAAGTCTGGGTAGGCAGTCAGCAGGGTCCGGATACCAAATTGGGAATCCCTGATCTGTTGGGCATTCCCCACGAAGCTGTTAACGTTCACCTGCAATATTTAGGCGGAGGCTTTGGAAGACGCAGTATGAACGATTTTGTCCTGGAATGTGGCCGCCTAGCACAGCAAATGGCACCGAAGCCTGTAAAATTGCTATGGACCCGAGAGGATGATGTCCGTTATGGAGCCTATAGACCCTTGACGTTGCAGCGGCTCAAAGTAAGTGCCGATGCCCAAGGAAACCTAAGCGGTTTCTCGCACTGTGTGGTGGGCGATGGTGGCAATCTGGTGGCCGGCGGAACCCGAAACGACCATTATGCCATCCCCAACCAATGGGTGGAATGGCGGGAAGCCTCGCATGGGGTACGTCTAAAACATTGGCGTTCCGTGGGGCATGGCCCAAATAAGTTTGCTATTGAGGCCATGATGGATGAGGTGGCCCAGGACCAGAACATAGATCCCGTGGCATTGCGAAAAAAACTGATGGCCGATTCCCCGCGCGCTCTGGCTACCTTGGAAAAAGTGGCCGAAATTTCGGAATGGGAAGCTCCCTTGCCCGAAGGTCGGGCCAAAGGCGTCGCCTTTGTGGAACATGGTTCCTTGGGAACCGGCGTATGTGAAATTTCGGTGGACCGCAACACGGGAAAAATCAACGTGCACCATTTTTGGATCGCCCTGGATGCCGGTGTGGTGGTACAACCGGACAATGTAAAGGCCCAGATGGAAGGGGGCATTATTATGGGCATCAGCTCCGTACTCAAAGAACAGATTACCTTGGTGGATGGCCAAGTACAACAAAGCAACTACGACAATTATCCACTCTTGCGCATGCAGGAAGTACCCGATAGTATTGAAACGGTGATTATTCCCACAGCAGAACATCCGGAAGGTGTGGGCGAGACCGCTACCCCCATGGTGGCCGGGGCTATTGCCAATGCCTTTTTAAAATTGACGGGCAAACGCTTGCGGCACCTACCTTTTACCCCAGACCGGGTGTTGGCGGTGTTGAATAGTTAGAGTAATGGTCTATAATATCAATAAAAGAATTTCGGAGTCAATACATATAAACCCGAAAACAACTAAAAATAAATGTCCGTAGACACCTATAGAACCTGTCAAAATTGTGGAACCGAAAATTTAAATCGGGATTATTGTAAAAACTGTGGGGAAATAATCAATATTAATTTAAAAAGAAAGCTTGAACGCCAGCAAAAGGCAAAGGAAAAGAGAGAAACCCAAAAGATAAAGAAAAAAAATAAAATAACCCTCTTTTTTGAAGACGCAAAGCAACATGAGAATATAGTCATCCGGTATACCGCCCGCTTTTTTTACTCGATTTGGATTGTGGTACTGGCCATAGGTTCTTTTTTAGCGTTGGTTTTTGGATATATTGCGGCTTAGGATTTGAAACCATTCCGATGAAGCAGGTCTTTCTAACATTTCAAAAACACTATTTTCAGGTATTTTCACTCTTTGCGGTGTTGATCTATTTGGCGCAACGCTTGGAGATATCCCTTCCAGCACTAGCAAATAATTATCTGAACGATTTCTTGTGTATGCCCATTGTGCTGAAAATTTGTTTGGAAGGGGCGCGATTTATAAAATCGGACAATAGATTGCAATTGCCCCCTATGTTGTGCTTCACAGTCACCCTGCTATTCGCTGGCTACTTCGAAGGATATCTGCCCATTATAAATGCGCGCTATACACAAGACCCTTGGGACTTACTTTGCTACGCCGCAGGAATGTGCTTGTTTTTTTGGTTAGAGCGAAGAATACGTACAGAATGATCATCATTTTGTAGACCATAGCTTGCAGGTGTCGAACGGTTACCTGATACACAAATTGACCAATATGTCATTTCGAATCGAGTATAGAAATCCAAAAAATATCGAATAAACATTCTGTCACTTCGAGTGTTTTCAAACGAACGGTAGTGAAGTCGAAAATGTATCGAGAAGCTTTCTAGTAAAAAAACTGCCTTGAGCGGCCAGTCCACAGCTTGTTCACTGAGCTGAGTCAAAATGACCCAATCACTCCCGATGTCATTTTGAACTGAATATAATGAACGTGAAAAATCTAAAATTCCATTCTATCGTTTTTGAAACCTTTATCGGCGATGGAAAAAGTATCGAACTCTAACCCTTCCCATTTCACTTAACGAGAAACACCCTTTTCCTCCCAAACCGATATGGCCTCCTTAGCCAATAGCTGCGTCATTCTAAATTCCTTGTGTCGCTGGTCGCTATCCATTTCGTAGTAACAATTGGAATACACATATCCATAATCCTTGGCATCCTGCGCAGAGGCCCCAAAATAAACGGCTTTAAACTGCGCCCAATAACAGGCTCCCAAACACATCATACAAGGTTCGCAACTGGTATATAGCACACAATCTTGTAAGCCATCCTTACCCAGTTTTTTAGCCGCAATTTGAATGGCGTGTAGCTCCGCATGCTGCGTAATGTCCTGTTCCTTTTTTACTTGGTTGTGTACGGCGCACACCACTTGATCTTTTAATACGATTACCGCCCCAAAAGCACCTCCGGTAGAAGCGCTTTTCCCCTCTTTGGCCTTTGTGATGGCCATTTGCATATAGGTCTCGTGTGTCATGGTGTTTTGTTGTTAATGATAAGTCGATTGATTGCGACTACCGTGCTCGTTCACCCGAACATGGGATATAATCTTTATTTGGAACTATCTTTCTCAGTTGATGACCAATACCTTTTTTAAGGTTTATAGAAAATATCATTTCGAATGGAAGCTGAGCCAAAAACAGGAAAGTGTGAAAAATATTAAAATATGCCGTGGGATTTCTGATTTGTCAATATTTTCAATTCTTAAGCATTTGCCTATAATATTAAACTTTACTTCTTATATCCAACGAAAATATCCCCATAATTGGGTATTTTTTAGTTTGATTCCGCATCCTTTCTTTGTTCCCGTAAAAATAGGCCCATTTCTGGATAGCAGCAATAACATATTTCGGGGGAACATTGAAATTGCGAACAGGGTGGGCCTTTACAAGATACGTGATTATCCTATAATATACCAAAGTACTTTCCTGAAGGCATCGAACCTACTAGGCCCAACATTCAAAAGCGCATCCTAAAAGCGTGCGGCTATACCGGCCATTTTAACGAAATAGCCTTATGGAATATCGTAATGTCCCAAATGCCTTGTAAATTTTGACTTGGCTGTTAGGAAACAATCAAATTTAAGTATCTTGATTACCTAACGTAAAACGCGATCATGAAAGGTAAAAAAATCTGCTCCATGCCATTTTTGGCCATATTCTTTCTTGCACTGTGTGCTGGAAAAACGCTTAACGCCCAACAAGAATTTCTATACGGTGATCTCTTACCGGATGCACCGAAACTTGCCGCACGGGGCAAACACACCGTAGGGGTCCAAACCATGGAGCTCTTCCATAAAGATCAAATTGACATCCTAAATTCTAAAGGAGGAAAGGACGTGCTTTACGATCGACCTCTGACCGTTGAAGTTTGGTATCCTGCAGCAGTAGCATCAGCCAACAACGTATTGACGACATATGAAGAAGTAATGGGCACGCGTGGGGATAGCCTGCGCCCATTGATTCCCTTTACTTTTAAAGGCAGGGCCGTTAGAGACGCAGCACCAAAAACAACGGAAGGTGCTTTTCCCTTGGTAATAGTTTCGCATGGCTATGTAGGTTCGCGCTATTTGATGACCTATCTCACAGAAAATTTAGCATCCAAAGGGTATGTAGTTGTTGCCATTGACCATACCGATTCTACTTTTAGGGACGCCAATGCGTTTTACAGTACCTTGCTGAACAGGGCCAAGGACATCACATTTGTTTTAAATGAAATGGCTGCTTTGACCAATACCCCCTTTGGGAAAATTACGGATGTAGACCGTACGGGCATAATTGGTTATTCCATGGGCGGCTATGGTGTTTTAAATGTGGGTGGTGCGGGTTATAGTGATGGTGCTGCTGGTTTCTTCGGACAAATGACAGGGGGCAGCACGGCTATCCAATCCCTTGTAGCTAGCAATCCCGATTATCAAGAATCCATTGATCCACGCATAAAGGCGGTCGTAGCCTTTGCCCCTTGGGGTATGGCGCGGGGGATTTGGCATGCTGAAGGGTTAAAAGGGTTAAAAAAACCCACTTTTTTCATTGCCGGCAGTCAGGATGATATATCCGGCTATGAAAATGGTATCAAGGCCCTATATGAAGGAGCTATCAATGCAGACCGATACCTGCTTACCTATATGAATGCAAGGCATAATGTGGCCCCAAATCCACCACCGACCGAATCCTTGGCGCCCGGACTCCACATGGATGAATATTATCGCTATGCAGATTCCTCATGGGACCAGCGTAAAATAAATAATGTTAATCAACACTTTGTCACCGCATTTCTGGGTACCCATCTAAAGGGAGAGGACCATTCCCTACTCTTGGACATTCCTAAAAACTCCAATGAGAAGGATTGGCCCGGTTTTAAACCACGCTCATCCACCGGCATGGAATTGTTACATGCACAGGGAATGGAATAGAAAAAATAGATAGTTCAATCTGATGCAAATTATAAGGTCTTGGTTTGGCTTTTTGGTCCAAAACCATTCAAGACAGTGTTCTTTACAGGTCCATTTATTGACCTAAAGTTTTGCTTAAGGGCATTTATCGCTAAAGTCGTTGATGTACCTTGACAAATAATACTCATTTTGATAAACAAAAAGAGGCTAGTTAAAGATAGGTAGACCACCTCACTTGGTGCAACAACAAAAACCTACCCTTGGTTAGCATTTTTGTTTGGTGGACTCTTCTCTTGACCAATGGCATTTGTGATGGAACATTAAAACGGGAAAGCATTTTGGTAAACAGTTTCTTATTAAAGGGCAAACTTATTGGAGACTGCTGGTATCCGTGGAATCGGTCGTTACAAAAAAGTCCTTGATCTTGGGGTCTATGCCCTTGTATACCTGAAGCGCAGGGCGCTCTTTTTGAAGGGCTTCCAGAGCCGCTTCGGAGATATTCGTATCCCAAATATAGAGTTTGGAGAGCTTCGGCAATTGCTTAAAAAATTCTACGCTCCGGTCCGTTATTCCCGTTTGGTATACCTTGAGGAGGGTCAGGTTCTGCAAATTCGTAAGCGATTGTAACTCCTCGTCCGTCAACGGGGTTCCATCAATTTCCAACCATTCCAGATTCGTACAGGAGGCGATTGTGGCCATCTCCGCAGTGCCAACAGGCAGGCCGCTCACATCCAGTTCCACGAGGTTGTTCGCTACCCGTTTTAAATCCGTTATCGGTTTGGGGTCATAGGTTGGTGGCGCATAGACGTCCACACTAAGGGCGTTGGAGTTGGCCGCCATTCTTTCAATGGTGAGATAGTCCGAGGACAGGTTCTGCAAGGTACTATCCACAACCGAGGCAAAACTCCGCCATTTTTCTTCCGGGTCCAGCGTCCTCAATTCCTGTATGAGCCCTACCAGCGGTTCCGAGGGTTCTAGCTGGTCCAGTCGTACCGTATCGGGAGCGCCCAGGGCGATCCAACGTTCCAAGATATTGATTTCGAGTTCGCTCAATGGGGTCTTCCCCTCCGGTGGCATATGGTCCTCGTCCTCTTTGGGCAGCCGTACGCGCCGTACCAACAAACTCTTTTCCAAATCTCCGGGTACCACGGCCGGGCCGTGTTCTCCCCCTTTAAAAAGTTCGTCAAGGCTTGTCATCCAGAGTTCGCCTTTTTGTTTGTTGGGATTGTGGCAGGATACGCAGGTATTGTCCAAAATACGCATCACGACATCCGAATAAATATTCGGGTTTTCGGGCATTTTATCCTGTCTTTTGCTTTGTGGAAAGGCCAAAAAATCGGCGCCATGGGTGACCATTCCCCCATAGTGGCCCGTAAACCCTATAAGTCCTATGAGTACGACCTGAACAGCTTTCTGATACACTGCACGGGATGGAAACATATTTACAAAGGCATACCATACAGCCGATAGCAAGGCCAGGGCCCCGCCCAACCATTGATGCCAAACGAGGAGATCCCCTTTTACCAAGGTGTCCTTCCCTAGAAAAAAGCCTGATATGGCCGTAATCAAGGCCGATACTACCGCAACTATTAGCAACCTTTTCGGCACATTTTTACCCGTTAGGCCCAAGAAAATGGCGATGAGCAGCAGCACAATGGGGAAATGCAGCACCAAGGGATGCCACCGTCCCAACCAGGATACCCACGCCGGCAATTCCATGTAGGATTCAAACAGCAGGCAGAAAACCAAAAAGACGGAAAGCCCCAAAATGAGGTAGTCCACCCAGCGTTTTTGCGTAGACTTTGTCATCGGGTTATGCTAAAAGGTCTTTGATGACATTCCCGGCCACGTCCGTCAGTCGAAAACGACGTCCCTGATATTTGTACGTAAGCTGTTCATGGTCCAGTCCCAAGGCATACATCAAGGTTGCATGAAAATCGTTGATATGTACCGGATTTTCAATGACATTGTACCCAAATTCATCGGTCTGACCGTAATTCAAGCCTTGCTTTATGCCCCCACCGGCCATCCAGATACTGAAGGCTCTGGGGTGGTGGTCCCTGCCATAATTGGCCGGGTCGAACTTTCCTTGGCAGTAATTGCCCCTTCCGAATTCTCCTCCCCAGATTACCAAGGTATCCTCCAACATGCCCCGTTGTTTCAGATCCAAAACCAAAGCGGCCGAGGCTTGGTCAACATCCTTCGCCTGACCCGCCATTTCGTTGGGCAGATTGCCGTGCTGGTCCCAGCCCTGATGGTATAATTGTATGAACCTCACCCCGTTCTCCGCCAATCTTCTTGCTTGAAGCGCATTGGCCGCATAGGTTCCGGGTACCTGGCAATCCTCGCCATATAGGTCGATAATGGATTTGGGTTCCTTGGAAATGTCCATGACATCGGGAACCGACATCTGCATGCGATACGCCATTTCATATTGGGCAATACGCGATTCTATCTCGTCATCGCCCGTCTCCACATGATGTAGCTTGTTCAATATGGATACCTCGTTCAAGAGGTCTCGTTTTTCCGATCGGGAAATACCCTCCGGGTCATTGAGATAGAGTACGGGGTCCTTTCCGGAACGCAACAGCACCCCTTGGTGCTTGGAATCCAAAAACCCGCTGGACCAAAGTTTTGAATAGAGCCCTTGGCTATTGCCATCTCCCCTAGAGGTCAGAACCACAAAAGAAGGCAGGTTCTTATTTTCGCTGCCCAGGCCATAACTCATCCAAGAACCCATACTGGGCCTACCGGATATCTGGCTTCCGGTCTGAAAAAAGGTGATGGCGGGATCGTGGTTGATTGCTTCGGTATGCATACTGCGGATGACCGTGATCTCATCGGCAATTTTAGCCGTATACGGAAAAAAATCACTGATCCAGGTACCACTTTGTCCATGTTGCCTGAAGTTGACGGCCGGCGGCATCAACGGAAACTTTTCCTGATTCGCCGTCATGCCCGTTAACCGTTGCCCGTTTCGGATGGATTCCGGCAAATCTTCACCCATGCGCTTGCGCAACATCGGTTTATAATCAAAGGTTTCCAATTGCGAGGGCGCCCCGGCCTGAAACAGATAGATGACCCGTTTTGCCTTGGGGGCAAAATGGGGGATGCCCAAAGGTTGTTGGGCCAACTCTTTGGAGCCGTTCTTGAACAGATCGGGAATTAATAGGGAGCCTAAGGCCAAGGAACCTATGCCCACGCTCAACTGTGAAAAAAAGTGGCGTCTATTGACCTTTAAAGGGTTTTCGTTTTTATGTTCTTCCATACGCTTACTCTTTGGTGATGGTTTCGTCCAAATTATAGATTACCTGTGCGGTGAGCATGAGTGCGGCCGTCTTTGCGGCATCGGTTTCCAGCCTGGGATATTCCCCTGCCGCAATCAATTTTTCCGCCTCTGCCTGTCGCTCCCTATATCCTTTTAAGGCATCCTGGTAATAATTGGTGAGTGCCGCCAATTCCTGCGCTTTGGGAGACCGGACTAGGATGCGCCTGAAGACATCGGTCACATATTCTTTTCCATTTGGGTCTTCATAGACCAAGTTTTGGGCTAATACCCGGGCCGCTTCCAAGATCTGCACATCGTTCTGGAGCACCAAGGCCTGTAAAGGGGTATTGGTCTTTTGCCGTCGAACTTCCGAAAAATCGCGGGTGGGCGCATCAAAAATGGTCATGTTGGGCGGTGGCAGGGTCCTTTTCCAAAAGGTGTACAGGGAGCGTCTGTAGAGGTCGGCACCCTCGTCCTGAATATAATTTGTTAGGACACCCCTGTTTCCGCCGGCATTCGTTTCCTCCCAAAGACCGGGAGGTTGGTAGGGCTTTACGCTGGGTCCCCCAATTTCCTGATTTAATAGTCCACTGGTGGCAAGGATGTAATCGCGAATCATTTCCCCGCTCATTCGAAACCTAGGGGCTCGTGCCCACCATATATTTTCGGGGTCCGAAAGTTTCAAGTCGGACCTTAACTCCGATTTTTGTTGGTAGGTAGTCGAAAGCATTATTTTTTTGAGCAGGTACTTGATGTCCCAACCGTGTTCCATGAAATCCACTGCCAGCCAGTCCAATAGTTCCGGATGCGTAGGTAGGCTCCCCTGAACCCCAAAATCCTCTACGGTTTCCACAAGGCCCTTTCCAAAAAGCATGGCCCAGATGCGGTTCACGAATACCCTGGCCGTTAATGGATGCTTTTGGTCCGTGAGCCATTGCGCGAGTCCCAGGCGGTTTTTGGGAAGGTTATCGGGAAAAGCGAATATCGATTTTGGTGTGTTTGGAAGGACGGAATCGGTGGGTTGGTCGTATTCCCCTCGGTTTAAAATATAGGTGGTCTTGGGTGCGGAATCGTTCATGACCATTACGTTGATCTTGGGGGTATCCTTCATATTGATAAAGGAAAGCACGCCATTGGTCTCCGCTGCCGAAATCTGGATAAACGGGGGGTCGGCAAAAAAAGCTTGGTTCTTGGCCTGCACGGCATCCATCTGAAGTCCCTTCTCATCCACTTGGTTGAAAAAGGCGAACATTTCAAAATAGTCCTTCTGGGAAATGGCGTCGTATTTATGGTCATGGCAACGTGCACATTCCAGCGTAAGCCCTAAAACCCCTTTTCCCAAGGTGTTGGTACGGTCCAGCACGTAATTGACCCTGTATTCCTCCTGAATGACCCCTCCCTCTTGGGTTATGGGATGATTTCTGTTGAATCCCGTCGCCAAGATCTGTTCCTTGGTGGGATTGGGCAGGAGGTCGCCCGCCAACTGCCAGGTTAAAAAGGTATCGTACGGAAGGTTCTTGTTAAAGGCATGGATGACCCAATCGCGCCACGGCCACATGGTACGATAGCTATCGTCCTGATAGCCATGGGAATCCGCATAACGTGCAACATCCAACCAGGATTGGGTCATACGCTCGCCATAGGCCGGGGAGGCCAAAAAAGTATCGATGATATGCGCTATGGTATCTTGGGAAGTCGGGGCCAAAAGTTGGGAAACCGTTTCGGGATTAGGGGGCAATCCGGTTAAATCCAAACTGATTCTCCGTAGCAAGGTCTCATTGGAAGCTTTATGGGAAGGAACCAAGTTGTGCTCTTCCAATTTTTTGAGAACAAAGGCATCGATCTCATTGTTCCCCCAAGTGCTTTTGGTTTCGGGAAGGGACGATTTTTCAGGCGGGATGTACGCCCAATGCTTTTCAAATGGAGCCCCTTGCTCGATCCATTTTTTGATGAGTTTTTTTTCATAGGCCGATAGGGACAATTTGGAATCGGCGGGAGGCATCTGTGTTGTGGGGTCCTCAGAAAGTATAGCTTGATAGGCCTTGCTCTCCCTAAGGTTTTTAGGCACAATCGCAAAGTGACCGGGCGATTCCGGTAGTTCCGATAAAGCGGATTCCTGAACGTCCAATCGCAGTCCGGCCTTGCGTTTATTGGCATCGGGACCGTGACAGGTATAGCAATTATCGGAGAGAATCGGTTTTATATGAAAATTATAATCTACCGTTTCCGGTAACGACAGGCTGGCATATTCTTCGTTTTCGAATTCAAAAAGGCCCGCTTTATAGGCATACAATCCGCCAATAATAGCTGCCAAAACCAGGGCCGTAATAACTTTGTAATTCATTTGGGATGGGTTGAAATCCGGTCGCCCTCTAAATGTAATCAATTTACCCTTAATTTCAATTACTTAGCAAGCCTCCAACAAAGGTATCGGTAGTTGATGCCCAAAAAAATAATAGGAATAATTGATACTTTTGCAGCATGGAAAAAGAAACAACCAGGCTACTATACGACTACCTGCTAAAAACCGGAATCAGCGAAACGCTTGCCGCATATCTAAACCTGATCATCCTGATGGCCGCGGTACTCGTTTTGGCATGGATTCTGGACTGGGTCATTTGGAAGTTTTTAAGGGCCTTTTCCATACGAATTGCCAGGCAATCAAAGACCAATTTCGATAATTTTTTGGTTGCCAACAGGGTGCCTAGGTACTTTGCCCATCTAGCACCAATGTTTCTCCTGTTCAAAACGGTGCCCGTCGCTTTTATAGATTTTGACTTCGCCCGAGGCATCGCCATGAAAACCCTGCAAGTAGTGTTGGTGCTCTTGGCCTTGTCGATCATCAAACGTGTGTTCAGGAGTATCAATGATTACCTAAAGACCAAACCAAGGTTTAGGGACAAGCCCCTAGATAGCTACATACAGGTATTTATGATTTTTGGCTGGTCCGTAGGTATTTTGGCGATCCTGGCAATAGTGACCAACGTACAGGTCTGGAAATTCTTTACGGCCTTGGGTGCAGGTTCGGCCATAATCCTTTTGATATTCAAGGATTCCATTTTGGGTCTTGTGGCAAGTATCCAGGTAAGTGCCAACGATATGGTACGCATAGGCGACTGGATCACTTTTGATAAATATGGAGCCGACGGGGATGTGATAGAGATCAACCTTGCCACGGTAAAGGTCCAGAATTTTGATAAGACCATTACCACGATTCCCACTTATGCCTTGATATCCGACTCGTTCAAAAACTGGCGGGGCATGCAGGAATCGGGAGGAAGACGGATCAAAAGGGCCTTGATCATCAGTCAAAAAAGTATTCGTTTTCTCTCCGATAAGGATGTGGAAGCGCTAAAAAAAATCCAATTGATACAACCGTATTTGTCCGACAGAAACGAAAAAATAATGGCCTTCAATATTGAAAATGGCCGGAACAAGGAACTGGCGATCAACGGTAGAAACCTCACCAACATTGGCGTCTTTCGCAAGTATATTACGGATTATCTGGAAACCCACTCTGCCGTAAACAAGGGCATGACCCTCATGGTAAGGCAATTGGCCCCCTCGCCTCAGGGCATCCCTTTGGAAATCTATGCCTTTAGTGCGGACAAGCGTTGGGAAAACTATGAATATGTTATGGCAGACATCTTCGATCACCTAATGGCGGCCCTTCCCTTTTTCGATTTAAAGGTTTTTGAGCTCCCGATGGATTTTGGACAGGACGTTTGAGAATCTTAACGAATTGAAGACCCAATAATACCATTCTCACCAAAAGTTCATTCCACAAAAAAAGTCCCAGCTTACGCTAAGACTTTTTGACCACTTAGTGGTCCCACCTGGGTTAGTTCGCCTTGCTCATGGACCAGAGGGAGACCACTTATGCAAATAGAAAACCTAGGGTCGCAAAACGACCCTAACTGTTTTTTCAATTTCTCAATAATGCCAAATCCCATTTGGATATTTCCAAATTGAAAAAACCCACACCTTTCGGTATGGGTTTTCTGCTTGATGTGGTCCCACCTGGGCTCGAACCAGGGACCCCCTGATTATGAGTCAGTCTCTTTATGGTCTCAAATGATTTTATATGGTCTGAAACGCCCATTTTATGGGGTTTTTAATTATCTTTAAATTCGTTTTAGACCATTCAAAACCAAAAAAAGCACGCTGAAAGCACGCTGAAAAAAATTATATGAAAATCTCTTTTTCTTATGGCAACAATTAAGGTAACCTTCGATAGACGCGCCTCTAACACGATTAAAGGTAAAAAATTTCCCTTGGTCCTACGCATCAGCCATAACCGAAAAACACGCGACATTCCTTTCAATTTGCACTTAAAGGAGAATCAATATGATTTTACCACAGGTAAAATTAAAGGTGTTATAAACGCTGTGCGCCACACTAAAAGAACAATTAAGATATATTCAGATGTGGATTTATGGCTGGATGAGCACGCTGGAGAAATAAAAAATTGGGAAATGAATCGCCTAAAATCAGAAATCGAACAACGATTCTTTAAAAAATCGCAATCCCGCACCATTTTGAATCATGGCGCAAAATATTTGAACCGACTGCGTATTGAAGGAAGGTTTTCGACTGCAAGTTCTTATGAGGATGCCTTAAAATCTTTAATTAAATATAGGCGACATTTAAAAGGTTTGGAGGATTCCAAAATCAAATCCTTATTTGAAATCAAGGATGACAAAATGATACCTTTAGAAGAATTCAAGAATTTCGATATGGAGATTAAGGCCATCGATTATGGTTTCTCGAAAGACTTCAAAGCTTACCTATTAAATCGTTACACCTCAAAAAATACTCCGGCCATATTTCTTAGAAGTCTGCAGGCCATTATGAACGATGCAAGGAAAACCTATGAAGATTTGAAAGACCACAAACCCTTGTCGAACATTAAAAAGAAAAGCCACGCAAATGCACCAACACCAATCGATTTACAGGATATCCAAAAAATCCGAAAATTAGAGTTGACACCGTATACCCCTATCTGGGACAATCGCAACTATCTACTTTTCATGTTCAATAACATGGGTATGAATTTTTTCGATATGGCCATTTTAAAACGCTTTCAATTTGTGGATAATCGTATCAAATATTTTCGCAAAAAAACACACTATGAGGGTGATTATTTCAGTGTACTTCAGAACGATGAGTCTTTGGAAATCATCAACCACTATTTAAACGGTCAAGATGATAATGAGTATCTTTTTCCAATTATCCCAAATAGTACTTCGACTGAACGTCTTTATAAGGTCAATAAAGGAAAAATTAAAATTTTCAATAAGTACGCTGGTCAAATTGCAGCTCTTGCTGGCATTGATAAAAAAATCACTACCTACACATTACGGGATACTTGGACAAACATTGGCTTGGATATGGGTATTGATATCCGAAAGATTTCATCGGGGTTGGGACATTCCAGTGTACAGGTAACGGAAAAGCACTATGGCAGAAGCGTTTCGGAAAAAATTCTGGACGAAATAAATGCCAAAATCACTTCATCATAGAGAATAACTAAACTCAAATATTATACTTTCTAACTATTAAGGTTTTAAAATCATTGTAACTGTTTGATGTTCTTTTTTATGCACCTGTATTTTTCCCCCTAACCACAAAAAATCCTGAAGCAGATTCCGTGCCATTAGTCCCTTTTGCCCCTAAAATGAAATTCCCCTATTCTTTTTTCGCTTACTGTAGTCTGTAAGTTCGTCCTTAAATCCGTTGTAACCTTCCTCCTGGTTCCCTGTCGGTTTGTCCAATAGTGAGCCGATTGCATGAACGCCCTTTCTCAATAGTCGGTTTTGCTGGATAGCGGATTTCTTTGTTGTTCTCTCTTGTATGGTTTTACGGAGTCCCTTGTCCATGTGATATCGCACTATTTCTGGATAAAGGTTGGGGTAAGCGCTTTCATCTGTCAGCATATAAGCGACCCTATCGTACTGGCCCAGTTCCATCAAATGGCCGGCCCAAAGGTTTTTCAGATTATTTCTTCTTGTTTTGATGAGATTTTCCAAAACCAGATGCTGTTGCTTTAAGGTCGTTCCCAAGTCGGGAATGGAACTTAAATAAAGACTTGTCCGCTTCGGTATCGGGTAACTTGAGTTTATGCCGGTGTAAATGGATTTGACGATAAATCCGTTCTCTCCTTTCTCAAAATAGAATCCTTTGGCATTGAAAAATGTGATATAGTCCTTTGAGGATTTCTCGAAGGATGCATGCATCCGTTCGGCATGTTTGAGGTACGCACCTAGAGCGAGGCTTTCATATCGTTGTTTATAATCTGTATTCATGCGTTCGAACAGTCCGGGAAAGACCATCGGAAGAAAAAAGGAAATCGCCGTTTGCTTGGATTTGTTGTCAGCTTCCTGCTTTATCAGCATTTCCATCATCAGATGGTTCTGGCGGACAAAGCCATCCAAAACATGCTCCTCCATGTTTTTCGGTAAGGGCAAATGCCCTAAGGGTACAGGAACGGAATATTTGTCGGAATCGGCGAACAGCAGTTTGTTATTTTGGTACCTGACCCCAAGAGCTTGGAACAGGTGCCTAACGCTCCCATCCGTTGTTCCTACATCGAAAACACCTTTTCTTACTATATCCCCTATCAAATCGAACTTGCCCTGTAGGGCTTCCTTTTCTCTTCTGGTTTCTGTTTCATGTATCCGTTGTTGGATTTGGGGAAAGTTTTCTTTTAGGTTTTTCCTAAATGTATGTATCTGCTCCCCTGACATATATTTTTCAAGGAAGCGATGTTCTTTTGATTCCATCAGGATTGGAACGATGTCCGTAAACCTGAGGGTCCCGATATGTTCCGATAGCAGTCCTTTTTGCCGTCTTGATTTCAAATGTGAATTTTGAATCGCTTCCCTTATCAGCTTTTCCTTTTCAAGTTGGAACTGTTTGCTATGAATGTTTATTTCGGTCCATGCATCGCCATTGCCGAAAATATCCAACCGCTCCTGCATCATCAGATGTTTGCCAAGCTCCCTTTCCCTGAGTACATATCCTGACTTATCATAGATGGTATACCCATCAATGGTATCCAGCTTTATATCCAGTGCGATATCCATGCCCTGATATTCCTTGAGCACTTCCTTGAGGTCGTGTGGACGGATGGTCCTAAATAAATTGTAGGTCGTCTCTATCTGTTTCAACAGCCGCTTTCGGTGCATCGGCAGCAGCTTAGACCTTTTATGGCCGTCAAAGACCTTTTGGAGTTTCGGGCCGCTCATTTGTCGGTGTACCTGGGAACCGTTGATAAACCTTGTTCGGTATCCCTGTCGGTTGTCCAGTCCAAAGGCTACCCCTACCCTTCCCGATGTGCTTTGGGTCTTGCGTATTTCAATGTGATAAGGCTTGACGAGTCTGGCAAGTTCCCCAAAACTCCTGACCTTATGTTTCTGTAGGATGCGGTTCAATACGTCCTGTATATAATATCTTGTCCCTTGGGTGTCGTCGTTTTCGGTCTTTAGTTCCGGTAATCTGAATATTGGGAGTTCATTCTCCTTTTTCGTCCTTGGGGTAGGTTCAAGGCCGTATTTCGATTCAAGATAACTGGTGGTGGCCATGCTCCTTCTCTTGCTATTGTAGAGACTCAGCAATTGTCCCTTGTCATTGACATTGGTGGTTACGATATGTACGTGCTCATGTTTGGTGTCGCTATGTCTTGTTACCATGTAGGGCTGTTCCCCGTAACCCATCTTTTCCATGTACTCCTTCGAGATTTCAAAAAAGGTTTTGTCGTCGACATGTTCGTTGTGGGGCAGGTTCAGGCTGATATGGGCATAGCGGTTCTTGGTCGCGTTGCGCTGTCCCTGAAAATGGAGCAGGCTCCCGAAAAACTTCGGGGTGATGTCCTGGGAAAAGGTGTTGCCGTAGCCGAGTACCTGCATGCCTTCTTTACCGAGGACATAGTTCATTGTTCCCCTGCAGGTTCGGCCGTAAATTATCTTGGCTATCATATCTTTTATGCTTTCATCGTAATCTCCAATAGTTCGCAGAGAAGTTCGTTGGTCCTTTTGATTTCCGCTCCCAAGTTCCCATTAGGGTTTCTTAGGTTCTTATGGTGCGCCGACTTTACCAATTGGTTGATATTGTTCCCTATCCTGTTGATATGGTATGCAAGCTCCAAAGTATCGGGTAACCTTTCCTTTTCTTCTGTTTTGCCGTTCAGGACCATTCTTCTCAGCAATGGGCTTATGACCCCTCTTTGGGTTATGTCCAGATGATAGCTTTCGCAAATGGCCGTCAACCTTTCATATTCGGCATCGTTGAACCTGAGCATTACGTTATGGTAACGCTTCTTGTTCCCCAATCGTTTTCGGCCTCTTTTCCTTTGTTCCATTTTCCATGCTCTTTTTAGCAAAACACTTCGCCAGAAGTAGCCGATTCTAAGTTACTTAGAATACACCTCGCTATCCGTTTCACGGATAAATATAACAGAAGAATTTATATTATAACTAATTTATTATCAGTTATTTATGTTGCTAAACCATATGGTTTCATATAGGAACAAATGGGGCCAAACCGATATTTTATTTGGCCTAATCTGGGATTTTGAAATCTTCGAATAATCCGTTGATGACGGTTTTGTGGGTAGGGGAAGGAAAGGTCAAGGGGCGTTGAACGCCGCTTGTTCTTTCTAGCGGACCGAGGGGGTCGGTCGACCTGTAGCGGAAGGACGACCGTTGCGGACCGGCGAAGCGTGTCCGCATGGGAGAATCGGAGCGGAAGGTCTGGCCGACTTCCGCAGGGGAGGATATAATTTAGTAAACCCGTATAAGCTCCAATAATCTATTATTGATGTTAACCAAATTGCAATAATTATTTTTAAATATAAGACATTTTGAAGGATACTAGAATAGGATGATTAGCTAAACCTATAAAAAGACCACGAATACAAAGCTTTGTTCAAAGAAATACCTTCTAGATTATAGTATAACTTAAAGGGCCTGTTTTTCAATACTAGAATTACATTCTTAAGGATTCATAAACAAAGTAATCTTTTCTTTTGAAAGAAAAGGGTTTGCTCCCTCACAACTAGCTACCATTGCACCAACTGCACATCCATAATCCAACGCCTTTTGCGGTCCTTGTTCACTGAAAAGTTTAAACAAGAGAGATGCCAAGAAAGAATCCCCGGAACCAACTGTATCAACTACCTTTATTCTATAGCCACTATTGTAATAAAAGCATTTATTTTGATATAATGTTGCACCATAAGCGCCTTTTGTTACACATATAGTTTTCGTATTAGTCTTAGTCGCAACATAAACTATGGTTTGTTCCAAAGAGTTGTATTTTGACCCTAATAAAGTTGCAATTTCGAAAAGCTCATCATCGTTAAACTTAATGAAATTAGCTTCCATCATTAAATCAACCAACAGCCTGGGATTATAATGGGGAAACCTAAGATTTGCATCCAGTACTTTATACCGAGCTTGTTTTAATAATCCTTTCAGAGTAGACCTAGAAACATTATCTCTACATACCAGTGTTCCGAATACAAAGAAATTAGAATCCCTAACCAATTTAGCATATTTATCTAAAAAAGGAATTTTATCCCAAGCTACAGGATAGGGGATATCATAAGAAGCCACTCCCTTATCATTCAAGCCCACATTTACCACCCCAGTCGGAAAATCCCCATGCTTGTAAATACAACTAGTATCTATTCCCGAATTGTTTAGATGGTTCATAATTTTTTTTCCTCTTTCGTCGTCACCAATACTACTTACAATCGATACATCCACCCCAAAAGATTGTAACCTTAGAGAAACATTTAAGGGAGCTCCCCCAATTTTAGAATAAGTTGGAAAACTATCAAAAAGGACTTCACCAAAACATACTGCTTTCATTTTGTGCACTGATTTTTTCATTTATTTTCAATTATTCTGTAATAAAAAGGCACGGGAAAGATTTTCCCGTGCCTTTCAAACTAACAAAACTAACTCAACTTATTATTGTCCTTGAAAATTTAATACCCGGGATTTTGAACATATAATCCACCAGTAAAATCAATTTCTCTTTGTGGTATTGGGTAATATTCATCTCTACCTGCTGTAAAACTAGCGTTTGCGAGAAAATCTCTTTTAGTCTTTTCTTCTGCCAAATATGCATTTAGTGTTTCCTCCGCAATTCCCCATCTTACTAAATCATACCACCTATGTCCTTCCATGGCAAACTCCAATCTTCTTTCAAACATTAAGGCCTGCCATGCATATTCCTTCGATGGAAAAGAAGCGTAAGTACCTATGTTATAAATATCAGTTGCCCCTGCATCCAAAGGCCTTTGAGTACTAGCAGCAGCACGATTTCTAACTTGATTAATTATAGGTAAGGCCTCATCCCATCGGTCTAATTGAATTAAAGCTTCTGCCTTCCAGAGGAGAACATCCGCATACCTAATAAAATCAACGTTTTTGGAAGTGCCCACAAATGGTCCTTCCTTAACATAGCACGAACAATCAGGCGCTTGCTGCTCTTTCATATTCCCGAAAAAGCCATATACTCCCGGATCTCTTGCCCAACTAAAATTATATACCATGTCTCCTGTATCATTTACCGTATTTCTATATTTATAAGGCCTTCCAGGTATTCCCACCGTATGATCAATTCTTGGGTCAACACTTAATCCACTGTCGGGGGGGGTAATTCCATTTGCATCTACGTTGGTGAAAATGTCGGAGTCATTAAACGTTTCCAATAAGGGAAGTCCGTTTCCATCAGTCCTAAATGCATTTACCATATTCTGACTGGCCAAATGAAATCCACAACAGCCATAAAGCCCTGTACCATGTGGCGAATTTAACCCAGTTACAAAACTCACCCTTCCCACAGTTGTACCATCATTAATTGAAAACTGGGCAGCCCAGATAGATTCTGGTCCATTGTCAAATCCATCCAAGAAATTTTCCCCAAAATCCGGTTGTAGACTACCGGTAACTTCATCCGCATAATCAATCACCTCCTGTAAACGTGAGGTATTTATATTCGTTACTTGATGTTGATCATTTTGCTCATAAGCTTGAAACAACCTTAATTTGGCTAAATATGCAGCAGCAGCATTTCGGTCTGCCCTGCCAACTTGATCTTGAGCTTGTGGTAGATTGTCATAGGCAAAAAGAAAATCATCAGCGATTGTATTCCATAAAGCATCATTATCTACATCATTTGAGGTCTGTGCAATTTCTTCTTGGGTTAAATTCTCGGTGATATATGGTATTTTTTTAAAAATCAACTTTAACATAAAATGCGAATGAGCTCTTAAAAAGCGTAATTCTGCTTGTCTAGTTGTTTTTTGTGCATATTCACTGTCCGGTATATCATTGATGACAGATAGTGCAAAGTTTGCCCTAGAAATCGCCTTGTAATAATCGGTCCACGTTCTAGGCGCCATCCAATCTCCCATATCTGCAATAGTGAGATTGTATTGCTCATATTTATCTACAACGTCAACATCACCTCGGCCGCCACCGCCTTTATAAGCATCGTCCGAACGTACACTACCATAAACCCATTGATGTGTTAATGGTCCAATCATTTCATCATTGGCAATTCCTGCATATGCTGCAATGACCAAAGATTCTGCATTCTCGGCGGTTGCCACGTTTTCGCTGGACAATACCCCCTCAGGTTCGTACTCTAAATAATTATCTGAACAGGCAGTGAGCGAAAGGGTTGCGCATATCACCGTTGTTATTATTTTATTATATTTCATGATTATCGCTATTTGTTAAAAGTTAATGTTCAAGCCTAGTGAATACACGGTTGGTACCGGAATACGGTTCACATCTATTCTCTCTGGATCAGCTCCAATATATCCTTTGGGGGTAAACCAAAATAAATTTTCTCCTTGCAGGTAAACTCTTAAACCGGTCATTCCTGCCATTTTTCCTATCACATCAGTTGGCAATGAGTATCCCACTTGCATATTCCTTATTTTAAAGTAAGAGTTGTTTCTAAAAATATAGTCTGAAGTATCCGTAAAGTTGTTTACCAAGGAAAGTGAAGGTATCGAAGAATCTGTATTTTGAGGGGTCCATGCATTTAACACGCCAAGACCCGCATTATCTCTACCCTGTACAAAGTTGTTCCAAAAAATATAGGAGTCAACACCTATACGACCGGCAACCCCTGAACCAAAAACAGAGAAATCAAAATTCTTGTATCCTAAATCAAGACGTATACCATATTCTAAGTCAGGTAAGGTATTACCAATAAAATCACGGTCATTGCTGTCGATTACACCATTGTTGTCAAGGTCCACAATTTTTATACCTCCCGGTCTAGCATTGCCTGTTTGCACCCCTCCGGTAGGATGGGAATCAACATCTGCCTGGCTTTGAAAAAGACCATCTGTGCGATAGCCAAAAATTGCCGTTTGTGATTGTCCAAGAATTGAATTTTGGGCCGTCCCAGGAAAGGCTGCTCTCACCTCCTCTGGTAGAAATGTAATTTCGTCCTTAAAAGCACCAAAATTAGTGGAAACACCAAGAGAGAATCCGCTTTCCCATACATTAGAATATCCTAAGTTAAATTCCCAACCTCTAGCAGCAGTTGCGGCACCGTTCAATACTCTTTGTTGACCTTCTCCAATTACAGATGCAATGGGAGGAGTAGTCAAGATATCCGTGGTCTCCCTAGTAAAATAATCAAAGGATCCGTTTATTTTATTGTTTAAAAACCCAAAATCAATACCATAGTTCCATTCTTTGGTTGTTTCCCATTTCAAATTAGGGTTAGGAGCCTGAGTTGAGACGAACCCTGAAGGCAGCGTGCCTGTATTGTTTCCATTTATATCATATGCCGTACCCACATTATAGTAAATTTCAAAAAATCCTCCTGTCAACTGAGCTTGATTTTGACCGTAACGAGACTCATATAAACCAAACCGAGCCGTATTACCAATCTCTTGGTTACCTACTTCTCCATAACCTGCCCTTAGTTTTAAATTGGAAAGTATTTCACTGTCTTTGAGAAATTCTTCCTGACTAATTCTCCAACCCAGTGTAGCTGCTGGAAAAATACCATATCTATTGTTAGCTCCAAACCTTGAGGAACCGTCTCTACGGATTGTAAAGGATGCCAAGTATTTATCATCAAATGAATAGTTTAATTTCCCAAATTGTGAAGCGAGGCTGTATTGGGTAGATATACCATTATTTGTTCTCGCACCAGTTGCGGCGGAAAGCACAAAATAAGATTCTTGTTCTACTGCAAAATCATCTGCTTGCGCAAAAATAGTATCAAAATCTTCTCTTATAGACTCAATACCCAATAGCGCTCCAAATCTGTGTTTCCCAACTTCTAAATTATAATTCAAAGTGTTTGAAAAAGTTAATGTTCTCAATTTATTGGTGTCAAAAATTAACCTGTTATTACTTCGAGTGACAAAACCGTTAAATACTTTTGGCTCTATATTTTTACGTTTGAAATCACTAAAGTCTATTCCTAAACTAGAGCGGAACTTAAGATTATCAAGTATGCTCAATTCTGCAAAAACATTGCCGAAGAAATTGTTTTTTATAGCATTGTCCCACCTGTTTAAATATTGCATTAATAGTGGGTTGTTTCTATCCGAATACCCAGCCCCCAAAGGACCTGCAAACTCTCCATTTGCATCATAAACAGGAATGGTAGGTGCAAGGGTAATGGACAAACCGGTTGTAGGCGCTCCACCAACATCACTTGCTACCAATGTTTCATTTGAAGTTGATATTTGTGTATTAACTCCAAATTTTAATCTGTCGTTAAATAAATTTGTAGTACCATTAATTTTACCAGTATATCTATCATAACCTGTAAACTTCAGCATACCTGTATTCTTTAAGTATCCAAGGTTTATTAATAAAGAAGATTTTTCTGAACCTGTGGTAACAGTAACCTCATTGTTAAATACATATCCTGTCTCGTAAACTTCGTCTTGCCAATTGGTATTACCTGAAGGTACATTTGGGTCTCCTCCTACAAAGGGCTGAACAGTAACGCTGTTTAGTATGGGATTGTTAAAGTCATTATTCCAATCGAAATTGTATATTTCACCATAACCTGCATTTGGATCTGCTCCATCATTTACGGATGCCCTCCACAAAGCTTCACCACGTTGTTGGGAACTCAACATATCATAGCGCTGTTTTCGCTCTGATTGGACAGATAAATTGGAATTGATACTAACCGTAAGTCGTTCTCCTTTAAGACCTCCTTTAGTACTTACAACGATGACCCCGTTTGCGGCTCTTGACCCATATATTGAAGAGGCCGACGCATCTTTCAATACTTGAATGGATTCGATAGTTGCAGGATTTAAACTTGCGAATACCTCTTGCCTTTTTGTTGGAACACCATCTATAATGTAAAGCGGATCATTATTCCCCAAAGTAGTAAGTCCTCTAATCAGTATCCTGCTGTTCAACCCTGTAGGGTCACCGGATTTTTCAATAAAAAGACCTCCCACCCTTCCTTGTAGTGCTTGCATGGCATTACCGGAACTTAAACTTTGACCTTCTATTGGGGCAATATCAACTACTGTAACCGCTCCGGTCAAATCTACCTTACGCTCCGTGGAATATCCTGTCAATACTACTTCATCAAGTTGTTGGGCATCTTCTTTTAGGGCAACATTTATTAGTGACTGCCCGTTCACAGGAACTTCCTGGGTGGTAAATCCAATATAGCTAAATACAAGGGTTGCATCGTCGGCTACATTGTTCAATTCATAATTACCATCAAAGTCAGTGGTTGTTCCAATTGTTGTTCCTTTAATAATTACCGAGGTTCCAGGTAAAGGAGTACCGTCATCTGAGGAAGTAACAGTACCTGTAATCCGACCTTGGGCGGACAGACCTATTGGAACAAATACCATTAAAAATAGCAAGAGTTTTAATTTCATAATTTTCTAGTTTAAGTTAAATTTAAGTTGATGTATTTCAATGTATTCGAGTTTAGATTCATCTAACGGAGCTTCAAAATAGAAACTATCGAGAGGTGCTTGTGGAAAGAATATTTCTGTCATAACGGTTTGGCCGTCGTCAAAAAACAATTCTATGGAAGTTTTATCCAGAACAATTGTACCTGACCAATCCTTTTGTGTAGAAATCCTTGGAGCTATGGCAATCCGGTCACTAAATCTGTCCGAAAAATCAGTTATCCCAGCCTTATTTCTATCTACAAAATAATTTCCCTCTGTGACGTCGTAACCAAATCGTAACTTATCCCCTTTGCTATTCGTCAATTCAAAAGTGTAAATCCCATCAACCAAATCTTCAACTTTAAAGTTAATCCGAGCACGAGTAAAATCGATAGCCTTAGAAGTAGTTAGCAAAGTCTTTCCTTCAAGTGGGACATCTGAATTTTTTAGCTTCTCAACCTCAAATTCATTTAGTTCTGGAACAGGATTCGAGACTAATCGAAACGTATTTTCACCCTTTGTCAATTCCAATGTGCGGGCTATTGTCATTGCACTTCGCCATTTTTCAGTAGGGACCTCGTTGGCATACAACCAATTGGACATCCATCCCATAAATAGCTTGCTGCCATCCTTGTTTTCAATATTGGAAAAGGTAACGCCCGCATAATCGTCACGACCATAGTCTACCCAGAAACTATGCTCTTTTTCCATCTCCTGTTTGAATGATTCGTCCAAAATAAAATCTGAACCATCAAAATCTCCTACAAAATATTGGGTAGCAGAGCCTGTATTAGGCCCTCCAGGATTAATACTCACCAACAAAACCCATTTTTTTTCTGACTTGCCAATAACAGGTAATTGAAAGAAATCCGGACATTCCCATACTCCGTCATGATTACCGATACCCTCTCCAAAACTTGTAAGTTTCTCCCATGACTTTAGGTCTTTTGAGGTGTAGAATTGTATCTCTTGGCCTGCGGCCAAAACCATTGTCCATCTTTTCCTCTCATTATCCCAGCTAACTTTTGGGTCTCTAAAATCTCTGAAACCTGGATTTTTTAAAACAGGATTATCTTCATATTTTGTCCATGTAAGTCCTTCGTCCAGCGAATAAGCGATACTTTGATTTTCCACATCTATTTCACCCGTTTTCTCTTTTTTAGGGTCGTGGCTGGTGAAAATTGCAACTATAGGTATTTTGCCATCTACTCCAAATCCTGATGTATTTTCGTGGTCTACAACAGCACTACCGGAAAAAATATAGCCCAAATCATCTGGATACAGCGCTATTGGTTGCTCTTTCCAATTGAACAAATCACTACTAACCGCATGTCCCCAATGCATAGGCCCCCATTTAGTACCATCTGGATAGTGTTGAAAATATAGGTGGTAATACCCGTTATAAAAAAACATTCCATTTGGATCGTTCATCCAACCTGTATCTGGTGAAAAATGGAAATTTGGACGGTATAACAATTCATTGGAACTGACAAGTGTATCTTGCTTATCTTCAACATTGTCGTTTCTCCTTTCCATAGAATTTTTACAAGAAGCTATCATTGAAAAAATTCCTATTACGATAGTTAATTTTAATGCTTTATTTTTCATTTTTATGGTCTTTATAATTTTCAGTTAGATTTCCCTTCATTAAAACCAATAATATTTTCGATTTTGTCCTTCCTTCCCCTTGTTAGGGTATTACTTAACTCTTCTAGCGATATACCCTTTGTTTCCGGCATTACAAAAGCCACAAACAACAATTGCAGTACCATCATAAAAGCAAAAAAAGCAAACACCGTACCTGCACCAATTGCTGTGAATAATACAGGCACCAACGAGGGAATAATGGCTGCCAAAATCCAGTGCACCGAACTACCGAACGACTGACCCGAGCCTCTTAAATGATTTGGAAAAATTTCAGAAATGAACACCCAGATTACGGTTCCCTGTCCTACAGCATGTGCAGCAATAAAGAGAAATAGAAAAATAGGCACTGCAATACTTTCCCAGTGTAGGAAAAAAGCACAAGCTACTAGTGATAGGGAAATAATGTACCCGACAGAACCTATGTACATTAGTTGTTTTCTTCCTAGCCGATCAATTAGCAAGACTCCTATAAGGGTAAAAATCATATTGGTTACCCCTATCCCAATACTGCTTAATAGAGCGGTACTTTCGCCTAAGCCTGCCTCTTCGAATATTCTAGGGGCATAATAAAGAAATGCATTGATGCCAGAAAATTGATTGAACATTGCAATTAAAAAAGCCAACATCAGTGGAAACCTATATTTCTTTATAAGTATATTTTCGTCGGAAACGTTGTTTTTGCTTTCTGTCCTAATTTCTAGCAACAATACTTCTGGATCTTGTTCAGGATTGATAAGTTGTAATACCTTTTTCGCCTCATCAGTACGCATTTTGGTCAACAACCACCTTGGACTTTTTGGAACCGTAAGTACGAACAGGGTATAAACAAATGCAGGTATGGCCTCTACGCCTATCATCCATCGCCATGCATTTTCTCCAACACCGCTTAACAAGTAATTCGATAAGAAAGCTATTAAAATGCCGAAAACTATATTAAATTGGTAAAGTCCTACCAACTTCCCACGGTCCTTTGGTGGAGCTATTTCAGAAATGTAGGCAGGAGCTGCTATGGTTGATGCACCTACTCCCAGACCACCAATAAATCTGAATATTGCGAAAGTTATAGGGTCATTTGCAAAAGCCGAACCTAATGCAGATACTGTATAGAGTATACCTATCCATAATAAAGTTTTCTTTCTCCCAATCTTATTCGTAGGAATACCACCCAAAATTGCCCCAACTACGGTTCCCCACAAGGCCATCGCCATTACAACTGTACCATGGAACATATCGGAAGATTGCCATAATGCTTGTAGTTTTTTATCGGCTCCTGAGATGACTACTGTGTCAAAGCCAAAAAGAAAACCAGCCAATGCAGCGGTAATCGACCAAATCCATATTTTTCTCATAATCGTAATTCTCTAGTGATGTCACTAAAGTATTCGCAAAAATGAAGTGTGTAATTTGATAATGTGTCAATGTGTTATGCTTTGGTTAAGAAACATATCACAAAATGTTAAGTAATTGATAATCAGTATTTTAAAATAATTTTTTAACATTATCGAGCATGTAGCAAGTATATTCATGTTACATTATGTTCGATATTGTTACTTCTAAGATGAAAAGTGTTGGAAGGAATGGTTGAACTGTAACTCAAACAGACTTACGAAACGCCGCAGGGGAAATACCGTATTTGTTTTTAAAGGCAGTAGAGAAGTAATTTGGAGAAGAAAAACCATTGGAATAAGCAATTTCTGAAACTGTTAATGAGCCATTTTCGAGCATGGTTTTAGCCTTTTCCAAGCGGATATTGCCTATGTAATCACTAATGCTTATACCCATAATTGCCTTGACCTTTCTGTATAACTGGACACGTGAGATAGTAAGATTTTCAGCCAGATTTTCAACTGAATAATCAGAATTGCCCAAATTATCATTTATCAATGTATTTAATTGGCTAATAAATTTTTGTTCTATATCCCCAAAGGAATTTATTTCTTCAATTTTATGGATGTTACTGGTAAAATAATACCTGAGTTTTTCTCTATTATAGAGCAAAGACTTAATTGACTGAATCAAAATAGAATAGCTGAATGGTTTCGTAAGATACAAATCTGCTCCGGATTGAAGTCCTTTGATATAGGATTCCTTATTGCCTAGTGCAGTTAGTATTACAGTAGGTATGTGCGATGTACGCAAATCCTTTTTTAAAATCTCGCAAATTTCGAAGCCATCTTTATCCGGAAGATTAATGTCACAAAGTATAATGTCCGGAATAGTCTCAAAAGCTTTCTCAATTGCATCCGTACCTTCTGATAAATGAATATCATACTCCAACTGTAGTTTATTTTTAAGGAACAAAGAAAGATCTTTATTGTCCTCAATTATCAAAACTGAATATTTCTCTTTGTTTTTGCTAGGAGCCTGAATTAAATAATTATCATCTATTAATTGGTCAGAAGAAAAATCGATTATATTGGAATCAACCAAATCTTGTTCCGATATGATTTCTGATTCATCTAGATGTGCTTGACCTTTGTAAAGTGATACAATAAACTCCGTACCGTGTAGAGATTCAACTTCAATATTACCTTTGTGCATCTCCACAAATTCCTTGCTCAAATGTAAACCTACGCCGGAGCTGTTTTTTCTATTATTAGAACCTTTAAAAAATGCTTGAAAAACACCATCTATTTCGTTCGAAGGTATACCAATTCCTGTGTCCTTAAAGTGAATTTTCACAATATTGGCACTTTCATCATCTTTTATATATACACCTATTTTACCATTGTCTGGTGTGAACTTAAATGCATTGGAAAGAAGATTGAAATATACCTTATCCATTAAATTTCTATCTATAAAAATATCCAAGGATTCATTATTGGAAGTTAATTTGAAATCAATATTTCTTTTCATGGCTTCCCTTTCAAAATCTTGGAATATTAATTTTGAAAAGTTGTATAAATTAGTTTTGGATGCCTTTAGATTAAAATTACGGTCTTCGATTTTTCTAAAATCAAGTAATTGATTAATTAATCTCAATAACCTATTGGAGTTATTATGTATTAACTCTATTTCGTTCCCCATTCTGGAGCCTTTTTCTTTAGCATAGTCGCTTATCGACTCTATAGAACTTAAAATTAACGTGAGGGGCGTTTTAAATTCATGAGAAAGCCCTGTGAAAAAATTTAGCTTTGCTTCATTGCTTATTTTGATCTCCTTCGCAATTTTTTCGATTTGATTCCGCTGCACGGTAACCTTTTCGTTAGTCAATTCCAGTTGCCTATTTTTCTTTCGAATTGCAAAGATGGAATAAACGCTATATACTGTAAGGCTTAGAATAATTGCCAACAATGCCATTGTAATTTTAAGAAGGTTGTTTTGCGAATAATAAAGTTCCTCTTGTAATTTTATCGCAGCCAACTGTTCTTCCATTTGATCTTGTTGATCATTTATCTTTTCAAATTGGTTGTTCATAATGTCAGCGTTCAACTCGTTGATAATAGTAGTCGAGAGAATGTTATTTTTAGGTATAGATTCGTTATCTAGGATTTTCAAAGCCAATTTAATTGCTTCATCTCCACCAGTAGGATAGAGAACCGTTGCCTTTAAAATTCCATCTTTTACCGCCTGAATTCCTCCATTAGTTCCAGCTAGACCATCTACTCCAATAAAACTAATTTCATTTTCTATTCCCAACTCGCGTGCTACCTCCCATGCACCAACTGCCATTCTATCATTATGGGCAAATACATAATCAACTTTAATATCGTTATTTAGCAGTTGTCTCAGCGATTCCTGAATAGACTCCTTCTCCCAGTCCCCTTCTATTTTCGCAACTATCTTTGCATTTTTGAATTGATTTATTACCTGTTGAAAACCCATCGTCCTTTCTTCTGCAGGAGAAGATCCGGCCATACCTCTTATTTCAATAATTCGAATTGAGTCTTTTCTATTTGAAGCGATAATTTCCTTAGCCGCATTTCTTCCTATTTCGATATTATCAGCTCCCAAATAGGCTGTATATTGTTGACCTTCAGTTTTTCTGTCTACAACCAGAACAGGAATACTGGCATTAATTGCTTTCCTAACAACCGCCGTAATGGGTTTAGATTGAATAGGCGATACAATTAGAACATCTACGCTATCTGCAATCAGCTCATCTATCTGTTTTATTTGTGTAAGCACATCATAATTAGCATCTTTAATTTGCAAATCAATTTCAGGGTTCATTGAAGCCTGCAATTCCATGGAGTTATTCATGGAACGCCTCCAATCGTCATTCGTCATAGCCTGGGAAAAACCAATATGTATTTTTTCAACGTCTTTACTTCTGTCACATGACAAAATGGAAAAAGCCAATGAAATATTGATTAAGATGAAAATATACCTGATACGTTTCATGAATTTGTGACGAGCATAAGTTTAATTAAATTGAAATTTATCCATCCTTTTCTATTAAAAGTTGAAAAAAATATTTGAAAAATTACAAATTTGGGTAAATATTCCCAATTGAATACTCTTTTAAAGTAGTGTATTTTTGAATAGTTTTATGATTAAAACTACTTCACTTCTTACAATCCCTTCTTTTTACGGTGTTAGAACTTCCGCCTGTAGATTTTTCACTAATGAGGTTTTTTAATTGTAACAATTGGTAGGTTTAAATAAACCTGTTTAACCTAAAAGAATTGTAGCAAATTGTTATAATCTTAAAGAAAAGTAATAGCAAAATTGCTATGGCCAAATACCATAAACTTTTCTATCATGAAGTACTAAAAATGTTTAAAGAACTATTTTTTAAAGTTCAAAGTAAATGATTTCCTGCAAACATAGATTTTTAGTTGCCCGATTTTTGTATTTTTATTTTTATAGAATTGATATGAGCACTTCTGAACTAAATACTACAAAAAAGGAACTCGTTAATTGGATTGAGTCTTTAAAGGATGATACGCTTGTTGGGTTGCTCAATTCTGTAAAGCTTTCCAGTGAGGGTAAATCGGGGGATTGGTGGGATGAACTGACCGAAAGTGACAGGGTCAATATTCTTGCCGGTATCAGGGATTTTGAACAAGGAGGTACAATGAGTTCAAAAGATTTTTGGAACGGTCTGGCCAATGGATAATTTTGTTCAGGTAAAGTGGACAGAAAGATCACTTTCAAATGCACTTGACATTAAGGAATTTCTTAGGGTCAAATTCAATAAAAAAGAAGTCCTTAAATTTGAGAACCTGCTAAAACAATTTGAAAATACGGTTTCGAATTTCCCGACCCTTTACCCCGAATCTAAAAGTAAAAAACTAATAAGGAGGGCCGTCATACACAAAAGAACGACAGTGTATTATGTGTTCAAAGGGAATATTGTCACTATAATCGCCATGAAAGACAATAGACAACTTAAACCAAAGTATTAAAAATCAGTAAAATTAGGTTTCTATAACCCTAAACCTTTGTTCCTTGTTTTTTTAAAACTGTTTTCTACCGATTTTTCCTGTTTCTTATCTTTTAAAAGTTTGGCTTCATCAATAAAGCACTGCATTCCCAAATGCATTGGATTATCGGGCATGATTTTTTCTTGATTCTGAATCAAAGGAGTTTTAAGGTTCAACTCTTCAGCCAAACGATAGCCTAAATTAAAGGCGCTTTTAAACTTTTCGTCAACTTTAATCTCTTCTTCCATAGTTAAAAAGTTTCACGTGCGTGTTTTTCAATGTATTCCATAATAGACACTCTGTCGTATAGAATAATCTTCTTTTGAGGCTGTGAAAACCTGACCTTTCCTTCATCCCTTAGTTTTTGAAGGGTGGTAGTCGACTTAATTTTCAAAATCGACATAGCCTCCTCACCATCAATCCATCTCTCTGGTGTGTTTGGTCTTTTCGATTCTACATGTTCAATTACTTTCCGAAACAATGCATAAAATGCTTCCTCTTGTAGACAAACAACTTGCATAATTGAAAATCGGTTGGTTTAATTATTGCTTAAGGAATATATTAAAATATATCCTAGTGGATTGAATAATTAGATAAACTGTCTAAAAAAGTCAATAAGTGGGACTGAATAATGAATGTCAATTATATTTAAACTAAGAGAGTATTGAATATGGCAAACCCGAGCCATATTGTGTTCAATATGTAAACGAAATAGTTTTAAATAAAAAGTGAAAACACCAAATCCTACATTCCAAAAAAGCACGCTGAAAGCACGCTGATGAAACAAATAAGGCAGTCACAAAGTATTGTGACTGCCTTATTTTACTGGTGGTCCCACATGGGCTCGAACCATGGACCCCCTGATTATGAGTCAGGTGCTCTAACCAGCTGAGCTATAGGACCCGCAAATTGCGGATGCAATATTACCATTTATTTTTATATGCCACAACATTTTAGGTTGCCAATTCAACCGGCCCGCAATGACCAATTGCCTATTTGATTTCTTGGCATAATTCTATCAATACACCATTTGTGGACTTAGGATGCACAAAGACTACCCACTTATTATCGGCGCCTCTTTTTGGTTCATCGCCCAAGACTTCAAAACCCTCTTGTTTTAACCGCGCTATTTCTGCACGAATATCGGCTACTTCAAAAGCCACATGGTGAATACCCTCGCCCTTTTTTGCCAAAAACTTGGCAATAGGGCCGTTATCGTTCAATGACTCCAAAAGCTCTATTTTGTTGGGGCCATTTTTAAAAAATGAGGTTCTAACACCTTCAGAGGCAACCACCTCTTCCTTATAAGGTGCTTCTCCCAACAATTTTTCGAACAGCGCATTGGAAACTTCCAAATTTTTTACGGCAATTCCTAAATGTTCAATTTTTTTCATCACTTACGGTATCTGTACCCTATAGAATAATAACAAGATACATTATTCTATGTATTTTTGCCGTATGGAAACACAAAGACAACGAAAGATCGCCGGGGTCATTCAAAAGGATATTGTAGCTATCCTTCAAAAAGCCGCTATTGAAGGGGGGCTTAGGGGTACCTTGATTTCCGTCTCCAAGGTTTCCGTTACTACGGACCTTTCCATTGCCAAGGTTTACATCAGTATATTTCCCACTGAACAGGCCAAGGAACTCTTGGAGGGTATAAAGTCCAACCAGCCATTAATCAAACATGAGCTTTCGCAACGAACCCGAAACCAATTGCGCAGGGTTCCTGAACTGTTGTTCTACTTGGACGATTCCCTGGATTATATAGAGAAAATAGAAAAGTCCTTGAAAGGGGAAGAAAACCCTATTGAAAACAGGGACTTATTACCTAGAAGAAAAAAGTCCTGATTCTTGAACTTTCCGCTCTATATAGCCAAAAGATATGTGCGCTCAAAGAGCACACAAAATGCGGTGAACATCATTAATTTTATCACTTTTCTGGTCATCGTTATTGGTTCGGCGGCACTTTTTATTGTACTTTCAGGCTTTGCTGGACTCAAAACTTTCAGCCTTTCCTTCACCAATTCCTTTGACCCGGAGCTGAAAGCACAACCCACATTCGGGAAATTTTTTTCCATTACCCCAGAACAAGAACAACGCTTGGCCGGCATCAATGGCCTGGCCCACTATTCCAAGGAAATTGAGGAAAAGGTATACCTGGAACATAAAGGAAAAAATCACATTGCCTACATTAAGGGCATCGATTCCAACTACACCAAGGTGGTAAATACAGATAGCATATTGTATTTAGGAAACTGGACCATCAACGACCAACAGGTGGTTTCAGGAATTGGTATCGCGAATATCCTTAGCGTTACCATCAATCAATTCAGAAGTCCTATGCAGATCTATGCCTTTAAGCCAGGCAAGGGATCTCTTTCCCAAGGAGGCGTTGGTGTGAGTTCTTTGTATAACCGACTTCCCGTTATCATTGGAGGTGTATATGCCGTAGAGGCCGATTTGGACAATAAATATGTTTTTGCTGACCTTTCCCTGTCCCAAGCCTTATTGGAAAAAACCGAAAACGATATTTCCGGTATCAATTTTAAATTGGAGGATGGGGCGGATGAGCAAACCGTTCGTTCCGAAATTGAGGAGGTTTTAGGGAATTCTGTCCTATTAAGGAATCGGCAGGAATTGAATAGTACCCTCTATAAAATGCTGAATACTGAAAATATGGCCACCTACCTCATCTTTACGCTGGTGTTGATCATTGCACTGTTCAATGTGGTGGGGGCAATTATCATGATGATCTTGGACAAACAACAGAATTCCAAAACCTTGTACAGTTTGGGAACTACAATAAAGGAATTGCGCAACATTTATTTTGTTCAAGGAATCTTGGTTACTGGATTTGGAGGATTGATAGGGGTGTTTCTGGGGTCGCTATTGGTATGGTCCCAGATTTTCTTTGGATGGCTTAAGATTACACCCTCTCTGGCCTATCCGGTTGAATTTCAATTGATCAATGTTTTGATCGTGTTAGCGACTATTCTGGTATTGGGCGTTATCGCTTCCAAAATAGCCAGTAGCCGAATCAATAAAAAGCTTATTTCCTCTTAGCTCCAAAAGAGAACGGCCGTAATCTTGCATTGATGGCGATATTTACAAGTATTAAAACTGACTTCTAGCCCTTTTGTTCCTGGAACTTCTGAAATTCCTTCCTTTCCCATTAAAGGAAATGGCAAAGGTCCAAAAAACACAAAGCGCTATGATGCAAACTATAAGCACATTTGTCTGATTTATGTATTCTAGCAAATCCATGTAAATAAGATGCAAAAATTTGATTTACATATACTTATATTTCGAAATGAATTGAAATCCCAGACATAAAAGTTGTTTTGAGTATGACAAACAATAAATACGGGGCCGTTCTATCCGTTCCCCCTTTGGGGGCTAGGGGGCTTGTAGTTCAAATTCGTAGTCTCCAAATTTTTCAAGCACCTCATCAAAAGTGTCAAAAACATCCACCGCATCGTCACTGGTGACCATTTTCATGCGATATTCCTTAAAATTGGGAATCCCTTTGAAATAATTGGTATAGTGCCTTCTGGTTTCAAAAACCCCTAATTTTTCACCCTTCCAGTCTATGGACATCTGCAAATGTCTTCTTGCCGCCTCTACGCGCTCCTGCATGGTGGGTGGGGCCATGTGCTCCCCCGTTCTAAAAAAGTGCTTTACCTCCCTAAAAAACCAAGGATATCCTATACTGGCCCTGCCAATCATGGCACCGTCAAGTCCGTATTCATCGCGCATTTTCATAGCGGCTTCGGGAGTGTCCACATCCCCATTTCCAAAAACGGGTATATGCATTCTTGGATTGTTCTTTACTTCCGCAATAGGTTCCCATTTTGCGTAGCCCTTATACATTTGGGCACGGGTACGCCCATGAATGGAAATGGCCTTACAGCCAACATCCTGTAAACGTTCCGCCACCTCAACGATTTTTATGGAATCCTCGTCCCAGCCTAAACGGGTTTTAACGGTAATGGGGAGTTTGGTATGTTTTACCATGGCATCCGTGAGGGAAACCATCAAGTCGATATCCTTTAAAATACCTGCTCCAGCACCTTTGGAAACTACTTTTTTGACCGGACAACCAAAATTGATGTCTATTATATCCGGATTTGATTTTTCCACAATCTCCACGGATTGCAGCATACTATCCAGGTTGGCCCCAAAAATCTGAATGCCCACAGGTCGTTCCTTTTCGTAAATGTCCAGCTTCATGACACTTTTTGCCGCGTCACGAATTAAGCCTTCCGAAGAAATGAATTCAGTAAACACAACATCGGCTCCTTGTTCTTTGCATAGAGCACGGAAAGGCGGGTCACTCACATCTTCCATGGGGGCGAGCAGTAGCGGAAAATCAGGCAGTTCTATATCGCCAATCTTGGGCATAACCAATTCATTTGAAGTGCAAAAATAGTAAAAACGGTCTTTACAAAGTATCCTAACTCGACCCTCCCCGTTCCGCTGTAGCGGAACACCCCTCCCTAACCAGGGAGGGAAGCCTATGTTAGGAATTAAACAAAATCTCATTCAACTTCGAAAAATCAAATTGAAAACCTGCAGTTGAATATGCGGTTGCCTTTCCAGAAGAATACATCGAGAAAGCTCGGGATGGAACCTGTTCCGTGAAACGGAACGGCCGAGTTTCGAGATGGGTTTTACGAAGTAAAAATTCCTGCTGGAAAGTCTTCTTTCTTTTGCTTCGTTTTCTTTGAAGAACCAAAGAAAATGAAGGTGGAAACTACTGCCATAAACCCGACCCTACCCGTTTTGCTATCGCAAAACACCCATCCCTAATAAGGAAAAGAAACTTTGAAGCAAAGACCTTTTAATTTCAACCTAAAACGAAATAGTTGCTTTGATTTTCTCGCCATTGCGATTAACGATAACTTCCGTGGCATGGCCCTTCTCAAAAATGGAAAGTGCGCGCATGTAGCTCATCATATCCGTTACGGTACTATCGCCCAATTGAATGACCACGTCTCCCTTTTGGAGTCCGGCCACGGCTGCAGGCCTGCCATCAGTAACGCCGTCTATGCGCATCCCGTTTCCATCAAATAAATAATCGGGCATTACACCCAGCGCTACTTTAAATCTTGGGGTTTCCTCACTTTCGTTTTTCGTTTTCCTAAAAGCCAGCTTTGCGTCATTGTCCAAATCATAAATGACGGAAAGGATGTAATCCGTGATCATTTCCATCCCTTCATAATTCAGTTTGTCAAAATCGTCCGAAGGCTTATGGTAATCCTCGTGTTGCCCCGTGAAAAAATGCAGTACTGGAATATCCTGTAAATAAAAAGAAGTATGGTCACTGGGGCCCACACCGGATTCGCTCAACACCAATTTGAATCCGGGGTTGTTACTGTTTAATACCTGACCCCAAATGGGGGCCGTTCCGGTGCCGCTAATGGAAAGGGTCTTGTCCTCCCGCATGCGCCCTACCATATCCATGTTGAGCATGTAATTCGCCTTTGACAAATCGATCGTGGGGTTTTTTGAGAAATAATTACTCCCCAAAAGGCCCATTTCCTCTCCGGAAAAGGCCATGATAAGGTAGTTGTGCTGGGTAATGGTATCCTTGAGTTTAGCCGCCAATTGCAACAATACGGCCACACCGCTGGCATTATCGTCCGCACCGTTATGAATGGCCTCGCCATCGGCATACAAAGAGCCTTCCCCGCCCATCCCCAAATGGTCGTAATGAGCGCCAATGATAACGGTCTTATCGGCCTTATTGTCAATATACCCTATGACATTGGTTCCGGTAATGGTGCTATCGCCATCCACAAATTGTACTTCGGCATGCGGGTCATTTTTCGGCTTGAAGCTAAAGGTCTGGAAATAGGTGCCTGCGTTGCCTTTGGGCAACAATCCTATACTCCGCATACGTTCTTCCAAATAGCGGGCCGCCTCTTTTTCGTACGGAGTACCTGTCTCACGCCCTTGTAGGCTATCGTTCGCCAAAAAGGCTACATCTTCACGTAGGGTGACCTTCTTTTGTACTTCTTGTTTGCAGGAAGTCAATACGATAAAAAAAACGGACAAAAGTAGTAGATTGCGCGACATAGCTTTTATTTTTGACAAAAATACGCATCTCCATGAGAATTTTATTTCTTTTAGGGCTTATCTGCCTTGTTTTCAGCTGTAAAAACGAAACCAAAAAGACCGAAACAACTCCCGAGCCAACCACCTCCTTAATGGCGGGAAAGGACACCTTGATCTATCCGGAAGAAAAGTATTTTAAAAGCATCCGGCAGATCACTTTTGGCGGGGACAATGCGGAAGCATATTGGAGTTGGGACGACAAACAGATGATCTTTCAATCCAACAATACGAACTGGGGACTTAATTGCGATCAAATGTTCTTGATGAACGTGGCCGATGGTATTACAGATTCCATTCCTCCCATGGTCAGCACTGGGTACGGACGTACCACCTGTGCCTATTTTTTACCGGACAACAAACATTTTGTATACGGTTCCACCCATTTGGCGGATAAGGAATGTCCTGAAGTACCGCTTCGCAAAAATGGGAACTACGTCTGGCCCGTCTATGATTCCTTTGATATTTTTGTGGCGGACCTGGAGGGAAATATCACGGCGCAATTGACGGATGAGCCCGGATATGATGCCGAGGCGACCGTTTCCCCAAAAGGCGATAAAATCGTATTTACTTCCACCCGAAGCGGCGATTTGGAACTATACACCATGAACTTGGACGGAACGGACGTAAAACAGATTACCAACGAACTGGGCTATGACGGTGGGGCTTTTTTCTCTCCGGACGGTACCAAGCTTATTTTTAGGGCATCCAGACCCAAAACCCCTGAAGCTATTAAAAAATATAAGGACCTACTGGCAGAAGGTTTGGTAGAACCAACGGAAATGGAGCTCTTTATTTGTAATGCCGATGGAAGCGATTTGAAACAATTGACCTTTTTGGGCAATGCCAACTGGAGCCCGTTCTTTCATCCTTCGGGGAAAAAGGTATTGTTCTCCAGTAACTTTGAGGCCGAAAAGGGGTTTCCTTTTAACCTCTATTTCATCGATATAGACGGTAAGAATTTGGAACGAGTAACCCATGGGGAAACGTTTGATGCCTTCCCTGTTTTTTCCAACGACGGTAAATACTTGGCCTTTTCCAGCAACCGAAATAATGGTGGCACCAGGGATACGAATCTCTTTATTGCGGAGTGGCAAGAGTAGCATTTAATTGCTTTTAAATGACCATCCCCTTTGAGCCCGTCATTTTTGGTATACATCTGAACATGCACCTCATATTGGAGTATGTTGCCTTCTTTGTAGGATTTCGTTATTATCTTTTCCTAAGGAAAAATTCCACGGACAATATATCCTCCAACAACCGACTTTCCATTATTATCGGAGCCATTTTTGGCGCCCTTTTATTCTCACGAGTGGTCGCCTTTTTGGAAAACCCCTTGCTACATTGGGAACAAGGGTGGGTTGCTATTTTGAACAATAAAACCATTATGGGCGGACTTTTTTGGGGGGTGCTTGGAGTTGAAATGGTCAAAAAAATAATCGGGGAAAAACAGTCGTCCGGCGATCTATTTACCCTCCCCATTATTTTAGGAATCATTATTGGTAGGATAGGCTGCTTTGTATCGGGTATCAAGGAGTTTACCTATGGGAAGGAAACCTCATTTTTTCTAGGAATGGATTTGGGCGATGGTGTCTATAGACATCCCATAGCCCTGTATGAAATCGTATTCCTAACAGTCCTTTTTATACTCATAAAAAAGTTCCGGAAACGACGGGAGCAATTTGAAAGTGGCATGCATTTCAAGATTTTTATGATTTGTTATTTTTCTTTTCGCTTCGGCATCGAATTTTTTAAACCGAACACCTTTTTGGTTTTGGGGTTGAGCAGCATCCAAATTTTATGTCTAATTTGCCTATTATATTACTGGAAAACTATCCGCCAATTCTTCACACATGCCCGAAGCAAAATACACCTATTATGACTATACGATAAGCCTTTGTCCAGACTGTCTTCGCAGGATCGATGCTAAAATCGTCTTTGAGGATGAAAAGGTGTATATGTTGAAAAACTGTCCGGAGCATGGGCGTTCCAAGGTGTTGATTGCCGATGACATTCCCTATTATAAGAATATAAGGAACTACAATAAAGCTTCGGAGTATCCTAAGACTTTCAATACAAAGACCCTTTACGGATGCCCCTATGATTGTGGGCTTTGTCCTGATCACGAACAACACTCCTGCTTAACGGTCATTGAGGTAACGGACCGATGCAACCTAACTTGCCCCACCTGTTACGCGGGCTCTTCCCCTAACTATGGCAGGCACAGGACCTTGGACGAGGTTAAAGCCATGTTGGACGCGATTGTAAAAAACGAAGGGGAACCGGATGTGGTTCAGCTTAGTGGCGGCGAACCTACCTTACATCCTCAGTTTTTTGAGATTTTGGATTATGCGAAAACACTGCCCATTCGGCATTTAATGGTCAACACAAACGGCATACGCATCGCCAAGGAATTTGATTTTGCGGAGCGACTTGCCACCTACATGCCGGATTTTGAAATCTACCTACAGTTCGATTCCCTGGACAATCACGTTTTACGAACTTTGAGAGGGGCAGACCTGGCGGATATCCGCCTTAAGGCATTGGAACATTTGAACCAACTCAACCTATCGACCACTTTGGTTGTTACCCTTCAAAAGGGGTTGAACGACCACGAAATGGGAAAGACCATAGATTTTGCCCTACAACAAAAATGTGTGCGCGGGGTTACCTTTCAACCCACACAGATTGCTGGGCGATTGGAAAATTTTGAGGTGGACGAAAACAGGATTACGCTTACGGAGGTTCGTAGAAAGATTTTGGAACAATCCCCTATTTTTGAGCCGTACGATCTTATCCCGGTTCCCTGCAACCCAGATGCTTTGGTCATGGCCTATGCCTTAAAAATGGGAAATGAAGTTAGTCCTTTAACACGCTACATCAACCCGGACGATTTGTTGAACGAAGGAAAAAACACCATCATCTATGAACAGGATGAACAACTACATGGAAAAATAATCGAACTGTTCAGTACGGGAAATTCTGTGGAAAAGGCATCGGAGAACCTAAAAAGCATCATGTGCTGCCTCCCGGAAATCGATGCGCCGGAACTTGGTTATGACAACCTTTTCAGAATAATCATCATGCAATTCATAGATGCCCATAACTTTGACATAAGGGCCATAAAAAAATCCTGTGTGCATATTGTGAACAAGGACAATAAAATAATCCCCTTTGAAACGATGAATCTTTTCTATAGGGACGATAAAATAAATCGGTTACAAGAACTACAAAAAGAAACACTATGAGTTTAATTCCAATGGAGGTAGGGAATTTGGATGGTTTGTTCGTGCTGATACTTCTCATCATGTTCGGTCCTGCCATACTTTTGGGCATCATTGGCGTTGTTTTGATGGGTAAAAACAAAAAGAAGTCGGGCAAAGTGTTTCTGATCTTGGCAGGTGTCTACATGTTGATCAGTCTTGGGGTTTGCGGGTCGATGATTATAGGGCTGTGATTTAGATCCTATCCCCTTCGTCCGTACTTTTTCGCTTTTGGTTGTCCCTAATTTTGTTGTTCCCAAACCTATATCTGAACCCAATATAAAATAATCGCGTCTCCCTTCTGGAAAAAGTGCTGTTGTCCTGGTTGAGATAATTACGGGTGTAGAAGAAATTTCCATCGTTAAAAACATCGTCAAAGGAAAAGGACAAAACCGCCCTTCGCTGCCAAAACGTCTTGCTAAGTGAAAGTATAAGTTGGCTTGTGGATTCCCTTCTGGAATTACCAAGTACCATTGGCGAGGAGTACCTGAAAAGAACATCCGCATATAGGGAACGATTCTTTAAGAGCGTAAAATAATTGTTGAACCTAACGTTTCCCGTCCATAAACCATTGCTTACGATCGCTCCGCTATCTATATCCCTAAAACTAGTCTGTTTATTGTAATAGGTAAGTAACAGGTAGGTATCCCAAAAACCCGTCCAACGCTTATTCATTCTAAACTCGGCACCATAAGTGACATTGGATTCCAAATTGACGCTCAAAAAACGGAGCAAATTGCTTTCATTGTCTTGGACCACTTGCTCAAAGAAATCATTGTTATCATTAAAATAATAGACTTCCAATGAATAATCCCTTTTGATGCCGTACTCCAAGGAAACATAGTTCCTAATGGCGGGCCTTAGATTTGGGTTGCCCTCTACCACCGTATTGTTGCTCTGAAAAAATTGGAATGGGTTTAAATCACTATATCTAGGCCTAGTAATCCTTCTGTAGTAACGCAAGGCCAAATTGTGCTTGTTTTTGAAATCATGTTGGGCCGAAACAGAGGGAAAAAGCTCCAAATAGGAATTTTTATTAGGCTCACTTGCCGTGTCCAGGTCTCCTATAGTCTCCGTGTATTCAGACCTAAGCCCCATGTTCAATTGCCAAGTGTCCCAATTGTTGTTGAGACTTGCATAGCCCGCCATAATCTTCTCGTCATAGTCAAAAACACCCGCCTCTGTTGGGTCAATACCCGGTTGGGTCCTATCAAAACCTGTTTGGCCAATGGTCGATTGGGAGTTAATACCGGAATACCGCATACCTGTTTCCAAGGTGGTGGTTTTTTTTATAGGGTTGTTGTAATCTACTTGGGCGCTGTAGATGGCCGTCTTTTGGTTGGATTGTGTGGTAAAATCATTATCCCCGGTAAGAATCCCGTCGCTGTCAAAAAAATCAGTATCCAAATCCTGTCCCCTGTTATATTGATAATAGGTATAATTGGAGGCCAGGGAAATTTGTTCGCCTTTCTTATTGAACTTATGGGTCCAGTCCAGATAATATGCCGAGTTAAGGGCGTCATAATCGGAATCGTTTACCGTTAGAAAACTGGATAGTAAATCACCTGAAGTATCTTCAATGAGGGTGCTGGAATCGATAAACCTATTGGCGGGAGCCGTAAACGAATTGATCGTAGAAAAACTAAGGCTGTTTTTGTCATTGACCTGATAATCGAAAAACCCATTAATATTATGTTCATTGCTCCTGGTAACGGTCCTTTGTTCGGTCGTCCATACATCCGTAATAGCTCCGGAATCGAAAAAATTGGTAATGTCCGTAAACCTTCTTAAATCCTTGCTTTTTCTAAAACTGTAGGAAAGTGAAAAATCGGTTTTCTTGCCCTTAAAAAAGTGATCGGTACCGATTATATGTTTTGGGAATACCGCCTGTGTGTATCTATTGTAGACGGACCCATTATATCCGGCAATGAGGTTTTTCTTCATTTTTATGTCTAACAAAAGTCCGCCCTCAGCACTGTATTTGGCCGGAGGATTCAAGATTACCTCCACGGATTCCACATTGTCGCCGGAACTACCCGAAAGCAGATTAACGATATCGGCTTGCGGGATGTTCACCAACCTGCCATTGATCATGACCCCAATATTGGAACTCCCTTTGATGTTGATCTTATCGTTCAGGATGATAACACCCGGGGTCTGTTTTAAAATATTCCAGATATTCCCTTGGGACAAGGAAGTATTTTCAACGTTAAAAATGAGTCGGTCCGCCAATTGCTCTATAGTAGGTTTTTTATACACGACCTCAACCTCATCCAATTGGGTCTCGGTCTGTAGAATGATCAAATCCTCTGTTCTCAAATCCGTGGAAACCTGTATGGAACGGGTTTCACTTGTATTGTCTAAATAACTCGCAGATATTAGATAGATTCCTTTCTCAACGTTGTTCAGGATAAATAGGCCCGACTCGTCCGTAGCGGCACCTTGAATCAATATCGAATCCTGATTCTTCAATAAAACGTTTGCAAAGACAAGCGGGTCTCCGTTTTGGTCCTTTACACTACCCGAAATTTCAAACTCTTGGCCGTTTATTGATATGGAAATAAGTAACATGAAGAAAAGGAGTGGTAAGGCTGGCTTCATTGGCTAATGGTAGTCGCAAGCGAATATAAAAAAGTTATTCGGAAATATCTTACAGCAAATGTTTCTATGTAAGAATATTGTATGAACAGTCGATTTTGGCACTTATTCGGAGCCAATTCGGTCCCTTTCCGCTTTTTCTATTTGGCGCTGATTATCCTCTAGACGGAAGTTTCCAAAATTATAGGTGAAAGATAGACGTACGTTTTGGGTTTCCTCTACCGCGATGTATGAATTGTCCTGATTTAAATATTTTGAGGAAAACCATGGGTTTGCCTTGCCCAGGATATCGTTGAAGTTGAGACTAAGTTCCGCCCTTCTGTTCCATAGGGATTTTTGGAGGCCCATGGTAAGGTTTGTTGTTTCGGACATGGTATAGGAACCTGCTAAAAATCCAGATAAATAGGCCAGTCCCAATTCACCCTTAAAAGTACCGTCCTTGGAAAGGGTCAAATAATTGGTTACATCTATATAATAACCGTTTATTTCATTGGTGGCAGAGAAAGCATCGCTCTCCAAGGCCAAGAAGGTTTCATCCTCATGAAAGAATGATAGATAGCTGTACACGTACCAGTTGTTGGTAATGGATTTGCCGTAATTAAAATCCAACCCGTAGGAAGTACTTTCCAATACGTTCTGTGTGATATCTCTAAGTGCTTGGTTTTCATTGTCTTGAAAGGAAAGTGTGGAGATATAATTGCCATTGTCCCGGTAATAAAAATCAAAGAAAAACTCCTGGTTCAAGGTATAGTTCAGGTTAAAGTTATTGCTGAAGTTGGGAACAAGAGTGGGGTTTCCTTCGTAAAAAATATTTTCATTGATAAAGGTTCGAAAGGGGTTCAAATCCTCATACCTGGGCCTTTGCAGTTTTCGGGAATAATCAAAGGCAAGGCTATGGGTTTCGTTAATGGTATGGAGCAGGTAAACCGACGGAAAAAGTTCAAAATACTCTAATTCGTTCACCGTGGAAAGTGCTAGTGAGTTTCCGGAACTTTGGGTATGCTCCGCCCTAAGTCCTGCCTTGAGGCTCCATTTTTCCCAATCCTTGGAAGCGCTTACGTATGCGGCATATACATTTTCATCGTACAAAAAGTTATCAGAAAGATTAGGCACAAAAACGCGTCCGTTATTTTCCGTAAAGAACTGTAAGCGACTTTCAGAATTGATCAAGGAAAGCTTCGCCCCGGTTTCAAAACTCACCGTACCCAAAAGGGTACTGTAATCCAATTGGACCGTTATGATTTCGATATCCTGATCGGCATCGGTAAAGAAGCTATAGTTTCTTATAAAATCGCCAGTAGGCAGAAAATAGTCGGAACTGGCACGTTGTGTTCTGCTTAGGTCAAAGGCGGTGTAATGTCCGTTCACCTGTAAAGTACCGTTTTCCTTAAAGGTGTGCTTGTAGGTTACATCCCCGGAAATATTGTTCTTGGTCTCGTCCAAAAAACTGGCCGTGGTAAAGGTCGAATCCAAAACGCCAATTCCATTGGTAATAACGGTGCTCTGAAAATTGTCGTATTCCCTTTTGGGGGAAAGTTGCATATTGGAGGTTAGGTTGATTTCGTTGCGGTCGTCGATCGTATAATCCAACGTAAGCCCTCCTATGTGGGTTTCAAATCTATTGGTCTTGTCAAAATCCGTATCCCAGCGGGAAAATACACCCGTATCGTTGATAAAATTGGTCCTGTTTTGCACATCCTTAAAATCCTTCCTTGGGGCATAGGCGTAGGAAGCATTTAAATTTAGCTTGTTGGTCTTGTAAAAATGAGAGGTGCCAAAATTGTATTTGGGAAAGATTCCTTGGGTGTAAATTGAACTAAAATTGCCTTTATAGCCCAATGAAATGTTTTTATTAGTAATAATGTTCAAAACTGCACCTCCTTCCGCATCGTACCGGGCCGGGGGATTGTTGATGACCTCTACGGATTTAATGTGCTGCCCTTGATAATTTTCGAGCAGGCTTCTTACTTCAGATGGTGATAATTGGACTTTCCGGTCGTTGATGTAAACCACGGCGGGCTGGTTTCGAATCTGTAGCTCGTCCTGCATGAGTATTACGCCTGGGGTCTGTTTTAGGATGTCCCAGGAATTGCTTTGGGACAATACGGTATTTTCCACATTAAAAACCAACCGGTCCACTTTTCGCTCTACCCGGGGCCGTGCCGATACAACGACAACCTCATCCAATTGCTCTGCTTGTTGTGGAATAATCAAAGCGCCAATTTTGATGTCGGACCGAATGTCCAGGGGAAGCCCTTCCGAACTTTTTCCAATATAGGAACACTGCACGATATAAAGTCCCGGGGTGATATCAGAAATCAAGAAAATGCCCGTCTCATCTGCCGAAGTGCCTTTTACCATGGTAGAATCAGTGGCCTGTAACAAAAAAACCGACGCAAAAGGGATGGTTTCGCCCAGCTCGTCCTTTACCGTTCCGGTGAGTTGGTGGGTCTGGCTTTGCGCCGCTTGGGAACCTCCTAGTAGCGCCAGGAAAAATAGCAGTAGCGGTCTCAATATTAGTTTGGGTTGAACATCAAATCTAACAAAATAATACTGTATATTTTTACGATTGGCTCTTTCCGCTTTGTTTTTAGCACAATATTGCCTATTTATTTAGTCGAAGCTTCCTAAAATCTAGATGCTATTTAGACTATATTTGCAATTACTTTTTAAACGGGTAGATTCCAAAGTTTAAAAGGAGCTATTTTTTCAATTGACGCTATGAAAAACATTCGAAATTTCTGCATCATTGCCCATATTGACCACGGTAAAAGTACCTTGGCGGACCGTCTTTTGGATTTCACGGGTTCCGTCACCGAAAGGGAAAAAAAGGAACAGCTGTTGGACAACATGGATTTGGAGCGTGAGCGTGGAATTACCATAAAAAGCCATGCCATTCAAATGGACTATGTATACAATGGAGAAAAATATGTTTTGAACCTCATAGACACCCCTGGGCATGTAGATTTCTCCTATGAAGTTTCAAGATCCATTGCGGCCTGTGAAGGCGCGCTTTTGGTGGTAGATGCCGCACAGAGCATTCAGGCCCAGACCATATCGAACCTGTATCTGGCCCTGGAAAACGATTTGGAAATCATACCGGTTTTAAACAAGGTGGACCTTCCCAGCGCAAATCCAGAGGAGGTTACGGACGATATTGTGGACCTCTTGGGCTGCGATGCGGAGGACGTAATCCCTGCCAGTGCCAAAACGGGAATTGGTATCGAGGAAATTCTAAAGGCCATCATAGAACGTATTCCGGCGCCAAAAGGAAATCCGGACGAGCCCCTTCAGGCCTTGGTGTTCGATTCTGTCTACAATCCGTTTAGGGGGGTGGAAACCTATTTTAGGATTATCAACGGGACTATCCGAAAAAATCAGAAGATAAAATTCGTGGCAACAGGTAAAAGTTATGATGCCGATGAAATTGGCACCTTAAAACTGACCCAGCATCCAAAACCCATGATAAGCGCCGGTGACGTGGGATATTTGATTACAGGTATAAAAGATGCCAGAGAGGTAAAGGTAGGCGATACTATTACCGATGCCGCCACGCCCACTAAAAATGCCATTGCCGGTTTTGAGGATGTAAAACCCATGGTTTTTGCCGGAATTTATCCGGTGGATACGGAAGATTTTGAAGAACTGCGTTCCTCCATGGAAAAGCTGCAGCTGAACGATGCATCCCTAGTTTTTACGCCGGAAAGTAGTGCGGCCCTGGGTTTCGGTTTTAGATGTGGTTTCTTGGGGATGCTTCATATGGAGATCATTCAGGAGCGACTTGAACGGGAATTTGACATGACCGTCATTACCACCGTGCCAAACGTTAGTTACCATGCCTATACCCGTAAGGACCCGGAAACCGCCATCATCGTTAACAATCCCAGTGACCTTCCCGATCCCTCTACCATAGACCGTGTGGAGGAACCTTATATTAAGGCAACCATCATTACAAAGGCGGATTTTGTAGGCAACGTAATGTCACTCTGTATTGAAAAACGAGGCCAGATTACCAACCAGACCTATTTGACGACGGAACGGGTGGAACTGAACTTCGATATGCCCTTGGCGGAAATTGTTTTCGACTTCTACGATCGTCTAAAAACGGTTTCCAAGGGATATGCCTCCTTTGATTATGCCCCCATTGGAATGCGTGCATCAAAACTGGTCCGCGTGGATATCTTACTGAACGCCCAGCCCGTAGATGCCTTGTCCGCTTTGATTCATTTTGACAATGCCGCCAACATTGGTAAAAAAATGTGCGAAAAGTTGAAGGAACTTATTCCTAGACAACAATTTGACATTCCTATACAAGCGGCCATAGGTTCCAAGATTATTTCCAGGGAAACGATCAAGGCCCTTCGTAAGGACGTAACTGCAAAATGCTATGGTGGGGATATTTCCAGAAAACGAAAGCTGTTGGAAAAACAGAAAAAGGGCAAAAAACGGATGCGCCAAGTTGGAAACGTAGAAATACCGCAACAAGCATTTATGGCCGTACTGAAACTGAACGATTAAGTTTTTATTTGTTTGTTAGGTGAATTCATTTCTTCCTCTTTTTGGAGCTCCTCTTCAACAGGAAGGGCTTTTCCAAGATATACCAGTTTTGAGCCTTCCTCGATATCCGTAAAATCTTTACTGAACGAGGAGATTATTTTGATATCGTCATCCGGAGTTTTTAGGAATAAAGGAATTATGTCAGGATCGGCCTTGGTAATTTCAATAAGTCCTTCATAATGTTCCGTGTCCTTCAATTCTATTTCGCGAATAACAGGGTTTTTTCTGGCGGTTTCGGTCAGTTTGATGAAATCGTCCGTATGGGAAAAAAGACCTTCCTTGGGGTTGTTTTCAGGGTCGTTCATTTCTTCCGAATCGACCAAGCGGAAGGAGCCATTTTCACCAAACTCACCTTTAAACTTATCAATGGCATACTTGTTTATATCAGAGTTTCCTGTTAAGGCCATAAGATAGCCCACATCGTTAAGCTCAATATAATCTCCCAAGGAATCCGAATAAATATTGGCACTAAAAGCCTCTAATCCCGCCTTACGCGCCTTGGCAACGTTCGTATCGTTATTGTCCACCAAAACCACATGCCTGTTGTTCTTCTGTAGATACTCCGCTATAAGCCTGGAAACCCGTGAGGCGCCAATGACCAAAATGCCTTCTGATTTGTAAAGGAATACACCTACCAACTTGGCAAATAATCTGGCGGTAGTCGCATTCAATAAGACCGTTCCCAAAACGATCATGAACACCAATGGCGTAATATATTCTGAGCCAGGTTCCCCTTTGGCGAGAAGCTTTGATCCAAATAAAGACGCGATACCTGCAGCCACGATACCCCTAGGACCTACCCAACTAACAAAGAGTTTTTCGTTGAACTTAAGGTTGGAACCCATGGCACTTAGGAACACCCCTAAGGGCCTGATTATAAAGACTATGGTCGCAAACAAAATCACGGTATTCCAGTTATAAATCAATTCCATATCTGAAATATTAATATTGGCAGCCAAAAGAATAAAAAGGATGGAAATTAGAAGTACACTGAGCGATTCCTTAAAATATAATAGTTCTTTTATGTTGGGCAGATTCATGTTTCCCATGACCATCCCCATGACCACTACTGCCAATAGACCGGATTCATGTGCGAACAGATCGGACTCCACAAAGACCAGCAGAACTACGGAAAGCGACACCACGTTCAATAGGTAATGTGGTATGAAATTCTTTTTTATGGCAAATGCCAAACCATGGGCAAAGGTAAAGCCAAAGGTAAAGCCAAAGAGCAAAATCTTACCGAATTCCACGAGTGCGGTCAATGTATAGGCCTGACCCTCGCCTACACTAATAAACTCAAACACCAAAACGGCCGCAAGCGCACCAATGGGGTCGATCAATATCCCCTCCCATTTTAAAACAGCGCTAACATCCTTTTTTAACGGTATATTTCTTAAAATAGGGGTGATTACCGTAGGGCCAGTAACAATAATCAAAGCCGCAAAGAGAAAAGAAATCTGCCAGCTAAGGTCAAAGATAAAATGGGCCGCCAAAGCACCCACGAAAAAGGTTACCAAACTTCCCAAGGTGATTAGCTTTGTAATAACTGGAGCCGTATTTCGTATTTCTGACCGCCTTAGCGTTAACCCTCCTTCAAATAAGATGATACTTATTGCCAAGGACACAAAGTAATAAAGCCCCTCCCCTGGGAACAACCCCTTCTGCCCATTCCAAATAGGTTCTATAAGCTTGGACCCATCTTCCGTATATAAAGTTGATAACGGGCCCACTATCAAACCGATCAAAATTAGGGGAAGAATAGCCGGTAATTTGAAGCGCCATGCTACCCACTGCGCTATAATGCCTAAGATGATAATACCTGCAAGTTCTAGCATGGAATACTTTTTTGTTAAAAATAAGAATTATACGGCAGTTGTAACAAAATGAAAATCCAATACCACAATTAAAAAAACTCAAATTTTGTTACATGAAGATATTTTTCCAAAACAAGGTAATGTATCCTTTTCGCGCAAGGAAAAAATCTTTTTGTAACATTTTACTTACGTTTTTTGATTGAAAATACAAGAATTGGAAAATGCTTTTCTATTTTTGTCCCATTGCCCCTCTCCAAAAATGATGAAAGTTCGTAAAGACCATCCCTAAATCTTACCCTTGGCCGCCTTACCGTCGCAAAGTGAATCTGTGTAAAGTTATAGTTAGTTGATGATACGTAAGTAATAGGTGCAAATGAAGTTGATATTAAAACCCTTAAAATATATTAAACTAGGGATGTCCCAGTTTTCTGGGCTTTTGGTATTTGTTTTTGTTTTTGGACTCACCACTTATTTGAGCTATCAAAGGTATCTTATTCTAAAAAGCTCCGAAGAGAATGAATTGAGAAGACAGGCTTCCCAAGTTGAAAATGAAATAAAAAGGGTATTGGAACAAGGTTTTTCAAGCACTCAAAATTTGGCATTTTTAACTGAAAACTATGGAGTTCCAGAAGATTTTCCAAAAGTTGCCAAATTGATTCTTGGGACAAATAGTAACATAGATGCGCTTGAGCTGGTTGACAGTACCGGTCTTATTACCAATGTTTATCCTTTTGAAGGAAACGAAGTTTTGGGATTTAATATTTTAAAGGACTCCATAGGTAAAGAAGGCGCTTTAAAAACAATGGAAAAAGGGGGGTACTATGTTACCGGGCCCATTAATTTAAAGCAGGGAGGTTCAGGTTTTGTTTGCCGTACCCCTATTTATGTCGAAAACCAATTTGCCGGTTTTGCCGCAGCCGTAATTAAACTTGAGTCCTTGTTGTCGGAAGTTTCCTTGAAATCTTTAGAAAATAATCCGTTTTCATATCAACTTTATAAAACTAATACGGACGGTTCCGAACAAATATTTTATGCCACAAAAGAAGTGTTTTCAAATAACGCAATGAAACACTTCATAAGTGATTACAATGGTGAATGGAAGCTATATGTGATTTCTGAAAAAAAACTGGCACTATATGGTTTTTATGTTTTAGGGGGACTTGGCCTTATTCTTTCTATTATTGCCGGCGTTTTTACCACATTTCTACTGGAGCAGCCTAGAACTTTACGAAAAATGGTTAATGAAAAAACCCACTTGCTTCAAGAAAATGAACAGAAACTTAGGGCTTTTATAGCGCAAGCTTCAGATGGTATATTTTTGGCTGATTTCCATGGAAATCTTTTGGAAGCCAACATTAAGGGCGTGGAATTATTTGGTTATCCAAAAGAGGAGCTACTTACTAAAAACCTTGTTGAATTAGCAACAAAATCCGACTTAAAAAAGGCTCCCTTGAGATTCAAAGAAATAAATAAAGGACATTCCGTTCTTACCGAAAGAAAGCTTCTTAGAAAGGACGGCTCTAGTTTCTATGGAGAAGTAAGTGCAAAAAAATTGAATGATGGCACCATCTTGGGCATCGTTAGGGACGTTACGGCCAGAAAAAAATTGGAGCATGCCGCAAATGAAAACCTCAAAAAATTTCAAAAAGCATTTAATAGCCAGACCATAGGCATGGCCATCTTTGATAATGAATTAAAATTTGCCGATGCCAATCAGTACTTTTTGGAATTGCTAGGTTTTCAGTTGAAAGAAGTAATTGGTAAAAAAATTCGAAGAACTAGGAATCATAATCGATGAGGAATCAAAGCGAAAGGAAGCCCTAGAGTCACTAAATAGTAGTGGAAAAGTATTATCAATGGAACTCATAGCCCGGCCAAAGGAAAAGGAGAAAATTTTTATTACGGCCTCAGCGGAAACGTACGAAGTAAATAAAAAAAAGTACATTCTAGCAACCTATTTGGACAGGACTGATGAAAGGAAGGCACAGAAAAAAATTGTTGCAAGTGAAAAAAAATATCGAGAGTTGACCGAGCGAATTTCTGATGCGTTCATTTCCATTGATAATCATTGGAACCTAACCTATGTTAATGCTAAGGCACAAGAGTTAATTCAAAAAAAGAAAGAGGAGCTTATAGGCAAAAATATATGGGATGTTTTTAAAAACACTATAAGTTCAAGTACGAGGGGCAAAATTGAGGGCGCTTTAAAAAAGCAGGAATATGTTCATTTGGAGCAGTTCCATCCCAGAAACAATATTTGGATTGAAAGCCATGTATATCCTTCTCCAGAGGGTCTTACTGTCTATTTTAGAGACATTACGCAACGAAAGGTTAGTGAAGAGGAAAATCAAAAACTATTGGCAGTAATTGAAAAAAGCCCTGGTTTTATAGGGTTGTCCGGTATGGATGGTGGTGGTATCTATCTTAATGAATCCGGAAGGGAACTTGTGGGCCTATCCAATGAAGACGCAATTTCCAATTATTCCATTTTGGATTTTTTTCCTGAGGACTCAAGACAGGTAATCAAAGAGGAGTACATGCCTATAATTTTCAAAAATGGTTCTTGGAGCGGGGAAGGTTACCTTAAAAGCTTTAAGGAAAACAGGAATATTCCAGCAGCACTTTCTGCCTTTCTCATTAACGACAAAAATAATAACAAGCCAATAGGCATAGGTTCCGTGGCCTTTGATCTTACAGATCAAAAGAAAACGGAACGGGAAATTCTTGAGCTCCAAAATAAAATGAACGCTGCCATTCGCATTGGAAAGATTGGGTATTGGAACTGGAATTTTGAAAAGGATATTATCGATTGGTCTGAGAGGATGTACGAAATATATGATGTTGAACCCGGAAGAAAAATAGATGTTGCCTTTACTAAAACATTAATACATCCAGATGACCTTGTCATGCATGATACAATTATTGACACCAAAATTTCGCAAAGGGATAATAGTTCTTTCTCCTACAGAATAATACATAGGGATAAATCCATAAAATATGTAAAAGTCCAAATGGAAGTGACAACGGACGCTAGTGGCAAAGTTATAGCTTCTCAAGGAACCGCGGTGGACATTACTGAGGCCAAGGAATTCGAAAAAAGGCTTGAAAACCAAAATGCAGAACTGAAAAAGACCAACTCTGAGTTGGATAGTTTTGTCTATAGTGCCTCACATGAACTTCGTGCTCCTCTCGCTTCCATAATGGGCCTACTGGACATAATAAAAAAAGAAAAGGGGGAACCGGAAACAATTAATAGATTGGAGATGATGGAGAACTCCGTAATGCGTCTAGATGCGTTTATTGAAGATATAATTTCCTATTCCAGAAATAAACATATGTCATTGAAATGTGAAAAAGTGAATTTTAAGGAAATTATTGACAAAGCTTTGCAAGATTTATGGTATCTTAAAAACACTAAAAAAATTCACATATCTACCAATTTAAAGACTGATTGTGAGTTTTTTTCAGACCGTAGAAGTATAGCCGTATTGATCAGTAATTTCTTGTCGAATGCCATAAAGTACCATGACAAAACAAAAACCACACCGTCTATTTGGATTGACGTGAATACTAACGAAGAAAAGGCGGTAATTGAAATTAAGGATAACGGGATAGGTATAAAGAAAAAGAGCCAAGAAAAAATATATGATATGTTTTACAGGGACTCAACCGATGAAATGGGCTCGGGAATAGGGCTATTCATTGTAAAGGAAATTATAAACAAGTTGGATGGAACCATTGAACTGGATTCCAAACCTAAGATTGGAACGACTTTCACCCTTACCTTGCCAAATACATATCCTAATAACTAAATTCTACCGCCATGAAGGTATTATTGATAGATGATTCTGAAATAGACAACTATATAAACAAAGCGATAATATCAAAATCCAAACTTATAACAGAGGTTGAGGTCAAAACTTCGGGTTTAAAGGCGCTTAATTATTTAAAGGAATTGGAGGGTAATCTGGAGGAATTTCCAGACGTGATTTTTTTGGACATCAGAATGCCGGAAATGGACGGTTTTGAGTTCATAGAACAATATAAAAACTTGCCTACAGAAACCAAGGGCAAATGCCGGGTGTTCATGTTGAGCTCTTCTATAAACCCTAAGGATCTGGAAAGATCACAAAGTTTTCTAGAAATTGAAAAGCACTTGGCCAAACCTTTGGCACATCATTCCTTGGAGGATTTGTTGCTCTAATTGTATGTAGCATTAAAAAAATCGACTTTTTACTGTCCACAAATACCTCCATAATAATCCAAGATTTGGAAATTTTGCGTTAAAAACTCTTAAACAAAATGCTTTTCCACAGCATTTTGACTATTTTTCGAGATTTATTCCGTTACCTGAAACGTTCATGAGTCTATACCCTGTTGAGACTGGAAATTTTAAGTTGGACGGTGGTGCCATGTTTGGAGTGGTACCAAAAACCCTGTGGCAAAGAACAAACCCTGCAGACGCGAACAATCTGATTGACATGGCCGCAAGAAGCCTTCTGATTCAAAATGGGGAACGAATTATTCTTGTCGATACAGGTCTTGGCAACAAACAATCCGAAAAGTTTTTTGGCCACTACCACCTTTGGGGCGATTTTACCTTGGATAAATCACTGCGTGATATTGGTCTTTCCAAAGAGGATATTACCGATGTTTTCCTAACCCATTTGCATTTTGATCATTGTGGCGGATGTATTCAATGGAACAAGGACAGGACAGGGTATGAACCGGCATTTAAGAACGCCAAGTTTTGGACCAATAAGGAACATTGGGAGTGGGCCGTAAAGCCAAATGCCCGGGAAAAGGCATCTTTTTTGGCCGAAAACCTAATGCCCATGGAAGAAAGCGGGCAATTGAGCTTCATAGAAACCTCAAGGGATTCGGTCTTTCATGAAAATTCAGAATTAGGTTTTGGCATCTATTTTGTAAATGGGCACACAGAAAAGCAAATGTTGCCAAAAATCGAGTATAAAGAAAAAACAATTGTGTTTGTGGCGGATTTACTGCCTACCATAGGCCATATCCCTTTGCCCTATGTTATGGGTTATGATACAAGGCCTTTACTTACACTCACCGAAAAAGAAAAATTCCTCAATGAGGCTGCGGAAAAAAACTATTTTCTTTTCTTTGAACACGATGCGCATAACCAGCTCTGTACGGTCAAAAAAACCGAAAAAGGCGTTAGGTTAGATCAAGCCTTTACTTTCAAGGAAATTTTCAATTAAAGAACCAAAATTAAATTAACAACTATTTTATATGATACGTACAATCACTAAATCGCTCTTGGTATTTTCTTTTGTCGCACTATTGGGTTGCGGTGGTACGGGAGGCCTTATTTTAACTCCTGTGGAGAACATTGATGCCGTTCCCTTAAAGATTTCGGAACTGACCGAAGCGGAGAAGAAAAATTGGGGCCATTTGGACCTTGCAAGTGATACCATTCCCGGGATGAGCGTAGACAAAGCGTATGCTGAAATCATCAAAAACAAAAAAGGGAAAAAAATCATAGTGGCCGTTCTGGACTCTGGTATCGATTTGGACCACGAAGACCTGGATGGGGTACTATGGACAAATTCCGATGAAAAACCCGGCAACAACAAGGACGATGACAATAATGGATATGTGGATGATATCCACGGATATAATTTCTTGGGAGAATCCTACAACGAGCAATTGGAATATGTGCGAATGTTGCGCCTGAACATTGGCGACCAAACAACCTTGGTCAAGGCAAAAGCCAAATTGGACGAGGAATATTCCTCCGCACAACAGAACAAGGATCGATATGAACAAATCCTTCAGGCCGTTAAAAATGCTGACAAGGAGGTTAAGGCCTTTTTGGGCAAGGAATCCTATACAAAAGAGGATGTTATGGGTATGGAGGCATCCACGGAGGCCATGCAGCGTAACAAATCGGTTTTATTACAAATGTACTCTTTCAAGGAATCCATTCCAGAAGTGATAGAGGAATTGGAGGATGGCATCACCTATTTTACGGAGCAACTGAACTACAACCTTAACAAGGATTTTGATGGCAGGAAAATTGTGGGCGACAACCCCTATGATTACAATGACACGGATTATGGAAATGGAAACCCCAACAATCGTGTAGACGATGAAAGCCATGGTACCCATGTTGCCGGAATTATCGCCGCGGAAAGAAACAATGGCCTTGGTGCGAACGGAGTTGCCAACAATGTGGAAATAATGAGCATTAGGGCCGTCCCTAATGGGGATGAGTATGACAAGGATATCGCAAGGGGCATACGTTATGCCGTGGATAACGGAGCCAAAATCATTAACGGAAGCTTTGGAAAATCCTTCTCGCCAAATGCACAATGGGTCTATGACGCCATTAAATACGCTGCGGACAACGATGTGCTTTTCGTGCATGCCGCAGGAAACGATGGGGCCAACTTGGACGATCCCGCCAATCCAAACTATCCCAACGATCAGATAAACAATGGGGCGGAATTTGCCGACAATGTGATTACGGTAGGCGCCTTGGATCCTAAATATGGGTCGGAATTGGTCGCCTCCTACTCCAACTATGGCAAAATTAATGTGGATATCTTTGCCCCTGGTACGGATGTCTATTCTACCTATCCTAACAACGAATACGAATATTCACCAGGCACCTCCATGGCGGCACCAGCAGTTTCAGGGGTGGCGGCCTTGGTCTGGTCACAATATCCCGATCTAAGCGCAAAACAGGTGAAGAAAATTATTTTAAATTCCGGGCTTCCCGTAAAGACCAAAGTCGTTCTAGGGGGAGACAACACCAAAAGTGCCAGCTTGGCGGAGATATCCACTTCGGGAAAGATGGTAAACGCCTATAATGCCCTGATTATGGCCAGCAAGGTGAGCAATGGTCAACTACAACTATAAAATTGAATTTTAGTAAAATGAAGAAAATAATTCTAGCCGTTTTAATTGGAGGGTTTTTGAGCTCCTCATATGCCCAAAACCGCACAAATTATTGGCAGCAACATGTAGACTATACCATGGATGTAAACATGGACGTTGAAAATTACCAATATACTGGAACCCAAAAACTCGTGTATACCAACAACTCCCCAGATGCCCTGGACCGTGTGTTTTACCACTTGTATTTCAACGCGTTCCAACCGGGTAGCGAAATGGACATACGACTTCAAAACATCCAAGATCCGGATAGAAGAATGATAACAGAGGACAAGAAAAGTAGGATTGCCGGTCTTTCCGAAAGTGAAATTGGATACCTACATGTTGAATCCTTGACCCAAGACGGGGCGAACGTAAGTTTCCAGGAAGAAGGTACCGTTCTGGTCGTGGACTTGGCAAAGCCGATTCCCTCCGGAGGTAAAACAACATTCGAAATGACATTTAAAGGTCAGGTTCCGGTTCAGATCAGAAGGTCGGGGCGCAATAATGCCGATGGAGTTGCCCTATCCATGAGCCAATGGTATCCAAAACTTGCGGAATACGATTTTGAGGGATGGCATGCCGATCCCTATATCGCAAGGGAGTTCCACGGTGTTTGGGGCGATTTTGATGTAAAGCTCACTTTGGACAAGGACTATGTAGTAGGGGGAACGGGATATTTACAAAATCCGCAGGAAATAGGACATGGCTATGAAGCACCTGGGAGTTCCGTAAAAAAACAAAAGGGAAAGACCCTTACCTGGCATTTTAAGGCGCCCATGGTCCATGATTTTATGTGGGCGGCGGATCCAGAGTATGTGCACGACACGTTACAAATGGTAGATGGTCCAACCCTTCATTTTTTCTATAAAAACGACCCTAAATTTTTGGAGACATGGAAAGCGGTACAGCCCATGACAGAAAAAGCCATGAACTTCTTCAACAGGAATATAGGCGAATACCCATACGAGCAATACTCGGTCATCCAAGGCGGGGATGGGGGCATGGAATACGCCATGGCCACCTTGATTACAGGTGGCGACAAGCCAGGAAGTGTCATAGGAACCATGATCCATGAATTGGCACACTCATGGTTTCAGCATGTGCTGGCCACCAATGAGTCAAAACATGAATGGATGGACGAAGGTTTCACATCGTTTATTTCTGCGTTATGCAGTAATGAGATCAGGGAACAAAACAAGGAAAACCCGTTCGAAAACTCATACAAAGGTTATTACAATCTAGCTCTTTCGGGCAAGGAACAGCCAATGAGCACACATGCGGACCGCTATGACCTTAATTTCGCCTACGGGATATCGGCCTATAGTAAAGGGGCCGTTTTTCTTGCCCAATTGGGGTATGTTATGGGTCAGGATAAGTTAATGGAAACCCTTCGGAAGTATTATGAGGAATTTAAATTCAAGCATCCGGTGCCCAACGACATCAAAAGAACCGCGGAAAAGGTATCGGGGATGGAATTGGATTGGTACCTGACGGATTGGACGCAGACCACCAATACCATAGATTACGGTATCAAGACCGTAGAACCGGAAGGTGAAGGCACTAAAATCATCATGGAAAGAATTGGATTGATGCCAATGCCCATCGATGTTTTATTGGTCTACAACGATGGTAGTAGGGAAACGTTCTACGCACCCTTGCGCATGATGCGAGGCGAAAAGGAAAATCCATATCCACAAATTGAAAGAACTGTGTTGCCAGATTGGCCATGGGCGTTTCCCACTTATGATTTTACCATCAACAGACCTATTTCAGACATTCAAGCGGTGGTGATAGATCCTTCCCAGCTTATGGCGGATATAAACGAGGAAAACAATGTCTGGCAAGCTGAAGAATAAGGCTCAGTGTTAAAAAATGGACCTACCCCAACAAAAAAAAGACCTTTCCTTTGGTAAAAGAGAAAAGCTAAAGAGCCAAAAGCGCATAGGCCAACTCTTTACCGAAGGAAAAAGTCTCTCCTCTTTCCCGCTAAAACTTATTTTTCTGGAAGATGCACATCAAGAAGTTCCTATAAAAGCTGCCGTGACCGTTCCAAAAAAAAACTTCAAAAGTGCCGTTCATCGAAATAAAATCAAAAGACTGCTACGAGAATCCTACAGATTGAACAAAGGCCTTGTTTTTAACAATACACAAGGAAACTTTGCGTTCTTATTTTTATACCTTGGAAAGGAAATGCCCGCTTTTGTGGACATAGAGTCCAAAATGAAGTCATTATTGGAGAAATTTAATGCCCGGATTCATGCAAAAACTAGTACGTAAAAAAGTTATAGTTCCCGTTCTAGCCCTTACTTTTCTTATCGTTGGAAGTAGTTTTAAAAGCGATTTTTTTGAAATAGCGAAGCAAATAGAAATTTTCACCACGCTTTTCAAGGAACTTAATATGAACTATGTGGACGAGACAAATCCTGCGGAACTTATGGACACCGCCATCAAGAACATGTTGGAGGATTTGGACCCCTACACCAAATTTTTAAACGAACAGGACGTAGAATCCTACCGGATCAATAATGCTGGCGAATATTCCGGCATTGGTGCATTGGTACGTACGTACAAGGATAGGCTGTTGATTGTTGAACCGCATCAGGGATATCCTGCGGACAAGGCCGGTTTAAAGGCCGGGGACCAGATCATTCAAATTGGGGACATAAAGGTGGCAGATTTTGAGGACAACGCTAGCGAGCTTCTTAAAGGTTCCGAAGGTTCCACCGTTGACATTATTTACAAGCGACAAGGAAAAATAAACAGCACCACCATAGTACGTGGTGGCATTGAAGTAGATGCCGTACCGTTCTACAAAATGATCAATAAAAAGACCGGGTACATCGTTTTATCAAAATTCAACGCCAAGGCCACGGACCAAACAAAAAGTGCCTTGCTCGACCTCAAAGGAAAAGGGGCCGAAAAAATAGTATTGGACTTGCGCGACAATCCGGGAGGGCTGCTGTCAGAGGCCATAAACGTAACGAATTTATTTGTCCCCAAAGGCGAATTGGTGGTGACCACAAAATCCAAAGTAAAGAAATTCAATAGGGAATACCGCACAAGCAACCAACCCGTGGATACCGAAATTCCCTTGGTGGTCTTGGTAAATGGGAGCAGTGCCTCTGCCAGTGAGATCGTTTCAGGTAGCTTACAGGATCTGGACCGTGCTGTGATCATGGGGGCCCGTAGTTTTGGGAAAGGATTGGTGCAAAGACCCTTAAAACTGACCTATGGCACCCAGTTAAAGGTGACCATTTCCAGGTACTACACGGCATCCGGACGTTGTATCCAGTCCTTGGATTATTGGAACCGTGACGAAAACGGCAATGCCATCAGAAATACCCAATTCAACGATTTCACGACCAGGAACGGAAGAAAGGTTCAGGACGGAGGTGGCGTCCTGCCCGATGTTGAAATCGCAGCGGTAAAAACGAACGACCTAACCATGGCCTTGCTGCAAAACAATGTCATTTTCGACTATGCTACGGATTACTATTTTAGCAATAAAGTAGCAGATGTAGCGGATTTTCAATTCTCAAATTCAGATTTTAACGACTTTAAGGCCTTTGTAAGGGAAAGCGATTTTTCCTTTGAGACCAAAGCGGAAAAGGCAATTACCGAAGCGCTTTCCGGTCCGGAAAACGATTTCTTGGGTCAAGAAGTAAAGGATAGTTACAAGACCTTATTGGCCAATATTCAAAAGGGCAAGATCAATGCCCTGGACAAGTATCAAAAAGAAATCCAGAAAAATTTAGAGGACGAAATTATCAAGCGCTATTTTTATCGTGATGGGCTATATCAATACTATCTGTCCCATGACGACGCCATATTAGCGGCATCGGAACTACTGGAAAATTCCTCAAAATACAACAGCATCCTAGGAAATAGGTAATTATCGGAATTCACAACTATTCGGGTCCGGCTCAATATAGTACGGCTTATAGTTGACGGCCTTAGGGTTCATACAGCCCTTTAAGCTCCTGATTTTTATGTTGCGGAAATCTATCGGCTGACCTTCACTTTGTAAGGCTATAAAACCTTCCTTCAAGGGTGTTCCCGGTTTAAAGATATCCGGGTCGTACCGATTGACGACACCTCCACCCATTTGCGGTTTTGAATATTCCAATACGGTTTTGCCATTGATGATATGCCTCACCAATGAATCACCAAAGACCATTAGTTCCGCTTTCACCCATTGGTCCCCAAAATAGGTGTCAGATGACGAATCAACGCAATGGTTGGGGTCTAGGGCTCCCTGGTAAAAAATATCGGTTCCTGGAGAGCACATATTACCCGTAGGCCGCACTTTTCCTTTCTCCACGCCCGCTAAAAATTGCATTTCTACGGAAATGGGCCAATCCTGTTCCTTGGGCATGGTCCTAGGGTCTTGGGAGTGGAACATGACACCACTGTTCAAAAGGGTATAGTCCGGAGCACCCGGAAATAGGTCTCCCACAAAACGATATTCCATGGATAGGTGAAAATAGGAATATGGTTGGTCATAATATAGGTGTCCAAAGCGATCATTGAACAAACCTTCATATTGGTCGTATCTGACCTTTATGATGCTATCCTCCACCCTAAAAGTATCCCCATAGTTGTCAAAAACGTCATAATGGTGGATTTTGGTGGTCCAACCGGTCAAATCTTTTCCATTAAAAAGGGTAGTCCATCCGGTTTCGGTAGTTTCTTGTGAAATAACACCGGTATTAACTGTCAACAAAATAGCCAAAACCAGTTTCGTTTCCCAGTCTATAAAATAAGTAAACAACCGTTCTATCTTGGAAATATCCATTTCTTGGATTTTGGTTCGTTATTCAAAAACCGAGTCGGAATCGGATTTTGGGGCTTCAAACTTTCGTAGGTAAACGAATTTTCCGTTTTTTGACTTACGGTCCATAAAATCGGCTTCCGTCAGCATGGGGTCGATTTGGCTGTAATGGCATCGGTAGGATTTAGCGGCCATTTCCAGATCTTCATCGGTGTAGGAAACTTTCGTTCTTAAATATTTGCTTGCCTGCCCTCTCAGGACTTTTCCATCGGCATCATCGATGTTGTTCAACGGTGTTCCATAAAAGTACAGGGACATGGGCCTTTGCCAATCCTTGCTTAAATACACCTGTGTAACAGAAGCGCCTACAAGTCTGTGGTCCATGTGCGTGGAACCGCCATCAGGGCCCCATGTGATGATGGCGTCGGGCTTGGTTTTTTCTACAATATCGCTTAATTGTTTCACCATTTCCCGGGCATGGGGAACGTGCCCGTCATATCCTTCGCTTGCCTTAAGTTGATCATGAAAATTCAAGTGCGTCAGTTCAACACCTAGCAATTCCGCGGCGCATCTCATCTCTTCCCTTCGTGTAACCACCAGTTCGTCCCCGGCCTTATGGTCATGGAAATCATTGGTGCCGTACCTCCCGTCAGTAACCACCACCAAATGCACCTTGGCACCTTCCCTGGCATATTTTGCCAATATGGGGGATATGGTACTTTCATCGTCAGGGTGGGCAAAAACCGCCAAAAGGGTCTTTCCTTCATAAGGATTTTGTGCCCAAGAACTAGTCCCCGCCAGTAAAATGACAAGCAACACATATAGCCTTTGTCTTAGCATTTGAATTGTGGATAGTTGATGCTTTTGCATGATAGATGTTTTTTGGTTCCTGCCCGTTTCTAAACTTTGAAATAAATCCTTCGCTTGTCCAGATAATACGTGATATACCATAAAAATAGGAGAATTAACAATGATTCCAAAACCAATATCCAATCCTTATACGCCTCTAGGGCATGAAAAAGACCTGTGTTCCAAAGAATATCGAACTCCCGGAATATCAAATGACCAAAGGTCTCGGCGAACAGATAGATGAAAATGGAGTTGGTGCCAACGACCGCAAAAAATCGAAGCCAGTTTTTCTTATACCCTTTCACATCAATGGTCCAATAAAAAAAGGCAAGTGCTAAAATTGAAATTCCGCCAGATGCCAAGGTAAACGATGAGGTCGCAATACGTTTGATAATCGGTGTAATTTCAAAAAAGCCGAGTGCAAAACCTAGAACGGTAGCCAACACCCCCCAAAGAACAAAGTTCCTGACTTTCTTGGTTTGGGCAGTAGGGTTTAGCAATAGTTGACCACACACAACGCCCCAGATGGTATGGGCGGCAGTTGGAAGAAAATTTATGAACACCCAATATCCGCCGTTCACCTTTCCCATCACCAATAGGTCGACCCAAGAGCCGAATGTTTCATGACCTTGGGCATAGGGAGCATTTGGGTTATAAGATCTGTATAAAATTTCCGTCAGCACTAATAGAAAAATTGAAAACCCTATTTGAAAGGTGGCGCTTTTACGCATAATGGCGTAGGCAATCAGGATAGTAAACGCCAACTGTACCAAAACATTCCATAGTTCCCATACCGGACCATGGCTGTAGACACAGTGCAACAACACCCCAAATAAGAACAGCTTTAGGCATCGCATGGCGATGTGCCTATTCAATTCGGGACGGTTTCCGGATACCAATCGCTTTTTAAAGGAAAATGGCATGGCCACCCCAACGATAAACATAAAAAAGGGTTGTACAAGGTCCCAAAAACGAAGGCCGTTCCAAGGATGATGCTGTAATTGAAGTGCTAATGGATACAAGGTGGACCCCTCCGTTAAACGGGCGAAGCTTTCATGGAAACCCGCAGCTTCGGCAATCAAAAGGAACATGATAAGCCCTCTGTAAACATCCAAGGAGTACAGCCGATGTGACAAAGGTTTGGCGAATTGCAACATACAATTCAGTGGTTAGGTTTGGCCCGGAAATGTACAACAATTTTTAAATGAAATGATTACCTTTCAAATACCATTTAAGAGCCCGACATTTATGCATAAAATAGTACTTTTTCTCTTGTTTTTTATTTCAGGTCCCACCCTTCATTCCCAATCCGATGGCCAAGAACAAGACCAGAAACCCATTCCGGATGCCAAGAGTTTTGAAACCCTCCATCAAGGGGTGTTTGGAGGAAAGACCATCAATTATACAGCAACGGCCAAGGAAACCTTTTTGACCAACAAAGCAGGCGACTCCATAGCCACATTTTGGTCCGTAGCCTATACCAAAAACCCAATTGGTGATGTAACAAAGAGACCGGTTACCTTTATCTTCAATGGTGGGCCAGGTTCCGCTTCCCTATGGCTACACATGGGCCTTTTTGGGCCCAAAATCATAAAAGTGGATTCAGAAGCCAAGAAGGACGATGGTGCCGCTCCTTATAATCTTGTGGCCAATGAACATGGCCTTTTGGACCTAACCGATCTTGTATTTATAGATCCCGTAGGCACGGGGTTTAGCAGGATTGTAGGCAAAGGCAAGGGTAAGGACTTTTACGGACTCAACGAGGATGTTGCCTCATTTGCCCAATTTATTAGAAAATGGGTCACGGATAACGGGCGCTGGTTCTCTCCCAAATATTTGGCAGGTGAAAGTTACGGTACCACCAGGGCGGCCTATTTGGGAAAGGCCCTGGAGGGATCTGGACAGAACATGGCCCTTAATGGTATGATCCTTATTTCCCAGGCTTTGGATTATGCGGGCTCTACTTCTATCCATTATAACATCACCTCCTACATCACCTATTTGCCGAGTATGGCCGCCACCGCTTGGTACCATAAAAAAGCAGGAGAAGGTAAAACTTTGGAAGCCTTTATTGAGGAGTGTAGGGAATTTACCTATGGCGATTATACCAAGGCCCTGTACAAGGGAAATCTGTTGAACAATGCCGAAAAGGATAAAATCGCCGAAAAGCTCAGTTATTTTACAGGGCTGGACAAAGACTACATCCTTAGGTCCAACCTGCGCGTTCTTGTGGAACGATTTCAGAAAAAACTTTTGGAGGACCAAGGTTTGGCGATTGGACGTTTGGACGGAAGGTTCATGGGCGACGAGGCTGACGATGTTGCCGAAAGGCCTCATTTAGGTGATCCGGCAAGCTACCAAATTAGTGCGGCCTATACCGCAGGTATCAACCATTATTTTTCGACCGATTTAAAAATTGACATGGACCGGCCTTATATTACCTCCGGAGGTGGCGAAGGATGGCGATGGCGCACCGCACCCGATGATGCCTATTGGGAGCCAATGCCCGTGAACACGGCCCCCTTTCTAGGAGAAACGATGAGGCGCAACCCAGAAATGAAGGTAATGGTCGCCAATGGTTACTATGACCTTATCACACCATTTTTTGATGCCGAATATACCTTTGCCCGAAACGGCATTGTGACAGAAAGGGTTTCCATGAACTATTATGAGGCCGGCCATATGATGTACACCCATGAGCCCGATCTAAAAAAACTGTCGGAGGATATTCGGGCATTTTTAACCCAATAAAAGGTTGAAATTTGGTTTTTTTCATATCGCCCTGTTTATTCTTCTGCCCCAACTGAACTTAGGGCAGCATTCGTTTGTCACCAATGACAAGGAAGGCGTGGAAGTATTCGTTTTGGGAACGGCCCAGGACGGGGGAAGTCCGCACATAGGCTGTGAAAAAGAATGTTGTGCGCAACTTTTTGATAAAGGTGGTCATTCCAGAAAAGTCGTTTCCCTGGGTATCATCGATTTTGAATATAACAAAACGGTTCTTATCGAGGCCACTCCAGACCTGCCTGTCCAAATAAAGGCATTGCGCGAAATGGCGCCTTTCAGGCAAAACGATTACCCAGACGGTATCTTTCTCACCCATGCCCATATTGGGCATTACGGCGGTCTCATGTATTTGGGCAAGGAAGCAGCAAACACCACCAATATTACGGTATATGCCATGCCCAGAATGCATCGGTTTTTGACAGAAAATGGGCCTTGGGGACAATTGGTCGCAAATAACAACATAAGACTTGTTCCAACAGAAAATGAAAAACCGGTTCAAATATCCGAGCAATTGACTATCGTTCCTTTTGTAGTTCCGCATCGGGACGAGTATTCAGAGACCGTAGGATATAAGGTTATCGGTCCGAACAGAACCTTGTTGTTTATTCCGGATGTAGACAAATGGGAAAAGTGGGAAAAGGACATTCGGGAAGAAATCAAAGCTGTGGACTATGCCTTTATAGACGCCACATTTTTTGATGCCGAAGAAATCGATTACAGGGACATTTCAGAAATTCCCCATCCCTTTGTCATTGAAAGCATGGAGGCATTCAAGGATTTTTCCCGGTCCGAAAGAAACAAGATCTACTTCATTCATTTCAACCATACGAACCCTTTGTTGATACCCGATGCTCCGCAAACAAAAAAAGTGTTGCGGGAAGGTTTTCAAATAGCAAGAAAGGGCATGGCCCTAAAATTATAAACGGGTTTGGACAAGGAATTGATTGCATATCTAAACTACTTACTTTGCACAAAAATAGAGCGGGTTTCCCCCATTTCGGGAGGGGACATCTCTAGGGCCTTTCTTTTGGAATCCGAAACCGAAAAATTCTTCTGCAAAATAAACGGGCAAAACAAGGCCCTTGCAATGTTCCATGCCGAAAAAAATGGGCTCCAGGAACTCTTGAAAACCAATACGATCGCCGCCCCACGTTGCTTTCATGTAGAACCCTATGAAGCAGGTGCTTTTTTCATGATGGAATATGTGGAAAGTAGAAACCCCAAAGTTGAAGATATGTCCGTTTTTGGCCGCCAACTGGCCCAATTACATCAATTATCCAATAGCCGGACATTTGGGTGGGAGGAAAACAATTTCATCGGCAGTTTGGATCAATCCAACAGTAGACATTTGGATTGGACTTCGTTTTATGTGCAAGAAAGACTCCTTCCTCAGCTACATTTGGCGTTTGAGAAGGGACGCTTGGCGAAAACCGATATCCCTTCAAGAGAAAAAATGGTTGCGGTGTGCAACAACTTGTTTCCCAACGTAAAACCCTCTTTGTTACATGGCGATTTGTGGAGCGGCAATTTTTTGATTTCAAAGGAAGGTATTCCGTTTTTAATAGACCCGGCCATCTATTATGGCCATCATGAGGTGGATATTGCCATGACCCGTCTTTTTGGCGGTTTTGGGGATTCCTTTTACAATTCGTATCGTGAAATCATTCCTCCCGAACCTGGTGAAGAAGAACGAACGGATTTGTATCAATTGTACTATCTCCTTGTCCACCTCAACTTTTTTGGCGCTTCCTATAAGCCTCCTGTAAAAAGAATTTTGTCCGCCTATTTTTAGGATTTGGCTACCTTTAAAACAAACATTTATATTATGAAGTCGCTCAAAATAATCGGTCTATTGCTTCTGATATTGGGAATAGGTTCCTGTGAAGAAAATAAAAAGGAAGCACCTGCTCAAAAAGAGTATACTACTTGGTCCTCCTATTTGGGCGATGCGGGAAGGACCCATTTTTCCACATTGTCGCAGATTACCAAAGAAAATGTTGCATCCCTCAAAGTGGCTTGGACGTATGAATCTGAAGATTGGGGGCAAATGCAGATGAATCCTATCGTTGTAGATTCCATGCTCTATGGGGTTACGGCCGCACTTCGGGTAGTGGCGCTCCATGCCGGGACGGGAGAAGAAATCTGGCAGTTTGGGGATTCCGTTAAAGTGTGGCATTCCACAAGCAGGGGCGTATCCTATTGGTCAAAAGGTGAGGATAAACGAATACTGTGTACTCGAGGTGCTTTCCTTTTCGCTCTGGATGCCTTGACCGGCAAACCCATCCCGACTTTTGGTTCGGGCGGAAAGGTGGATTTACGTTCCGGAATGCCTAAAAGCGCCGAAAACAAGTTCGTCATTTCCAATGCCCCGGGCACTGTTTTTAAGGATTTGATCGTCATGCCGCTTCGGGTATCCGAAGGGGTAGGAGCCGCTCCCGGGGATATTATGGCCTTTAATGTAATTACGGGCAAACTTGAATGGTCCTTTCACACCATTCCATATCCCGGGGAATTTGGCCACGAAACATGGGAAGATTCCACGGCTTACAAGAGTTCCATTGTGGGCGGTGCCAACAACTGGGCAGGTATGGCGGTGGACGAGGAAGCCGAAATCATTTATGTGCCCACGGGCTCCGCTGCTCCCGACTTTTACGGAGGTGTCCGGCTTGGACAGAACTTGTTTTCCAACTCGCTCTTGGCCTTAAATGCCAATACGGGAGAAAGGCTTTGGCACTTTCAGTTTACCCGTCACGATATTTGGGACCGTGACCCGCCCGCTCCGCCCAACCTGTTGATGGTGGAACGGGAGGGTAAAAAAATTCCCGCTGTGGCCCAAGTGACCAAACAAGGGTATGTGTATGTCTTTAACCGAATGACCGGAGAGCCCTTTTTTGACATTGAAGAAGTGCCCGTGCCCAAATCAATGTTGGAGGGCGAAGAAGCCTGGCCCACCCAACCGATACCCGTGCGTCCAAAACCCTTTGCACGGCAATCCCAAGACCTAACGGAAGCGGACATCAGCCCTTTTGCCGAAAACAAGGAAGTGTTGGCTTCAAAATTTAAATCTGCAAACAAAAGTCAGTATGCACCTCCAAATACAGAACCCGTTTTATTACTGCCCGGTTACGATGGGGCGGCAGAATGGGGCGGGGCCTCCGCGGATCCCGAAGACGGAATTCTATACGTGAACTCCAATGAGATGGCCTGGATACTACTTATGAACAAAAATACCGGCGATGGTACTGGGGGCCCTTTGGGCGAGGCCACTTATCAAAAATACTGTGTTACCTGTCACCAACCCGACAGAAAAGGATATGCCGCAAGTGGTTTTCCCAGTTTGCTCGACCTGCAGCTCCGAAAAAACAAAAACGAAGTGGCCGAGATAATTACCAACGGAAAGGGCATGATGACAGGTTTTCCCCAGCTTTCAAAAGAGGAAATGGAGGCCCTGCTCGCCTTTCTATTCGATGAGGAAATAAAACATTCCGTTGCTTCGGAAAATGTGCCCCAAGATACCGTTCAGGAACGTTACAAACATGCCGGATACACCAAGTTTTTGGACAGCAAAGGACTGCCGGGGATTTCACCGCCCTGGGGTACGATGCATGCCATCGATTTGAATACCGGCAACTTTAAATGGTCCATCCCCTTTGGCAATACCCCGGAGTTGGGGGAAGAGGGTATAGGAACCGGGACTGAAAATTATGGCGGTGCCGTGGTGACCAAAAACGGACTGCTGTTCATTGCGGCAACACGGGATGGTTATTTTAGGGTTTTCGATAAAGAAAATGGGGGGCTTCTTTGGGAATATGAATTACCCGCGCCAGCATTCGCCACACCGGCCATGTATGCATTTAAAGGAAAACAGTACATTGCCATCGCTTGTGGCGGAGAGAAATTGGGAACCAAAAAGGGGAATAAAATAATCGCTTTTGCCTTGCCTGAGTAGGTTGAAGAACAATGGCCCCACAAATCTTTTCATATCTGTTCGTCCGTTATATGATAATACCAATTCAACATTCAATCCCATCCAATAAAATGTTTCTTTTCCCGCATTACTTCAAAATAAAAAAGTTCCGCAACTAAGGCTGCGCAACGTTTTTCTTTATTGTAATCCAAAAAAATATTCCATTTTCTTTGGCAGGTTTTAAAAATTGAATTGGTATAAAGTATTCCTAGAACTAATAAAGTATGCCCCGTGCTTTTGCGCAAGACCGCCTTTCGTGAACTTGCAAGCACTATGCCGCCTTTTCCAATTTTTTGAAAAGCGACAAAGCCCATTACATTATCAGAGGTTCCTGTAAAAGATTCTCAGACGATTGCCAGGATAAGGTGTTCGCAACAGGTGGTAAGGGTGGTTTATAGAGAAAAAATTGGATGTCGGCCACTTTTTCTATTCCAGGCAGCTTCTATCCTTAAAGCCTCCGCCGTCTCGTACAAGTTGTTTATACGCTTGGATTTCTGCGGATATATCCTTGTTTTCCATTTGATAATTTGGGGTATACAGGACCTCGTCCCAGTAATTGGTTTGGGGTTCCCTGGCGCGTAGGTCACCCGTGTTTTCCATCCATCCTATCAAATGTTTTCGCAGGAGGTTCAGTGCCGAGGCGTACTTTGGGTTATTGGCTTCGTTCCTTAGATTGTAAGGGTCCTTTTCAAGGATATAAAGTTCTTCCGGTGGTCGTTTCCCAAAAGCCAATTCAAAATAAGTATCCTTTTCTGGATTCCCACCGCCTTGCATGATTAAATATTTGGTGATGGAATTGTCCACATCGCCATACTGCCCTACGGATTGATGTACTGTGGGATCCCCGGCCGGCCATCGGTCCGGTTCAAAATTTTGGATATATAAATATTCATGGGTGCGCACGGCTCTCGACGGATAACTTAGATTGCCCTTGCGCACATTGGCGTGTCGCTCTCGTTCCAAGAAGACCATATCTCTGCCAGCCTTCGTAGCTTCCGTATCAAATAACGGCAACAGTGAATTCCCGCTGAATTCAGCCTGTTGGGGCAATCCTGCGGCTTGTACAAAGGTGGGCGCAAAATCTACGAAGTTGACAAACTCCTTGATACGCAAACCTCCCTCTATGTGCCCTTTCCAGTACATGGCCAAGGGCATACGGGTGCCATAGTCGTACAGGTTGGCCTTGGCCCTGGGAAAAGGCATACCATTATCGCTGGTCATGACAATAAGGGTGTTTTTCAGAAGCCCCTCTCGTTCAAGTTTGGTGAGTATATTGCCGCACTCCCTATCAAAACGCTCCACTTCGTAATAATAATCCAAGATATCGTTCCGCACGCAGGAAACATCCGGCAAAAACTCGGGCACGGACACCCTGTTTACGTCCATCCCTGTTTTTGCCCCTGCATTGGTTTCATAGTCCCGGTGCGGGTCTTGGCTTCCAAACCAAAAGGCAAAGGGCCTGTCCTTGCCTTTAACCTCCAAAAATGCATCAAAATCTTCATAATCCTTTCCCGCCGGGTTATTGCTGTAACCCCCGGCCTCGAAGTCTCCGGGACCCCACCCTTTTCTGCTTTTTCCCGTATGGTAGCCAGAATCCTCCAACATACGCATCCAGTTGGTGAACTTGGACGGTATCACCGACCAAAGATTTCCGGCACTTTCCAGTTGGTGGGGATATTTTCCCAACAAAATGCTTGCCCGCGATGGGGAGCAGGAAGGTGCCGCGCAATAGGCATTTTCAAAAACGGCCCCGTTTTTTGCCAATCCATCAAAGGTAGGGGTACGCACCACGGCATCACCGTAAACCCCGGCATGGGGATAAGACCAATCATCGGCAATCATAAAGACAATATTGGGCGGTTTCGCCTCTACGGATTTCTGGGAATAACCCAAAAAAAGTGTGAAAAACAAGATTGCGTACAATACAATTGAACATCTGTTGGATTTCGTTTGCGAAGGATTCATTGGTCTACAGTTTTGAACAGTTATCGGTCAACAAGGCTAACTATTAATGTTTCAAGGGGAATCATCTCCTCTGGTCGTTCCACTAAATATACAAAACCTAGAACCCATTTCTCCGTAATGTTCTTCGGTCTAGAAAAATATTGTTTAAAAATATTCTCTCAATCCTTGAACAGCGGTGTTTGGGCCAAATCTATCAATAGGGCGTCCTGTTCCTTAAAAACACGTTTCGTTCGTAGATACCTGTTTAGGTTATATTCGTCATAGTTGTCTGCGTCCCTGTCAATACTGCTGATTCGGATTCTGTCCGAAGCATGGATAAATTCATTGTTACCGATCCACATGCCCACATGTACCACTTTTTCGGCCGTGGAATCCGTGGCTTTCCTTCCAAAAAACAACAAATCCCCTTTTTGAAGCTGGTCAAAGCTTTTTGTAGAATCAATAGGAAACCCCGCATGCACTTGCTGTGAGGCGTCCCTTGGGATGATTACCCCGTTCAAAAAATAGATGGTTTTGGTAAAGCCGCTGCAATCCATACCCTTGGTAGACGTACCGCCCCAAAGATAAGGTACGCCCATGAGGGTTTTGGAAGTGGCCACAAGGGATTCCTCACTCCTGTCCAGAGTGCCCAACCAAGTATCATAAGGTGATGCCTCTTCCTTTTTTACGAAGCCTTCCCGGCCATCGGGGAAACGAACCGAATAAAAATCAAGTCCTTCTCCAGTTGCTTCCAAAATGCTGCCAGCGACCAGATCGGACACCCGTGTTTGGGCATCGATGCCCGAAAAAACATGCCCATAGGTATTCGTATAAATAATCTTTTTCAGGTCTGTCCAAGCCTCCAATTCGGCATCGGTCATTACCGAAATTTCGCCGGAATTTACCCAGGCCAAGTATTTATCAGGGGTTTGAATATAGTACCATCCTCCTTCCTTTTTCCAAACTTTTACCGGGGTTCCCAAAGTGGCCTGTGTGGAAAGCTCCGCCGAGTGCTTGGGCTCGCTTCGAAGGTTGGCGACGGAATTTGTCACCAAGGCAACGTATTTGCCCTCCAAACTAGCGTCCGGTAGGATTTTTATGCTATCGGTATATACCACACCCGCTTCGTTCAATTTTTCTTTAAGCGCAAGAACCGCATCGGGAAGGTTGCTTTCGCCAATGAGCCTCCATCCATCCGCAGAATGCTTGCCTTCAATGTTGAAAAGGGCAACCCTTTTATCGGGTGCATATTCCTTTTGGATTGCTTTGACGTAAACGGATAAATCGTCGTTTATGGCTTCTTTTCTGTTGCATGCAATGGTCAGCAGAAAAAAAATTATCAAGAATTTAGGGAAGTGATGCATCTGTTTTTTTTGTAAAAGTAAAGAATCCCGTCTTTTTTACTTGAAATAGTACTTGGATCTCATGGTATAATTTGGTTACATTAGCCCAAACAAAGCGTGAAAGAAGTTTTTATATTAGAAATGTCCGCTTAAAGACGTAAGACCGCTTCGCTATTAGACGTAAGATACCAGACTCTTTTATGGTAACACGAAAATTAAATACTAATATGGTTAGCTTGACGGTATCCTATAAAAAAATTTGGCTTGTGGGAAAAGTAAGGGTACGGCGTTGACAGAAACGCAAAGTTGCGAAATAAAAAAGGTTGTTGAGGTTGCTGGTCTTTTTTTTCGGGCAACAGTGTTTTTAAATATAAATGTTTGACAAAAGGTAATGGTGTGAACAAATTACGAGTAATAGAGCTTTTTGCCGGGGTTGGCGGCTTTCGTCTGGGATTGGAGCAAACCGGAAATTTTGAGGTTGTATGGAGCAATCAGTGGGAGCCTAGCACCAAGACCCAGCATGCCTCCTTGGTGTACGAAGCCAAGTTTGGAACTGAAAATCATGTAAACTCGGATATTTCTGAAGTGCCAACGGATACTATTCCCGATGCCGATGTATTGGTAGGCGGATTTCCTTGTCAGGATTATTCCGTAGCGACCACCTTACAAAACTCCAAGGGGTTAATCGGAAAAAAAGGGGTGTTGTGGTGGAGCATCCATCGGATTTTATCCGAAAAAAAACGCCCGCCCAAATACCTGTTTTTAGAGAATGTGGACCGTTTGCTGAAATCTCCCTCCAACCAACGAGGGCGGGATTTTGCCATCATGCTCAAGAGTTTGGAGGAACTGGGCTATGCAGTAGAATGGCGCGTTATCAATGCGGCGGATTATGGAATGCCCCAGCGGCGAAGGCGCATTTTTTTTCTGGGCTATCATAAAAGCAGTGAAATGTATAAAAAACTGAAAAAATCGGGTGTCGAAACATGGATGCTTCAGGAAGGTGTTTTGGCCGATGCCTTTCCTGCCCACGTGGACTCGGCCAAGTCCCAAGAGTTTCTTATTGAAGGTGATTTGGTCTCGCTGTCCGAAAACTTTAACAAGGACCAAAAACTGTCGCCTTTTGAAAATACAGGGGTCTTTGTGGAAGGAAAAGTCACCACCTCAAAGACCAAGGCGGATTACGATGGTGTAAAAATGGTCCTTGGGGATGTCCTTCAAAAAGACGCTGTTCCAAGGGAATATTATATTGATGAGCATGATTTGGACAAATGGGCCTATTTAAAAGGGGCCAAAAAAGAGGTTCGTACCGCTAAAAACGGGTTTAGCTATAATTACAGTGAAGGCGCCATGGTGTTCCCCGATGCCTTGGACAATGCCTCCAGAACCATCATTACCGGGGAGGGAGGAAAAAGTCCGTCGCGATTTAAACATGTGGTTCAAACCTCCAAAGGCCTGCGCCGTCTGACGCCCATGGAATTGGAACGCTTGAACATGTTCCCGGACAATCATACCCTATTGAAGGGTATTAGCGACACGAAACGCGCCTTCTTTATGGGGAACGCCTTGGTGGTTGGGATAGTCTCCAAAATAGGTGCGGTCCTTTTTGAAAAAATAAATCCGTAAATCCTTTTTGTGAAGAGTACTTTTACATATGATCTAAGAAAAGAAAAAAGACTCTCGGAATTGTTGGACACCTATTATTCAAAAGGGTTGAGACACTACGATTTTGAACGCATCCAAAACCTACGGGAACAATTACGGGGCGTTGATGTAATCTTAAAACATAGAAAAACCCAAGAAACCTTTCTGGTGGATGAAAAGGCCCAATTGGATTATATCAACGAGGACCTACCCACCTTTGCCTTTGAACTCCATTATCTTAAAAACGGTACACTAAAAGATGGGTGGCTTTTTGATTCTAGCAAAAAAACCGATTTCTATACTTTGGTGACTGCCATTTACGAAGACGAACCCGCCAAGTATACCTCGTGCAAGGTCACCTTTGTGAACCGAAGCAAATTGGTGGCATTTTTGGAGGCAAAGGGTGTGACAAGACATTCATTGTTGGATTATTATCAAAATGGTACGGTTCCTCATGGAAAGATGGAGATACAGGAATTAAACCCAAAAACGGCCGGTTATTTGTACCATTCCAAAAACAATAAGGCGGAACAACCCTTCAACCTGATTCTAAAGTTGGATTACCTGCTTTCCAACGGAATTGCCAAAAATCTGTCCCGAATTGGTTAAAAACCTGTTAATCAGCTTTTAATATTTGGATTTCTGCCCTATTTTATTATTTTAGAAGGTATGATAAAATTAGATAAGTCAGAGAACACGGAATTTCTAGAGAAATCCATACATCATTTGGAGGCCACGGGCTTCGAGAACATCAAGGCAGATTTGGAAGGCTACGAAAAGCCTAAATCCTATAGTAGAAAGGGTGCCGACGAAAAAATTACGCCAGACATCGTTGCCATTAAAAACGGGCGAAAGTACTTTTTCGACATCAGCCTAAAATCCGAAAAGCCAAGACTTTTAAAAACCAAATGGTTGTTCTTGGATACTTTGAGCAGGATGAAATCCAACCGATTTAGAATCATTACAACTAGGGGTCATTATAAGTTTACAGACACCATGTTGGAAGATATAAACCTTAGTAATAAGGAACCGATCAAGATTTAAACATCAAAATACGGTACTTAGAAAATATCGGCACGTGTTTGCGTGCCTTTAATTTTTAACCATAGAAACATGCGGAATGCCATCTTCCAAATACTCGGGTCCTTCCGCTTTAAAGCCCAATGAATTGTAAAATTTCAACAAGTAGGTCTGTGCAGAAATTCGAATGGTTTTTGTGCCCAATTCTTCCTCTACAGCCTTTATGGACGCTTCCATGATAAGCTTGCCATACCCATATTTTCGTTGATCCTGTTTGACCACTACCCTACCAATGCTTGCCTCGGCAAAGTAATCGCCCGGTGCGAATACACGGGTATAGGCAACGATTTCACCATCCTTTTTTCCTATCACGTGAATGGCCTTTGCATCCTTCCCATCCAAATCTTGGTACACGCAGTCCTGTTCCACGACAAACACCTCACTACGCAGCTGTAATATTGCATAGAGTTCAGACGTATCCAATTCGTTGAATCTTTTTATGGATGTGTTCATGGGTTTACGTAGTCTTTTATAGTTGGATTTATTACCACCAAATCTTTTACGAAATTTTCCTTTTCCTTGGGAGATAGCACTAAAACTCCAAATTTATCATAGGTAAGTTGTATTCTATCCAAAGATGCCGCAGGGGCGGAAAAAATGTTTTTTGTCTTTTTTACAGATGTTATTCTTGAAATATCTAGGTGCTTTCTATACACGAAACCGCTTTTTACATACAATATATCGGCATCAATGGCATATTCCGTATGCAGCAGCAGATACGAAATAAACAGGCATACAGCGAGAAAGATACCGGAAGTCGTCAGTATGCCGGACGTATCTTCGCCCTTCACGATCATGGATACTATAATACCTAGAAAAAGGAGCATCGGAACAGCTAAAAGCCCCCAGCTAATTTTGGATTTATAGATTTTCATTAAAAAGAAAGTTTATAGTAAACCATTGTACAAACCTATAAAAATCAGAAAATTACTCTTTAAATTCTTAAAAATAGCTGATTTAAGTAAGTCAAGGATAATTAAACACATTGACAATGCCAATATCCCAAATTATCGAGTCAATCCTGAACGATTACATGTTTCGAATCGCATTTACCAAATTCTGGTTGGATGTTGATATGGTTGATGCCGTGGGTATGGTAGAGTTCTTCCTCTATCTCCTCAAGAATCGTGTCGAACTCCGATAATTTTATATCCTCCAAAAAATCGATATGGGCTTCCAAATGCACTTCATCTTCGTTCAACTGCCAAATATGCACGTGGTGCACATTTTTTACAGGTTTAATTTTCAATATGGTATCAACAATATGCTGTACCTGTATGGTGTTGGGCGTGAACAGCATCAATACCCGGGTAGAATCCTTTAAAAGGTCAAAGCCCATAAATATGAGATACACAGCGATGATAAATGTCAACAATGGGTCCACCCAATAGATTTCGTAGAACTTCATCAACAGACCACCGATTAGCACCGCTACGGAAGCCAACATATCCGTAAGCAAATGCAAATAGGCGGATTTCATGTTCATATTTTTATCCGAATCCTTTTTTATGAGCAGCACACTGAAACCATTGGCGGCGATACCCAACAAAGACAGCCAAATGACCAGACTGGATTCCACTTCTTCCGGATTTATAAATCGCTCGATAGCTTCCTTTATCAACAGAACCGCAACAACGATCAATGTGGCGGAATTTACAAAAGCGGCAATGATTTCGGCCCTTTTATAGCCAAATGTCTTCGTGGTCGATGCTTTTTTTTTGGAAAGAACGTTCGCTATATAACTAACGATGAGCGATAATACATCACTAAAGTTGTGCAGCGCATCGGATAATAAAGCAAGACTTCCCGATATAATTCCCCCTACCACTTGTGAAGCGGTAATGAGAATATTCAGTAAAATTGAAATTATGAGGTTCCTGCCTTCCACCTTTGGATGGGAATGTCCGTGTGCGTGATGATGGTGACCGTGGCCCATAAAAGTAAGCTACTAAATACAAGGAATCTTTTCGATCCTTCGTTCGTGACGACCACCGGCGAAAGGCGTTTTTAGAAAAACTTCCACCATTTCCAACGCTTGTTGTAAGGCTATATACCGTGCAGGTAGGCTTAAGACGTTCGCATTATTGTGTTCCCTGGCCAATTCCACAATTTCCTTGTTCCAGCACAACGCGGCCCTGACCTTTTGATGTTTGTTCGCGGTCATGGAAGCCCCGTTGCCACTACCGCAGATAATAATTCCATAATCCACGTTGCCATCTTCCACCTCTTGGGCGACCGGATGTACGAAATCTGGATAATCTACGCTATCGGAACCATCTGTTCCAAAATTGACGACTTCAATATCCATCGAACGCAGTAGACCTATGACGGCAAGTTTATAATCGGTACCTGCATGGTCGTTTCCTATAGCTATTTTCATGTGTTTATAATTAGGTTAATAGCTTGATTTTTAAAAATTTACCTTGGAAGAGGTATTTAACTTACCATAAAAAATCCCTAGATGAGGGTTTCGCGTGTAAGTCTTATATGTTTTTAAGCGTTGGGGGAACGTTAAAACGCTTCTAAAGGTACAACTTCCACATGGTGACCACAAAAAATGATCCGTTTACAACATAGATTTTCAAAAATTGTCAGAAGGGTGTTCATTCGTGTGTATATTTCACAATTTAGACACTCATAAGTTGTTGAAAAAAAAGCAAATTAAAATTTGTATGGAATTTTAATAATGCACAATACAATCATTCCTAAGAAAACGCGAAAAAAACTATTAGAAAGTATTCCCCGTTTTTCAAAACTATCCGTCTTGTAATTAACATTAAATTTACATTAACTTATCAAAAAATGAATGTTGAAATGGGTTATAAACTCATTTTAATAACTTTTTTAATAGCCTGATTTTTAGATTTCTTGAGTACTCATTATATGTCAATAACTATTCGTATCTAATAAAGTCAAGTATTTTTAAAAATAGTTTTACCCCTTATTAACACCCTATCATAATCATCATTTTATTTTTAAAAGATTAAAGAAAAAGATAATTATATACTTAATGTTGATAACAACTATGATTGTGATATAACACGTGCTAGTGGATTATAATTCGTAATTTTCCAACAAACAGAAACTTTAATGTCGAAAAAAAATAAGAAGAGTAGAAATCACAGGAAGAACGAAATTACCAAAGGGATTTTTACTGTTTTGGAGAATGAACCAAGCAAAAGTTTCAACTACAAACAAATTGCCGCAAAAATAGGAATTACCGATGCCCATGATAGGAATACATTGATTCAGAGATTAGCCCAATTAAAGGAAAAAAAACGCATTCGGGAAGTTGCTAGGGGTAGTTATCAAGTATTGGAAGATGTTAAGACCTATCATACCGGCACCGTGGATGTAACCGGACGAGGGAACGCCTATATTGTTGTGGAAGGGATGGACGACGATGTTTTTGTCCCTTTTAATAAGTTGAACAAGGCTTTTCATAAAGATGTGGTGGAAGTGTATATCTATCCAAGGAAGAAAAGCAAAAAACTGGAAGGTGAGATCGTTCGTGTTTTGGAGCGTCATAAAAGCACCTTTGTAGGTGTGGTGGACATGCAAAAAACCTTTGCCTTTGTGCGTCCCTCCGATTTTAGAATGTATACGGATATCTTCATTACCAAAGAAAATCTTAATGGATCCAAGGATGGGGAGAAGGTAATTGTGGAACTTTTGGATTGGCCTGATGGTGTGGATTCTCCCTATGGTAAGATTACCGAAATTTTGGGGATTCCCGGTGAGCACAATACGGAAATACATTCCATCTTGGCGGAATACGGGCTACCCTATGAATTTCCTATAGAGGTACAACGTTTTGCCGATGGACTGGATACTACCATCAAAAAAGAGGAGATTGCCAAACGAAGGGATATGCGAGACGTATTGACCTTTACGATAGACCCTAAGGATGCCAAAGATTTTGATGACGCACTTTCTTTTACCGTTTTGGAAAACGGGAACTATGAAATTGGGATTCATATAGCCGATGTTTCTCATTACCTGGAGGTGGATACTATTCTTGATGATGAGGCATATGATAGGGCCACTTCGGTCTACTTGGTGGATCGCGTGGTGCCTATGTTGCCTGAGGTGCTCTCTAATAATGCCTGTTCGTTGCGTCCCAATGAGGAAAAATATACGTTTTCTGCAATTTTTGAATTGGATAATACTGCTGTTATCAAAAATCAATGGTTTGGCCGTACCGTAATCAATTCGAACGAACGTTTTGCGTACGAGGAAGCCCAACATATTATTGAAAGCGGTTCAGGACACATTCCAGAACATGTGTCAATTCGTGGTAAGGCCTATCAGGTTGGTGAGGATGTGGTTAAGGCTACGTTGACCATGGACAAACTGGCAAGGATCATGCGAAAGAAGCGCATGAAACAAGGGGCCATTTCTTTTGATAAGGTAGAGGTTCGCTTTAATTTGAATGAAAATAATGAACCTATTGGGGTATATTTTAAGGAAGCCAAGGATGCCAATAAACTCATTGAGGAATTTATGTTATTGGCAAATAGAAAGGTAGCGGAGTTCATTGGAAAACAGAAACCCAAGAAAACATTTGTGTATAGGGTACATGATGACCCGGATGAGGACAAGCTGATTGCGTTGAACGGTATTATCTCCAGGTTTGGTCATAAGCTAAATTTTAAGGATAAGAAATCCATTAGTGCGTCGTTGAACCAATTATTGGAAGATGTAAAAGGTCAAAAGGAGCAGAATTTAGTCGATACACTTGCTATTCGTAGCATGAGTAAAGCGGTTTATACGGTTGATAATATAGGACATTACGGATTGGCCTTTGATTATTATACCCATTTTACCTCACCTATCAGAAGATATCCGGATGTTATGGTGCACCGCTTATTGCAGCATTATTTGGATGGAGGGAATACGGTTAAGGCCGATATATATGAGCAGAAGTGTAAACATTCTTCCGATATGGAGGCACTGGCGGCCAATGCAGAAAGGGATTCCATAAAGTACATGCAGATCAAGTTCATGGAAGACCATAAGGACCAAGAATTTTTAGGTGTCATCAGTGGTGTGACGGAGTGGGGAATTTATGTGGAGATTATCGAGAACAAATGTGAAGGTATGGTGCGCATCAGGGACATAAAAGGAGATTATTATATCTTTGATGAGAAGCAATATGCCATAATTGGAGAACGGACCAAGAAAATGTATCAATTGGGAGACGAGGTCGTTGTTATGGTAAAGAGTACCGATTTGATTAAGAGACACTTGGATTTTTCTTTATTAGGGAAGAATGGATAGCTTTTTGGAATGAATTTTGTTTCATGGAATTGCTTAAAATCAATTTCCGTTTATCGGGTATGAAACCTTAAAAATGAAGCACTTAATTTTAATCTTAAGTATTTTTCTGGGTAACGCCTTAGGGGCACAGGATAGCAAGGTATCTGTTGGCCTGGGTAAGTTCGCCGAGGTGAAGGGTTTTGACGGGATTTCTATTAAGCTTATTCGGTCTTCTGAAAACAAGGCCGTTATTTCAGGTGAGAATACGGAGAAAGTAGCTATTGTAAATAATGATGGTATTCTGAAGATTCGCATGCAGATTACCAAGTTCTTTAGTGGTTATAAGACTTTTGTCGATTTGTATTACACAGAAGATATTATGGTCATCGATGTCAACGAGGATGCTAGGATTATTTCAGAGGGTACGATTGTTCAGGATGTTTTGGAATTGAAGTCCCAAGAAGGAGGAGAGGTGAATGTTTCAACAGAGGTGGAGCAACTTTTGATAAAATCGGTTTCAGGAGGTATTGTCAAAGCAACAGGTGTTGCAAATTTGCAGGATGTTCAAATTAACACAGGAGGCGTTTACGAAGGTAAAGCTCTTAAGACCAAATTCTCTACTGTCAATGTGAATGCAGGTTCTAGAGCAGAAATTTATGCGAGCGATTATGTTAAGGCTGCTGTGAAGGCTGGCGGCGAAGTACTCGTATATGGGAATCCACCTAAATTAGAAGAGAAGACTGTTTTTGGTGGAAGTATAAAAAGGATGTAATATTTATATGTGGGAAGATATACAGGCAGCTATTCCATTGGGCTTTATTTTAAGCTTTATGATTGGACCTGTATTCTTTGTACTGCTTGAGACAAGTGCCATCAAGGGCTTTCGTGCTGCTCTGGTATTCGATTTGGGAGTAATAGTAGCGGACATTCTTTTCATCACCATAGCCTATTTCAGTAGTTACCAATTGCTTGAGAATCTAAGCAATCAACCAGGTCTTTACGTTTTTGGCGGTGTTATCCTTTTGGTATATGGGATAACTATTTTTTTTAAACACGGTTCAAGGAATAGTTCGAAAATTCCGATTAAATCTAAGCGAAGTGACTATCTAGGTCTCATTGTGAAAGGCTTTCTTTTAAATTTTATAAATATTGGTGTACTTGTATTTTGGTTGGGAGTTATAATAATCGTGGGACCAAGCTTGGATAATGAACCTTCCCGAATTAGAGTATTTTTTACCACAATGATACTTTCCTATTTTATTACGGATTTATTTAAAATTTTGTTGGCCAAGCAGTTAAAAAGGAAATTAACGGGTACTCGTATTCGCTTGATCAAGAAAGGTATTGGAATTATACTTATTGTTTGCGGAATCGTATTGATAATAAAGGGTTTCCTTCCAAACGATAGATTTAATATTGAATCAAGGATAGAGAATATTAGCTATTAAAAAGGCCACATATTAGTGGCCTTTTTAATTGGTTTTCTAATGAATTATTTTTTGTACTTGTTATTTAGGATGGTTATGATTTCAGTTGTGATGTCATGGGTTTCTTTTCCATAGAGAACACTACCCCCTTCTCCGCCTCCTAGTATATAGCTGTAACCATTTGCTTTACCATAAGCCTGTATTTCCTTTTTTACTTTGGAAACAATGCTATCCATTTCTGTTTGTCCCTGAATTTGTAATTGTTGGTCTTCCATTTGGAGTTGTTGTCCCATTTGTTGACCTCTTTGTTGAAATTGGGCATATTCTTGTTGTGCAGCGTTTTGTGTCATGCTTTGGGCTCTTGTTTGAAATTCCGTAGCTTCTGCTTGAAATTTTTGGGATATACTATCACGCTTTTTACCAAGAGCTTCTGCTTTTTCTTTGTATTTTGTTTCTATATCAATTTTTTCTTGATATTCATTCATAAGTTTTACGTTGTCTACAAACGCAATTTTTTCTTGTGTACAGGAAAGGATGGTAAGGAGTGTTATTCCAAGGATTAATTTTTTCATTTTTGTTTTTATTAATTTGTGGCAAAAGTAAGAAAGCTTTGTTAATATATTGAGTATAGTTATTTCTTATGAAAATCTTACTTTTTATTGGTTTATATTATTGTATACACCACATTTTAAGCTATTTTAAGACCTTTTTTAATATAGGGTATGGTATAATCCTTATTTACTTTTATTTCTCCTTGTGCGAATCGCTATTTAGTTATTTAGCTTTTTTAAGAATATATATATGGGAAGAATATTCTTTACTTAGTAAACCTTTGATGTTTGATACCAATCCTATTAAAAAAGCCATTAAATAATTATTATTACCGCTTTTGTACTTTTCGGAAAGTAGGGACACATAAAAGGAATCGAAAAGCATTGGTTTTGTTTGAACTAGTTTCAGTTTGTATGGTTTAAAAAGTCTTTTTATTGATTCCTTGGAGAAGTGCCATAAATGTCTTGGAGTGTCGTATGCTGCCCAGAATTGTTTGTAGTGTTTGGCGTCATAGGATTTGTAATTTGGTACCGCTATTACTAAGTATCCATTCTGTTTTACTTTTTTTTGAATATTGTTTATTTCGTTTTCTAAATCCGGAAGATGTTCAAGTACATGCCATAATGTGATAACATCAAATTTTTCCTCTGGTATATCCGCTAGTGATTCCTTTAGGGTTACTTCTTTTGTGAGTGCTTTTAGTCTTGCTTGCTGGTTTGGTTCTACCCCGTAGATTTTCCAACCATTTTTTTTGGCGGATTTTAAAAAGTCACCTGTACCTGCTCCAATATCTAGGATTGTTTTTTCAGTAGTGCTTAGTTTTTCGATTAAACCAACTTTTTTATTTAAACTATAATGTTTTATAAATTGATAGATTTTATCTATTATATTTTTCTTTTGATCAGTATGTGAAATATAGTCTGGATGGTCGTAATAAGTATCTAGATTTTTGGGTACTGGATATGTTTGGAGCATATCCAGTTCGGTTATGTATTCTAAATGAAATTCCTCCTGGGTATTAAAGTAATCCTTTGTGGTGAGATATCTTGACATATATTTTTAAGGATTTTATGGATCGTTCCACGTGGAACAATTGGACTTTACCTACCAAGGTATACTAATAGAACACTAATATCACTCGGTGTAACACCACTGATTCTGGATGCTTGTGATATAGTGACTGGTTTTATGGCTGATAGTTTTTCCCGGGCTTCAAAGGATAAGGATTTTAATTTCTTATAATCAAAATTATCAGGAATTTTTACAGATTCAAGTCGGTTTAGTTTATCGGCATTTACTTTTTCCTTTTCAATATAACCCGAGTACTTAACTTGAATTTCTGCCTGTTCGAGTACTTCATTGTCCAAGTTATTAGAACTAACAAATTCTGACACAGATTCCAGTGTAAGCATATGTTGCATGGTTACTTTTGGTCGTGAGAACAATTTGAACATTTTATCTGATTGTTTTATTGGAGCCGATTGCACCTCCTCAAGAATGGGATTCATTTGTTCTGGTAGTACACTGGTATTTTTAAAAAAACTAACAAAAGCTTCCGATTTCTCTAGTTTTTCTTCCATTCTTTTTAACCTATCTTCTTTTGCCAATCCTAATTCATATCCTTTAGGGGTCAGTCTTAAATCGGCATTATCTTGTCTTAATAAGGTCCTGTATTCTGCTCGCGAAGTGAACATTCTATAAGGTTCTTCCGTTCCTTTTGTGATAAGGTCGTCTATCAACACCCCTATGTACGCCTCATCGCGTTGTAGTGTAAAAGTGTCTTTTTCGTTTATTTTCAAATGTGCATTGATACCTGCCATTAGGCCTTGCGAGGCAGCTTCCTCATACCCTGTGGTGCCATTGATCTGACCTGCAAAATAAAGGTTCTCTATCAATTTTGTTTCCAAGGTGTGCTTTAATTGCGTTGGTGGAAAATAATCATATTCTATGGCATAACCTGGACGGAAGAATTTGACATTTTCAAAACCTTTGACGGACCGTAATGCTTTAAATTGTACATCTTCCGGTAATGAGGTTGAAAATCCATTTACATATATTTCAACAGTGTCCCATCCTTCAGGCTCTATAAACATTTGATGTGATTCCTTATCGGCAAATCTATTTATCTTATCCTCTATGGACGGACAGTATCTCGGGCCAATACTCTTTATCCTTCCATTGAACATGGGAGATCTATCAAAACCTTCACGTAGCAAGTCGTGAACTAGGGCACTGGTATGGGTCATGTGACAGTCTCTTTGTTTTTTTAATACAGGTGTGTTTAAATAGGAGAACTTTTCGGGTTTGTCGTCACCGGGTTGGGGAATCATTTTTGAATAGTCCAAGGACCTTCCATCTACTCTTGGAGGGGTACCGGTCTTCATGCGCCCGCTGTCAAATCCCAAATCTACCAATTGCTCGGTAATGCCTGTTGCAGCCTTTTCTCCGGCCCTTCCACCTCCAAACTGTTTTTCCCCAATATGGATCAATCCGTTTAAAAACGTACCATTGGTAAGTATGACGGATTTTCCCCTTATTTCGATACCAAGGGATGTTTTAACGCCAACTACTTTGTTTTTTTCTAGAAGGAGTCCTGTAACCATTTCTTGATAAAAGTCGACATTGGGTGTTCTTTCAAGTGCTAGGCGCCATTCTTCTGCAAACCGCATCCTGTCGCTTTGGGCCCGAGGACTCCACATGGCCGGACCTTTGGATTTGTTCAACATTTTAAATTGAATGGCCGATTTATCCGTTATAATTCCGGAATAACCTCCCAAAGCATCTATTTCTCGAACAATTTGGCCTTTGGCGATTCCGCCCATGGCAGGGTTGCAGGACATTTGTCCAATTGTTTGTAGGTTCATGGTAACTAGGAGTGTTTTTGAACCCATATTCGCCGCCGCGGCAGTTGCCTCTGCTCCTGCATGGCCTCCTCCTACTACAATAACGTCGTAAATTTCTCCAAACATAATTTCTACTGTTCCACGTGGAACATTTTTATTTTTTCCTCTTCTTTTAAGCGCATTTCTTTTTTGTGCTCCTCTTTCTTGTCCTTGTATCCGGCTAAATGAAGTATACCATGGGACATTACACGTAAAAGTTCGTTTTCAAAAGTTACTTGGTAGCTTACAGCATTTTCCTGGACACGTTCTGTAGATATGTATATATCTGCCGACATGGTTTTCCCCGTGGTATAATCAAAGGTTATAATATCGGTAAGGGTGTCGTGCCGTAAATATTTTTGATTGATTTCCAACAAATAGCTGTCGTCGCAAAAAATATAATTAAGGTCGCCTATAGAATACCCTTCAGTCGTAACAATCTTTGAAACCCAGTTCCTGTATTTTTCTGTATTGGAAAGTCTAAATTCCGTCTCAAAATGAAATTCAATCATTGCCCTTGAAATACTCTTTTACCTTGTTTTGAAAATTTTGGCGCAAAGGTAAGGCTTGTCTATTTAAAATTTCTATCTCGTTACGATAATTATCTAGTAATGAGGGTTTGGTGGTTATGGGATTGGTGAAGTCCTTTTTGTTGCTGTTACTTTCCCGCTCTGTTTTTTTTCCTTGTTTTAAAGAAGCGTTTTCTAGTTTCAACAATTCGTATTGTATGGTGTTGGCTTTGCTTAGAGTACGTTGCGTAATACCATTTTCGAGAAGATCGTTCTGAAAATCTTCCATTTGGCGAATAAGTTTTTCCCCCAATATGCGATCGCCTTCATAAATGAGGTTTTCCAACTGGCGTTCCAATTCTTGTTTGATGCGTTGTTGCTCCTGATAAATTTCATAGATTTCCTTTAGCTCGCTTTCGCTCAAACCACCGTTGCCTTGAGAATTTCCGGACCCTTGGTTTTGCCCATTGGTACCGTTTTCACCCTCCCCGGACTGACCACCTTCTCCTTGCCCACTTCCCTCCTTTCCATTATTCCCTTGTTCTCCTTGCTCTCCATTTTGTCCCTGATTGCCCTGTTCTCCTCCTTGGTTTCCTTCCTTACCTTGATTACCCTGTTGATTCCCTTCCTGTCCTGATTGACCCTGGCTACCAGACTCCCCCATTTTTTCCCCAAGGGACTGTTGTTGTTTAATGATGTCCGGAAGCTGAAATCCTCCCTGGCTTTGACCGCTTCCCTGGCCCATTTGCATGCTTTGCTGCATGTTTTCAAGCACATGTGCCAAAAAATCAGCGAGACTGTTCGATGCTGTAAGCACGTATTTCTGATAGGATACTCCTTGGTATATTTGTCCTTCCGCGACGCTTTCCAAGGACTTGTCAATGTTGTAATAGACCTCTGTAATTTGCTCGTTCACAAATTCCGAAAGCTCTGCTTGGCGCAACGAAAGCGCAAACAAACTATCATCCACATGTTCAAAAAGACTGCGTAGCTCGTTTTGGCTACGAACAGTTTCGGAATAATGGGAAATATCTTCCCTGTCCTGTTCGCTCAGTTTATCATAGAGACTTTCCTGTTTGAACGAGAAAATGATGAGGTTGTCCAAAATCTGGCGCAGCATTTCAGCATCCTCTGCCACGGAATCACTGCCGGAAGACCCACTCATGGACGACTGTCCGAGCTCTTCACTCATTTCCTTCATTTTTTGTGCAGCCGATTTTTGATTTAGCTTGGTTTTATTGGCACTTTGTTCCATGCCTTCGTTATCCGACTTTTCTTTCGACTCTTCGTGGTTTTGAATTTCCTCCAACGCCTTATTTTGGTTTTCTTGGATTCCCGATTCCTTCGCCTTGTCGATTTTGAGTTCTATTGGTTTTTTCAGATCGGCATTGTCCTTTTTCAGTTCGTCGAATTCTTTTGCGATTCTATCAAATTCCTCGTTCAATATTTCCTGTTCCTGTTTTGGGGATTCCTTGGCAATTTCTTCTTCGGCAAGCGCCTGCTGTCTTTCTGAAAGTTTTTCCAAATCGCTTGCCAATTGTGCGGCCTTTTCGGTAACGTAGTAGCGTTTTGTCAGCTCCACCAATTGTTCAAGGCTACGCTCGGAGTTTTGCTGTTTTTTGCCCAGTTCCTCCAAACGTTGTGTCAATTCCTCTTTGTTGATTTTATCCGCAATCTTATTGAGTTCTTCCAGAAGTTTTTGGTTCTTCTTGGCCTCCATTTCCTGCCGCTCCAAACGCTCCTGCAATAACTGGTTCAATTTATCTTCCTTCGCCCCTTTTTCCAGATTTTCCTTTAGTTCCCGGCTAAATTTCTCCATCAATTGCTCCTGTCGCTCCTGTTTTTCCAAAAAATCGGATACCTGACGTTGGTCATTAAAATCCAATCGGTTTTTTTCTTTCTGTAAAGCGTTGATTTCCTTTAGGTTGTCACGCTGCTCGGCCGCCTTTTCCAAGGATTTGTCCAAGTTGTTAATCAGTGACTGTTGAGACTCCAACTCTTTGTTTTTCAGTTGGTTATCGTCTAAAATTTCTTGGGAGAACACAGTGCTTTTAACCGATTTTCCACCATGGATGGCATCATTGTCCGTAACCTTAAAATAGAATGCATATTTCTTGCCCTTCTCCAAATTCAGCCCAGAGGGGAACGTATAGTAGAATGGATGAAAACTGGATTGTGGTCCGCTCAGCTCAAGAATGTTCTCCTCTTGCTCGCTTCCTTGTTCATAGTAGACCAGTTCAATCTTTCTAAGTCCATAATCATCCGTGGCCTCCCCGGAGTAGTAGGAGATATTCGGTTCAAGGGAGTCCAAGACCTGCTCCACTTTCACCGTTGGATACGCATCCTTGATCACCTGAAAGGAATAATTTAGGGTCTCATATTCCCGTATGTTGGCATTGGATGTGGCCAATTGATAGTCCCAATTCGCATAGATTCTTTTGGAAAGGCTGAAATCGTCCCCGTTATTGTTAAACAGCAAAGAAGTATCCTTTGCAACCAGTTTAATTTCCTCGGTGTCCTGGCCTTTAATCTCCCAGGTTATTTTGGTTCCTTCGGGTATTATGGCGGTTCCGGTACTTTTTATGACCTCTGGAAGTTTATTGATGTATGCAGGATACTCCAATCGCATGTTAAAATCCGATATGGCCGGCGCCTTCAAGGCTACCAAATCATATTCCCTGGATTGTATTCCACTACCTTTGAACATGAATCGCCCCGATGTGATGGGCGGCGACAAGGTATACTGAAATACCCCATTTTCCTCCTGTAACAGGATTTCCTTGCCTTGAAAAACAACATACACATTTTCCGGTTTTAGCGAGCCTTCCGTTGCCACTTGGAAGGTGAAGGGCATACTTTCTATGACCTGTAATTGTGTATTCAACAATTCGAACCTAAAAGGCGCGGGAGGTTCATAGGCCATATTGTAATTGACTACACGGGAATAACTTCCAAAAAAGGAACTCCAATTGCCTGAAATCCACAACAGCCCAATAATCAACAAGGGCAACAGGGCAAACTTTACATATTTCAAAGGTTCCTTGGTGTTAATGGCCCTTTGAAAGGGAATCGTTTTCAGTTGTTCAGAACGCTGTTCGATACTTGCCAACAAAAGTTCGGATTTTTCCGTATTATCGGCCAAATCCAAAAGGTTGTACAATTTGTCGCCCACTTCCGGGAAATGTTTTCCGATCATGAGGGAGGCGTCCTTTGGCGCGATGCCCTTTTTTAGTTTGAAAAGATAGAACAGGGGAATTCCAATATATCGGTATAAAAGGAAAAGCTCTACGGCCAAAAAGATAAGAAACAAGGCGAGCCGCCAGGTCGAATTCAACCACAGGGCAAACTCAACACCTACTACCGCTAAAAAAAACAGCAGCCCAAAAGCAAAAAAGAGGATAACCCCCTTGATCAATTTTTGGGTATAATGGGCTTTAATGAAATCGTTTAATTTTCCTAATATGAGATCGTAAAACTGCAATGGCAAAGGATTTTTATACCAAGATATACCCTTTTGGTTTTTAAGGACAGAAAAAATATGTTAAAAGGCACTTAATCCGAGACTTAACGATACTAAATCGAGAACGGGAAGCCTCCATAAAATTATTTCCACCATCAAAATGAGCCCTTTCCCTTCAGCATCCCTTTTTATACCTTTGTCAAATGACACAGAAAGTTAGAGTACGATTTGCGCCAAGTCCCACGGGACCTTTGCATATAGGCGGGGTTAGGACCGCTTTGTTCAATTACCTGTTTGCCAAAAAACACAAAGGCGATTTTATCCTCCGTATTGAGGACACGGACCAGAACAGGTTCGTAGAAGGTGCGGAGCAATATATTGTAGATTCGCTGAACTGGTGCGGCATTCCTTTTGACGAGGGACCGTCTTCCCCAACCGCCAAGGGCAATACCTTTGGGAAATATGGTCCATACAGGCAGAGCGAACGTAAACATTTATACAAAAAATTCGCCCAGGACCTCATTGAAAAGGGCATGGCCTATTATGCCTTTGATACGGCCGAGAAGTTGGATTTTCACCGAAAGGACCATGAGGAAAAAGGCAAGACCTTCATCTACAATTGGCATAACCGACTCAAATTGGACAATTCCCTCTCCATGATGCCCGAAGACGTACAAAGAAGAATAGATGCCGGGGAAGACTACGTCATACGCTTTTTGACCCCGCCCGATGAGAAACTACATTTGACGGACATCATCCGTGGTGATATAGAAATCGACACAAACACCCTTGACGATAAGGTGCTTTTTAAAAGCGATGGGATGCCTACCTACCATTTGGCCAATATTGTGGACGACCATCTCATGGAAATCAGCCATGTGATACGGGGCGAGGAATGGCTACCCTCTTTGGCGCTGCACCAACAATTGTACGATGCTTTTGGTTGGAAGGCACCTCAATTTGCGCATTTGCCTCTCATCATGAAACCTGTTGGAAAGGGCAAATTGAGCAAGCGGGATGGTGAGAAGGGAGGTTTTCCCGTTTTTCCGCTGTCTTGGAACGAATCTGTGGGATACAGGGAGGCAGGCTATTTTCCGGAAGCCGTGGTGAATTTTTTGGTCTTACTGGGCTGGAACCCAGGAACGGAACAGGAGTTGTTTACGTTGGAAGAATTGGTGGATTCCTTCTCCTTGGAAAGGGTGAACAAATCGGGAGCACGGTTCGACCCGGACAAAACCAAATGGTATAATCAGCAGTATATGCATCAAAAAGACGATGCAACATTGGCCGAAGCCTTTCTATTACATTTAAAAGAAAAGGGAATCACATCAACAACCAATGATTATGTCCAGAAAGTAGTTTCCCTGATCAAGGATCGCGCCACGTTTGTTTCGGATTTCTGGGAATTGGGCGATTACTTTTTCGTTGCGCCTACCAACTACGATGAAAAGGCGGTTAAAAAGCAATGGAAGAACGACACCCAAGAAATCATGCAAAACTTGGCAAGTTTTATGAATGGCATAGCCGATTTTTCTTCAGAGAATGTGGAATTGGAGGTGAAAAAATGGATTTCTGAAAAGGAACTATCCTTTGGAAAGGTGATGCCTCCGTTACGCCTGGTTTTGGTTGGGGACATGAAAGGCCCGCATATTTTCGACATCATGGCGTTGATCGGCAAAGAAGAAAGCATGGAGCGGATAAACAAGGCGATTTCGGCACTCGCCTAGCCTATTTTTAAGCTATTTCAGAACCTCCTGAACTGCAGTTAGGTTTCCGTTTATATCTTTAGGAACGGGCAAACCAAGGATTTTGCATACCAAAGGGTATATGTGAATGTTCTTAAAAGAAGCGATTTCCAATCCGCTTTTAAAACTAGGGCCTTGCGCATAGAATATCCCGTGCATTTCCTTATGTGCTGGGTCGTAGCCATGTACTCCAAAGGACGTTTTGGATTTGGAAATGACGTTGTCTATTTTTTCCCGTTTCGCAAAATAATAGCCAAAATTGGGCACAACCTGAATTTCTCCCCAATCGGGATTTTTGGGAACATATTCAAACCCCGGGGTTTCCGTTGTTTTGTATACCTTAAAATGGTTTTCTTTCTGGCTCAGATCCGCTAGTATATTTTCAAGATTGTTGGGGTCTTTCAGATGAAGATTGCCAATGGCCCCGTTATCCACCACCGTGTATAGGGAATCGTTTACAATTGGCTCTATTGGAATGTATCGCTCTTTGGTCACTTCCGCCATACCATGGTCGGACACAATGATCAGGTCCACGGGCAGACCCGTTGCTTGAATGCCTTCATAAAGCTTTCGTAGGTTTAAATCCAAGGCCATCAAGACAGGTTCCAGTTCATCATCGGCATTGGGTCCAAACGAATGGCCCACATCGTCCATATCGGAAAAATACATCGTGATCAAATGGGGCCGTTGGGCATCGGGCAAGGAGAGCCAATCAAGCACTTGGGATACCCGCTCCTCGTTTTTTATGGACGCATCGTACTTTTTGTAGTAGGTAGGCCAGATACCTTGTATATTGGCTTCCGAACCCACAAAAAAATAGCTGGCGGAAACCATTCCTGATTTTGCCGCCTGTACCCAAAGCGGTGTGCCGTTATAAAACGACCCGTCTTCCACAAATTCCCGTTTACCAATGCGGTACGTTTTGTCCTTTTTATGGCTGTAAAAGGAATTTCCAAGCAGCCCGTGCTTATCGGGGTACATCCCGGTGGCTATGGTATAATGGTTTGGGAAGGTCTTTGTGGGAAATGATGGAATCAACGAAGAGGCCTTGACACCATTTTCTATGAATTTATGTAAGAACGGAGGGCGAAATCGTTCCACATAGTCCCACCGAAAACCATCCAGGGAAACCAGGACCACATAGGGCCGTTCCACGGATGAACTGGAATTTTCCGTTGGTGCCGATATAGTTTTTGAACCGCTTTTACAAGCCGACAACAATAAAAAGCCAAGGCAAAGCAGGATGCTCAGAATCCGTTTTAATTGGGACATTCGTGCAAGATTAAAGATATGCGTCGCCTAAAATAGTCCATCCGCAAAGCGGGACAAAAAGAAAAATGTTTTTGTTTTTAACGATTAGTTCGTTTTGACCAAAACGTTCACCAAGGTAACCACACCTATCAACAAGATTAAGAGCAAGGAAATGGTCTTGAACTTATCCTGTTCTATAAAATGAAGAATACGTTTTCCCAAATACGTGCCCGATATCCCAATGACCAACAAGAAAGGCAGGTATATGAGATGTTCCTTTTGAATGTACCCATTGTTGAAGTAGACAAAGGTTCTTGTAAAATCGATAAAAAAATCAATAAATGCAGAGGTCGCTATAAAGACACTTTTCTCCAGATTGAAAGCCGCCATGGTAAGCCCTCTGATGGCCCCCCCGGTTCCCAATAGCCCGGCCGAAAATCCGGATAGAACACCACCGGTAATGGCATTTTTCCTATTCGGATTGATTACCAAATCCTTTTTGACCAGAAACAAAAGGCTCAAACCAACCAGGAACAGGGCGAGTACAATTTCCAAGATGAAACTATCCACTATTTTGGTCATGTAGCCACCAATAATGACAAAGATTACCGATGGAACCCCTATGTTTATCAGCAGTTTTTTGTCCAGTCCCTTTTTGAACAGCACGATTTTACTAACGTTACTGAACAAATGGAACAGGGCCGTGAGCCCCAGCACAAAATGAAAATCGAAAAAGAAATTGCCCATGGGCACAAAAAAGACGGAAGACCCAAAGCCACCAATGGTGCCCACAATTTCGGCGACTAGGGTGAGGAGCAAAAAGAGATAGTTTAATTTATTCACGACTAAGACTGCGAGTTCCTACAAAAGCCTACAATTTAATGGATTATGTAGAATATCTAATAAGAAGCGAAACAACTTTTTCTCAAAGATACTTATGTGACCCATCACAGGAAGGCATTTTTTTGGAATGGCCGCAAACACAATCGTGCAGGCCCTTACCATCAAAGATGCGTGAACGGTATTTTTCGATTCTGGAAGTTCTGGTGGCCGATTGCTTTGCGCCTGAAAAGAACAACATATATCCCTTTTGCCTACCGGGTGTGAGGCTTTGAAAGGCATTTTGGAATTCGGCATCCTGTTGAAAGGCGACTTCCAATTCGTCGGGAAGCTCCAGTTCGTCGGGGGTGTTGAATTCGACCTTCTGTCCCGACTTTTCAACTTCGATCGCCTCAAAAACATAGGCTTTTATAACGGGTTTTAACCGATGGATTTCGGCCGTATCGGTAAATGGGACTATTCTTCCGGATTGCGTGTTTTCGCCTTGTTGTTTCAAAATACCTTCGGAATCTTTGAGGAGCACACCCTTGAAAAAACTCAAACAACAAAAGTCCTTGAACGCACCCAGAATAACTACATTTTTGCCCTTAATGGTATAGCAGGGTGCACGCCACTTAAAGGTTTCTTCAAGACCACAGGAAAGCACCATTTCCCGTAATAATTGAAGTTCATGGGACCATTTTTCTTGTTTTGAAATAAATTCAGAAACGTTGTTATCCAAAATATTAATGGCTTAAAGGCATGTACAAATAGTTCTGGTTTCCGTTGCAAACCGTATTGAAAGTACAAAATTTAGATTACTCTACCTGCGAAGACGCCAATTCCCGGTACAATTTCCATTCTCCGTTAACCTTTTTCAGAAGTACCAGAAAGGTATCGCCCATTTCATGAACGGTACCGGTTTCATCCGTGTAAAAAGTTCGGCTAACCCCAAAATCATAGGCCATGGTATCGGATAGGATGACGGTTTCCTTTGGGCTCATGATGATACTGTCATAACGGAACTTGTTACCGTGTTGTTCCCTAAGTTTTCTATAGGCGTTCCAATCTTCACTCCCCGGCCCTATGGAAATAAGGTCCTTGGTCACGAAACTTCCTAGATCGCCATAGCGCTTTTCTCGTACGGTCTTTTGAAAGGAATCCCGCATATCCTCGATCTTATCAAGCTCGGCTTGTACATCGATTTTAGGAACGGCTTGATCCGTTTCCGCAATAGCTGAAGTACTGTCCTTACAAGACCCTAAGAGAATAAAAACGGTGGTCAACAGAAGAAGGAACGCAGCGAGTGGGGCTTGGAACGGGCAATTTTTCATTTTGTCGGTTTTTAAATACTTAATAAGATAAGAAAACAAGAATGATATGAATAGAATACTTTACAAACCGCTAGGATTTCCGTGTAACCGGTCCAGAAACAAAACGCACCACAATTATAAAACGAAGGGTATTTTTTAAGGTTCTCCCCATGTCTTTTATGGGAACTGGTCTATAAAGCGATGAAAGCAAGGCTGCGCAAAAAAGTACTGCCGAATGAAATTTGTAACAAAACGAACACTAAGGGTACTCATAAAAAGATACGATTTCGTACATTCATCCAAATTAACTTTAAACAGGGAATCATGGGAAACTTTATTTTAATACCGATTGTAATAATTATTGGGCTGGTACTATTTTCTCTAGCTTTTATCGTAAAACAACAAACGGCCGCAGTTATTGAAACCTTTGGAAGGTTTAGCAGCATCAGGCATTCTGGGTTACAATTTAAAATACCCTTCGTGCAGCGCATTGCCGGAAGATTGAGCTTAAAAATCCAGCAATTGGACGTTATCATAGAAACGAAAACCTTGGACGACGTTTTTGTACGGCTAAAGGTTTCCGTGCAATACATGGTCATCAAGGACAAGGTCTATGACGCGTTCTACAAATTGGATTACCCGCATGAACAGATAACTTCCTATGTTTTTGATGTGGTACGTGCCGAAGTGCCCAAAATGAAACTGGACGATGTCTTTGTAAAAAAGGACGATATAGCACTTGCGGTAAAGGCAGAACTTAACGACGCCATGCTTGAATATGGATTTGACATCATAAAGACTTTGGTAACGGATATTGACCCAGACCCACAGGTGAAAGCAGCCATGAACCGAATCAACGCTTCCGAACGGGAAAAAATCGCAGCCCAATTTGAGGGTGATGCCGCCCGAATCCTTATCGTTGAAAAGGCCAAGGCAGAAGCGGAGAGCAAGCGATTACAAGGGCAGGGTATTGCAGACCAGCGACGTGAAATTGCACGGGGTCTAGAGGAATCTGTGGAGGTGTTGAACAAGGTGGGCATCAACTCCCAAGAAGCCTCCGCTTTGATTGTGGTGACTCAACATTACGACACATTGCAAAGCATCGGGGAAGAAACGAATACCAATTTGATATTATTGCCCAATTCGCCTCAAGCCGGTAGCGATATGTTGAACAACATGGTCGCTTCCTTTACGGCCAGTAATATGATCGGGGAGCAGATGAAAAAAAGTAAGGACACCAAGACTATTGATAAGGGCAGAGCAAAAGAGTAAATCTAAAAGGCGCGGTAGATTAATCACCGCGCCTTTTAATTTAAATATACCACTTGATTTAATCTTATTCATACACGCTTTGGACCAGTATTGGAATTATTGGTGCACTGGATTTGGAATTTTTAATTCTTACGTGTTTGTGTGTGGTTGATTTACTCCGCTTTCTGCTGGATCTTGGCCCAAGAATCCCGAAGCCCAACAGTCCTATTAAACACAAGTTCTTCTTCAGTAGAATCTTTGTCCACACAAAAATAACCCATACGCTGAAACTGAAAGCGATCACCAATCTTCGCCTCTTTCAAACTTGGCTCCACAAATCCCGTAATGACCTCTAGGGAATTTGGATTTATAAAATCCATAAAATCCTTGTCCTTTTGGGTATCTGGACTTTCATGCGTAAACAAGCGGTCATACAATCGTATTTCAGACGGAACGGCATGCGGTATGGACACCCAATGCAAGGTTCCCTTGACCTTTCTTAGGCTTTCTGGGTTGGCGCTTCCACTTTTGCTTTTGGGGTCATACGTACATTGCACCTCAACAATATTCCCATCGGTATCTTTGGTGCAACTTTCGGCCTTTATAATATAGGCGTTTTTCAAGCGCACTTCGCCGCCCAACTTCAAGCGGAAAAACTTTTTGTTGGCCTCCTCCTTAAAGTCGTCCTTCTCAATATATAATTCCCTTGAAAAAGGAACTTGCCTAAAGCCTAACGATTCGTCCTCCGGACTGTTTTCTGCCTCCAGCCATTCTTCGGGGCCCTCTGGATAATTGGTGATGACCACCTTTAAGGGGTCTAGAACACCCATGACCCTGGGGGTCGTTCTGTTTAGGTCTTCGCGTACATGGAATTCCAAGAGGGAAACATCGATTAGATTGTCCCTTTTTGCGATTCCTATGGTATCGGCAAAATTTCGGATGGACTCAGGCGTATACCCCCTTCTTCGCATCCCGGAGATGGTAGGCATTCTGGGGTCGTCCCATCCTGTGACTACTTTTTCGGCGACCAATTGTGCTAGCTTTCGCTTACTTACTACAGTATGGCTTAGGTTTCTTCTGGCGAATTCACGCTGTTTTGGTCGTAACATTTTGGGATCGTACACTTGGTCCAAAAACCAATCATATAGCTCTCTATGGGGCAAAAATTCCAAGGTGCAAAGGGAATGGGAAACTTGCTCTATGTAGTCGCTTTCACCATGCGTCCAGTCATACATGGGATAAATACACCAATCGGTATTCGTTCTGTGGTGCGCTCTGTGCAGGATTCTGTACATGATTGGATCCCGCATAAGCATATTGGTATGGGCCATATCGATTTTCGCCCTCAGCACATGCGAACCTTCCTTGTGTGCCCCGCTTTTCATCTCTTCAAACAGGGATAGGTTTTCGGCAACGCTTCTGTTTCGAAAGGGACTATTTGTTCCGGGTTGTGTTGGGGTGCCCTTTTGCACCGCCATTTCTTCGGAAGTCTGACTGTCCACATAGGCCTTGCCATCCTTGATGAGCTGAACCGCCCAATCATACAACTGCTGGAAATAATCGGAAGCATACCGTTCGGTATCCCATTCAAAACCAAGCCAGGAAACATCCTTTTTGATGGCGTCTACGAACTCTTGCTCCTCCTTGGCCGGATTGGTATCGTCAAACCTAAGGTTTACAGGGGATTGATACCGAAGGCCTAAACCAAAATTTAGACAAATGGAACTCGCGTGGCCTATGTGTAGGTAGCCATTGGGTTCGGGAGGAAACCGAAAGCGTAAATCGCTCTTGGAGTAACCATTTTCCAGATCTTCCTCTATGATCTGTTCAATAAAATTCAAAGACTTCGATGTCTCGCTCATGTTGTATTTTTTCAAGCTACAAAAGTAGCAAAATTGCCGCAAAACCTAAGATTAAAAAAGGTTCACCTTGTACAAAATGCGTTTCACAACAAAAATGAATCGGCCTACAACAATAAATACCCTACGCGCGTTATTTGTGTCATATTTGTTTTGAGTACCAAAGGTTTAAAGTGTTTGACCTACAACATCACTATCATTTGGGGCACAAAACCACACATCACTATGAAACAAAATTACAAATCTTACTACTTGACCACCCTCCTTGTGTTCTTGGGTTTCCTACAGCTTTCTGCCCAGGCCATTATCATCAATGCACCTGAACCTGCGGACAATCCCAATCTTGCCGGTAATTCCGTTTGGGGGTATATCTGCGCAGGTAATGGGGGCTTTAACGAATACTTTGTGAACGTTACTTGGGCAGGCACGGCCAATGCCGGCAACGAGTTCATCTTGGAACTATCAGATGCCAGCGGCAGCTTTTCAGCACCTACTGAATTGGTTACGGTAACGGATAAAAATACCGTGAACGACTTTGATGTAAGTTTTTCCATTCCTACGGACACTCGAGGTCTTAACTATAAAATGCGGGTTCGAAGTACCGATCCGGTAAAGATTGGAACAGAATCCCCTGCTTACAACATGTTCTACATGGACATCACCAACAACCTGAACATTAGCGAACTTGGGGACGGTGTACCCCCGGGAAGTGTTTGTGCTACAGGGCCAATTACACTTCAGGTAGATAATATTCCGAATCCTGAAACCTACCAGTATATTTGGTATAGAAGCGGAACCTTACTTACAGGAGAAACTGGCCATACCTTGACCGTTTCCCAAAGTGGTATGTACAACGCCTATGTGGATTATGGCCCCAATTGTACGGGTTCCGGAAATACGGATTCCAACATTGTGGATGTTACCATTGGTGGTACAGGTTCTGGTATTGCAATTAATCCACCAAGCAAAACGATACTCTGTCCAACGGATTCCGAAATATTGTCCATTGACCAAACCGATGCGGCTTGGAGCTATCAGTGGTATAAGAACGATGTTGCCATTATGGGCGCCATCGGAACTACCTATACCGTTAATGGAGGTGTTGCGGGATTTGAAGGGGATTATGCGGTTGAGATTTCAGGGACAGGTATCTGTACCGAGCGTTCCGCTCCTGTTACGATGAGCAATCCGGGCTCATATTCAATTACTAGGGTCAACCCGGAAAACGTGGTCTTGCTTCCAACGATACCTCAGACCTTATCCGTCGTTACCGATGCAAGTTCACCAACCTACAAATGGTTTAAAAACGGCGGTGAGATCGCGGGTGAAACTACCAGCACATTGAACGTTACCGAGGGAGGCAACTACTATGCCCAGGTTACCGAAACAGGGGGAAGTTGCGGCAGCACTAGCAAAAACTCGGAAACTACGGTGGTGGTTACACCGGCGTCTTTTGAATTGGTATTGGATTATGCAGGAAATTATACTTCCTGTGTTTCTACAAGTATAGTGCTGGAGGTCGCGACGATTAATGCGGTTGCTTCGGATGGAACAAAAACAGACGTCACGGAAGATCTTAGGAATGCCTTTGCCTATCAGTGGCAAAAGGACGGGTCTACCATATCCGGTCAGACAGGGAATTCCATCAGCATCGCCTCCAATTTGGAAAATGGAAGTTATACAGTGAACGCAACTATCGATACATACAACGAAACATCAAATGCCTTAGCCGTGCAATTATTGACCGGTGATACAGTTACTATTAGTAGTACAGGCACGGTCTATTGTAGCGCTAGTGATTTGATAACCTTGAGTGCTTCCTTGGATTTGGCCACTGAATCGTTTGAATGGCAATTGGACGGGAGTATGATAAGCACTACGAATACGAACCTAAATGTTAGCGCAACGGGAACATACCGTTTGGTTTTGAATCGTGACGGATGTGAATTGATTTCTAATGAAGTTACGATATCTCCTTTGGACGAAAACCTAATCAGTTTGGAGCCGGCCGGTAACATGGTCATTCCAGAGGGAACTACCAGGACGATTACTGCTTCCGGCGGAACAGCCTATAGATGGATGGATCCCAACAACACGGAAATTAGTACTTCGGACAGCGCTGCCATTACCGAACCAGGAACGTACACGCTGATTGCAAGTATTGGGAATTGTGATATTGTGAGGCAGTTTGAAGTGTCCATATTGGATACGTTCAAAGTACCCAATGTCATTACCGTAAACGGTGACGGAATCAATGACCAATGGGTAATACCCAATTCCTACTCCAATAGGCCCGATGTAAACGTAATCATATACAATGGCCAAGGAGAAGAGGTGTTAAATGAGTTTGACTATAAAAATAATTGGCCCCAGACCTCAACGGCATTTACCAAGCAGAACATGGTGTTTTATTATAAGATTCGAAATGCCAACGAGGTGCTGAAACAGGGCACAATCACTGTAATACGCTAAAACCAAACATGCTACCTAAAACACGTATACTACTATTATTTGTACTTCTTGCCCTTGGGTTTTCTAAGGCCCAAGCGCAGGAAGACAATCCTTATTTTGGGTACGAGGTACCTTCCCAAAACCTGTTGAAATACAATCGGTTTTTGATAAACCCAACATTTTCTACGGTACGGGAAGACAAATCGTACATCAATTTATTGCACAGGAACCAATCGGTACAATTTGACGATAACAACCAAAACTATTTCTTGAGTTATAGTGGTAGGATCAGCGACCGTACCGGTTTAGGATTGAGTTTGTATACCCAGCGTTTGGGGGCATTGAGTAACTATGGTGTTTTGGCAAACTACGCCTACGGAGTAAAACTGAGCGATAAAAGCAATTTTACCTTTGGGGCCAATCTTTCCTATTACAATAGTGGTTTTGACGAAGGCCGTGCAACAACGGTAGAGGAAGATCCATTTTTGGCGGGATTCCAGGACCAGAACCTCTTATCCTTTCAACCGGGATTTAACCTATCCTACGGAAATTTTGATATTGGTGCCTTTGCAGAAAACCTATTCGATTATAATTTAAAAACAAGTGAATCCCTTACGGATTTTAGTGAGAAAACCTATTCCGGACACCTGCAATATACCCATCAGTTTAAAAATAGTTCTGGAATTCTGGAAGCGGGGCGTTTGATGCCGTTGGCAAGGGTTCGAATGGATGGAGAAGAGGATAACATCACCTTAGGGGGAAGCTTAATTTTGGACCTTCCAAAAATAGGTTGGATCCAAGGTGGTTATGATAGTTTTTATGGAGCTGCGGCCGGGGTAGGGTTTAATCTGAACCAACGGATTTCTTTGGGGTATACCATGGAAAAAGGCTTGTCCAACAACTTTGACAATTTTGGACTTACCCATGAAATTTCCTTTGCCTATTCCTTCACACCGAACCTTACGGAGGATAGGGTCATGTTGGAAGATGATTTTGAAGACGAATTGGTTAAAAATGATTTAGAACCGGAGAACATTGCTACGAATGATGAGATTGAGGAGCTGAAAAGGAAATTGGCCGAAAACGATGCCATTATTGAAGAGTTGATGTTTCGGCAGGATTCCTTGGAGGCTAATAGACAGGCAGACCTGGAACGAAGGTTCAATATGGTTATGAAAATGGTTAGGAACGAAACCAATGGCGAACGTCCCGATTTGGAACGCAGGGCCGAAGAAATCTTCAGGGGTGACGAATCCGATGTAAAATTGGCATCGGCACAAAATACTCGGGAGCGAGAAATAAAACCAGCAGAAAATACCAATCGGAATACATCGGCCCAAAACGCCTTGGCCACCAATGTAAATGCCGCTTCAAAAGCCATGGATGATGTGACAAAAAGCAACAATTCGTTAGAAGAGAAAAGTACATCCAATGCCATAGCGAATACCGAGGTGTCCAGAACAAACCGACCAAAGCAGGAAATCAGTCGGGAAGAAACCAAAAAAGACGTGCTGGCATATACCCCTCCACAGAAAAATAGGGTAAACCAGGAACAGGAAAAAACAGTGGTTCTGGAACGGGTGAAAAGCAGAAAGTTCAATGACCTGCCCAATGTAACCGATGGTTACTATGTGGTGGCAAATGTTTACAAGGGTGGTCAGTATCTGGACAAATTCTTGAATAGTTTGGATGCCAAAGGAATAAAGTCGGATTATATTGACAACCCCAACAATGGATTGAAATACGTGTATTTACAGCGCTATGACACTTTTGAGGAAGCAGTTGCCGCCCACGATTCAAATTTCAACGGAGCCTATGACGGCAAGACTTGGATCATGAACGTTGAGAACAGGTACACCAACGAAGCCTATGTGAACAATGTAAACAAGTTAAGGGAGAAATCTTCCAAATACGATAAGGACGTACTTCGTAAAAATGTAGTACAACAGGATAGATTGGCTGCCAACGGTACGGAACCTGAAAACTACGAAATTGATGGTATCGGGTCCGGTTACTATATCATCGCCAATGTTTTTGCAAATCCAAAAAACGCCAATAGGTTTGTGGCGCTTTTAAATTCCTACGGACTCAGCGCCAGCTATTTTATCAATCCCAAAAATAATTGGAGGTATGTTTACTTAAAAAAACATGACTCCTGGACAAATGCCCTAATATCCTATTATTCTAAATTGAACGATGCCTATGATGAAAAAATGTGGATTATGAGGGTTACCCCCGGGCAAGTGGCATAGTTAAAAGAAAAACACAATTAAATGGACCAAGAAATTTTTCTTGGTCTTTTTTTTGGAACAAAATTTAACGGCGAAAGCCATCTGTTTTCAGTAAAGGAGAATTCTCAATCGGAAGGATTTAAACCATTCCTAAACTAAGAATAGTTTTTTTCTATACCCACCAAAGAAACCTCGTTTAAACCTGATTTTTCTTAAAATTTCTAGATGTTCCATGGGTCATAAATACCATAAAACAGGGAGATCTCATTTCACATACCCTCTGCAAACCACTTTTCACAACATATAGCTTTCAGACCACAACAATAAATTTCAAACCTTCCTAGTATGGACAATCTTTGTTATTGGCATATTCTGTAGTGATTTGTAATTGAATCCCTCGAAGTGCTTTTAGAACATAGTGCTATGACCAAACAAACTACCTTTTTGGAGTTTACCGTTCCAAATATTAATATTAGAATCTCTTTATTGAGGGTTTCATTGTTTCTGATTTTTTTGGTAATCGGAACTTTTTCAACTTTTGCACAGGTAAAGAACAATTTTGAGGTAAGGTATTCCGCGGATATTAGGGGTGAACTAACCTTTGCAGGCAACAATATTGTCAATAGACAAACCCAAGAGGAAACAAGACAGGAGTGGCAATTCATTAATGGAAGATGGAGAAGGGTAACGGTTACGATACCCGCTACTTCCCCAAACGACCCGTATAATTTGACTGGTAGTTCGTCTGAGTACAATGATAACTTAGACATGCAATACATTGACGTGGATAGCGACCCTAGTACATTTAGTTCTAGTAGTGCAATTTTAACGGTTCCAGATCCTACATGTTCCTTAATTCGATATGCAGGTTTATATTGGTCCGCTGTATATGTAAATCCAGATCGTAGTAATATTGATCAGATTAGGTTTAGGGTACCGGGCGGTGCTTACCAAGACATTACCGCCGATGAAATTTTATTCGACGGGAACGGTGATGCAGATTTTGGTTATTACAGTCCATATGCAGCATACAGGGATGTAACGAGTATACTTACTGCATTACCGGATCCAAACGGAGAATATACGGTGGCAAATGTTAGGGCCAGTTTGGGAGGTGGTATTTCTGGCGGTATTTCTGGTGGTTGGAAATTGGTTGTAGTTTATGAGAATCCAAATCTTCCCGGCAGTAGATATATCACCACTTTTGATGGATACGCAGGAATTGCATCTGGACAAACTGTTGATATACCGGTAAGTGGGTTCACCAGTTTACCGGCTCCTTTTCCTGTAAACGCCAAAATTGGTGTTGCTGCTTTGGAAGGGGATAATAGGATATCAGGCGATGGATTGGCTATCGATGCCTTTGGTGGTGGCGTCTTTACACCTTTATCCAATACATTAAACCCAGCTACAAACTTTTTCAACTCAAATATTACTCGTTACGACGCATTGGTTACAGATAGAACCCCCAATAGTATCAATACCTTGGGTTGGGACATAGATCTTTTTGAGATAAACAATCAATTCAACAATGTCATACCAAACGATGCCACTAGTGCCGTATTGAGGGCAAGTTCCTCTCAGGACAAATATGATATCTTTTTTACGTCGTTCGATATAGAAATTATCGCTCCAAATATTGTTTTGGAAAAACGGGTTAACACTCCTGGCGGTGTGGACATTACCGGTCAGGGAGTTAATTTGGGCCAAGTTTTGGATTATGTACTATCCTTTCAAAATATTGGGAATGATGATGCGGACAATTATACCATTCGAGATGTCCTACCAATAAATGTTTCTCCGCCTGACGGCAGAACAGACTTTATACCATCTGATTTTGCGTTACCTCCAGGGGTAACTTACGTATATACACCTGCTTCAAGAGAAGTTATTTTTTCGATTCCAAATAATCTGGTAGAAGAGGATGGACCTGAATATTCTATTAGAATGCGGGTTCAGGTTGCAGAAAACTGTTTCGATTTTATTGATGCATGTTCGGATTTGATTCAGAATTTGGCCTACTCCTCGTATCAAGGAGTTGAAAATACCGCTATGGTTACAGATGACCCCAGTGTAACGGACTTCAATGCTTGTGGTTTTGTGGTTCCTGGAGCCACAAACTTCCTATTGGATGACCTTTCGGACTGTAATTTTCAACGCACCGTAGAACTATGTGGAAGTTCGGCCATATTGAATGCCGGAGATGGCTTTGACGAATATGTATGGGTAAGGGACGATAACGGAAACAATCAATTTGACGCGACCGATACGGTCATTACCGATGGTGACCCGGATAATGACCCAAGCACTATCGTTGTTACGCAGGTGGGTACTTATATTGTGGACAAGATAGTAGCAGACCCTTGTAAGGGGTTCAAGGAAATCATTACGGTCACTCCCTATGGAGCAGGTTTGATACCCAACCCTATAATTGAGTTGATGAACGCCGTCAATAATGATACGGATCCTTACAACGATATCGCCGGTGAAATTGTTCAATGCAGTGTGGACAATGCCATGTTGCCCAAGTTGTTTCTATGTGGCGCTGCGGACACAAAGGAGTTACAAATTAACATTATTGATGCACAATCCATTGTTTGGGAACAGCTGGACGAAGGAAGCTGCAGCCCTTCTGGGGACGATTGTGCCAATAGGGCCTTGACCTGTACCTGGAACCAAGTGGCAACCGGCAATACCTATACGGCGAATACGGAAGGCCAGTTCAGGCTTTCTGTCACCTATCAAAATGGGTGTACCAGTCGCTTCTACTTCAACGTATTTAGAAACAACTTGGACATCCAGTATACCAAGGAAGACATCATCTGTGCCAATCCCGGAAACATCACGATCACCAATTTGGGGAATGGCTATGGATACCAATTGGTAAATGACGATACAGATACCGTCGTGATTCCTTTCAGTGCCAACAATGGGCCTAGTTTTGATTTCAACGCGGGTGAAAATGGCAGTTATGTGGTGGAGGTTACCCAGTTGGACCTAAATGGAGATCCTATTGACAATGCCTGTATTTTTAGGACTCCGGTCATTGGAGTTTTGGATAGGGACGTAACTTTTGATGTATCCCATACGGACCCCAATTGTATATCACAGGGAAGTATCAACATTCAAATTAACAATGCCGAGCCCAATTATGAATATGAACTTCGTTTGGACGATGGTTCCAACGGTGGTCTAGGGACCTTGATCGATGATGAAACCGCGCAGATAGACAATGATTTTACCTTTTCCGGCCTGAATGCAGGAAACTATATTGTTATTGCCCGTACCCAAGATGGTTGTACCCATTCGGAGCAGGTAACCCTTGTCGACGGCAATGATTTGGAAATAGAGGCGCGGGTCTCACAACACATCACCTGTAGGGAAGGAAATATTCTCATGAGCTCCACTGGGGGCCAAACACCCCATAGATACGCTATTTGGTCCTATGAGGACGAAACGGGTACTATGGTTACCTCCTACCCAACACCCCAGGATATACCTGCGACCGAATTCCAGTCCAGCCAAATCTTCGATATCTACAATCCCGGTGATTACACCTTCGTGGTGGTAGATCGAAACAATTGTTTTGCATTTTCTAACACGGTTACTATTGAATTTAGACCGGCAGCCGAATTTTCAGGCACTACCATAGAAGATCAAGCTTGTTTTGGCGACGCTTCGGGGTCCATACAGATGAATCTTTTGGACGATAATGGCTACCAACTTACATATTATCTTTTTGATTTTGATATTCCACAAATTGACGTAATCAACGATAATTTTGACATTAATGATGCGATTGCCGCCAATGCTTCGGGCTATTTTGGAAATTTGATGCCAGGCGATTATACCATTGTGGTCAATATGCGTAAAGGAAGCGCTGCCTGTAACTATCCGTATTACCATACGATTAGTGGTCCCGCAAATGCTTTATACGCCGAATCGGCATTGGTACAAGATTATAGCTGTTTACTGGATGGCATTATAGAGGCCCAGAATGTATCCGGAGGAACGGCACCTTACAGCTATAGCATCGATGGAATAAACTTTATTCCGGATACGACACCAAACGCACATCGGTTTGAAAATTTAACCGCCGGTACCTATACCGTATCGGTTAGGGATGCTGCGGGATGTGTATATGCCACAACTCCAATAATCATCGACCCAACGGACCCTCCAACGGATATTACGGTTGTTGAATCCCAAATAACCTGTCCAAGTGGTACGGTAGATTTACAGGTTACCTCAATTGGGGGGACCGCTCCTTTGACCATTCAGATTGTTGCCCCTTCAACGATAGCACCGGATGCCACACTAGGAAATACAGCCGACTTTAACGGTTTGGCCCCGGATACGTATACCATTAGGGTAACGGATGCCGATGGTTGCTTTTACGAAGAAAACCATACCATAGCACCTATTGTACCCATTACCATGAGCGGTATCACGGTAACTCCTGTTTCCTGTTTTGGTGCGACCGATGGAACGGTACAGTTCAACGTCAATTATCAAACCGGACAAAATTTCACCTATACCGTAACCGGACCTTCCGGAACTGTTGCTACGGGAGGGGTTCAGGCCACAATAAACCTTCCTAACCTGGGCTCGGGCAATTACACCTTGGACATTTTGGATACGGATACCAATTGTACGTACAATACGACCCATACCTTGGAAGGACCTCCATCGGCATTGACGGTAGCTGCACCTATGGTAACGCAACCCACGTGTTTGGACGATGGTAGTGTAATCGTTGCTGCATCGGGTGGATGGGGAAGCTATGAATATACCCTTTATAATCCGGATACCTCGCTATTCGGCACCAATACGAATGGCGTATTTAATGGATTGACCCAAGGAGGCACCTATACGGGCACCGTTACGGATGCCAACAATTGTGCGGTACCCTTTACTTTTGATATAAACCCGGCAACCGCTCCTGTACTGGCAGTAACGCCCAATGATTTCTGTTATGACGATGCGGTTGGATTGACGTTAACAGCCAATGTTACATCAGGAGGCGATGGTAATTTTGAATATAACATCAACGGAGGTGGTTATAGCACATCAAATCTGTTTACAGGCCTTGCTCCTGGAACGTACACCATCAATGTTAGGGATGGAAATAGCTGTACGGATACCCAAACGATAACAATCGATCCAGAACTAAGTGTGATTGCAAGCGCAGGGAATATTGCTGCTTGTGCTACGGACACAGAAATTGATATTACGGCCGCCGGGGGCGACGGAAATTATGTATATGCCGTTGTTGTTGATGGGGTAACCCCAACTGACGGAGATTTCGCAGCTATAAATCCTGTAACAGTAAATGCACCAGGGGATTATGATGTGTATGTTCGAGATAACAACGGAATCACAGGATACTGTGAAGCCAGCTATGACATCAATATTGTTCAAGATGCTCCATTGACCCTTTCAGTATCCAACACACCAATTCTTTGTAGTGGAGAAAACCAAGCAACCATAACCATTGTGGCAAGTGGTGGGGAAGCTCCTTATCGTTATAGTATAAATAACGGAGCAACCTATCAAACAACCAATACCTTTAATAACCTGGGCACGGGGAATTACACGGTTCGGGTACGGGATGCCAATAATTGCGAGGTAAGTCAGTTATATTCGATTACGGAACCTTTTACCTTGTCCGCTTCCGCTGCCGTTACCCAGTTGATCGAATGTAATCCAAGTGCCGGTGCTGAGGTAAGGATTACCAATGTACTAGGAGGAACGGCACCATATTCCTACAGTTTTGACGGAGGATTGTCCTATGGGGCGAATGCCATTGATTATTTATTGGCAGGTACACATACGCTATACGTGCAAGATGCCAACGGTTGTACTTACCCAATGTCCGTAACAATTGATCCGGCACCAACACCTCCCAATGTTACCTTGACCCCAACGGTCGATTACTCCTGTGATGGAACGGGTATCGTAACCATAGGAACGGACGATCCTAGCTTGGATTACACGTATAGCTTGAATGGGACGCCAAATACACCTGCAGATTCGAATATTTTCACCAATGTTCCTGTCGGCACCCATACGATTTCGGTAGATTATATCAGTAATGTGGCTCCTTCTCCGAGTGTTTTATTACGTGAGGATTTTGGTGTTGGTGCGCCAACCAGCATTACGGAAATAGACCCATTATTCTGTTTTGAACCTCAAGACGGAAGCCCAAGTAGTTGTCCTAGCTTTGGTACGGACACCCATATACAGGACGGGGAGTATTCTGTGGCAAATACCATTGTGAACCCTTATACATGGTTGGTACCCAACGAACAATCCGGAAACCCAAATGGTAGATACCTTGCTATAAATATTGGTGGGGTCGCCGGTGTAAATGGTATTGTTTATGCCAAAAGGGGAATCGAAGTGGTTCCAAATAGGGACATTACCATTTCCATTGATGTTTTTAATCTCAAATTTGTTGGTTCTACAGGGGCTGATGCCAATCTGGATGTTCAACTGGTAAACTCATCGGGCACGGTCATAGCAAGCATACCCACAGGTAATATTCCAAAGAGTACGGATCCCGATATCTGGGAAAATTACAACATCACATTAAATCCAGGTGCGGAGACAAATTTGGATATAGTAATAAGGACCATTGGAACTGCAACTGCAGGAAACGATGTTGTTATCGATAATATCGTCGCGACACAACTTCCGGAACAATGTCCACAAACGGTAACCATAGATGTAACCGTTGAACCGGGCAACGCATTTGAGGCCTCCATTGTTTCTGCCATGAATGTTACCTGTAATGGCGATACGGATGGCTCCATTACTTTTGACGTAGATAATTTTGGTACTGGTGGTTTTGAATATAGTTTGGATAACTTCACTACGATATTGGGAAGCTCCACAACCTCTCCACAGATCATTTCCGGTCTTTCCGCGGGGAATTATACAATTTCTATCAGGGATGTGGATAACCCCATTGCAGGTTGTACGGTTATTTTAAATCAGGCCATCAACGAACCGACCCCTGTGATAGCTTCGGCAACGATAAATAGTCAGGCTACTTGTACGGATGGCGGAGTGATCATTGCATCGGCTACGGGTGGCACCCCCAACTACAGCTATCAACTGGAAGATGGTGTCGGAGGCATTATTGCAGGTTTTGATTTTGCCACCAATGGCAGCAATACCACTTTCAGCGGACTTATCCCGGGCGATTATTTGGTGCGTGTGCGTGATATAAACAATTGCGAGGATGTAATCGATGCCCCGCTCACCATAAACCCAACGGACCCAATCGTGTTTACGGCAGAACCCACAACCTGTTATAGCGGAAACAACGATGGTGAAATTGTTGTGAACGTTACCAGTGGAAATGGCGGATATCAGTTTAGGATAAACGGCGGCCCCTGGTTGGCTCCAACACCAACAACCGCCACTACATATACTTTTGGCAATCTTTCCGCAGGTTCTTTTGATATTGAAGTAAGGGATGCCCTAGGATGTCCTTTGGCACCCAATACCCAAACGTTAACGATAAATCCCCAATTAACTGCCAATGCGGTTCTAACGAGCGATTTAACATGTTTGATGGATGCATCCGTTACGATAAATGCTAATGGAGGTTCAGGAACATACGTATATGAATGGTCCAATGATGGGGGAACCACCTATTCCAATTCGAACTTTGCCGGGAACGTATTTACGACCAACCTATTTGGGAACTTTGTATTTAGGGTCACGGATACCTCTGCGCCCGTAAATTGTGTGGTGGTAACCAATCCTATTACGATTACGGAAGCGCAAACTCCTGTAATTGCCAATGTAGTTCCAACGGATATATTATGTAATGGTGAAAGCACGGGCTCCTTGGATGTTCAAATAGATACTTCCGTGGGCGTACCTCCTTATGTAGTCAATGTAGAGGAAACTTCTGGCCCTACCAATTATGGAACCCAGACCACAGGTTTACCAGCGGGCAATTATGAGGTGACCATTACGGACAGTAAAGGTTGTGTTTCCGCTCCATTTCCGGTAACCATTTCTGAACCTAGCCCTATTGTTTATACTACCTCAGACGTGCCAATTACTTGTGATGCTGGTTTGGGAACCACAAATCCCGGTGAAATTTCCATTTCAGGGGTTTCGGGTGGAACGGCGGAGTATACCTATATTTTAACGGGTAATAATGGGATTCCTACACAAACCCATATCACAACACCGGGTACAAGAGACCATACTTTTACGGTATTGGAATTCGGTATTTATCAAATTGATGTAGTGGATGCCAACGGTTGTGCTTCCTACACGACCGAAATCATAGCCTCACCACCCAATGACCTGGATATTGATGTATCTACGGCCACGGTTGATTGTTTGGTAGGGGGAACGGCCGTAGTATCTGTTGGTGCTGCCGTAGGAAGTGGGAACTACGAATTTGCCATTTTGGAAACGTATTCGGCTCCTTATTCCAGTAGCTATCAGGCTCCGGATGTTCTTGGAGGCTTTACTTCAACGTTTACCGGACTTACACCTGGCATCACGTATACTTTTGTGGTTTTCGATTTGACCACCAATTGTTATTATTTTGAGGAGGCCGCTGCACCCATCAACACGCCATCATCCATGGTGGCTACGCTTGACGCTGTTAATAACGTAAGTTGTACAGGTTCCGCAGATGGTAACATATCCTTTACTTTTTCTGGGTTTGATGTTGCTGCTACCGATGTACAATATGAAGTTTTCAACAGGCAATCCAACATAACAACCGGGTATATGGGTACATCCAGTGTAAACCCACCCAGTTCCGTTACGGTAAGCAATTTTGCGACCTTGCCTCCAGGGGAATACTATTTATTGCTTACGGAAGTGGGCGGACCCAACAACGGTTGTTCCGTAGATGGAGGTACTTTTACGATACGAGAATCCGCCTTTGCGCTGGATTTGGATGTCGCCTCTCCACAAAACGACAATTGTAACCTCAACGCGGGCATCATTACCGCAGCGGGACGAAACGGAACGGCTCCGTATGAATATCAATATTTACTGGATACCGCCCCTGCTCCTTTGGCAACTGATGCGGGATGGATAAATAACACCACAGCAAATGTAGAAGCCGGTGATTATATCGTGTATGTTAAGGATGCTTATGGTTGTATTTTCCAAAGGCCTATCACGGTATTGGAAGATCCAAGTCCAATAATTAGTTTGAGTATTGTTGATGAATGTGCCGATGAGGGAATGTTCCAAGTAAGTGTAACCTTGGATAATCCATTGGTAGCTTCGGCCCCTTTCCAGATAAGGGTGAATGGAAATGCCTTCCAAAACTTTACCTTTGATGTCAGCAACCAATACTTGGTAACAGGCCTTAGCTCTGGTTTGGCACAAACTATAGAGGTTAGGGATGTAAATGGATGTTCAGTAACTGAAACATTTGATATTCAACCACCCTTACAGTTCAATGCTACGTTGACAACCTTATTGGATTGTGAGGTAGTTCCTGCCAACAATGCGGAAATCACGATCAATGTGACCGCGGGATCTGGTTCCTACGATTATGAAATTGATGGCCCCGGAGCAGTGGACCAATCAAGAACAGCAATGGGCGGTTCAAGTATCACATGGACAGGTGCCAGTATTGACGGCAACTATACTGTAACGGTATATGATACAAGTACGGCGATACCCAATTGTTTGGGCAGCATCGTGGTCAATGTTCCGCCAGCGGTACTACCAAACATTAGTGTTTCCAGTTTTACGGATGTTACTTGTAACGGGGCCCATGACGGATCCATAACCGTAACGAGTACGGATGTGGGCACCGGACCTTATTCCTATGAAATAATTTCCGGACCTGGAAGCAGTGCCACATTCCCTATTGCACCAACGACCAGTACGGCCACAAGGGCCACGTTCCAAGGGTTGGAAGGTTTGATTGCTCCAGGAATCACCTACACCATTAGGGTTACTGCAGCCAATGGTTGTTCAATGGACATCACTCAGGCAATTACAGAGCCTGAAATCATCACCAATGTGAATGCATCGGTGGTTGAATTTGCCTGTACGGTTGGAAACAACGAAAACAACGCAACGATTACCATAGATACTTCGGCAATTACAGGTGGTTCAGGAACTTACGTGAGGTATGAATTTATAGAAGAGGACGACCCGAACACGGCACCCATAGAGGCTCCGGTAGTTGTTCAATCTGGAACGAATCCCGTGTACACTGAAACCGATTTTGCTGGTGGAAGCTATACCATTAATGTGTACGATAGCAACGGCTGTTTAGGCTCCACGACTGCCATTGTAAATCCGTTTGACGAATTGATATCCGCTTCGGTCAGCATCACGAATACGGTTACATGTACCCCAGGAAACGATGGTGAGTTGACCATGAGCGTGGCATCTACCTTGGGCGACCCATCGAGATTTGAATATAGTATAGACAACGGTTTAAACTATCAAGCATCCAATGTTTTTGGAGGTTTGGCAGCAGGGCCCTACACCATTTTGGCAAGGCATATAGATACAGGATGTATCATCTCTTCATCTGAAACCTTGTTGGAACCTAATACTTTTACAATTAATGTTGCCAAGACAAGCGATGTGGTTTGTTATGGAACATCAACAGGTGCGGTCAACTTTGAATTGGTAGATGCAACTTATCCGGGAGGCTTTACTTGGACAGTTTACGATACCAACGGAACCTTGGCAAATACAGCCGATGATATTTCCGTGGTAACGGGTAATGAGGCCACGAACGGTCCAACAGCCGACATCAATTTACCGGCAGGAAGTTATTACGTATCCATTTCACAGGACAACAATCCATTCTGTGTAAACACAGAAGCTTTTACCATTGCAGGGCCTAGCATGGCCATTAGCGGAGCAATTGCCACTACGGACATTACGTGTGTTCCAGGTAATGATGGCATCATAGAAATCATAAATGTTGCTGGGGGATGGGGAGGTTATGCCTATTACATTGGTGTAGCAGCTCCAAGTGCTCCATCAGACTATTTGGTATCTCCTTCTTTAGGAGGTCTATCTGCAGGAACGTACCAGGCTTGGGTAAGGGATGCCCAAGGTTGTGAGCAATTGATAGACAACACTATTGTGTTGGTAGATCCTACCCCAATAACTGCCAGCTTACAGGTAAATCAGGAAAACTGTACCAATTTGGAAGGTGAGATTGAAGTATTGGCATCAGGAGGCCAAGGGTCCAACTTTACCTATCAGTTGGTATTGAACGGTTCTAACTTCCGTGCTTCCCAGAATACGCCTATATTCTCTGGATTGGGCGCCGGCAACTACGAGGTAATGGTTACCGATCAGTGGGGATGTAGCGCGACAACCCCGGCCGTTTTACTGTACGAGGAAATGAATTTGTCAACGACCGTAGACAAGCCAATCGACTGTACCCTTAATCCAGGTGGCGAAATCACAGTTGGTGTAACGGGGGGTTCCACAAACCTAGAGTTTGTTATGACCACACCATCAGGTACAATAGTCACCCAATCAACAGGTATTTTTACAAATCTAACTGAAATTGGAATTTACAATTTTGTAGTTAGGGACTTGGATACTACGAATCCCGTATGTCAGAAAAGTATCTCACAAGCGCTAGTTGCTCCAATAACGCCCGTTTTATTGGATGCTACCATAATCGACGTAAGCTGTGAAGGAGGTAGTGACGGTAGTTTAAGGGCTATTTTAGACCCAACTACCGATGGAAATCCTAACTATCAATATGAATTGATTGGGGTAAGTGCTGGAGCTCCAAATAGACCATTACAAAGCAGCCCTTTGTTTGATAACCTACCGGCAGGAGACTACCAAGTGAGAGTGGTGTCCGGACTAGGTTGTGAAGACATCAAGAACGAAACGATAACGGAACCACAACCTTTGGTCATTAGTGCTTCTGCTACCACATTTGATTGTGCTCCGGATAACAGCATCAATACGGCTGTGGTAACTATTACTGTGGAAGATGGTGCCGCGACCCCTGGGGTTCTTTCGGGAACGGGGCCATACTTATACAGCTTAAATGGTATTACCTATCAATCAGCCAATACATTCAATATCGCTGATAACGGGACGGTGCAAAATATCACGGTCTATGTTAGGGATGCCAATGGATGTATCGCAACGGATATCGTCACCATTCAGCCAATCAATAGATTTACGGCATCGGTTTCTACAGATGTGGACATCACGTGTACAAATGATGAAACGGTTACCATTACGGTTTCGGACAATGGATTGGCGCATACGTATACGTACGAGTTATTGCCTATTGGCAATACAAATGCAGTACAAACAGGATCTACGGCCACATCGGCTACTTTTGATCTATTGACAACGGGTTCATACACATTTAGGGTAACCGATGTGGACACAGGATGTTATTTTGATACGCCCGCCTATAATGTAGAACCGTATGACTTCATTAGGGCTACAGCCACTGCAGTTACTCCGGTTACATGTTTTGGGGATTCCAATGGTGAATTGGAAATAAACATCACAGGGTATACTGGGAACTATAATTATCGAATATTCGATGCTGCAGGTAACCCTGTTGGTGGAGTGGTGAGTACGGATACGTCCGTTAACCCTAGGGTTGTAGGAGGTCTTTCCGGTGGTAATTATTACGTCACCATTACAGAAACGGATGTTCCTTTCTGTTCTGAAGACACCAATATGGTCACCATCGCTTCTCCAGATATGGCACTTACGGCTGCCGTGGACATACTAGCGCAGCCAACATGTACCAACGATAGGGGCGAAATTCGTGTAGTTCCAGAAGGTGGGTTTGGACCATATACCATTTCCATCACCAATGGAACCGATACGTTTACTGAAAACAATGTGTATGCAAATGTGTTCAACGGTCTTTCCGCGGGTACCTATGACATTACGGTAACGGACCAAGCAGGTTGTCCTTACACGGACTCTGTGGTACTTGACCCTGCCACACCCATAGTTGCAAATGCCACTCCATTAGTGACCAATTTGGCATGTTATGGCGATATGGGCGCTACGGTTACCGCAAATATAACGGTTGCCGGAGGAAGCGGTTCTTATGAATATATCTTGAACTATATTGATGAGGACGGAACGACGATTCTTTTCTCTACGGCGTCGCAACTAAGCCCCAATTTCAACGATTTGGGAGCAGGCATCTATAGTATAACGGTTACTGATGGCTGGGAATGTGACGTGACTACCAACACGGTAGAAATCATAGAACCTACTCCGGTAAGAGCTCAATTGATACGGACCGATCCATTGACCTGTGCTACCGGTGCGGAGTTTGAACTTACCGCTACAGGAGGAAGTGGAAGCTACGAGTACAGTGCGGACGGTATCACATTTATGCCTATGACAAGCAATCCAATGGGATTACCTGCAACTGGAACACTAGGAGCGGGCACCTACCAGTACTTTGTAAGGGATGCTATCAACGGTTGTGATGCAGTTCAATCGAATGCAATTACGGAAGACATGATCGACCCATTGGTGCTGTTGGTGGACCAATCTGCTGCCTATATCAATTGTACGGGCGAAAGTACAGCCATTATCTATGCCGATGCTTTTGGAGGGCTTGGCAACTATCAGTTCGAGTTGTTTACCGATGCTTCCTTAAGCGTTGCCTCAAGAATTGCCGGTCCAACATCCATTCGCGAATTTAGAAATCTGCCTGCAGGCACGTATTATGTCTCTGTGACAAGTGAGGATTGTACCACGTTGCCAGAGGAGGTTATCATTACGGAACCTGTTCCATTGACCTATGTTGATGAGGTAATCAATGTAACTTGTGAAGGGGAAGGAAATGGTAGTATAACGGTAACGCTTTCCGGGGGTGCTGGAGGATATCAATACGCGATTTCCCCCAACTTGAACCAGTTCGACACCGTGAATACGTTTACAGATTTGGAACCGGGAGATTACATCATAATCGCCCAAGATCAGAATGGATGTTTCGAGTATTTGGAGTATACGATTACCGAACCATCTATGTTAATGGTGAATGCTACCACTACTCCTGAAATTTGCGTGGACAGTCAGGATGGAACGATTTCATTGAACATCACGGGAGGTACAGCTCCATATAGCACGGCGTTGAATTCCAACGATGATGCGGATTTTGTTCAGGGCAGAATCGACTTTACGGATATGGCCGCCGGCAACTATTTGATTTTCGTTAGGGATGCCAATGGCTGTGAAACCAATGTGGTCGTGGATATAGAACCAGGTGTAAATCTTAACGCCACGGTTGAACCTGTTTATGTGTGTACGGGAGACCTTCCGGACAATTACGTGAACATCACCTTGGAGGATGAAAGCCTCATTGGGGATGTGATGTACGCATTGGATAGTACGGATGCTTCTGCGCTGCAACTCAACCCAGACTTTAGGAACATTGCTCCAGGAAACCACTATATCACCATTGCGCATTCAAATGGCTGTTTGGTTACGGTAGACTTCACCATTGAAAGTTTTGAACCTTTGACCCTGCTACTTGAACAACGAAGCCTAAACGAGATAACGGCAATTGCCGAGGGAGGTAGTCCAGAATACACCTATTATTTTGATGGTGTTGACAATGGAAACGACAATACGTTCTACATTATGAGGACGGATACCTACGAGGTTAGGGTAGTGGACCAAAACGGATGTGAGATGATTGCCAGCATCTTCATGGAATTCATTGACGTCGATATTCCTAACTTCTTTACTCCGGATGGTGATGGTGAAAACGACTTCTGGATTCCAAAAAATATTCAGCAATTCCCGGATATACTAATAAAGATTTATGACCGTTATGGTAGAGTGGTTTCCAGACAGGCCCATGATGCCAAGGGATGGGATGGAAGATACGAAGGCAAGGAATTACCAACCGGAGATTACTGGTACGTCATTCAATTGAACGGGGAGGAAGATAGTAGGGAATTTGTTGGCCATTTCACTTTATATAGATAAAACTTAACCTAAATACTATGTTTAAGAGATTATTGACCTTAGCACTTATCACAAGCGCCTTATATGTAAGAGGTCAAGAACTTAATTCCCCACAGCTCTCCCAGTATCTGGCGGATAACCCGTTTGTATTGGCCCCCACCTATGCAGGGATTGGAGACCATGTTAAGATACGGCTCAATGGTTTGGCACAATGGGTAGGCATAAAGGATGCTCCCAGGACACAATCCTTGGCCGCTGATATGCGGATTGGGGAAAAATCCGGGGTGGGCGTGTTTCTATATAACGATTCAAACGGATATACCAAGCAAAGGGGCGCCAGGGTTTCTTTTGCCCATCACCTAACTTTGGACAGGTATGAGGACGAGTTTCTATCCTTTGGCCTTTCCTATAATTTCAACCAGTTCAACATCGATATCGATCAGTTCAATCTTATCGACTTTCCCGATAATGGAATCGTAAACAACAGGCAAACGACCAACCACAATTTTGATGTGGGCGTTTTGTATCGATATGACAAGTTTTACTTTGCGGCGAATGCCTCCAACCTATTGGACAAGGATCCAAGAGACCTTACGTTTGATATAGACGAGCCCAATGAATTGAGAAACTATTATGTGTATACAGGCTACAGATATACCAAAAGTAGGACAAGTAATTTGGAAATTGAGCCCTCTATGTTGTTCAAGATTTTTGAAAGTGATGGCAGGTCCGAAACGGATTTGAACGTAAAGTTCAGATGGTACGATTTTGAGGATTACTACTACGCAGGGGTTACATACAGGTTCTTGAACGACCAGATAGGAAACCCGCTCTATATAGCCCCGATACTAGGGTTAAAGAAAAGCAACTTTTATTTTGGATACTCCTATCAGATAATCTTGAACGAGATTTTGGGCTATAGTACAGGTACCCATGTCGTTACCATAGGTGTGGATCTATTCCAAGGTATCAGCAATTGCAGGTGTACCTATTGATTTACCCATCTTTGTTTTAAGTTTGTAATCTAATCAATAATTGGATCATGGGGATTATTAGGGTAGATAACATTAGAGTGTATTCATACCATGGATGTCTTTCGGAAGAAACAAAAATCGGAAGTGATTATTTGGTAAATGTTGAGGTCAAGGCAGACCTTTCCAAAGCCATCGTATCCGATGCACTGAAGGACACCGTGGATTACGTTCATATAAACCGTATAGTGGTGGAGGAAATGGGCATTCCCTCCAAACTTCTGGAACATGTGGCCAAAAGAATAGGGGGCCGTATTTTTAAGGAACTCCCAATGGTCAAAAAATCGAGAATTTCAGTTGCCAAGGTAAACCCGCCCATAAACGGCGATGTGCAAAAGGTGCTGGTAGAATTATCGCTGAAGAGAGGAAAGTAGGATAATGGCATTGTGGCCGAACGGGAAGGCGAAACTCCTGTAAGGGTTTTATAGAGGTTCGAATCCATTCGATGCCTCAAAAGCTGAATAAATTCTGATAGAACCATGATAGAGCGGCAATGGGTCTATTATTTCAAACAAACTTCGTTTCCTTTAAAACAAAAGGATTATTTTTTACTAAATTTGCAATCATTTTAAAAAGGGCATCGTGGCCGAGTGGCTAGGCAGAGCTCTGCAAAAGCTTGTACAGCGGTTCGAATCCGCTCGATGCCTCCAAAACCTCCTATTCTTGGGAGGTTTTTTTAGTTCTGGAGCAGAAACAACAGAAAAACGGTGGGCATGAGATATATCACTATCGTCCTGGCACCGTCATAGTCCTTTGCCACCCGTTGCCCTAACAGCAGCATCAAAAGGGTGATACAGCCCAAAAGAGCCCCCCAAAAAGCCATGGATGTATTTTGGGAACTTAGGATTCCATAAATGCCCATTAATGAGGCAATCCCCGTAATTAGTTCCAGCGCTAGGATAAACCCCACTAGTAAAGGAACGGAATTCCTGAACGGCGTTTTTAAAAAGTGACCTTTTAACCATCCTATATTGCCCTTCCAATCGAATATTTTATCGGCCCCGCTTTGTAAAAAGGTCAAGGCCAAAAAAAGAAGCAAAATGAGCTCAGAAGCGTATTCCTGTATCGTTTCCATCAAGAAGGTATTTTAGTCGGTTTTTTATGAAGTAGCCTTGTAAGGCGAATGGATAGGTCCGTAAATATAATCTTCGCATTGCCATTTCTTTCCACGTGAAATATGGCATCTTCCAGTTCTTTGGTTATTTCCAGGATATTGTTTTCATGCACAAAGGGCGCGAATTTTTCCAACTGGAAGCCATCGGCATGAATCTTCATATAGGCCAGTTCGTGCACCCCGTAATTCAATAGCAGCGCCTGGCGCATTACCATAATGCAATAGTGTAGGAACTTTTTTTGGGTCTCCCTTCCGGTTTTCGCCAATTCATCGCTCCATAATAGTAATTCGTGTATTGCGGCTTTGTTTCCTTTCGCTTTAAAGGCACTGCGCACCCATTGCACGAACCACTTTTCGAACACCAGATCTTCCGAGTCCTTGTTCAAAAGGTCAAGTGCCTTGTTGAAGTTTCCATTGGCTTCGTGGGCGATTTGCATCGCCTCTTGTTGGGATGCCCCTTTTTTGAGAAGCGCATCGGCGATAACGTCCTCTGCCAAAGGTGGAAAATGCAAAATCTGGCATCTGGAACGTATTGTCTGTAGAATTTGCTCCTCATCCTGGCAAAGTAAAAGAAAGACCGTTTTTTCCGGTGGTTCCTCTACCAACTTCAAAAGTTTGTTCGATGCGGCGGTGTTCAATTTTTCGGCCATCCAAACGATCATGACCTTAAAACCGCCTTCATAGGATTTGAGGGATAGCTTTTTTACGATTTCCTTGGCCTCGTCCACCCCGATCTGGCCCTGCTTTTTTTCAATATCTATCAATCGGTACCAATCAAATAGGTTTCCATAGGGTTGCTCGGCCAAAAACTCCCGCCACTCCTTGCTAAAATTGTCACTTACGGCATGTTTTTTAGCCTGCTCCGTATTGGCAACGGGATAGACGAAATGTACATCTGGGTGGGCAAAGGAACTGAACTTTAGATTGCAGGCGGCGTTGCCGCCCTCATTTTCGCCATTTTGGTTGCCACATATCAAATATTGGGCATAGGCCAAAGCCATGGGCAAGGTGCCGGACCCCTCGGGGCCTACGAACAATTGCGCATGGGGAATCCTTCCGGCATCAGCACTAGATGTGAGATGGTTCTTTATATGGGGGAGCCCTAAAACGTCCTTGAATAGCATGGCTTCAAATATAATTGTTTTTGGAGCAGGAAAGAATAGCCATAATTTCTTGGGGAAGGTTTTAACGATACCTATTAATGGTTACATTTGCCTTTCAATTTAAAGTACCATTCAATGAAAGTATTAGACGGCCACAATTTTGAGAATAAAAAGGCTTTGATCAGGGTTGACTTTAATGTACCCTTGAACGAAAAGTTTGAAGTAACGGATGCCAACAGGATCGAAGCGGCCAAACCAACCATCATTAAGGTATTGGAAGATGGAGGCAGCGCGATTCTTATGAGCCATCTTGGTCGGCCCGATGGCAAAAGAAATCCGGACATGTCCTTGAAGCATATTTGTGCCAAGGTTTCCGAAGTAATTGGAGTTTCAGTTAAGTTTGTGGACGACTGTATTGGTGAAAAAGCGGAAAAGGCCGCCCAAGAACTAAAAAGCGGGGAGGTGCTGTTGTTGGAGAACCTCAGGTATTACAGTGAAGAGGAGAAGGGTGACGAGGCTTTTGCGGAAAAACTTTCAAAATTGGGCGATGTCTACATAAACGATGCCTTTGGTACTGCCCATAGGGCACACGCCTCAACAACGATTGTTGCCAAGTTCTTTCCAGGGGCAAAATGTTTTGGGTACTTATTGGCCAAGGAAATCGACGCCATCGAAAAAGTAATGCAGACGGGTGAAAAGCCTGTATTGGCGATTTTGGGAGGGGCCAAGGTTTCGTCCAAAATCACGATCATAGAGAACATATTGGATAAGGTGGATGACCTTATCATAGGCGGGGGTATGACCTATACCTTCGTAAAGGCACAAGGTGGCAGCGTTGGCGATTCCATTTGCGAGGACGATAAAATGGAACTGGCCATGGATATCCTAAAGCAGGCAAAGGAAAAGGGCGTAAACGTGCATTTGCCTGTAGACGTAATCGCTGCGGATGATTTCAGTCCAAACGCGAAAACCAAGGTTCTGGATGTAGACAACATACCCAATGGTTGGCAAGGTTTGGATGCCGGTCCCAAAACGCTGGAAAACTTCAAAAAAGTGATTTTGGGCGCTAAAACGATTCTATGGAACGGTCCCGTAGGTGTTTTTGAAATGGATGCCTTTGCCAAGGGAACCATAGCTGTTGGAAATTTCATTGATGAGGCTACCCAAAATGGTGCATTTTCACTTGTGGGAGGGGGCGATTCCGTTGCCGCAGTCAAGCAATTTGGCTTTGAGGAAAAGGTAAGCTACGTTTCCACGGGAGGAGGGGCCATGTTGGAAAGCCTGGAAGGAAGGACATTGCCAGGAATCGCTGCAATAAACGAGTAGACAGGGCGTTATCGATTAACGGAGTTTAACGGGTTAATCTACATTTTAAGAAAGAAAATTTTATTCTAAAGGAAAAATGTACGATTTTCGTTAGTCCCGCTAAGAAAATTTTCGCTCTATGAACAAGTTGCACATCCGTAGTTTTTTTCTTGTTGGTTTTTTTGCGTTTCCAATGTTTTTATTGGCACAGCAAAAAGATTCCGTAAACCTTCAAAACAAGAAGGCAATTGTCACAAACCAGATTGAAAATGATTCCGCCACGTTACAGGCGGAACAGGTTATAGACCTTTCGGCGGTGGATTCCATCCCGGATAATGACTTTATCTTGGTGAAGTCAGACCAAACCCAGAGGTATGACCTCAAGGACCAATCCGAGGCTGCAAAGTACGATAGTCTTTGGATGAAGGAACTTATTGCCAATGCCCCTCTGTTTGAGGCCATCTATGAGGACGTAACGACTTTGGAGCCGGATTCGACCTATGTGCTGGATTTGAATACGGATACATTAAAACTCAGGTTGGAAAAATTAAACCAAAAAACCCCTTTTAATGTTGCTTACAATCCCTCCCTTGAAAATGTAATCAAATCATTTTTGACAAGAAGAAGAGGGCTTATGCAGCGAATGTTGACCGCGAGCCAGTTTTACTTTCCCTTATTCGAGCAAGAAATGGACAATCACAATATTCCTTTAGAAATGAAGTATTTGTCCATTGTTGAATCTGCCTTGAACCCAAAAGCAAGGTCCAGGGTGGGTGCCACGGGTTTATGGCAATTTATGTACGGAACGGGAAAAATGTACAATTTGGACGTAACAAGTTATGTAGACGAACGCAGTGACCCTATTAAATCTACTAAGGCAGCTTGTCAATATTTGTCCAAACTCTATGAAATTTTTCAGGATTGGGATTTGGCGCTCGCCGCCTATAATTCGGGACCAGGGAATGTCAACAAGGCCATAAGAAGATCTGGCGGATATAAGAATTATTGGAACATTCGAAGCTATTTGCCCAGGGAGACAGCGGGCTATGTACCGGCATTCTTGGCCACCATGTATATTTTTGAATATGCGAAAGAGCATGGTCTAAAGGGGCAAAAGGTGGACAGGCCGTATTTTGAGACCGACACAGTACACGTAAAAAGCCTCATTACGTTCGACCAGATAGCTGAGTTGGTAGGTATTGACAAAGAAGAACTAAAGATTTTAAATCCGTCCTATAAATTGAATGCCATTCCTTATGTGGAAGGAAAGAACTACACCCTTCGTTTGCCCAGAAGCCATATGGGCAAGTTTGTGGCCAATGAGGAGGCTATTTATGCCCATGTGGAAAAGGAGCTTAACAGCAAGGAAAGTCCATTGCAGGAGCTTGTAAAGCAGGCCGAGGAGGGAGAAGTGGTCTATAGGGTACGGAGTGGTGATTATCTTGGTAAGATCGCGGAGCGTTATGGCGTTGGTGTGAGCCAAATAAAAAGATGGAACGGCTTAAGGAGCAATAATCTTAGGATTGGCCAGCGATTGATCATTTTTCCCAAAAAACAGCCCGTTGCCGCTGTAAAACCAAAGAACACCCCTTCAAAAGGTTCAATATCGAGCAACATAAAAGTACACGAAGTTCGCAGTGGGGATTCCCTATGGACGATTTCCAAAAAATATCCTGGAGTTAGTATCGAAAATTTACGAGAATGGAACGGTATTAGTGGTAATAATCTAAAACCGGGCACAAAATTGAAACTGTGCGATTGTTCATCGTAAATTAGATATGTAAAATGAAGAAAATCAGAACACTATTTTTATTGACCATCTTGATCTTTGCTTCCTGCAAGGAGAATAAGCAACAGGATTATTTACCGGAATCCATTGGCGCCTATAATACCCTTACGGTCGTAATCAATAACGATCTTTGGAAAAGTGAGGTAGGGGACAATATCAGAAGACATTTTGCCGCTCCCGCATTGGGCTTATCTTGGGACGAAGCCCAATTCAGCATCACACAAATACCCCATCAGATATTCTCGGGTTCTGTACGGAACACAAGGTCCGTTTTATATGTCATGGAAGACTCCCTGGACCTTGCCCACATGAAGAGTAACATGTATGCCAAACCGCAGTTGATTGGTGTGGTCAAAGGAAGAAACCACCAAGAGATCATTGATAATTTAAATGAAAAGGCCCCCGAATTTATAACCGATTATAAAGCGTTAGAAATAGCGGAAGCACAAAAGAAATTTTTGAAGTCCTTAAGCAAGGAAAAGGCCTTGCAGGAAAAGTTGGGCATCAACTTGAATGTACCCTCCGTTTATAAAGTTGGAAGGGAAGAGGAGAATTTTGTATGGATCGATAGGCAAATTCAAAAAGGGAACATGAACATTATTGCCTACAGCGTTCCCTGGGATACATTTTCAAACGACTCGACCTTTGTCCAGGACATTGTACGCATGCGCGATTCCATTGGAAACCTGTTTATTCCAGGTGAGGATATCCCCGGAAAAAACAATCATATGATTACGGAAAAGGCGTTTTCACCCTATGTTTTTCCCGCGGAAGTCGCCGGAAGGAAAGCCGCAGAGGTTAGGGGGAGGTGGGAAATGTCCGCATATCCTATGGCAGGCCCGTTCCTGACCTATATCATAAACGACAAGCCAAACAACAGAAAACTGGTATTGGAAGGCTTTACCTTTGCCCCGGCGACCGAAAAACGGGATTATATGTTCGAGCTGGAGGCGATTTTAAAGACCGTAAAATTCAATGAGTAGAAAACATTCTTGATGCATAAAAAAGGGCCCACATTTTGCGGGCCCTTTTTTGCTTAAATATTTATTCTCACTTAAAGATTACTAAACGAAAAACCTGTAGATATTCTAAATATCAATGCATACAACGCCAATGCAATTAGGATAAAACATGCCCAAGAAAACACCTTAAAATAGTGTTCCAGAATATAACTTTTCCAGTTTCTAAAGGCTTCAATATAAATTTCCTTGATAAGTAAAAGATTCCCCATAATCATAGTTTTTTTAAGTTACAGAGCTAAAGTTCTAAAACCGTAGGCATATTTCTAAAAAGATCAGACTAAGGGATAAAAAAGTCTGCAAACAAAAAGGGATATTTTAAAAAATCTATGAATTACCTGTATTATCGTTCAATTGAAATGTATTCGTTTGAGGTAGCAATACGCTTCGACACATTAAAAAAGGCATAAACCCTCAGGTTTCTGCCTTTTTTATTCTTTATGTAAATGGATTTTACAAATCTACAATGATGAATTCAGATCTACGGTTCAAGTAGTGCCTTTCTTCCGTACAACGGACACTGCCGTTACATTCGTTCAACAGTCTTTCCTCGCCGTACCCTATGGCACTTTGGATTCTTTCCGGAGCAATACCTTTGGATATGATATATTCCCGCGTGGATTTGGCCCTTCTATCCGAGAGATACTTGTTGTAGACATCGCTACCCCTTGAGTCGGTATGTGATTCTATCTTGATGACCATTTGGGGATACTCGTTCATCACGCTAACAAGCTTGTCCAATTCTTTGGCGGCATCGGGGCGTATGTAAGATTTGTCAAAATCGAAATGGATCATTTCCGTCTTAAGTTTTCGAATACCGTCCTCAACGGCAATCATTTCCTTAAGTTTTCTCATTTGAATATTGACATTTATGGTGTCGTTATTTGCCGTGGCAACTTCCCTTTCATCATTAAAATAGGAATTGCGCGTGGTCTTGAGGGTGTATTTGGTGTTGGCATCCAAATCCTCGAACATAAAACTCCCATCCTCGCCGGCCTCAACCTCCTTCAGTTTCAAATTGTTCTCGTCCAGTAATTCTACCAACGCCCTAGGCATAACATCGCCGGTTACGAGTTCTGTCACTACTCCGGCGATGGCATTTTTCACCACGGGAACCTCCTCTATTTTTAGAGTCTTAAAGGAATAGATGTCGTCAAATCCTTTGCCTCCGTCCCTATTGGATGCAAAATAACCCATTTGTTTTTCCTCATTTACGATAAACGAGAAATCGTCCTTATTACTGTTGATGGGTTTGCCCAAGTTCTTGACCTCCGCAAATCCACCATCCTCGTCAAAAGCCGCCTCATATACATCTAAACCGCCCATTCCTACATAGCCATCTGAAGAAAAATATAGTTTTTCCCCGTTCGCGAAGGGGAACATCTCCCTTTTTGCCGTATTAATGCCTGGACCTAAGTTTCTAGGCTCCGAGAAGGAACCGTCCTCCATGAGGTCCACTACGAATATATCTGTTTCACCAATGCTTCCGGGCATATCGGAAACGAAGTACATTTTCCTGCCATCCGGACTAAGCACGGGGTGACCTGTTGAATAGGAGTCGCTGTTGAAAGGTACTTCGGTAGCTTCGGCCCATTGACCATCGACCTTAACCGATTTATAGATTTTCAAGTGGTTGATTCCCTTACTGTCTCTACGCAGCTTTTTGCCATAATTGTTCCTCGTAAAGAACATGGTGTTGTTATCTGGGGTAAAGGTAACTGCCGCCTCATGGTATTTGGTGTTGATTTTCTTGTTGAACTTTATGGCATCACGAAGTTCTTGCGTTTCCTCGTTCAATTTGGCGGTATAGAGGTCCAAATAGGGTTGGTTGTCCCATTTATACCGTCTGGTCGTAAATACGGACGAATCCTTTGCAGAGGCGAATACAACCTTGTCCTGCTCTAAAAATGCAGGGGAGAAGTCGCTATACTCAGAATTGATGCCAAGGTTCTTTATATCAAATTTTGGTTCAGCATTTATTAGTCGGTCCAAAATTTGCTCCCTTTGGTTAGCTGAAACGGTGGCGTTGCCAAGTTGGGCCTCATATTTTTTATTGTAAAGTCGCATCAATCTTTTGGACCTGGCATAGTTTCCGGTACCTTTTAGGGAGTGTGCATACCTAAAAATATTATCGGCGGACATTTGATCCCCATAAGTCTCATACATGGTATTGTACCATTTGTAGGCCTGCTCCATATTTGTGTTGAAATAATGGGCATCGGCAATCTTCTGAAGTACCTCGTAAGATTGCTCGGTTTTATTGTTTTCGAGAGCCGTTTCGTAGAGTTTGGCAGCTTCGGCATACCACATTTTATCGAAATAGGCATCGGCCCTTTTTATAATCATGCTTTTATTAGGGTCCGATTCAATGGATTTGGAGCCGGGGTTGTCCTGGAATTCCTCTTCCATGACGGCCAAATCGGATTTCGTAGCCTGTTCCTGTATCATATCATAGGTCACGTCTTCCGGTTCAAGGGGTCTCACCAAAATCTCCTTCTTAGATTCCCTTAATTGAGAAGTGTTCGTTTTGGATTGGTTGGTATTGGTCTCGGCACTTGCAACACTACTTTCCTGCAATCCAGAAACGGCTTCCTTATACTCGTCAATTTTATCCTGATTGGTATAATATACGGCAGCGGTTTTAGTCGCCGCTCCGTTGGAGCTAACAGCATCGGAGTAAATGATGTTACCGCCCTCTGGCAACCTTTTTTCCAAAAGGTCTTTTTCACTGGCAATGACGCTATTGTCAAAGGAGTTATCGATTACCATGTTAAGTATCCAAACATTATCGTCGTATTTTCCATCAAAATCCGACTTACAATCCGCAATTGCTTTTTGCCAGGAGCTATAATGATTTAGGTATAAATAGTAAAGCTTGTTCTTGGGATTTTTGATATAGCCGGCATTGAATCCCTTTTTATTAAGTTTCTTTACCTGTTTGTCCAATTTGTTATCCTTGCTGAAAACACCTGCAATCACATAATAGCCATTCGAGAATCCATCGATATCCGTCAGGGTTCTTTGAGGAATATTGTTTGCCCTTGCGGCATTGAAAAACCTCTCATCGTCAGTTCTGTCTATCGTATAGAATTTTTGATCTGTAGTATTGTTTGAAGCCCCGGTATTGGATGATGCCAGTCCTGTCTGAAAGTCCTGTGCTCCCATAGAAAGGGAAAATAGAAATACACAAATGGATAAAATATATTTCATGCTTTAAAAATCATTTTCGAAAATCGTTCACAAACCAGTTGTCTAATAACAGGTTTTGGACGGATTTATTTTCGAAAATACTTTTAAAGGCAATAATGGATTATTTTTTGTTGTGAAAGGGGTGTTTTTTGTCGTGTAGCCTAAATAAATGCGTGGGTCCAAAGAAGTTTCAACAACATATTTAATGATTAAAGATCCAACAAAAAAAGGGCGTTAACCGCAATTGGATAACGCCCTTTCAGTGTATTCGAATGTATGTTTATTCCTTTTTTTCTTTTTCAGGGGACTCGTCCTCTTTGGAAGCATCCTTAAATTCCTTGATTCCGCTGCCAAGGCCACGCATAAGCTCGGGAATTTTTTTACCACCGAAAAGCAAAAGAACTACCAAAACAACTATTGCTATCTGCCATGGGCCTATTGCCAAGAATATATTCGCTACTGTCATAATACAAAGTCTTTAATGGATAACAAATGTAGTAAAAACTAGTTTACCTAACTAGAATATTAACGTTAAGCAATGAAAGGTTGAAATCAGTATCAAATAATCTTACGGAAATTGCATAGCGACTTTAGGCGTTGCTTATTTTTAGGTTTAACGTACTAGTTTACATTTCTAAGTTTATCTTTGTTCAGATGGCCAAAAAAGTAAAAAGAAGAAAGGAAATAAAGCGCAAGCTGCTCCACAAGTACCGTTTGGTAATACTGAACGAAAGTACTTTTGAGGAAAAAATATCTTTCAAGTTGAGCCGATTGAACGTTTTTGTAACGGCATCCATCTTCATGATTGCCCTTATTGGCCTTACCATCCTCCTCATTGCATTTACCCCTTTAAGGGAATATATACCAGGATACTCCTCCACCGCCCTAAAAAGACAGGCCACAGAGCTTACCTATAAGACGGACTCCCTTGTAAGAACCCTTAATTATACCAATAGGTATTTAGATAATATCCGTATGGTTTTGAAGGGCGATATTGAGAACAATGAAATCAACAGGGATTCCTTGTACGAACAATATAAGCTGGACCCCGCATCCGTAGACCTTTCGCCCATTAAGGAGGATTCCCTTTTAAGGGCTGAAGTTGCCCTTGAGGACAAATACAATCTATTTGAAAGGGACACCAATAGGAAAAATCTAGTCCTTTTTCCTCCTGTTACAGGAACAGTCTCCATGGGATATGATTTGGAAAGTAAGCATTACGCCGTGGATATTGTCGCACCCATTGATACCCCTGTAAAGGCCGTGGCCAATGGCACCGTTATATTTTCGGAATGGACGGCGGATACGGGTTATGTTATAATCCTGGAACACCAGGATGGTCTTTTGAGCGTTTATAAGCACAATGGATCGCTGGCCAAATTCCAAGGAACGGTAGTGCGCGGGGGTGAGGTGATCGCATCTGTTGGGAATACGGGTGAATTGACCACGGGCCCACATTTGCATTTTGAGCTTTGGGATGACGGAAATCCTGTTGACCCCCAGAATTTTATCGACTTTAATTAGTTATCATGTCCTTAAAAGCCTTTGCCGCCAAGATTTTCGCCAAAAGAATTGTGGCCAAGACCCAAAAATGGGTCCAAAATCCGCACAAAACCCAGCAAAGGGTCTTTAAGGAACTGGTAGCCAAAGGGGCAGGCACAAAATTTGGGCAGGACCATGATTTTAATAGTATCAGCACGCATCAGGACTTTGTTCAAAGGGTGCCCGTTAGGGACTATGAAGAACTAAAATCCTATGTACATGGGGTTGTGGATGGAGAGCCGGACATTTTGTGGTCCGGGAAACCGCTTTATTTTGCGAAGACTTCGGGAACCACTTCTGGCGCTAAATACATACCCATCACCAAAGAATCCATAAAGCACCAAGTAGAGGCATCCAGAAATGCCATTCTCAGTTATATCGATGAAACGGGCAGGGCCGATTTTGTGGACGGAAAAATGATTTTCTTACAGGGAAGCCCGGAGCTTACCGAAAAGAACGGTATCAAATTAGGCAGGCTTTCCGGGATTTCCGCGCATTATGTACCCAATTATCTTCAGAAAAACCGATTACCAAGCTGGGAGACCAACTGCATCGAGGATTGGGAGACCAAAGTGAATACCATAGTTGAGGAAACAAAGGACGAGGATATGACCGTAATTGCGGGTATTCCTTCCTGGGTACAAATGTATTTCGAGAAACTGAAGGAAAAAACCAATCGGAATATTGGAGACCTGTTTCCCAATTTTGAACTCTTTATTTATGGCGGGGTCAACTACGAACCCTATAGAAAAAAGTTTGAGGAGCTCATTGGCAGGAAGGTGGCCAGTATAGAATTGTTTCCGGCCAGTGAAGGTTTTTTTGCCTATCAGGAATCCCAAAAAGATAAGGGCATGTTGTTGCTCCTGGATTCCGGGATATTCTACGAGTTTATCAGGGTTGATGATTTCCATAAAGAGGAGGGCAAACGATTGACCATAGAACAAGTTGAAAAAGATGTGGATTATGTAATGATTATATCCACCAATGCAGGGCTTTGGGCATACAACCTTGGAGATACCGTTCGGTTTGTTTCATTGAGGCCATACAAGGTCATTGTTTCCGGAAGGGTCAAGCATTTTATTTCGGCCTTTGGGGAACATGTTATCGCTAAGGAGGTTGAGGAAGCGATGCAAAAGGCAATGAATGCTACGGATGCCAAAATGAACGAGTTTACTGTTGCGCCCCAAATTACCCCAGAGAACGAAGAACTACCCTATCATGAATGGTTCGTGGAATTTGAAAAGGAACCTTCGGACATAAATACCTTCAAGAGAATTCTGGACGAATCCTTACAGCAACAGAACAGCTATTATTTCGATCTGATAGAAGGGAAGGTCCTTCAGCCTTTAAAAATAACGCCAATCAAGAAAAATGGGTTCAAGGAATACATGAAGTCCATGGGGAAACTGGGAGGTCAGAACAAGGTGCAGCGTTTGGCGAACGACCGAAGCGTAGCCGATAAATTGAAGGAATTCATCGCCTGAAAATACGGCGATATCAATACCAAATAATAATTGTAGTTTTGCGGGAAATCTCTTATGGGCAAAACAGTCACAACAACCAGGGCACAGGAATCCACCAATGCCATTGAGCGCATGTACATCACCATGCGCCACCTTTTTAACAGGGGCTTTTATAAACCGACCGGTGTTTCGGGCGAAGCCTTAAAAAATGCCCTTTTACTCATTCGTCCAGAAATATATGGAACACTAGGGGAGGAAAAGGCGGAACTCAACGGTCTTCTGTACGTTCTGGAAAGACTTCCCGAAGGAATTGAACAATGTAGGTTCATCAACTTGACTTCAGACGAAGGATATGGAATTTCGCACATAGACCCAATAATCCCCCCAAAAAGAAGACGAAACTGCTACCGAATAGACGATGAGCAGATGAATGTTGAGATTACCCGGGGCAGATCGGATATCTATGACATTCTTACCCATTTAACTTTTTTGTTCATTGAGTCCGAAAAAATATGCAAGAAGGTCCTGATACCGGAATCCAATAAGACCATCAGGGATTGGACAAAACTGGAAGCCTTTCTTAAAAAGGAAGCGTTGGAACAATCTGAAAAGGAGATTGCCCTGATACATACGGCCAATATTTTGGGAAGGTCCTTTGGAGAAGTATTGCATGTTTACAATAAATTGTCAACTGAAACCGACCCAGAGCGATTTTTGCGTATAATATATTGGTTGGGAAAATTGGCCATAGAGGAGGAACTTACGGGAGAGAAGCGTTCCATAACCTTTAGCGCGCTACTGAGGGAGCGATTGGGACATCACATCCATGGGGAACGATGGGCCAACCACATTAAAGGAATCCTAGAAGAACATGGTCTCTTGGAAAGGCCGATACATATTATCTCCGCCAACATGCATAGTGTCATGAACTCCTTCTTCGCGACCAACGCCCTTAAAGAGGAGTTTCCCAATGCCAGCAAACTGGAAATTTATGAAGCCTTGAGCGCTTCGGGTAACGAGGCCTTACGCTTGAAGGTACGTGAATTTGCAGAGGCCAATGGCATGATATCCATTGCGGATTCATCGGGCACCAATATTGACGTTCAAATATTTGATACGGGGATGTTCAATAAGAACGTCTGTTGCTATAATTTTCCAAGTACAGGTGAAGAAGAAAAACCTGTTATATTTGTGATGGACTATGCCTTTGGAGAACAGGCTTTTGAAACCATAGATGAGTTTCTGAAACCTTATGAAATGAATGAGAAAGAAGTTTTTTTGAATGTGGTTTCCGTCTCTATAATGGGTAAGGCCGGAATTTTGGAAGGGGGCAAGGGAGATATCATGATACCTTCTGCACATATTTTTGAAGGAACGGCGGACAATTATCCTTTTAACAATGAATTGTGCAGCGAGGACTTTAAGGGGAACGGTCTAAAAGTGTTTGAAGGGGCCATGGTAACCGTTTTAGGGACTTCGCTCCAGAACAAGGACATCCTGAAGTTTTTTCATGAGTCCACGTGGAACGTTATAGGATTGGAAATGGAAGGGGTACATTATCAAAAGGCGATACAATCGGCCTCGAAAATTAGAAAGAGCATACGGGAAGATGTAAAGGTGCGCTATGCCTATTATGCTTCGGACAATCCTTTGGAGACAGGAAGTACTTTGGCTTCGGGTGGATTGGGAACGACCGGTGTTAAGCCTACCTATTTGATTACAGATCGTATTTTAAAGCAAATATTCAACACATAACATGGCGGAAAATCAATCAATGAAAAATCAGGACAGTTCCGATGAAATCGACTTGGGGCAGTTATTCCAGCTTATAGGAAAAGGGTTTGATTCTTTATTTAAATTAATTCTACGGGTATTTGTCTATTTAAAAAGAAATATTTTTATACTGATTGGTTTAGCTGCTGTAGGTTTTGCGGTTGGATATGGACTGAACCAAATAGTATCCAAAAGGCAGAAAACCGATGTTATCGTAAAACCACAGTTGGAAAGTAAAAATTATCTATATGATGTCATTGATGAAATACAAGCAAATATAGATGCAAAGGATAGCAGTTTTTTTGAGTCAATAGGAATCGAAGAAGTTGATTTTGCAGGATTGGAAATTACCGTGAATAGGGTTATTGAAGAGGGTGCTTCTGATAGGGACATGCAATATCTTGAACTATTGCAAAGTTTTGAAAATACCGACGCCATTGCTGATATCGTTAGGGCAGAACTGGAAAATAAAAGTTCGTTTAACCATCGTATAACCTTTTATTACAAAAACGAAGAGTTAGGGGTTCAATTTGCAAAAAAAGTGATGGAATATATAAATTCCAGCACGTATTTTGATGAGGTTCTTACGATATCCAGAAATAATGCTAGAGGAAGGATAGAGCAGAATGAACTTTTGTTGGACCAGGTTGATAAAATCATTACAAATTATACCAACAACTTAGCCTCCAGGAACAATGCTGTTTCCAGTGAACGCATAATTTTGGACAATCAGGAACAAGTAAATATTGCCGATCTTTTTGAATACAAGAATCTTCTAATAAGGGATATTGAAATAAAAAAGTTGGAATTGGCAGAGCAGACGGAACCTATAAGTATTATCAATTTTGGAAAATCCCATGAGGTTCAAAAATCTTTTTTCGGAAAAAATCTTGTCCTCATTCCTTCAATTCTGATCGTTGTCTTCCTTTTTGTTTCATTCTTAGTTTACCTGAACCAGAAATCAAAAACCTTAATTTTATGAAATGCCTATAAGCCATGGACAAAATCACACTGTTTTAATTACGGGGGGGGCAGGTTTTATTGGTTCCCACGTTGTAAGAAAAATGGTTATGGCTTATCCTGGCTACCTGATTGTCAATTTGGATAAGTTAACGTATGCAGGCAATCTTGAAAACCTAAAGGATGTTGAAAACTATCCCAATTATAGATTTATCAAGGGAGATATAGCTGATGGGTACTTTATTAATGACCTTTTCTCAAATTGGAATTTTGACGGGGTTATTCACCTTGCGGCAGAATCTCATGTGGATAGGTCTATAGAAGAACCATTGGAATTTGTAAAAACAAATGTTCTTGGGACCGTAAATCTTTTGAATGCGTCCATACAGAATTGGAAAAAAAATTATGAAAGAAAACGATTTTATCATATCAGCACTGATGAAGTATACGGATCATTAGGTGATACTGGATTTTTCTCTGAAAAAACCTCATATAAACCTAATTCTCCCTACTCGGCTTCTAAAGCAAGTTCTGATCATTTTGTAAGATCATATGGGGAAACCTATGGGCTGCCATATGTAATTTCAAATTGTTCCAATAATTACGGACCTTATCAATTTCCCGAAAAACTGATACCACTTTTTATTAATAACATTATCCAAAACAAACCTTTGCCAGTCTACGGAAATGGAAAAAACACAAGGGATTGGCTTTTCGTAGAAGACCATGCAAACGCTATTGACCTGGTATACCACAAGGGAATAAATAAAGAATCTTACAACATTGGAGGTTTTAATGAACGGCAAAATATAGATTTGGTAAAATTGCTTTGCAGTTTGATGGACAAAAGACTTTTTAGAAATGAAGGGGAGTCTGAAAAATTAATAACTTTTGTAAAGGATAGGCCGGGGCATGATTTGAGATATGCAATTGATGCAACAAAAATCAATAAAAAATTGGGCTGGAAATCCTCCGTAACATTGGAAGAAGGACTAGAAATGACTATAGATTGGTATTTGGCAAATGATGATTGGCTTAATCATGTAAACTCTGGAGAATACCAAGATTACTACAAAATGCGCTATAAGCAATAGAAAGTTGCAATGAAAGGAATTATTTTAGCAGGTGGTTCAGGTACAAGACTTTATCCTTTGACTTTGTCCGTTAGCAAGCAATTGATGCCTGTGTACAACAAACCCATGATTTATTATCCTCTTTCAACCTTGATCAGTTCTGGTATTAGGGAAATACTGATTATTACGACCCATAAAGATTTACACCTGCTCCAAAACTTGTTGGGTAACGGTTCTAATCTTGGTTGTTCTTTTAAATATGCAGTTCAAGAGAAACCCAATGGAATAGCCGAGGCATTCATATTAGGGGCTGATTTTATAGGGAATGAAAAGGTAGCGCTTATTTTGGGAGACAATATTTTTTATGGCACAGGATTATCAACTCTTCTCAAAGCAAATAACAATCCCGAAGGAGGTATTATTTTCGCGTATCAGGTGGGCGATCCAGAACGATACGGGGTAATCGAATTCGACATAGAAGGAAAAGCTATAAGTATTGAGGAAAAGCCAAACAAACCTAAATCAAATTATGCGGTTCCTGGAATTTATTTTTATGATAATGAGGTTGTTAAAATTGCTAAAAGTGTTACACCAAGCAATAGGGGGGAGTTGGAGATTACAGATATAAATAAGGAATATCTAAAAAAAGGGAGGTTACATGTGATTGTCATGGACCGAGGCACGGCATGGTTGGACACCGGGACCTTTACATCTTTAATGCAGGCTTCACAGTTTGTTCAGGTGATTGAAAATAGACAGGGTTTAAAAATAGGGTGTATCGAGGAGGAAGCTTATAAACAAGGTTTTATTAGTGCGGAACAATTGAAAAAATTAGCAATACCTCTGCTTAAAAGCGGATACGGTCAATATTTAATGAGTTTGATACCATAATGTATTAAAAAAATACTACAAAGTGTATTTTCAATGTTTTCGCAAGATTTTCATGGATTTTGGTAATAAAGCATAGGAATTTAAGTCACCATAGTATCAAAAATAAGTCGTTTAAGTGTTTATAATAGGTAATCCTTGTAATTGATATTTCATTTCTGAAACCCTCAACTATTTTAATTTTCATCATACATAAAACAATATGATTAAGAACTTTATGAATCCCCAAATTTTAATATGGATATTAAAAGGGCCAAGATGTTGATAAGATAAGCCTATGAAATAAAGAATAATAGTATTTTTGAACAAAGCTAATACTAATAAGAAATGAAAGTAGTCGCATTATTGCCAATGAAAGGAAACTCTGAAAGGGTTCCCAACAAAAACCTCAAAAATTTTAGCGGAGCTCCATTATACCACAAAATACTTAATAGCTTATTAGCTTCCAATTATATTGAGCAAGTTGTGATAAATACGGACAGTGAGGATATCAAAAAGGATATTGAATACAATTATTCGAACAAAGTATTGGTGCTGGATAGGCCAGAAGAGCTTATTGGAGATATGGTTTCGATGAACAAGATAATTGAGTATGATATTAATAAGGTAGATGCTGATTATTACCTACAGACTCACAGTACCAACCCATTATTAAAGACTGAGACAATTGATGATGCCATCGAGACTATGATGAGAAGGAAAGATGGATTCGATTCTATTTTTTCCGTCACAAGGATACAAACAAGGCTTTATGGTTCTGATGGAACACCATTGAACCACGACCCAGTGGAGTTAATTAGAACACAAGATTTGCCGCCTATATATGAAGAAAATTCCAATATGTATATTTTTTCAAAGGAATCTTTTGAAAATGCAGGAGGGAAGCGTATTGGTAAATCCCCTATTATGTTCGAAATTGATAAGATAGAGGCAATTGATATTGATGAACTACATGATTTTATCATGGCAGAAACCTTATATAAAACACTTAGATGATTTTTGGAAACATTGAGGACTGGAGGTATTATTTTGGAAAATCCGAAGTTTTTAATGAGATTTTCCAAGAATTACCAAAAATATCAACAAGTACGGGTAATGGGGAATATAGACTAAACAACCAAATCTATTACAAAGTCATGAGTTATGACACGCATGTGAGCCCATCCGTTATAGAATCGCATAAGAGGGAAGTGGATGTTCAGATAATACTAATGGGCAAGGAGCGTATCAAAGTCTTTGATGAAGATGCCGTTAAAGTAACGGTACCCTATAAGGAGGAAAACGACTGTCAGTTTTATTCCATTGAAAAACAGTCTTTTACTGAGTTTGACTTAGTGCCTGGAAAAATGGCTGTCTTTTTCCCGAAAGACATCCATGCATGCCAATATGCGGTGGAAGATAAGGTTGAAACTATAAAGAAAATCGTATTTAAAGTAGATGAAGAACTTTTTACACACTAAGAGTAATTTAAAGGAAAAACTTAAAAAAAGGCAGGTTTCATTTGGTTCATGGCTTACCATACCACACCCTTCCATAGTGGAAATCATGTCATCTGCGGGTTTTGAATGGCTTACCATAGACATAGAACATTCTGCTATTGACATCTCCACATTACAAAATTTAGTCGCCCATGTCCAGGCTAATAAAATGGAAGCTTTGGTTAGGGTAAGCAAGAATGAGGAGGTTATTATTAAACGGGTTATGGATGCGGGTGCAAATGGGGTAATTGTGCCTATGGTAAAAAATGCTGAAGAGGCAAGACAAGCAGTTTCTTGGGTAAAATACCCACCCTTGGGGTCTCGTGGAGTAGGGCTTTCAAGGGCACAGCATTATGGACTTGCTTTTAATGAATACAATAAGTGGGTACAAGAGGAAGCTGTAGTAATAGCTCAAATAGAACATATTGAGGGTGTTAATAATCTTTCAGAAATTCTAGATGTTGAAGGAATAGATGGGATAATTGTTGGGCCATATGATTTGTCTGCGTCTATGGGTAAACCTGGAATGTTCTACGATGATGACGTCAAAGAGGTCCTTGCCAGAATAGACAAGATAACCTTGGAAAAATCGCGGAGTCTTGGTTTCCATGTTATCGAATCCGATTATAAAAAGGTAATGGATAAAATAAAGATGCAATATAACTTTCTTGCCTTTAGTCTTGATTTCTTTTTTCTTGGCGACAAGGCTAGGGAACAAATGGATTTATTAAGGGATAAATTATAGAATGAAAGAAATTCTTGTTTTTGGCGGGTTTGGGTTTCTTGGTCACTACTTGGTCAAAGAACTTTTAAGGAGACAGTATAGTGTTACGGTCGCGGATATTGCTGAAAATGAAGAATTAATTGATCAGGTTACGCATCATTACTGTGATATTTCAGACCGGAACCAAGTTTCCAGTATTTTTAAAGGGCAGCAATTCGATATTGTTTACAACTTGGCCGGTTTTGCCAATCTAGACAATGCCATAAAGCACCCAATCAAAACAATGAATCTTAATGTACTTGGAAACATGTACATATTGGAGGAGTGTGTTAAACAGAAAGTAGGCAGATTTATTTATGCAAGTAGTGCTTATGCCATGAGCAATAAGGGGTCATTCTATGGAGTTAGTAAATTGGCATCGGAAAAAATAATTGAGGAATACCATAAGAAATACAATTTGCCTTTTGTCATATTACGTTACGGTTCCGTGTATTCGGAGAGGCCGTATGATAATAATTATATATACAATTTGGTCAAAAAGGCAGTTAAGGAAAAACGCATAGACCACCATGGAGACGGTAATGAAATAAGGGAATACATTCATGCAGCTGATGCCGCTAAACTATCAGTGGACGTTATTGAATCCGATTCCTTTTCAAACCTACATGTAATTCTTACTGGAACGGAACGCATGAAGCGTTTGGAACTTTTTCAAATGATCAATGAAATTCTAAATAACCAAGTAGAGGTGAATTGTAACGACTCCGGCTATCAAAATCACTACAAATTTACTCCGTACTCCTTTGAACCCAGTGTTAGTAAAAAGCTTACTGCCAATCCTCACATTGACATGGGCCAGGGCCTATTGGAATGTATAAGGGCGGTTCACAATGAATAGGGAAAATGGCGCTTAAGAATATTTTTTTTGATTTTGATGGAGTACTTGCAGAGTCAGTTGGTGCCAAAACAGAAGCTTTTAAGGAAATGTATTTGCCGCACGGTGAGGATATTGCCAACATGGTAGTCGATTATCATATACATCATGGTGGTATTTCCAGGTTTGAAAAGTTCAAGTATTGGGAAAAGACCTTTTTCGGAAAAGAACTTAGTGAAGAAGATGTCCATAAAATGGCCCAAAAATTCTCAAGTTTGGTTTTGGAAAAGGTGGTCATGTCCAAACCGGTTCAGGATTCTATTTGGTTTTTGGAGAAATACTACCAAAAATTAAGCTTTTGGGTAATTACAGGCACTCCTTCAAATGAAATCGAAATTATCGCATCAAGAAGGAATATGTTACATTTTTTTGAAGGATTGCATGGGTCTCCAGAAAACAAAAGACATTGGACGGAATATTTAATTAAAAAACACGGGCTAAACAGAGAAGAGACCCTTTTCTTGGGCGATGCAACTACGGATTTGGATGCGGCCCAATATTCCAAGCTTCACTTTGCTCTGAGGGACAATGAAGAAAACGAAGGCATGTTCAAGGATTATAACGGGCCTCGTTTTAGTAACTTTAGGGAATTGGAACAACTTTTGGTAGATAAAAATTTGTTGTAAGAATGAAAGTACTGCTTACCTCCACATCATTTCAGGATACTCCTGGAAAGCATCAGGAACTATTGAAAGAACAAGGTTATGATTTGGACACCCTGCGTGGACCTATTTCAGAAGGGCAATTGTTGCCCATCATAGGTAATTACGATGCCGTGATATGTGGGGACGATGAGTATACCGAGGCTGTCATTAAAAAAGGGGTGGAGGGAAACCTAAAATATATTTCAAAGTATGGGGTTGGACTTGACCGAATAGATTTGGAAGCGGCAAAGAAATATGGTATTCCGGTTACCAATTGTCCCGGTGTGAATCAAGTTTCCGTGTCGGAGCATGTATTGGCACTCCTTTTTACATTCGAGAAAAATGTGCATTTACAATATAATTCTACCAATACAGGTAGCTGGAAGCGTTGGGTTGGTCATGAAATCCAGGGCAAGACCATAGGGATAGTAGGTCTGGGCGCCATTGGCAAGGAACTCTCGAAAAAGGCGAATGCCTTGGGAATGAAAGTCGTGGCATGCGATCTTTATAGAAATCAGGAGTTTTTAGATCAAAATCCGTACATCTCCTTTGAAAAGGATATCAACGAAATTTATAAAAATGCGGATATCATCAGTCTTCATTTGCCGCATACCCCACAATCGGAACACCTTATTAGCGAAGAAGTCGTTCAGAACAAATTTAAAAGAAAACCGATATTGATTAATACCTCTAGAGGAATGTTGGTAGATTCAAAGGCGATTCTAAAGGGCTTAAAAGAAGGCAAATTGAGAGGATACCTCACTGATGTATTGGCACACGAACCTATGTTGGACAACGAGATTTTAAAAGGGGCCGAAAATGTAATAATAACTCCTCACGTAGGGTCCAGAACCTTTCAAAGCGTGGAAAGGCAGGGAACAATGGCCGTTCAAAACCTGATGAAATTAATCGATTCAGGAAAGGATTAGTTTCCTGTTGGAGTATATTTTGATATGATTTGCCATTGCGCCCCGTCATAAAGAAGGGTAACCGTTTCACCATCCTTCAAATTCAGGACTTTTTTATTTTCAATGTTAGAGGTACTGGAATTTATCTCCAATAAATTTCCAGTGGTACCGGAATTTTTGATCAGCAGTTCTCTTCTAATTTCTTCCTCCGAAGGGCTTATTGCAACCAAACGTTTACCATCATTAGTATTTACAATAATATTCCTGGATTTTTTGTCAGTTTTTACATTCGATGAGGTTATAGTTGTTCCAAATTTTATTCCTGAGATTTCCGTAATACCATTAGGAGCTGAAATGTGGTCTCCAATTTTTGGATTTGTTGTCATACTGTAGGAACTCCCGTTACCAAAACCTTGAATACTGGGCTTTCCGTTAAATGTTCCAATACCAATTTTCCCCTCTTTAAGGTTGCCAAATATGCCTTGGTAACTTTCCATGTAATGCCTATTGTTGGCTTTTCCACTTTCTGAACCCAATCCTAAAAATTGCCTGCCATAACCTCTACCTTCCCTTAACTTAGGGTCCAGCACCAAGTTGGTGGCCGGATCTTCAACAATGAAATTTTGTTTGACCCCACTATATTTGGAATTTAAAATCTCCGCATTGATAACATTTTTTCCAACTTTTATACCAGTAAGTATTCTGTCGTTCGCACGAATAAAGCTTTCGTTGAAAATGAAGGTATAAGTGTTTTCAACTTCTACTGCATTTTGATCTTTATGTGCACTATGCCCTCCCGTGATAAAGGGACTGTAGAAGGCGATAATATCATTGTCGAACTTTTCATTTAAGTCACTAGTTATTTTTATTTGTGGCTTGTCCTCATTTCTTCCATTTCCCTCTAGAAAAGTGGAAAAGGAGGTAAAATTGGTCAGGTCTTCCAAGATAAGCCCTTCGTCATAGCACCCCTGGATGACTCCACCAAAAAATTTCAACCCCGTAGATGAATTTATATCGCTATTGGTAAACTTGGCGCCCACCTTACAGTTCTCGACCTTAAAATTTCTGAAGTCCGTGTTTGTGGCATTCCTGCCCAAGATTCCAAATTTAGAGGCATTGTAAATAAAGAAGGAGTCAAAACTTGGGGTATAGCAATTAAGAAGACTTAACCCTATTCCTCCACCCTCAATAATTATGTTTGAAATACCGCTATTTCGATTTACCTGATTTAAATGGATAGCAGTAGCCTCTGAATGAAATTGATTGATGAAAAGATCTTTGATCTTTAGGTCGAATTTTTCATTTTCAGACCCAAAATCCATGAATGTCCCACTTCCTGTAAAGTCTAAATAGGTTTTTCCTACGCCGTCCCCAATAATTTCCACGCCTATATCGGAGGATATACCCCGCTCAAATCTCCAATGTCCCGCAGGAATATAGACTTTGCCAACATAGATATCCCATTTATCATCAGTCCTTAATTCCGTACTGGTGACAATGGCGGCATCTATAGCAGCCTGGAGCGCATTTGAGTTGTCATCAGACTCCAAGGAGGCCCCAAAGTCTTCAATATTAAATAATGCGGGCCTAATAAGGTCTTTGTGCTCCTGTGACGTGCTGTTTATCTTTTCATAAGGGATGCTGCTTAGACCTAGGACTCTTTTTAGACTTTCGTACCGAAAAACAAAAAGCGCCAATAAAAAACCTACGATTACCGATAACAGGATTATAACACCATATTTACCAAACTTACCAGACATTATTGCCATATAAAATTCATTTTAAAAACGGGGAAAGTACGAAAATTAGGATTAAAATAAATAAAGGCATCAAAGGAAGCCTGTAAGGTTTTCTCTACCTTTGCTCACAAAATGCTAACCACTTCATATCTAGGGCTACTTTCCATAAAGAACATAAAATTTCAATTAATATTTAATGAATTATAGAAAGGATATCGATGGTCTAAGGGCCATAGCTGTTTTAGTCGTCATTTTTTGTCATCTTGGAATGGGACTTTTTAAGGGGGGATTTTTAGGGGTGGATGTTTTCTTCGTGATTTCTGGCTTTCTAATAACCTATAATATCACTCAAAAGCTCAATGAGAATAAATTTTCGTTTAAAAAGTTCTATTTGAACAGAGTAAAAAGGATTGCCCCCGTTCTCATTGTCATTTTGGTTTTGTTGACCGTATTCAATCTTTTGGTGTTGCTTCCTCAGCCTCTAAAGAACTATTTGGAGTTTTTACCATATGCTTCCATAGGTTTGGGAAATTATGCCGCGGCAAATCTTAATTCTGGATATTTTGATGCTGTTTCAGAGCGATATCAACTGCTTCATACTTGGTCCCTGGGAGTTGAGGAACAATTTTATCTTTTTGTTCCCTTATTGTTTTTCTTGTTGTGGAAAATTAGAAACCAAAAGTATCGGAATGGGGTAATCGTTCTTATTTACATACTATCCATAGCTGTAAGTGTGTATTTTGTGCGGTTCACGGAACAAAGTAAAAGCAACTATTATCTATTGCATACCCGTTTTTTTGAAATATTCACAGGTTCAATGCTGGCGGTGTTTTATCACAAGGGGCTGCCGGTCATAAATTCCAAAAAAGGACTTGGACTTCTATATATCATTTCATTAGGTGGCATGCTTCTCTTTTCATACGTTTTTGATGGCACCAGCCTTTGGCCCGGTCTAAATGCCTTTTGGATTTCCTTGTTAACAATTTTAATTATTTTTTTGGGAAAGGAAGAAAACGCAACTTCTTGGGGAAAGCAATTCTTGGAATATCCTGCTATGCGTTTTATAGGCAAAATATCTTACAGTCTTTATCTATGGCATTGGATAATTATTGCTACTCTTGTTGAAATTGGATATGATGTCAATCATTTTAGCCTATTGACAAAGCTTTTGCTCTTGTGCGTTATCATGATTCCACTCTCATATCTCAGTTGGAAATATATTGAAAACGTATTTAGGTACCGATTGGTTTTTAATTTTTCCGCCTCTTTAGTTTCCTGGGTATTGGTGCCTTTACTCCTAGCTGTGGGGTTGTATAAATATCAAGAACTGCATCCGGATACTTTCTATCCTAAATCTGAAATTGATGCCACCACCTATCAATTTAGTTCCAAAATTACGCCACACCTTAAAGTCGACAACCCAATGACAAAGGAAGTGCGGGCGAAACATGCTGGAGTAGAATATCTATTAGGAGATTATAATATGAGAAGGAGGCAATTAGAAAGAGATTTAACGATTTCAGATGCAGAGGTGTTGGTTCTAGCGAATTCCCATTTTCATGCATTTAAGAACTTTATAAATAATCAATTAAAAGACAAGGGACTTATTGGTCATGTAATGCACGAAAACACGGGTTTCGTTTATGCTTTTGAGGATGCCAAGAGACGCTATCAAGCTTTACTAAAAGGCAAACGTTTTGTAGTTATTTGGGTTAAATTGGATAATATCAAACTAAACGGTACCAAAATGAAATGGGAAAAATGGATTTTAGAAGAGGCTCTTGCTCATGGAGTACAACCTATTTTTTATGTTCCCGGTATTGAAATGGCCTCCGAAAACGAAGCAAGAAAAAACATATATCAAAATATATTGTTTGGAAAATCCGCAAACGACGGTGACAATTTAAATAAGTTATTTGGAGACATACCCACCCTGGAGTACACTTCAACTTTATTTGAAGATTATGGGGATTCGGTTAGGTGGGTAGATTTTAAACCGCTTATGTGTTATGACAGCACTTGCAAGCTTTGGCTGAATGACACCTTTGCCCTTTTTGACAAGCATCATATAACTAGGCAATTTGGCTATGAGCTAGGCCGTGAATTCGATTTTAAATACGATAACATCTTTGAAGAAGATTGGAAACAACCCCCTCTCATGTTCAATGAAGAGTTATTGGAATATGATTGGGTCAGGGAAGAAAACAATAATGAAATATACCATCAAGAGCAGGGTTACACTATAAAAATTGACCTTGCCGATAGGACATATCAAATAAATAAAGAGTATAGTGAACAGGATTTTGGAAGCATGTTTTTTGTCCATGTTTATCCTGAAGATATTAATATGCTTCCGGAGCATCGAAAAAGACACAAGTTTGATAATCTAGATGCAAAAGGAGAGGCAATAATTTCCTTTATTGAAAAGGATACATTTTTCTATGGAAAAAACAAATTACCGGATTACAAAATCAAAAGCATACATTTGGGTCATTTTAAACCTAAAGGGGATAGGTTTTTTGACAAGACTTTTGATATTCCCTAAAAAAACCAAAATTTTAAAAGGTAGAATCTGATGTCCAATGTCGCCTATTCTTCGAAAAAAGTATTCAAAAAGGCACTCTTCAACATAGGTTTTCAGGTAGTTCCAATTGCGGCCGCATTAATACTTACTCCCTATTTGATTGAAAACATGGGTAAGGACTTTTGGGCGAAGTATTCAACTGGAATAAGTCTTGTATTTTTGTCCAATTATTTTTCTTTTGGTATAGGCCCTACATTGAATAGACGGGTTTCAAAGATAATTGGGTTGAAACAAAACTATAGAATTCAGGCGGAACTTAGAGAATGCGTGTCCTTTTCATACCTTCTTGGACTTGCCTTTTTCATACTGCTTCAAGCTGTTTTGTATGCCTCCTACATTTCTGAAAGCTTTAGTATTTTGAGAACTGACCAGGATTACGTTTTTTATAGTATCGTACTCTGTGTATTTTTTCTGTCCTTTCTTATTATACCCTATAAATCCTTGTTGGAGTCGTTCAGTGATTTTTATTTTTTGGCGATAGCAAGGGCCATCACTGCTGCGATGTTGTTCCTAGTGCCTTTCTTATACATTTCTTTGTTTGATGTTTCTCTTACAGGTATTTCCACCACCTTGCTTTTCATATATGTCATTTTGTATCTACTCTATTTTGTAAGGGCCAAAAGTTATGAAGGCAAACTCTCGTTTAAAATGATATCCCCGGTAAACTGGGAAATGGCCAAAGGTCTATTTAGGTTTGAGCTAGGCTTTCTTAAAGAGACCATCTGGTTCAGTATTTTTTTTGCAACCTCAGCCATAGTCCTTTTTTTTGACAGGTTTTATTACCCCTTATTTTTTGATACCCGTACGATTTCTGACCATGTTACCTTACTGGACCTTTTCAATAGGGTTGCGATAGTAACGGGGACCATTTCACTGGTTTATTTTTCGGCAATTTCTGTCTGGTATCAAGAAAATAATTTACGTAGGGTCACAGCGAACTTAAAGTTACAGTTAATTGGGGTAGGGTTGTTATTTTTTGTAATTGCCTTGGTTTCATATTTCTTTTTGGATACAATTTTGCTTTGGTGGCTGAAATCTAGTTATTCAAATTTCATTGAATCCAATGGTTTCCGTTTACTTATTGGGACATTACTTGTAAACTATACCATATTGCTGATAAGGCCATTACAGGCAATAGGTGAAATTAAGCAGGTCAGTGTCTGGTTAATGAGCTCAACCCTTTTGTATTTAATAATAGTTTTGTTTTTGGGCGCTTTTTATTTGATAGATTATCATTTCGTGGCATTCATTACCAAGGCTTTGATAGATGTAATTATTCTTGTAACATTGTTGAGGAGAAAAAAGATATTATGAAGGACAAGGCATTTATATATGAAGTCCATTATTCCAATTTCAACAGATATGTTATTCCATTAGCGGAATACCTGGTTCATAATTCCATAGCCAAGGAAGTTATATTGGTATATGATACGTTTACCAAAAGCGAAAAGATTCAAATATCACAGGATTCAAGAATCAGCCTTTCACCAGTTAAAAATGTTTACAGGGAGAATAAGGGTAAGGATAATACCAACACCTTTTTTTTCAACTATAGTTATAGGATAACCGACCTTTATTGGACCTATAAATTCAAGAAAATAGGAGTTTGTACGTATCAGTTGCAACATGGTATGTATGCTGAATTTCTAGAGCGAAGCTTTCTGGGATACTTCTCGGCAATCAACAGAAAAATGACCTATTTGCGATATCTTTTTAGTTTTTTGGTCAAAGGAAGATTTTCCATTTTTCTGTATTTGTTCAATAAGGACTTCACAAAGTCTTTTAAAATCAATGAATATATTGAGAACAATAAGAGAAACAAGATAAGCCCCTTGTTATCAGACCATGTTTTTGTGTGGGGCGATTATTGGAAGGAGTGGTTTATTAAGAATCACTATTATGTGGCCCTTGACAGTTTTACCACTGTTGGAAACCCTGATTTCCATACCTTCATAAAAGGAAAAAATCAAACAAAACAACCGGAAAAAATCTGCTATATCGCCCAAACTTTTGTGGAGGACGGGCGTATGGAAAAATCTGTCTATAAGGGAATTATAGACAAACTTTCCAATGCAGTGAAAGACAGATTGATAATAAAGTTGCACCCAAGGTCCGATAGGACTATTTTCGAAACGGTGGTGCGCAATAAAGGTGTTTTAACCTATGATTTTCCCATTACTGGATTTTATGTAGGACACTATTCCTCCTTATTGGCATTGGCCATCAATGAGGACAGCAAAGTATACCTGTTGGAGGTTAATGGAGAAGAAATACCCCATTATTTTAGGAATACCGTGGATCATGTTTTTACCTCTATGGAGGACTTGTCCCGTGCAATTCTTGAAAATAATAAAAGCGAAAGGACTTCAAACATCTCATATTACTTTAAGAATATGGAGGAGCATCCATTTTCCATAATTGGGAACAAGCTGACCGAAAGAGTTAAATAGTTTCTATGGAAATATATAAACCTATAGTATTACAATCTATTTCGTTATTGTGCCTATTGGTTTTTTTGCTTTTTTCTAAGCTTAAGCGCTCAACCTCCTTAAAAGCCATTTCGCTTCTTTTAATTTTACTCTGTGTTTTGGCGATCTTCATAAATAGGGATTACGGAGCAAATATAGATTTGCCTCTTTACATGGATTTTTATAAATATAATGTCGTTTTTGCTGATATTTTTATCTCTAAAACGGCATGGAAGGGAGATTTCCTCTTTTTTGCATTGATGCCCTTATCACATTTGATGGGCTTTTCCAAGGAAGATTACATTACATTTCAGCTCGTATTGAGCATAGGACTTACGTTTTTGGCCTATTTTTATTTTTTTAAGGATACCAGGGCTATGATGTTTTTGGCACTCTTCTTTATGCTGAATAGTTCCTCCTTTTACTTGATTCAGGGAAATGTAATTAGACAGGGATTATCTTCTTCCCTGCTTCTTTTAAGTCTTTGCGTGCTGCCCGGTATTCGAACAAACCTTTTTAAGATTATGGCATTTTTTAGCCATAAAGGAAGTGTGTTTTCTTTTCTGACAGGTTTTTTGAATTTTAAAACTAATATTAGGGCAGTTATTTTGATTATTGGGGTTTTGGCTGGCTATTTTTCCATTTTTGTTCATCTCTTGAAGTTGTTTCCCTTGCCACAATTTGTAATTACAAAACTGGAGTTTTATTCCACTTTTGAAAGGGCCTCTTCAAATTCTATTATAAAACTTGGCCTTTTAGTACTTTTTAATATTTTATTTTTATTCTTACGGAATAGGAAAGGGAATTATGAAAAAGCATATACACTTTTTTTTTCCTTTTCATTGGCCGCATTATTGCTCTTTCGGTTTGACGGGATGTTCTCAAGGTTAATCCTGTATACTGACATTTTTGTGCCGATATTAACGGTTGGGGTAATCCAAAGATTCAGTTCCAAAAAAAATAGAGCCATAGCGACAGTAATTTGTGTTGTATTAAGTCTGGCGTACTCCGTTTATGTATTCAACCACGAATCCATTCTCTTTAATATAGGTAAATACTTTTCGGTGTAAATAAGATGAGAATAAAGATTTCACAAATAGTATTTCTTGTATTGGTATTTGGATTCTTCATTGGTTGCCAACGGAGGATGGATTCAAAAAATAAATTCATAAACGATTTCTTAATCGAAAACGGGAAACAACTATATAAGAGCGAAATGAAGAGAACCAAGTTGGACTATTTACCATCATCTCAACAACTCGTTTATAGTTTTTGGAAAAAAGAGGTTTTTGAGGATAATGGCGAGTTATTTCTTCATCTATACCCAGAGGACTCGCTGGCTCTGCCAGAGAGCAGATATAAATATGGTTTTTTGAATATCGCCATAGGGGAAGGCGATATTCAAAATGTGGATTCGGCTTATTTCTATATTTTAAAAGACCTTTCCGTATATGGCAAAATTAATAGGGTGGTAACGGGCCAATATATTGGAAATAAAAGAACGTGGGAGGTAGATGAAATAGTTAATTTAAATAGTTCGAATAGTAGTATAAAGCTGAATGGAATAAAAAGCCCAAAGGTTGAAAATTCAGGTTCCGGATTCATGGAAAGATTATTAAGCGAAAACTCCTTCATTCGGCATGTGGACAGCGAGACAAAAGTAAACTGTTTCATAAGCTCCAACAAAGACATACTCTATTTGAGTAACTTGAATCCAAGTTTTTTAGAGGGTAATTTTGAATTTAGGTTCTATAAGTTTGACAGGGCTGTTGAAAACATAGTGGACAGGAAAAGTGTAAGCAAAATCAGAACATATTGTCCTGAAAAAATGCCATGTTTTGCTTCCTTAACACTTCCAAAAAATATTGACAAAATAAGTTTTGTCAGTTTGGAAAATATTGAAAGCAAGGCACTATTCAGTATAGGACTGGAACAATAAAACATTTAAAACACCACAAAGGTCTTAAATGGTCAACTATCTGGGTCATATAAAGAAAATAGATATATATAGTCTTGCTTTAGGACTTTGTATAGGCATACTGCCTTGGAGCGAAAAATGGAATACTGTATCTATTATTCTCTTAGCCTTACTGTTGTTTTTCAATCTTTTTTGGTTAAAGACAAAAGTCAACTTTAATATCGGGAAATTTTTAGCGGCAAGTGCACTTTTCTGGATTTCTTTGATCTGGCTACTTAATACCGATGATAATATTACCGGATGGAAGTATATGGAACGGATATCCTCATCCTTGGTTTTTCCAGTGGTTTTTTCATTGACCCTAGCGGGATTAAAAATTGGAATTCGTAGAGTATTGTTCATCTTTATGGGGTCATGTATGTTACGATACTTATTTTTCTTGGCCCAATTTATAGATTGGGAATTGGTTTATATATTGGATTATTGGAAAGAAGTCCTTATTCAGTTCAACCAAATTGCTTTGACCGAAGCACTTCATCCTTCATATTTCACCTTGTATTTGGGTTTTTGCGTGCTTGCCTCCTTTTATTTCCTAAGCAAGGCACCAAGTTTCAAAAGGCGCACAGGGTGGTTCATTCTTCTATTGATTTATTTTTTGATGGTTGTGTCATTAGGGGCCAAAATGCCTTTAGTGGCCTGTGTTTTCGCAATTTTGACCGGAGTATTGTACAATTTGTATCGAATTAAAAGCGGGCGGATCAAGTATGTGGCACTGGTGTTCTCAAGCTTATTGATAGTGGCTCTCTTTCTGCTAAAAGTGCCCAATGGCATCCTACAGGATGTGGACAACTATTACAGGTTCTACAAAGGAGAAGAAATGGACAGGACATTGGATTATGAACAATATGGCACAAGCTACTCCTTTGAGACTTGGTCCAAGACCAATAGAATATATATTTGGAAGTCTTCAGCAGAGTTATTCAAAAACAATTTTTTGTTTGGGGTGGGGACCGGGGATATTCAGAATGAACTGAACAATCAATATTTGATGGACGGACAGGAGTATTTGGCAAAACGAAATACCAATACACACAATCAATTTTTGGATTTTTTGATCAAGTTTGGAATTTTGGGTTTTTTGGGGGTTATAATTTTCTTATGGTATTTTATAAAATATGCTTTGTCAGGTACGGACGGTTTTTACCTTATGTTTCTCGTTTTTGTTTTATTATGTATGCTCACGGAAAATATTCTTAATAGGCAACTTGGAATCGTTTTTTTCTTTTTCTTCAACAGTCTTTTTTTGTTCAGGAAGGAAAAGCCTGTATGCATTTCCAATTCAAAAAACTAAAGAGGCTTTTTTCGATTTTAACACACTTGGATTACCTGTTTGGAAACCATTTAAAAGTTATAAAAATAGACTTAACTTTGAGCAGGTTACCAAATAAGGGGACAAAGACTAGAAAGTAACGTACAACCATGCCAAAGCCACTTATATTTAATACCAAGGAAAGGAAAACTATACTTGTTTTAGGGGATCTTTTTATTATTGGCTCGGCATTGAACGTTTTCATGAACGATGCCCTTGATGTCAAGGTAGAAAATATTTTATTCAGGATCATTTTTTACATTTCGGGCACTCTGTTTTTCTTCTTGTTGTCCTATGTGTTGAACTTCTATAATCTTGAACGGCCCTTCAAGACAAGATTGATTCTATCCCAATCTTTTTTCATAGTAGGCTCTTTTGTCTTAACAATATTTATAGGGACCGTTCTTTTTTTTGATGCGAGCTTTTGGAGGATTCCCTTGATAATATTTCTATTCCTCACCCCTTTGGAAATATTTTTGTGGAGGTATTTCTTTGGGAATTTATTCAAGGTAATTCCCGCTATTAGGAATGTCATGTACGTATTTGATAAAGAAATCGATGATGACCATCAGAAATACATAGATCAGATAGATGGTGACGGAATGGAAAGCTATTATAAAACCAGGCTTACCTATTCCATAGACAACGTAACTATTTTAGAAAGAAAGAAGTTTATGGATGCCATGGACAAGATAGACTCTTTTATTCTTAATATTCCTAGCTATGATCAGCTATCACCGAGGTTTGAAAAAATGTTGATTGAGGCTATATTAAAAGGTAAGGAAGTGCTATCATTTACAACCTTCTATGAGAATATTTACGAAGCGCTACCCTTAAAATCACATAATGATAGCTTTTATGAGTTACTTCAATTGAAAAACGGTAAGATAAGATACCTTGAAGCCCTGTTCACCTTTATAGTGAATTGGCTATTTATACTCGTAGTAGGAGCAATTTTCATATTCTTTCTTCCTATTGTATTTGTACTTAATCTCTTTTTTAATCGGGGACCTTTATTCTACACACAAAAGAGAGTAGGCCAATACGGAAAGGAATTCAGTATATTCAAGTTTCGGTCTATGGTGGTAGATGCCGAATCTACCGGTGCTAAGATGGCTGCCAAAAATGATGCAAGAATTACTCCTTTCGGAAAGATTTTAAGAATGTTCAGGATAGACGAATTACCACAACTAATTTCTATTATAAAGGGTGACATGCAATTAATAGGCCCTAGGCCTGAGCGTAAAATTTTTGTTGATAAACTCAATGAGATTACGCCATTTTATAGTGCTAGGCACCTCATAAAGCCTGGTATTACTGGTTGGGCCCAAGTAAAATACAAGTATGGAGAAAATTTGGAAGATTCAATAAGAAAACTAGAATACGACATGTATTATATTAAAAACAAGTCAATAACTCTGGACATCAGGATAATTTTTAAAACGATTACTACAGTATTGTTTTCAAGAGGTATTTAATAGCTTTCAATGAATAAAATCCTAATAACGGGCGCGGCCGGATTTCTTGGTTCACATTTATGTGACAGATTTATTAATGAAGGTTTTCATGTCATTGGCATGGATAACTTGATTACGGGAGATCTGGATAACATAAAGCACTTATTTCCATTGGAGAATTTTGAGTTCCATCACCATGATGTTACCAAGTTCGTGCATGTTTCGGGCAAATTGGATTATATTTTGCATTTTGCCTCGCCCGCCAGTCCTATCGACTATCTTAAAATCCCTATCAAAACCTTAAAGGTAGGTTCGTTGGGTACGCTGAACCTATTGGGCCTTGCCAAGGAGAAAGGGGCAAGAATATTGGTGGCTTCCACTTCGGAGGTGTACGGGGATCCATTGGTGCATCCACAGACCGAGGAATACAATGGCAATGTGAGTCCGGTAGGCCCTAGGGGAGTTTACGATGAGGCCAAGCGCTTCATGGAGTCCATTACCATGGCTTACCACAGACACCACGGATTGGAAACAAGGATTGTCCGTATTTTTAATACCTACGGTTCCAGAATGCGGTTGAATGATGGTAGGGTGGTACCGGCATTTATGGGTCAGGCCTTGCGAGGGGAAGATTTGACCGTATTTGGTGATGGTTCGCAAACTCGGTCCTTCTGTTATATCGATGATCAGGTTGAAGGAATATACCGATTGTTATTCAGCGATTATCCGGACCCTGTGAATATTGGGAATCCACACGAAACAACCATTAAGGAGTTTGCTGAGGAAATTATTGCCCTGACGGGAACAAATCAGAAGATTATTTATAAACCACTTCCAAAGGATGACCCCACCCAACGCCAGCCGGATATCACAAAAGCAAAGGAGATTTTGGGCTGGGAGCCTAAGGTAAGTCGGTCTGAAGGCCTAAAAATCGTATATGATTATTTTAAATCCCTTTCTCCTAAGGAGTTGCAGAAAAAGGAGCATCGGGATTTTTCTTCCAAATAGTTTATTTACGCATCAAAGCTTACTTTTGCCAAAAGCATACTCATGAACATTTTAATTCTTGGATCTGGGGGCCGTGAACACGCATTCGCTTGGAAGTTGTCCCAAAGCGATCATTTATCAAAGCTCTACATTGCCCCTGGAAATGCGGGCACCTCCAATTTAGGTGAAAACATACCAATTGGTGTAAACGGTTTTGATAAAATCAAAGAGGTCGTGCTGGAAAAGGAAATCGACTTGGTGATTGTTGGACCGGAAGACCCCTTGGTAAATGGGGTCCATGATTTCTTTTTGGAGGATGCCCAATTGAGGCATGTGCCCGTTATCGGGCCACAAAAAATGGCCGCCCAACTAGAGGGTAGTAAAGAGTTTGCCAAGGAGTTTATGATGCGTCATAATATTCCAACGGCCAAATACCAAAGTTTTACTTCGGAGACCTTGAACGAGGGATATGAATTTTTGGAGCGACTTGCCCCTCCCTATGTTTTAAAGGCCGATGGTCTCGCTGCCGGAAAGGGAGTGGTCATTCTTAAGGATTTGGAAGAAGCAAAATTGGAATTGAAATCCATGTTGGTCGATGCCAAATTTGGAAGCGCCAGCACCACCGTTGTCATAGAGGAGTTCTTGGACGGCATAGAATTAAGTGTTTTTGTACTTACCGATGGATCAAACTACAAGGTGTTGCCCACGGCCAAGGATTATAAAAGAATCGGTGAAGGCGATACAGGACTCAATACAGGCGGTATGGGTGCAATTTCCCCCGTTCCTTTCGCCGATGATACTTTTATGGGCAAGATACACGACCAAATTGTTAAACCTACCGTAGAAGGCCTTAAAATGGACAAGCTTCCTTACAAGGGTTTTATTTTTATCGGTTTGATAAAAGTTGGCGATGATCCCAAGGTAATCGAATACAACGTTCGTATGGGTGATCCGGAAACCGAAGTTGTATTGCCTCGAATCCAAAATGATTTTGTGGAGTTGATGGATGCCGTGGCAAAAGGAAAATTAAACGATGTAGCGCTTAAAATCGATGCACGTGCCGCCACTACGGTGATGACGGTTTCGGGCGGATATCCTGGTGCTTACGAAAAAGGAAAAGAGATAAGCGGGATTGACGCGATTGAGGAATCCATTGTTTTCCATGCGGGCACCACCCTTAAAGAGGGTAAAATACTTACAAATGGCGGAAGGGTCTTGGCGGTAACTTCCTATGGAGAGTCGTTTAAGGAAGCTTTGGCGATTTCCTACAAAAACGTTCAAAAGATACAATTTGAGGGAATGAATTACCGGCGGGATATAGGGTTTGACCTATAAAAAAATCGGCGTTTTCCAATTTGGAAAACGCCGATTTTTTTAAGTGTTTATCTTTAAAGATACGAGTGGGAAGAAATCGACTTATCCTCTTCACCGTTATCGTTGTACTTTTTCAGCTCCAACATCCAATACACAAATGCCGCGAATCCTATCAACATAAATATCCAGTTTAAAATATTGGATAGGGTCCAGCTTTCCATAAAACGCAATGCATCGAATGGTGCAAAAAGTACATTGACGAACAAATCCTCGATACCGTAAAAAAATGACTTCATCTTATTCCTATATTTACAGGGCAAAAGTATAAAAATCATCCATGATTTCAAGCATTTTTGGTAAAACAAAACCGGTAAACTTTGTCATACTGTTCAGTTTTATCTTTTTGTTGTATCCCATTACGCTATTTTTTATACTAAATCGGGATTTAACCACCTTACAACCGATTAAGGAACTTATCGTATTGGCCGTCTTGATATTCAGCGTTTTCATTATAGATTTCATAGTAAAACGCAACAAGCTAACGAAGAACAATTCGTATGCCATCCTATTTTTTACCTTATTGCTAATGCTCTTCCCAAATACCCTAGGGGATTCAAACGCCATATTTTGCAACTTTTTTTTGCTTTTGGCCATGCGTCGAATCCTTAGCATCAAATCCCTTAAGAACATTAAACTGAAGATTTTTGATGCAAGCTTATGGATATTGATCGGTAGTCTTTTTTATGAATGGGCCATAGTCTATTTGGCCCTAGTGCTTTCGGCCATATTTATCTATGAGCCTAAAAACCTAAGAAACTGGCTCGTAATTCTTTCCTCGGTAGTTTGTTTCGTTTTAATACTGGGTGGTTTTTTATCGGTTTTTGAACGCTTGGATTGGCTTCAGGAACATTATAGATTTCATATAGACTTTAAGAACATGTTTGCTTTTGATTTAGGGTCAAGCGTAAAAATCGGTTTGTACATTTTAACGAATTTGGTACTCATTATTTGGGCCTTCTTAAAATTGGGAAAGGCGGGAGTTGGACGGATCATCATGATCAGGTTGGTAGTACAATCCTTCGTGTTGGGTTTGTTGGTAAACCTTTTGGTCCTTTCAAAGGACAACTATGCATTGTTAATTACGTTCTTCCCATCGGTTATTTTGATTACAAATTATGTGCAATCCATTAAGCGCGAAAAATTCAGGGAGATCTTTCTTATAGCCAGCTTCTTAATTCCTATTTCATTTTTTTTGGGTAGGCTTCTGATTTCCTGATATAAGGTATCTTTGTCAAAAATTCAATTATGTTCAGTGACTTTGCCATAAAGGTATTCGAGGAAAGTATTGAGAAGTATCATGAAAAGGACGATGTGTATCAGGTCTTTGAAAACCCCTATCCAAAAAACGATATAGCACATTTGCTGTACCGAAAGAATTGGATCGATACCGTACAATGGCATTATGAGGATATCATCCGTGACCCACAAATAGAACCGCTCCAAGCTTTGGATCTGAAGCGAAAAATCGATGCCAGCAATCAGGACAGAACGGACCTTGTTGAATATATTGACAGTTATTTCCTAGATAAATACCGTTCGGTAGAAATTAAGAGAAACGCCACGATCAATACGGAAAGTCCGGCGTGGGCCGTGGACAGGCTCTCCATTCTCGCCTTGAAAATTTACCACATGCAGGAGGAGGTGAACAGGGAGGATGCATCCAAGGAACATCTAAAAAAGTGTCAGGATAAATTGGACATTCTATTGGAGCAGCGCAGAGATCTTTCCACGGCCATAGACCAGTTATTGAAAGATATAGAGGAAGGTAACAAATATATGAAAGTGTACAAGCAGATGAAGATGTACAATGATGAGGAACTAAATCCCATCCTACGTGGCCAAAAGTAAGATACGTCATATGCTGGTGATCAGGCTATCAGCCATGGGTGATGTAGCCATGACGGTTCCTGTACTTCTTGCTTTGACCGAAAAATACCCCGATGTAAAAATCACCTTCCTTACCAAACCATTTTTTGCGCCCATTGTTTCTGAAATTCCCAATATAAAAGTTTTCATTGCCGATGTGAAAGGAGCACACAAAGGAGTTTTAGGACTCTGGAAACTTTTTAAACAATTAAAAAGTTTGGATGTGGATGCCGTGGCCGATATACATAACGTCCTGCGGAGTTATGTACTAAAAGTTTTTTTTAGGTTTTCTGGAGTACCATTTGAGCAGCTGGATAAGGGTAGAAAGGAGAAAAGGGAATTGACATCGGGAAAAAACAAGGAATTAAAGCCCCTAAAACCGATGTATCAACGCTATCAATCGGTTTTCGAAAGACTCGGCTTTCACTTCCCCATATACAAAGACCATGTTCTAAAGAGCCGAAACATTACCGCTGAATTTGCCTGTGATATTTTTTCCGAGGCAAAAAAGGTAATTGGTATAGCACCCTTTGCCGCATTCCCGGGTAAAATCTATCCGCTCGATTTTATGGAGACCTTAATAGCCGATTTAAGTGCCATTGAGGATGTAAAAATTGTCCTTTTTGGAGGCGGTCAAAACGAACGGACAATTTTGGAGGGTTGGGAAGGAAAATTTGCCAATTGTATTTCCGCCGCAGGAAAAATATCATTTAAAGAAGAGCTGGAACTCATCAGTAACTTGGATGTAATGATTTCCATGGACAGCGGTAACGGACATCTGGCTGCCATGTATGGGGTTTCCGTTATTACACTTTGGGGGGTAACACACCCTGTCGCAGGTTTTGTGCCATTTGGTCAACCGGAAGAAAATCAAATCACTTCAGATAGAAAAAAATATCCGTTGATACCTACCTCCGTGTATGGAAATAAAATACCGCCAGGCTACGAACTGGTAATGGAAACACTAGCACCTGAACAAATAGTTACGAGAGCCCTACAAATACTTGAAAAGGTCTAAACCGCTACCTTCTTAGGCTCCAATGATTTTAAGTACATTTTCAATTGACTCATAAAACGGTATTTTCTGGCACTAGGTGCTGCGCCTACCATCAATGTTCTTATACCAAAATAAGAACTCATCAAATACGTAGCGGCGGCTTCACAATCCACATGCCGGTCAATATGACCGTTGAACTTTCCTTTTTGAAGGGTAGAGACCAAATTTACCTCCCAAATTGATAGGATTTCGTTTAAATGCTTCATAATTACCTCGTTCCTACCGCGAAACTCCGTAAGGAAGTTATTGAGGACGCAGCCAAAGTCCATTTCATTGTGAACGGCCGTTTCAAGAGCTTCTTCAAAACATGAATTGATGGATTGCAGTGGGTTGCTAAAACCTTCTATGGGCTCTATAAGGCAACTATATACTTTTCTAGAAAGTAAATTCTGTATGATTTGAACAAAAAAGTCCTCTTTGGATTCAAAATGATAATAAAAGGCCCCTTTGGAAAGCGAAAGTTTATTTAAGATGTCGTCAACACTGGTAGCATAATATCCATTTGCATAAAAAAGTTCTAATCCAGCAGCTTGCATTCGGTGCATCGTAGCCATGCGTTTTAATGTTTTGTCCATGATTTCAAGATTTGGGTTTATCCGACCGTTTGGTCTGTACAAAGAACCGACCGATACTTGGAGAAATTCGATTCTTTGGATATGATGAAGAAAAAAATCGGCGAAAGTTCAAAATCCCGATGAATTACTACTTTTCTGAAAATGAAAACCGACCACTTGGTCGGTTTATGTGTACACTTTTAAGGATTAACAACGTGTTCCATGACATAGTTCATGTCTGATACCACCAAAGTAGAATAAAAATTCCCCTCCTTTGGAGGGGTTAGGGGAGGCTTAAGCCACAGTTCCCTGACAGCTACTACCGGCACCGGCCGTACAGCCATAACAGTGTTGGGAAATGATGATGTTTCTATCGTTAAGAATATCCTCATTATAGTCCTTAATGTGTTTGACTTTACTGGCTACCTTTAAATTTAACATTTGGTTAAAATCGCAGTCATACAACCAACCGTCCCAACTTACGGATATGGTGTTCCTACACATAACATTGGTCACCGCAACGGGATTGTAAGCCTCCACAAGGGCGTACATATAATCCTCATAGTTTTCCGAAGCAATCAAATAATCCAAAAATCGGGCGATAGGAAGATTGGTGATAGCAAAAAGATTATGGAACTGTATACCAAAGTCCTCTTTCAGCGCTTTTTTAAAGTCCTTCTCCATTGCGGCCTGGTCTCCTGGCAGGTAGGCTCCGGATGGATTATAGACCAAGTCCAAGCGCAAGTCACTATCTGGCATCCCATAGCCTCGTTCGTTCAACTCCTGAAGCGCTTTTATCGATTTATCAAAAACACCGTCCCCGCGTTGTTTATCCGTTTTTCCGCGGGACCAGTGCGGCATGGAGGAAATGACGTGTACATTGTGCTTTTTAAAGAAATCGGGCAGGTCATGATATTTTTTGTTGGCCCTAATAATCGTCAAATTGGAACGTACAATAAAATCCTTGATTCCTGCTTTTGCGGCCTCCTCTACAAACCACCTGAAATCAGGATTCATTTCAGGCGCGCCACCTGTTAAATCCAACGTATGTGCCCCCGTATTTTTAATCACTTCCAAACATTGTTGCATGGTCTCGCGTGTCATGATTTCCTTGCGGTCCGGACCTGCATCCACATGGCAGTGCTCACAGACCTGGTTACACATATATCCAACATTGATCTGCAGTATTTCCAATTTCTTGGGGCGTAGAGGAAACTGACCAATTTGATCGATTTTATCCTTAAAATAGGGGAGTTCCCCATCGGCAAAAATACCTCCGTTAAGGATTTCCAGTTGGCGATTGTTCTGCGCCAGTTCGTTTCCTGTAGCTTTTAATGATTTTGTAGCCATTTCTTTAGAAATTAGTATTTAGTATCAAGTATTCAGGATTGTCCACATAATAATGCTCAATCCCAAATAAGTATTTTTTAGTAGGTTTTGTATCAATACTTCCCCCTTTGGTGGACAGGGGGATTACATCGATAACTTGTTGTATTTGTTCATCATTTGCACTCCATGCACCAAGGTAGCACCACTTTCTATAGCTGCTCCAACATGTACGGCTTCCATCATCTCTTCTTTGGTAATTCCTTTTTGAAGGCCATCCTTGGTATAGGCATCTATACAATAGGGACATTTTACGACATGGGAAACGGCCAAGGCAATCAGGGATTTTTCCCTGGCGCTCAAGGCCCCTTCATCAAATACCTTTCCATAGTAATCAAAGAACTTGGTTCCTAGTTCTTCGCTCCATTCGGTTATTTTACCAAACTTTCTTAAATCTTTTGGGTCATAATACGAGTCTGCCATTTTATGCTGTGTTTTGGATTGAATGTTTTGTTTATTTAAATCGATAGTAAATGAAATGGGAATTCCTTGTCCCATTTTCTCTATTTCCGGAAGAATTTCCATATTATCCCATATTCCGGATGCTAAGGTGTCCGCATATTCCTCTGGCAAATGGTTTTGATACATAAGCCGTTGAGCGGTCTGGAAATCATATTCAAAGGATTCATGGGAGAAAGACATAGTACCATCAATATCCTCCATAAGAACATACCAAACCCTTGGGGTGCCATCATTCGCGGGCATCCCTATAACCCCGGGATTAATCCATAATTTTCCTTTTATGCTTTGATAAAAAGGAAGCCCACAATGTCCTGCAATTATCACTTGACTGTTGGTGGCTTCAAAACACCTTTCCTTACTTACCTGTGCGTTGGATTTAAATATGAATTCTGAAACATCGCCATAATTGCCGTGGACTACCGTTACTTTTTTACCCGCATATTCAAAGCTAATATTTTCGGGTATCGTGCCGATCCATTTCAGGGATTCTTCGGACAACTTCATTTTTGTATATGGAAACCACATTTTGGAAAAACTGTCACAGCGTCCACCTGCCTTAAAATCGCAACCGCAGTCCTCACTGTCGTTGGCCAGCTGTAGTTCTACATTACCGGCAATACTCAAAGCCCCCCAATTTTTGAAGGCTTGTACCGTTTCTTCGGGTTGGGCACAGTATCCCGTAATGTCACCCGTACATATACAGTTCTGTGGGGGTATACCTTCTTTTTTGGCTATTGAAATTAGCTTTTCCAAGGCTTGTAGGTTGCTATAAACGCCGCCAAACAGCAGTAGTTTACCTTCCTTATTTCCTATGTCCCTTATTTTTTGATCCATGAGGGTATAAAATATAAAAATGTACAACAAAGAATGCCCCAGACGTTGATCCAAAGCAAATCGGCATAGTTCCCTTCCGTTAAAATTAATTGCTCAGGAAAGCGTTGAAAAACAAGCAATAAACCAAAAAGCAATCCGCAGATAACGCTCAGGTGAAAACTAATTTTAGGGGCCTTTCCTTTCCAAAAGATAAATACGGGCGTCAATCCTATGACCATGGTGCCGCTTATGGTGGTAGCCGATAAAATTTCGGCATCCAAAAAAACGGGTATCGTACCCAAAAAGGCGATAAAAACCATTGACCACCTTCCTATACTAAGCGTTTTCCCGAGTTTTAGGTCTACAGCAATCAGTTTTGAGAAGGAAGAAAAGGTAGAATCCAATGTAGAAGCCGCTGAAGTGATCATGATGAAATTGATGACCAACAAGGTAATTATCCCAAAGGCTTTGCCCACTTCAACAGCGGCCTGTCCAACTAGGCCTTCGGACTGCGCATATATCCCAATAAAACTAAAAAGGACTATGCATAGGGCGCCAAGAAAACTGGCTCCTAGAAAACTTCTTAAAGTCACCTTAGGCTCGCTAATGAACCCCCTGTCCGTTAGAACAGGATCGTGAAAGGGATAACTAAAGGATTGAATTATCGCGGCAAACAATAGGTTTAGTCCCGTTTCAAAGGACCATATACCTGAACTGACTGTGTCCTTTACTGTAAAATCGGTCTTAGGTCCGTATATGGTAAGAAGTATTATCCCTAGTAATAGGGTGAACAAGGCCATTTGTACGACATCGGTAAAAATGGAACTGCTCATGCCACCCTTGATAACATAGGCCAATGTTAGCAAGGTAAAAATCAGGATACTCCAGTAATACGGACTCGACCCAGCTTCCCCAAAATAGGACCCAATGACCATGGTATTGCTCCAAACTTCATTGAACAATCGAATGGCAATCAACATAGAAAACAGGGAAACCGCTCTTTTTCCAAACTTGGAGGTCAAGAAATGATGGATACTGGTATATTTTGCTTTTACCCTCATTTGGTATATAATGAAACCCGCAACGGCAAAGGACACATAGTAACCCGCATAGGCAATCCCACCAACGATACCAAATTCCAAACCTAGGTTAGCGGCATTGGTTATGCTTTTGGCAAAAATCCATGAGATGATCAAACTGCCCATAAGGACAAATGTATTGGGCGTGCCCCTTTTTTGAAACGCATTAAAAAACTGATTGGTATCTTTTGCGTATGGGGAAAGAAGAAACAGTACCAAACTAGATACTAGAATCAATCCCCACTGCCAAAATACTAGGTCGCTCATTTTAGATTATTCTTGGTCCCACCACACATTTACATTGATACTATTGCCATCCGTGTTGTTGGCGGCCGTGGTATAATTTTGGTTGTTCAACGCTTCTTCCTCCGCCGGGTAGGGCATTCTTACGGGAATTAGGTCATCGTTTAAACTGGCCGATATCGTTTTGAGTTGGGGAAAACCGGTTCTTCTATATTCGATCCAACCCTCATAGCCGTTGACCATATTGGCGATCCATTTTTGGGTGATGATATTCTCCAAGGGGTCGCCATTTTCCATTGCCCCGGTTCCTGAAAGATAATCGCTTGGCAACTCCACCTGCCAATAGTCGAATGCTTGGGACACACCAATTTCATACAGGTTCTGGGCATCGGCAGAAATTAAACCCTTTTGTGCCGCTTCCGCCAATAGGAAATACGTTTCCATACTGGTCATAAAATTGGCATCCAATAAGCCTGTATTTTCCCGGAATATGGTACCCGCCAAAGAGTAATCGGCCAAGGTAACCGTAGTGGAGGACGCATCGATACCATTCAATAGACCATTATATTCATTACCCGTTTCACTACTGGCAAAGGGTCTGAACAGCCTTGATATACGAGCATCTTCCAAATCGATAAGGATTTCCTCCATGGTTTCGGACATGACAATATTGTTGAAGTCGCCAATTCGCAACCTTGCCAACCTAAAATTGTTGGGTTCCCCATCGGTAAAACTAAAAATGGCATTTAGGCTATTTTCGCTGATGAAATTTCCTTCGGAAAACAGGGTTTGTAATTCGTTTGAAACATCCATTTTTGAGGAGACGCGCATGAGATATTTAATCTTTAGTGAATTGGCAAAACGCACCCAGCTATCCAAGTCTCCGCTGAACAGGATATCACCCTCCAGAGCGATATTTCCATCATACGCCTGGATAGCCGCTATTCCCTTGGTTAGATTATCGAAAATTCCATTTTCCGCCATATAAATATCCTGCTGTGCATCGTAGACGGGCGTGACGGTACCTTGATTTCCCTTAAAAGCTTCAGAATAAGGAACATCCCCAAAAAGATCTGTCAAGGCAGCGGCCATGTAGGCCTTCATGATACGTGCCGGCCCTTCGTAAACCCTAAAGGAAGGATTTTCAAGGGAGTGGTTTAAAATCAGTTCATTATCCCTTAGATTTTGATAGAATATGGGCCAGGGATTACCCCCTAGTTGGGGCGATTTTAAGTTATGCCTATCAAAAAGGTTAAAATCCAAGGCCGTAGTATATTGCCCTAAAAGATTGCCCGCCGTAAAGCCTTCGTAGGACATTTGCTCCCCGTAATCATAAATTACCTGCCTCAACAATAAACTGGGCTGTACATTTACGGGTGCATTTGGATTTGTATTGATATCCTCAAAATCTTGGGTACAGGAGGTGGTAAATACAAGTGCTAATACACCTATCAAGCTCAAGAAAAAACCCCGACTGTTCCTTTTTTTGTCAACTTTGCTTGAATTAAAAGGAAGGGAAATAGCCTTATTACTTGTCCAAACGTCGAAAAGTATGACATGGAGGCCAAATAAGTTGTTAACTAGTATGTTAAATATAATTTTCATTTTTTTAAAAATTAAATCCTGCTTTTATTCCAATACTTCTTGAAGTGGCATAGGACATATCCTCTACACCACTAATAAATCCCTGTCCTTGTAAGGCGAATTGCTCGGGGTCGAAGTGCGGATTCTCGGTTAGGGCAAAAAGGTTTCTTCCGATTAAGGATAGGTTTAGGGTTGCGTTTTGGTTAAAAAGGGAAAGGTCGGTAAATGTATAGCCCAAAGAAAACTGCCGTAGTTTTAGAAAAGAGGCATCATAGGTATTATTTTCCTCGTGGTTTCGGTCGTAAAATTGGCGATAGTAACTCTCAGCCGAAACCGCTACCGTATTAGCTTCATAGACAGGGTTTTCAGACGTTCCAATATTTACGACCCCTTGGGGCACGATTCCTTCTTCTGGCCGAAAGGCGGTCTCTACCAATTGACCTCCCACATTTCCCAGGGCCCTGGTTCTCGATACGATGATACCACCCTGGCGCCAGTCGAATAGAAAGCCAAGGTTCCAATTTTTGTATTGGAACTGGTTATTAAACCCTAGCATGAAATCCGGATTATAGTTTCCCAGTTTTTGAAGTTCATTATCAGGGATGTAACGTCCTTCATCCGTAAGAATAAAATCTCCGTTTTCATTTTTTAAATAACCGGTACCATAAAGGTCCCCAATGCGTCCCCCTTCTTCAACCTGCAAAAATACCGTTTGGTTTTGACTGTCATAGATTCTTGAGTAGGCCAATGTCAAACGCCCTTCATCTTGGGGCAAGTCCTCTACAATGGCGCGGTTGGTGCTAAAATTCAAAGTGCTGTTCCACTTGAAATTATTGGATAGGACGGGTGAAATTCCCCCGATAATTTCCACCCCAGTGGACCGAACACTTCCCGCATTTACAACCTGTTGAGTATATCCAGAGGATATGCCAATAGGCAAGGAAAGAATTTGGTCTTCGGTTAAGGAAATGTAGTAGGATATATCCATACTTAGCCGATCACCAAAAAATCGAATATCGGCACCAACCTCCCAAGAAGAGGTACGTTCCGGTTGTAGATTGGGATTGGCAATTGTATTTTGATCGCTAAAGGTAGGTTGACCATTGAAAGGCGTCTGGGCAACGAAGGCCCCAGTCGTTTGATAGGGGTTTGTGTCATTACCTACTTGGGCCCAACTGGCCCTCAATTTTGCAAAGGATACTAAATTGGGCAGTTGCACTACTTCAGAAATAATAAAACTGGAAGATACGGAAGGATAGAAAAACGAGGTGTTCTCTACCGAAAATGGAGTGGCCAAGGCACTGGACCAGTCGTTTCTTCCGGTGAAGTTCAAAAAGAGGAAATCCCTATACCCCAACTTCATCAAGCCATAAAAACTGTTAATTCGCTTGTTCGATTCAAATTCAAAGACTTCTACTGGGGAGGCCGCGTTCGATAGCCTAAAAATTCCCGGTTGCGCCAAACTAGTGGTCTGTGATTGAGAAGTAAAGGCCTTTTGGTCCAACCGGTTTCCACCTACACTAACATTAAGGCTTACATCTTTAAAACGATTGGTATAATTTAAAAGAAAATCAGTGTTTATCTCCCTAAACAACACATCGTGTTCTGCATACCCACCATTTTGAAATCGGTTAGAGCTAAAGGCACGTCGTAACTGTCTTAGTTCGCTTGAATAATCCATGCCCGAACGAATCGAAGCGGTCAAATGCTCCGTGATATCATAACTTGCCGAAATATTCCCGAACACTCGGTCTCTATTGAAAGAGTTTCTATTTTCGGACATAGTAAAAAATGGATTATCAAAATAGGTATAGTTGAAAGAGTATTGCTGAACGTCTTCTAATCCGGGTTGCCAATAATTTCGTAAGCTATCCATGTTCAGGGATCTTGGCCCCCAACCTACCAAGGAATAATTAACGTTTTCGGAACCGTAACCATTTGATGGTCGGTTATCACTTTTAGAATTCACATAATTGATGGTCGAGTTAACCCTTATTTTATCCGTAGGTCTAAATGTCAAACGCGTATTTATTGTCTGCCTATCCAGGTTTACCCCAGGAATAATCGATTCACTACGTAAATCGGTAAAGGAAAGTCGGTAGCTACCTTTTTGAAAGGTTGAACCAACCGCTATGTTATTGATAAAGGTAGTTCCCGTTCTGTAAAAATCCTTAAGGTTATCTGGATGTGAAACAAATGGGGTGGGCGTAATAGGCAGACCACTATAAAGTGCAGTGTCGCCACCTCGCACCACGGTTCCATCGGGCAAAGTAACTGGGCTATCAAATTGGGGAATAAGGTTGCCTACGTCCAAACGAGGTCCCCAACTATAGGATATTAAATCATTGGTGCCACCTCCAAGTCCATCTACAAAGGCAAATTGTCCCGCATTGCCCTGTCCATACTCATTTTGAAAATCGGGCAATTGAAAGGCTGTATCCACGAAAAAGCTGGTATTATAGCTAATACCAAGACCTGTACTGTTTCTACCTCTTTTGGTTTCTATGACAATGACCCCATTGGAAGCCCGGGTGCCATATAATGCAGCTGCACTCGGACCCTTCAGCACGGATACTTCTGCAATATCGTCCGGATTGACTTCCATGGCACCATTTCCAAAATCGATTTCCTGAAAGCCCGCAGCCGCTTCGTTGGTAAAGTTAAAAACCGAGTTATTGTTAATGGGTACTCCGTCTACGATGAAAAGTGGGTTGTTATTGGAGAAGGAAGCTTCTCCCCGTATGGTAATTTTTGAGGTGGAACCTACTCCTGTAGGTCCTTGGCTAATGGTAACTCCTGCCAATTTACCTGTAAGGTTATCCAAAAAATTGACCGATTTAACTTCGGTAACGCCCTTAGCGTCCAAACTTTGGACCACATAACCCAATTCCTTGGTCTCTCTTTTTAATCCAAGTGCCGTTAGGACCACTTCGTCCAATTGTTCGGAGGATTCCAATAAGGCAATATCAATGACCAAGGCACCATCTATGGGAACTATTTGCGTTTCATATCCAATAGCTGAAAATTCCAGGATGGCATTTTCGTTCAATTTGGAAAGTTCGTAGAAACCTTTTTCATTTGTCGTAGTTCCTTTGTTGGTACCAGATATCAGAACATTCACATAAGGAATGGGTGCTCCTGACACATCAGATACAGTGCCCGATACGCTCTCTTGGGCAAAGTTTATGGCGGTCATGAAAAATAGCATGACCCACAATATATATTTCATGTTTTGTTGGTGGTGTTAGTTTAACTTTTCACAAAGGTTTTAGACCTTTCGTGTACATATTATTGGATATGTACTAACACTGGGGACCCCTTATTATATGGGTTTTGGAGTAAGACCGAGACATAACACTTTTCCGCTAGAAGTAAAAATTGTTGTTTGACCGAAAGACAAAGGGCAAAAAGTTTTTGTATTGAAACGGAGATGGACCTGATGTAGTTGACCAAGGAAAGAACATCCTTAACGGTATCGATGTCCCTAAAGGTCGGTAATTGAAATATGGGACAAGAGGTTTCCTGTAGGGTGTCCAAAAGCGACTTTAGCAGGTTACATTTTTGCCACGGCATACTCTGGAACTTCTCCTTGTTAAAATCTGCTTTATGTATGCCCATTAGATAGAAACCACCGTCCAAGGAAGGACCAATTACGGTCTTGCCATCGGCCAAGGCCTTGGCCGCGGTCGTAATGTGTGCCGTTTGTAGATGGGGAGTGTCGTTTCCTACCGTAATTACCTTGTCAAACCCTTTGTCAAAGACATTTTGAACCGCGTTGGAAAATCGTTCCCCAAATGAAAAGCCATTTTGATGTTTTTCCGATATATGGAAGTAGGTCAATTTTGATTGCTTGACTTTCTGGATAACCGTATTGGTCAAGGAGTCGAACAGTACCTCGCCCCTTTGAAGGGGTTTGTATCGCATTTCTTCCTGGGAAGAGTTGGCAAAAATAAGAACGGCGGTACTGCGCATTAAGGATTCGGTTATCATTCTTTTTTAAACATACGACAAAAAAATCCAAGGGTTTTGTTTTGTCTAACATTTTACTGAAATTAAATCAAGTCAAAATGTCAGATACCGACCCTTTAGTCGGTAATAACCAATTTACAACTCAATTTGGAATAGATGGCAGCCTTCAAACTTTAATAAAGAGTCGACGAAAAGTACGTTCCTTTCAATTTTTTTGATGCTTTTTCCTAAAATCAGACTAAACAGTCTAAAAAAGAACTTAAAAGGCATTCAAATTTTAAAAATTTTTTAGCAATCACAGGGTTTTAAATGGCACGGGAATTGAACATATAGGGACGTACTAAAAAATAATATAATTATAATCAGAAATAATATGGATACAAACAAATCAAACAAAGGCAGTTTAAAAGTATACCTCTTTTCTGCCGCTATCGCCTTGGCAGTGAGCCTAGGTGTTATAGGAATCAACAAGTTAAATGACAAAGAGGAAATTAAGGGTGTGACTACGGTAGAAACGGTACAAGGAAAGCATGTGCTTTATACCGCTGACGACGAAGGCAACATTAAACCGTTGGATTTTACGGATACTTCCAAAAAAGTATTGGATGCGGTAGTGCACATCAAATCCACCCAGTCCTCTCCCAGTTATGGAAATCAAGGCAGGGAACTTCCAGATCCCTTTAAGGAATTTTTCGGCGATATGTTCAAAGGACAAAGTCCCGAAGGGATGCGCTCCCAACCTAGAATCGGGACCGGATCTGGAGTTATCATAAACGATCAGGGCTATATCATTACGAACAACCATGTAATCGATAATGCCGATGAGGTTGAGGTTACCCTTTATAATAATGAATCCTATAAGGCAACGGTTATTGGAACCGACCCAACTACAGATTTGGCCTTGTTACAGATCGATGCCGATAATTTGAGTACCATGTCTTTGGTAAATTCCGACGATGTTGAGGTTGGTGAATGGGTTTTGGCCGTTGGTAACCCAATGGGTCTTAATTCTACCGTAACTGCCGGTATCGTTAGTGCCAAGGCAAGAAGTATCAATATCAATCAAGACAAGTTTGCCGTAGAAAGTTTTATCCAGACCGATGCTGCCATCAACCCTGGAAACAGTGGTGGGGCCTTGGTAAATCTAGATGGTAATCTTGTTGGGATAAATACGGCAATCGCCAGTAGAACCGGAACCTATACCGGATATGGTTTTGCGGTACCTAGTAATATTGTCACAAAAGTAGTGGAGGACCTTTTGAAATATGGAGCGGTGCAACGAGGTATGTTGGGCGTGACCATAAGGACTATGGATAGCAACCTGGCCAAGGAAAAGAAGGTAGACTTCACTAAAGGGGTATGGATTGAGCAGGTTGGTGAGAACAGTGCCGCGGATAAGGCCGGAATCGAGTCAGGTGACATTATTCTAGAAGTGAACGGGGAGGAAACTACTACATCCCCCAGATTGCAGGAAATCATTGCCAGTAAAAGACCAGGAGATGAAGTAAATCTACTTGTCAATAGAGATGGTACCGAAAAGGAATTCAAAGTAATCCTTGAAAATGTCAACGGAACAACCAAGCTTGTGAAAAAGGAGAAAAAGGAAATATTGAACCTCCTTGGAGCCGATTTTGAAAACTTGGATAAGGATTTGGCCGAGAAACTCGACTTGGATGGCGGTGTACAGGTGAACAAGCTGTATCCAGGAAAAATCAAGAAGGAAACCCAAATGCGGGAAGGTTTTATAATAACCCATATAGATGGCAAACGTGTTCGCAATGTTGAAGATGTTGCCGAAATTTTGGAAAACAAAAAAGGCGGGGTAATGATTGAAGGCGTCTATGAAGATGGAAGTAAATATTATTATGCCTTTGGATTGGATTCGTAAACTAGTGGTATTTGGTTAACTTTAATGCCGTATGATACAATTTGCTTCATACGGCATTTTTTTGAAATAATATGAAATCCCTTTCAACGAAGAAAATCGGTTTGGTGCTCTCTGGCGGTGGGGTACGGGGAATGGCCCATATTGGTGTCATTAAGGCCATGCAGGAGTTTGGTCTGGAGGCCCAATTGGTAGCGGGAAGTAGTGTAGGGGCCCTAGTAGGCGCCTTATATGCCAATGGAACCCCTATTATGGACATGTTGCGTTTCTTTAAGGAAACTCCGCTGTTCAAATATAACTTTATTTCTATAGGTAAACCGGGCCTATTGGATACCGATAGGTATGAATCCGTTTTTAAGACCTATTTTCCGCACAATACCTTTGAAAGGCTGAAAAAGGAGTTGCACGTAGTGGCCACCAACCTGGAAAAAGGAGAGGAACTTTTTATTAGTCAAGGGGAACTGATCAAGCCTTTGTTGGCTTCGGCGGCCTTGCCACCCGTTTTTAGTCCGGTGTCCTATAAAGGAAGTTTGTATGCAGATGGAGGCATTATGAACAATTTTCCCTTGGAACCGGTTCGGGATAAGGTAGATTTTGTCATAGGTAGCAATGTATCCATCGTAGCGGAGCTGAATAAGAAGAATCTCACCAATTCCTTGCAATTGACGGGTAGGGTCACCGGATTGATGATCTATGCCATCAATCGGGAGAAAATAAAAAAATGCGACCTGGTAATCGAACCGAAATCCTTGGAACATATAGGTATTCTGGACCGTAAAGGAATCGAAAAGGCCTATGCCATAGGATATGAAAGTGCTTGTAAACAATTGGAAACCCTTGGTTCTTAAACCACTTACAGCATAGCACTTAAGAGCAAGGTGCCCAGGACAAGTAGCACCAAGGAAATGATTCCTCCCAGAATTAGAAAGTGCTTAAACTTATAAATTCCCATGCTATAGATCAAGGCGTTGGTTTGATACCCTAAAGGCGTAAAAAAGCTAAAATTAGCTGCAAACATCACACAAAGAATAAAGGGTTTTACATCCAGTTCCAGTCCCTTGGCCAAGGAAATGGCAATGGGGGCCATTATAATGGCCGTGGCATTGTTGGAGACTACGCCGCTCAACAACATGGTTGTCAAAAACAACATTCCTATAATTATCATTGGCTTTTGTCCTTCCATTAAGTTCAGGAGGCCTTCGGTCAACCATGCATCCGCCCCGGAGTTGGTCATTGCAATTCCCAAGGGAATCATACCCGCCAACAGAAAGATGATCTGCCAATTTATTTTTTCATAGATTTTGTTCAATTCAATGCATTTGAATAGTAGCATGGCGATGGTGCCGGCTATAACACTGGTCATGATTTCGAATACGCCGGTTGCAGCTAGAATTATGGTAATTATTAATATAAAGAGCGAGAGATTCCGTTTAAGGGGTGTGGAAGGCATACCTCCATCAAACTGATTTAAGACTGCAAGATTATTGCTGTTTTCAAAATTTTGGATGTAGGATGTATCGGTTTGAATCAGTAATCGGTCACCAACCTTGAGCTTTGTAATCGTTTTGTTACTAAGATGCAGCTTATTTTTAAGATTCGTAAGGGATTTTCTTTTGTTCACGGCGATGGGGATGGCTCTTGGAAAGATCATTTTTTTAAGTGATTCAAGGGTATTCCCCAAAAATCGTGAGCCCGGTAGCAGCAGCAATTCCAGCAAGACGGTATTGGAGACTTTCTCTTCAGGATCTTGTTTTTGATCATCGACCTTTTCTATGGACGTCCCTTTTGAGAAGCTACTCGTTAGGTTTTCATCGACTTCCAGGTCAAAATAGCCTTCGCCCCGCATCTTTTGGAGGTTCTCCAAACTGCAATGCAACAAAATCACATCCCCTTGCTGAATCTCAAATTCTGGATTGGAAAGGTTCATTTCATAATTTTTCCTGGATACCCGAAGCACCGTAATTTCTGGCTCCTTGTACATAAAGGATTCTTTTAATGGAGTGCCTATAAGCGGTGAATCCGTATCCACTTTTAGGGTGAGCAGGTATTTGTTGAGATTAAATTTTTGGGAAAGTCCATCTTTTTCCCCTTCGGGTAGAAAGGAATAAAAAAGGACGATAATGCCGATCGATGTGCCCAAAAAAATGAGGCCAATCTTGGAAAACTCAAAAAAACCCAAGGTTTCGCCCGTATAGCGCATAAAGATGTTGTTGACGATTAGGTTTGTGGAAGTCCCCATGAGCGTACAGCTTCCACCAAGAATACTTGCGAAGGAAATAGGCAAAAGCAATTTGCCCGGCATTAACCCGTACTTGTCCTTTAGTTCGGCGACTATTTTAATGAAAACGATGACCACGGCCGTTGAGCTTATAAAGGCCGATACGCCGCCAGATAATATCATGATGACCATCAACACGAGCAAGGCCGGCCAGTTTTTTAAAACTTTTAGTCCTTTGGCAAACCAAGAAATGACCCCATTCTCCTCTAGACCTATGGCCAATATCATAAGACAAAGAATGGTGATTACCGCTTTGTTGGAAAATCCGCTGACCGCCTCCTCCGGACTCACCAAACCTGTTAACAAAAGGGCCCCAATGATAAAAAAGGAGATTTTATCCATGGGGAAAACCTCAAGGGCAAAGAGAATGATCAATGCACCTATAATTACAAATACCGTAATGATTTCCCAAGTCATATTTAAAGGTAGAAATTGATTAAAGGTAACGCAAGGGTACGTGCAAATTAGCTCGAACCATAGTATTACGAATTCAATTGAAAAAAAATAGAAAGAGAAACTGGATTATAGAAAACAAATTTTGGGCTACCTAGGTATTTTGCATCGAAAGGAATTCATTATACATAGGGTATTCATTGCGATTTGGAAACTGCTCAACTACTGCCTAAAGGCAGATCTAGATACTATTGAAATAGATAATTGACCTAAACGGGGAGTACTGTTTTTATTCTCTCACTTTGTGTAGCTAGTTAAGGCTCCTATACATCATCATAATCTACATTAAGAGTAGGTGTGGTAGGATGTGCCTGACAGGTAAGTATAAAGCCTTCGGCAATTTCACTGTCCGTTAAAATTTGGTTCATGGCCATTTCTGCCTTACCCTCTTTGATTTTGGCGATGCAACTACTGCAGACGCCCCCTTGACAGGAATAGGGAGCATCGATGTTTTCCTTTAGGACCGCATCCAACACGGTCATTTTTTTGTCCATTGTAAGTTGAAATTCCTCATCATCCAAGGTAACTGTCAACGCGGTTTGCCCATCGGGAAGACTGGGCAGTTCCTCCTTTATTTCCGTTGCCGTGAATAGCTCAAAGTGGATTTTCTCATTTGGGATATCATTGTCCAACAAGGTATCCTTTACGTTCTCAATCATTTCATGCGGTCCACATAGATAGTAGCTGTCGAAATCCAAATTGGCGTGTTTGTTTTTAAGGGCATAATTGACCGTGGAGGTATCGATTCGTCCAAAAAGCGCCCTATCCTCGCGGGTCTGACTGTTGATAAAATATACAAAAAACCGATTGGAATAATCCAATTGGAGTTTTACCAAATCCGTGTAAAACATGGTTTCCTCGTAGGATTTATTACCATATACCAATACAAAAGTATTTTTTGGATTTCCATCCAATACGGATTTGGCAATGCTCATGATAGGGGTAATACCACTACCCGCGGCAAAGGCCGCCACATTTTGAGGATTTCCGGAAGGTTTATAGGAAAACCTACCTTCGGGCGGCATGACTTCCAAGGTGTCGCCTACCTTTAATTTCGTATTGGCATAATGTGAAAAACCGCCATTATCCACCTTTTTTATACCGATGGTAATATGGTCTTTCTTGGGGGAAGAACTGATGGAGTAGGCCCTACGCAGCTCCTTGCCCTTAATTTCCTTTTTTATGGTTATGTATTGTCCGGCGGTGAATAGGAAGGTCTGCACCAAGTCCTTTGGGATTTCAAATGTGACGGCCACGGAATTGGGGGTTAGTTTTTTGATGTTTTTAACGGTCAATGCATAAAAATCTGCCATAATTATCCAATCTAGAAATAAAATGCAAAATTACGGAAAGACAGGGCGATATAAAATTGGAAAGTGAAAAAAGTACTTATTTCGAATACCCAGGGGAATAAGATAGGTTAAAGAATTATGGTTTATGAAATTTTACAAAAAACCTTATGTCGAATTTTCTTACTTTTTAAGGTGTAGTTGTTGTGAACAAAACTCAAAGCTTATATATTCACAGGATTTAAATATTTTAATTCTATGAAACTTAAACCAGCCTTTTATCTGTTTATTCTATGTTTAGGGGTCTTTGCCCATGCTCAAGATCGCAAATTCAGTACTACTTTGGGTTATCCCATAGCGGTAGGGGACAATTTTTTAAAATCCTATACAGGAATTATTGACGTTGGGGCACAAGTTCGTTTTTTAAAAGCAGGGCCGGTTCATATTGGAATTTCAGGTAACGCTAATTTTTTTAATAGAAATAATACATTGAGCACTTTTTCGTACAAAGAACAGGTGATACTGGTACAGCCAAGGGTATTTGGTGAGTTGAATTCGAAAGTTTTGCTGGGTTTTCGTCCATTTTTGGGTGCTGGCTATTCGTTTATGACCTCCAAGTTTAAGGCAAACAGTAACCAAACCCCAGATTCTAGCGATAATACCGGAGGGGTGAATATAAACATAGGCTCCGCCTATGATATTACCAATAGGTTCTTTGTATTTGTGTCCTTTGACTATATAAATGTATCAAGGGACAATCCAAACATCGATAACAGTTTTTTTAATATCGCGAACATATTAAAATTCGGAGCAGGGATTAGGTTTTAGTATAACGTTTAAAATATACCTTAGCTCCACCTATATTAGGCTCAGTAGTAGTCAAACCGCCGAGATAAATACAAAAAAAATAACGAAAATAATCAACTTTAATCAACCTCTCATGAGACAACAAGCAACCCTTTTTCTAATCATGTTTTTTGCAAGTCTATCTACCAGTGCCCAAGACGGAGAATTCAGTGCAACTTTGGGATACCCTATACCATTTGGAGAAAATTTTGTGAGCCAAAATTATACAGGAGTTGTAGATTTAGGCCTTCAATACCGTTTTGCAAATCTGGAAGTATTGAGGCTTGGAGGGTCCATTAATGGGAGTTACTATGTTTTTCCTGGTAACCCTGCACCTCGGACTGATAAGGTAAATGCTATTTTCATTCAACCAAGGATTTTTGGTGAATTAAAACTTCCAGGGTTGCAGAAATTTAGGCCGGACCTGGGAATTGGCTACTCCTTTACAACCTTTAGCGCCAAACTTGATGGTTCCAATGGCGAGAATTTTAAGGAAAAGTATGGGGGTATAAATGCAAATGCAGGGTTTAATTATTTTATTACTGATAGATTTTTCACTCATGCGCACTATGACTTTTTAAAACTTTCAAGGGATGATGTTCCGGAGACCAGACAAAATACCACAATACATCAAATTAAATTTGGTATAGGACTAAGCTTTTAACGTTGTATTGAATAGCTCTGCGAAGTATGTTGCTTTATGGATAAATGAAAAGCTACAGTAGGTTGCTACAACAATTACCCTATAATACATAGGGCCGGGACGGCGCCTACAAAGGGCAACCCTTGCCTTCTTCGGATTACTGGTTTCGATTCGTTTACAACCAAGACTAGGTCTATACGGGAAATTTTACCTTGAAAGGGTGATATTGTTATTTGAATTAAGCTATAAAATATTCCGTTTTTTGTAACATTTTCCTTTTTTGGTTTACTTATGAACCAAACAACAACATCCAACCCTTATGTTTAAACGATTTGCTTCCCTGCAATGGAAATCCTTTTTTAGGTCGGCCAATTTTGGCAAAAGCCTTGCCGTAAAGATTCTCATGGGCTTTTTCGCAGTCTACATGCTTGTTGTATTGGCAGCTTCTGGTGCTGGGATGTATTTTATACTCAGAAAAGCCGTACCGGACCAAAGTCCTATGTGGACCTTGAGTCAGTATCTGATTTACTGGGTACTGATTGAACTGTTTTTGCGGTATTTCATGCAGAAACTTCCCGTGATGGACATTAAGCCCTTTTTGACCACACCCGTTAAAAAGAGCTCCATAGCGCACTATATTTTAGGTCGTTCTGCGGCCTCCATGTACAATTTATTGTCGCTTTTCTTCTTTGTGCCATTTTGCATTGTTCTTCTATTTCAAGGATATTCTGGAATCAATGTATTCCTTTGGCTGATAGCCATTATGGCGATTGTGTTGAGCATCAATTACCTAAACCTTCTTATAAACAAAAGTGATAAAGCACTAGCTGTTATAGGAGGTATCATTGTAATATCTTATGCCTTGGATTATTTTGGGATTTTCTCTGTGAAGGAGGTGTTTGGCCCTATATTTCATGGGTTGTACGCGTATCCTATAACAGTTTTGGTTCCGTTGGTCTTAGCGGTTTTCATCTATTACATCAACTATAAGTTTCTCCATGATAAGATATACTTGGACTCCACTTTAAAACCTAAAAAGGTACAGGCCAATACCAGTGATTTGGCCTGGACAAAGCGTTTTGGGGATTTGGGAACCTTTCTTCAACTGGATTTAAAAATGATTTGGCGGAACAAACGAACAAAATCCCAGGTTTGGATATCCCTTTTGTTTGTGTTTTATGGCCTCATATTCTATACCCAGGAAATTTATGCCAACATGATGCCCATGAAAGCCTTTTTGGGCGTTTTTATGACCGGTATTTTCCTGAGTAATTTCGGACAGTTTATCCCAGCTTGGGACAGTAGTTATTACAGCATGATGATGTCCCAAAATATACCGTTGCGAAAGTACTTGGAGTCGAAGGCATTGTTGATTTCGGTCAGTGTGATTTTTATGTTCTTGCTTACCATACCCTATGCTTATTTTGGGTGGGAGGCCTTGGCCATCAACTTTGGATGCGCGCTATACAATTTAGGCGTAAATATCCCTGTCATTTTATTTTTTGGATCGTTCAATAAAAAAAGAATCGAATTGGATCAGAGTCCGTTTGGGAACATGCAAGGGACGAGCGCCAATCAGTTTTTGATTATGGTTCCCGTGCTTATTGTTCCAATACTCATATTCAGTCTTTTCTATTACCTCTTTTCGGTGACAGTGGGTGTCACAGTGCTGTGCGTCCTCGGACTCATCGGTTTGGTCCTTAAAAATACCCTTATGGATAAGGTCACAGTACAGTACCGAAAAAAGAAATATGGCATGATTGCCGGATTTAAGGAGAAAAATAGTTAGTCTTTTGGACGCTGGACGCTGGATGTGAAACCTGAAACTTGAAACTTGAAACCAAAAAACCCATGATAACAGTACAAAATTTAAGCAAGAAATACGGCACTCAGACCGTTTTGAACATAGAAAATCTCGAAATCCCAACAGGACAAAGCTTTGGATTGGTTGGAAACAATGGTGCGGGTAAAACCACCTTTTTCAGCTTGTTGTTGGATTTGATACAACCTACTACAGGACATATTGAGAACAATGGGATACAGGTAAACGTAAGTGAAGATTGGAAACCTATCACTTCCTCTTTTATCGATGAGACTTTTTTGATAGGGTATTTGACGCCGGAAGAGTATTTCTACTTTATCGGGGATTTACGCGGACAGAACAAGGCCGATGTCGATGCATTGTTGGCACAGTTCGAGGATTTTTTCCATGGAGAAATCTTGGGGCAAAAGAAGTACCTACGGGACCTTTCCAAGGGTAACCAAAAAAAAGCGGGTATTGTAGCTTCTTTTATTGGAAATCCGCAAGTGGTTATCTTGGACGAGCCTTTTGCCAATCTCGACCCTACCACGCAAATCCGTTTGAAGGGCATCATCAAGGACTTGGCCGCCAAGGAGGACGTTACGGTCTTGGTGTCCAGCCATGATTTGATCCATGTGACCGAAGTCTGCGAGCGTATTGTGGTATTGAACAAGGGCCAAGTGGTCAAGGACATCAAAACCTCTACAGAAACCTTAAGGGAATTGGAGGCGTTTTTTGCGGGATAATCTAAACCTGACAGGTCTAAAGAGTAAAACCGACGCTTCAGTCGGTTTTTTGTTTTTATCGAGTCCCTATTCTTGAAACGGATTCCGATATTGTTCCAAATAGCATCGGCAAAAGACCTTTTTTCCTTTTAAAATCGGTATAAAATTCTAAGAAACAAACTGGATAGTCGGTAAATCATCGGCCCCTGAAATTAATATCGGCCCATAATCTCCAAAACAAAGTGGCCATTTGTCGATGAAGCGTATAATAATATGGATGTTTTTCAGTTATGCATACATACGTAGACCGTCTATCTTGAACTACAGAAACAAACTTTTTTTATCGCTTATTCTAGGAACCGTACTCTTCAATGCCTGTTCCACGAAAAAGGACGCCTTTATAAATCGCAATTGGCACGCCTTGAATACCAAGTACAATACTCTGTACAACGGCAATATCGCTTTTGAAGAGGGTAGGGCCACGTTGAACGATTCCTACAAGGACGATTATTGGGAAATACTGCCCATAGAGCGTTTGGAGGTATCGGGAGAGGTTAAATTGGATTCGGAGGATAACAACCCAAATTTTATCATTGCCGAGGAAAAGGCGACCAAGGCCATCCAGAAGCATAGCATGGACATCAAGGACGAGGAACGCAATCCGCAGACCGATGAGGCCTTTTTGTTGTTGGGCAAGGCCCGCTATTTTGATGAACGTTACATCCCGGCATTGGAATCCTTTAATTATATCCTCAACAAATACACGGAAAGCAATAAGCTGAACGAAGCCAGTATTTGGAGGGAAAAGGTAAATATCAGGCTCGAAAATGAGGAGCTGGCCATCAAGAACCTAAAGCGGTTGATGAAGTTTGAGACCCTAAAGGACCAGGAATATGCGGATGCCCGGGCCATGCTCGCACAGGCCTACATCAACCTGAACGCGCCGGATACGGCCATTCAACAATTAAAGGTGGCCTCCTATTACACCAAAAAGAATCCGGAGAAAGGCCGGTATTATTACATCATTGGGCAATTGTACAATCAGTTGGGCTATAAGGACAGTGCCAATTACGCATTTGATAAGGTGATCGACCTCAATAGAAAATCGCCTAGGGTGTATATGATCAATGCCGAAATCCAAAAAATAAGGAATACGGCCATCACTTCCGAAAATCAGGAGGAAATGCTGGAGTATTTGTCGGAATTGGAGGAGAACCGGGAAAACAGGCCATTTCTGGACAAAATCTACCGGCAAATTGCCGAATTCCATTTGGAACAAGGCTCCGATAGTCTGGCGTTGGCCTATTTCAACAAATCGCTCCGGGCTACGCAGAACGAGCCAAAACTGAACGCTCTCAACTATGAGAATTTGGCAGAATACAATTTCGACAAAAATCAGTACAAAAATGCCGGGGACTATTATGATAGTGTGCTTGTGAATTTGGATGAAAACACCAAAAAGTACCGCACCATCAAAAAGAAATTGGACAACCTTGAGGACGTGATAAAATATGAGGATATTGTTCAGTATACCGATAGTGTCATAACCATCTACGAAATGCCCATAGAAGACCGAATCGCCTATTTTGAAAAGCATATAGCCGATTTACAAGCGGCCAAGGAAGCGGCACAGAAAAAGGAACGGGACAAGTTGACCGATGGTTTTGCGACCTTCGCCAAATCTAAGGGAGGCAAGGAGAACCAAGGTAAATTTTACTTTTACAATATTACCAGTCTGGGATACGGCCAGAACGATTTTAAGAACCGATGGGGCAATAGGGAACTGGCCGATGACTGGCGTTGGTCCAACAAGGCGGTTTCCAATATATCCGAAGCTACGGGAGAGGCCATAGCGGCAAATAACGACCCTGATGCTGCCGTTACAGAGGATGAAAAGTTCTCGTTGGACTTTTATATGGATAGGGTTCCCAAGGAGGAAACGGTAATAGATAGCCTTAAAACGGAACGAAATTTTGCCAATTATCAGTTAGGGCTTATTTATAAGGAAAAGTTCAATGAAAACCTGTTGGCTGCAGAAAAGCTTGAAAATGTGCTGGCGTCCAATCCGGAAGAGCGTTTGATACTTCCCTCCAAATACAATTTGTATAAAATCTACGAGGCTGAGAACAGTCCGTTGATGGCTTCCATGAAGGCGGATATCATTGCAAACCATGCCGGTTCCCGTTATGCGGAGATATTATTGAACCCACAGGCAGAGCTTGCCGATGATAGTGACAGTCCGGAAAACAGGTACCAACTTTTGTTCAAAAAATTTCAGGACCAACAGTTTTTACAGGTCATTACCGGTTCGGAGGAGAATATAAATCGGTTTACTGGAGACCCCATCGTGCCAAAGTTCGAAATGTTGAAGGCCAATGCCATTGGTAGGTTGCAGGGATTTGAAGAATTTAAGGAAGCCCTCAACTATGTGGCGCTTACCTATCCAAACAGCCCCGAAGGCAAAAAGGCGGAACAGATGGTGGCGGAGCAACTTCCCAAACTGGAACCCACGGAATTTTCGCCTGAAACGGGCTCCACGGGAACATCGAACTGGAAAGTGGTCTTTCCGTTCAAGAGGAGCAATAATGACAAGGCGTTGAAATTGATGGTGCTCTTGGAAAAGTCCATTGTAGATTTAAAATACAAGAACATCGTATCCAAGGACATATACAATCTGGAAGACCAATTTGTGGTGGTCCACGGTTTCAAATCCAAGGACTTTGCATTGGGCTATTCGGAACTTTTAAAAAACAATAAGGATTACCGGGTGGCTGATGAGAATTTCGTAATTTTATCGGACAACTATAAAATAATCCAAGTACATAAGAATTTAGAGGCATACAGAAATACACTTTTAACCCCAAAACCTTGAACAATGTTTTCAGATAAACAAAAACCTAGAACTATGAGCGAAATAGGAGGACAACCAAACAGAATCGAAAAGAATACGAAAATAAAAGGGGATATCATCTCCGAAGCGGATTTCCGGATTGACGGCAAGCTGGATGGCAATGTGAAGACTTCCGGCAAGGTGGTCATTGGAAAGGATGGGTATATCCATGGTAAGGTGGAATGTGTAAATGCCGATATAGAAGGCAGTTTCAATGGGGAGCTTTTGGTGTCCGACCTACTTTCCCTAAAATCTTCCGCAGTAATTGAAGGAACGGTATCCGTTTCCAAATTGGCCGTAGAGCCCGGGGCTACTTTCAACGCTTCCTGTACCATGGGCGGAGGAAAGGCCGGAGCTAGCAATTCTGGAAGTTTTAAACCTTCCATGAACACAAAAAATGAGCCAGCAAAAGCCTCGTAACGATTCCAATTTATTGCGCACCGCGGCAAGTCTTTCCGGGATTGCCATACAAATGGGCGCAACCATATATTTGGGGAATTTATTGGGCGCCTGGCTGGATGAAAAATTTCAAAAAACCTTTTTAGAGGACACCATTACCTTACTTGCCGTATTTTTGTCCATATATCTGGTCATTAAAAAGGTGATGTCCTTAAATAAATAGGCAATTGTTCAGAAAGATTCTTTTATATACGATCGTGTTCACTATGGTGGGCACGATTTCTTTTTTGGGCCAAACGGTTTTGATGGATTTGGAAACTGACTTTTTACAGTTGTTGGAACAGTCCTATATATTCCATTTTTTCTTCTCTTTACTGTTGGTAATTGCCTTTCAAATCCTTTCAAAAAATCAAAAAGTCTTTGAACAATTGGGTTTTTTGTATATAGGGATGTTAGTTTTCAAGATTGTGGTTTTTACCGCTATGTTCTTTCCGCAACTCATGGGAGATCAACCACTTCCCCATTTTTACAGGGCTATGATGCTACTTCCTATTATTATATTCTTGACTTTGGAAGTGATTTTTGTTTCAAAAATCATGCGTGAAAAATAAGGTCGAATTTTAAGCCTTTAAAATTCTTTGTATTACATCTAGATTGACTACTTTTGCGCAAATTTTCAGGAGCATAATTTTTGATAAAGAAATAATGAAGGAAGTTTCCAAAGTGATAAGAAATCTAGTATTGTTTACGGCAATAGTAAGTTCACTCCAAAGTTTTGCGTTCTCCGAAGGTCAAGATGAAGGTGCTGTTGACACGAAAGAGGAAGTATCGGAATATATAAATCACCACATCAAGGACTCCCACGACTTCCATTTGTTCTCCTATACAAACGCTGAAGGCGAAAGAAAACACGTAGGTTTTCCGTTACCCGTAATCGTTTGGTCCAGTAATGGCTTGGCTACTTTTATGTCCTCTGAATTTCATCACGATGACAATGGCGAGGTAATCGTGGAAAAAAACGGTTCCAAATTTGTAAAACTGCACAGTAAAATTTACGAGTTGGAAGCTGGTGCCACATCGGTAAACCTGGATGAGAGCCATCACGCGACCAATGCACACAAGGTGTTGGATTTTTCCATTACTAAAAGTGTTGTTGGAATTCTATTGGTTGGGTTGTTCATGTTGTGGGCCTTCTCCTCTTTGGCTAGACAGTATAAAAACAAAAGCGTACCCACAGGTTTTGGCCGTGTATTGGAACCTTTGGTCATTTATGTTAGGGACGAGATTGCCAAGCCAAACATCGGTGAAAAAAAATACAGACAGTTTACGGGGTATCTACTTACCGTATTCTTTTTTATATGGATATTGAACCTATTGGGGCTTACGCCTTTTGGGTTTAATGTTACGGGACAGTTGGCAGTTACTGCAGCTTTGGCTATTCTCACGTTAATAATATATACATTTAGTGGAAACAAGGACTACTGGATGCACATGTTGTGGATGCCCGGGGTTCCGGTTTTGATTAGACCGGTTCTGGCCATCATCGAATTGGCAGGTGCCTTTTTGATCAAACCTTTTTCATTATTGGTCCGATTGTTTGCGAATATATCTGCCGGGCACATTGTGGTAATGAGCTTGATAGCCATTATGTTCACCCTTAAGGATAGTTTGGGAGTGGCAGGTGCTACCGGACTTTCATTGATACTGTCGTTTTTCATAACCCTTATCGAGGTATTGGTCGCCTTTTTACAGGCCTATATTTTTACGATGCTTTCTGCATTGTTCATTGGGATGGCGGTGGCCGAACATGATCATGAACACCATCATGACGCTAACGGCCATGAAATTCCGGACGAGGAAGATGTAAGGGCGGATTTTATTTAAGAGTGTTTTTAATTTAATATATAAATCAGTTTACTATGTACAATTTAATTGGAGCAGGTTTGATCGTAATTGGAGCAGGTATTGGACTTGGTCAGATTGGTGGTAAGGCAATGGAAGGTATTGCCCGTCAACCAGAAGCGACCGGTAAAATCCAAACTGCGATGATCATCATCGCTGCACTTTTGGAAGGTTTGGCATTCGGTGCCTTGTTCTTAGGAAAATAAGAACGTTAAGCCAAAAAGCATTTTCCTGCAACGGTTGGTTGCAGGAAGTGTTTTTTAATCATTGATTCGTATAAAAATTCAAAATAAATGGAAACATTAATAAACGATTTTTCACCAGGTCTATTTGTCGTACAGACCATTTTATTGTTAGGACTGATATTCCTATTGGTGAGATTTGCTTGGAAACCTATTCTTAACTCGCTTAATGAAAGAGAGAATGGTATCCAAGAAGCATTGGCTGCTGCAGAAAGGGCCAAGGCAGAAATGCAAAATCTTCAAGCCGATAACGATAGAATGTTACAGGAGGCCCGTGCGGAGCGTGAGGCGATGTTGAAGGAGGCCCGTGAAATTAAGGAAAAAATGATCTCGGATTCCAAGGAGCAGGCGAAGGTTGAGGGCGATAAAATGATCAAGCAGGCGCAGGAGACCATTGAAAGCGAAAAGAAGGCGGCAGTGGCGGAGCTAAAAAGTCAGGTGGCTGAACTTTCGGTTTCCATAGCGGAAAAAGTAATCAAGGAGGAGCTATCCGGTAAGGATAAGCAATTGCAGTTGGTTGAGAAGATGCTGGGTGACATCAAATTGAATTAAAATGAGTGATTCTAGAGCGGCGGTACGATACGCCAAGGCCATATTGGATTTAGCGGTAGAGAACAAGGCTACGGATGCCGTGGAAAAGGACATGCGTTCCGTGGTTAGTACTGTTTCCGATAGTAAAGAGCTTCGGGATATGCTTTCCAATCCGGTGATTTCCGGTTCGGCCAAAAAGGACGTTCTCAAGGAAGTTTTCAAAGGTTGCCATGCCATTTCCCAAGGGCTGATGAACATGTTGGTGGAGAACAAAAGGGTTTCCTTGTTGAACGAAGTCGCATTAAAGTATATCATTCTAAACGAATCGCTGAAAGGAAAGGACGTGGCCTATGTAACCACGACGGTTCCAATGACGGCAGATTTGGAAAAGCAGTTGTTGAAACAGGTGGCGTCCATTACAGGTAAGGAAGTGACCTTAGAAAATAAAATCGATGAGAGTATCATTGGTGGTTTTATTTTAAGGGTAGGGGATTTGCAATACGACGCAAGCGTTTCCAACAAACTAAACAATCTAAAAAGAGAATTTACAAACAGTCTATAATTATATTCCAGCAATGGAATTTACCCGGAGTCTAGTCGACGGGATTATCTTAAACAGGAACAAAAATGGCAGGAGTAAAAGCCGCTGAAGTATCGGCAATTTTAAAGAAACAATTATCAGGATTTGATGCAACCGCTACTTTGGACGAAGTAGGAACCGTATTGCAAGTTGGTGATGGTATCGCTAGGGTCTATGGTTTGGCAAACGCCCAATATGGGGAATTGGTGGAGTTTGAAGGCGGTTTGGAAGGAATCGTTTTGAACTTGGAAGAGGATAATGTGGGTGTTGTATTGCTAGGGCCTTCCAAAGCCGTAGGTGAAGGAGCGACCGTAAAGAGAACACAACGTATCGCCTCCATCAATGTAGGTGAAGGCATTGTGGGCCGTGTGGTGGACACCTTGGGAAATCCGATCGATGGTAAAGGACCTATTTCTGGAGAAACCTATGAAATGCCATTGGAGCGTAAGGCACCCGGGGTTATCTATAGGGAGCCCGTAACGGAACCGATGCAATCCGGTATCAAGGCCATCGACGCGATGATTCCAGTGGGTAGAGGTCAGCGTGAGTTGGTAATCGGTGACCGTCAGACCGGTAAGACTACGGTTTGTATCGATACCATTTTGAACCAGAAAGAGTTTTACGACGCTGGTGAGCCTGTTTATTGTATCTACGTAGCTGTGGGCCAAAAAGCTTCTACTGTAGCTGGAATTGCCCAGACATTGGAGGATAGAGGTGCCATGGCGTATACTACGATTGTTGCCGCGAATGCCTCAGATCCTGCACCTATGCAGGTATATGCTCCCTTTGCAGGTGCATCCATCGGGGAATATTTTAGGGATACAGGTCGTCCTGCTTTGATTATTTATGATGATTTGTCCAAGCAAGCTGTCGCCTATCGTGAAGTTTCCTTGTTGTTGAGAAGACCACCGGGACGTGAGGCCTATCCAGGGGACGTTTTCTACCTGCACTCAAGGTTGCTGGAGCGTGCCGCTAAGATTATAAATGACGATAGCATTGCCAAGAATATGAACGATTTACCGGAGGTATTAAAACCGATGGTAAAGGGAGGTGGTTCTTTAACGGCCTTACCGATTATCGAAACACAGGCGGGTGACGTATCGGCCTATATTCCAACCAACGTAATTTCCATTACGGACGGACAGATATTCTTGGAGCAGGATTTGTTCAACCAAGGGGTTAGACCAGCGATCAACGTGGGTATTTCCGTATCGCGTGTGGGTGGTAACGCACAGATCAAATCCATGAAAAAAGTGGCCGGTACCTTGAAATTGGACCAGGCACAGTTCCGTGAATTGGAAGCGTTTGCCAAGTTTGGTTCCGATTTGGATGCGGCTACGTTGAACGTAATCGAAAAAGGACGTAGGAACGTGGAGATATTGAAGCAAGCCCAGAACGATCCTTTTACCGTTGAAGATCAAATTGCGATTATTTACGCCGGTTCCAAGAACTTGCTACGCGATGTTCCCGTTGATAAGGTAAAGGAGTTTGAGCGTGACTATTTGGAGTTCTTGAACGCCAAGCATAGGGACGTATTGGATACCTTAAAAGCAGGTAAACTGACCGATGAGGTTACGGATACGCTTGCAACGGTTTGTAAAGAGCTTTCAGCGAAATATAAGAAGTAAATTAAGAATGCTGAATGGTGAGTAAATACGAATTTTGGTTGCAATAGTCAAAAACTCATAACTCTGAATTCAGAATTTAGAACTTTAAGGAATGGCCAATTTAAAGGAAATACGTAACAGGATTACATCGGTGTCTTCAACGATGCAGATAACCAGTGCCATGAAAATGGTATCTGCCGCAAAGTTGAAAAAGGCACAGGATGCAATTACCGCCATGAGACCCTATGCGGATAAACTAACGGAGCTGCTTCAGAATCTTAGTGCTAGCTTGGAAGGTGACTCTGGTAGTGTATATGCGAGCAATAGGGCGGTCAATAAGGTCTTGGTGGTTTCCATTACATCCAACCGTGGTCTTTGTGGTGCCTTTAACTCGAATATCTTAAAACAGAGCGTTAATCTTGTAGAAAACGTTTATATAGGTAAGCAAGTCGACTTTGTTGCAATCGGAAAAAAGGCGAATGATTATCTAAAAAAGCGTTACAATGTGATTTCAAATCACAATGGGATATTTGACGATTTGACCTTTGATAATGTTTCGGAAATCGCCGAGGATTTAATGGAAAAGTTTGCCAAAGGGGAGTATGACCGCATGGATATCGTGTACAACAAATTCAAGAATGCGGCTACCCAGTTGGTCATGACGGAACAATTCTTACCGATTATTCCTGCGGAAGGTGAGGAAGGAAGTAATTCAGACTATATGTTCGAACCTTCCAAAGCCGAAATCGTGGAGCAATTGATTCCTAAATCCCTGAAAACACAGTTGTACAAAGCGATAAGGGATTCCTTTGCCAGTGAGCACGGTGCTCGAATGACGGCCATGCACAAGGCGACCGACAATGCCAAGGAATTGCGGGACCAATTGAAATTGACGTATAACAAGGCAAGACAAGCGGCTATTACCAATGAAATCCTTGAAATTGTTGGTGGGGCCGAGGCTTTGAACAACTAATTAGACATATCCAGTATATTTAAAACCCCTTCGGAAACGTAGGGGTTTTTATTTGCCATCAGGAAGACTTTTTTCCGACTTTTGTTCCTTCTATGAAATCAAGAAAATCGGCCCTACTCTTTATTTTCGTCACCATTTTGGTGGATGTTATAGGAATTGGCATCATTCTCCCCATTATCCCAGATTTGATCATGGAATTAACTGGCGAGGGGACGGCCATGGCCGTAATCTATGGGATGTGGTTGACCACGGCATTCGCAGGGATGCAATTTTTGTTTTCGCCCGTTTTAGGCGAGATTTCGGACAAGTTTGGAAGGCGCCCCATTCTTTTGCTGGCATTGCTAGGTTTAAGTATCGATTACCTGATCCATGCCTGGGCACCAAGTATTACCTGGTTGTTCTTGGGAAGGTTTTTGGCCGGTATTACCGGTGCTAGTTTTACGGTGGCATCGGCCTATATTGCAGATGTCAGTACCAAGGAGAACAAGGCTAAGAACTTTGGATTGATCGGTGCCGCTTTTGGTCTGGGTTTTATCATTGGTCCGGGCGTGGGCGGCTTTTTCGGGGAGATCGACATCCGCCTACCCTTTTACATCGCCGCGGGACTGACCTTTGCGAATTTTCTGTTCGGATTGTTTTTTGTGCCCGAATCCCTAACACCGGAAAATAGAAGGGCTATCAATCTTACAAAGATGATTCCCGGGGTCTCCTTATTTGCCCTTCGGAAGTATAAAGGGGTACTTCTGCTCATTTTTGCTTTCTTTCTGGCGAATTTGGCCGGTCAGGCCCTACCCTCCACATGGTCTTACTACGGAATTGAACGCTATAATTGGAGTCCCAAGGAAATAGGGGTATCCTTGATGGTAGTAGGGCTTTTGGTGGCCATCGTTCAAGGTGTATTGGTAGGTGTCCTGGTCAAAAAGTTTGGAAAGCGATTTGTGGTCACGGTCGGTTTTTTACTTTGGACCGTAGGCATGTTCTTCTTTTCCCTGGCATCGGAACCATGGATGTTATATGCCTTTTTAATCCCGTATGCCTTGGGCGGGGTTGCCGGTCCAACGGTACAAGGAATCATTTCCAACCAAGTTTCCGAAAAGGAACAGGGAAACCTCCAAGGTTCCATCACAGGTCTTGTGAGCATTACCGCCATTCTTGGTCAGTTGGTTTTCTCGCCCGTATTCTACTTTTTTATCCGTCCCGGCGGAGGAATCTACTATCCCGGTGCACCCTATACATTGGCCGCCTTTTTCTTGTTGGTGGCGTTTTTAATGGCATTTATTGCCATGAAACGACTGGAACTCTCGGACGAGCAGGCCCCGGTTCAAGTTGAGGATTGAACAAATGTGTTGATTGGGGGGAAATCCAACTTTGTATAACGAAGGTAAATAGGTACATTTAACACTTCAATCTAAGTTGCTTGAATCCGCTTAAAAAACTTTTTAAACAAACGGCGATTTATGGCTTGGCAACCGTGCTCCCGCGGATGTTGTCCTTCCTTTTGGTTCCCATTTATACCTCGGTCATGCCACCGGGAACGTATGGAGAAGTGACCCTTATTTTTACTTGGTTTGCCATCTTCAATATTTTCTTGGCCTATGGTATGGAAACCGCTTTTTTTAGGTTTTACAAGGATTCAGAGAACAAAAAGAAGGTTGTCTCAACGTCCTTGCTATCGTTGGGGGGTTCCTCGTTCTTATTTCTTTTGATCGGTCTGTTATTTAAAAAGACAATTGCCGCTGCCATCAATATAGAGGCCCAGTACATGAACTACGTGCTATGTATCCTAGTATTGGATGCCCTGGTAATCATTCCCTTTGCTTGGTTGAGGGCGAATGAAAAACCCATGCGATATGCCATGGTAAAGACGCTTAACGTAGCGCTGAACTTGGGGTTAAATCTGTTTTTTCTTTTAGTTCTCCCATCGTTGGCAGTTGAGAATGGGGCCGGTTTCTTCAACAAATTGTACGTGCAGGATTATGAGATATCCTACATACTGATTTCCAATCTACTTGCCAGCGCGGTTACACTGTTGCTTATGATACGGGTATACCTTAGAAGGCCGTATATTTTTGATGTGGATTTATGGAAACGGATGTTGATCTATGCTATGCCGGTAATGGTCGCTGGTATTGCCTTTACAATAAATGAGGTTTTTGATAAGTATTTGTTATCGGAATTATTACCGCCCGATATTGCCAAAAGTGAAATGGGAAAATATGCGGCCTGCTATAAATTGGCCTTGTTCATGACGCTTTTTGCTACCGCATTTCGATTAGGAATAGAGCCCTTTTTCTTTAGCCATTCGGACACTAAAAATCCTCAGAAGGCCTATGCACAGATTACCAACTACTTTGTGGTATTGGGGAGTATTATTCTGTTGACCGTAGTTGTATTTGCCGATGTTTTAAAACAACTCTTTATCCAGGACACTTCATATTGGGATGCCATGTCCGTAGTGCCGATCATAATCCTGGCCAGTTTTTTCTTGGGTATTTACCACAACCTCTCTGTCTGGTACAAAGTAACGGATCGAACCAAGTTTGGGGCCTATATTTCAATGATCGGAGCCGTTCTCACCATCATCATAAATGTTGCCTTGATACAATACTTTAGCTATGTGGCTTCTGCCGTGGCGACTTTGGTCGCATATGCATCTATGATGTTAATGTCCTTTTATTTTGGGCGTATGTACTATCCCATACCCTATAATTTCAGAAAAATTATATTTTACTTAGGAGTTTCCATACTGTTTTCAATTATATCCTTCTATATCTTTGATAGAAATTTATTTGTAGGGATTCCTTTATTGTTGATTTTCTTGGGATTGGTGTACAAAATGGAAATCGAGAATTTGAAAAAGGTATTTGTCAAATAAGAGTAGCGAACAATAAAAATGAAGATTAGGATAATCAACAAATCAGAACATGAGCTGCCCCATTACGAAACCGAGGCTTCGGCAGGAATGGACCTCAGGGCCAATATCGCAGAACCAATTACCCTAAAACCGTTGGATAGGGCCATTATTAAAACAGGCCTGTTTATAGAGTTGCCCATAGGTTATGAGGCCCAAGTACGCCCAAGAAGCGGTTTGGCGGCCAAAAAGGGAATTACCGTGTTGAATGCCCCTGGCACGATAGATGCGGATTATAGGGGGGAAGTCGGTGTTATTTTGGTGAATTTATCAAACACAGATTTTACCATTGAAAACGGGGAGCGTATTGCCCAGATGGTTATCGCCAAACATGAGCGCGCCGAATGGGAGGTAGTAGAAGAACTATCCGAAACCCTTAGGGGAGCCGGTGGCTTTGGCAGTACCGGAGTAAAATAGAACTACGAATGAAACGAGCATTAAAAAATTTTAAAAATTTCTTCATAAAAGGGAATTTTTAAAATTTTTAATGAGAGAACGAGTACAGCGAGTGGTTGCACACGTTCTTAATTTTATAATTCATTTATTATCAAATAATTATTAAAATTTAAACGTTTGAAAAAGACAGTCCCAATGCTACTACTTTTTTTAGGAGCAACGCTTTCCCCAGGGATTGTTTTGTCCCAAGAGGAAGGTCCCATCACCGAGGAGGAGAGTGCGGAAGTATCAATTGAGGAGTATTCAGATGAATTTCAGCAATATTTTTTTGAAGGTCTAAAACAAAAGGGCATTCAAAATTACGATAAGGCCATAAACGCATTTTTAAAGTGCAAGAATTTGGAACCGGAAAAGGAAGTTGTTTCCTTTGAACTCGCCAAATCCTATTTGTTGGACAAGCAGTATATCAATGCCCAGGAATATGCGCAGGAAGCCGTTTTGGAGGATCCGGAAAATTATTGGTATGCCAACACCTTGGCAGAGAGTTTGCAGGCCCAAAACACTACCGTGAGCACCATAAAAGAACAGATTCCTTGGAATAATCGGGAATTAAAATCGAACCTGGCCACTATTTATTATGAACTGGGAAACTATCAAGAAGCCAAGAGCATATTGATGGAATTGGAGAAAACGGTAAAAACCGAGTACCTTCAATCCAAAATAAACGATTCCATTGCAAAGCAGCGAACTATAACGAACAAGATTGACATATCTGAAAACAAGAACGGGGATGCCGGCGATTTGGGTACGTTTGAAAAGCGGATACAGGACTTGATAAACGCATCCAGGGATGCCAAAACACTGCTAGAGCTTACGGAGGAGGCTCTTGAAAAGTATCCCCTACAGCCCTTTTTATACTATGCGAATGGAGTAGCCCTTAAAATGGGCAACACCCTCAACGAGGCAAAGGAAGCCTTGGAGACGGCCTTGGATTATCTAATAGACGACCCGGTATTGGAGAATAAAATCTACAAGGAGCTTTCAGAGGTGTACGGTGCCATGGGGAATACGGAAAAGGCAGACGAATATTTGAACAAGGTGAAACCCGGATTTTAATGATGCAATTGAGTTTACGAACATATTTAAGAATGGCTACGGTATGTAGTTTCGCGCTTATTGTCTTTTCTTGTAAAAGTGCCAAGGTAATTTCCGATGGTTCCATGGATGATCGGCTATCGGCAAAGTCCGTCGTAAAGGCCCACTACCAAAATAAGTTGGAATTCAGGACCCTTACGGGAAGGGTCAAAATCGATTATTCCGATGGGGAGGATGAACAAAGCGTATCCGTAAGTCTACGGATGGAAAAGGATAAGGGCATATGGATCAGCGCTCCCTTAGGAATCGTAAAGGCATATATCACTCCGGATAGGGTATCCTTTTACAACAAAATGGACAATGAATATTTTGATGGTGATTTCTCCTATTTGAGCAAGCTTTTGGGAACCGAGGTGGATTACTCCATCCTTCAAAACATGTTGTTGGGACAGGCCCTTTTTGACTTAAGAAATGACAAGTTTGACCTTTCAATAGGTAAGGATAACTATCGTTTGACCCCAAAAACTGCCGGTGCGCTTTACAAGACCCTGTTCCAAATCGAGCCCAAGAACTTTAAGATGGACCTACAGCAATTGTCACAGCCCCTGAAAAAGCGCTTGTTGGAAATCAAATATGAAAACTACCAACTTGTGGGGAAGGTAGCCATACCCAATGAGGTATCCATTTTGGCGATAGAAGAAAACAACGAGAACCGGATTCTTTTGGAATATAGAAACATAGAATTGAATCGTGACGTCAATTTTCCTTATAATATACCGAAAGGTTTTAAAGAAATCGTCTTGGAGTAGCGTAATGGTAGCAAAACAACATTGCAGTATCTTTTTTCTTCTTTTGCTATGGGGAGCACCTCTTTTATGGTCGCAAACCACCGAGCAAAAGGCCTTGGAGGAAAAGCGGGAACAACTACAGAACGAAATCCGGGAAATCAATAGATTATTGTTATCCGAAAAAAAGGAAAGGGGCACGGTCCTGGACCAGATGGAGGCCCTCGATAAAAAAATTACCGTCCGTCAACAATTGATTCGGGTTACGAACCAACAGGCCAATTTACTGAATAGACAGATCAACACCAACATACGGAACATCAGTAAGCTCAAGGGAGAGCTACAGGAAATAAAGGAGGAATATGCCAGGATGATCCAAAAATCCTATCAGAACAAATCCAAGCAGAACAGATTGATGTTCCTATTGTCCTCAGAAAGCTTTTATCAGGCATTTAAAAGGCTTCAATACATGAAGCAGTACACGGACTATAGAAAGGAGCAGGGAGCACAGATTTTGGCCAAAACGGAGGAGTTAACGCGTTTGAACATGGATCTGAACGAGGAGCGCAAGGTTAAGGAGGTACTGTTGGCCCAGAACACCAAGGCCAAAGACCAATTGTTCGCGGAGATACAGGAGCAGAAAGAACTATTGGGAACCATCCGACAGAACGAAAGCAAATATGCCAAGGCGATTGATGAGAAAAAAAGGGAGGCCCGCAAAATAGACCAACAGATAGAAAATCTGATACGGTCGGCCATCGCCGCCTCCAACAAAGAAGCTGGTAAAACCACTACCAGTGCCAGTAAATTCGTGTTGACACCGGAGGCGACCCTAGTGGCCAACAATTTTTCGGCGAATAAAGGAAAATTAATTTGGCCCGTTGAGAAGGGCATTAAAAGTCAGGGTTTTGGTATATACAACGATGCCGTATACCCTGGAATAAAACACCAAAGCAACGGGGTCATCATAGCCACAGATCCTGGATCTAAGGCAAGGGCCATATTTGAAGGCGAGGTTATCGCCATTTTGGCAGTGCCTGGCGGAAACAAGGGAGTTCAGGTAAAGCACGGTAATTTTATAAGTACGTACTATAATTTGTCCGAACTTTATGTAAAAAAAGGAGATAAGGTGAAAATAAAGGATGAATTGGGAACCATATATACCAATCGGTCAAATGGCCAGACCCGACTAAAATTTTACCTCTACCAAGACACGGATAGGTTGAATCCAGAGGAATGGGTATACCGGTTGTAAGTGTTGGGTATCTAGTACTATGTAGATAAAAATTAGCATCTATTAGTTGGATAAAGAATGAAAAAATTACTTGTCAACGTATTCGCGCTAATCGGACTTATGAGTTTGATTTTAAACGCTTTTAAATTCTTTCAAGCAGAAAGGCTGACTAATCAATATTGGAAGAACTGTGAAAAAATAGAAGTCGGAATGACTTTAAATCAGGCTCGAGAAATTATTGGGGATTTAAAATATCAATATTGGACCCAAGATAAAAAATCAGCGGAAATAATTGTTATAGAATATGATGACAAATTAAAATACACCTTGGAATATGATATGGTGTTCGCTGGATCGGATAATATGCGATTAGAGTTTGACCCAAATACGTTAATTGTGACCGACATATTTTGCGGGGAGTAAAAAAAACTTTGTTCAATACAAGATTAGGTTAGCAAAATGTTGTTTTATTGATTTTTATTCTAAAAATTGAACAACCAACAACTCCTGCCCTGAGCGGAGTCGAAGGGAACAACCAAAAAACGAATCATATGAAAATTACGGACATTTCAGGGGGAGTTGAATTACGAAACGGGGTTTTTATGCCTTATTTAGGTTTGGGAACTTACCAAGCCGATAACGACCAAGAGGTCATAGATTCGGTAAAGGATGCCTTGGATTTGGGGTACAGGCATATCGATACGGCTTCGGTGTACAAGAATGAAGAAGGTGTGGGCAGGGGAATCAAGGAAAGTTCCGTAGCCAGGGAGGATATTTTTCTGGTGACCAAAGTTTGGAACAGCGAGCAGGGGTATAACACTACGCTACAGTCGTTTGAAGATAGTATCAACCGCTTGCAGGTGGATTATCTCGACCTATTTCTGGTGCATTGGCCGGTTCAGGGGAAATACAAGGATACTTGGAGGGCTTTGGAGTATTTATACGAAACTAAAAAGGTTAGGGCGATCGGGGTCAGTAACTTTTTGCGGCATCACTTGGATGACTTATTAACTGACTGCAACATTGTACCTATGGTGAATCAAATGGAATTTCACCCGTATTTGGTGCAGCAAGAGCTTTTGGATTTTTGTGCTGAAAATACCATTCAGTATGAAGCATGGTCTCCCTTCATGCAAGGGAAACTATTCCAATTGGATTTTTATAAGGAATTGAGCGACAAGTATAACAAATCGGCTGCCCAAATCATCCTGCGATGGAACCTACAGAAAGGGGTGGTCACCATACCAAAATCGGTACATAAAAAGCGTATCGCCTCCAATGCGGATATTTTCGACTTTGAACTTTCCAATGAGGACATGGCCTTTTTGGATAGTCTGGACAGGGATGAACGCAGTGGCCCACATCCGGATCATTTTGATTTTTAAGCCATAATAGTGTAGGATTTTTACACTTTGTTTCATTTTCATTTATTAGCCCGATTCGTGCAAATCGGAAGTTTTTGTATTCCAAGCAATAGGGAAGTGTATTTGCTGAGCTTTCTATTTTTCATAGCTACCCACCCAAACTTCGAAATATGACCTTATTGTAGCATTACGCGTATTTAATTTAAAAATAGGGATGATGAAAATTGTATCTTTCTTACCTGTACCAACATTACGAGAATAATGAATAGTATCCGTCTATCTTTCGTTTTTATCTTTTTATGTTTCACCATTGCCTGGGCACAGGAAACAACGGCCTTAATTTGTGGAAATCTTATCACGGCAAAAGATACACATGTTCAAGCCGATGCCGTAATTCTTATAAAGGGGGATCGAATAGTTGAAGTGGGCACCATGGACTTGCTAAAAGCGGGATATACCGTTATAGATTTAAGTGAATATACCGTATTACCAGGAATGATAGATGCCCACACCCACCCTTTAATTTACGGCAGTGAATACCAAACCAATCACTTAAAGGGTTCCTCGGCTTTTAACGCATTAAGGGGATTAAAGACGGTACAGGAATGGCTGGAAGCTGGTTGGACCACGATAAGGATTGCCGGTGATGCCGATACCAAATATGCACATTTTGAGATCCGCAATGCTATAAATGCCGGCCTGTTCAAAGGACCACGCATTTTTGGTGCCGGACACTATATTTCAGTAACCGGAGGGGGAGGGGATATAAATTATATTTCCAACGAACAATCCGTTATCCCTGATGGTCTCATTGTGGATGGCAAGGATGAAATGCGGAAGGCCATTAGACAAGAAATCAAGAATGGGAGCGACTGGATCAAACTTTTGGTCACGGGAGCTTTTATGTCTACAGGAGACAACCCAAGGAACGTACATTTTAGTGATGAGGAACTTAAAACGGCGGTAGAGGAAGCCGGCCAAAGGGATGTTCCGGTCATGATGCACGCACATGCCAAAGAGGGGATTGTTAAAGCAATAAAATTTGGGGCAAGATCCATAGAGCATGGGACCTTTTTGGATGCTGAAACGATAGACTTGTTTTTGGAGTACGACACCTATCTAGTACCAACTTTGACGGTTGGCACCTATTTTCGCTTAAAGGACCCCGGGAATGTGGCACTGACAAAAACGCAACGTTCCCAAAAGGAATTTAGGGAAGCCAGAATGAAGGTACTTGGGGAGGCCCATAAGAGAGGGGTAAAGCTGGGTATTGGTTCGGACAATGTGGGATTTCCCGGTAACTTTGCGGCCAATGAGTTTCACGAATTTGTAAAGTTTGGCATGACTCCTATGGAAGCCATTATTGCCGGGACCAAAGTAAATGCGGAGCTTTTGAAAATGGACGATAGTATAGGAACTATTGAGGTAGGTAAATACGCCGATATTATTGCTACCAAAAAGAATCCGCTGGAAGATATTACAGAATTACAGCGTGTACAATTTGTAATGAAAGGCGGCGAGATAATAAAGTCTACCGAGTAAATAAGTCGCACTTTTTTTAAATCATCCTGTACATATATCAAGAATCTCTCCGCTTTTTGGAGTAGTAATAAAACAAATAGGCCACCAAAATTAGGATGACAAAAGGTAGATAGGTGCCAATGGCCACACCAATCTCATACGAGCGATCAGGGGCCTCCTGGATTTTCTTTTCGATTTCCGAAACGTCCTGTAAAAACAATAGGAGTCCCATATCTATAGTGCTATTTCCAAACTAATCGGGCAGTGATCGCTTCCCATGATCTGGTCATGTATTTCGGCCGAGGTTACCTTGGACCATAAAGATTCACTGACCAAAAAATAATCGATACGCCAACCCACGTTTCTGCTTCTGGCTCCGCCGCGCATGCTCCAGAACGTATATTTGTCAAACGTATCCGGGTGCAAAGCCCTAAAACTGTCAACTAGGTTCAAGGTTTTGAGCATGTGGTCAAACCCATCGATTTCCACTTGGGTAAAACCTGCCGTTTTGTTGTAATTGGATTTGGGATTGGCCAAATCATTTTCAGTGTGGGCCACGTTAAAATCGCCCGTAATGATCAAAGGTTTCTTTTCTGACAGGTTTTGAAGGTATTCCGTGAAATCAGTATCCCAGCCTGACCGATAATCCAGCCGTTTGAGTCCATTACCGCTGTTTGGCACATAGACATTGACCAAATAGAAGTCGGGGTACTCCGCATAGGAAATCCTGCCTTCCATATCATGGTCCGCAATACCCATATTGCTGCCAAAAGAAATGGGCTCTTGTTTTGATAGTATCCCTGTGCCTGAATATCCTTTCTTTTCGGCACTATTGGTGTATAAAGTATAGTCGGTAATTTCGGCCAAGGCCTCTGCCACTTGGTCATCCTGGGCCTTGGTTTCCTGGATACAAAAAACATCGGCATTAAAACTGGACACAACATCCTCAAAGCCTTTTTTTACGGAAGCCCTTATGCCATTGACGTTCCACGATACTAATTTCATAATCTTTACTTATTAAATTCTTTCTAGTTTTTGAGGAATTAAAAACCTCTTATTTTAAATCATTTTGAAACAAATCATCCTACATGCAAATGGGTACTACCATTTTTGGGAAGTTAGAGAGGGCTATTCATCAACTCCTCAATTTCCTCAATTTCAATAGGAATATTGCGCATTAAATTAAAGGGATCCCCTTTTTCTTGGATGACCACATCGTCCTCCAAACGAATGCCCATTTTTTCATCGGGGATATAAATTCCCGGTTCTACGGTAAATACCATATTGGCCTTCATGGGAGTCTTCAGTTCCCCATAGTCATGCGTATTCAACCCAATATGGTGACTGGTGCCGTGCATAAAGTATTTTTTATAGGCGGGCCAATCCGGATTTTCATTTTGAACATCGGCTTTATCCAAAAGACCCAAGCCCAAAAGTTCAGAAGTCATCAATTTACCGCATTCCTTATGGTATTCCGCCCAAAGGGTTCCGGGAACCAACATTTTGGTCGCATCGTTTTTCACCCTTAGTACGGCGTTGTAGACCTCCTTTTGCCGTTTCGTGAAACGGCCGTTAACGGGGATGGTCCGGGTAAGGTCGCTGGAGTAGTTGGCATACTCCGCCGCTACGTCCATCAACAACATATCGCCATCCTTACAGGCTTTATTATTTTCCAAATAGTGAAGTACGTTGGCATTGTTGCCCGAGGCGATGATCGGCGGATAGGCAAATCCTTTGGAACGGTTCCGTATAAATTCGTGCAATAGCTCCGCCTCCACTTCATACTCCATAACCCCAGGCTTTACAAAGCCCAACAACCTACGGAAGCCTTTTTCGGTGATGTTGCAGGCCATTTGTATCAGTTCCAATTCCTCCGGTTCCTTGATCCCACGGATTTCCTGAAGAATCGGGTTGCTCTTTGCCACTTGGTGCGCAGGGAATTTTTGCTGGCAGGCCAGTATAAATCGGTCTTCCCTGGTCTGCGTTTCAACTGCCTGCCTGTAGTGTTCGTTGGTGTTGAAATAGATAGTATCTGCTTCGGTCATCAGATCAAAAAAAACTTTGTCAAATTCCTTTAGCCAGTAAATGGTTTCTATCCCCGATACGTCGGTTGCCTTTTCCTTGGTCAACTTTGCACCTTCCCAAATGGCGATGTGCTCATTGGTTTCCCTTACGAATAGAATTTCCCGGTGTTTTTTGTCCATGGCATCCGGAAATAATAACAAAATAGTTTCCTCTTGATCGGCCCCGCTCAGATAAAAAATATCCCGATGTTGCTCAAAGGGCATGACACTATCGGCACTTATGGGGTAAATGTCGTTGGAATTAAAGACCGCAATGCTCTTGGGACGCATGCGGGCCATAAATTTCTCTCGGTTTTTTATAAATAGGGCGTTGGGAATTTGTTCGTATTTCATGAAGTCTATGATTTTGCCATAAAATTAAGCAATAGCCACTGTTTTCTTAAGAAATGAACCACATATTTACCACAATTACACCCTTTTTAAAGGGCTATTTTAGACAACAATTGGCTAACTTGTACACCATACCATAACAAACCAATTGTCATGAAAATCCGGTATTTTTTGCTTGTATTACTTCTTTTAAATTTTGTTTCGATTTTTCCCCAAACAGACCCCGCTGTTTTTGGGAACCTACGGTTTCGTTTTATAGGACCGGAAGGCAACCGTACCATTGCCATGGCGGGGGTGGCGGGAGACCCCATGACCACCTATATCGGTGCGGCCTCCGGCGGATTATGGAAAACCTCCGATGGCGGTATTAGCTGGAACCCCATTTTTGATGCTCAGAACGTTTCATCCATTGGCTCGGTGGCCATTACCCCAACAAATCCAGATATCATTTGGGTGGGCACGGGTGAAACCTTTGTGATTCGGCCCGCCCATGCCATGGGTGATGGCATCTATAAATCCGAGGATGGTGGAAAGACCTGGATAAACATGGGCCTTGAGAAAACGGGGCGCATTGGGCGCATTCTTGTGCATCCTACCAATCCGGACATTGTATATGCAGCTGCCCTTGGACATACCTACGGACCACAGCAGGAACGAGGGGTATTTAAAACCACGGATGGCGGTAAGACTTGGGAACGCATCTTTTTTGTGGACGAAAACACCGGGGCTGCCGAACTGGCCATGGACCCGAAAAATCCAGACCGACTCCTAGTAGGCATGTGGTCCATACATATCAATACTTGGGGCTTGAACAGCGGTGGGCCGGGAGGAGGAGTTTACAGGACCTTGAATGGCGGGGATACTTGGGAGGCCTTGTCCAAAAACGGTTTGCCCGGAGGTGAAGACCATCCCGTTGGTAAAACGGCGGTGGCCATTTCACATTCCAGTCCGAATATTGTGTATGCCCTTTTTGAAATCGAGAGTCCGGCACTTTATCGCTCCGAAGACTTTGGTGACTCTTGGACCCTACAGACCCGAAACCATGACATTGCAGAACGTGCCCCTTATTATACGCGTATGGCCGTTTCAACTGCAGACCCTAATGAACTCTATTTTGCCAGTGTTAAATTCAGCATTTCCAAGGATGGCGGTAAGACCATTGAAAGTGGTTACAGTGCCGGAGGCGATAACCATGATATCTGGGTGGACCCCACCAATGCGGACCGACTCATGGTGGCCCATGATGGGGGTGCCAGTATCAGTATGAATCATGGAAAAACCTTTCAGCGGATCGTGCTTCCAATAGCTCAAATGTACCATGTAGCCGTTGATGATAAAATTCCATACAATGTCTATGGAAACCGCCAGGATGGATATTCCTATATGGGGCCCAGCAATAGCAAACAGGGGTATATACCTCTGGGCCTTTGGAAGGGCGTAGGCGGTTGCGAAAGCGGTTTTGCCCAACCCGATCCTTTTGACAACGACATTGTTTGGTCCGGTTGTTATGATGGGGGACTGCAACGTTACAATGTTAAAACAGGACACGCCCGTGATGTACGGGTTTGGCCAGAGGCAGGCTACGGTTGGGAACCGGGAAAATTGAAATACCGCTGGCATTGGAATTTTCCATTGGCCTTTTCGCCCCATACAAAACATAGGGTCTACGTGGGCAGCCAATATGTACATAAAAGTGATGACGGCGGACAAAGTTGGCAAGTGATCAGTCCGGACCTTACCTTGAACGATAAGACCCATCAACAAAATTCAGGGGGTATCGCCGTTGACAACCTTATGACCTTTGATGGGTCGGTTTTGTTCAGCATTGTGGAGTCAACATTGGAACCTGGCCTTATTTGGACCGGTAGCAATGACGGACAGGTACAGCTCACCAAAGATGGAGGAACCACTTGGACCAATGTAACCTCCAATATTCCTGACCTTCCCAAATGGGGCACCATTGCCAACATAGAAGCATCCCGATATAAAAAGGGAAGTGCTTATATCACGGTAGACCTGCATCAAATGGGGGACTTTGACCCGTATGTTTACAAAACCGAGGATTATGGGCAGACCTGGAAGTTAATAAGCGATACAGTGCCAAAATCTGTCCATAGCTTTGCCCATGTTATCAAAGAAGACCCCAAAAGGGAAGGAATGCTCTACTTGGGAGTTGATAACGGACTTTATATAAGCCATGATGATGGTGAACATTGGATGCGTTTGCGCAACAATCTGCCACCTGCACCCGTGTATTGGTTGGAAATCCAAGAACGGTTTGATGATCTTGTGGTGGGTACGTATGGAAGAGGCTATTATATCATGGACAATATTTCCCCTTTACGGGAATACGATATGGATGCAAAGGATAAGGAGGCCCATCTTTTCAGTCTTAGACCGGTATATCGTTTCCAAGATGTTCAAAGCATCAAAACCGATGGTCCTAGCTTAAATTCCGGTACTAACCCTGCCTATGGTGCGGAAATCAATTACTTCTTAAAGGATAGTACCGATCAAAAAATCGAAATACAGATTTTGACCATGGAAGATGAAGTAGTCCGCACCTTGGAAGGAAAAAACAAACCAGGCGTCAATAGGGTCATGTGGAACCTACGCTATGAACCCACATATAAACCAAAACTTCAGACCTCCCCACCAGGAAGGCCATGGGTCCAGCTCAATGGTGAAGGATGGCGCCCCTTGGTCACTTGGGACCTTGATTTAATGCGTGGACAATACGGTCCCAAAGTAGTACCCGATAACTATAAGGTAAAACTGGTTATTGGCAACAAAGAATATAGTAGGGAACTGGAGGTTTTAAAAGACCCGAGTACTGAAGGTAATCTCAAAGACATTCAAAAACAAGTAGCCTTTTCCTTGGAACTTCGCGATGCGATGAACTTGGCCGTAACCATGATCAATGATATTGAAGCGATACGGGCAGAGCTCAATGATATCATCCCAAAGTTAAGCCGCTCAGCGGACCGAAAAAAAGCCGAGGAACTACGCGCCATGGCCATTGCCATAGCTGGCAGCCTTTATGACATCCATCTGACAGGGGCCCGTGAAGATGCCTTTAGATCTCCCATAAAGCTTTATGGTAGGCTGAGTGCTTTGGCCAGTGACATCGGTGGGTTTGGTGCAGATTTTAAACCTACGGACCAACAACAGGAAGTGTATGCCATTTTTAATGAACGTCTTAAAGAGGTAGATGCCAAGTTTAAGAAATTCATAACCGTGGAAGTGGAGCAATTGAATTCCCGATTGAAACAAAGCGAACTACAAATACAACATACCCAAAAGATAAAATCATAAATTAAATTCAACTAGCAGACCTATGAAAAAACAACTCTTTATTGTTTTAACAGCCATTTTAGCCGTCTCTTGCGGCGAAACGAAAAAAGCAGAAACACAGGCAGAACTATTTGCCCGCATAGATTCCGAAATCAAGCAAAACGCAAAAGGCTACAGTACGTTAAAGGAAGCTTCCGAAACTATTGGTCACCGACTTACAGGTTCCGAAAACGGTGCCAAGGCAGAGGAATACACCTATAATAAGTTCAAGGAATATGGTTTTGAGGATGTGGAATATCAATCTTTTGAAGTAGAGGCTTGGTCCAGGGGAACCGTATCCGTCACTATAAATGAAGAACCTGTCAAGGCGGTGACGCTAGGACATTCACCCGTGGAAGCCATGGTATCGGGAGAAATCGTGGACATGGGCAACGGCCTAGAAGTAGATTATGCGGCAAAACCCGATGCCGTAAAGGACAAAATTGCCTTGGTGTATATTAGTATTTTGGAAGGAAGTCCGGAGGGATTGAGCAATCTGCACCGAAGTGAAAAAACTGCCTTAGCAATTAAATACGGTGCCAAGGGAATTATCATCATCAACCAAGTGGACAATGGGGTGCTATTAACTGGAACCGCCTCCGTAACCGGGGAACTGATTCCCATTCCGGCCGTTTGTATCGGCAAGGAAGATGGTATGGCCTTAAAAGAAACGCTGAAAGAAGGAACCGCGTCCGCCACAATTGAAATGACGAATAACAGCGACATGATCAGTGCCAGGAACGTGGTAGCTACCCTCCCGGGAAGTGAGATACCCAATGAAATCATCGTCATTGGCGGCCATTTGGATTCGTGGGATTTGGCCACAGGAGCCATAGATAACGGCATTGGATCCTTTGCGGTATTGGATATTGCCCGTGCGTTTAAGGCCAATAACCTTCAGCCAAAAAGAACGGTAAAATTCGTCATGTTCATGGGTGAGGAACAAGGCCTTTTTGGTTCCAGACACATGGTGGCAGAAGCCCTGAAAGAAGGCACTATGGACCAAATAAAGTATATGATGAACTTGGACATGGCAGGCAATCCCATTGGTATGAATGCTGGTGGAAAGTTAGATAACGAGGCTTTTTTCACCAATCTAGGTGCCGCAATCCAACAACAGGACAGCATCTATAAAAATGAATTTTCAAACCGTTCCGGATTGCATAGCGACCACCAACCTTTCATGTTGGAAGGGGTGCCTATTTTGTCCGTCCACAGCAACTTGGACCGTTCTATTTATGGCTGTTACCATTCCGATTGCGACGATTTTGACCTAGTAAACGAGGAACATATGACCAATACTTCCCGTTTTGGCACCATGATGTTATATGGCTTGGCCAATGCGGAAACGCTGCCCGCCACCAAAATGGACAGTGAGACCACCAAGGAGTTTATGATCAAAAACGACCTAAAGGAAAAATTGATCATTGGAGGCGATTGGAAATGGGAGGAGTAGCATAGAATAAGCCCAAGTTCAATTTTCAAATTCAAATTCAAATTCAATTCATCTGACAGCTGGGCATGAATTTAAGAGGAGAAAAAAACAAAATCACCTAAGCATGAAAAATCGACAACTTCTTATAGTTGCAATTTTGGTAATGAGCCTTTTCTCCTGCAAAGACGATGCTGCTACCACCAGTGAAATGACGAGTGCTGATGGTTCAAAACCCAATATCGTTATTATTTATATGGACGATTTGGGCTTTGGTGAGCTTAGTGCCTATGGGGCTACGGAATTGAAAACTCCAAATATGGATGCATTGGCCAATGGCGGACTACGATTTACGAATGGTTATGCCACCTCGGCTACCTGTACGCCCAGTAGATATGCCTTGTTGACCGGGGTGTATCCTTGGCGGAATAAAAATGCAAAAATCCTTCCGGGGTCCGCTTCCTTGATTATTGATACGGCCCAAACCACACTACCAAAGCTTTTGAGAAACGAGGGCTATGCTACTGGGATTGTTGGTAAGTGGCACCTTGGCCTAGGTGCCGCGGAAATCAACTGGAACGAGACCATACGTCCGGGGCCTAATGAGGTAGGTTTTGACTACAGTAATATTTTGGCCGCCACCCAAGATAGGGTACCTACGGTCTATATCAAAAACGGGAATGTCGTGAATCTGGACCCCAATGACCCCATTCAAGTCAGTTATGAAAAGAATTTTGAGGGTGAACCTACTGGGTTGGACAATCCCGAAAGGCTAAAAATGAAATGGCACCATGGGCATAATAACAGCATTGTTAATGACATTCCGCGAATAGGCTTTATGAAGGGTGGGGAAGCCGCCAAATGGGTCGATGAGGATATGGCCGATTATTTTCTGGCGGATGCCCAAACCTATGTCAAAAAAAATAAGGACCGACCCTTTTTTCTATACTACGCCCTACAACAGCCCCACGTTCCAAGAACGCCCCACCCAAGGTTCGTTGGAAAATCAGGAATGGGACCTAGAGGCGATGTGATTTTGGAAGCGGATTGGGTCATAGGGGAGTTCATAAAAACCTTGGAAAAGGAAGGTTTGTTGGAAAATACCCTGATCGTTTTTTCCAGTGATAACGGCCCCGTGGTAAACGACGGTTATTACGACGAAGCTGTTGAAAAATTGGGTCATCATAAACCTGCCGGTCCCCTGCGTGGCGGAAAATATAGTTTGTTCGAAGCGGGAACCCGAGTACCGTTCATTACCTACTGGAAGGGAACCATAGCTCCGGGTGTTTCCAATGCTATGGTATCCCAATTGGATCTTTTTGCTTCGTTGGCCTCTTTAGTAAATAGTGATACCACAACGGAGGATAGCAAAAACCTGATGGCCGTATTGTTGGGAAAGAGCGAATCTGGCCGGGACGAGTTGGTACTGGAGGCTACTTCCAGAACGGCTTTTCGAAAAGGGGATTGGGCGATGATTCCCCCATACAATGGTCCAGTAATAAATGATTTGGTGGATATTGAATTGGGAAATGACAGTGTATATCAGTTGTATAATTTACAGGACGATATAGGGCAACAAAATAATTTGGCAGAAAGCCATCCAGAGAAACTACAGGAACTTATCGATTCCTATCGGGCCATCCTTAAAAATAGCGATACAGATACAGAAAAACTTCAGTTGGATTAAAGGTCTCCTCATATGTCACAGTTCCTAGAAAAAACGTGCATCCTCCGTTTCTTTTATGCACTATTGCTGGTGATACCCTTACATCTACACTCACAGAACAAGGAGGGTGAAAAATATGAATATTTTGATTTGGTCCGACCAAAGTTCGATGGGAAATTGGCCTATGAAACTACGGACTATGTAGCGCAATACTGGAGGGTCCCTGGAAATACCGGGTTCAACAATAGTGTGAAATGGATAGCCAAGGAACTTGAAAAAGCCGGATATGTACTGGAATCCAAAGCCGATGCCAATGACCGATTGACCTACAGGATCGAATCCCGCCCCATGAAAGACCCAACTTGGGAACCTGTTTCCGCACTTTTGGAAATTTTGGGCCAAACCGATCCAATTTTGGTCTCCACTTTAAACAGGAACATGACCTATCTCAACTCCGTTTCTACACCAAAGGAAGGCATAACGGCGGAAGTGGTCCCAATTGGAGCCAAGGAGGATATACCTAACCTCGACTTGAAAAGCAAGGTTGTTTTTATGGAATTCGGACTCAATTGTATCTACCAGGAGTTATTGGACAAAGGGGTTTTGGGCGTTTTGACCTATAACAATCCAACCTACCTACAACCGGAAAAGAATATCACCTCCATACAGTTTAGAAGCCTACCTCCGCAAGCCGATACCAAATTCTGGGGAATCGCCCTGTCCTTTGAAGCCAAGGAAAGACTAAAGTCAGCGTTTAAAAGAGGGGAAACGATGGTCAAGGTAAACATTCAAACTAAAATATATGAAGCTGAGGAGCTTACAGTAATCGCCAATATAAAAGGAAGTAAAAAACCTTCCGAACGACTGGTTTTCAGTGCCCATATCCAGGAACCGGGCGCCAATGACAATGCCAGCGGTGTTGGGGCGCAGCTAGAAATGGCTTCCGTTGCGGCGAACCTTATCGATTCTGGTCCAATCGACTACGAGCGTACCATGACCTTTCTTTGGGGCGATGAAATATCGTCCACCCACCGATACATTCAAGAGGACAAAACAAGGGCGCAAGGAATCAAATGGGGCATAAGTCTGGACATGGTAGGCGAAAATACGAATATCACAGGAGGCTCCTTTTTAATAGAAAAAATGCCGGATCCAAGTGCTATCTGGACGCGCGGAAATGACAAGCACACAGAATGGGGTGGCGAAGTTCTTTCTCTAAAGGACATGAGACCCCATTATCTCAATGATTTTATCATCCATAATTTTCGACAGCAAGGAGAATTCGCAAACTGGGAAGTGAATACCAATCCTTTTGAAGGAGGGAGTGACCATACTCCCTTTTTAAAAGCCAACATTCCAGGACTATTATTATGGCATTTTACGGATCAGTTTTATCATACCGATAATGACAGAATAGACAAAGTATCCCAAAAGACCTTACAAAATGTGGGCACGGCGGCACTGGCCAGCAGTCTACAATTGGTCAATGCCGATGAAAAAACCGCACTGTGGATTTTAAGCATATTGGAAAAAGAATCCTTTGAGCGATTGGAAAACGAGTTTGAACAAAGTCAAGTGGCGATTGAAAAAGGTTCCAATTTCAAGTTTGAGAAACAGATTTTATCGGCATGGGAGGAATGGTATAACAAAGCCTATGGTTCCGTAATCGATATAGATGATTCCCCAAAAACAAAATCGGCAATAGCCCAAAAACAGTCGAATTTGAAATCATATTACAACAAACTGATCGGAAGGCTTAAGAATCAATAAATACTTCTGTTGGTCCAACGGGACTTTGAACAAAGTTTTAGTAACTTTCCAAAACCCTATAATTTATAATCTACCATGAAAATAGTACCCTTCTTTCTTCTATTGGGATTCAGGATGCTAACGGCCCAGATTTCCCCCTCCGATCAAACCGAGGTTTTGAAATCCTTGGAAAAAAAGGCCCAAATGGGTCAAGCTTCCTTGGTAAAAAACATCCCTTTGAAGAATATTGGACCTTCCATTATGAGTGGGCGTGTGGTGGACGTGGCAGTAAATCCAAAATCGCCTATTGAATTTTATGTGGCCTATGCTTCGGGTGGACTTTGGTATACGAACAATAACGGGACGACCTTTACCCCAATTATGGACAATACCCCAACACAGAACATTGGGGACATTGCCGTGCATTGGGAATCGGGGACAATCTATGTCGGGACCGGCGAGAACAACGCCTCTCGCTCGACCTATGCCGGCATCGGTATTTTAAAATCAACGGACCAAGGAAAAACTTGGTCGAATATGGGATTGCCAGATTCGCATCATATCGGTCGCATCCTAATAAATCCCGATAATCCAAACGACGTAGTGGTTGGCGTGGTAGGGCATTTATATTCCACCAATGCGGAAAGGGGTCTTTATAAATCTGCCGATGGAGGCAAAACATGGAAAAAAACCTTATTTGTGGGCGATGACACGGGTATTATTGATGTGGCCCATGCTCCCAAAAACTTTAATATCATGTATGCGGCCGCGTGGCAAAAAGATCGCAAGGCTTGGGATTTTTTGAGCAACGGCAATTTATCGGGCATTTATAAAAGTACCGATGCCGGAACGAGTTGGAAAAAAATAACCACGCCCCAAAGTGGGTTTCCTACCGGTGAGGGAGTGGGTAGAATCGGCCTTGCCGTATACGATGACAACACCGTTTATGCCGTGCATGACAATCAGTTCAGGAGAGCAAAACAGGATAACGATGTCAAGGAAAAGGAAGGACTTCAAAAGGAAGATTTCAAGGCTATGGATACGGAGGCGTTTTTGAAATTATCGGACAAACAACTCAACGATTTTCTAAAAACAAATAATTTTCAGGAAAAATACCGTGCCGAAAACGTAAAACAAATGGTGCGCAGTGGTGCCGTAAAACCGGCAGACCTTGCTTCCTACTTGGAAGATGCCAATGCATTGCTCTTTGATACGCCCGTCATTGGAGCGGAGGTATATAAGAGCATGGACGGCGGTGTTAGTTGGAAAAAACAGAACCAGGATTACATTGACGGACTATACTACAGTTACGGGTATTACTTTGCCCAAATCAATGTGGACCCATCCAATGTGGATAAAATCTATTTGGCGGGTGTACCCCTTTTAAAATCGAACGACGGCGGAAAAACCTACATGGCGGTCAATGAGGATAACGTACATTCAGACCATCACGCTTTGTGGATAAACCCAGATAGGTCCGGGCATCTGATCAATGGGAATGATGGCGGCCTCAACATTTCCTACGATGATGGGGAGAGCTGGATAAAGAACAACTCCCCGATCGTGGGTCAGTTCTATGCCATAAATGTGGATAATCAAGAACCGTACAATGTATATGGCGGTCTTCAGGACAACGGCGTTTGGATGGGGCCCCATAATGCGGAGGAGAATAGGGAATGGTACCAGTCCGGGCAATACCCTTGGAAATCCATTTTGGGCGGTGACGGTATGCAGGTGCAAATAGACAGTAGGAACCCAAATATCGTGTATACGGGATTTCAGTTTGGTAATTACTTCCGATTGGATTTGGAGACCGGAAAAAGGAACTATATCCAACCAAAGCACGAATTGGGAGAATCGCCCTACCGATTCAATTGGCAAACACCAATACTACTTTCCTCGCACAACCAGGATATTCTGTATTTGGGCGGAAACAAGTTGCACCGGTCTTTAGATCAAGGCGATACTTGGGAAACCATTTCACCGGACCTGACAATGGGAGGAAAAAGGGGGAACGTGGCCTATGGTACCTTGACCACCATTTCTGAATCGCCATTTAAGTTTGGACTGATATATACCGGCAGCGATGATGGATTGGTGCAGGTAAGTACGAACGGAGGCGGTAGCTGGGATTTGATTTCAGGGTCTTTTCCCAAGGATTTGTGGGTGAGTAGGGTAGCGGCATCAAAACATAAAAAGGAACGCGTTTATGTTACATTGAACGGATATCGTTGGGATGATTTTACACCCTATATCTATGTGAGCGAGGACTACGGAAAAACATGGAAATCCATCGCCAATACTATTCCAACTTCTTCGGTTAACGTCATTTTGGAAGATCCGGAAAATGAAAATCTGCTTTTTGTTGGAACGGATAATGGCCTGTATGTTTCGTTTGACAGGGGCGGTTCCTGGGAGGTTTTCGATAACGGACTTCCCTACGTGGCGGTGCATGATCTGGTCATACAGGAAAAGGCAAAACACCTATTGGTGGGTACGCACGGGCGAAGTATTTATAAGGCCAATATTTCAACCTTACAGCAAATGACACCCCGGGCCTTGGAGAGTAAATTGAAACTTTTTGAACTTACCGATATCAAACATTCCAGCAGATGGGGCAACCCTAGAAGCTCCTGGTCAAGAGCGCAAACCCCAGGCTTGGACATCACCTTTTATACCACAAAGAAAGGCCCTTTTAAGGCCATCGTCCTGAGCGAGGACGATATTGTGGTAAGCGAGACCGAGATAAACGGGGATAAGGGTTTCAATATTCTGTCCTTTGATGTAGCCTTCTCTAAAATCGGAAAAGACAATTACTTGAAACAACATAAAACAAAGCTATCGGAAGCAGAAGATGGAAAAACATATCTGCCCAAAGGAACTTACGTGGTTAAGATTTCCGGCAATGGCATTACAGAATCAACCACATTTAAGATAGACTAACTTTTATTCAATTAAACCTGTGAAAATAGTAGATTGGAATACACTGCCAGAACTAGGGTTGAGCCATAATCAACATATCAAGAAAAAGACCTTGGTTTCAAAAGGGGAAATACCTCACCTCATGATGTTTGGTACTGCAGTTTTTAAACCAGGAGACAAAGTGGATTTTCATCTACACGAAACCATGTTCGAGGTGTTCTTCATTCAAATTGGTAAAGTCATTTTTGAGGTAAATGGCGAAAAACATATTTTAACAAAAGGAAAGTGTATCATCATTGAGCCCGGTGAACTTCATGCACAATCAAACCCCTTTGATGAGGACGTTAGTTGGTCATATTTTGGAATATCGATTGATTAAAACAAAATACTAAATGGAACTAACTTTAGGAATTCCCGCATTACTTTTTCCGGCCATATCTTTGACCATGTTGGCCTATAACGCCCGTTATTTGGCCATTGCGGCGCTGATACGTCAATTGCACCAAAAGTTCGAGGAGACGGGGTCAAAATCCGTAGGCTTACAGGTTAAAAAGCTACAAAAACGACTGACAATAATCAAGAACATGCAGGCTACGGCCATCTTTAGCTTTTTGCTGGCCGTCATTACCATGTCTTTGATCTACGTCCAGCTCACGTTTTGGGCAAATCTTGTCTTCGGCATCAGTCTGCTTGCACTCATGATTTCCTTGATACTTTCCTTTATTGAGGTGCAACTTTCTACCAAGGCTTTGGAGATTCAGCTCAAGAACATGGAAAACTGAATATCACCCTATTTGCAGGGCATTTCTGACCTTTTATTTCAATTATAAACCGTACATTTAGAGGTGTTTGTCCAAATGATACACTGATTAAAATAAGTTAAGGTTACAATGGCTGCCTGCCGAGATTTCCCGATAACTATCATGTTGGTTAATTTTCTACCCTGCGCTGCGATAAGTCCAGACTTGACCTATAAAACAAAAAACTTGAAAGTATGAAACGTGTTAAGGATCTTCCATACTTCAAAAAAATACGGGAGGTAAGGGAGTTTGAATTCGGGGTTTTCTATTATTTTGATGGTCTGGTCATTTCGGAAATAAAGGAAGGAGTTGTTTTTGACTGGAATATGGCCAAGAGGGCAGTAGCGGCCGCCAAGGAAATTTTCGGGGAGGAGACCCCTATTGCCTACATCTCCAATCGTATAAACAGTTATACGGTGGTTCCTACGGAATGGTTAAAATTTTACAAGAACAGACATCAGTTGTCCTATTACAGTGTGGTGGGTTCCACACAAGGTAGTTTTGCGAGCATCGTTTTGGAGAAAATGTTCTTTAAGGAATCACTACGGCAATTCAATGATTTGGAAGCCGCCGTTGCGTGGAGTTTGGACCGAATTAAAGAGAAAAAGGAGACTTTGTCCTAAAACCCAATAAAAAAGGCCTTTAACATGTAAAGGCCTTATGAGTTCACTTTGTTGTTTTTTAATTGATAATCAGTGTTTTACCCTCATAACCGTCCGCGGATTCGAACAAGAGGTAATATACCCCTGATGGATATTCCGATACGGAAAACTGATTTACAGCAGGATGGTTCGCAGGGTAGCTTACCGTTTTCAATAACTGGTTACCGGGCCCATAAAGACTGACTACCACAGCTTTGCCCATATATCCGGATAGGTCTATGTTGAAAGTATCCGTCACTGGCATAGGGTACAGCTTTATAGAACTGGTATTTGGAGCTATTACCTTGACAAGCATCGTGGCGTGATAGCCACCGTCCTCGGTAACAACGGATACATCCATCTCACCTACGGCATTGGCCGTCACCAATCCTGAATCGGGATCAACAGAAACAATGGATGGGTCATTCGAGAACCAACGTACATTTTTGTTCGTTGCATTATCCGGTTCAACGATGGCGCTCAGCAAGAACGTCTCCCCTTCATTTAAGGTCAATGTCTTTGGCGACACCAACACATTGTAAACTGCAATGTTGGGAGCGGTACCTCCGGTAACCTTTATCAAGGCACTGGCTTTGAAACCACCATCGTTCGTAGTAACTGTGACATCGATCTCACCCGCCCCATTGGCGATTACCAGACCTGTTGTGGCATCAATTGAGGCAATACTAGGGTCGTTGGAAATCCAACTAACGCTTTGGTCCGTCGCATTGGCAGGTTCTGTAATCGCATTCAACTGAAAGGTCTCCCCAACCTTTAGGCTGACTTGACTGGGTGATGTCAATACGTTATAAACGGAAATTGGGTTTTGGGGAGTGCCGGCCACCTTAACCAAGGCACTGGCCTTGTACCCGCCATCATTGGTCGTCACGGTTACATCTATTTCACCGGGACCCACTGCGGTTACCATACCTGTTGTGGCATCAATGGATGCAATACTAGGGTCGTTTGAAATCCAACTAACGCCTTGGTCCGTTGCATTGGCCGGTTCCGTAATGGCGTTCAATTGGAAGGTTTCACCAACCTGTAGGTTGACAACGTTTGGTGATGTCAGTACATTGTATACTGGAATGTTGATTGTCACCTCTCCAAAGACTTCTACCTCCGCTAAGGAAAGAATTTTATTGTTTCCCGGTAAATATACCATTAGATATCTACCACTGGTGTTGACATTGGTAAAGAATTGCGAGGGTTCAGCATTGGCCGTTCCCACTTCGGTATAGTCGGCTGGATTGTTGCTCGGCGTGTTTCCAACCAAGAGTTTGGCACCGCTCAGACGCTCGTAACAGCAATCGGTTCGATTGTACATATTGATTTTGTTGATGGTATATTCCCTACCTAAGTCTACCCTCCACCATGGATTGTTGGAAGTGGCCGTATGCGTTACGGAACCATTGGAATAGAGGCCGCTTCTGTTTCCGTCAACCGCCTTTGCAGCATCCCCTCCAAAATCGTTACTTGACTGTACTGCTGGTTTGTTCAAGGCCAGATTCAATTCGTTAGGTCCCGTATTCGAACCCAATTGGCGTATCCAAGCTTCCAATAGGGCAACGCCATTCGCATCAATTTTGTTTTTGGCAATGGGAGGCATGGCAATGCCTTCCTGTAGGCTATTGGCTCGCAGGTAAATTATGGATTTCTCCGGAGAACCTTGTCGCAAAATGGCTTCATCGGGGATGCCCAAGGAATTGAAAATTCCCGCATCCAAAAGACCTGTTTGTTCCAGGTTCAGTACCATCCTCATATCAAAATCCGCCCGAACATCGGAACCGGCCTGGTGGCAATAGGCGCAATTAAGGTCCAGGTAGGAACGTGCCTTTTCATCCAAGGAGGCGTTTGCATCGGTCAAAGCTTTATATGTTAAAAGGTAGTTTGTATTGGCATCCGTGATCGTTTGGTCCAATATGCCCAAATGGCTCAAGGTGACCAATTGATTGGCGGTTCTACCCGTTCTTGGATATCTTAAATCCTTGTTGAGGTATCTCGTACGTGTGCCAATGGTCCCACCGGTGCTCGGATTATGGCAGGTAACGCAGTCGCTTCTTCTGGGGTAGGTCCAGACTTGGGCTTCTGTTGTTCCATCGGCCCTTTTCATGTTCAAGGTTTCATCCAAACCGGATGTCAATAGCACCGCATCGGTCTGGGCCTCGTTCCATTTATAGGTAACATAATAAAACTGACCGTTGGCCGCCTTGACCGAAAAACGGGTCTCCAAACGTTTGGTAACCAATGGGTTATTTTCATCCAAGGGCATTTCAAAATGCTTTATCAGCACAGATCCAATGGGGAAATCCCAATTTCCGTTTTCGGAATAATTGATCTGTTCCTCTTGTGTATCGTGCGTGCCGTCATTAGGGATTCCCAACCATCTTTTTTTGAGGGCACCATCGGACCAAAAAGACTCGATCAATTCATAGGGGAAGATTCCTTGTGAGGGTGACAGCGTGGATAGATCGCTGAAGGCTCCCGTTGCGCTCAAAGTCTGGGGCAAGGTCTCTTCGAATGATTTTTTGGTGGAAAGTTTAAAAAGCGTGGACACGCCCTGTTTCAGGATATACAGTTCTCCCTGTTTGTCCTCCCCAAAGGATATGATGTTGGTGGAACTAAAATTACCCAACTGTTCATAGGTTCCGTTGGAAGTATTCACGGCCCAGATTTCCTCGCCAACACCATAATCGGCACAAATATACTTACCCTTTAGTTCCGGGATTTCCTCGCCCCTATACACGAATCCGCCAATAACGGCATTCGCCTGGGATCTGGGGAAAGCTACCAAGGGTTCTTCATGCGGCATGTTCCCGTAAAGACCGGATACACAAAAAGTGCTCCTGAAAAGACCCTCGTATAGTGGCCAGCCATAATTTTTTCCTTTTTTGACCACATTGATTTCCTCGTGGCGGCCTCCGCCTATTTCGCCCATGTACAAATCCCCCGTAGCCCTGTCCTTTGTCATCCTGTGGGGATTACGATGCCCCATGGAATAGTATTCCTCAAAGCGTGCACCGTTGGGGCTTAGAAAGGGATTGTCATTGGGTATCCAATATCCTACCCCGGTAATCTCATCTGAAAATCCATGGTCTTGGGGCATGGTCCTAATGGGCGCATGGCTGCGGGCAGGGTTCCTATCCACATCCAAGCGGAGTACGCCCCCGTCCAAGTTGTTTACAATGTCCTGCGACTTTTTAAAGGCAGTTTGATCCCCGGTGGTGAGATATAAATAGCCATCGTCCCCAAAGAGAAGTCCGCCCCCTCTGTGTGTGGTTCCGTACATTCTAAGCTTCAACATAACCTGTTCCGAACTTTCATTCACGGTCATGGTAGTAGGATTCATGGTATATCTGGATAGAATCAAAAAATTGCCCCAATACTCCTCGCTATTGCAGCTTTGGGTGGTATACATATTTGGGAAATTATTCCCATTACGGTCCTTAGTGGTGTAATATGTATAGAAGTAATTGTTCCCTGCGGTACCAAATTGCGGGTGAAAAGTAAAGCCTAAAAAGCCTCCGTCCCAAACTACACCTACCTTATTACTTAAATCCAGAAGTATGTTTTTTTGGGATACTTCAGGGTCCTTGTCAAACCAAAATATCTTTCCGTCCCTTTGCCCGACTACAATTTTAGCCGATGTTGGGAGTTCATTAAAAGTCAAGGGCGAGTCAAAGGTCAGATTGGTGTACACTGGTGCATACGGCAAACCGTTCGAGTTGGGTACGGCCGCTGGAAAATTGAAGTTTAGGTAACGTCCAAGAGGTTCGGGAGCATCTAGCCCTGATCCGATAAAAAAGGGAGCCGCACTTAATAGTAAAAGTGCTAAGGCGGCAAGTATGGTAATTTTTCTTTTGGTAGATCGTAAAGCTATTTTCATATAGTGATTGGTCTGGATGAACTGTCGAAATAAAAGAAAGCAGCTAAAAACACAACTTGTTTTTCGACTAAGCGATGGTATTTTAGACCAATTCAAAGTGTTGTTGGTAATTCTTACACGAAGGGATAGGGTTTACATATAGTTCTGATTATCAATATTTTTAAAGACTTTATCGATTGGTTGTTCTTCAAGTCTTCTAAAATCGATAATTATTCAAATCAAGTATCTGGTAGTTTGATTATACTAGATTTTTAGGTGAACCGTTATAAAAAACCATCAATCTGTTTAAGTTATAAACCCATATAAACCCTGTTTTTTAGATCGTACTTAAACAGTCTATAAAACATTCTTAAAATGGGTCTAAATAAGCACACTTAGACTCTTGAAAACTTGTTAATAACTGCCCCGTGCAGTAAATTTGTACAAATTAAAAAAGCAACCAATGAGCGGATTTTTTAAATCTTCAATCGGTAGAAAATATGCGATGGCGCTTTCGGCCCTTTTCCTTATGGTTTTTCTACTACAGCATTTTGCCATCAATATTTTATCGGTTTTTAGTCCGGATGTCTTTAACGAAGCTTCCCATTTTATGGGCACCTTTTGGGCGGTTCAATTCGTTCTTCAGCCCATACTTATTTTTGGCGTAATCTTCCATTTTGTAATGGGATTCATCTTGGAAATCAAAAACAACAAGGCAAGGCAAAAGAGCTACGTCAAGAATAACGGCAATGCAAACTCCACTTGGATGAGTAGAAACATGTTGTTGAGCGGTGCGGTCGTATTGGCATTTTTGGTGTTACACTTTATAGATTTCTGGATTCCCGAAATAAACGTTAAATACGTTCAAGGAGACATGTCCGGTCTTTTACCAAGCGGGGAAGGTTTTAGATATTACGAGGAATTGGTCCATAAATTTGAAAATCCATTGCGCGTTGGAGCCTATGTATTGGCCTTTGTGCTATTGAGCCTGCATCTGCTTCACGGGTTTAGTTCGGCATTCCAATCCATTGGCGCCAATTCCATTTACAAGAAAAGTATGAAAGGTTTGGCTCAGGTGTATGCTATAGGTCTACCTGTAGGATTTATTTTCATTGCACTTTACCATCATTTCACCCATTAAAAACAGCTAATATGGCATTAGATTCAAAAATACCTGAAGGCCCATTGGCCGATAAATGGACCAACCATAAAAACAAAATAAACCTTGTCAACCCTGCGAACAAACGTAATATCGATGTTATCGTAGTGGGTACAGGCTTGGCGGGAGGATCCGCCGCGGCAACTTTGGCGGAATTGGGATACAACGTAAAGGCATTCTGCTTTCAAGATTCACCACGTAGGGCACATTCCATTGCCGCACAGGGCGGGATCAACGCCGCGAAAAATTATCAGGGCGATGGCGACTCTACTTACCGACTGTTTTACGACACGGTTAAAGGCGGGGATTACCGCTCGCGCGAGGCAAACGTTTATCGTCTGGCCGAAGTATCCGCAAATATCATTGATCAATGTGTGGCCCAAGGGGTGCCATTTGCCAGGGAGTATGGAGGTTTATTGGACAACCGTTCTTTTGGGGGCGTTTTGGTATCGCGAACGTTTTATGCTGCGGGCCAAACCGGACAGCAATTGTTGTTAGGGGCGTATTCCGCTATGAACCGACAAATTGGTAGGGGGAAGATAAAGATGTACAACCGGCATGAAATGTTGGATGTAGTCATCGTTGATGGTAAGGCCAGGGGTATCATTGCCAGGGATTTGGTTTCCGGCAAGATAGAAAGGCATTCCGCCCATGCAGTGGTTTTGGGTACTGGCGGTTATGGAAATGTATTTTATTTATCAACCAATGCCATGGGCAGTAATGTTACCGCTGCTTGGAAGGCGCATAAGCGAGGGGCCTTTTTTGCAAACCCATGTTATACCCAAATACACCCAACTTGTATCCCTGTTTCAGGAGACCATCAATCCAAGCTTACCTTGATGTCAGAATCATTACGAAATGACGGTAGGATCTGGGTGCCCAAGAAATTGGAGGATGCCGAAGCGATACGAGCTGGGAAACTTAAACCAACGAAGATTGCAGAGGAGGACCGTGACTACTATCTGGAAAGACGTTACCCGGCTTTCGGTAATTTGGTACCTAGGGATGTAGCATCTAGGGCGGCCAAAGAACGTTGCGATGCCGGATACGGTGTAAATGCCACCGGTGAGGCCGTGTATTTGGATTTTGCCGATGCCTTCATGCGCTATGGTAGGGAACAGGCCTTGGTGAAAGGATTGGACGTAAATGATGATGTCCTCGTTAAGAAATTGGGTCAGGAAGTCGTGAAGACCAAATATGGAAACCTGTTCCAGATGTACGAAAAAATCGTGGATGAAAACCCATACGAGACCCCAATGATGATCTATCCCGCGGTGCATTATACCATGGGCGGTATTTGGGTGGACTATAACCTGATGACGACCATACCCGGTTGTTATGCAATTGGGGAGGCGAACTTCTCCGATCATGGTGCCAATAGATTGGGAGCGTCCGCATTGATGCAGGGTCTGGCAGACGGTTATTTTGTACTACCATATACCATTGGCGATTATTTGGCAAATGACATCCGTACAGGACCTATCCCAACGGACACGAAGGAGTTTGATGAAGCTGAGAAATCGGTTCGGGATAACATCGATCACTTGATCAACAACAAGGGAAAATATCCAGTAGATTACTTCCATAAGAAACTGGGTAAAATCATGTGGAACAAATGTGGTATGTCCAGAAATGAAGCCGATTTAAAATCGGCCATCAATGAAATTGCGGAACTACGTGCCGAATTCTGGAAAGATGTTTTGGTACCCGGTTCTGCGGACGAATACAACGAGGAACTTGCCAAGGCGGGACGCGTTGCGGATTTCTTGGAGTTGGGAGAATTGTTCGCTAAGGACGCCCTGCAAAGGGAAGAGTCCGCAGGGGGTCACTTTAGGGAGGAATATCAGACTCCGGAAGGTGAGGCCAAAAGAAGAAAGGAGTTCCAGTATGTTTCCGCTTGGGAATATAAAGGAGAACCAAAAGACGCCGTTTTACACAAGGAAGATTTGGTGTACGAGAATATTGAAGTTAAGGAACGAAGTTATAAATAAAGAAAAGCTATGAATTTAACATTGAAAATTTGGCGTCAAAAAAACGCTAATGATAAAGGAAAGATGGTTGATTATAAAATCAGCGATGTTTCCCCCGATATGTCCTTTTTGGAAATGCTGGACGTGTTAAATAGCCAGCTAATTTCAAAGGGAGAGGAGCCCGTAGCTTTTGACCATGATTGTAGGGAAGGAATCTGTGGGTCATGTTCCTTGTACATTAACGGCGAGGCCCACGGACCGGATAGAGGAATTACCACGTGCCAATTGCATATGCGCAAATTCAAGGATGGTGATACCATTTATATTGAACCGTTCAGGGCGACGGCCTTTCCGGTCATCAAGGATTTGATCGTTGACAGAAGTGCCTTTGACCGTATCCAAAATGCGGGCGGATTTATATCCGTAAACACCTCCGGTAATACCATAGATGCCAACGCCATTCCTATAAACAAACACGATGCGGACGATGCCTTTAGTGCCGCCACATGTATTGGGTGCGGTGCCTGTGTTGCAAGCTGCAAAAATTCCTCCGCCATGTTGTTCGTTGGTGCCAAGGTTTCCCAATATGCCCTGTTGCCGCAAGGTAGGGTGGAGGCCGTTGACCGGGTAAAGAACATGGTCGCACAAATGGATTTGGAAGGTTTTGGAAACTGTACCAATACGGGTGCATGTGAAGTAGAATGTCCGAAAGGAATATCCCTGGAGAATATTGCCCGTATGAACCGTGAGTACTTGTTCGCGAACGTTAAGGGTTAATTTCCAGATCATAAAGTTTTTGTAAATCCCATTTCATTCGAAATGGGATTTTTTATTTTTAATGGATGTCCAAAAAATATTCCGAAGAAAGAATTAAAGTCCCCAGATTTAACGAGGAATCCGGATTCTACACCACCCCCCAACGCTCGAAGATTATGAGTAAGATCAGGGGAAAGGACACAAAACCAGAAATGGCCTTTAGAAGGGCCTTGTATGCGGCCGGATATCGATATAGGGTAGACTACAAAAAACTCATTGGAAAGCCGGATATCGCCCTAAAAAAATATAAAACGGTCATTTTCATAGATGGGGAATATTGGCATGGCGAAAACTGGGAGGAACGCAAACCCAAGATCAAGACCAACCGCGATTTTTGGATAGCTAAAATAGAACGCAATATGCAGCGTGACCAAGAGGTAAATCAGGAATTGGACCGCTTGGGCTATACCGTATTTAGGTTTTGGGAACGCGAGGTCAAAAAGGAGCTGGACCGATGCCTTCAAGAAGTCCTTCAACATCTTGCATCAGTTCACTAAAAATCCTAGCCTTTGTCCGTTTAAGAGAGCTTTAACCTTCAGCAGTCCTAATTTAATAAGGCATTAACGGAGATTTTCCTTTCCTATTATTATATTCTTCTAGTGATAGATTATTAACTTAAAAAATGAATATAATGAAGAGGATAGCAATTTTAGCAACACATGGATTTGAAGAAAGTGAATTGAAATCACCTAAAGAAGCCATGGAAAAAGAAGGCTTTAAAGTGGACATCATAAGTCCGGAAAACGGAAAAATAAAAAGCTGGGCCAATGGCAACTGGTCAAACAGTTACGATGTGGACAGAAATCTTTCCGAGGTAAAAGCATCGGATTATAATGCTTTGGTATTGCCCGGAGGTGTAATGAATCCAGATACCCTAAGAAGAAACGAAGATGCCTTGGTTTTGGTTAGGGATTTCTTTAGCATGAAAAAGCCAGTGGCGGCAATATGCCATGCCCCCCAAATTTTGATCAGTGCCGATGTCGTAAAAGGAAGAACCTTGACTTCTTTCAGTTCCATAAAGGATGATCTCATCAACGCTGGAGCCAAATGGGAAGATAAAGAAGTTGTTGTGGATGAAGGTTTTGTAACCAGTAGAAATCCACAGGATTTACCTGCCTTTAACTCAAAAGTAATTGAGGAAATAAAGGAAGGTAAACATGAAGCGCAACATGCTTAATTTTTTAGTTTAGTTGTTTGGAAAGGCCCGGGTTTCTTCTCGGGCTTTTTTGGTTTATTTTTATGATTATGAATATCGATACGAAAAACAGTTCCAAACTGCCCAATGTAAAAACTACCATATTTACGACCGTAGGGAATTTGGCTCGAAAACATAAGGCCCTTGACCTGTCCCAAGGGTTTCCAAATTTTGAGGCGGACCCGAATCTTATTTCCTTGGTGAACAATGCCATGATGGAGGGACACAACCAATATGCCCCCATGCAAGGGTATTTTGGCCTTAGGGAGGTTATTTCTGAAAAAATTCAAACACTTCATGGTCATCAATACCATCCGGAAAATGAGTTGACCATTACGGTGGGCGCTACCCAGGCCATTTATACGGCCATATCGGCATTTGTGCATGTAGGAGATGAGGTAATCGTACTAAAACCTGCCTATGACTGCTATGAACCGGCCATTCTCGTCAATGGGGGCAAACCGGTCTTCCTCCAATTGGATGCCCCGGATTATAGCATAGACTGGGAAGCCTTCAAAGCCAAAATCACCAAAAAAACTAAAATGTTGATAATCAATACACCGCATAATCCCAGTGGAAAAATACTTTCCCAAAACGATATGCTATGTTTACAGGAAATTCTTAAGGATACGAATATTTTGGTATTGAGCGATGAGGTGTACGAACATATTGTATTTGACGGACAACAGCACCAGAGCGTATCCAGATTTCCGGATTTGGTGCAGCGTAGCTTTGTCTGCGCCTCCTTTGGCAAGACCTTTCATGTTACCGGCTGGAAAATGGGTTATTGTGCCGCTCCAAAAGCCCTGATGGAAGAATTTAGAAAAGTGCACCAATTTGCCGTCTTCTGTGTTGACCATCCCGTACAGCGGGCTTTTGCAGAATACTTAAAAACCCCCGAACACTATCTTGGGCTCAATGATTTTTATCAAAGGAAGCGAGATCTATTCCTAAAGGGTCTTGCCGATAGCAAATTTAAGTTCATCCCCTCGCAAGGCACCTATTTCCAACTGTTGGACTATACCCAAATTACCCAAGAATCGGACGAGGACTTTGCCAAAAAACTGATTCTCGAGCATAAATTGGCAAGTATTCCCATATCCTCGTTTAACGTAAACGACAGGGATGATAAAGTACTCCGATTTTGCTTTGCGAAAAAGGAGGAAACGTTGGAAAGGGCTGTGGAAATTTTGTCCTCACTTTAGTTTATTGCCTGATTTAATTTGGACATGAATTCCCCGATTTTATTGGGCTCCAACCAACGGGTGACGACGACCATATCATTTTCAGGGTCTATGACGATAAAATTTCCGCCAAAACCAGCGGCGTAGTATATGTTTTGCGACAATCCCTCCCAATGCCTATCCCCTTTTTTATTCAACCACCACAAATAGCCGTAATTGCTATTTGGAACGGAGGGTGTTATGGCTTTCTCGATCCACTCCTTACTAATCAATTGTTCGTTTTTCCATTTGCCATTGTTCAGGAACAGCAAGCCAAAACGGGCCATATCTTCCGTATTGATGAACATTCCTCCTCCTGAATGGCCACCGCCTGTCACGGATTTCATATTAATACCATCGATTTCCGTCCACGCATGGTCGTATCCATGCCATCTCCAGGTTGTGCTCGCCTCAATCGCATCCATGATATTTTCCTTCAAAACTTGGGGAAGCGGTTTTCGCCATACATGGGTAAGGGCATAGGCTAGTACGTTGACACGTACATCGTTATATTCCATGAACGTACCGGGCTCCTTGGGTTTTTCAAATTTCCAGTCATCGATATCACCTTCTCGCGGTGGCCGGTCCGCCCAATCCTTTCCACCCCATAATTCACCGGACCAAGCCGAATTCTGTTGTAATAGATGTTCCCAGGTGATTTTGGAATTGTGTTCCCCTTCAAAGGTACCGTCCCAAATATAATCACCGGCCTTATCCTGTGTTGTGGAGATCAATCCTTGGTCCCATGCAAGTCCGGCCATGGTACTTAAAAAGCTTTTGGTGACGCTAAAGGTCATATCCACCCTTTTTACATCGCCCCACTGTGCTATTACATAGCCATTCTTAAGAATCATTCCCGCAGGACCGCCCCGTTTTTTGGTAGGACCCGATATCTCATGGAAAGGCTCCCTTTCAAAACCCTTTAATATAGCGATCCTTAAATCTCGGGAACCGGTATATTCGTTCGCTTCGGCAAAGTCTACGACCGCTTTTAGTCTTTTGGTATTGACTTTATATTCCGTTGGATTTTTTTGTTCCCAAAGGGCATTTCGCTCCGGAAAGTAATATTCCTGGGCGTTTAACATACCGCATAATGATAGGGTGAGCAAGGTGTACAATAATTTTTTCATACGCTTAAGTTAAGGTAACATATGGATTTTTAAACATTTCCTTTTGTGAATGTATTTAGTTAATGATAGTAAATACCTTAATGAGGTTTTCATCTTACATTAACTTTGTTTTTAAAAGTCGAAACGCATGAGCCAATCCGTTTGCTCGTCCTGTCCAATAAAGTAGGGATGTGTCCCAAATTTATAGAATCCATGACGTTCATAAAAAGCGATGGCACGGGGGTTTTTCTCCCAAACGCCCAACCACAAAAATGATTTTTCGTTTCCTTTGACCCAATCCTTTATCCAATCCAAAATCCGCTTCCCCAATTGTTTTCCCTGGAAGGCTTTAAGGACATAGATACGTTCCAGTTCCATTGAACCCTCTTGTTTTATATCCGTTTGGGCATCGCCTTCGTTCAATTTAAAATAGGCCGCCAAAACACCCTCGAAATACACAAAATAAAAATTCATTTTAGGGTTGTCAAGTTCCTTCCCAAGCTGTGTTCTTGAAAAGGCCTTGTCCAAATATACATTGAAATCCTCGGGATTGTTCTGAGCTTGAAAAGCATCGGAAAAAGTAGTTCTGGAAATGGTCATTAATTCCTTTAATTCCGAAGGTCGACACGGCATAAATTCTATTTTGGGAATATTCGGCATTTCTAATCCGTTAAAGTTTCCTCGAACAATTTGAATATGCGTTTATACTCATCGGTCCAGCTACTAGGTTCCACAAAACCGTGGCGTTCCACAGGATATACGGCCATTTCCCAGTTTTCCTTGCCCAGTTCTATGAGCCGTTGGGATAATCGGACCATATCTTGAAAATGCACGTTGTCATCCACCATTCCGTGTAAAATAAGCAATTTACCTTCTAGACCTTCCGCAAAATAGATAGGGGAACTCCGTTTATAGGCCAGACTGTCCGCTACCGGCGTATTCAGAATATGCGCGGTATACGAGTGGTTATAGGCCGCCCAATCGCCCACAGAGCGTATGGCCGCTCCGGCACTAAAGGTTTCCGGTGCGTTGAACATGCCCATTAAGGTTATAAATCCGCCGTAGGAGCCACCATAGATACCGATTTTATCCGGATCAACCCCGTAATTCTTTACCAAGTAGTTGGCGCCATCCACTTGGTCTGACAGGTCCTTGCCACCCATGTGACGGTATATGCCCGTCCGCCAATCCCTACCGTAACCGGCACTGCCGCGGTAATCGATGTCCAAGACGGTATAGCCATTGTCCACCAATAGATTGTGGAACATATATTCACGGTAATAGGAGCTCCACCATTTATGGGCATTCTGTAAATAGCCTGCACCGTGCACGAAAATTACGGCCGCGTTATTCTTGACTTCCAACTTGGGGGTGTACAACCTTGCGTGAACCATGGCACCGTCAGAGGCCGAAAACGTAATAACCTTTGGATCCTTCCAATCATAGGAATTGAATGCTTTCGTATTGGAATTTGTGATGGTCGTAGGTTCGCTTGTATCTCCAAACAGCGGATTGCCTTGGAGGTACAGCTCTGTGGGCTTGTTGGAGTAGGAATGTAGAATGGCCATCTGTGTTTCATCTGGTGAAAGCGTTACGTCGTTTCTGCCTTCCCATTGGGTCAATTGTTCCATTCTGCCCCCTTTTAGGGGCATGGTATAAAACTGGCGGTCGCCTGGATGGTTCTTATTTACCGTAAAATACCAGCGTTTTTTATCCTTGGAGATAAAGGGGTCATAAACTTCAAAATTGCCCGAGGTCAAGGCCTTTTTGTTCTTGCCGTTCATATCCATGGTATACAGGTGGGAATAGCCTGTTTTTTCGGATTTATACCAAATACTTTTTCCGTCGGGCATCCAACCCAGGTCGCCCCCATCAAACCACCCAGTAATGCCGGGGCCCGCAATCCAAGCCTCGTCATGTTGCCGGTCAAGGAGTTCTATTTTTCCCGTTTTGGCATCCAAAAGCACCAACCATCGGTTTTTATAATTGCTGGCCTGAATGTCCAAAATGGCCTTTTCACCCTCAGGATGCCATGTAGGACTGGGTATCCTTCCAATGGGGTTTTCGTTTTGATATGTCTTGTCCGGGTAATCCTGCATGAATTCCGGAACATCGTTCAGCCCTTCCAGGCTATCCAAAACAACGTTATATTGGGTACGTTTCTTAGTGTCGTACACGAACATTTCATAGGTTGGAAGTTCGTCGCCTACCTTGGTCCGGGTGGTTTGTTCTTCCGTATACCCGGATTCCGTCACAAAATGGGGTACCATCGTGCTTTTGTTTTTAGGGGAATCCATCAGCACAAAGCTAATATAGCGCCCATTAGGGGAAATGGTTTGGTTGATGACCTGTTTCTTTCCTGTTGCTATGGGCAGGGGTTCAAGGGCTTCCATTTTTTTGGTAATTTGCTCGCCTAACTCCTTTTTTTCCTTCCGTTGGCGTAAAACACCAAAAAGCTCCAATTGATCTTGGTACAGCCATTCATCCTTCTCGCTCCGTTTGGAGTCTTCCGCAACTTGTTCCACAAAATCAGTAAGCTGTTCCAAAACCCCATTGTCCATATCCCAAGAAAAAACATTGGACCCGTTGACAAAAGCCACTTTTTTGCCATTTTCTGTAAAGTGCGGATTGGATTCCCTTTCCTTGGTTTTGGTGATGGCCAAGGATTTGCCCGTGGCATTATCCAATAGGAAAATGTTCCCGTTTTTAGTATAGACCGATTTATTTAGCGTGGGATGGTCCACCTTTTGTGTTGCGGGAAGTTTTTGCGCTTCAAGGAAACCGACTTTTTCAATGTTTTTGGAATTTAAATTATAGCTATAAAGCGAATCGCTATAGGCCATTTCTGGATTCCAATCGAAATAGATGGCGGATTGGTCGGTCGCCCATAAGACATTGGAAGGCCGGTGCCCGATAAAGTCATCGCCTTTCATGATATCCTCAATTTTTAATCTGGAGGTATTCGAAGCTTGCGCGGCTACGTCCACTAAGTGCCCTAGAAATAGGGTGCAAAAGACAAAAAAGTACTTTGTCATAGAAACTGAATTTAATTCTCAAAGAAGAGTAAGATGATAAAGCAATAAAAATAGGAATAATTAGCAGGGTAGGGCTGGCAATTTATAATTAAGATTTGGATGTAAATTGTCCAATACTATTTCCAATTCAAAAGTGAGCTAATTTAATGGTTCATTTTTCAATTAGAAACAAAAAAAAAGCAACCTGGGGGAGTTGCTCTTTACAGTTAATTTCATTTGCTTTTGACCTAAAGCATGAAAAGCTTTTTCGTCAAACGTACAAAACCACTAAAAAAATCATTATGGTATACTTGCACTTTTTCTTCTCTCGGAATGTAATTCTGGGTATCCATCTTCGGTTAAGTTTTACTTTTACTTTGGGTTAAAAAATATCAGTGACGTAAATATAGGTACAAAGAGAAGCTGTTTGTGAATTATTGTTGTGAAGTTATCCAAGAATGTTGTGAATAAATCAAGGTATTTGATTTATCCGATGAAATGCAATGGTTGTAGTGTTAGTCCAATTTCATTTCAGGAATGTCCCCGGACACGATAAGTGTACCTTCCGTAGCCTGTTTTATTTCTTCCACGGATACTCCTGGCGCACGTTCCAACAGGATAAAACCTTCTGGGCCTATTTCCAGTACCGCAAGGTTCGTCACAATTTTTTTTACACACTTTACGCCCGTGAGCGGTAGGGTGCATCTTTTTAATAATTTGGATTCCCCGGCCCTATTTGTATGCATCATCGCCACGATAATATCTTCTGCGGATGACACCAAATCCATCGCTCCTCCCATTCCTTTGACCATTTTACCCGGTATTTTCCAATTGGCAATATCCCCGTTTTCAGCAACTTCCATAGCCCCTAAAATGGTAAGGTCTACATGTTTGCCCCGTATCATGGAAAAACTGGTGGCCGAATCGAAAAAGGAGGCACCGGGCAAGGTTGTAATGGTTTGTTTACCTGCATTTATAATATCTGCATCCTCTTCACCTTCAAAAGGAAACGGGCCCATTCCCAATACGCCATTTTCGCTCTGAAATTCTACACTAATATCGTCACGTACAAAGTTTGCCACCAGTGTAGGTATACCGATACCGAGGTTCACGTAATAACCGTCCTTTACTTCTTTGGCGATACGTTTTGCAATTCCGTTTTTATCTAACATTTTAATTTCTTTTTCGTACGGTTCGTTGTTCGATTCTTTTCTCATAACCTTCTCCTTTGAAGATTCTTTGGACAAAAATCCCCGGAACATGTATTTGATTGGGGTCCAAAGACCCGGCGGGTACCAGTTCCTCTACTTCGGCTACTGTGATTTTTGCCGCACCACACATAACCGGATTAAAATTTCGGGCCGTTCCCTTAAAAATGAGGTTGCCGGCCTCATCGCCCTTCCATGCCTTGACGAAGGAAAAATCGGCTTTGAAAGCTTCCTCAAGCACATACATTTTTCCATTGAACTCCCTAGTTTCTTTGCCTTCCGCGACTTCGGTGCCGTAGCCTGCCGGAGTGAAAAAAGCTGGAAATCCACCTTGTGCGGCCCTACATTTTTCTGCCAAGGTCCCTTGGGGGGTCAGTTCCACCTCCAATTCCCCACTAAGCATTTGCCGTTCAAATTCGTCGTTTTCGCCCACGTAGGAGGAAATCATTTTTTTTATCTGACGCTTTTGAAGTAAAAGCCCTAAACCAAAGTCATCTACACCTGCGTTGTTTGAAATGCAGGTGATGTCCTTTATGCCCAATCGAACCAATTCTTCTATGGCCTTCTCCGGAATTCCGCATAATCCGAATCCGCCGAGCATAAATGTCATGCCATTTTGAACCCCGGCAAGCGCGTCCGATACTTTTGAAACCGTTTTTCTAATCATATCTGTACATTAAATGTCATATTACTAAAATAACGCTTTTAGATTGAACAAAATAAAAAAGCCTCGGTGTATACCGAAGCTTTTTTTAAAATTTTGCAATATTTGACGTATATCAAAAATCCAAATCTTCAAGATCATCCTCAATCTCAATATCCTTCTGTTGGTCTTCAATAAATTGGGTACAATCTGTGACAATGGTCATATCTTCCGGTTTTTCAAAATCTTCCTTCGATACGCCCAATTCCTCGTTCGCATAATTCTTTTTCATATACAATCCCCAAATGGGCAATGCCATGGAGGCTCCTTGGCCATAAAGTATATTTTTAAAATGGATGGAACGCTCTTCACCACCTACCCAAACACCGGTAACCAAATTAGGCACCATACCCATAAACCACCCGTCACTGTTGTTTTGGGTGGTACCCGTTTTCCCGGCAATGGGGTTGGTGAGCTCATATGGGTATCCCGTAATAATCTCTTTATACACCGTATTATTCTTGTTGTAAGCATGTCTCAGGCGCGTACCTGAACCACCTTGGGTTACCCCTTTCATCAAATCGATCATGGCATAGGAAACTTCCTTGCTCAGCACATCTTTCGTCTCTGGAACATACTCATACAATACGGTCCCGTTTTTATCCTCGATTCGGGTTACCATAACTGGTTTTACATAGACCCCTTGATTGGCAAAGGCTCCATACGCCCCAACCATATCATAAATATTGGCATCCAAGGTACCCAGGGCGATGGAAGGAACTTCCGGAACTTCTCCGGACATTCCTAGGTTTTTGGCAATGGACACGACCGATTTTGGCCCCACCTTATCTATTAATTGTGCGGTTACGGTATTAACGGAATTTGCCAAAGCGTGCTTTAAGGTCATTTCCTTACCCGTGTACTTAAAATCGGAATTTCTTGGGCACCAAGCCTCCATGTTTCCATGTTTGCCCGCCTCAATGCAATATTGTGTATCCGGTAGTTTTTCACAGGGTGAAAGTCGGAGTTGATCTATAGCGGCGGCATAGACAAATGGCTTGAACGTAGAACCTACCTGCCGGGCGCCTTGTATTACGTTATCGTATTGAAAATGCTTGTAATTTATACCCCCAACCCAAGCCTTCACATGGCCTGTCTGAGGCTCCATGGACATCATCGCCGCCCTTAAAAAGGTTTTATAATACCTGATGGAATCCAAAGGGGTCATGACGGTATCCTTTTCGCGGGTATCGCTCTTCCAATCAAATACGGTCATTTCGGTTTTTTTGGTGAAGGAATTCCTGATTTCCTCTTCTGATTTGCCCGCTGCCTTCATCTCTCTCCAGCGATCGGAATTTTTCATGGCACGCTCCATGATTGACTCCGTTTCCTCTGGGGTGATATCGGAGAAAGGCGTAGTTGTATTTCGTTCCTTGGTGTTTTGATTGAAAAACTCGGCCTGAAGGTTCGCCATATGGGCGTATACGGCCTCTTCCGCATTGGCCTGCATCTTGGAATCGATCGTGGTGTATATTTTCAATCCATCCAGATAGATGTTCCATTTATCACGTTCACCGGCCAAGGCAGGTTTGGGATTTTCATCGATCCAATCTTTCATAAAACGCTGCAAGTACATCCTGAAATATGTGGCCAAACCTTCCCTATGGTTCTCCGGATTGTAGTTGATGTCCATTTTTAGGGCCTGCAAGGAATCCTTTTCCTGCTCGGTGATATAATCGTATTTGGCCATCTGGGCCAGGACAACGTTTCTTCGGGTTTTGACCATTTCCTCCCTTCGAAGTGGATTGAAAAGCGAAGAATTTTTGAACATACCAACCAACATGGCAGATTCCTCTATTTTCAGATCCTTGGGCTCCTTTCCAAAATAGATACGTGCTGCGGAACGAATACCATCGGCATTGTTTCCAAAATCATAAATGTTGAAGTACATGCTTATGATTTCCTCCTTGGTATAGCTTCTCTCCAACCGTGTGGCCAATACCCATTCCTTTATTTTTTGTTTGATTGCGTCCAGTTTACTTCTGGAGCGGACCCCCACAAAAAGCTGCCGCGCCAATTGTTGGCTAATGGTACTTGCGCCACCTTTGGTTCCCAAAAAGAAGAAGGCACGTACGGTGCCCCTAAAATCGATTCCGGAATGGTCCTGAAACCTGGCATCCTCCGTGGCTACCAAGGCGTTGACCAAATTCTCCGGCAGATCCTTATATTTTACATCGGTACGGTTATCGTCCAAATAAAATTTCCCCAACAACTCGCCATCTGAAGAAATTATCTGGGATGCTAGATTAGTTTGCGGGTTTTCCAAATATTCGTAGGGCGGTAGTTCTCCAAAAAATCCCCATGCGGCGGAAAGAAAAATAAGTGCGACAAATGCCACACCAGAAACGAACAGTATCCAGAACCATTTGATATATTTTGAAAAACCGGAGTTGCCTTTCTTTTCTGTCGCTTTTGCCATGAGCTTAGGGATTACTTTTTGTTATTTCAAAACCTACGTCTGTAATGCCTTCCAGGGAAATCACCCCTTGAACATTTCCGTTTTTTCGCATCGCGTGCGAAACTTCTAAAGTATATACGCCAGAATTGGGAAAAACGATGTTTTCCTTATACCATAATTTGTTCTCCTTCAAACTCCCGGAACCTTTTCCGAGCCAAGTACCGTCCGGCAGTGCCATGGTATATTCGAGGGTGTCCTGTAGCACCTCGCCTTCCGGGGTGTTCAATGCCGTAATTAAAAAAAGATTGCTATAGGGAAAGGTATCGTCGTTACGAACATTGATGAAGATATCGTATTGCTGTAGGGTTTCCAATTCAGAAAACCTGAACTCCAAAACATCATCTTTGTTCCAAACGGCCCCATTGAGACTTTTATACTCGGTTGCGACCACATTGGTATTGCATGAATGGAGTAGGAATATGGCAAACACCAAAAAAAGACAGTTACGCATTTTTTTTGCTCCTATTTCGTTTTCTATTTTTATTCGTGTTCTTTTTTCTGCTCCTGTTTCTGTTGCCTTTTGAATTTTTCTTCGGTCTATCAAAACGGGTAAGGCTATCTTGCCCCACTACATTTTCAAAAACTACCTTATCCTCCACAATATTGTCCGCCGCATAAATTTCAAGGCTAGGAACTTTTTCTTTTTTCTTGTTTTTTTCGATGATCTCGTTCACCTGGTCCTTGGAGAGGACATGCCAATTGGCCGGTTCATCCTTGTATGAAAACCAAAGCAGTTCCTTGAAAATATCCGTTTTTTGACAGAAGGCCAATCCCTTTTCCGTAATCAGTTTGGTGTCCTGTGGCGGAAAGTCCTTTAGGGCATCTAGGTAGACGTCCAGCTCATAATTAAGGCAGCATTTCAGTTTACCGCATTGTCCCGCCAATTTTTGGGGATTTAACGAGAGCTGTTGATAACGTGCGGCAGAGGTACTTACCGACCTGAAATCCGTTAACCAGGTGGAACAGCACAATTCCCTTCCGCAAGACCCGATACCCCCCAAACGTTGGGCTTCTTGCCTATAGCCTATTTGCCGCATTTCGATACGGATACCAAAGGCCTTGGCCATATCCTTGATCAATTGACGAAAATCAACCCGGTCCTCTGCGGTATAATAAAAAGTTGCTTTGGACCCATCGCCTTGAAATTCCACGTCTGAAATCTTCATCTGCAGTTTTAGGATGATCGCGATTTCCCTAGACCGTTTTTTTATTTCCTCTTCCCGGTTACGGCACTTCTGCCAGATATCGATGTCCTTTTGCGTGGCCTTTCTGTATACTTTGGGAATTTCCTCTTTGGAAGGGTCTATTTTTTTACGTTTCATTTGCACACGGACCAGTTCGCCCGTGAGGGTCACCATGCCAACGTCATGACCCGACTGTGCCTGAGTGGCCACCACATCCCCAATGGATAAGGATAGGTTTTCCGTATTTCTAAAGAATTCCTTTCTACTGTTTTTAAATCGTACCTCCACATACTCAAATTGACGCTCTCCGTTGGGAAGCGACATGTTTGAAAGCCAATCAAAAACAGTTAATTTATTGCAACCATCTGTACCGCAAGTACCGTTATTCTTGCATCCCTTTGGTTGTCCATCCTTGCCGGTAGAACAACTACTACAACCCATATTTTATATATTGATTTGGCCCAATCCCAAAAGATTTGCCAAACTAGGTTCATAAAAAATCTTCTTGTAAAGATAATGAAAATCTATGCGAAAAAAAGAGCACTTAATTTACCCTGATCTTGATATGTGGATTTTCAGTAGACCTAAACAGATTGCTTTTTAAACTTGAGAACCTCTGAGCGCCCTTTTTTAAAGATTTTGTTACTTACCACTTTCCCTTTTCTCAGCGCCTTTTGTTCTTCGTAAGGCAATGCATGTATCTCCTTACAATGGTCCGAACAACAATCGTTCATTTTTTCGGCACATTTTTTACATTGAATGAACAGAAGGTGACAGGCCTCATTGGCACAGTTTACATGGTCATCGCAGGGTTCCCCACATTGATGGCATTGGGAAATGATATCATCGCTGATGCGTTCGCCCCTTCTATGGTCGAACACAAAGTTTTTGCCCAAAAATTTGTTCTCCAGTTTCAGTTGTTCTACTTGTCTGGTGTACTCGATTATACCCCCTTCCAGTTGGTAGACCTGTTTGAAACCTTTGTGTTTGTAATAGGCACTGGCCTTTTCGCAACGGATGCCTCCGGTACAGTACATGACCAATTTCTTGTCTTCTTTGTGGTCCTGAAGGTCCTTTTCGATGATATCCAAGGAATCCCTAAACGTATCCACATCTGGCGTGATGGCATTCTTAAAATGACCTATTTCGCTTTCATAATGATTTCTCATGTCTACCAAGACGGTATCGGGGTCTTCTATGAGCTCATTGAATTTCTCCGCATTCACGTGAACTCCTTTGTTGGTTACATCGAAGGTGGCGTCGTTAAGGCCATCGGCCAGGATCTTATGCCGTACCTTGACCTTTAATTTCAAAAAGGACATATTGTCCTGTTCTATTGCGATGTTCAATCGCACATTTTCCAAAAAGGTAATACTATCCAAAAAATCCTTGAATCGCCCAAAGTTCTCTGCGGGAACGGACAATTGGGCGTTGATGCCTTCATGGGCTACGTAAATTCGGCCCAAGACATCCATTTCGTTCCAATGAATGAACAAATGATTTCTAAAAATGACAGGATTGCCAATGTGTGCATATTTATAGAAAGAAATGGTCAGGCGATCCTGACCGGCCTCTTCAATGAGGGCCGCCCTTTCCTTTGCACTTAAGGTATTGTACAGTTGCATGCTATACGAATAGTTAAGTTAACAAATTTTGAAGGGCAAAGATATAAAATCCTGTAGGAAGGTCGGTTACCTATTCCGCATAAAAAAAGCCCCGAATAATTCGAGGCTCTTCGTTCGGCCATCCCTGCTTTTCCTCTTCACAGCATTGTTTGAGTTAGTTTCTATCAAGAAATGGCCATCAAAACCAGTGACACTAAAACCAACCAACAAAACATGTTTTGCCAGTTTGCTTTTTAACTAGATAAGAAAAGTTGCAAATGGTTGCGTTCAAAAACCGAATATTCTTTTTTAAGAAAAGAAACACTAATTTAGCGTTCCTAAAAAACACACAATGAGTTCCGAAAAAGAAGCCAAATTAAAAGCCCTGAAACTGACCCTTGATAAACTGGATAAGACCTATGGAAAAGGCGCCGTAATGAAAATGGGTGACAGTGTTGTTGAAGATGTAGAGGTAATTCCGTCAGGATCCCTGGGACTTGACATTGCCCTGGGGGTTGGAGGTTATCCCCGCGGAAGGGTTATTGAGATATATGGGCCTGAATCTTCGGGAAAGACCACCTTGACATTACATGCCATTGCCGAGGCACAGAAAAAAGGTGGAATTGCGGCCTTTATTGATGCGGAACACGCGTTCGACCGTTTTTATGCCAAAAAGCTGGGGGTGGATATCGATAATCTCATCATATCCCAACCGGACAACGGTGAGCAGGCCTTGGAAATCGCCGATAATTTGATTCGTTCCGGAGCGATTGATATTGTAATCGTGGATTCCGTGGCAGCTTTGACGCCCAAGAGCGAGATCGAAGGCGAAATGGGCGATTCAAAAATGGGATTGCATGCGAGATTGATGTCACAGGCACTACGTAAATTAACAAGTTCGATAAGCAAGACCCATTGTACGGTGATTTTCATCAACCAGCTACGGGAGAAAATTGGGGTGATGTTCGGTAACCCTGAAACAACAACAGGGGGTAATGCCCTAAAATTCTATGCTTCGGTCCGATTGGACATTAGACGTTCTACACAGATAAAAGATACGGACGGAAACATTCAAGGTAACAAGACCAGGGTAAAAGTGGTCAAGAACAAGGTAGCGCCTCCATTCAGGACCACCGAGTTCGACATCATGTACGGCGAGGGAATCTCCAAGGTAGGAGAAATCATTGACCTTGGCGTGGAGTACGAAATCATTAAGAAAAGTGGTTCCTGGTTCAGTTACGGCGATACCAAACTAGGGCAGGGTAGGGATGCAGTCAAAACACTTTTAATGGACAATCCTGAATTACTGGATGAATTGGACGGCAAAATTCGTGAAGCCCTCAACGCGGTCAACAACTAAACTCGGTTGTAAGGTATCTATGGGGTTTTAGATCCGAAAAGAGTTTCTCGATTTACTGTAGGATTTCAAAAATATTGCCAGAACCAACAAGTTCAATCCTTTTGTCCCATTATCTTATTAAATCAAATCCCTCATTAATTAGTGGGGGATACTACGCAACCTTTAGGGGGTATTTTCATCTTTCTTATAAAAGAAATTGTAACGATGATTAAAAAATATACCCTAGTGGTTGCGTTTTTCGCTTTGGTATTGGGAAGTTGTTCCCTAGAAGATGATGAACCCAACTTTAATTTTAAGGCATTGCGCATAGAAAGTGCGGAATTACCGGAATCCTTCAATTTGAACGAAACCTATCAGATAAAGGTAACCTATTTATTGCCAGATGGTTGTACGCAATATGAAGGTTTTGATGTGACCAGGGAAGATACGACCGTAAGAAATGTAGTTGCCATAGGTGTTGCAATGACAGATTTGGTATCTTGTACCCAAGCGGTTATCCAAGAGGAGGCATCCTTTAACTTTATAGTTAAATATGACCAACCCTATACTTTTAGGTTCTATCAGGGGGAGAATAGTGATGGCGAACCTGAGTTTTTGGAGGTAGAGGTACCCGTCAACTAAAAGAACATTTTCGGAGTACCCTTAGGTGCCAATAAATCTCGGATTTCGAGTAAAAATACAACCAACTAATTTGTCGCAGGAAGAACTGGTACATAGATGTAAGAAAGGCGAACGCAAGGCCCAAGAGCTATTGTATAGGCAATACGCTGGAGTACTCTTTGGTATCTGTTTGAAGTATTCCCGCAATAAAACGGAAGCAGAGGACAACCTGCATGATAGTTTTATGACCATTTACGATAAAATTGGACAGTACGAATCCAAAGGGTCTTTTGAAGGTTGGATAAAGCGAATTACGATAAATACGGTATTGCAGAAATACAGACAGCAGGAGTATTTAAGCGTAGTCAATGAGAATATTCCAGACGAGGTAATCGTAGAGTCCAATTATGCGGATATAGGGCTTCCATCCTTATTGGGTTATATACAGGAACTGCCCAATAAATATAGGACAACCTTCAACTTGTATGTGCTGGACGGTTATAGCCATAAAGAAATCAGTCAGATGTTGGGAACCACAGTGGGCACCTCCAAGTCCAATTTGGCCCGCGCTAGACTGTTGTTGAAGGAAAAGATAGAAAGTAAACTGTCACAATCCATTATTGGGTTGGTGATTATTATAGGTAATTGTTTTTGATTCCATAGGGAATCCGTAGAAATATGAGTTTTGAAAAATGAGTAAGAAGCATTTAGACGAATTGTTCCAGGAAAGATTCAAAGGATTTGAGGAAACACCTGATGAAAAGGTCTGGTCTGCCATAGAAGCGTCTTTGGACAAAAAAAGGAAAAAGAGGATATTTCCCTTGTGGTGGCAACTGGCCGGAGTAGCGGCAGTCCTTATCGTTGGACTGCTACTGTTTAATTCGTTTAACAACGAGGTTTCTCCGGACACCCATACCATAACAGATACGGAACAAACGGATGAAACCCCTCAATTATCAAAAGACCCTATACAGACAAAAAACGAAAATGGGCGTGAAACCGAAATGAATAGAAGTGCCGAATCCAAAGATGGTTCTAACACTATAGATGAAACTTCCGTGGCGGACACGGATACTGAATTGAATGGTACTATCTCAACCAATAAAGTCGTTAATTCTGCGGACGCCCAATCCAACATTCACTCCGGCCGATCCTATAGTGAAGCCACAAAACAGGATGGCCAGCAGATTACAAAGAATACAGGTATTGCCGAGCAATCTTTGACTAAAAAGGACGGGCAAAATACGAAAGTCGCTTCGGTTTATACTACGCAATCCAACGATACTGAAGAAAATGGTACCAGCGAAGATGCTGTTAGTGGAACGGGTGAAGTAGTTTTGAGAAATGAAACTATAGTCGCCGCGGAGGAAAATGAGAACCCTGAAACCAAGGGTGTTGACGAAAAAAAATCCCTTTATGAAGAAATTCAGGCCATGGAGGAGGAAGAAAAAGTCGCGTCCAGAACATCGGGGAATAGATGGTCTGCGGGACCTAGTATCGCTCCCGTGTATTTTGATGCTATTGGAACGGGGTCTCCAGTAAGTCCCATGTTCAGTACAAATTCCAAATCCGGTAATGTCAATATGAGCTATGGGCTATCGGTAGCGTATGAAATCAGTCCAAAACTATCGGTACGTTCCGGGGTACATAAGGTGGATTATGGGTATAATACCAACGATGTGTTTTTTACATCTTCCCTTTCGGCCTTTAGCGAAAACCGCATCGCGAATATAAATTATGCGGAAACCGCTGAAAACATTGTGGTCTCGGCGAGCAACGCCACCTTGAACGTGGATAGCAAATCCTTTGACGTATCTGCTCGTTCTGCCAATAGATCCGGTGTCATGGCACAACAATTAGGCTATTTGGAAGTTCCCGTGGAGGTAAGTTATGCGTTGGTAAATAATAAATTCGGTGTACATGTGATCGGCGGGGTGAGTTCCCTGTTTCTTGTGGACAACGACGTAGATTTGACTTCTGGTAATCTTACCACCCAGATCGGGGAGGCCAACAATGTCAACGACCTTAACTTCAGTGCCAATTTTGGAATTGGTTTGGGGTATCAATTTTCACAAAGATTGAAATTGAACGTAGAGCCGGTGTTTAAGTATCAGCTAAACACTTTTTCCAATGTGGATGGTACCTTTAACCCATATACGATTGGGGTGTATAGTGGCATCAGCTTTAAGTTTTAAAAGAAAACATATCACATTGAGGAAAGTAGGTCTTGATAAATAACATTCCTAACCTCCTCCCGCAAGGTTCCCTTGTCCTCTTCGGATAAAATACCTGTTTCAAAGAACTCGTGGACCCTGGCCCTTACCAAGCCCGGCCCTCCACTAAAAAAGGTGAAGGAAAAACGCTTTTTATTGTCATGAAAGGTAATGGGTACCAAAGGTATTTTATGGGCAATGGCCATTTTAAAGGCCCCGTCCTTAAAGGTATCCAGGATGATGCTTTCGTCATCTGGCACACCGCCTTCCGGAAAAATACAGATGCTAAGGCCTTGATTAAGTCGCCGCTGTGCCCTTCTGTAGACGCCCGTCCTACTTTGGGTACTGTCGCGATCCACCATAATGCAGACTCTTTTATAAAAAAAGCCGAAAACAGGGATTTTTACCAATTCCTTTTTTCCTACGAATACAAAAGGGTTTTTGCTCACGTAAAGCATCAGCATGATATCCAACATACTGGTATGGTTGGCAACCAGCATGTAGCTTTTCCCTAGCTTCATTTTTTGGTCATAGGTGACCATTGGAGGGCATCCCATGCCATATAAGATGGGTTTCGCCCAAAGGTTTCTGGCCATCCAAAAGAATTTTGGGTACCATTCCTCCTTGGAGGCGAACAAAAGCAAGAAAGGGAAAAACAAAAATATTGGAACGGCCACAAGCACGTAAAACCAACTCCGGTAGAGCGTTTGACCAATGCGCACGAATAGTACCATGCATCAAAAATAGCGATTCTACCCTTGTTTTTTTCTATTTGTTTTACCTTTGTCGCCTTATAGAATTTAGCAAATGGCAAGAATTTTAACAGGTATCCAAAGTACCGGCACGCCCCATTTAGGAAATATCCTTGGGGCCATTATACCGGCCATAGAAATGGCGAGCGACCCAAAGAATGAATCGTTTTTGTTTATTGCAGATATGCATTCCCTTACCCAGATTAAGAATGCCGAGGTCCTGCGTGAAAATACCTATGCCATAGCCGCTGCCTGGTTGTCTTTTGGCCTAGATATCAATAAAACCGTTTTTTATAGACAGAGCGATGTTCCCCAGGTTACCGAGCTATCTTGGTACCTGAGCTGTTTTTTCCCCTATCAAAGACTTACACTGGCACATTCCTTTAAGGACAAGGCCGATAGGTTGGAGGACGTAAATGCCGGATTGTTCACGTATCCGATGCTCATGGCTGCGGATATTTTGCTGTATGACGCCCACATCGTCCCAGTTGGAAAGGACCAATTACAGCATATTGAAATGACACGGGACGTAGCGCACCGATTTCACGCGCAGTTGGGAGAGACCTTTGTGGTTCCCGAAGGAAAAGTACAGGAAGAGACCATGTACGTTCCGGGGACCGATGGTGCCAAAATGAGTAAAAGCAGGGGGAATCTTATCAATTTGTTTCAGCCCGATAAAAAACTGCGCAAACAAATAATGGGCATCCAAACCGATAGTACCCCTATGGAAGATCCAAAGGACCCAACTAGGGACAATGTGTTCGCCCTCTATAAATTAATGGCTTCCAAGTCCCAAATTGAAGAGATGACCGCGAACTATCTGGGAGGCAATTATGGATATGGGCATGCCAAACAGGCCTTGTACGAACTGCTTCTGAACAAGTTTGAGGAACCCCGGGAAAAATTCGAGTACTTTATGAACCATTTGAACGAAGTTGACGAAGCTTTAGCCTTGGGAGCCGAAAAGGCCAAAAAAGTGGCGGACGGCGTTTTGGCCAGGGTTCGGGAAAAGTTGGGGTATTAGGTCCACTTACTCCCCTCGATACATTAACAGTGCTCAGCACGGGCGGAGGAGAATTTGTTCCTTACTTTTTGTAATTGGGCCTCCCGAACTTTTAAAAGATAAAAGCACCAAAAATTTAAGTAAACCGACCAGCTGGTCGGTTTTGTGTTTTATGAAGCATTAAATTTTTTGGAATAGAACGGTAAGGCTCCGTTCTTTATCGGTGAATGGCGTAAAGCCCGTCCATTTTAATTTGGGTCCCAATGCAGACAAACCGTGTGGTCTGTAAAAATCCTACACCGCCTCGAACAATTTACCCGGCAAGGGCCGTATGACCCCTTTCATTTCCATGGAAAGTAAGGTTGCAGAGGTCTTAAAAATGGGCAATTGGCAATCGAACGCGATGCTGTCCAGCAATTGTTTTCCCTCCTGTTGTAAGTAGGAATAAATTCTTTGTTCTATTTCGTCCAGATCAATGAATAATTGCTTTTGAACGGCTTTGGCATGGGTTTCCTGGAGGTCCCAGTTCAAAAGATAGATCAAATCTGCCGCTGAGGTCAACATCTGGGCCTTTTGTTGCTTGATGAGGTTGTTGCAGCCAACGCTGTATTTATCCGTACTTCTTCCCGGAAGGGCGAACACGTCGCGGTTATAACTGTTCGCGATATCTGCTGTGACCAGACTTCCTCCTTTTTCGGCAGATTCCACCACAACGGTCGCTTCGCTCATCCCGGCGATAATCCTGTTGCGTTTTAGGAAATTTTCCCGTTCCGGAATGCTGGTGCTCCAGAATTCCGTAAAGAACCCACCATTATGCAGGACATCGGCTTGATATTTCTTGTGCACTTTTGGGTAAATCTGGTTTAGGCCATGTGCCAAACAGCCTATGGTCTGCAAGCCTTGATTAATGGCTTCGCGCTGAATGCAGATGTCCACACCGTAGGCGAACCCGCTTACGATTACGGGATTTAGCGGCATCAAATCGGCAATGAACTGTTCGCAAAAGGCGGTACCGTAACTGGTAATGTTCCGCGTCCCCACCACACTAATGATTTTTCGGCCTTCCAAATCGATATTTCCCTGCTTGAATAGAAGTATCGGGCTATCGATACAATTGCGCAGATGCCTGGGATATTCGGTATCTTCAAAATAGGCGACCTCTATTTCATTATCCAGGATAAACTGGTATTCCTTTTCGGCATCGGAATGGTTCGCGGCATCGTACAGGTGTTTTAGGGTGTAGGTGCCAATACCATCGATCTTTAATAGCTGGTTTTGTTTCTGCCTGAAAATTTCCTGCGGACTTCCGCAATGGGCAATCAATCTTTTGGCAATGACATCGCCAATATTGGGTACGTTCTGCAAGCGTAATATTGCAATCAACTCATCCGCAGTATGTTGTATAAAGCTCATTTTTTATCCACCAGGGATTACAAATATAATGTTAATAAAAAGTTATGTCCGTAATTTTGTGAAGCCCTATTTTTTTTGATATTTGCCAACGATGGTCGTAGAGCACTATATAAGCGAATTACTATATCGATACAATTGTGTGGTGGTGCCCAACTTTGGGGCCTTCCTTACACAGCATACCTCCGCGCGTATCAACGACATTACCAATACCTTTTTTGCCCCCGCCAAGTCCATATCTTTCAACGAGCAATTGATTTCGAACGACGGTCTGCTGGTTTCGTACATCGCCGAAGCTGAAAAATCCTCTTTTGAGGATATTCTGTCCAAAATAGAAACGATTACTAAACAGTGGAAAAGTACTTTGAACGCCGGGGAAAAACTGAGTCTTAAGAATATTGGCCTATTGTGGAACAATGCCGAAAACAGGATTCAGTTCCAACCTTATTACGAAGTCAATTACCTTACCTCTTCCTTTGGATTGTCATCGTTTAAGTCGATTCCCGTGACACGGGAAGTACTTAAAGAGGAGGTAGAAGCCATTGAAGAAAAGATTCCCTTTATCATTAGCCCGGAAAAAAGGGAAAAAACCCGTTTTAGGCCGTATTTGAAATATGCCGCAATTTTGTTGTTGGCCATTTCCGCCGGGTTTACGGGCTATCAGGTGTTCAACAACGGATTCCAATCCCAGCAGGTAGTTAGGGAAGATGCGAAAAAGGAAGTTGAAAGACAGATACAGGAAGCTACTTTTTTCAACACCGCTCCTTTGGAACTTCCCACGGTGAGCGTAGATGCCGTTTCCACGGCCGCCGTTAAGGTAGATGAAACCGCCAAACACCATATTGTGGCCGGAGCCTTTCGGGTCAAGGCGAATGCCGACAGAAAAATCGCTTCCCTACAGAGCAAAGGGTACAAGGCCGCATATTACGGTACCAATGCCTATGGACTTCACGTGGTTACCTATGATCGATTTACAGATCCCAAGGAGGCCCTGACCGAATTACGTCGCATCAAGCGTACCGAGTCCAAGGATGCCTGGCTGCTTTCCGAAAAATAACCGGCTTATTTTCCCTTAGAATTTTTGTTGCTCGTATCTTTGCGGAAAATTTTCGTCTATGACACCGAAAACGCCTTCAGAATCGAGAACAACCATGACCGATATGGTCCTGCCCAGTGAGACCAATGCCCTCCAGAACCTTTTTGGCGGGGAACTGTTGGCACGTATGGACCGTGCGGCAAGTATTGCCGCTGGCAGGCATAGTAGGAGGATTACGGTAACCGCCTCGGTCAACCATGTCGCCTTTAATTTGGCGGTGCCCTTGGGGAGCGTTGTTACGGTGGAAGCGGCCGTTTCACGGGCCTATACGACATCCATGGAAGTCTATATAGATGTATGGATCGAGGACCGTTACAACGGAAAGAGAACCAAGGCCAATGAGGCCATTTATACCTTTGTGGCGGTGGATGAAACCGGAAAACCTACCGAAGTACCGCCCTTACAACCGGAAACCGATCTGGAAAAGGAACGCTATGCCGGCGCACTGCGTAGAAAACAGTTGAGCTTGGTCTTGGCAGGCAAAATGAAGCCCAACGAGGCTACGGAGCTAAAGGCACTGTTTATTCAGGGGTAGCATCAAATAGCGATAGTTGTGGTTGCTGAAGGGAATTAATAGAACTGGTTTTAAGATTAGTTCTTTGTCGTCGGTAGTTTTTATTTTTTATTTAGTTTCTCGAAGTATTTTTTGCGTAATAGCTTATTGAGGTCTCTTTTTATCGTGTCAGTCTTTGAAATGAGAACAAAATAATCAAAATCCGATTCAGGTTCCTTGAACAAAGAATCTCCAACAGTTAGCTTTTCATGAATGAAAAAAGGGACCTCTTTTTCCCATTTGTTGTCAATTAATATAGGTCTTGTCCGTCCTTTAGTTCTTTCCAAGAGTAAACTCGTTATATTACCTGAATATGAGTCGTTATGGCATTTATAATACTCTTTTTCTAAATAGCTAAGAGAGTTTTGTTGAATTAGTGCAATTGAAATTATCATTAGGAAAATCGGTATAAAAACAATGGCCAGACTTTTTCTTATTGTTCTTTCCTGTTTTTCCAACTCTTTTGATTTTCTATTTTCATATTTCAAATCACCCAAACCGTTTTTATGTGTATAACTTACTTACTTATTCTTCGTTTATTTTTGATTCTCCCCAAAACCCAATAGCGTTTACTATCAGAAAAACCACCAAAGCTGGCAACACCCAACCTAGGCTATACTGTTGTAGGGGTATCCATTCGAGTATTACCCCTTTGGGGGCCAGGGGGCTTCCAATAGAGGCTAGAAAATCCGGGATACTACAAACAATGGTCGTCCACACGACCGCTTTAAATACTTTTGGAGATGCATATTTTTCGGGAAGGACGTTCAGTAAAATGAGTACAATGGTATTGGGATAGATGATCATCAAGGCCGGTAAGGCCACGGCAATAATGTAGGAAACATCGAACTGCCCCATGACAACTCCCAACAGGCACCCGGTAATGGCGGTTATGAGATAGGCTTTTTGGGAATTGTGAAATCGGGAGCGGATAAAATCCGAGGTTCCCGTAACGATGCCCACGGCCGTAGTGAAGCACGCTAAGGCCACAAGGATACTTAGAAACAGATTGCCAATGGAACCCAAGGACAAGGTGGCCATCCCGGATAAAAGTCCGGTGCGGGAGATATCGTCCTCAAAAGCATTATGTACTAGGGCACCTGAAAGGATAAGGCCAGTGTATATCAAAAACAATCCTAGTCCTGCCAGCCAACCGGCGCTACCGATCAGGGCTTTTTTTTCCGCATAGGAAGCCTGCTTTTGGTTGATGTTGATGGAAACGATGATAACCCCTCCCACCACTACGGCCCCAATGGCATCAAAGGTCTGGTAGCCTTCCAGAATGCTGTTCGTGAAAGGGTTCCCAAAAGCGGTATCCGGGAATTGGTATTCAAATGAAAACGTAATAACACCAATAATGGCAATCAGGATCAGTAGGATGGCGGGAGTTAGCAGTTTTCCCACGATGTCCAATATTTTGGAGCGGTTCATTACAAAAACGAATACTAGGGCAAAATAGAGGATGCTGGTAAGCAAGGGTGGAGTCTCAAAGAACGGGGCAATGGCCATTTCATGGGTCACGGAGGCCGTTCTGGGAGAGGGTAGGCTGATGGATATCGCATAGACCACCAAGGAATAGCCCAGGCTAAAGGCGGGCGATACCTTTTTGCCAAAGTCGAAAATAGTGCCTTGCAACCTGGCGTGGGCCAGAATTCCAAGCAAGGGAATCAACACGGCCGAAGCACAAAAACCCAGTGTAACCAACCCCCATAAATCCCCGGATTTAAAACCCAGTTGCGGGGGCAAAATGAGATTGCCCGCACCAAAAAATAGGGAGAACAGGGCAAAGGCCGTGACCCAAGTGGCCTTTGTTCGAAATGTTTTTGGAATCATGATGGGAAGATAGGCCAAAAACGGGAATCACCTTTCCAAAAAACAAGACCTATAAAATTTTAAGGTTGACCACATTTTTGGGCAGGCTCACAACAAATTATGGTTCAGGCGATTAAAAAGTCATACCTTGACAATAATTATTGAAAACAGGACGTTTTCTTAAGGCAACAAACAAAACGACATATAAAACCAGCATTGTTTCCGATTCCCCAAATCGAACCAAATGTGAACCTAAAAATCCTACGGCATGAAAAAACTTTTCTGCATCATTTTTGGACATCACTACGCAGTTTCCAAAAAAGTGACATCCCATATCAAGGAGTACAAATGTATCCACTGCAACAAAGAGGTCACCACGGACGTAAGTGGTAACTTATCTATATTAACCCCAGAATTGCAGGATATTAATAAAACCTTGGAACGTATTTACCAATATAGACACAGCGAACATCAGGTAGCCTAATCCTGAAGCGAAAATATACCCGGTTTTGGAACCTTAGTTTTCAAAACCCCACAGAATTCCTGGAAATTAAGTACGCATTTTTAATCTTACCTGTCGTATGCCCCACAACGGTTAAGGAAAGAACAGCGCTTTTTTTTCAGGATTTTTTTATTGGGATTGAAACGAATTCCAACCCTGTGCCTTCAAAGGAATCAACGTTTCCGCACGGGTTACGAGATTCGCTCCTTGCGATTTGTCCGTCATATGGCCAATGACCGTTAGGTGGGGATTTCCCTTTATTTTTGGAAAATCGGCCTGGTCAATGGTAAACAGAAGTTCATAGTCCTCACCCCCGCTCAAGGCGATCATGGTACCGTCCATCTTAAATTCCTCACAGGTAGAAATGACCGTAGGGTCCAGTGGAATTTTATTTTCGTAGAGGGCACATCCTACACCGCTATTTTTACATAAATGCAATATTTCCGAGGAAAGGCCATCGCTTATGTCGATCATGGAGGTAGGTTTTACCTTCAATTTGGCCAATAGTTCCACGATATCCTTTCGGGCCTCTGGTTTTAGTTGGCGTTCCACGATATAGGAATACGGCTCCAGATCCGGCTGGTTGTTCGGGTTTACCTTAAAGACTTCCTTCTCTCGTTCCAAAACTTGCAGTCCCATGTAGGCACCGCCCAGATCGCCGGTAACCACCAATAGGTCGTTTTCCTTGGCCCCGGAGCGGTAGGCTATGCTTTCTTTCGATGCTTCGCCAAGGGCCGTCACACTGATCAACATGCCCGTTTTGGACGAAGTGGTATCGCCACCGATCATATCCACGCCATAGGTCTCACAGGCCAATTGGATGCCAGCGTAGAATTCTTCCAAGGCTTCCAAGGGAAATCTGTTTGAGACCGCTAGGGAAACCGTAATCTGGGTTGCTTTGGCGTTCATGGCATAGATGTCGGACAGGTTTACCATGACCGATTTATATCCCAAATGTTTCAAGGGCATGTAGCTAAGGTCAAAGTGCACGCCTTCCACCAGTAAATCCGTAGAAAGCACCACTTTTTTATCCTTAAAATCAAGTACTGCGGCATCGTCGCCAACGCCTTTGATCGTTGAAGGATGTTTTATTGTAAAATGTTGGGTCAGGTGATCGATCAGGCCAAACTCGCCCAATTTTTCCAAGGAGGTTCTTTCTTTGTTCTTGTCTTCTAGCATTTTGCAAAAGTAAACAGGATATTTTATATCGTATATTTACGAATGGAATAATTTTATACCTATGAGGTTTGCACTATTGATCATTGCGATTACGGTATTGTCCGCCTGTTCCAAGGAGGACGAAGGGCCCGTGGACGGACAAGGAAACATCCAGCAGCCTGTGGAAACCTCTTTCACACCTTGCGAAAACGGATTGGCCGGGGAGTATCCTTGCAAGGGGTACGATTTGTTGGGACACATGGCCGTGGCCGATTTTAACGCTCAGGAAGCCAACGATATTTGGGGCTGGACGGATGCTTCCACAGGTAAGGAATACGCCTTGATGGGACTGGACAATGGAACCGCTTTTATCGATATTACCGATACCGAAAGCCTGGTTTATTTGGGCAAGTTGCCCACCGCTACCGTTGCAAGTCCCTGGAGGGATATCAAAGTCATGGGGAATTTCGCCTACATTGTGGCGGAAGCATCGGGGCACGGCGTACAGGTTTTTGACCTTACCAAATTGCGCGATACGGGAGGAATTCCCAAGGTGTTTGAAGCTGATGGCCGTTACACTGGTATCGGAAATGCCCATAATATCGTCATCAATGAAAATTCAGGATTTGCCTACCCTGTAGGTACGGATCGAAACGATGCCTTTAACGGAGGCGTCCACTTTCTGGACCTTACAACCCCAACGGAGCCCTTGGCTGCCGGAGGCTGGGGGACGAATGGCTATACCCATGATGCCCAGGTGGTTACCTATAACGGTCCAGATACCGATTACTCCGGTGCGGAACTATTTGTTGGGGCCAATGAGACGCAGATTGTGTTGGTTGATATAACGGACAAAGGGAATCCCGTGGAAATCGCTACGCTTCCCTATCCGAATATCGGCTATACCCACCAGGGCTGGTTTACGGAAGACCAGCGTTATTTTATTTTGGGCGATGAGCTGGATGAGATCAATTCGGGTTTTAGGTCCCGCACCTTGATTTTTGACATGTCGGACCTGGACAATCCCGTGTTGCATGATACATATCTGGGACCAACAAGTGCCATTGACCATAACGGTTATGTGATGGGGGATGAATTCTTTTTGGCCAACTACACGGCCGGGGTGCGGGTTTTGGATATTTCAGATGTGGATGCCAGAAATATTTCAGAGGTGGGTTTCTTTGACACTTATCCTCTGGACGATGAAACTAAATTTGACGGGGTTTGGAGTGTATACCCCTACTTTGAAAGCGGTAAAATTGTGGTAAGCGATATCAGTAATGGCTTTTTCGTTATCAAAAAATCCGAGTAGTCTATGTCCAGATACCTTTGGTACATAGGTGCCCTTTTGATTTTTTCCTGTTCCACGGATCTGGGCAACGAACCGTTGTCCGTATCTGAAAGCAATTTTGAGGGGAAAGTGGAATACATTAAAAATTTTGGCGGAAGTGGCGAGGATACCGGTCAGGCCATCATACAGACTTCCGATGGTGGTTATGCCATTTTGGGCTTTACCAATAGCGTGGATGGCGGTATTTTGGACAAGGAATTGGAGGTAAACGATTATTGGCTTTTGAAGTTGGATGCCAATGGAAACCTGCAATGGAACAAGACCTATGGCGGTTCCAAGGATGACCGGGGCCAAAGCTTGGTCCAGACTTTTGATGGAGGCTTTGCCCTCACCGGATACGCCATGAGCGATGACGGGGACGGTTCCGTAAACAAGGGTTTTCATGATAATTGGATTTTGAAGCTCAATGCTTCGGGTGAAGTTGAATGGGAAAAAAGTTTCGGATTTTCGGGGCATGACCATTCCTACGATATTCTACAAACCGCTGATGGAGGCTTCTTTTTTACCGGTTTTTTGGATATCACTTCCGCCCGGGCGGATGGAAATACCGAAAAGTTCAATACCCTTACCCGTCATGGTGTGGGCGAGTTCTGGGGTACCAAAATTGATGATAAAGGCTCGTTGCAATGGCGGGGATACTTTGGGGGCACCAACAATGATAGGTCCCACGCGGTTGTGCCTTCGGAGGATGGCGGATTTGTAATGGCCGGTTTTTCTGAAAGTGATGATTTTGACATCAGCAGTACCCGGGGGAGTTATGATTTTTGGCTGGTGAAGGTGGACGCTTTGGGGAATTTTGTTTGGGAACGCTCTTTTGGGGGAACGGGTATAGAAATTTCCTATGACATTGCCAATACCATGGATGGGGGCTATGTAGTTGCCGGGAATACCTTTAGTACCGATGGCGACATTGGAGAGAATAAAGGCGAATCAGATATTTGGTTGGTCAAGGTCGATGCTTCAGGAAAACTGGTTTGGGAACGTACCTACGGCGGCAGCGGTTTTGATGCGGCGCAGGCCGTAATTGCCAGTAAGGATGGAGGTTATTATGTATTGGGCAACTCCAAAAGCACCGATCAGGACGCGACGGAAAACGCAGGGGAGAACGATATTTGGCTTATCAAGACCGATGGGTCCGGTAATTTGGTTTGGCAAAAATCCTTTGGAGGGTCCAGTATCGATTTTGGTTTCGATTTGGTAGAAAGTGCGGACGGGAGCATTGTGTTGGTGGGGGAGACCATCAGTCCGGATTTTCTTGAAATTTCCAACAAGGGAAAATCGGATTTGGTCCTTGTCAAACTTCGATAATCCAGGACCTTGAACACATAGAGAATACCTATAGTTTTATACGTTATAATAATGTTATGCTCTATTGTAAATAGGTGGCAATGAAGTATATTTGTAGACTATTTATAATTAATCCATTTTAAGATATGATACAAGTATCGGAAACGGCAAAAAAGAAGGTGATTACCCTCATGGAAGAAGAGGGTTTTGACGCTTCTAAGGATTTTGTTAGGGTGGGTGTGAAGAGCGGTGGCTGCAGTGGACTGTCCTACGAGCTCAATTTTGACAACAAAATGGATGAAACGGACAAGGTTTTTGAGGATAACGATGTCCGTATCATTGTGGACAAAAAGAGTTTCCTATATTTAGTGGGTACAACCTTGGAATACTCCGGGGGTCTCAATGGTAAGGGCTTCGTCTTTAACAACCCCAATGCGCAACGTACCTGCGGTTGTGGCGAAAGCTTTTCACTGTGATTTGAAAATTTGATAATTAGCCAATTGAATGAATTTTCAAATTGGCAAATTGAAAGGATATGGCATATACTGAAGAAGAATTAAAAAAGGAACTTGAAACCAAGGAATACGAATATGGTTTCTATACGGATATAGAATCGGATACCCTTCCCGTGGGTCTTAATGAGGAAATTATTATTGCGATTTCCAAAAAGAAGGACGAGCCGGACTGGATGACCCAATGGCGTTTGGACGCCTATAGGGCATGGCTAGAGATGGAGGAGCCGGAATGGGCGAACGTCCGTTATAAAAAACCTGATTTCCAAGCTATTTCCTACTATTCGGCCCCCAACAAAAAGCCTAAATACAATAGTTTGGACGAGGTAGATCCAGAGTTGTTGGAAACCTTCAAAAAGTTGGGGATTTCCATTGACGAACAGAAGAAATTGGCCGGTGTGGCTGTGGATATCGTGATGGATTCCGTATCCGTAGCGACAACCTTCAAAAAGACCTTGGCCGAAAAAGGTATAATTTTTTGCTCCATTTCAGAAGCGATACAAGAGCATCCAGAATTGGTCAAGAAGTACATGGGAACCGTGGTTCCAAAGAAAGATAATTTCTACGCCGCTTTGAATTCTGCCGTGTTTTCGGATGGTAGCTTTTGTTATATCCCCAAAGGGGTTAAATGCCCCATGGAACTTTCCACCTATTTCAGGATCAATCAAGCCGGTACGGGTCAGTTCGAAAGGACTTTGGTCATCGCCGATGAGGGAAGTTATGTTAGTTATCTGGAAGGTTGTACCGCGCCATCAAGGGATGAAAATCAATTGCACGCGGCCGTGGTGGAGCTTATCGCTTTGGACAACGCCGAAATTAAATACTCAACGGTACAAAACTGGTTCCCTGGAGACAAGGAAGGTAAGGGGGGTGTTTTCAACTTCGTTACAAAACGAGGACTTTGCGAGAAGAACGCCAAGATTTCCTGGACCCAAGTGGAAACGGGGTCGGCAGTTACTTGGAAATATCCATCCTGTGTATTGAAAGGGGATAACTCCATAGGGGAATTTTATTCCATTGCGGTCACCAACAACTTTCAACAGGCGGATACAGGTACCAAAATGGTCCATTTGGGCAAGAATACTAAGAGTACCATCATTTCCAAAGGGATTTCCGCAGGTAAATCACAGAATAGTTATAGAGGTCTGGTACAGATCAACAGCCGTGCGGACAATGCTCGGAATTTTTCGCAGTGCGATTCCCTGTTGATGGGCAACGAGTGTGGGGCACATACGTTCCCCTACATCGAGGCGAAGAACAAGTCGGCCCAAATTGAGCATGAGGCAACCACTAGTAAAATTGGGGAAGACCAGATTTTTTATTGTAACCAAAGGGGAATCGATACGGAAAAGGCAATTGCCCTGATTGTAAACGGATTCAGTAAGGAAGTTCTTAACAAATTACCTATGGAGTTTGCGGTAGAGGCACAAAAATTATTGGAAATAAGTTTGGAAGGTTCCGTTGGTTAGAATCGTACGCATTCCATCCATTCCGACTTTTCTGCGATGGAATAAGTCTATTTAATAGATGTGTACAGTTTATTTGAAATCGAATTGAACAATAGAAATACACTAATCAAATTACATTAAAATGAAGAGATACATACTTCTTTCCTTGGTCGCCATGGTGGCATTTTCATGCAAGGAGATAAAAAAGGAAGAAAAAACGGAGGTTGTTGAAGAAGTAGCCCCAGAAATAAAGCTGTATACCTTGGATGGAGGTACCATCATGGTAAACAATCTTCAATTATTTTCACAGGATACTACCTACCAGGGCCAAACAAAGGAGTTCGCGGATCCCTTCTATGTTGTGGTACATCCCAAAGGAACCTTGATGTGGGATGCCGGCCTTCCGGAAATGTTGGTAGGACAACCTGCTTATACAGACGATGCCGGGGCATTTACCGTATCTAGACAGGATAGTGTTGTAAACCAATTGAAGAAAATTGGATTAACACCAGATGACATCGATTATATAGCACTTTCCCATACCCATTTTGATCATAGCGGTCATGCCAATGCCATTAAAAATGCCACATGGTTGGTACAAGGTCCGGAATATGATTTTGTCACCAGCGAAGATGTCAAGAATAGTGGTGAAGGCATCTATGAGGCGATACAGCAATTGGATAAGATTAAGAAACTAGAAGGTGATTATGATGTTTTCGGCGATGGAAGTGTCATTATAAAATCCATGCCCGGCCATACACCAGGGCATCAGGTCCTGTTTCTGGACCTGCCGGAAAACGGACCCACACTATTGTCTGGAGATTTATATCATCTATACGAAAATAGGGAGCACAGACGAGTCCCTAGCTTTAACTATGATGTGGAAGAAACACTGGCAAGCATGGAAGATTTTGAAACATTTGTAAAGGAAATGGGCGCTAAGGTGTACGTACAACATCAAAAGGACGATTTTAATAAAATGCCAAAGGCACCTGAATTTTTAAAGTAACAGACTATGTTGAAAATTAAAAACCTGCATGCGCAGGTAGATGACAAGGAGATATTAAAGGGAATAAACCTGGAAATAAAGGCCGGCGAGGTCCATGCGATCATGGGGCCCAATGGTTCTGGGAAAAGTACCTTGGCAGAAGTAATAGCCGGTAAGGAAGAGTTTGAGGTCACTGAAGGATTCGTGGAATTGGACGGTGAGGATTTGGAGGATGTGGCTCCGGAGGAAAGGGCGCATAAGGGAATCTTTCTTTCCTTTCAATATCCCGTGGAAATTCCTGGCGTATCGGTTACCAATTTCATGAAGACTGCTATTAACGAATCCAGAAAGGCAAAGGGCTTGGAAGATATGCCAGCGAACGAGATGCTGAAATTGATCCGTGAGAAATCGGAATTGTTGGAAATAGACCGCAAGTTTTTGTCCCGCTCCTTGAACGAAGGATTTTCAGGAGGGGAGAAGAAACGAAATGAGATTTTTCAAATGGCCATGTTGGAGCCAAAAGTGGCAATTTTGGACGAAACCGATTCCGGATTGGACATTGATGCGTTGCGAATAGTGGCAAACGGGGTTAACAAATTAAAAAGTAAGGACAACGCGGTATTGGTTATCACCCATTATCAAAGATTGTTGGATTACATCGTGCCCGATTTTGTCCATGTTTTGCACGATGGTAAAATCGTAAAGTCCGGAGGCAAGGAATTGGCCTTGGAACTGGAGGAAAAGGGATACGATTGGTTAAAGCAGGAAGCTGCCATTTAAGGTAAAAAGTACAAGGTATTAAGTACGAGGTGGAAAATATCAAAAACTAACCACTTTATACTAACTACTCAATACTAAAAAATATGGATTTAAAAGATAAATTGATTTCTTCCTTTATGGCGTTCGAGAATAACGTGGATGTGGAGCATCCCGTTCACGACGTACGTACGGAAGCTATAAAGAATTTTGAAAAAAAAGGTTTTCCCACCAAAAAGGAGGAAGCGTGGAAGTACACATCCTTGAATAGTCTTCAGAAAATAGACTTTAGCATCTTCCCAAAAGAGGAGAATGCCTTGGAGTATAAGGATGTCAAAAAATATTTTCTACACGAGATAGATACCTATAAAATCGTTTTTATAGATGGTATCTATAGTTCCTACCTTTCGGAGACCACCCATGACGGTGTGGACATCTGTTTAATGAGCGCAGCGTTGACAAAACCCATGTACCAGCCCGTAATCGATGTTTACTTTAATAAAGTAGCGTCCAAGGATGAGTCCTTGACGACCTTGAACACTGCGTTCAGTAGGGAAGGGGCGTATATCTATATCCCTAAGAACAAGATGCCTAGGAAACCTATTGAAATCCTACATTTTGCCACAGGTAACGAAGCCTCTTTGATGTTGCAGCCAAGAAATCTGATCATTGTGGAGGAGAATGCCGAGGTGCAGATTATTGAACGGCACCAAAGCTTAACAGGCAATGAAGTATTGACCAATTCCGTGACTGAAATTTTTGCAGCGGAAAACGGTATAGTGGACTATTATAAAATTCAGAACGATGCACCTACGGCTTCTTTAATAGATAATACCTATATCGACCAAAAGGATAAGAGTGTGGTAAGGGTGCATACCTTTTCTTTCGGAGGGAAATTGACACGAAATAACCTGAATTTCTATCAGAATGGGGAGTACATAGACTCCACTATGAAAGGCGTTACCATTTTGGGCGATAAACAACATGTGGACCACCATACTTTGGTACACCATATAGAGCCCAATTGCGAAAGCCATCAGGATTATAAAGGAATTTATGGTGACAGTTCCACTGGGGTCTTCAATGGTAAGATTATAGTGGATAAAATAGCCCAGAAGACCAATGCCTTCCAACAGAACAACAATATTTTGGTCAGTGATAAGGCGACCATCAATACCAAGCCGCAATTGGAGATTTTTGCCGATGACGTAAAATGCTCCCACGGATGTACCATTGGGCAATTGGATGAAGATGCCTTGTTCTATCTACAGACTCGTGGAATACCCCAAAAAGAGGCACGTGCCCTATTGATGTACGCCTTTGCGAACAACGTATTGGCAACGGTTCGGATTCCGGAACTCAAAACACGGATCAATAAATTAATAGCGAATAAATTAGGGGTGAACCTAGGGTTCGACTTATAGAAGTGCTATGAAACATACTAATAGATATTTAAGGGCCATTATTACAATGGCCCTTTTTTTATTGTCAGACCTAGGTGTAAAGGCACAAGAGGCACATTTTGGGTTAAAAGGGGGACTCAATTATTCTTCCATTGTAGGTGACCTTACGGATGGGCTAAAGTTTAGATTTTCAGGTCACGGTGGCATTTTTATGGAAATTGATTTCTCCGATACATTTAAGTTGCAGCCAGAGCTTATGTATTCATCCCAGGGATTTCAATATAGTACGGATCTGGCCGCCATCCAGACAAATGGTGCTGTTGGCGAAGAGAACGATTTTAGAACCAACGTTCAATTAAACTTCATTACGATACCTATTTTGGGAAAGTTTGCGCTAAATGACCGTATAGACCTGGAGTTTGGACCTCAATTTGGATTTTTGCTCAATCAGGTAACAAAAATCAAGGATTTGGACCAGAATATAAATGCAGAAAGAAGGGCTGTGATTTCTGGGGATTTTCAATTGGATTATGGCGCGGCCGTGGGACTAGGACTTATATTAAACGACAATTTCTCCATATCCCCAAGGTTTTATATCGGGCTTCGAAATAGGTTGAATGCCTTGCAAGGAGCACAGAACTATAACGCTTCCATACAATTATCGTTGAATTATTTATTTAAGTGATTTGCACTATAAAATTGGAGTTTTTCTAGTAATCTAAGGTTAATGTGAAATAGTCTTTAATCAAAATGTAAAGTTTTATCTGCATGATTGCAAAGGGGATAAACATATTTATAAGTCCGAATGGGTTTTAGCTTTTTATTAATAAACTTTCAAATCTTCAAATACCCTATATGTCTTGGCTATCGGGTATCTTTGTATATCAATACATCGATATGTTGGATATAAATAAGATACGCGAAGATTTTCCCATCCTAAAGAGAAAGGTCAATGACAGGCCTTTGGTGTATTTGGACAATGCGGCGACCTCCCAGACCCCAAAACAGGTCATTGAAGCCATCGTGGATTATTATGAAAACTACAATGCCAACATCCACAGAGGCGTTCACACCCTTTCACAGGAGGCAACGGATAAGTACGAGCAGGCCAGAATAAAAATCCAGAAGCATTTTAATGCGGCCAAACCCTATGAAATAATTTTTACCTCGGGAACAACGCATAGCATCAACTTGGTCGCCAACGGGTTTGCTGCGTTATTGGAAGACGGCGATGAAATCATAGTCTCTGCCATGGAGCATCATTCCAACATTGTGCCATGGCAAATGTTGTGCGAGCGAACAGGGACCATTTTGAAGGTTATTCCAATGAACATGGAAGGGGATTTGATGATGGAGGAATATGAAAAAATGTTGTCCAACAAAACCAAAGTGGTCTTTTGTAACCATGTATCGAATGCCTTGGGAACCATTAATCCTATAGATGAAATAATTAAGAAGGCCCATGGTGTGGGTGCCGCAGTATTGATAGACGGGGCCCAGGCCGCACCCCATATTGTCGCCGATATGCAAGCGTTGGATGTGGATTTTTACACATGTTCCGCCCACAAAATATGCGGCCCTACCGGAGTAGGTATGCTTTATGGTAAAGAGGAATGGTTGAATAAACTACCGCCCTATCAAGGGGGTGGGGAAATGATTGCCGAAGTGACCTTCGAAAAAACCACCTACGCCGATCTCCCCCATAAGTTTGAAGCGGGCACCCCAAATATTTGTGGAGGCATCGCTTTTGGTGCGGCACTGGATTACATGCACCAAATAGGATTTAAGAATATAGAGGAATATGAGGCCGAATTACTGGCTTATGCCACCAGTGAGCTTCTGAAAATAGAGGGACTCAAAATATATGGTACGGCACAACGCAAGACCTCGGTCATCTCCTTCAATATCGAGGGGGTACATCCCTATGATATTGGCACTATTTTGGACAAATTGGGCATCGCCGTACGAACCGGCCATCATTGTGCCCAACCCATCATGGATTTTTATAAAATTCCGGGTACGGTAAGGGCCAGCTTTAGTTTTTATAATACTATGGCCGAAGTAGATACTTTGGTCGAAGGTGTACAAAGGGCCCGAAACATGTTGTTGTAAGGCAATTTGTTAGAGTAAGACTAAACTTTTGATTACCAAGAATTCCTATTGTATTTTTGTAGAAAACAATACATGCAGGTAAAAGAAATACAGGAAGAAATTATAGACGAGTTTTCCATGTTTGATGACTGGATGCAGCGTTATGAATATATGATAGAATTGGGCAAGTCGTTACCTTTGATTGAAGATGCCTATAAGACCGATGACAATATCATCAAAGGTTGCCAGAGTAAGGTGTGGGTGCATGCAGAATTGCAGGATGATAAATTGGTGTTCACAGCGGACAGCGATGCCATTATCACCAAAGGAATCATCGCCATTTTGATACGTGCATTCAGCAACCAAAAACCTAAGGATATCATTGAGGCTGACACCGATTTTATAGATAAAATAGGACTTAAGGAACATTTATCGCCCACAAGGGCCAACGGACTGGTGAGTATGATCAAGCAGTTGAAACTCTATGCAGTGGCCTATCAAACCCAAATAAAGTAATAGATATGAACGAAGAAGTAGTAGGAACGGATACCTCAGAATTGGGGGAGAAAATCGTAAAGGTGCTCAAGACCATTTACGATCCTGAGATTCCTGTGGATATATATGAATTGGGACTAATTTATGATGTACTGGTCAATGAGGACAACGAGGTTAAAATATTGATGACCTTGACTTCCCCCAACTGTCCGGTCGCCGAAACACTTCCAGTGGAGGTGGAGGAAAAGGTAAAATCCTTGGATGCCATCAAGGACGCCGAGGTAGAGATTACCTTCGACCCTCCATGGACCCAAGATTTGATGAGCGAAGAGGCTAAGTTGGAACTGGGATTGTTATAAATTTCGGCCAAATAAGGAATGGTATGGCAGAGGAAATCATCAATCGGGTCGCTAACAGCAAACTGTTCACTTTCAACCTGGAAGACCATTATCCTACCGGTGAACGGAAACTTTTGGACATAAAGTACTGGTTGTACGAAGGCATTATTCTGAGGGAAAAAGAGTTTAGGACAGCTCTGGAGGAGTATGATTGGAGCCAATACCAGGACTGTTATGTGGCGCTAACTTGTTCCAGTGATGCCATTGTGCCCGGATGGGCGTTTATGTTGATTACGACCAAATTACAACCGATCGCCAAAAGAATTGTACAGGGTTCACTGGAGGATTTGGAGACCGCACTTTACTACGATGTCATAAATACTTTGGACCTTTCCCCATACCAAGATATGCCTATAATTGTAAAGGGTTGTAGTAAAAGACCGGTTCCCCCGAACGCCTACATTTTTTTGACACAAAAACTGCAGAAAGTGGCCAAGTCCATCATGTACGGGGAAGCCTGTTCTTCTGTACCCCTTTTCAAGCGTAAATAATCAGTCAATTTCTATATCTAAAAAGTGACTATTCGTAAATTTGGTGTCTAATTGAAATAAACACTAAATCATGAAAAACACTTTCTTAGTTACATTCCTTCTTTTGGGATGCGCTTTTGGATTTGCACAGACCGAAGCGGAATTAAAAGCGGAGATGGCCCCTAAAAAGGATTCCATTGCCGCTATTCAGGGTAGGGTAGACGCCATTCAGGCAAAAATTGACGCACTTCCGGGCTGGAAAAAAGGTGCTTTTGGTACCATAGGAGCCAACTTGACCAATTTCAACAACTGGTATGCCCAAGGTTCTCCCAACAACTCTTCCGGAAATATTGGTGTTACCGTAAACGGATTCGCAAACCTAAAGCAGGAGAAGTTTTTTTGGAGAAACTCCATGAACGTAAATCTTGCCTGGGTTAAGTTCGATGACAAGGATGACCCCAGCGATGATGACAGCTTCAGACAGGCATCGGACGTATTTACAATCTCCTCCTTGTACGGTCAAAAATTGAGCGAAAAATTCGCCATATCCGGTTTGGGCGAGTACAGAACCACCTTATTGAGCAATTTCAACGATCCTGGATATTTGGATTTGGGAGTTGGTGCTACATGGACCCCAATTACGGATTTGGTAGTGGTCATCCATCCCTTGAACTACAACTTTGTGTTTAGCAAGAACGACGCTGTTTTTGAGTCTTCTTTGGGAGCCAAGATCGTGGCGGATTACACCAGAAAAATAGGTGCCGTTAACTTTAAGACCAATCTTTCTATGTTCCAAAGCTACAAAAGCGGTGACTTGTCCAATTACACATGGATCAATTCCTTTGGCTATACGCTTTGGAATGGCATTGGACTCGGTTTTGAGTTCGGTCTAAGGAATAACAAGCAAGAGGCCCTAAACTATGCCTTGAACCAAACACCGGCAACGGCTACTTCCTTTGATGACGTGGAGAACGATCTACAGACGTATGTGCTGTTTGGTCTTAACTACGCTTTCTAAGAAAAGACTAGTATTATTAAAATAAAAAGCCCTCCTTTTTAGGAGGGCTTTTTGGTTAAGTAGGTATCGTAAAACTTGGGGTTTTTACTTTTAGCTTAAGAAGTTAAATACTGATTTGGGGTCAACACTATCACTTAAACACAGAGTAAAGGTACGGCCTAGATTCAATTTGTACCGCATTTATGTTGTGAACCCAATCCAAAATGTGGTGTAAAATATGAGAGGTTTGATTTGATCGATGAACGACACCAAAGTCTTTAAATGGCTATTGGTATTCGTCCAAATTCTCCGGATAAAGGAAATTATTGTAGGGAAAACGTGTCACATGTATGTCCCTGACCTCCTGGTACACCCGTTTTCTGAATTCATCCAGATTTTCTTTATTTAAGGCGGAAATGAACAAGGCCCTATCGCCCACTTTTTCCATCCAAGTGCGTTTCCATTCCTCAATGGTAAAATGTCTGGAGGTTTTTTCGGTCATGAGATCATCTTCGGCAATAACCTCATTCGTATATTGATCAATTTTATTAAAGACCATAATGGTCTTTTTCTCGGAGCTTTTGATATCCGTAAGGATTTCGTTGACCGAATGGATATGTTCCTCAAATTGGGGATGGGAAATGTCAACGATATGCAGTAGAAGGTCGGCCTCACGTACCTCGTCCAAAGTACTTTTAAAGCTTTCTACCAGTTGGGTAGGGAGTTTGCGAATGAACCCTACGGTGTCGCTTAGTAAAAAGGGAAGATTGCCCAATACCACTTTTCTAACTGTGGTATCCAACGTGGCAAAAAGTTTATTTTCCGCAAAAACCTCGCTTTTGCTGATGACGTTCATTAGGGTGGATTTGCCTACATTGGTATATCCTACCAAAGCGACACGCACCAAGGAGCCTCGGTTCCCTCGTTGGGTCTCCATTTGTCGGTCAATCTTTTCGAGTTTCTTTTTGAGCAAGGTGATTCGGTCGCGGACGATACGTCTATCCGTCTCAATTTCCGTTTCACCCGGACCTCGCATCCCGATACCCCCTTTTTGCCTTTCCAAGTGGGTCCACAGACCGGTGAGGCGGGGCAATAGATATTCATACTGTGCCAACTCTACCTGCGTTCTTGCATAACTGGTTTGAGCCCGTTGGGCAAAGATGTCCAAAATAAGGCTGGTACGGTCTATAATTTTGCACCGCAATTGTTTTTCTATGTTCCGCTGTTGGGCAGGGCTAAGCTCATCGTCAAAAATGACGGAACCAATTTCGTTTTCTTCCACAAAACGTTCTACCTCTTCCATTTTCCCGCTGCCAATAAGTGTTTTTGGATTGGGGACGTCCACTTTTTGGACAAAACGTTTTATGACCTCCCCACCCGCCGTGTAGGTAAGGAACTCCAATTCATCTAGATACTCCGTTACTTTCTCTTCGTTTTGTTCCCTATTGATGATTCCAATAAGGACTGCCTTTTCGTACTCTATGGTCTTCTTCTCTAACATATATATGCAAAGTGCAAAATTACGGAAAACCGCCTATGCTATTTTAGTAATTTTATGGCCCCTTAAAAAAAGGACATGCGATTTCCATTCTTCAAAAAGAAAACTTCCAAACATTTATATACCATTGCCTTCTACAATTTGGAGAATCTTTTTGACCCTAAGAACAATGTCCGTACGTTGGATGAAGATTTTACCCCGGACGGATATAAGAACTGGACCCAGAAGAAGTATCGCAAGAAATTATCCGGTCTAGCCAAGACCATATTTGGCATAGGACAATTCGCAAATCCATATCCACCCGTAATAGTAGGCGTTGCCGAAGTTGAGAATCGCTCTGTCTTAAAGGACCTGATTGAAACGGAGCCTCTAGAGGATGTGGATTATGATTTTGTACACTATGAATCTCCCGATGAACGGGGAATCGACACAGGGCTCATTTACCGCAAAAAATATTTTAAGGTGCTCACCTCCGGAGCAATTCCACTTATAATCAGCAATCCAGATGGAGAACGTGATACTACCAGAGATATACTCTATGTCTGCGGACTACTGAACGGCGAGAAAATACACCTGTTCGTAAACCATTGGCCTTCAAGAAGGGAGGGTGTGGAAAGCACCGAATATAAGAGAATTGCCGCAGCCGAGGTTATAAAAAGAAAGATGGTCGCTATTCAAAGGGATGAAACCGACCCTAAGTATATCGTAATGGGCGATTTCAATGACGACCCCTCGTCCAGTAGCATCCAGTCCCTTTTACAAAATACGGGGTTGCACAACCCGATGGAAAGCCTTCATATACCCAAATCCCGGGGTAGCGCCAGTTATAAAAAAACCTGGAGTCTTTTTGACCAAATACTACTCTCCCATAGATTCTATAAATATGAAAAGGGAAGCCATAGTTTTGACACCGCCAATATCTTTGACCAGGATTTTCTAAAGGAACTAAAGGGAAAATATAAGGGTAATCCTTTTAGGACCTTTGTAGGAAGGAAATACCTGGGCGGTTATAGCGATCATTTTCCCGTATATATCGTTTTAAAGTTGAACAAGTAAAAAGAAGGAATAACCTTACAAACATCAAAAAAAGATACTTTCACAACACCCTTTTTAAAACTACTATGTAGTTCATCGAATTTATGGATGTACCGAATTTCCCGATTCGAGTCATTCAATAATATTGTAGTCCAAATCTTACATAATTTATTTATGTTATGGACTATAGATATTATTTTTTCCATAGGGGCGTAAAGATTTCGCTTCTCTTTTTTCTTGTTTTTGGAAGCCTACGAATGGCTGCGCAATCAAAGGAATTTAAGTCCTTAATTAAGCAGGAATATGATTTTTCCAAATTTGGTTCCATGCAAGTTGACCTTGAATTCGATTATGAAGCCAATAGGTCCAAGATTTTGGCTATGGCCAAAGCGAATAAACTGAAAATAAAAGAGGTTTTGCCCGACGGTAAAAAGGTGGAATTACAGGAAATTGGTCAGGATGGAAGCCCCATTTATTATGAAACTTATGCAGATAATGCCAGCCAAGCTTCCAGGGCTTCTGCACTGCATAGCAATGGACTATTAAATTTGGATCTGGACGGTTTGGGAATGCAGGTAGGGGTTTGGGATGCGGGAGTTGCGCTGACCTCCCACCAAGAATTTGATGATCGGGCAATTATTTATGACGAAAGCACCGAAATCGATGCGCATGCTACCATGGTCACGGGAAGTTTGATTTCCTCAGGGATAAAGAGGGATGCCCAGGGAGTTGCCTATAGGGCACATGTGCTTTCCCATGATTGGACTCGGGACAAGATCGAGGTTGCGGCCGCCGCTGCAAACGGTCTATTGTTATCCAATCATTCCTACGGCATAAAATCGGACCGAGTACCGGATTGGTATTTTGGTTCCTATATCAAGGTAGCCCAGGACTGGGACAATATCATGTTCAACGCCCCCTACTATCTTATGGTAACGGCGGCGGGGAATGCACGGCATAGTGGGGATAACGAATTCCCTATTTTTGGAAATAGTGAAGATGGTTTCGATTTGCTCTTGGGATTTACCGTGGCCAAAAACGGGATTACTGTGGCGGGATCCAATACTAGAATCGATACAAGGGGAAACTTAAAAGAAGCATCGGTATCGTCCTATAGCAGCTATGGCCCAGTAGACGATGGAAGAATAAAACCGGATTTGGCCGGAGACGGATCTTCCATTGTTTCAACCGATGCGAAAGGAGATACCAGCTATGATGTATCCTCGGGTACTTCCATGGCAACACCAGGCGTCACAGGTGCCCTATTGTTACTGCAACAGTATAACGAACAACTTTATGGCTCTTATTTAAAGGCCGCCACCCTAAAAGGCTTGGCTTTGCATACCGCGGATGACGTGGATGCTCCGGGTCCGGATTATAAGATGGGATGGGGCGTGATGAATGCAAAAAAGGCTGCAGAGCTATTGTTTCAAAAGGATTTTAGTACCCATGTTTCGGAAAGTACCTTGGCATCGGGAGAAACATTTGAATTTACGATTAAGGCAACTGCTGGCGAGACACTTACGGCTTCCATTTCATGGACCGATCCTGCATCGGAATATATAAATCGGGGAACGTTGAACGATGGCACACCCGCACTCGTGAACGATTTGGACATCAGAATAACCCAAAACGGAAGAACCTTTCTTCCTTGGAAGTTGAATCCCAAAAACCCAAATGCTCCAGCTGAACAAGGCGATAATGCGGTAGATCCATTTGAGAAAATTGAAATACCCAATGCTCAAGGCACGTATACCATAGTTGTTTCCCATAAAGGAGGGTTATTGCAGGATGAGCAGGACTTTTCCTTGATAGTTTCGGGGGCTTCCTTTACAGAATGTAGTTTGGAGGCACCCGTGGGATTGGCACTGGCAAACGCACTTGAAAAAGAAATTTCCTTGGAATGGGACGAAATTGCGGATGGTCTCTATGAAATCCAGTACAGAAACGAAAAGGATGATGCGTGGATTTCAGACTTTACCACGACCCATTCAAAGGCCCTATCAGGTTTGGTTCAGAACGAAGCCTACATAGTGCGGGTTAGGACCTTTTGCTCCCAAAATATGGCCTCGGAATTTGGCATGGAATACAGGTTTACCTTCGAAGGAAGCAACACCATGGTAGGGCCCTTGGATGTATTCCAGACTCATAGTACGGACCAAGGCATCAACTTTTCCGTATATCCCAATCCTGCAATAAACCAAATAAGCCTTCTGACCGAATTAGGTGATTCAGCGATGTATCGAATTATCTCTTCTGCCGGAATAGAATTAAAAGTAGGTCAGGTAAACACCGGGCCTATTCAGGTGGCCGACCTTGCCACAGGAATGTACATCCTTCAAGTTAAGGATGGTGACACATACAAAAGTACCAAATTCTATAAAAATTAAGTTTTTAATTCGTCCGGTATTCCCCCGGAACCAATTCATTTTTCCTATTATTCGGACCCGACATGCCAAATGCATGTCGGGTCTTTTTTCTAGATATCTGGAGGACCTCCTGCATAGACAAAATCGATATTGAAATAAGTCAAAACAAGAAAATAGCTATTCATTTCAGGCCCTAATTTGGTACCTTTACGGTTACTGGAACTTAAAAACTTAGAGACAATGGATACTAGTAAAAATCCCCATGGAGAAGCATGGGACGTGAACGATTCAGAAGCCGCCGCTTGCCCATTTTTGAACGGGCAAATGAACCAATCTGCAGGCGGAGGAACCACTAACAGGGATTGGTGGCCCAATATGTTGAACCTGAACATTTTGAGGTTGCATTCTTCCAAGTCGGACCCCATGGATCCTGACTTCAACTATGCCGAGGAATTCAAAAAATTGGATTTGGCGGCCATCAAAAAGGATTTGACCGATCTAATGACCGACAGTCAGGATTGGTGGCCAGCGGATTATGGACACTATGGCCCCTTCTTCATTAGGATGACCTGGCATGCCGCGGGAACTTACAGAATATCCGATGGACGAGGGGGCGGAAGTACCGGTAATCAACGTTTTGCACCTTTGAACAGTTGGCCGGATAACGCAAACTTGGACAAGGCCAGATTGTTATTATGGCCCATCAAACAAAAATACGGGAAACAGATTTCCTGGGCAGATTTGTTGATATTGGCCGGAAACGTGGCCCACGAGTCCATGGGACTTAAGATGTTCGGTTTTGGCGGTGGCCGTGAGGATATCTGGCAGCCTGAAGAGGACATTTATTGGGGTTCCGAGACCGAATGGTTGGGCAATAAGGAGCGGTATGATTCTGATGGCAACAAACTGGAAAATCCCTTGGGAGCTGCCCACATGGGGCTTATTTATGTGAATCCGGAAGGGCACAATGCCAATCCAGATCCGATGGAAGCGGCACATTATATCCGTGAAACCTTTGGTAGAATGGCGATGGACGATTATGAGACTGTAGCCTTGATTGCCGGGGGACATACATTTGGTAAAACGCACGGTGCTGCCAAGGATTCCGAATTTTTGGAGCCAGAACCAGCTGGTGCGGACATCACCATGCAGAGTATGGGATGGAAAAACAACTTCAATAGTGGTGTAGGTGCGGATACGATTACTAGTGGACTGGAAGGTGCTTGGAGCCAGACTCCTACAAAGTGGAGCCATAATTACTTTAAAAACCTATTTGGGTTTGAGTGGGAATTGACAAAAAGTCCCGCAGGGGCATGGCAGTACAAGCCCGTAGGCGATGCTGGTGCAGGTACCGTTCCAGATGCGCATATTGAAGGGAAGACCCATCAACCTTTTATGTTGGTGACGGATATGTCCTTACGTATGGACCCTGCTTACGAAAAGATATCCAGACACTTTTTGGAAAATCCGGATGAGTTTGCGGATGCCTATGCAAGAGCGTGGTTTAAATTAACGCACAGGGACATGGGGCCGTTGGATAGATATTTAGGGCCCGAAGTTCCAGAAGAGGTTCTTTTATGGCAAGATCCCGTTCCTGCGGTAGACCATGAGTTGGTAAATGATTCCGATATCGCTGAATTGAAGAAAAACATTTTGGCTTCTGGATTGTCATTGTCCAGTATGGTTTCAGCCGCGTGGGGAGCAGCTTCTATTTACAGGGATTCTGATAAAAGAGGTGGTGCCAATGGCGGACGTATCCGTTTGGCTCCACAGAAGAACTGGAAAGCCAACAATCCAACCCAACTGGCAGAGGTCATCGATACCTTGGAGCGTATCCAAAAAGAATTCAACGATGCCCAATCTGGAAACAAAAAAGTTTCCTTTGCAGACTTGGTTGTATTGGCTGGAACCGCTGCCGTAGAAAAGGCGGCGCACAATGCCGGTCATGAAGTAACCGTGCCATTCGCTCCAGGAAGAACGGATGCATCCCAAGAAAATACCGATGTTGAGGCATTCGAAGCCTTGGAACCATTGGCTGATGGATTCAGGAACTTTACCAAAGGAAAGTATTCCGTTAAAGGCGAGGAATTGTTGGTGGACAGGGCGAATCTATTAACCCTTACACCGCCCGAAATGACGGTATTGGTAGGAGGTATGCGTGCTTTAGGTGCAAATTCTGACGGTTCCAATCACGGTATTTTTACCGATAAGAAGGACCAGCTGACCAATGATTTCTTCGTAAACCTATTGAATATGGGAACTACTTGGAAGTCTATTTCGGATGATGATTCCCTGTTTGAAGGAACCGACCGTAAAACGGGTGCCAAGAAGTGGACAGGTACGCGTGTGGATTTGATTTTTGGATCTAACTCGGAATTGAGGGCCCTAGCTGAGGTATATGCCACCTCCGATGCCAAAGAGAAGTTTGTAAAGGACTTTGTAAAGGCATGGACCAAAGTGATGAACTTGGACAGGTTTGACTTGAAAAAGTAATTCAGACTAACTCAATTATTTATTTAATAGGGCAGCCGATCGGCTGCCCTGTTTTATTTGCAAAAGTTAGAATTTAATAAATTACACCCATATCAATCCAACCGATGTTTACTGATTTAAATATCGTTCGTAAGCCAGATTACGGTGTCTTATTTTGACATTGAGAAGGATTTAAAAAATAAGCAAACCACCAAATACCAACAAGCAACTTTCCTCTTTGGAGGTTAGGGGGCCTTACACCTTCCTTATCTGATAATCCTCCAACAGCGGCTCGTTTCGTAATCTTAAGAAGACTTGGGCGGTGGTAACCACATCCAACTCACAATATTCAATGATGCGGTCCAGGTTTTTCTCTTCGTAGAAGACGTCCCGCACCATACTGCCATCAATGTCTTCCTTAGGTGAGGAGATTCCTAAAATATTGGCCATTAGTTTTAAGGAGGTATAATGTTTGTAATCCCCAAATTTCCAAAGGTCCATGGTATCCAAATGGGGCACTTCCCAGGGTTTCTTTCCAAAAAGGTCCAGTTTCCAAGGTAGGGAGATACCATTAATGATCATCCGGCGGGCGATATAGGGAAAATCGAACTCCTTACCATTGTGGGCGCAGAGGAGGTGTTTGGCTTCGCTGAAATGCCCGTTCAAAAGGTTTTTGAAATCCTTTAAAAGTTTGGATTCATCCCCGTGAAACGTGGTAACCCTAAATTGGAGGGTTTCGCCCTGCATTTTAAAATACCCTACGGAAATACAGATGATTTTGCCAAACTCTGCCCAAATACCGGCCCGATCATAAAATTCCTCGGCGGTAAACTCTTCCTTTCGTTGGTATTTGGATTTTTGCTCCCAGAGTTCTTGTTTCGCGTCGTCCAATTCTTGGAACTGTTCTTTTTCCGGGACGGTTTCGATATCCAAAAATAGGATGTGTTCCAAATTCAGTTTGTGTAACATACTCAGGCATAACGGTTAGCCCTTCCAAGTTAGGATAATATTTTAATTTCAATAAGATTAATCTTATCAAAGAGGTAAAATTTAGGGAACCGACCAAGTAGTCTTTTTTAGGTTTAGAAAAAATTAATACGATATGGTAAAAATAGATTTACATCCAATTCAATCGGTGTTTTACCTTGAAATAGAAATTATTACTTGAATGAAAATAGCTAATAGACCGATTGGTTTGTAAAATTTAAAAAAGTGTCTGCTGTTTAACAGGGTTTTCATGTTCCAGTAGCCATTTTTTACGGTGTAGGCCGCCGGCGTAGCCGGTAAGGGAACCATCACTACCAATGACCCTATGACATGGAACCACGATCCACAAGGGATTTTTTCCATTTGCTGAGGCCACGGCCCTAATGGCCTTTACATCGCCCAAGGTTTTGCTCAAGTCCAAGTAGGTAACCGTCTTACCATAGGGAATATCCTGCAAGGCCTTCCAAACGGATTTTTGAAAATCGGTTCCGGATGGGTTCAGGGACAAATCGAATTGTGTTCTTGAGCCTTCAAAGTATTCCTTTAATTGATAGGCGGCTTCTTCCAGGTCTGGAGGAATGATATCGGTAAGTGTTTCATCGGTATCCAAAACAGTGATGGAGGTGAGTCCGTTTGTATCTCCTTCCAACTTTGCAATTCCCAAAGGTGTTTGGATAAAGGCAGTTTCCATGTATGGTTATTCTTCTTTTTCTTTGGTAGCGTCCTCCGCAACGGGATTCTTTTCAATGACACCACTTTGTTTGGCCCTATTTTCCCAATTTTTACGGGCCAGCAATTGTAGGTCTGCCACATTATCGCTCTCGTCCATAATTTCGAGCCCTAGAAGCGTCTCAATAACGTCTTCCATGGTCACAAGTCCACTTACGGAGCCGTATTCGTCCATTACTAGGGCAATGTGTTCCCTTTTGTTTACGAACGTGTCGAAGAGTTTTGGAATGGGTGTATCACGCTTTGTCAATAGGATATCACGCTTTATCTCTACCAGGGGCAATTCCCCGTTTTTATGGATGATTTCCTCGTAGACATTGTCCTTTAGGACAAAACCGGTAATGTTGTCCACCTTTTCCTCAAAAATTGGAATTCTGGAAAAGCGCAACTTTGGATTTTCCTCAAAAAAGGATTGAATGGTTTGATTGGAGGAAGCAATTTTCATTACGGCCCTGGGTGTCATAATATCCTTCACCTGAACTTCTTCAAAACGTAACAGGTTTTTTATGATGGTCGATTCCGACTTCTGGAAGACACCTTCCTCATGGGCCATATCCGTCATAGCGGTAAAATCCTCCCTGCTCAGCACACTGCCGTGATGGCCCTTGCCACCAACCAATTTGGTAAAGAGTTGTAACAACCAAAGCAAACCGGTGTATTTTAGAACAAGCACCATGGCCTTTAACGCTTTTGCGGTAAAATTTGCCAGTTGCTTCCAATAGGTAGCGCCAATGGTCTTGGGTATAATTTCTGAGGCGACTAATATCAAAATGGTCATAATCGTAGAGACTACCCCCACCATAAGATCCTCGGTAAATTCAATTCCAGCTATGGAACGCGTGGTACTTCCATACATTTCCGCATAGGCTACTTTTGCCTGTACCCCCACCAAAATGGCACCAACCGTATGGGCAATGGTGTTAAGGGTAAGTATGGCTATGAGGGGTTTGTCCACATCCTGTTTCAGTTCTTCTAGCGTAATGGCATAGGTTTTTCCTTCCCTCTTTTTTACGTTCACAAAAGTTGGGGTGATACTCAACAGTACAGCTTCCAGAATGGAGCACAGAAATGAGAAAAAAATGGATATAACAGCGTAAAAAATGAGCAATCCCATACAATAGTTTTGAGAGCCTAAGATACCAATTTAATCCTGTTGCACATAGCTCAAAAGGAAAGGAACATTGTTTTTAAGTTGGCTGATGTTATAGTTGTAGGGTCTTGTAAAAAACCTGTTGTACGGCCGATCTTATGTTTAAGTCGTACAGTGCCCTATGTTCCCTGGTAGGGTATACCCTGTTTGAAAGAAAAATATATACCAGTTTGTTTACGGGGTCCGCCCAGACAAAAGCTCCTGTAAACCCGCTATGTCCAAAGCTTTCCGCACTTACTTCAGGCGCAGGGTAGGCATCCTTTAGGGCCAAGGTATCGTTTCCTAACAAGGGTTTGTCAAACCCCAAACCCCGTCTGTTTTCATTTTCAGGATATTGTACTTTGATAAATTCCTTGACCACGGCTTCGGGTAAAATTTGGTTTCCTCCGTATTCGCCATACCGCGCATAAAGCAGCATAATTTTGGCCAAATCCTCTGCGGTTCCAAACAATCCGGCGTTTCCTGAAATGCCTCCCAATAAAGATGCGTTTTCATCATGCACCCATCCTTGGGTCAAAGTGTGTCGGTATAGGGTGTCCATTTCGGTAGGAACGATGCGATTCGGAAAATTTTTAGTGGAAGGCAAAAAACCCATGGTGCTGGCCCCAATGGGTCTATAGAAATTATCCTCGATATATTTATCATAGGGAACACCGGTCAAATCTGTGATTATTTTCGGAAAAATAAGGAAGGTCAGTCCAGAATACCGATACCTTTTTTCTTCCGACACCTTGGAGCGGTTTATCATCCGATACATTTTTCGGTTGAACCTACTTTTTACATAGATATCCCCAAAGGCTTGTTTGTCAAATCGGTGACTTCTGGATTTCCGTAGGAACCTACTTTTAAACCGACCGTTCTTTTTCAATGTTTCGTTCAAAAAGACGATATAGGGTTCCAGTCCTGCCTGATGTGCCAATATTTCCCTAAGGGTGATATCTTTCTTATCTTTCCGTCGCTTCCAAGGTTTCCAATAAGTGCCAAAAGGCACATCCAAATCCAATTTTCCTTCCCCCACCAATTTCATGATGGCCGGAAGCGGGCCGGATAATTTGGTAACCGAGGCCAGATCGTACAAATCATCCAAAGCCACAGGTTGAAGGCTGTCATAGGTGTGAAATCCAAAGGCTTCATGAAATAGGACAGTGTCATTCTTGGCAACCAAGACTTGAGCTCCCGGAAAGGCCTTGTTTTTTATACCGTTGGTTATAATCGAATCTACTTGCTTGTAAACCAGTTGATAATCAAATGGATTCGTATCTGCTTTGAGATTGCCAACGGGTTGATTTTGTCCAAAACCCAGCTTTGGGCAAATCGCAATAAAAAGAAAGAAAACGGTTTTAGACATAATGGTTTTGTTGGTATTTCAAATATAACCTTTGGATTCCATAGGATATTTGTTTGGAGAAATTTATTTCAGTCCTTCCTGTGTTCGGAAAAGAATTTCAGAAACTCTTTTTTTTAGGGAATCAGGCTCCAATATCTGGGCAAAGTCTCCAAAGGATAGAAACCATCGGGAAAAATAATTCTGTACATCATCCACCATAAAGGTCATCTCCACGTGATTTCCCTTGATGGTTTCCGAAACAAAACCTTGATGTTTTTTACTGGCTCCTAAGTATTTACTTATTTTCTTGTCTACAAGAATCCGTACCTTGGTTTTATCTCTGATTTCGCTTTGCTTCCGCAATTCTTCCAGTGTTTTGTGCTGTAAATCAAATGGATTAGGGGTCCGGCTGATTTTGAGTATTCTATCGGTCCTAAATTGCCTGTAGTCTTTTCGTAGATGGCAATACCCCGTTACATACCAATAAGTATTTTCGTTGAAAACACCAATCGGTTCTATGGTGCGCTCCGATGGCAACTCAGCTTCCAAGGCCGTATACTTTAAAAAAACCTTTTTCTTTTCAGCAATACTTTCAAAGAGAATTTCAAGGGCATCCGGTATGTTAGCATTGAACAAGGGTTGGTTCGGAAATATGGCCACTTGCGATTCCAAGGCTTCTACCCACTTTTTTTCACGTCCACGAAGGACCGATTTTACCTTGAACATGGCAGATTCGTAATAGGCACCCAAGGATTTATCGGTAAACTGCTGCATCAACTTTTCAGCGGCCACAAAACTGCCGGCCTCCTCTCGTGTAAACATGACAGGGGGCAAACTATAGCCCTCCATGATGGAATAGCCTACACCCGCTTCGCTTGCAATTGGCACTCCCGAAGCTTCCAGGGTGCGAATATCCCTATAGATGGTCCGTTGGCTTACCCCAAATCGGTCTGCAAGGTCCTGTGCCCTTACAATACGTTTGGATTGCAGCTGGATGAATATCGCCACAATCCTATCAAAACGTTTTACGGTGTCCATTCCCATAAGCAATAGGCCTTTCCTCCAAATATAGGACAAGATTTTATTGTCAAAAGCCATTTATCGTCCATTTTTAGCATTCTTTTGAATCGAAATTAGGCCTTGGGAGTGACAGCGGTTTGTCAGGAATGAAATATTTTTTCATTTTGAAATTCCTACTGACAAAGGGTTGTCATTCGCCCCATTTACTTTTGTTGTCAATATCAATAATCATTAAATATCAGACAGTATGGAAAACATTAAGGAAAGAACAGCGAATGTTATTACACCCAATCAGTTTTTGGAGCACTGGCAAGGACACAGAATACTTACCCGAAAGGTAATCGAAGCGTTTCCTGAAGACCAATTGTTCAATTATAGTATAGGGGGAATGCGTCCCTTTGCCGATATGGTCATGGAACTTTTAGGTATTGCGGAACCTGGCCTACGGGAGATAGTCACAGGGGAAACCACACAGCTAACGGAACATTTTGAACATGGTCACAGTAAAAACAACCTATTGAAGGCATGGGACAGCGCGACGGAGAATATAGATACCTTGTGGACAAAAATGGAGGATGTCGATTTTCATAAAGAAATACTCTCATTCGGGCAATTTCCAGGAACCGTACAATCTTCCTTGTTCTATTTTCTGGAGAATGAAATACATCACAGAGCCCAGGGATATGTGTATTTGCGTTCCTTGGGAATAGAACCACCTATGTTTTACGACAGAAACTAGAAAATGCATAGGGTGTTGGTTTTTAGGACATCGGTTCGAAAGCGGGGCAAGGTTCGGTACCTTGCTCCTTACCTGAACAATTTGATTAATGACCACGGACGATGGAACTTTGACCTGGAGGATTGCGATAACATTTTAAGGGTCGAGACCCAAAATCCCAAAGCGGTGGATGTGAGCGGATTATTGCAAAAGCACGGATTCTTATGCGAGGAACTCAATTGAAAAAAATGGACCTGTCTGGTTTACAAAACCGGACAGGTCTAAATCATTAAAGTACCCTGACCACACCGTTGCAAGCCTTCGATTCCCAGGTCGAAAGAAGCTTTCTTTCTGGTAGGCGCTCAGTGTAAGGGCTGCTTATTTGTTCAATAGTTTCACAACATCTTTGGCAAAATAACTGGCAATGATGTTGGCACCGGCGCGTTTGATGGCTGTCAATTGTTCCATCATCACGGCATCATGGTCCAGCCAGCCTTTTTCTGCCGCAGCCTTTACCATGGCATATTCGCCAGAGACCTGATATACTGCTACGGGCACCTCCACTTCATTTTTTATTTCACGAACGATATCCAAATAGCAAAGTCCGGGTTTTACCATAACGATGTCCGCACCTTCATCAATATCTTGTTGGGTTTCCTTGATGGCTTCAAACCGATTGGCATAATCCATCTGATAGGTCTTTTTATCCTTGGGTACATTCTGGATGTCGACGGGTGCGGAATCCAAGGCATCCCTAAACGGACCGTAAAAGGCACTGGCGTATTTGGCACTGTAGCTCATAATGCCCGTGTTGATGTAGCCCTCATCATCCAACGCTTCCCGGATGCTTAGAATCCTGCCATCCATCATATCACTGGGAGCGACAAAGTCGGCACCGGCTTTGGCATGGGAAACACTCATTTCGGCAAGCACTTCCACGGTTTCATCGTTCAAAATCTGCCCGATGGCGACAATTCCGTCATGCCCATAGGCGGAGTACGGATCAAGGGCCACATCGGTCATGACCAACATGTCCGGACAGGCACTTTTGACGGTTTTAATGGCCAACTGCATAAGGCCGTTGTCGCTTACCGCTTCAGTCCCGGCATTGTCCTTGAGATTATCAGGCACCTTTACGAACAACAGTACGGAACAAAGTCCTAGATTCCATAGTTCTTTCACCTCTTTTTCAAGGTTGTCCAAACTCAACCGAAAGTAATTGGGCATCGATGGAATTTCCTCTTTAATGCTGTTTCCTTCCACTACGAATAGCGGGACCAAAAAATCATCCGGACTAATAATAGTCTCCCTGACCAATCTTCTTATGGCTTCATTCGTGCGTAATCTTCTGTTTCTAATGAGTGGGTACATGGTCTATTTTTTGTTGTGATAAATATAAGTTAAAAGGTGATTTCACCGATTAGATAACAAACCGCCTGTCCCGAAATTTTCAACCGGTCTCCTAAATATTCGCAGGTTAAATCGCCACCGCGGGCAGAAAGCTGTTTCGCCGTCATCAATGTTTTTCCGAGACGAGGGGACCAATAAGGCGTAAGCGTTGTATGCGCCGATCCGGTGACGGGATCTTCCGGTATACCACATTGAGGAGCAAAGAAACGTGATACAAAATCGACCGAATCTCCTTTGGCCGACGCAATGACACCCCTGCAATCCAATTGGTCCAATAAATGGAAGTTTGGTTTCAGTGCCTCGATGTCCTCTTGGGTTTCATAAATCAATAAATAGTCCGTTTTGCCTTTAAAGGTTTCCAAGGGTTCTTTACCTATGGCTGTATTGATCTGGTCATTATTGGCTACGGATACCAAATCGTCCGTTGGAAAGTCCATCGTCATCCATCCATCAAGGCCTTTAGTGACGGTTAGCTCGCCACTTCTAGGAGATAAAAACCGAATGGTATTTTCTTTGTGATTGTAAAAGTTAAAAAGCACAAAAGCGGTTGCCAAGGTAGCGTGTCCGCATAGGTCCACCTCCAATTCTGGGGTAAACCAGCGCAATTCATATCCTTTTTCGATGGTAACGGCAAAAGCCGTTTCGGCGAGATTGTTTTCTGCAGCAATATTTTGCATGGTTTCATCCGGCAACCATTTTTCCAAAATGCAAACGGCCGCAGGATTACCACCAAACAGTTTATTGGTAAATGCATCGATTTGATATAACTTCTGTTTCATGGTCTATTCTTTTTTAGGAAACCCAGTCTCTTGGTTGCTTCAAAACGTTGATCAACTTTTCTTCTTCACTCCCAGCTTCCGGATGATGATCGTACCTCCATTGCACATGTGGTGGAAGACTCATCAAGATACTTTCTATACGACCGTTGGTGCGTAATCCAAACAAGGTTCCTTTGTCATGGACCAAATTGAATTCCACATAACGGCCCCGTCTAATTTCCTGCCAATCCCTTTGTTCTTTGGTGTAAGGAAGGTCTTTTCGTTTTGTAACAATCGGTATATAACCGTCCAAAAAACTTTTTCCTACTTCGGTGACGAAATTGTACCAGTCTTCCATGGACCTACTTTCGGTCTTCTTACAATAGTCAAAAAACAATCCTCCTATACCGCGGGCTTCATCCCTGTGGGAATTCCAGAAATATTCATCGCATTTCTTTTTATAAGTTGGATAGAACGAAGGGTCGTGTTTGTCGCATGCGGCTTTACAAACCTTATGAAAGTGTTCCGCATCCTCTTCAAATACATAATAGGGTGTCAAATCTTGTCCCCCTCCAAACCACTGGTCCACAATCTTACCGTCTTTGTCGTACATTTCAAAGTAGCGCCAATTGGCATGAACGGTGGGCACCATTGGGTTTTTGGGGTGTAGTACGAGGCTAAGTCCACAGGCGAAGAAATCGGCCTCCTGTACCCCAAAATACGCTTGCATGCTTTTGGGTAATTCGCCATGAACGCCCGAAATATTGACGCCGCCTTTTTCGAAGACATCCCCATTTTCGATGACACGTGTCCGTCCGCCTCCGCCTTCGGGCCGTTCCCAGTTATCTTCATGAAACTTGGCCTTCCCTTCAATGGATTCCAAGGCATGCGTTATGGTATCCTGTAGATGGTGTATATACTCAAAAAATTTATCCTTCATAAGCTTTCACATATAATTCCATATCCATAGGTTGCATGGCTGGTGGCTGATGTTCTTTGGGCAAGGTTTCCTTCCACGTATACCCACACTTTTCTGCGATGCGTATACTTGCGGGATTCGACTTATGTACAATGATGCGTAATGTTCTTAGGCCGTGTTCCTTGAATGCCCAAGCCGTTATCTCTTTGACGGCCATGGTGGTTATTCCAATACCTTCGTGCTGATACCCGATACAATAGGCAATTTCGGCCTCCTTTTTATCAAAATCCAGATTTTTTACAAAGAGCAAACCCGCTAGGCTTCTATCGATGGTATTTTTTATCACGAACACAAATTCGGTCTTGTTATTAAAATCCTTAATTTTTTGGTCGACGAATAATTTGGAAAGCTCCGGGGTCAGATTTTCGGTCAGGGTTTGAGGGAAATAGGTTTTAAGTCTTGAAGTATTTACGGTTACAAAATCACAGATTCTCCATGCGTATTTTTCATGGATGGGCGTTATTTCAAAAGTACCGTTCGCGATGGGAATCATTCCTTAAAAGTACGAAGTCTTTGGCCCTTTGAAAAGGTAAAGCGCAAGGTTTGGAAAAATTAAATGGTTCAGTGCGCCAATTTATATTCTTTTACGGCATCTATGAAAGCCTTTGCATTTTCCACCGGAACATTGGGAAGGATTCCGTGTCCTAAATTCACAACATACCTGTCCTTGCCAAATTCATTGATCATTTGCGTGACCATTTTTTTGATTTCCGATGGTGGGGATAACAATCTGGCAGGGTCGAAATTCCCTTGTAAGGTTATTTTTCCTCCCGTAAGATATCGGGCATTTTGCGCGGAACAGGTCCAATCCACACCAAGGGCCGATGCACCCGATTGTGACATTTCCTTAAGTGCGAACCAGCATCCTTTACCAAAAACGATTACGGGAGTATCTTCTTTAAGCGCATCTACGATTTGTTGAATGTATTTCCAAGAAAACTCCTGATAGTCCGTGGGGGAAAGCATACCGCCCCAGGAGTCGAACACCTGTACGACATTTACTCCGGCCTTTACCTTAGCCTTTAAATAGGCAATGGTTGTATCCGTTATCTTTTGAAGCAATTCATGGGCGGCCACGGGTTGCGTAAAACAGAACTCCTTGGCCTTGTCAAAGGTCTTACTACCTTGTCCCTGTACACAATAGCAGAGGATGGTCCAGGGAGAACCGGCAAAACCGATTAGGGGCACTTCGTCGTTCAATTTTTCTTTGGTGGCGGTAATGGCCTGCATCACATAATCCAGGGCGTCTTCAACATCCGGTACGATTACCTCGTTTACATCCTTTTGGTTCCTAATGGGATTTGGCAGATAAGGTCCAAAATTGGGCTTCATCTGAACCTCGATGTTCATTGCCTGTGGAATCACTAAGATATCGCTAAAAAGAATGGCGGCATCCATCCCAAACCTTCGTATGGGCTGCACGGTAATTTCAGAAGCCAGTTCCGGGGTCTGGCATCTAGTGAAAAAATCGTATTTCTCCTTGATTTCCATAAATTCCGGTAAGTACCTTCCTGCTTGGCGCATCATCCAAACCGGCGGTCTTTCTACCGTTTCCCCTTTTAGGGCCCTAAGGAATAAATCGTTCTTTATCATATGTGGGTTTTGGCTGTTAGTTGTTGGTTGTTCGTTTTTCGTTGTTGGTTGATGGTTAATGGTTGTTCCTTATTGCTAAGCAATTTTTTTTTGAGCTTGTTTCTTGCTCTTGAACTTGTATTTTCTAACTACAAACCACTATAATCGCCATTCACCAACTCAATAACACTTTCTACATCTGGGATATTGGCAACTTTCACTTCCTTGAAATGTTTCCGGGCTTCGGTTGCCGTGGTTTCCCCGATACAATAAGCAACATGATGTGGTTTGTTTTTTAAAAGATAGCTTTCTATGGTTGAAGGACTGTAAAAAAGAATTCCCTCAACGGATTCAGGGATAGCCTTGCCTGCTAGTTTGGTTTTATAGGCCTCCACTTTGTTTACAATGATGTTGTTTTCTTCTAAAATAGAAGGCAGGTCCTCCAAGCTAAGGTTTCCATGAAAATAGGTCACTTGGGTGCCATCCATATATTCAACAAGGTAGTTGGCCAAATCGGTGGCGCTGTTCTCCACATGGACCACGGGTCCTATTTTTCTCTCAATCAACCTTTTTGTCTTTCTGCCTACGCAGTAAATGGAATCAAATTGAAGTTCAGCCGGACTGCAATTTGTAAGTAGGCTCTCCACGGCATTCTTACTGGTGAAGACGATGTTCCCTAGGTTCTTTTTTAGAGTAATCGGCGATATTCTATTGGGGCTTATTTTGATAAAATCCTCGGAATCTACCCGTATGCCCGAATTGAATTTCTGCAGTTGCGCTTCCGTCAATTTTTTGGTAGAAAACACGTTGGTTTTTAGGTGAGCTCCCTGCAATTCGTTCATTAAACGCCTTCCTCCGCGGCTCAAAATACTTTTGGCTGCATCAATACCCAAATTCTCATGCTTTCCGAGTGGGGCCGTTAAGGCAGCTTCCAATTTTTGGGAGCCATCAATGGTCAGAAGGACCCCTTTTAGGTTTACTTTTTCTTCTTTGTCAATATAGGCCAGGGCCCCGATGGGTGCTGAACAGCCACCTTCCAATTCCCGAAGGAAATCGCGTTCCAATTTGGTACATATTTCGGTCTCCCTATGGTTGAGTTCGGCACATATTTCACGAACCTCCAAATCATTTTCCATGGCTACCACCATAATGGCGCCCTGTGCTGGGGCCGGCACCATCCATGTGAGTCCGATCGTGTTTTTAGGTTCCAAGCCAATGCGTTCCAATCCCGCGGCGGCAAAAATGGCTCCGTTCCAGTCGTTTTTGTTCAGTTTTTCCAAACGGCTATTGACATTTCCCCGTAAATCCACTACCGTATGGGTTGGGTATCGGTTCAACCATTGAGCTTTTCTTCGTAAGCTTCCGGTAGCGATAATGCCATCGGGAGAACCCAAAAATTCCTCATTGTTCTTGAAGGCCAAAATGTCCATATAGTTGGCTCTTTTAAGAACGGCAGCCTGGACGATGCCTTTTGGGAGCATAGTAGGTACATCCTTCATGGAATGTACCGCAATGTCGATTTCACCGTTCAGCATGGCCACGTCCAAAGTCTTGGTGAAGATGCCCGTAATGCCCAATTCGTACAATGGCTTGTCTAGAACAAGGTCGCCCGTGGATTTTACGGGGACCAGTTTTACGGTATGTCCTAAAGCTTCCAATTGATCTTTTACGGTAGTGGCTTGCCATAGTGCCAATTCACTATCGCGTGTGCCTATGCGGATTGTTCTACTCATTCTGTCTCCAGCTCTAATTGAAACACTTTTTGGATAAGGGCTAGGCTAGAATCGGAATCGATAGTGTCGTCCTTAAGGTGGTTTGCGAATTGCTTGGTGATTTTTTGGATTATCCTATTGGATATCATATCGGCCTGTACGGCATCAAAATTCGATGTCTTTTTGGATTGATAGTCCAGTTCCTCATCCTTCATGGTCTTTAGTTTCATTTTTAGGGCCTTTATGACCGGCGCAAATTTACGGGTCTCCAGCCATTGGATGAAATCCTCCTTAACATCCTCAATGATTGCTTCGGCCTCTGGTATAAAAAGTTTACGCTTTTCCAAGGTTTCGTCCGTCATCTGTGACAGCTGGTCCAAATGCACCAAGGAGACGTTATCCAGTTCCATGACATTGTCATCCACGTTTTTGGGAACGGACAGGTCAAGGATCAATAATGGATTTTTGGTATAGATGAGTTCCTTGCAAACGGTGGGTTTTTGGGCTCCCGTAGCAACTACAAGGACGTCTGTTTTTCTGATTTCGGCCTGCAGTTCGCCATAATCCTTTACCGTGAGGTTGAATTTCCCACCTACTTTATCCGCTGTTTCCTTGGTTCTGTTGATCAAGGTAATATGCGGATTTTTGGTATGCTTGATGAGGTTTTCGCAGGTATTCCTACCAATTTTGCCGGTGCCGAAAAGTAGGATGTTCTTTTCCGAAATATTCTCAACGTTGTTCAAAATATATTGTACCGATGCAAACGCCACCGAAGTCGCCCCGGACGATATTTCCGTTTCGTTTTTTATACGCTTACTGGCTTGGATGACCGAGTTGACCAACCGTTCCAGGAACGGATTGGCAATATCCACTTTTTTGGAGCGGTTAAAACTTTGCTTTAATTGGCTAATTATCTCAAAATCCCCTAAAATCTGGCTGTCCAGTCCCGTACCTACACGAAAAAGATGGGAAATGGCCTCCTTGTTCTTATAGACATAGGCTACTTCTTGAAATTCCTCCACACTTCCCTTGGAAAAACTGCACAACAATTTTATCAATTGGTAGGGGTGCTGGGCGAAACCGTGAAGTTCCGTCCTATTGCAGGTAGAAGTTACCAACAGGCCATCAATGCCTTCTTCCTTCGCCTTTACCAATAGCGCGGTCATGGATGCATCGTCCAAACTGAATTTTCCCCTAACCTCGGCATCGGCCTTTTTGTAGTTTAGGCCAATGGTATAGAATGAGCTATGTTTTGAAATATGGTATGCCTTCATAGTTGCGGGGACAAAAATAGAACCATAGGATAAATAAAAATAACGCTAGAGGAACTATAAGCATCGGCAGAAGTGATTTTAGATAAAATACAACATAAATCGGCCCAAAACCCTTAATTTTACAACGTCTAACGGAAACCCTACGACGATATTGTTTAGATAGATTCTAAATAAAGTAAATTGATAAGCCGTACTATGGAAAGTAAAAACATCGCCAAAGGTTCATTTGAGGAACTGTTGATAGAGAATAGCTTTTACGTACTTAAAATCCAGAATAATACTTCTGAAAGTAAGCAAGTTACGCGGGAAATAAATAGGAGTTATATTCAGTTCCATTTCTGTTTGAAGGGCGGCGGTAAGTTCGTTTTCAATCAAGGGAACTATGCTTTGGAGGTATCTGAAGAGAACTCGTTATTGTTGTACAATACCCAATTGGATTTGCCTTTGAACCTTATGTTGGCACCAAATTCCTGGATGGTTTCTGTGGTGATGAGCATACGAAAGTTCCACTCCCTTTTTTCCGATGAGGCGAGTTACATTCCCTTCCTTAGTGAGGAGAACCAGGAAAAAAAATATTACGCCCAAGAGCCGGTATCGCCCCCTATTGCCGTGGTTCTAAGTCAGATAATTAACTACAATCTGCACCCTACTATTAAAAACCTGTATCTGAAAGGAAAAATTTACGAGTTGATAGCCTTGTACTTCAATAAGAATACCGATGCCGATGTAGAACAGTGTCCATTCCTGATAGACGAGGACAACGTAAAACGCATTAGAAAGGCGAAGGAAATCATCATCTCCAACATGGCGGAACCTCCCACCTTGACAGAGCTTGCCAAGGAAATAGGATTGAGCCTAAAACGATTGAAGGAAGGTTTTAAACAGATTTATGGGGACTCGGTATATAGTTTCCTGTTCGATTATAAAATGGAGCACGCCAGAAAACTCCTGGAATCCGGTCAGTACAATGTAAACGAAATCGGGCTAAAAATTGGGTACAGTACCTCCAGCCATTTTATCGCCGCTTTTAAGAAAAAGTATGGTACTACACCCAAGAAATATGTGATGGCGTTGGCGAGTAGTTCGTAGTTATTTAAGTCATTCTGACGAAGTACATAGTACTGAGGAAGAATCTCTTCTAGAAACGGATGCTTCGTTTTTCTCAGCATGACAAGTTGTTGTGTCGGTAATTTTCAGGGTTGATTGATGGAGACTTAGTATAGGAATTACTGATTTTAAACCGAAAGGTATTTATGAGAAAGCTATAACGGCCTCGCCACCATAATACCTGTATTCCCCTTGACTTTTTTCAAATATTCCGCCAACGGTTTTTCCGAAACTTCCACTTCCATAGAACCTGTAGAGGCGTGGAGAAGATGGATTCTGCCATCCGCTTCCCGCGTGGTAATTCCGGTATGGGTAACGTCCAGGCCATTGATTGACGTTGCAAGGGCAATGATATCCCCGGATTGTATCAAATGCTCGTTTTTCGCAATCTGGTCTTGGGCCAGGACACAAATGGGCCGACTATTCAGAAACTTTTCGGAAGCCTTTATCTTTTCGAAATTGCTATCGTCTGCCAAAAAGGGATAGAGATCGCGATGTTCGCTCATAAAGTTGATGTCCTTGGTAATTTCTGCGCCTCCAATTTCACCGGTGATATCCTGTAGTAGGCCTTTTTTGGCATTGTTGGCGATCCACTCGGAAAAATAGTGGAGACGGGAAGCGTATCCGTCCAAATAGCCATCTTTATACCGAATGGTTTCTAGGGTTTCTATGAAATTCTCAAATGAGGTTTTGTCCTCTTTCAACATCAACGAAAATGCAAGCACATTTTCCACAAAAGTGGTGCAATCCAGCCCTTGTAAGTTGACCACCAAGGTTTCCGTTTCCCCAATTTCAAGGGTTTTGGCCACATAGGGAGTTTTAAGGAAGGTTTTGCCTATGGCTACCATGGTCTGTCCAAAATCAGGTTTTTCCAAATCTTGAACCTGTTCAATCTTGGAAATCACGGCCTCTTTGTCCAATGGGGAACAGGTAACGGTTTGTGCCTCCGTATGGAAGCATATAAGAAGTAGGCTTAACAATAAGATGTTTCTCATGATGCTTTAATTTACTTTGAAGAATCCGACTCAAGATTTCCCATCAAAACTCTATTATGTACAATACTCTCTGGATACTTCTCCTGAAGGAAAGTTATTAATTTTTCCCGTACATGTACCCTCAAATCCCATGCCGTTGGCGAATCCTTGGCACTCATCAGCGCCCTAATCTCTACATAATTCGCTTTGCTGTCGGTTACCTGTAGTACGTTTACTTCCTTATCCCATAAATCGGTATTTTCCAAAATGCGCGTCAGCTCTGCACGCAATGCATCAAAAGGGACCTTGTAATCCGTGTATAAAAAAACGGTTCCCAAAATATCTGAAGAAGTTTTGGTCCAGTTTTGGAAAGGTTTTTCAATGAAATAGGGGGTGGGAACTATGAGTCGGCGTTTATTCCAGATTTTCACCACTACATAGGTCAGGGTTATTTCCTCAATACGTCCCCATTCGCCTTCTACAATGACCACATCGTCCAATTTTATAGGTTGTGCAATGGCGATTTGTATGCCCGCCAAAACAGTGCCGATCAATTTTTGGGCGGAAAAACCAATAATGATTCCGGCCACTCCTGCCGATGCAAAAATACTAAGCCCCAATTCCCTGATTTCCTGAAAACTCATAAGGGCGGCACCAACGGCCAGAATGATGACTATGAAAATGACGATGCGCTCCAGAATATTGAATTGGGTATAGATTTTTCGGGCCTTAAGATTATCGGTCGTGTTTACATCATAATTGTGGATGATGAGTTGTTTCATCACTTTTAATATCCCAATGATTAACCAGGTCATGGCAAAGATGAACAACAGGGTACTGGCCTTTTTGAACCAATATGCTTCATCGGTCAAACCAAAAAGTTGTCGGAAGGAATGCATCCGAATAATGATGGAAATAAATATTAGGAAAATAGGAAGGGCGACACGCTTCATAACACCTTCGGGCAATAGATATTTGGGGTCTTTTCCTAACCTTCGAAGTACGAAAAGTGTACTCCAATAAAGTATAACAAAGGTGGCCAGCGCTATCCCCAAATACATCATCGACTCCCTAGGAATATCCTTAAAAAGTGTATCCATTCGTTCTTTGTTTACTTACAACATACTAAATTTTGATGGGCTATGAAATTAATTGAATGGAAATTGATTGGGTTTATGGTAGAATAGAAAACTATTGGCGTAAATTAAAATAGCATCGGTTTCCAAGTCGTATTTTTGCAATTAAAAAAAATAATGAGAAGCATGAAAGGAGTATTATTGGTTAATCTGGGTTCTCCAGATAGTCCAACCCCCAAGGATGTAAAACCCTATTTGGACGAGTTTCTTATGGACGAACGCGTCATAGATGTTCCAAAAGTGTTGCGGAATATCATCGTGCGGGGAATCATTTTGCAAACCCGACCTAAAAAATCGGCCGAGGCCTATTCAAAAATTTGGTGGGAAGAAGGTTCCCCATTGATCGTACTCTCGGAACGCTTTACGGAAAAAGTGCGTCAACAATCCCAGATACCCGTAGCACTGGGTATGCGCTATGGAAGCATGACCATTAAAAACGCGCTTCAAGAGCTTAAGAACAAGGGTGTGGACGAGGTTTTGTTGGTGCCCTTATATCCACATTATGCTATGTCTTCCTATGAAACCGTGGTAGTAAAGGCGTTGGAAGTAAAGGATGCCTTTTTTCCTGAACTAAAAATTACCACCTTACCGGCATTTTATAAAAATACCGACTATATCCGAGTCCTTTCGGATTCCATTAAGGAAGGTTTGAAGGATTTTGAGTACGACCATATTCTGTTTTCCTACCATGGGATACCGGAGCGGCACATCCGAAAATCAGACCCGACAAAGTTTCATTGTAAAATTGACGGTTCTTGCTGCCATACCAATTCCGTGGCCCATCATACCTGTTACAGGCATCAATGTTATAAAATGACCGAGTTGGTACGTACCCAAATGAACCTTCCGGAGGAAAAGGTGAGCGTATCCTTCCAATCGCGTTTACCCAACGATCCTTGGTTAAAACCCTACACGGATTTTGAGTTTGAACGATTTGCAAAGGAAGGCAAGAAGAAACTGGCCGTGGTTACACCTGCCTTTGTGGCGGATTGTTTGGAAACCTTGGAGGAAATAGCCATGGAAGGGAAACATCAATTTATGGAAGCCGGGGGAGAAAGCTACAAGCACATCCCATGCTTAAATGACAACGATGCTTGGGTTTCCTTGATGGCACAATGGATTGAAACATGGGAAAAGGATGGGGTACTCCCACACCATTAAATTAGTTAAAAAGGTATGAGCAAAATAAACATAGAAAAAATAGAAAAGGCCTTGGAACCTTTAAGGACTGCCTTAAAAAATCATCAGTTATATAATGAGTTGACTACCATAGCGGACGTACGGATTTTCATGGATGGACATGTGTATGCGGTATGGGATTTCATGTCCCTTCTAAAGGCCCTACAAATAAATCTAACGTGCGTGACCACCCCTTGGATTCCATCAAAGAATACGAATACGGCCCGGTTTATCAACGAAATCGTCTTGGAGGAAGAGACCGATAGGGACCAGGCCGGAAATTACAAGAGCCATTTTGAGATGTACCTGGAAGCCATGCAGGAAGTGGATGCCGATACGAACACTGTTGAAGCCTTTATTGATACGGTTAAAAAATCGGGCGATATCCAAACAAGTATCTTTCAATCAGAATTGCCGGATGCCGTCAAGGAATTTATGCAATTTACTTTTGATGTAATAGCGGAAGGCAAAGCCCACAAAATTGCGGCGGCCTTCACCTTTGGAAGGGAGGAACTTATACCAGATATGTTCCTAAAGATCATCGAGTCTAACGAAAAGGCACCTCTATTCCCCAAGTTGGAGTATTATCTAAAAAGACATATAGAACTGGATGGCGATGAACACGGTCCGCTTTCGTTGAAGATGATCATGGAACTTTGCGGAAATGACCCTCATAAATGGGATGAGGTACTGGAAGTTTCCCAAAGGGCCCTGGAGCGAAGGATTCAGTTATGGGATGGCATAACGGATGGAATTCTGAGCGAAAGGACCTCCACAGCTACGGTGGTTTAATACCATTTTTAATTCAAAAGACATCGGCCTATGGCCAAATTCACTTCGGAAGAATTGGGCAAGCAGCCTATTGGAAAGCTATTGGTTGGGCAGGCAGTGCCGGCCAGTATAGGAATTCTTGTGATGTCCTTGAACGTTTTGGTCGATTCCATTTTCGTGGGCAACTGGATCGGCTCCATTGCCATTGCGGCCATTAATGTCGTTCTTCCGGTTTCGTTCTTTATAGGGGCCTTGGGAATGGCCATTGGGGTTGGAGGTTCCAGTATCATCTCTAGGGCCCTTGGCGCCGAAAATAAGGAAAAGGCCTTTACGACTTTCGGAAACCAAATCACCCTTACCCTGATTATAACCATTACCATGGTCATTGTCGGCCTCACTTTTATTGAGTCCATCATTCCCGCTTTTGGGGGAAAAGGAGCAATATACGATCCGGCCAAGGTGTATTATACCATTGTGCTGTACGGAGTTCCTTTTTTGGCACTTTGCATGATGGGGAATACCGTTATTAGGGCCGAAGGCAAACCCAAATTTGCCATGATCGCCATGATTATTCCTTCCGTAGGTAACCTCTTGATGGACTATGTCTTTATCTATGTTTTTGATTGGGGGATGGCAGGCGCTGCCTGGGCCACTACGGTCGGCTACATACTGTGCTTTCTATATGTTGGCTACTTTTTCTTTTCCCGGCATTCCGAAATGAAAATCCAATGGAAACATTTGGGATTGGATGTACCGGTGGTAAGCGAAATAGGATCCTTAGGCTTTGTAACCTTGGCAAGGCAGGCTGTGGTGAGTATTATTTATCTGATAATGAACAATATATTGTTCGCATTGGGCGGTGAGGCGATGGTGGCGGTGTATGCCATTATTGGCAGAATGTTGATGTTTGCCTTATTTCCGGTATTTGGGGTTACCCAAGCATTTTTGCCCATTGCAGGATTTAATTATGGTGCCAGAAAATACCATAGGGTACGAAAGACCATCAATACGGCAATTACCTACGCCTCTCTTTTAGCGACCGTAGTTTTCATAGGGCTCATGATTTTTCCCGAAGCAATTACGGCACTTTTCCTGAGCGATAACCCGGACATGTCCGCCCAAGATTTGGAAACCAATGCCTTTGTTTTGGAAAATGCCCCAAATGCAATGCGTTGGGTATTTGCGGCAACCCCGATCATAGCCTTGCAGCTTATTGGTGCAGCCTATTTTCAGGCTATAGGCAAGGCCGTTCCCGCCTTATTATTGACACTTTCCAGACAAGGTTTTTTCTTCATTCCCTTGATTCTGGTTCTTCCAAAATTGTATGGCGAACTAGGCGTTTGGATTTCTTTTCCCATCGCCGATGTGCTGGCGACCTTCGTTACCGGTTATTTTTTGAGAAGGGAAATCAAGAGGACCTTGGTGTAGGTGATGTCTTTACACCAGTATACTAAAGAATTATACTACAAAGGCGTTCAAACTATCCAATTTATCTATAAATACCCAATAAACGGTACTTAGGGCTTCTTAAAAAAATAGTATATTGTCCTCATAACCAATTAGATATTGAAATGAGAAATCTCACCTTGCTCTTATTTTTTATTTCTGTATTAGGGTACTCACAAACCCAACGTAGTACAGGACTCTTATTTGATGATGAAGCTTATGAAAATACACCCGTAAAAGCAAAAAATGTTGCTTTCCAAGATGTGGTAACTGAATTCACTTCCTCTACTTTAAAAAGCTTTGTCCCTCCCATAAAAAACCAAGGAGGATATAGTACTTGTGTAGGATGGGCAACGGCATACTATGGAAGGACAATCTTGGAATCCCGATTGTATGATGTACAAGATTCCCTTTCAATTGCCAAAGGTACTTTTGCACCTGTATTCACCTACCTACATTCAAATGTTGAAAATGATTATAACTGTCAGGGAGGTGCCTATATAGGTAAAGCCATGGAAGCCATGGTGGAAAAGGGTGTGCCGTACTACGAGGATTATAGTGTTATGTGTGATACGGAGATACCGGAAAATCTGTATGGCTCTGCCGAGCGATTCAAGATAAAGGATTTTGCAAGAATATTTGGTTCCGATGAGTCGGAGGAGTTTAAAGTAGATGGTGTAAAACGTTCACTTCTAAATGGAAATCCCGTGGTTATCGGGTTTATGGTAGATAATGCATTTCAAAGTGCCAAGAATGTTTATGTCCCTGATAATTTGGGGACAACCGGGGGGCATGCCATGTGTGTAATTGGATATGACGATGATAAGTATGGCGGTTCTTTTGAAATCGTGAATAGTTGGGGGCCTACATGGGGAAATGATGGATTCATGTGGATCAGGTATTCAGATTTTGCCGAGTATACAAGATATGCCTTTGAAATGATACCCTTAAAGGTCAAAAAAGAGGAAAAACAGATTTTGGCGGGAGAGGTCGACTTTATCCTTAGAAGTAACGAACCTATGAACGTACGCAATGAAAAGGGCGAATATACCGGATCCGTATTTGGTGCTCAGGATGTGGTCATTGAAAAAGAGGATGAAAGTATTGGAGATTATATTACGGAAGATGTTTATAGTACCGGAACTAGGTATCGTATGGTAACTAAAGTAAATCAACCCGCTTATGTATATGTTTTTGGGATGGATTCAGATAATGAGTTTTCCCCTTTATTTCCCCATAAGGATTCAATAAGCCCCTTTATAAATTCCGATAAGTCCGAAGTTATATTGCCTGCGGCGCCAAAAGGAGCTAAGGCCTATGCGAGATTAAGCAAGGATGTGGAAAAGGAATATACCATAGTTGTTTTTTCTTTGGAAAAAATAGACATGAAGGAGGTGCAATCCAAACTTCAAGAATTGGATGGTACGTTATTAGATCGATTGTACGTGATTTTTGATGACAAGCTAATCAAAAAAGAAGCGATGAAGTTGAGTAAGGATAAAATGAGTTTTAAAGCGGAATTCGATAAAGGTTCATTGGCGATGATGATATTGGATATTAAAAGGTCCTAGAATGCAAAAACTAGCTCTTTTGATGGTCGTTCTATTGATGTATTCCTGTATGTCTTCGCAGAAGTCGGAGAAAAGCAAGGGCTCCGGTACGATAGAAAGTACAAAAATAAAGGCCTTGATCAACCCGGAAAGATTCGGTAAAATTGAAAATGCCAATACAGTCATTAGAATTGATTTGGTCAAAACGCTTATCGAAGGAACTGAAAATGAATATTACAATCAGCTAAAAGTACTGGACACTTTGAATGTCAACAGTGCTCAGGAATTAAAACAAGTGCTCATTGACGATACCAACTATGTTTGGGACCTACAGAATTCAAATTCATCTTTTGATCCTCAGCAGCAGTTCATATTAAAAAACAATGATGAACAGTTGACCATACTGCTTGATGAAAATGAAAATAAAATCGCCTTTATGGACCTTTTTGGAAGAAAGGTAATCAGCGTTACCTCGGGTTTTCCTTTTTTTCGTAAAAATTTATCGGATAAAAAATAAATCAAAGGAGTCCATAAAGAAACCTCTTAATTGTTTTCTACATGAAGGATTCAAATAAAAAAAGGTATTTCTATAACTTTTTTATGAGGAACAAGAGTTTGTTCAAAGAGGCATTTTTGTGTATGATTTTCGCCTTTACCGTGTTGGGCATAGTCTCTTGGATAGGTGTTAGCCTTAATTTTTTTAGTCCATTTAAAAATGCGTTTAAGGATTTTAGTTATTTGGATATGTACTATGCTGAAAAGCTAGAAACGAATGATCCAAATATAAATGAGAACATCATTTTGGTCAATGTTGATAGGCGCAATAGAAAGGAGCTGGCAGGGATGCTACAAAAGATACAGGAATCCCAACCAAGAGTAATCGGTGTCGACGTCATATTCAAAGATTTGGAAGATCCCGTATGGGATCGTTTTCTTTCGGAATTTCTTAAAAGTGAAAACATAGTCGCAGCCTATGTTCTAAATGATGATAAAAGAATAGTCTCAAATAAAAACATACTTGAAGAAGGAGTTGCATCAGGATACTCGAATTTCAATTTTGATGATGAATCCGCAGTAATAAGAAATTTTAGGGGTGTCTATAAAAAAAACGATACCATCTTGGAAGCTTTTGGAACGGCGGTATCGAAGAAATTTAGGGCGCCTGATTGGGACATAGGGATGGATAACTTTCTCTCAATCGACAGGCCCATCAATTATACCGGAAACAGGGATTTCTTTCTCGTATTGGAATATGATGAAATAATGAACGATGAGTTTTCTCATTTGATGAAGGACAAAATAGTTATGGTAGGATACTTGGGTAATCCCATTCAACATCGATTTGATTTGGAGGACAAACATTTTACCCCGATGAATCCCAGATTTGTGGGGAAAAGTCCGCCAGATACCTTTGGGCTGGTCATTCACGCGAATATTGTCCAAATGATTATTGAAGGTAATTTTATAAAAGTAGTTCCCAATTGGATACGTATCCTGTTAACGGTCCTGTTGACGTACATGGCCCTTTGTTACTTTATTTGGCTGAATAAAAGACAGTTGGCCAGTTATATACTTAGGTTGAATATAGTTCAACTATTTTTTATCGTATTTTTTGTCTGGGTGGCCTTGTTGCTTTTCAGGCAAAAACTACTATTTAAAACAGCTTCCATAACCGCGGTCATTGTTTTTAGTATTGGTCTGATAGGATTTTACAAAAAGTTGGCACATTATTTATATAAACGATTTAAATGGCAAGGATTCTTTTTTCACGATTGATTTTCATCATTTTTTGCGTAGTATATACTGCCGAAGGCTTTGGGCAGGAAAGCTATTATATATATCAAAAAACGGGAGAACCTTTGTTTTCTTCGGATAAAAAGGCCATTAGGGGCGTATATTTTGAGACTTTGGATACCTTGAGACTTTCGGATGATGAAAAGGTTACCCTTGTAAACCAAACAGGGGAGATTTTTGCTTTGTCAGGCCCAAATGCGTATGTTTTTCAGGATATTTCGAAAAACAAGGTGCAATTAGACCAAACTTCGTTTACAAGAAAGTATTTTACGTATGTGTGGACGCAGTTCACAAACCGCCGAAAAAGTAAGCAGGAAGCCGGGGTAGTGTATAGGGAAGATAGAACGATCATCAAACATTTTCCAGTGGATAGTGCCAAATTATATCAGCCCAGTATATTTTTCCGGTGGGAGAACAATTCAGAAGCCGATTTGGTTTATCTTTTTCTAAAACAGCGTGATGGCCACCATATTACCAAAATAGGAACCGCTTCAGATTCTATGCTACTTTATGTGGACAATAATCTTTTGAAAAAGGGAAGACAATATGAATGGGCCATTAGTCTGGAGCCATTTCCCAGTTTGAAGGACATAAAATACAACACACTTACTTTGTTGGATGATGAGACTTTTCAGGAATTGAAAAAGGAAATGGATGTCTTGATTAAAACGTTTACCTTATTGGGATATCCAGAGGCCAAGATTAAGGAAGCTATCTGTGCGGATTATAAATTTTGCCCCTATTAAACAAAGGCCTACATGGATTCCGAACTTGTACCGAAACGTTCTAAAAGAAAATTATTATGGAGGGATGCCTTTTTAAGCACCCTTCTTTCCTTGATAACCTGTATTTTGTTATCACTACTCTTTGTAAACCTAAACTTTTTTAATCCCCTTAAAAAGGCCTTGGAGGATTTTAGTTTTTTGGATATTTACTATAGTGAGCAAATGCATCCCTATTTGGAGATGGATTCTAATATTGTTTTAATCAATATCGAGCACGAAAACCGGGAGACTATTTTGGAAGGGTTGCAAAATGTGCTCGACGAAAATCCAGCAGTCATTGGTTTTGATGTAATGTTGCAACATTTAGATAAATCAAAGACCGATACCCTTTTGGCCCGAGTACTCAATGATAAAAAAGTAATATCGAGCTATATTTTAAAGAAAAGTCAGTTCTTTTTAAATCATCCGTTTTTCGTGCGTGATGGTAAACAGGGCTATGTCAACTACAATTTTGGCTACCAGGATGCCGTAGTTCGTGAATTTACCCCCACCTATGTATTTCAGGAAAATACTTTTGAGGCATTTCCCGTGGCCGTAGCCAGGTCGTATATGAGTACCGACGAATGGTATGCCAGAGGATATCCCAAAAAATTGTCGAAACCCATATTGATAAACTATAAGAGTGATTACTTGGGATTTGTCCATTTTCCGCTAAAGGATTTTCTATCGATTCCCGATAAAAAAATGGTGAAAGACAAAATTGTTTTGTTCGGTTATTTGGGCAGCCCTACCGGAAACCCCTTTGATGTGGAAGACAAACACTTTACCCCTTTGAACAAGGTAACGGCCGGTAAAAGCATTCCGGATATGTATGGTATGGTCATACACGCCAATATTATTTCCATGATCCTATACAATACTTTTTTATATGAAGTTCCTTTGTTTTGGATTGTTATACTGACCTTTTTCCTCAGCTTTCTGGCCAGTGCCTACTTCATTTGGCTGGACACGAAATTAAAGATCAGTTATAGGACCGTACGCAAAGCCATTTTATTCGTGTTTACCGTACTCTTTGTTTGGTTGACCATCGCCCTATTTAAAAATGGGATTGTCATCAAGTCCGCTCCCATTATTGCCGTGACCCTTTTTAGTGCCGGATTTGTAAAGTTTTATAAGCATTTGGTAAAGTATATCAATACTAAGACGGTATTCAACTCTTATTACAGGTAAAAGTGGATTATTTTTCCCGTGCTACTTGAACAATCTCTTTTTGAAACCGAAGGTCATTTTTCAAAATCGCAAAGAAGTCGGATATGTAATTGTGTGCCGTTTCATAGCTCTTGGCTTCTTTGAATAGGGATTTGTGCACGTCCAGTATTTTTAGGATTTCCGATTCTTTCGAAAGAAAATTCGAGCGGGTATCTTCAAAAAGGGTGGGATTCCGTTTGAAACCCCGGTACTGGCGTTCAGTTACTTTATCAATATCCAAAGGAGTATTGTTTATATTGGATACAACGGCATAGGAAGCATTCACTAGACCGCTCATGTCAAAATCATAAGGTACGGGATAGCTTTTGCCTTCTTTAAAAATCAGTTTTTGGTTGTGACTATAGGCTGTGGAGAAATCCGTATTCCCGATCATAAACTGAAAGAAGGCATTGATGATAGAGATGGTCTCCTCTTGGTTTAAGGGGTGCACAAAGCGTTTAAGCACTTTAGCATCATGACGTTTGGCCACCACCTTGTCATCCTCGATAAGGATGGTAAGCAAGGTATGGTTTTTTGGTTTTCGGGTGGCCCAAGCTTCCTCACCGTTATAAAGGTCCTGGTTGGAGACATTTAGAAACACGGCCAAGGGGTGTAGTTCATCTTTTTCACCACGTGTATCTGTATAATCCAAGGTTGCCAGACGGGTCTTAAAATGTATAGGGGATAGCACTTCGTACATTTTATAGGCCAAGTACTCCTTGAGTATGTCGTCGTTACTACGGTCTTCCAGAAGGCAGGGCAGTGCTATTTTTATGTTTTTATAATTCTCGAAGGGCGTATTCTGGGTACCGCCCCGTTTAAAATAGACTTTTAATGGCGTAAAATAGCAAGTGTTCTTTCTAAAATTTCCCCGTGCCCTCAGGGATACGGGAACGGTATCCCAAGTTTCACCTTGCTTGTATAGTAAATAGGTATGAATGCCCTTTTCCTTATTCGTCTCCTTTTTTATTTGCTTGTTGGTGTAGGAGAGTTGGATAGGGAGGAGATGTTTATTTTTAAAAAGTTCAGGAACATTTGTACTTGATTGGCCAAAACTAAAACTTATTACACAAAAAAAGAGACTTATATTTCTAATGTTTTCTAATATAGACATATGTTTGAATTTCCAATAACCTAATAGGAAAACCTAGAATAGGTATTTACACTATTATCAATTCCATTTTCGGTCTTGATTGTTTCCAATCTGATTATATAATCCCCTAGTTCTATACCGCTCTTCAAAATACTTTCTTCTTTGCTATCTGTTTCAAATCTGGTATCACCTCGTTTGGTGTAGTTTAATTGTGTTACATCTTCAATGATTGATCCTGCGTCTATTTTATCACTTAAGGATATTATATAGCTCAGGTTTTCCTGATCTTCATTTTCATTACTCCAAGTCACATAAAAGGAATTTGCTCTATTTTCTACTGTAATCTCAGAAGGTGACGGCAGAATATCCAATATAGGTTCAGATTCACTAAAAAAGCCTTGTTGAGTAGTGGGGATTTCTTCGCCAGAGTTTAGTCTTCCAATAATTGACCATAGATAATTCTTACCCCTTTCCAAGGTAATTATCGTATCCAGTTTTGTACCACTTACATTATAATTGGAAGTTGAATTATCATCTTCCCTTATCAATTGTATACTAAATTCTTCGAAACCTGTTTCACTGTCTACGGACCAAGAAAACGGTATTTCTAAGCGATTGTTTGTGGTTGAAACCCCTCCTTCACATAAACCATCTGGTTCAATTAGGGTAATGGAATTATCTTTAGGAATAAATTCACCCTCACAGGAGACAAAAATGAGAGCTAGTATTACGAGTATGGAGGAATATCTAGATTTCATCTACTTAATTTTTAATTAATTTAAGGGTATTGATAACTTTGTCCTCGGAAATGATTTTACAGAAGTAAGTTCCAATGGATAATGATTCAACATTCACTACCCAATTTGATGATTTTTGATTCAATCTTTCGAAAGTAGCTACAACTTTGCCTGTAGTATCGTAGAAAATTAATTTTAAGTTATTTGTGCTTGATAATCCATCAAGGTGAATTATGCTTTCTGTCGGATTTGGAAAAAACTTGAATTCGTTAAAGATAATTTCATGATCGATTATTCCTTGGCATTGAGTTTCCCCTCTAATTTGGATTGAATTTTTTCCTATTTGTAAAGGAAGGTTAAATTCTTGAGGCCCATCATTTTCAAATCGATGATTATAGCTTTTATCATTTATTATGACTTCATAGAATTTACTTCCTGATACTTTCAGACTTGCTTCCTTTTTCTCCGAATTAACCATTGAGGATAAAAGCTGAGTAGAATTTAAGTTCTCCCGAATAGTTAAGTTAAAGGAAGGTGGATAAATATCATCCCTTCCCTTAGCTTGAAGTTTTACTGTATAATTACCAGCTTCAAGCTTTTCGAATAAAACTAAAGGGGTTACAATTCCATTTTGTAAATCTGCTGAACCAACCTCTTGAGAATTATTAAATAATTCTACATTAAAATCAAATGGGGAATTATTTACCATGGCAATTTTCCCCTCACTGACCTCTGGGCATGTGGCACTATAGACAAAGGCACTTAAGTCGCTTGGATTCAGATTTTCGGTGTTTTGTTCTTTGCTAATTATATTTACGGAACCGGATAAAGTGTAATTTTCTGGATTTAAATTATATCCAATTCCAGTTTTTAAATTTATAGTCACTGTTTCATTAGGCTCTATTTCCCCATCATCTGTAACGACCTCAACATAAATATATCCGATACTTTCACTTTTTTTTATGGTAACATATTTATTCAAATCATTGGTAATATCTCTTTTTCCAGGACCATTTCCATCATAAATTCTATAATCATCACCCTCTATTGCGAAATCTAGTTCATTTGTTATTTCAAAATATACTTTAATATCTTCAGCTGCACTAGCGGAATTACCATTTGAGAAAAGCTGTATTTCAAAAACACCGGAATTAGGACTTCTAGTGCTATCTTCATACAAAGTTTCATTTGGAACACTAAGATTAACATCGTAATCGCCAACGTCTTCATCGGTTATATCAATTTCTACAAAGCTATTTCCATTGTCTATAGAATAACCAAATCCATCAAGGAGTTCAATGATTACCGTTTCTGTGCCTTCAGGTTCTTCCTCTCCTACTGGTTCATTTATGGGAATAATTCTAAAGACTGCTTCGGTAGGACTAGAATTGGAATCTAAATAGATTACCCCTTTCTTAGACTTCGTGGAGATGTTTTCCTCAAAAATCTCAAAGTCATTATTAGATTCTATTCTATAATCAACACCAAAAGTGGCAGTGGAATTTTTAGTTAAAATAAAGCTGAAACTAATATCTTCTTGGTTTGTGATTTCTAGTGTATTTAATTTTATTTTCACTTCAACAAAATCGCTAGGATCTTCCTCATTCATGGTGGCTTTCGTGGCTTCAATACTCGCTGGAATTGCATCAATAATTTCAAAATCAAAACTGACCGTTTCATTCGAAGAATCTCTGTCTTTGGGCCCTACGTATTCATAATTTGAGTTATCAGGTGGACTAAAGGATATTCTAAAACTCTTGGGGCTGCTGTAGTCACCTTGTTCAACACGCATGTTTAAAAAATTGTCGATTTGGTCAATCTTTACAGATCTGGGAATATTTTCTAAAGTATTTGTGTTTAAGGTAAAACTGCCATCTCCGTAGTTAGCACGTGTACTTGTATTGGATGAGAATTCCGCATTAAGGATTTCAATGTTCAATAGATATGGAAGAGCGTCTTGCACTCCCTTTTCTGCATCAAAGCTGAATAGTATATCCTCCCCTTCTTCTACTTGAAAGAAATAGCAACAATCTTCGCCACCAAAATCACGTCTTTGTACATTTCCAATAAAGTCTGTTATTATATCAAATGGGCTGTTTTCATCCAATACCTTTATTAAAAAAGTATCTTGAGGATGTACTAGGTCCAAAGGCGATGTAACGGGTAAAAGAATTAAATTAAAGTAATTGGGTTCCAAATCATTTACATCTATTTCCTCAAGATAGGTAAGCTCAATTATTGCTGTTGAGTCATTGGGTTTAATAATAAAGCTTTGTGGTAGAGGATTTGGACTGATATCATTAAAATCTATCGGGTTTGCTAATTGATTATCGGTGTTATCGAAATCAATAGGGATAATAATATCAGCTCCTGTATTGTTCTTATAGTAGGTTTCATCAGGGTATTTTAAAGCTATTTCAAACTTATCCGCAATTCCGCTGTTTTCTCGACCACCAATATTAGTCAATGAGGTAATAATTCGACCTTCAATATCATTTTCAACTATGGTAAAACGCATTCTATATGGAGCAGAGGGATTTGAAGCGTTTTGAATCGAGATTAAAGATTCATCAAAACCATTTTCTTTGAATTGTATGGTAAATTCTTTGTTTGACTCAAAGATTTCGTTATCATCTAGCGTAATATTAATTTGAATTTCAAACTCATTGGATGTATCTACTGTAAAATTCAGTTCTTGGTTATCAAAGGGTAAATTGTTCCCATCACCGTCAACTAGTTGAACATTGTCCTCTGTAATACCAGAAACACTCCAAGGCAAGCTAAAGGGAAAACCATTGGCGCCTTCGGAGGAAATATCATTTAAGGTTATTTCCAAACTAGATCCTTCAACAACCTCAAAAAGTTCAACAGGGAATTCACCTTCTAAATCATACCCAAGGGTAGTAGCACCCAGTACTTTGGTATCTAAAGTCAATGACGGTGGCTCACTCGAGATATTATCCTTTATGGTCACCTCAAAACTCGTAGGCCCCTCTATGCTAAACAGTGACGGATCTGGTGAAGAAATGGTTATGGTGTAGGTTTCATCACCTTCCGTTACGCCATCATTTATGGCCAAAATAGTAATGCCACCATCAGGGTTGGCAGAAGATACAGTAAATGGGGTCGTAGGTAAGGTGGCATTTCCGTTAAAGGTAAAGTCTTCCGTGCCAGGGTTTCCATTCAAAGTAAATTGAATGTTGGGTGTATATTGTGTATCATTGGGAGCCGTGGGGCCACTATCAAAATTCAAGGTAAAACTATTGCCTTCGGTAATTTCGATTGCAGGCGGGTTTCCAGTAGTACCTAGGATGCTTACAGTTACGGTAAAGGGTTGTAGGTTGCAATTTATTGAATAAGATGTCCCGGTATCTATAGACCAAGCCCTTTGTGCAAAATCAAGGTTGCTAACTTGTATGCAAGTTAAGTTTGGATTGCCAGTGGCATCAAAATCAAACAGGTTTTGATCTACTGTACTTAAATCCAAAGCGGACAATACATTGTTTTCCACAAAGAGTTCTGACAAGGTAGTTGTAGTAGGTAATGAGATAGTAGCTAGATCATTGTCGCCGGCATAGACACTTCCAATTACGTTGTTATTGGAAAGGTCTAAAGTGGTCATGGAATTTCCTCTAACGTCCAAAATAAAAAGCTGAATATTTTGGCTTACATTTAAAGTGGGTAAATTGGCATATGAAACGTTCAAGGATTCTAGATTGGTCAAGGCATCCAAATTGGCCAAGGTCGTTAGATTGGGGCAATTATTAGCCAATAATGTTTCAATGGAAGTGGATTCATTAAGCTGGATGGTTCCAAAATTATTATCACTTATATCCAAATAGGTAACATTGGGGACGCCACCAAAACTGATGGTGGACCCGGGAGACCCAATACCATTGTTTTGAAGTTCCAACCTTGTTACGTTCGTTAAAAATTGACCATTGGGTGGGCTATTTTGGAACCGAATTGGCTTACCGCCCAAATTACAGTTGTTTGCACGTATTTCAACCAAACTTAGATTCTGTAATCGTAGCTCATCTAAATTGTTGTCACTAACATTTAAAATTTCCAATGAGGAGAAATCCTCAAGACCGGATAAATCGCTAATATCCTGTCCAGAAATATCCAAGGAAAGTCTACTAGAAATATCAGAGGTTAGTATAAGGCCATTTGGGGGTCCACCTTCGGAATCAATTCCCTGGGCTATTAAGGCTAGTTCAAAATTGGTGTCAGGTATAAAAGTATATCCACAATTTTCACTATAAGTGGTTGCGGCATCTTTAACCCAGTTTCCCAGTAGGGTTTGTTGTTCGGAATAAGTTACATCATCCACCTGGATGCAAGCTAGATTTGTGTTGCCATTCAGTTCAACAGATGTGAGTAGATTATTTGCCCCGTTTTGTAAGTTAACAAAAGTCAAGGATCCATTATCACTATTCAATCTTGTCAACTTAGTATTCTGTGATAAATCTAACGTGGTAATCTGTGATTCGTATGTATCCAAAGTCTCTAGTGAGGATAAAGACTTAACATCCACGTTTGTCAAAGGGTTAATCGCTAAACTGAGATCCACCAAATTTGGAACACCACTTAAGTCAATATCGGTAATTTGATTATCAGCTAGCTGTAATGAGGTTATACTACTCTTTCCTAAAAGATTAATAGTAGAGAACAAATTTCCCCTAGTAACTATGGTTAGATTTGTTATAAGGTTATTTTGAGAAATATTCACACTCGGTAAATTGGGTACATTAACTATTATTATTTCTTCTAATAATAAGTTAGCACTGAAATCAATTTCTTGTAATGTTGCAGATTGATTGTTTGTAAGGGTAAAGGCAGTTAAATTGGAAAAAGCCTCCAAACCTTGGAAATTTGTAATATTATAACCAGTTAATTGTAACTGCTGAATATCGGATACATCAGCAGTCAATATTTGACCATCCGCCGGCCCTCCCTCCGAGTCATATCCCTCTGCAATCAAGGCATTTTCAAAATTGGCGTCAGGTATAGCCGTATATTGACCATAAGACCAGGTCGGGACAAGTAGTATACTAAAGAGTAGTAATAGTCTTTTCATTCTAACAGTATTAAAAAACCTCTTCCAAAACAGGCAGGCTGATTCCAAAATAAACGTGATTTAAAGGTTTACCGGTAGCTACGTTGGCCAGGGCAGCGCAACCGGCCGTGATGTATTTATACCGAACCGCCAATCCAACATGGATACTCCCGGTTTCCATCACATACGCAAGAGGGATACTTGCACTAAAATCCGAGGTTTCATACCGGGGAGCCAGTGTAGCCATACCAAATCTAGTATTTGTAAATTCGTCGTCTTTGGAGGTCAGTGCCTGCACATAGTTGAGGTTTACATAGTATTTATTGTCATTCAGGACTAGGTAGTCCGCATTGATGTTTAAGCTCATGGGAAGCGCAAACGTGACGCTGCCCTGTTGAATCCTTTCATCCTGTGGAGTATGGGTATTTGCACCATCCAAGGTTTGGAACAGTTCTTCTGTATTGTCCGGTTCAATTGAGCTACCTTCAAATTTAAACAACCTCTTTCGTATGTCCTTTTCTTCTTTTCCGTACTCAATACCTCCAATATCCAAAACAGCCGCGCTTAACCGTAACTTGTATGTGTTAACGGTTGCACTGCTATTCCTGGCGCCAACCCGGTTAGTCTCTCTTGGACGCCACTCGTAAACTAGGCCAATATCCCCACCTATTCCCTGTCCATTATAATCAAACCCAATCGCATGAGTAAAAAAAGCTTTAGTTTCAGCTGTTGTGTTAGAAGGGAGTGATTGGGTAGCAGTATTCAAGTAAGTTAGTTGATTGATTCCGGTAATATTTCCATTTTCATTGGTAGAAATGCTACCTCGAATTTCGGTACCGCGTCTACCGGCCAAATATTTAATGGTACCACCAATTTTTAAAAAGTGATAGTTACCCCTAATGGCGGCAAAAGCATAGTTGATACCAAATTCGTCCCATTGGTGGGTGGTATTGTTGAAGTTGGATGTATTTATGGATATGGAGTCGTTATAATCAGGATTGGTTAGCCGTGCCCAAAGCCCTCCATTGTAGCCTTGGTAATCCGTATAGGAACGGGAACGCCATAAAAATGCAGCGGCATGTCTGGGAGAAAAACCCCAAAGCACTGAGGGCAGCATAATATCCTGATCTACGGCAGAATTGTTCTCATTGCTCGCATTCCCCTCGTTTTCGGAAAATTTTAGGGCATTAAACCCATTTGGTTGTTGGTTGATGTCCTGAAAATCGGTTCCGCTAATGTCCGTAGGGTTGAAAAAGTGATAGGACATACCGTTGATATGATATCGGTATTTGGATTCTACACTGTTGGCCGGATTTTGTACAACGTTGTAGATACCACCATAGTTGTCAAAAACGGTGCCGTGGCCAAATTGGGCAAGTGCCAGAAATGGTAAAAAAAGTATAAATGATAAAATAAAGTGGTCTCTCTGCATTTTGGTTGGTGGTTTAAAGGTCCTTATGGACAAAAGGGGGGATTTTCAAGATAGAAAATTTTCATGGGTTTTGTCTCCGTTAAATAGCTTTTTGTCGACAAAAAGATAGGTTTATCGATAAAATCAAATATAACAGGTAAGGCCAAATGAAGAAATACCCATTATTGGGTATAATTTGGAATGAGGAGATTGATAATCAATTGATTGTAAAGAAGGAAAGTATTGGGTAGACTTAAAGAAAAGACCTACAAAATATCGCTTTTTCAAGTATTGTTAGAACTGAATATCCGTTATTTTTCGATCCTGATATATACCTTCTTCGGTTTGGGGAATGTCACTTTTTAAGGGAACCAGACTTGCTTTAATCTCGGTAGGAAATTGTAGCCCGTTAAACTCTTTATAATGTCCATACACTATTTTCCGTTCGATGTTTTCCTTCTCCTTGAGATTTCCTTTTTTAAAAGATTCAATCAGTTCTTTTTCTACGATGGCATACAGCAATCCCGTGGCCGTTTGATAATAATAGCTTTTTTCTACGGTCACACGTTTCCCCTTTTTTTGTAGGTCACCAAATTCCAGGCGTTCCTCGGGCAGTTTGAGTTCAAAACATTCGATGCCGTCGATTCTTTCCCTTCCGTCGTAGGTCGCTACCTCTGGATTGGACAGTAAAACAAAGTCTTCAAAAAAATTGCTCAAGCTTGGCTCAATGTCCTTTTTAAACTCATAGTCATCTTGTTTTTCTGTACCTATGCGGGGAGCACCTTGGTTCCATTTTTCCTTATCTGAAAATTTCCATAATAACGAGTCGTTTTCCACTTTGTAATTCTCACTGTAATCCCGTCCCTCCAAGGGCTTGTTTACCAAGATGATATTTGGGTTCAGCACATATTCATGTTCAAATTCATTGGATACGGCATTTAAGCTTTGACCAATTTTTTCGGTAATTTTTTCGCTAAATTTTAGTTCCCTTATTTGGCCTAGTTCCTTTTGACCTCCAACTGACTTATAATACCTGTTAATAATATGTTCTGGAAGAATATCCCGATCCGGGGTATTTTCATTTAACAGAACCGTTCTTTGGGTTGGATTATTGATCCTGTTCCATCCTTCTTTTATGGCTTCCAAACGTTCCGCCCTTCCGGGATGGGTGCTAGAGGCTTTTTCAGGATAGTTTTTGAACATGCTTTGCGCTTCCTCAAGCGTACTTCCCATACGTGCCATGGTAGACCCGGCAAACCGGTCTGCACTGATCTCATACCTGTGATTGCTCCCCACATTGTTCAAAGAATGATAGTTTAAAAGATGACCCACCTCATGGGCCAAAACCCCTATGGAAGCCCAATCCGTACGGGAACTGTTCTTCATTTTGGAAAGCCAAATGGGGTCATATAGGATATATGGGTCTTTTTTACCACTATTGTCTTCTTGTATACTGGCCAATGCGTTTTGAATATTTGGGCATTGCCTAATTTTAAAGGTTCTGTTTAAGCCCATCTGGGCCATGATTTCGTCCACGATAGCTTCGGCTTCGGGGTCGGCTTGATAGCTTTGGTTGCCAAAGCAATTTTCATCCACTTCTTCGTATACAATATCCTGTTGGAAACCCTGACCAACAGCTGATTGGTAGAACCATAAGAACAATAGTAAAGTGAGATATTTCAAACCTTTAAAATTTGGTTAATAGCTTGATGCTTAAAGAGGTATATAACGTACCCTAACAAATCCCTAAATGTGGGTTTCATACTATTTTTAAGACTTAGAGTTGTAAAATACTAAATTTTGTCAATTGTTTAAAATGGATGGTGCGTACAGTGCTTTTTAATTGAATTTGGTAAATAAAATGCGTACCAATTGTAGGTTATTGTTTTTTTGATTTGAAATCTTTACTCTTTTTTTTGTGGTACACAGGTATTTTAAGTCCAAGGAATATGTCTGCCAATTGGGCATTATTGCCTAGGTTGGAAAATAAACTTCCAGAACCTATCAAAAGCGGACCCAATCGCAACCCTAAGCCTATTGAGGTTCCACTTAACTTACTATTGGAAATGGGCAGGTAGGCTCCAAAAATCCTGGATTCATACCTTGGTGTTAGCGTAATGAGATTCAAAGGGTTGTTATTAAAAGTGGCATTCATATCCAACAAACCTTGGTTTATATTTAGGTTCAGATACCATTGCTTGGTTAACCAGTAATCAACGTTTAAATTAATGGTGGCAGGTAGTTTCCAGGCTTGGTCATTTACAAGGGTTTGTGGAACAACCTGATCCTCAATGGCCGATATGAAATCTTCTTCTAGATCTTGGGCAGCAAATGTTGCGTTAATTTGATAGGTGGAACTCTCTGTATTGCGATAGGTTATTTTTCCAATATCCAAAAAAGATAGGCCCATTCTTAGTTTATATTGATTGAATCCCCTAGGATTATCGCCATTGGAAGGAGCTAAGGATGAGGGGGTTCTAAACTCGTAAACAACGCCAAAATCAAAACCATACCCTGATGAAAGGTTGTCAAAATAGTCAACATCCCCCTCAGTTTCCGTGGCACTAAAGGCATAGGAAAGGTCACCGTTTAGGGACAACTCTTCGATACTGGAATCGTACTGGCCATTAAGCTGCGTACTGCTACCTTGAATAGCCCCTCCGCCAAGAAGGTATTTTAAAGAAATCCCTCCTTTTAACCTATGGTATTTTTTTTGTAGCAGTATTGAGCCATAGGATAGGCCTATTTCAGCCCATGCGTGTGTGGTAAAATCCATATTGTTCGCAACAAAATCAAAGTCCTGGTTGGCAAATCCATCATAAACACTTTCAAAAAGAGTACCGTTAATATTGTTTATGTTTCCAATGGCCCTTATTCTTGTAAATAGTGCAAGTCCGTTTTTCTCATTAAGTGAAAATTGTATGGAAGGCCCCAATACATCCAAGTTTATCAAAAAGTTATTAGTATCGGAAGCAAGTCTCTCCAAACTATCAAAACTATCATTTTCAATAAAAGAAGTGATATTCCCCAAGGTTAAGGGGGTGTAATCAGTACTTGCTATACTATTGATGGAAAAAAGGTTGAGTTCCCACTTAGTACGGCTGTCCGCAAGGCTACCCGGATTGATAATGGTGTTATGTATTCCGCTAAAATTATCTGTAAAAAGACCGCTATAGGATTGGCCGAAGGTTTTACTCCAAAGTATAAATAAGAATAGAATATACGCGTATTTCATAAGGTTATCCAAGAGTTTGGTTATGATCAAAAATAGAAGGCGGGCATACCTGATTCAATACCTAGTAAAGGGTATATATAGTTCTCCTTAGTATCGATTTGAAGGAGTAAGTAAGTTTCTTTGAAGCCAGTTGAAGAAAAACTTGGTCATTCGCCAAGTGCCCGTATCAAAAATTTGGAAATATTGTTCTGGTTACTTTGATAAAGTTCAAGATATCGGTCCCAATTTTGGGTCTTTGCATTGATTTCCCGTACCCTTACCTGAACGGTCTGCAGTACTTTCATTTTTGGTATTACCTGATAGTTTATTTCTGGAATTTCCCTTTTTTCTCCATCGATGAACTGTTCGTCCAAAAGAATGGGATTAATGTGGAATTCCTGGGCCTTATCATCCTCGTCAAAATAATAAAAACCAATGTCCAGAATATAGTTTATTCGGTTGCCTGGTCCACTTAGTTTACACAAGGAATGATTGAGTTCGTAGGATTTTAGGCCTAGATAATAATAACCTTCTACATTTTTTACGGTACCTAGGTCAAAGACAAATCGATTGATTACTTCCTGTCCCCCAAATTCGTTGAGACCAGATTGTTGGAAGACCATATTTTGCTCAGAATCTAGTTTTTTAAAACTTCCGGAATTCTCAAAAAAGGAATAACTGGCAAAATATTCTTTATTGAAATTATCAGGATTATAGAATAATTTGGAAGCCCCATCAACCAACAAGGGTATCAGTTTGACGGCCAATGCACCCAGAGCCAGCCCAAAGGTTTCCTTAGTATCCGTTGATTCCGCTTTAAATAAGAGCTCTCGTTTAATCTCTTTGAAATCGGTCTTTACAACCTCTTGGTTTTTCAGTGCATAGTACGTTTCAACTTGGGAATACCCGGAAACATGGGCAATCATAAAAATGGTTAGAATGTACAATGACCTGATAATCATTTTTTTTGAGTATTTCAATTATCTTTAAAAATAGGGGAAAAGATTAAAATTCATACTTTTTTTCCAAGGCGTACCTCAATAACTCTCCTTTTCCCTGGATTTCTAATATGCGCATCATGTTTTTTCTATGGGTATCAACGGTGTGTATGCCAATAAAAAGTTCATCCGCAATTTCCCTTGAGGTCTTTCCTTGTGCGATCAAGGATAATATTTCTTTTTGTCTTTTGGTCAACAGACCTTTGCTGGAGGCCTTTTTTTGATTTTCGGCAAATGAGAGATCAATATTGCCATCATAATAGGTACCGCCATTGGCAACGGTCAAAATTGCCTCCAAGACTTGGTTAAGGGAAGCGTTTTTAAGAATATATCCGGTTGCGCCGGCATGCAACATTTTTTTTACGGCCCCCTCTTGGTCGAACATGGTAAAGGCCAAAACGGTAATATGGGGGTACTCCGCTTTAATAATTTTTGTTGCTTCAATCCCGTCCATAATGGGCATTCTAATGTCGGTAATTATAACATTAGGATTTCTTTTCCGTACCACCTCCAATAACTCCTGCCCGTTATTGGCAGTGCCTACAATCTGGATATTTTCCTCGTATTTAAGAAGTAGCTCCAAGCCATCTATCAACGACTGATGATCTTCAGCAATTGCTAACCGTATCATATGGGTATATCAATAATTATGGTCGAACCTTTGCCTGGTTCAGATTCTATATGAAAAGTGCCCTCCAAATGGGATATTCGTTTGTCAATGCTTTTGAGGCCCATGCCATCCTTACTTTTCTTTATGGATTTTGGGTCAAAACCTATTCCGTTATCTTCGACTAAAATGTTTAGTAAATCACCGTGGTTGGTGAGGTGAATGTTTGCCATTGTGGCCTTGGCATGTTTAATGATATTGGTCATCAATTCTTGGATAATTCTGAACAGGTTGAGTTCCAAGCTATTTTCAAGCCTATTGTCCAAACCAAAATCCTGTACCGATACCGCTATTCTATTTGATTGCGAAATTTTATCAGCCATTTGATTAACAGCTCTTAATAGTCCTTGTTTCGCAATGACCCCGGAATTTTTTTCATGGGCGATAGCCCGTATTTTTTGATAGGCCTCTTCCAATAGTTCATTTGTCTTATTATAAAGTTCTTGCTTGTTACTTACTGATTTTTCTTGCAAGGAGTTGAAATGAAGTTTTACGTTTGCCATCAATCCACCTAAATCATCATGAAGGTCATGGGCGATGCGTTGCCGCTCTTTTTCCTGCCCTTCTATCATGGCATCAATAGTAGCAAGTTCTTGGTCCTTTAGAAGTGTTGCTACTTTCTGTTCCTCCAATATTTTTCCCTGCTCAGCGAGCAATTGTTTGCGCTTAGTGTTTTTATAGGTAAGCACACCAATGACCGACCCAAAAAGAAGGGCCAGTCCAAGCCCCAAGGTCCAAATTTTTATTTTTTTGTTTTGGGCATCCAATTCGAGCTTGTCTAGCTTGAGTTTGTCGGTTTGGTTTTGGACGGTTAAAATGGAAGATTCTAAGGTGTTGTTCTTATAGCCCAATTCATATTCTATATCCACTGATTTTCTAAGGTAATAATAGGCAGAATCATACTGATTTTCTTTTTGGTAAATTAAAGAAGTGAGACGGTCATTGTAAAAGGAATCCCTTAAACCTTTTGAAAGACCTTTTGCGATTTGAAGGTAATTTTTGGATTTTTCCAATTTGTTGTTTTGCATATTTATAGCAGCAAGTTGCCACGCGATATCACCACGTAGAATTTTTAAGAAGTTATTTTTTGCGGCCAAACTATCTGCTTTTAAGAAAAAATCTTCAGATTTTTCAAAATCTCCCTCAATTTTATAGTAGATTCCTTTTTCGTAATAATATTTAGGATAAAAAGCATGTGACTCGGGAATTTTTGTAAAAATGGAGTCCAGTTTATCGAAGTAGTGGTAATACTGACTGTCTATTGAGTTTATATCATCATCCGCTTTTGAAAAAAAAATCAAACTGTAAAGAATGACCAATACCTCATCAGTAAGGTCTGACTTTAGTTCGATGAAGCGCTCTAGGAATGGAATATATTGCTTACTTCCTATAAAAATTTCAAATCGGAATAAATCCAATAAAGCTATAAGTGCCGCTTTGGTCAAAATAGGATTGTCAAGTTCGTCACTTAGCTTTAGCGCTTCGGAAAAATTTATATATGCTTGTAGATTGTCTTGTTTGGAGGCATAGGTTTGTTGGTAGCCTGCGATGAGCCGCTTGACGAATCTTATTTCCTTAGGGTCCGTGTAGTCCAATTTCACTGGTGATTGATCCGGGTTTTTGGAAGACATTAAATCTAGCAACGTAGAGAGTGAAACTCTCAATTCACCATTATCAAAAATTTCAACTAGCTCTTTGGCACCTATATAGTCTTGATTTTTTAACAATACAAAAAAGTCGTCTGTATTGACTGCGAACAACCATGTAAAATTGATTAGGTAAGCTATAAGAAATGCAAAGATTCTTTTCACACGTTTAAATTTAAGGTAACAGATAGATTTTTAAGCATTTCCTTTTGTGAAAGTATTGAGTTTGTCATAAAAACCCCCTTTATGACGGTTTCATTAAAATAGAATTTTATTAAAACTTTCTTTACATCTTTTACCTGGTAACCCAAATGGTATTTCATTGTTTGCACCTAGTTCCGTTTCCTTTTCTTTATCATAATCTTCCTTAAGTACTACGTGTCTGCCATCCTTATAAAAGAACTCAAAATCGAAAGCTTTGCCATTATCGGGTTTACAAGCAATTCGACCATCGTCCATAAGGATAGCGTTACCGTTCTTGTCAAGTTCTGGAAACATAGGGTTTAAATAACGTTCGGAATGTAGATAGCTGCCCTGTTCAAAATGGATATTCTCCAAGTCTTTCTCACTAAGTGAGAAGGTCTGTTGATCGGACAAGGCTCGTGTGTACACTTTAAACGTAATGGTGTTTTTATCATAATTTGAATCGACCACAACGGAATCTATTCCTATAAAGTAAGTAGGTTTATAATTGACAATCTCAAATTCAATATTCTTTAAGGTTCTATACTGGGGGCCTAAAGAGGAATTTTCAATTTCGATGGAGGCATATATTCCATAATTGGTCTGATAATTCTGCCCCGCCATTAAAAGTTGTTTTCGGGTATCATTCAAATCCATGGTTGAACTATATTCCTGTAGTCCAGTTACTTTTTTGACTATAACTTCATTACTTCCCTTAAATTTCTGCCCCACAAGAGGATGAAAACTAAGACTTAAAAGAAGGAAAGTAATTAGAAGAGGGAATTTTTGAATTGTTTTCATTTTTTGTATAGTTTTTTGTTTGGCTTTCAAAGATTATAATAACCAACAAAGTAGGGTATACCGGATAGTGGGGATATTTCCAAAAGATAGGAATTTAATCGGATATTGGTTTATCAATAGTGACTTTGCAATCAACATTTTAATGAATAAGCATCTGGTTTGTCTAGAAAAAAGGTATGGTTAGTGACCTTAACCAACATTCTGGGTCTAAAAAGTAAATATCCCCCATGATGTACTTTATTTTGGTTCTGGTTACCTTCGTTTTGTTGATTTTTGTGGTACTTGCCATCATTGATTTAAGAAAATCGACCAAGGAATATCGCGAGTATAAAAATCAAAGCACCAATACTGGAACAAGGCTTTAGACTTAACCCTTTCTAAGATTCATTAAAAGTCTCTACATTTAGGTGAATTTAATTTACCCAATGAAATGAGCTATAACATGTCTTGATACTCACCAAGATGTCCCGATAGCTATCGGGATGGTGAAATCGAGGATTCATGAACGCTCATGGTAGACAAACTGAAATGATGTGAATAATTACACCCGCATGAACGAGGCAGTCGGGCAGGTCTGACTTATGAAAAATAATACAAATAAACAGATGAATAGATGGAGTACATCTATGGTATGCTTAGGCATACTATTTATGGGCTGCAAAACGAATTCGGAACACATGACCTATGATTTATATGTAGGCACCTATACGGAAGGGGATAGCAATGGTATTTATCAACTGAAATTCAATGCGAATACTGGGGCCTTAACCAACAAGCAATTGGCCGCTACCATAGAAAACCCCTCATTCATCAAATTTTCTCCGGATAATTCTATACTTTATTCGGTACTTGAGACCGATACCTTCGAGGATACCTCCGGTGGGGTAATAGCCTATGAACTTTTGGATGGCAAGCTAATTGAAAAAGGGGCCATGGCTACAGTAGGAGCCCATCCTTGTCATATTGCCGTTTCAGATGATGGCCATTATTTGGCCGCTTCGAGCTACACAGGAGGCAATGCCACCATTTTCAGCTTGGACGATATCGGTGGGTTAAAGAAAAATCCACAGGTCATTGACCTCCAAAGTTTGGATACTTTAAAGTCATCCCACACACACTCTGCCGCCTTTACAAAGGAAGGGTTATTTATAGCCGATTTAGGCCTGGATGCCGTGAAGCGATTTTCTTTAAAGGCAGGAAAGTTTGAACCAAATAATCAGCCATCCATTGATTTACCCAATGGTGCTGGGCCAAGACACTTCACCTTTGGTCAGGACGGGAAATTCCTGTATACCATAAATGAATTGAATTCTACCATCACGGTTTTTGAAAGAAATGGCTCAAATTACAGTGAAAAGGAAACCCATACTACTCTGTCCCATGATTTTAATGGAAAAAGTTACTGTGCCGATATCCATTTGTCCCCCGATGGCAATTTCCTATATGGATCCAATAGGGGTGAGCAGACCATCGTCATTTTTAAAGTGGACCAAGCGACAGGTTCCTTGAGCCTTGTGGGTAGGGAGTCCGTTCATGGGGATTGGCCGCGTAATTTCACATTGGACCCAACAGGGAAGTATCTGTTGGTTGCCAATCAAAAGAGCAGCAATATTGTTGTATTTAAAAGAGACCTGGAGCTAGGCACTTTAGCATTCTTGGAAGAAATTGATCTGTCCAATCCCGTTTGTTTGGAGTTTCTGGATTAATATTTACATAGGCCACGTTCCTAAAAAATATCCATTCTTATGTTATTGAATTTTATAAGCTTGGAAAAAAACCATAAGCCCCAAATTCATTATTGTCTTTTTTAAATGGGTGTATTAAAAGCTTTTCTTTAAATTTAGGGTTGACTAATTCAAAGAACTGAAAATGAAATCCAAGTACTCTTTTATGGGCCTCGTGGCCCTTTTCCTATTGCTACTGCCCAGTACAACAGAGGCACAACGTAGAAGTAAATCCAATAGCGCAACTGTTTCCTATCCAGAGGAATTGTACTCCAGCCTTGAATATCGGGGTATAGGGCCTTATCGCGGTGGTAGATCGGCTGCCGTTACCGGCGTGCCGGGAGAACCCAACCTTTACTATTTTGGAGCCACGGGTGGAGGGGTCTGGAAGACCTTGGATGGCGGTCGAACCTGGGAAAATATTTCCGATGGATATTTTGGCGGAAGTATCGGTGCTGTGGAGGTGGCAAAAAGCGACCCGAATGTAATCTACGTGGGCGGTGGCGAAAAGACCCTAAGGGGAAACGTTTCTTCAGGTTATGGCATTTGGAGAACCGTAGACGGCGGTAAAACCTGGGAAAAGGCCGGTTTGGAAAAGAGTAGGCACGTGCCTAGGATCAGGGTACATCCCACGGATTACAATACGGTATACGCCGCAGTATTGGGGGATATCTACAAACCGACAAAAGAAAGGGGCATCTACAAAAGTACCGATGGTGGCGACACTTGGAGACAAGTACTTTTCGTAAACGAACAGGCCGGTGCGGTGGATTTGACCTTCGACCCAAACAACCCAAGAATTTTGTACGCTTCTACGTGGCGTGCCCAAAGAACCCCATACAGTCTAAGTAGTGGAGGGGAAGGATCCGCCCTATGGAAAAGTACGGACAGTGGTGAAACTTGGAACGAGATATCCAAGAACGAAGGTTTTCCAAAGGATACCTTGGGAATCATTGGGGTAGCGGTTTCGCCCAAGAATTCAGAAAGGGTTTGGGCCATTGTCGAAAATAAGGAAAAGGGCGGTTTGTACCGTTCCGAAGACGGTGGTAAAAAATGGTCCTTGGTCAATAGCGACCGAAACCTGAGACAACGTGCCTGGTACTATACCCGTGTCTATGCGGATACCCAGGATGAAGATGTAGTGTATGTTCTGAACGTAAGCTATCACAAATCCATGGATGGGGGAAAAACATTCAAATCCTTCAATGCCCCGCATGGAGACCATCATGATCTTTGGATTTCTCCAGAAAATGGCCAGCGGATGATTATTGGGGATGATGGGGGTGCCCAAATTTCCTATGACGGAGGGGAGACCTGGAGTACCTATTACAACCAGCCTACAGCTCAATACTATCGGGTGACTACGGACAACCATTTTCCATACCGAATTTATGTAGCGCAACAGGATAATTCCACACTTCGTGTAAATCATAGAAGTGATGGTTCCGCTATTACTGAGGACGATTGGGAGGAAACCGCCGGTGGGGAATCCGCCTGGATTGCCGTAGACCCGGAGAATGATGATATTGTTTACGGTGGTAGCTACGATGGCTTCCTTACCCGCGTGAACCATGAAAAAGGCACCGTTAGGGGCATCAATGTATGGCCGGACAACCCCATGGGTGCAGGGGCGGAGGCGATGAAATATCGTTTTCAGTGGAATTTCCCCATTTTGTTCAGTAGGCATGATCCCAACAAATTATACACTTTTTCCAACCATGTACACATGACCACGAATGAAGGTCAGAGTTGGGAAGTGTTGAGTGGGGATCTTACCAGGAACGACCCAACAAAATTAGGTTCCAGTGGTGGGCCAATTACACAAGACAATACCAGTGTAGAGTACTATTGTACCATTTTCACTGCCAATGAAAGCCCATTAAAGGAAGGCTTGTTGTGGGTAGGTAGTGATGACGGATTGATCCATGTGTCCAAAAACGGGGGCGAGACTTGGGAAAATGTTACCCCTTCCAATATGCCGGAGTGGAACATGATCAATAGCATAGAACCTTCCGCTTTTGATGAGGGCACCTGTTATGTGGCCGCTACCCGATATAAATTGGGCGATTTTCAGCCCTATTTATATAAGACAACGGATTATGGCCAAACATGGACCAAGATTACCAACGGTATCAATGAGGAACACTTTACCCGTGTATTACGGGAAGACCCCAAAAGAAAAGGCTTGCTATATGCTGGAACGGAAACTGGAATGTACATTTCCTTTGATGATGGGTCCAACTGGAAACCCTTCCAGATGAACCTGCCCATCGTGCCCATTACGGATCTGACCATCAAGGACAATAATTTAATTGTGGCCACCCAGGGTCGCAGTCTATGGATCATCGATGATTTAACGGTACTACATCAATTGGATGAAAGCAAGAAATCATCGGAACATATTCTGTATAAACCCAAGGATTCCTATCGTACGAAAGGTAGGGCTTCCAACAGTATTTCCAAGACCTCCGGACAAAACCACCCTAATGGCGTGGTGACCCATTTTTATTTAAAGAATCTCAGCGAAAAGGATAGTGTACATCTAACCTATACCTCCATGGCAGGTGATACCTTGGCCACGTACAATAATTTCTCTAAGGAAAAGGACCAAAAACTAGAGGTGAAAAAAGGTGGGAATACCTTTGTGTGGGACACTCGGGGTAAGGGTGCCAAATTGTTGGACGGTATGATACTTTGGTGGGCCAATTTGGATGGGCCAAAAGCGGTTCCCGGTAACTACAAGGTACATTTGAATGTCAATGGGAATTCCAGTATGCAGGAGTTCAAAATTGTCCCAGATCCAAGGGCAGAGGCATCGGTAGCCGATATGCAAAAACAGTATGACTTTATTACCGATATCAACACGACCATAGATAAGGCCCACAAGTCCATTGAAAAGATCAGGAACGTAACGGCCCAATTGGATGCATTTACTAAGCAGTATGCAGATAACGAATCCACTAAGGAACTTATCGAAAAGGCCAAAAAGATGAAGGAAAGTTTGGGCGAGGTGGAGAAGGCCTTATACCAGACCAAGAATAGGAGTCGGCAAGATCCATTGAACTTCCCCATTAAGTTGACCAACAAATTGGGACATTTGAACAGTTTGGTGGCGATTGACGACTTTCCTCCCACGGAACAAGATATTGAAGTTAAGAACGAGCTTACGGCCGCTATCAACAAGGAATTGGACAAGTTTGATGCGGTGATGTCGAATGAGCTCAAAGCGTTCAATAAATCCTTTAACGATTTGAACCTGAACTATTTGTTTGTTGAGTAATATGAGGTGTTATTCTATTAATCTGTCACTTCTAGCGGCCTGTGCTGAACGCAGTTGAAGGGGAGTCGAGAAGTTAAAAAAGGCATCAAAAAACTAGAAATTAAATGAAAGGATTACTTGTAATTTTATTCACCCTTGGAGCAATGGGAACCTTTGCCCAATCGGCTAATGAGTATTTTAAACCCATGAAATACCGTAACATAGGACCCTTTAGAGGTGGGCGTTCGGTTACGGCAAGCGGGGTTATCGGTGACCCCATGACCTATTACATGGGCACCACCGGGGGTGGACTTTGGAAGACCGAGACCGCCGGTCAGAAATGGGAAAACATCTCCGATGGTTATTTCAAAACAGGTTCCGTAGGCGCCGTAGCGGTTTCAAAATCGAACCCCAACATTCTATACTGCGGTATGGGCGAGCACGCTCCTAGGGGAGTGATGACGTCTTACGGAGATGGTGTGTATAAATCCACCGATGCCGGGAAGACATGGCAACATGTAGGATTGGAAAAGACGCAGCATATCTCGCGTATCATCATTCATCCAACCAATCCGGATATTGTCTATGTAGCCGCCCAGGGAGCACTTTTTGAAGGGAATCCTGAAAGGGGTATTTATAAGTCCGTCGATGGTGGGAAAACTTGGAAAAATACCCTTTTCGTGAACAATTTGACCGGTGCGGCAGAACTTTCTATGGATGCCAATTATCCTGAAATTATGTATGCCGCCATGTGGGAGCACCAACGCAAACCCAATATGGTAATCAGTGGCGGGGAAGGCAGCGGACTCTACAAATCCACCGATGCCGGGGAGACCTGGAAAAAAATCCACGAAGGACTTCCGGAGGAAAAAGGGAAAATGGCCATAGCCGTTAGCCCTGCCAATTCTAATAAGGTGTATGCATTGATAGAAAGCGATTCCAATGCGGACAAGGGCGGACTTTTCGTCTCCAACGATGCAGGGGAATCCTGGTCCATGGTGAGCGGGGATAATAGACTGGTACAACGTGCCTGGTATTACATTGAAGTTTTTGCCGACCCCAATGATGAAGATACCGTGTATGTGTTGAGTGCGGCCATGTTCCGTTCCGAAGACGGTGGGAAGACTTGGGAAACCATTGATGTACCGCATGGGGATACGCACGATTTGTGGATAAACCCTGATAATTCCAAAAATATGGTGATGGCCGATGATGGAGGGGCTACCATTACCTTTGATTATGGTAAAACTTGGTCGGCGCAGGACAATATGCCAACAGCGCAGTTTTATAGAATAAGTGTCGATAACCTGTTCCCATACAATATCTACGGCGGGCAGCAGGACAATACCTCGGTGCGAATTGCCAGCTTGTCCCTTGGCAGAGGCGGTATAACGGAGGAGGATTGGACCTATTCTGCCGGAGGTGAAAGTGCCTTTTTGGCCTTTGATCCAGATAACCCAAGATACGTGCTTGGTGGCAGTTATTTGGGAACTATCGAAGTGCTTGATACGGAAACCAAAAGTTCCACGAATATCATGGCCGCCCCCATTCAGTATTTGGGAAGGGAAGCTAGGAACATGAAATATCTGTACAACTGGAACGCCCCGATCATTGGTTCCATCCACGAACCTGGTACGTATTATCATGGCGCGCAATTGGTTTTACGCACACGTGATATGGGGCTTACCTGGGAAGAAATCTCTCCTGATCTAACACGCGATATCGATGCCAAGCAAGGTAACGGTGGCGGACCTTACACCAACGAAGCTGTTGGGGCGGAAAACTACGGAACCTTGGCCTATATGATAGAATCGCCGCATGAAAAGGGAGTGTTCTGGACGGGAAGTGACGATGGATTGGTACACATTACAAAAAACGGTGGGGAAACCTGGGACAATGTAACCCCTAAAGGATTGAACGAATGCTTGATCAATGCCATTGAGGTATCGCCCCATGACCCCGCTACGGCATACATCGCCACCACCCGATACAAGTTCAACGACTACACACCGGCCCTTTACAAAACAACCGACTATGGAAAAACCTGGACCAATATTAGTACTGGTATCCCTTACGGGGCCTTTACAAGGGTGGTTCGGGAAGATGAAAATAGGAAAGATTTATTGTATGCGGGTACGGAACTCGGTATGTACATCTCTTGGAACGGAGGCAAAACATGGGAGCCCTTTCAGTTGAATTTACCGGTAACCCCTGTGTTGGATTTAAAGGTGCATAGAGGGGATTTAATCGTGGCGACCTCGGGACGATCTTTCTGGATTTTGGACAATATCAATACCATTAGCCAGTATGAACCAACCAAAAAGGGCCTGAAATTTTTGAAACCAAATGCGGCCTACGCAGGATCTTGGGGAAGTCCCATGAGCAGCAATGCCAAGGAGGTTACTGCCACGGATGCCTTTGACGGGGTCAATCCGGCGAACGGTATGGTGCTGTATTACGAATTGCCAAAATTGAATGATTCCACCAAGCTTACCATGGAAATCAAGGATTCCAAAGGGAAATTGATTCGCAGTTTTAGTTCGGAAAAGGATAAAGACTATATACCACATAACGGTGGGGGAGCCCCTCCGGCCCCTGTATTGCCAAAAAATGAAGGCTTGAATCGGTTTGTATGGGATATGGGCCATTCGATCGTTCCAGGAATTCCAGGCGTGTATATAGAGGCCAACTTTAGGGGACACCAGGCAATTCCTGGAATGTATACCATAACACTTACTATGGACGGGCAGACGGTAACCACGCAAGGTGAGATCAAACCGATTCCAACCATTGAAATGAAACCGGGACAATTTGAGGAGTACGATGGGTTAATGAGCGAAATGGAACAGAAGATTACCGAGATGCATAAAATGGTCAATACCCTTTTTGAGGTTCAGAAAGACCTAAAGGAAGTGTTGAAGGAAATCGAGGATGAAACCTTAAAATCAAAAGGTGAAGCACTGTTGGAAAAAATGAAGGCGTGGGATGCCGATATGGTCCAAAGAAAGTCGCAGGCCTATGACGATGTGGAGAATTTCCCCAACAAATTTACGGCGGAATATCTATTTCTCTTGAATCAGACCAGCGGTAGTATTCCACGGGTAAACAAATCCAATATGGATAGAAAACAGGAATTGGATAAGCATTGGATACCTTTAAAGGCCAGAGGAGAAGCCTTGCTAAATACAGATATTCCGGCGTATAACAAAGCACTTTGGGAAGCGGGTATTGGGGCTTTAAATCCGAAGTAGTTTATTAATTGTTCTTTCTTTTTGAACGTTTCAGGTTTTGTTTTGTAACCGTTTTATTAGTGAGTTAGTTGGATAGTGATATAGTGAGTTAGTGGGATGGTGAGTTAGTGAAATCCTTGTGGAAATAATAAGTGATTGAACTTGAACTTGACTCTTGTGTTTGAATTTGATTTTGTATTTGAGTTTAATAGAATATGACCGAATATTATAATTATATAAAAGCCCTGCACCTGATTTTCGTGATTACGTGGTTCGCGGGGCTTTTTTATATCCCAAGATTGTTCATTTATCATATTGAAGCGCAACAAAAACCAGTGGTAGAGCGAGAAATATTGAGCACCCAGTTTAAGTTGATGGAAAAGAGGCTATGGTATATCATCACGTGGCCATCGGCGGTCTTGGCTACTTTGTTTGCCATTTGGTTATTGATCTTAATGCCCCAGTGGTTGCAACAACCTTGGATGCTTATTAAATTGGGGTTTGTACTGTTGCTGATTGTGTATCACTTAAAAAATCACCTCATATTTAAAAGATTCCAGCAGGATGATATCAAATACTCCTCAAATTACATGCGTATATGGAATGAAGGGGCTACACTTATCCTATTTGCAGTGGTCTTTCTGGTTATATTGAAAGGTACTTTTAACTGGATTTTTGGCGTAGTCGGAATCATTGTTTTGGGAATCCTTTTGATGCTGGGAATCAAGCTCTATAAGCGAATACGTCAAAAATGACATTTCCTATGTTAAAAGACGACCTATAATTACTTTGAAGGGTGCTTATTATTCCTGTTACTGGATATACCTTTTCAAAATTGAAATATACCGCTTTCGAAATTAATTTTCGTTCCAAATGTCATGTGTGGTCAACCATGAACCATCTGACTGTCGTCTTAAAATATTTAAATATTTGGAGGAAGTTGTTATAGTTTCCCCACCTTTCTTCGGTGTCGCTTTGACAATAGCTTCACCTCGGCCATAGGCCATGTTTCCTGAAACCTCCACTTCCTCGTAGTAACTATCCAATTCAAGGTTAAAATTATCAAAAAGACCTTGATAATATGCCTCTATCGATTCTTGTCCAATCTGTACATTTTTATTAGGTGCCATGAGTATAGCATCTAAAGTAAAATAAGAAGCAATTGTCTTAGCATCCGATTGATTAAAAGCTTTAGCCCTTTCTTTGCTCAAATTTTCAATCTCAACAATTGCTTTGCTATGTTCGTTTTGAGCAAAAATTGAGGTAAAGACAAGTAAGCTCAAAATATGAGTAAGTTTTTTTCTCAATGTTTTTTGAGTTATAATTACCCTTTTTGATGACATATTATTACGATTTCATTTGGTTATTAATTCATTTACAATCTTAAAACTCTTTTCTGAAAAACTCGAATGTATTCTGATAATTGGAGCTTATCAAATGTCTCTTTAAAAATATAAACAATAACACATGGATGGAATTATATATGGAATAATTCGAATTTTAGCTTACAATCTTCAATCAATACGATGTACGAACTATCTTAGGTTTTCTGTACCTAGTGAATTGGTTGTAATTCTTATTTGAATTTATTTTTTCCGTTTGGCTTTAACTTGAGATTTGCGCTTGAACTTGATTTTGAACCCGCTTTGGTGCGATATTTGCTAACTTTGAACGAAATGCCCAGCTTTTGTTAAGTAGATTTTCTTTACGGTCGCGCATCTTCGTATCAATGATATTATTGGTACTGATCGCTTCCGTGCTTATATTGGCCGTTACCATCTATCAGTTTAGGGAAATCAACAGGGATTACCATGAAAACAGAATGGAGCGGAAGGAAGAGCAGATTAGGCAGAGCATCGACTTGACCATTCAAAAGACCACCTATCCTGTCACTACGGAGAATCTTGGTCTCATTTTCAAGGAGGAAATTTATGAGATTGCCGTGGTGCAGAACATGAATTTCAACATTTATAGTTTGGAGGGTGAATTGATCAAAAGCTCACGACCAAAATTTGAGAACGACCCTATTTCCCTTTGTTTAGATCCGGAAATCCTAAATCAGCTCGATGCCAGCGTAGATAAAAGATATGTGGAGCGCAACAAGGCGGCCGGCGACCAGTACCAGGCTTCCTATACGTATATCGCAGACCGACAATTCAAGCCTATCGGGATTTTGAATCTGCCTTATTTTGAGGATAATTCATTCAATGACAAGGAGTTGAACGAGTTTTTGACCCGTTTGGGAGGGGTCTATTTTCTAATGTTCCTTTTGGCCATCGGACTGGCCTACTTCATTTCAAAATATATCACCAGGTCCCTGGAAACGATCAGTGATATGATGGAGCGTACGGACCTTACCCGCAGGAACGAGAAAATCCATTTGGAAAAGCCCGGGGAGGAAATAGAGAAATTGATTTCCTCCTATAATGCCATGATCGATGAATTAAGCCTGAGTGCGGCAAAATTGGCAAAAAGCGAGCGGGAACAGGCCTGGCGCGAAATGGCCAAGCAGGTGGCCCATGAAATTAAAAACCCTTTGACGCCCATGCGCCTGAGCGTTCAAAGTTTTCAGCGAAAGTTCGACCCCAACGACCCTGATATTGCCGAAAAGGTGACGGAATATTCCAAGACGCTTATTCAACAGATCGATACCATGAGCAGCATTGCTTCGGCCTTTTCAAGTTTTGCGGAAATGCCGGCGCAGCAGAACGAAACCCTCAACGTGGTAAAAATCGTGAAACTGGCCCTGGATATCTTCAATGAGGAGTACATCCACTTTATTGCCGAGGAAGAGGAAATCATCGCAAAATTGGATCGCACCCAGTTGATACGCGTGGTAACCAATTTGGTAAAGAATGCCATACAGGCCATACCGGAGGAACATGACTCCCCCAGGATTTTGGTTTCGGTTGCCGTAGACGGGGAAATGGTAAAAATTTCCGTGGCGGATAATGGCATCGGTATAGGAAAGGAAGTAGAAGACAAGATTTTCGAACCCAAGTTCACCACCAAGACTAGTGGAATGGGGCTGGGCCTAGGTATGGTTAAGAACATCGTGGAAACCTATAAAGGAACCATAAATTTCACGTCCCAACCCGGGAAAGGCACGGTTTTTTGTGTTAAATTCCCTAGGGTAGCAAGTATGAGAACCATAAAATAAAAAGCAAGGAATATGTCTTACGAAACGATACTCGTTACAATTGAAGAATCGGTTGCGACCATCACCATCAATCGGCCAAAAAAGTTAAATGCCTTGAACCGGGAGACCATTCAAGAACTGCATGAGGCCATAGCGGAACTTGAGGAGGATGCTGATGTAAAGGTGCTTATCATAACCGGTAGCGGTGATAAGGCCTTTGTGGCAGGTGCCGATATATCCGAGTTCGCCGATTTTTCGGTTAAAAAAGGAAAAAAATTGGCCGCCAAAGGGCAGGAACTGTTGTTCGACTTTGTGGAGAATCTTTCCAAACCGGTCATCGCCGCGGTAAACGGTTTTGCCTTGGGCGGCGGGTTGGAACTGGCCATGGCCTGTCATTTTAGGGTAGCAAGCGATAACGCAAAAATGGGCCTTCCAGAGGTGTCCCTTGGCGTGATTCCAGGTTATGGGGGTACCCAGCGCCTTCCCCAACTGGTAGGGAAGGGAAGGGCCATGGAAATGATTATGACAGCAGGAATGATTTCTGCTGATCAGGCAAAAAATTACGGCTTGGTAAACCATGTCGTACCCCAAGAGGAACTACTACCTTTATGCCACAAATTGGCCGAAAAGATCTGTAATAATTCCTCCGTCGCCATATCCCATGCAATAAAAGCGGTAAATGCGGGTTTTATGAATACTGTTAACGGCTACGAGCAGGAAATTGAGGCTTTTGGGGCATGTTTTGGAACGGATGATTTTGCGGAGGGGACCTCGGCATTTTTAGAAAAAAGAAAAGCTGATTTTCCGGGTTCGTAGGTAAAGCGAACCGACCATGTTTAGAAAAATTTTCCTAGTACTTTTTTTGGCGACCCTAAACCTTTCCGTTGCCCAAAAGGCCGATGTTGCGTATAACATTGGCGAAAAATATAATGACAAGTACAAGTATTCCAATCTATTGGCCATTGCGGACGATGGCCAGGGCGGAACGGTCATCGTTAGGGCCTACTACACGGGAATCGTGCTAAAACCAAAGGGGTATTTCATTGAACATTACAATGAGGATTTGGAACTGCTTTCCGAATTTAACTATAAGCTGAAAAATGCCAATTTTGTGGATGCCTATATCAAGAACGGTCAGGCATACTTACTTTTTCTGGAATACAATTACGACAGAATGGCCTATGAATATCAAGTTCATAGAAGTCCGTATACGGATTATCAGTTCACCAAGGAGACTATTTTGACCATCCCATCGGATCCCGTGGCGGAGCCGCTGGACAGGAATTACTACAATAGGAATTTCTCATCGGGGTTCACTACATCGGTGTTGTTTAACAATGAGAAATCGGCCTTTGCCATCACTACCCATTTTAAAAAGGGTAAGAACAACCAGCACTATATCCATGTTTTTGATGCCGGACTGAACAAATTGATGGAACATGATTTTTCGGCAGAAGTAGAGGAAAAAAATTACGCTTTTGAGACAATCACCTTCTCGGAAGACCTTAGCAATGTATACTTGGTAGGAAAGGCCTATTTCAAGAAAAAACGTTTCAATGCCACGGAGCGCAAGTTCCAATATGAAATGGTACGCGTTTCCAGTACTGGGGGTACAACGCAGTCGTTTTACACGCCGGGCAAGTTTCCAGAGGCCCTGAAACCTATTTTTAAGGGCAAGGAATTATTGTGTCTAGGTTTCTATGCCGATAGAAAAGATAACCGTTACAACGGTATCTCCTACTTTAAAATGAATCCGAATACCTTGGAAATCGAAAGTCAAAAGTTCAATCCGTTCTCAGAACAGTTCATGATGGACAAATTTGGTAGGGAAGACGATAAGACGTTGAAAAACTTGGTATTCAAAGGAATGAGCATAACATCCAAGGGTAATATTTTGTTTAATGCCGAAGAGTATTTCACCAGTACCAGTACCCAGGCAAACAGCAGTGGTGGTAGGGTGTTGGTCACCAGATATCACCACAACGACATTGTAAGTGCCAAACTGAGCGGGGAGGGCGACTTGATCTGGGCCAGAAACATCAACAAGACCGAAGTTACCCAAGGCGATGGGGCCTACGCCTCGTACAGTTCCCTCACCAAGGACGATACTACCTACTTTTTTATCAGTACCTCGTCCGAAAACCCACAGCAGTTAAGTGACGAACGCATCATGTTTAAACAGGGTTTGAGCAGGAACAGGAACGTGTTTTTGATCAAGTTGGATGAAAATGGCCGCATGAACTATGAAAAGGTCATCGACGATACCGATGCCCGCTTGCCCCTAATGGTTTCCAAACCCTATATTGACAAATTGCATGACGAGCTCCTATTCTATGCGAAACGCGGCTCCAAAAAACAATTGGTACAAGTAGCTGTTAAATAATCTCTTTTAATGGATTTATTCCATATTTTTGGAATAAATCCATTAAAATGAACAATTCCCCTATAAAAGGAAGAGGGGCACAGGAAAATACGCCCAACAAATTCCTTCAATATAGTTATGAGACTCGGGACGATTTTCTGGAGTTCTGCCGATTGGAAGGTGAGCCGGCGGATAAAAATAAAACCCAGTACATTCCTATTTTTCCAAAGACGATCGTCAACGAGGTAACGAGTCCCGATGTTGGGATGATGTATTCCATGAATCCCTATCAAGGGTGCGAACATGGCTGTGTCTATTGCTATGCAAGAAATAGCCACGAATACTGGGGCTACAGCGCCGGGTTGGATTTTGAACGAAAGATTCTCGTTAAAAAAGATGCCCCTAAATTGTTGGAGGCAAAGCTAAAAAGTACATCCTGGAAGGCGAGTACCATTGTTCTTTCCGGCAATACGGATTGCTATCAGCCTGCGGAAGAGGAATTCAAATTAACGCGGGCCTGTTTGGAGGTCTTTTTGAAATACCGGCATCCCGTGGGAATCATCACCAAAAATGCTTTGATTTTAAGGGATTTGGACCTTCTAAAGGAATTGAACAACTACGGACTGATTGGGGTGAATGTTTCTGTAACCTCATTAAGGGAGGAAACCCGGCGGATTTTGGAACCGAGAACCGCCTCCATTCCCAAAAGGCTGAAGGCTATAAAAGTTCTGTCCGATAACGGCATACCGGTCAATGCGATGTTGGCACCCATCATTCCGGGAATCAATAGCCATGAAATCATCGATTTGGCCAAAGCAGTTTCGGAAAATGGCGCAGTATCCTTCGCCTTTACGGTGGTGCGATTGAACGGTGCCATTGGCGGTATCTTTACCGATTGGATCCGCAAGACCCTACCCGATAGGGCGGACAAGGTACTCAACCAAATCAAGGAATGTCACGGAGGTACCCTAAACGATAGTCGCTTTGGGGTCCGGAGTAAGGGTGAAGGAAAAATCGCCACCCAAATCCACGATATGGTCAGGTTGGCCAAGCAGAAATACTTTAAGGACAAAAAGTTCCCGGTTTTTAATACCGAATTGCATGCGCAATACAAGACTGGACAATTGAGTCTTTTCTAAGGATTATGGAGAATAGGGTAATAGGAATTCTATATCTATATTGAACGAAAAGAACTTGTTTTTTACCTCAGTTCGTTGTTGTACGCTGGCTTTTTCCCATTTTCTATTATTCTACATTGTTCAAATTCCATTTCGGGATAAGCTTCATTTGCCCAATCACTTAGCATTCTTAAAACGGGCAAAAGTCCAACTGCTTTTTCGGTTAATGAATATTCAACTCTTGGTGGAATTTCAGCAAAAGACTGTCTTAAAAGTAGTCCATCGTTTTCTAATTCTTTCAGCTGATTAGTCAGCACCTTTTTTGAGATTGTAGGGATTAGAGTATTCAGCATTCCAAATCGCATGGAGCCATTAGATAGTAAGTATAAAATAATCGGTTTCCATTTATTGCCAATGATGTTCATTGTATGCACAAGGGAACAAGCATTCGGGTTGTCTATATATTTTCTTGCCATTGGTTACTTTTTGGTTACCACTATTTGTTCAAATCGAAACATTATAGTTTCTTTTTTAAACTAATATTAGTTTCTTTGCGAAACAAATATAATTAAAATTTTAAAATGAAAAATATTTTTATAATCAACGGTCATCAGAAATATCCATTTTCCGAAGGAAAATTAAACGCAACTTTAACTGAAAAAGCGGAAAACTACTTTAAGAGCAATGGTTACAATATCAAGAAAACGACAATGGAAGACAATTATGATGTCAATGAAGAAATCGAAAAATTCAAATGGGCAGATGTGGTCTTTTTTCAAACACCATTAAACTGGATGGGAGTAAGCTGGTCGTTTAAGAAATACATAGACGAAGTGTTTTCGATGGGTATGATGGGCGAAATGTCTGATGGTGATGGCAGAAGTAAAGAAGCACCGAAGAAGAATTACGGATTAGGTGGAAAGTTAAACGGAAAGTATATGATGTCTGTGACTGCAAATGCGCCTAAAGAAGCTTTTAATAATCCAGAGGAACTATTTTTTAATGGAATGAGTGAAGATGAGCTTTTAAAACCAATGCATCTTAATTTTAAATGGTTTGGTTTTGAACCATTGCCAACATTTATGGCATATGATGTCATGAAAAATCCAGAAATAGAGAATGATTTTATTCGTTTTGAAAATCATTTGAAAGCAAACTTTTAAAGTATTAATTATGAATAGACCAACGCCAAAACAGACAGCACCAGATTTACAATTTCCATTATTGGATGGAAATCAATGGCATTTAGAAGACCAAAAACCAGACAATTTTACTTTAGTTGTTTTTTATCGAGGCTTACATTGTCCTATTTGTAAAAAGTACTTACAACAGTTACAAGAATTGTTGCCTGAATTTGAGCAAAGAGGCGGTAATGTCGTAGCAGTAAGTATGGATACTGAAAAGAGAGCAAGACTTTCTCGTCAAAAGTGGGAATTGCCTAATCTTACTTTAGGTCATAGCTTATCAGAACAAACAGCAAGAGATTGGGCTTTGTATTTAAGTGCAGGTGTAAAAGATGGTGAACCAAGTGAGTTTAGTGAACCAGGATTATTTTTAATCGACAATAATAACCAAGTTTATTATTCAGCTATAAACAGTAACCCTTGGGGAAGACCATATTTGCCTTCTTTTGTAAAAGCAGTAGATTACATTGTTACGGCACATTATCCAGCTCGTGGAGAAATGTTATAACTCTACATTATGAATGCAACAACAAAAGAAAGACTGATTCGCCTTGCAGAAGAGGAAATTCCAATTCATAAACATTTTGGTTTAAAAGTTGATACCGTTGAAAAGGATTTCATAAGAGTACGAGTGCCTTTTAGAAAAGATTTGGTTGGAGATATCCGAACCAATCATTGGCATGGAGGAATTATTGCTACAATTTTAGATTCCGTTGGTGGTGCTATTGGCATTGCTAATTTCAATTCGCCAGAAGATAAACTATCAACAATAGACTTGAGAGTAGATTATTTGAGATTTGCAGATGGAAAAGATTTAATTTTTGAAGGGAAGTTGGTCAGAATGGGAAACCGAATTATGGTGACCAAAATGAAAGCTTTTCAGGAGAAAATATTAATAGCAGAAGGTAAAGGAGTATATAATTTTATACGTGCTAAAAATTAGTTTCTATTGAAGAAAACGTTTAAATATTTAGATCAACATCGTCATGCTACCTGGTTGGAGCTTTTTTTTGATTTGGTTTTTGTGTCCAGTATAGGCATTGTTACGCATCAACTTGCACATACCCATCATAATCATATAGATCCTAATCAAATTTGGATGTTCCCTCTACAATTCCTGTCGATTTGGTGGATTTGGACACTACATACCTTATTCGCTAATCGTTTTGATACAGACAGTAGATACCATAGAATTTCAAGTTTGGCTATTATGTTTTTAATGATAACCATGACGGCATTTCTAGGTAGTGATTTATTTGAAAACTATGCGTTGTTTATTGGGTTTTATGCAGTTATTCAAATAATTATTGCAGGTTTGTATATTAATTCTATTAAAGCACTTAATGAGTCAAAAGAGTATGCTAATAAATGCGGATTAATAATAATTATTGGAACAATTATTACTGGCACCTCATTTCTTTTACCTGATCCTTACAAAGAAATTATCTTAGTTTTAGGAATTGTCTTTGAAATGATAGCTTTTATCCTTGCAAGCAAAAACAGTAATGTACCTACAGTACATAAAGAGCATTTAGTTGAAAGAATTGGTCTTCTTTCCATTATACTCTTGGGTGAATCTATTATTAGTTTAACAACAGCCTTAAGAGATATTAATTGGGATGCATTGAGTGTCATTGCTGCCGTAACTGGATTTATAATGATAGGATTAATCTGGTGGATTTATTATGATAGCTTTCATGTAATGGAAAGATTAAAAGCAATGAAAAATGGTTTTACTCTTATTTATTCTCACTTCTTTCTTGCCATGGGGTTTGTAATATTAGCGAATGTCATCAAACATGCTATTTTGAATGATTTATACCAAAACGATTTTAGGGTACTGGCAATAGTAGGAATGTGTTTCTTTTATTTAGGAAAACAAACCATATACTTTAAATTTTTACCACCTTTCAGAAAACCAATAGTTATCAATACACTTATTTGTGTTTTTATAACAGTGGGTTCAACGTTCCTTCCAAAAATAGAATATGCACTTATAGGAATAACAATTGGAATGTTATACTACACAATAGGTAATTTTAAATTTACATTGACAAAGGACGTGTCGAGGTTTTTGGATTAATAATGATTTGAAATAGTCTTTTAGCTTGCGTACAACGCCGCGCTATGAGGAGTCCGGCGAAATTTATAGAAATATAGTGAAAACCTGTTACGATGATTCCGTTATCTGGCAGCTTTTGTGTAAACCACCTGCCCATTAAAAATGGTCATTTCCACCTGGGTGTCCAATAAATTATCTTCTGGTACGGTCATTAGATTTTGGTCAAAAATGGTAAAGTCGGCCAGTTTTCCTTCGGTAATGGAACCTTTAATGCCTTCTTCAAAGGCACCATAGGCGGCATCGAGGGTATAGGATCGTAATGCTTGTTCCCGGGTCATTTTCTGTCCAGGTTCATAGCCTCCTTCAGGGTTCCCTTCTAGGGTTTTCCGTGTAACACTGGCATAATAGCTGGCAATAGGGTTCAGGGGTTCTACGGGAACATCTGTACCGTTAACTACCGGAATCCCACTTTTTAACAGGGCTTGCCACATATAGGCACCCTCCTTGATACGTTTTTCTCCCAAACGGTCTATCGCCCACGGACGATCAGAGGACAAGTGAATGGCCTGCATGGCGGGTATGACCCCAAGTTCCGCAAACCTTGGAATGTCGTCCGGGTGTAGGTGTTGGGCATGTTCAATCCGAAATCTATTGTCATTGACCATCTGCGGTTTTTCCTTAAAAGCCGCTTCGTACCGGTCCAAAATTTCCCGATTGGCGCGATCCCCAATGGCGTGGGAACACATTTGAAAGCCATGTTCCAGACCCTTTAGGGACGTTTCCTTCACAAATTCCATGGGCAAGGTCTCATGACCAAAATGATCGGGCCGATCCGAGTAGGGTTCCAACAACCAGGCCCCTCTAGATCCCAAGGCCCCATCACAATTCAGTTTAATGGAACGTATCGTAAAAAGATGTTCAGGATCTACGCTGGGTCCCTTTTCATACCATTCGTTGAGTAGTTCTTTGTCCCAACCCGTCAGCATGGCGTACATACGTATGCCCATTTTACCTTCGGCTTTCATGTTGTTGTAAAGTGCGATGGTTTCCCTCCCAATACCGGCGTCGTGGAAACCGGTAATACCATTTCGGTGACAGGCCGCTACGGCCAATTCAAAGGCCTGAATGTCTTTTTCCGGAGTATTTTCCGGGATGTGTTGGGTGATAAGGGTCATTGCGCGCTCGTTAAAAACCCCTGTTGGGAGGCCCAAATCATCCACGATGACCTCGCCACCTTCCACGGAAAGGGCGTCCATGTTTTCGGTGCCCATCAATTGAAGTCCGGCCAATTCCATTGCTTTAGCATTGGCAAAACCGGCATGTCCGCTGGCATGTCTTAGGTAGACAGGGTTATCTGGTGAAACGGCACTGAGTGCTTCATGGGTGGGGAAACCCAAAACGCTGTTTTCAGGGAGTTGGTCCCATTTGCTTTGGTGCCAGCCCCGTCCCGTAATCCACTCACCGGGTTGTGCTTTTTGGACCGCATCGGCAACGGCATCGATAATTTCCTGAAAGCTTTTGGTGTTGATAAGGTCGAGATTAAGTTCATTGTAGCCGAGACCCATAAAATGTCCGTGCCCTTCGATCAGTCCGGGTGTCATGGTCTTACCCTCCAAATCGATTACTTGGGTTTCTGGGCCTTTTAGTTTTTCGGCATTTTCCAAACTACCGGAAAACAGGATTTTGTTATCAAGGGTGACCACGGCTTCCACCACGGGATTCAGGGAATCCATGGTGTAAATGGGGCCACCGTGGATTAATAGGGTGCCGGTTTGTTTCTTTTCGGTTGTACAAGAAAGTACGACCAGGGCAATGATGGCATAGCTGATAAGGACAATCCGTTTTTGAAAGGCAAGCAACAATAGTTTTCTCATGATAGTCAAATTAGTTAATCGGTTGGTTATCAACCTACATGTATTATTCAAAATCAAGATAATAATCAAAGAAAGGTAACATTTGTTGCGGAATTCGGCCATCTTCTGTATAGATATTGTTCGTATGGTTGCCAATATATTCTTCGGCAAAATGTTTTACACCTACGTTTTCCAAGCGCTGACTGAACATTTTACATTGTATGGTAAAACGTTCCCCGGCATTTCTTCCCCAATCGAATTTTATGGCCCTAAGCGCATTGAGATTTTCCATATATTCATCGATCATATGAACGGGCATTTCGGAATACCATTTTTGTAGCACTTCGGGATTGGCAGCAATTTCGTCATTTACATATTCAAAAGGTAAATCAAAATAAAATGGCGGTTTATTGGGGTTTGGGGACCATGACCTTCCGAACGCCATAATGACTTTTCCAAAATAGGATTTTGAAAGATCTTCTATGGTTTTCATTTTGGAAAATTCAACATAAGTATTGCTGTTCGGTCCATATTCCCTTACAATGGTCAGTGCTCCAGGACTCAGCGCATAAACGGTTTGAAAAATATCCGGGTGTTTCATGGCGATTTTTAAAGCACCGTATCCCCCCATACTATGTCCGGTAATTCCTCGGCTACCGGGTTTGGCCAAGGTTCGATAGTTCTTATCCATATAAGAGACCAAATCATAGGCGGTAAAATCTTCCCAGTTTCCAAAAACTCCCGTGTTCGAGTAAAAGCTTCCGTCATAGGTGGTCCGCTGATCGGGTATTACAAGAATAAAGGGGTCAATCTTTTCGGCAGCGATGGCATAATCCAAAAGGTCTTTCATGTAATCCATTAGACTATTGTCGTTCAAAAAACCGTGTAAAAAATAGATTACGGGATATCTGGTTTCTGAACCGTCATAATTTGGTGGCAAATAAACGGACACCTTTCTGGTTGGGTTCTCGCCGAAATCATTCTCCAGGTTCTTCGAATAAATAGAGTCTAAGACCACTTTTCCTTGGAATACCTCTTGAGCGGATAGCAAACCTGTTAGCGATAGAAATACAATGACCAATATTTTTTTCATAATCTGTGTTTTAAAAAGGTATGTCCATTAGATAGGCCCCAAGCGTTTTTCCGTGTTTGTCCAGGGAGGTTGACGAAGTCACCCCACCTCCAAGGGCATCGTGCATTACAAAATTAAGAGCGCCAAGTTGAGGTAAATCATATCTTTTGACCTTACCCAGTACCTGTTTCCCAAACCATTTCTTAATAAATTCCGGAGTTAATTTTTCCGAAACCATACTAAAATGTTTTGGATCATAGACGGTAACCGAAACATTACTGATGTTTCCTTTGTCCCCGGTTCTCACATGGGCAATTTCCCATAGTTTCATGGCTATGTAGTTTTATAAAGTACGTTAATTTCAAAATCATCCTTGGGAACTAAAATGGAGACAATGGAAATAATCTCATCCACCTTTTTTGTAGCTCCGCCCCCACCATAAGGCCCATTGGTGTATAAGGTTTCTACTTCATTGGCAATGAACTGGGCCTCTTCTTTCGTGTTTGTTTTCCCTGCTACCCTTAATCGAACTTCATTGATATCTTCTGGCATGGCACCTTTATCAAATAAGGAATTTATACCGATAAGATCACATCGTACTTCTGAGATAGGGAAGGACAGGTTTTCCAACCTTTTTTCTACGATTTCTTTTGCCAAAAGGGCACGGGCAATACAATTGGGACCTCCGTAACTTATTTGGCCCTCACCTATGAATCCATTAAGGTAACCAACGCTTACTTTATAAGTTTCCGTGGCCGGTTTTCCTGAGGCACCGGAAAATCCAATGCTATCTTTTTGTATCTCTTTGAAGGTCACTTTAGAAAAATCAGCCGTGCAATCCGGTGTTAGGTAGTTTTCCGGATCATGGATTTCATACAGTAATTGTTCTGTGCAGGTGGCCGTGGTGACCATGCCCCCAGCCTCTTCCAATTTAGTGACAAAACCCTCACCAGCCTCGTTGACTTCTACTATGGGAAATCCCAATTTCCACAGATTGGGAACTTCCTTCACCCCGGGATCCGCAAAATAACCTCCGGTGACTTGTCCGGCACATTCCAATAAATGGCCTATCATGGTTCCGATACCCATTTTTTCCCAATCTGTTTTTTCCCATCCAAATTCATAAAGCAAGGGTGCCAGGAATAGGGAAGGGTCGGCAACCCTGCCCGTGATGATAATGTCCGCATCGTTTCTTAAAGCCTCAAGAATACCATCAGAACCCAAATAGGCGTTTGCCGATAATAAATTCTTATTTATTTCGGATAATGGCTTACCAGTTTCAATAACCGTGTTGGAAGTGTAGTTATGGATTTTATCCGTAATGTCATCCCCGAGAACCGCAGCTACTTTCAGATTTTTAAGTCCCAATGTAGTAGCCAATTTTGCAACCTCTTCCATGGCTTTTATTGGATTGGCTGCGCCCATATTGGTAATGACCTTGATTTTGTATTTATGGGCCAATGGAAGGACTTTTTCCATGCGATAGAGAAGAAGGTCATTATAGCCTTTTTCAGGATCGGACTTTTTGGCTTTTTGGGCCAGGGCGATGGTTCTTTCCGCAAGGCCTTCAAAACAGATATAATCTAGATGGCCATGCTTCATTAATTCAAGGGCCGGTTCCAAACGATCTCCGGCATACCCAGCTCCGCTTCCTATTCTAATCTTTTTCATGCTACCAGCTTATTGCTCCAATCATTAGGGATAAAACTAAGATAACCATGGTCACCAAAAATGCCAATGGTATGGTTTTTTTCTGATGATCCCCCAATTCTATGCCCGTGAGTCCAATTAATAGATATGTAGAGCCCGTAAGCGGACTTACCGGAAACCCTGTCGTCATTTGACCGATAATCGAGGCCCTTCCTACCTCAATGGCCTCCACACCAAAGTGGGATGCCGTGGTGGACAATAAGGGCAGTATTCCAAAATAATAGGAATCCGGATCAAACAACAGACTGGCAGGCATGGATAATACACCGGTTATGACGGCCAAGTGACTACCTATGGTATCTGGAATGTAGGTTACTGCACTTTCTGCCATGGCATTTATCATCCCTGAACCTTTTAATATTCCCGTAAAACATCCTGCAGCAAATAATATACTGGCCATTAAAAGAGCTGCCTTTGCATGTGCGTTGATTCGCTCGCCCTGCTCCTTTGGATTTGGGTAATTTACTAGTAAGGATATAGAAAACGCTATCATAAAAATAATATGCGGCGGGGCGATTCCACTGATCAAAACTCCCACTGCGACCAATACAAGGGCAATATTGAAATAATATAGCCTTGGGCGTTCCAGTTTGGTATCTGTTTCTTGTTCCAGTGCTATGACATCAATATCAGCACCTATATTCATACGTTCCCTTTTGCCAAGAATATAGGCGATAGCCAAAACGGTCAAAAGGCCTCCAATAACGGGAATCAATAATGGGTTAAATAATTCGGTAACGTTTACCTCCAAAGCTGTGGCTGCCCGTATGGTTGGTCCACCCCAAGGTAGGATATTCATTGTGCCCGCGGCCAACGCGGCTATGGTGGCCAAGTTGGTTCTCTTCATTTGTAAAGTGTCATACAAAGGAAGGAGTGCCGGAATGGTCACCAAAAACGTTACGGCGCCCGAGCCATCCAAATGAACGGCCATGGCCAATAATGCGGTAGCCACGGCAACCCGGGACGGATTGTTCCCGGCAAATTTCAGTAGGGCCCTTATAAGGGGTTTAAAGGTTCCCGCATCGGTCAATATACCAAAGAATAGAATGGCAAAAATGAACATGACCCCAGTGGGAGCGATGGACTTTAAACCATCGGTTATAAAAGTTGCTATTTCCGTAGTAAAACCACCCAAAAGGGCCGTTATGATGGGAACTATAATCAGGGCAACCACAGCAGCCATTTTCTTGCTCATGACAAGAAACAAAAGAGCAACTATGGTTAAAAGACCCAGCCAGGCAAGCATGTAAGATTAAGTATTAAGTTGGTTTACGTTTTTAAATATAGGCATTTGGACCGTTTAAAAAGTAAAAGGCCAGGAATTAGACCCTAGCCCTTATATTCATTTTTTGATTATAAGCTGCTTAGCTTAATTCCCATCCCTTTCGGTAACTTCCTTTTACCCATTCGTTCGCTTTTTCCCAATTGGTTACGAGCATGTTGTCGCCATCCCAAAGGATTTTTCGTCGACCTGGATATTCAAAAGGGTCCCAGTCTCCCAATTTTTTGCCTTCCTTCAGTTTCTTATATTGGAAGGCCTTAATGGCCAAATTACCCATGAGAACTGCTTCTGTCAAAGGTCCGGAGCGTTCAAAGTCAGAAGAGGTTTCCACTCCTTCCAAACATCCTTCCACAAAATTTCTTTGGTGGCCGCCCGTATCCCCAGGAATACGTTTTAAATAGGGTTTTGGAGGTGTCAACAATTCCATGGTCGTTGAGGGCAATAATCGTGCGTTTCTAGAATAGGTATCACAGACCAAAATTCCTCGGGTACCGTAGAAAATGCTTCCACCACCGTTATCTCCAATCGTTTCTCCATCCTTCAATTCATCCGGTAAATCAGGGAGTAATCCACCATCATACCAGTTCAAGGCGATATCGCCATGTTCTGGCGTGTTGAATTTTAATCGTACAATGGACGAAGCAGGACAGGATTCGCTGTAATCTGCCTCCACAAAATCACCCACCCAATTCGTGGTGCAACTTGCTTCGGCTTCGGTTGGATAACCAAGTCCCAAAACACTAAATGGGGTTTCCATAATGTGACAGCCCATATCGCCCAAGGCACCTGTTCCAAAATCCCAAAAACCTCTCCATTTAAAGGGTAGATAGGCATCATTATAATCCCTCATTTGGGCGGTGCCCAACCAAAGGTCCCAATCCAGACCCTTGGGAATACGGTCTTTTCCTTGGGGAACGGGAACACCCTGTGGCCAAACGGGTCGGTTTGTCCAACAATCTACCTTATACACTTTTCCAATAATTCCGGAATCTATCCATTCCTTGGCTTCGCGACTGCCATCACTGGAAGCGCCTTGGTTTCCCATTTGTGTAACGATTCCGTTTTCCCTGGCCACTTGGGTCATTAATCGCGCCTCATTGATATTGTGGGTCAACGGTTTTTCAACATAGGCATGCTTTTTTGCCCTCATAAAAGGCAGGGCAATAGATGCATGCATATGGTCCGGTGTGGCTACCATAATGGCATCCATATCGTTCAGATGCTTGTCATAGACAGTTCTAAAATCCTTATACCTTTTAACATCGGGGAAATTGGCATAGGTTTCCGCTGCCCTTCTATCATCGACATCGCAAAAGGAAACAAATTTCACTTTTTGAGTTTCATTGAGCCCCTGGATTACACCGGCCCCACGTCCACCAACACCAAATGCACCCAAATAAAGGGTATCACTTGGAGGCACATGGGTTTTTCCCATTACAAAACTGGGAACAATACTAAATGCGGTCGAGGCAGCAACCGTATTTTTTATAAACTTTCTTCTTTGCATGATAAAATAAAATTTGACTGAGCTAGGAAGGTACAAAAAATTGACTTTTTATATAAACCAATCGGATTTTATTAAACCAATAAAATTTAGTCTTTAATTTTTAGGTATTCACAATGCAACCAAGTAGGATTTCAATGTTGTGGATGTCGTTTAAATAAGGCGAAAACCATCACAGATTCTTAGCTAAAAGTTAAAGAATCCCATTTTGCATAAATATATCATAATGGATAATCCATAAGGGGTTTGTAGCCGTATAACAACAAGAACAAATCAAGAACACAAATGAAATCTGAAAATACTTTTACACCTGAATTGAACGCTACCAAACAGTCCGATACCAGACCGAGTATCAAGAACGGATTCTTATTGAAAACCAGACTCCAATCCTTTATCCAAAATGCCAATGCATGGGGGGTCTTTGTAATGGGTAGCACCTTTGTCCTTATGATCGCTTCCATCTATGTAATGTATGTGTTGCAGTCCGATTACGACCAGTTTAATCAAGACCGATTGAGTACTACTTTTGGTATGATTTTTATGGTCATCGCTACCGGACTCTTTGCTTTTAAAGCCGGATTTTTTGTCTATACCTTGTACCGATATTTTCGTTATAAGGCAATAGAATCCGTATCCAATGAGGAATTGCCCACATGTACCGTAATCGTTCCTGCGTATAATGAGGGAAAACAGGTATACGCCACTTTGATCAGCCTGGCGAACAGTGATTACCCTGTTGAAAAACTACAATTGCTATCCATTGATGATGGCAGTAAGGACGATACTTGGAATTGGATGCAGGAAGCCAAAAGAGTTCTAGGGGATAGGGTCGTTATCTACCAACAACCTAAGAATATGGGTAAAAGACATGCATTGTACCGCGGATTCAACGAGGGAACTGGAGAGGTTTTCGTAACCGTGGATAGTGATTCCATCGTTAAAAAGGACACGCTTAGGAATTTGGTAAGTCCGTTCGTGACGAATGAGAAATGTGGGGCGGTAGCGGGCAACATTAGAGTGTTGAATAATGAAAAGGCTTTAATTCCAAAGATGTTGGACGTGAGCTTTGTGTTGAGTTTTGAATTTGTAAGATCTGCGGAAAGTAGCTTAAATTCTGTGTTGTGTACTCCGGGAGCATTGGCCGCATATAGAAGGACCGCTGTATTCGCCTGTCTGGATGCCTGGATAAACCAGACCTTTATGGGACAACCTTCGGACATAGGCGAGGACAGGGCCATGACCAATATGATTTTGAAGCAGGGGTACCATGTGCTATTTCAAAGAAATGCCTATGCCTATACCAATGTTCCCGAAAAATATAAGGGGCTTTACAAGATGTTCATCCGTTGGGGTAGGAGCAATGTTAGGGAGAATATAGAAATGTCCAAGTATGTTTTTACAAACTTTAGGGAAGGTTCCAAAGCGGGCACTAGACTATTGTTTTTTAGCCAGGCGACCAAGATTGTAATGAGTTATCCTTTCTTGTTGTTCATGTTGTACTTTGTGGTAACACATCCGCTGTTGTTTGTAGCATCCACACTAACAAGCATTTTGGTTTTGTCCACATTCCCGGTCATATTCTATGCAAAGCGATATAATTTCATGGAATCCTTTTGGGCCTATTCGTATAGTGTTATGTACACCTTTGGGTTGTTTTGGATTACCCCATATGCCATAGCCACAGCCAACAGAAGAGGATGGTTGACCCGCGGTTTGGCAGAAAAGAAATAAGTAATAGAGAATTTGAGGATATTTGGAAAGGAGCCCGTCTTAACGGGCTCCTTTTTTATGGATTGGACTTCGCCGATAATGGATTCCATTCTTTATAAAACTGCTCAAGGTAGTCTAACATGTATTGATGCCTCTCAGCTGCCAGTTTTTTCCCGGTTTCAGTATTCATTTTATCCTTCAGAAGAAGCAATTTTTCATAAAAATGATTGATAGTGGGCGCCTTGGATTTTTTGTATGCTTCCTTGGTCAGCTTTAGATTGGGTGGAATGTCAGGATTGTAGAGTTCCCTATTTTTAAATCCGCCATAATTGAAAGCCCTTGCTATACCAATGGCCCCAATGGCATCCAAACGGTCAGCATCCTGTACTACCTGTAGTTCCTTTGAAACGAATGCTTTCTTTTTGGAAGTACCTAAGCTGTTTTTAAAGGAAATATGTTTAATGATTTTTACGACATGACCAACGACCTTTTTTTTGACCTTTAGCGATTGTAGAAAATCCGAAGCCATTTGCGGACCCATGTTTTCATCGCCATCGTGAAATTTTGCATCGGCTATATCATGCAAAAGGGCCCCAAGGCTTACCACAAGAATGTCCACATCCTCGTCCTTGGCAATGAACATCGCATTTTGGAACACCCGTTTAATATGGAACCAGTCATGTCCGCCTTCCGCATTTTGTAACGTTTCCTTGACAAAGGTTATGGTCTCCTCAACGATTTCCGTATTGCTCATTTAAAAGGGTTTTATTGAAAACCTCATGGACTTGTCCTGAAGTGTTTTATACCGGAAACTACCGCAGCTTCCGCCTTGGCGAGCAAACCGTCATAGTCCCCGTCGTTTTCAAAAGGTTCGTGAACGTCAAAGGACACTTTTGCGCCCAAGCCCATGGGGAATTTACCAAATCGGACCAATTTCCATGAATTGTTAATGCTAATAGGAACGATCAATGCAGATGGCGCCTTTTTCATCAGCATTTTTAGCCCCATGGGTTTAAAAGGTTTTGGATGGCCGTCCCTACTTCTGGTACCTTCCGGAAAAATAACGGCTGCCCGGTTGTGTTTTTCAATATATGCCCCCAGTTTGCCAATTTCCATCAACGAAGCCTTGGCATCTTTCCTATCGATCAAAACGGAACCTCCGTGCCTTAAATTGAAGGAAACACTGGGAATACCTTTGCCAAGTTCCTTCTTGCTCACAAACTTGGGGTGGTGCTTTCGCATATACCAGATAATGGGAGGGATGTCGTACATACTCTGGTGGTTGGTAACGATAATCAAAGGCCTATCCGTGGGTATGGTATAGGGATTCGTGAATCTGTAGGTGGTTCCAAGAATATTTGTGGAACGCATTAGAAACCAGTTGAGCAGACTGACCGTTTTTTTAATGCCAGGGTACCCAAAAAGTTTTAACCCCAACCAAAGTATGGGATGAAAAATAACCAATATCAACCCAAAGGCTATAAAGAAAAAGGGGGTGACAAAGTAGGATAGCGTTTTTTGCATGCTACAAAAATAAAAAACCGCTCTGGTAAGAGCGGTGATTCCGTATTAAAATAAGAGCTCGTTAGAAGGATTTGTTCTAACAGAATTCGTTATAGGCCTGTACTAAGTTTTCCGCGATCATTTCCGCAGGTCTTCCTTCAATATGATGACGTTCTATCATATGGACCAGTTCTCCGTCCTTGAACAAGGCCATGGATGGTGAAGATGGAGGAAATGGGACCATCAAGTTTCTGGCAGCATTGACAGCTTCCGTGTCCACACCGGCAAAAACGGTAACCGTATGGTCCGGCGTTTTGGCGTTCTGTAAGCTCATTTTTGCAGCGGGCCTGGCATTGGCAGCGGCACATCCACACACAGAATTTACGACTACCAAGGTAGTTCCTTGTTGTTTGATGGCATTTTCGACAGCTTCGGCCGTATATAATTCTTCAAACCCGGCCGAAGCCAAGTCGTCTCTCATAGGTTTTACTAATTCCGCAGGATACATAGTATTATTTTTTTTAAAATCCGAAATACAAATATAACCAATTTGATATATTTCCTTGGTCACCTTAACGTTTCCTTAGTCATCCGTATTCTGCCTAAAATCATATCTTTGGAAATTATCAAAAGATTGGAATGATTAAATGGATCGGGGCCTTCATAGGCTTTTTTTTAAGGGGATTTGTTGGGGCCATTTTGGGCTTTTTTGTGGGTAGCGCCCTGGACAGTCTCTTTGGCTCGGGTACTGGTAGGGCACAGAGCGTATTTAGTGATTTTACGAGACCTAACGTTTCACCGGCAGATTTTGAACTGAACTTACTTTCATTGTGCTCCATTGTCATAAAGGCCGATGGTCAGGTAAGCCAACAGGAAATGGACTACGTACGGCAATACTTTGTGGGTACCTATGGAAAAGAGAAGGCGAATGCCATTTTTAGGACCTTCAATGATATCAACAAGAAAAGGGAGATTTCCGCACAGCGAATAAGCAGTTTTTTGGCGCAAAGGACGCGTTATGAAGTCCGGCTGCAGTTGCTTCATTTTTTGTTCGGTATCGCCCAGGCCGATGGAAACGTAAGCACGCCCGAAATCAACAAAATCAGGGAAATTGCCGGTTATCTACGGGTTTCCCGGCAAGACTTTGAAAGCATCATGGCGATGTTCATCAAATCTGCAGACAATGCCTACAAAATCTTGGAAATTGAAAAAACCGCGTCCAACGAGGAGGTTAAAAAGGCCTACAGGAATATGGCCAAAAAATACCATCCGGACAGGGTAAATACCCAGGACGAAGCTATAAAAAAAGGCGCCGAAGAAAAGTTCAAACAGGTTCAGCTTGCCTATGAGACTATTCAGAAGGAAAGGGGAATCAATTAAAAATAGAAGCTATGGTAAATTTTTGGTTTTATGTTGAAATGGGTCTCAATCATGTATTGGACCTTAGTGCCTATGACCATATTTTGTTTTTATCGGCCTTGGCAATACCGTTTACCTTCAAAAGTTGGAAAAAGGTATTGGTTTTGGCTACTGTTTTTACGGTCACCCATTGCCTGTCCCTGATGCTTTCCGTTTTTGAGGTGGTGGTAGTGAAAGTGTCCCTGATCGAGTTCTTGATTCCGGTGACCATTTTTCTGACCGCGTTGTTCAACATTGTATATCAACGGCGAATACAGGAACACAATAGCATTTTGTTACATGTTTTGGCGACGGCGTTCTTTGGTCTCATCCATGGTTTTGGATTTTCCAATTATTTTAAAATGTTGATTTCGGGGGAAGAGGAAAAATGGATCCCATTGTTGGGTTTTGCTACCGGAATTGAAATTTCACAGGTAATCATCGTACTATTGGTATTATGCTTGGCATACGTTTGTCAGTCCTTGTTTAAGGTGAGGCCATCCATTTTTGTAGTAGTGGCGAGTGCAATTGTGTTGTTAATCACAATACCCTTGTTGTATTCAACGTTTCCTTGGTAAGGAGGTCGAAGCTATCTGGGTCCGAACGGAAATTCGAGTCTTTTGGTTAAGTCCAAATAACAAATATTGAGGAAAAGTTAAAATTGTCACCATACCTTTGTAAAGGTATTTAAAGCGGGTATCTTAGACAATCCAAGCATTTTTTGCTTCCGGTTACATGAACAAATCGAAACAGGAAAAATACGATAGGGCCTACCTTAGAATGGCCAAGGAGTGGGGCAAACTCTCCTATTGCAAGCGAAAACAGGTGGGGGCCATTATCGTAAAGGATAGAATGATCATTTCCGATGGATATAACGGCACTCCAACCGGTTTTGAGAATTACTGCGAGGACGAAGAAGGCTACACGAAGTGGTATGTGCTCCACGCGGAGGCGAATGCCATTTTAAAGGTAGCTTCGTCAACACAGAGCTGTCAGGGCGCTACCTTATACATAACGTTATCGCCCTGTAGGGAATGCAGCAAATTGATACATCAATCTGGCATAAAACGTGTAGTATATCAAATAGCGTACAAGGACGATTCTGGCCTAAGTTTTTTGAAAAGGGCGGGAGTGGAACTTGAATTTATGCCACAAATAGAGGATTGACATTAATGAAGAATAAGTATACATATCTATTGCCCACCATAATCGCCTTGGCCTTGGCCATTGGTATTTTTGTAGGTGGTAAACTTAACTTCAACGATACGCCCGAGAAATTATTCACAACCAATTCCAAAAAGGACAAGTTAAATAGGCTGATCGATTATATCGACTACGAATATGTGGACGATGTCAATACGGACAGCATTGTTGACGTAACCGTAAACAGCATCTTGGAGAAGTTGGACCCCCATTCCGTGTATATCCCTGAAAAGGAGATGACCCGTGTTTCAGAGAATATGAAAGGGGATTTTGTAGGTATTGGCATCAATTTTTATCCTTACAGGGACACCATATCGGTAATACGCGCAGTAAAGGACGGCCCCAGTTTTGCCAAGGGAATAAAGCCTGGAGACCGTATCCTTATGGCGGACAACGACACGCTCTATGGAAAGAACATGCCCAGTGATCTTATCGTTCAAAAACTAAAGGGCAAGGACGGTACGCCCGTCAAATTGAAAGTATATCGAAAGTCAGAGGATAGAATGTTCGATGTTACGGTAACCAGGGGTGTAGTACCGATCAAAAGTGTGGAATCCTTTTATATGCTTACGGACGATATTGGGTATATCAAAGTGATCCGTTTTGCGGAATCTACATACGACGAATTTAAATCGGCCTTGAAACAGTTACAAAAAGAAGGGGCCCATAAATTGGTCCTGGATTTGAGGGACAATCCTGGAGGATACCTGAACATTGCCGAACAGATGGCGGATGAATTTTTGGAGGACAACAAACTAATATTGTTCACTAAGAACAAAAAGGGAAAAATAGACAAGACCTATGCAACCCGCAGGGGCAGTTTTGAGGATAAACCGGTCTACGTCCTAATCAACGAACGTTCCGCTTCGGCCAGTGAAATTGTTGCAGGGGCGTTACAGGATAATGACATAGGCACCATTGTAGGGAGAAGATCCTTTGGGAAGGGCTTGGTACAGCGGGAAATGGCCTTGGGGGATGGTTCCGCGGTTCGCTTGACCGTATCCCGATATTATACGCCCACAGGTAGGAGCATCCAGAAAAGCTATGCCAACGGAAGTAAGGACTATTACGAACGATTTACAGAAAGATACCATAGCGGGGAGATGGTTTCCGTGGACAGTATCAAGGTGGCCGACTCCCTAAAATTTACCACACCCAAAGGAAAGGTGGTTTATGGAGGAGGAGGTATAATACCCGATGAATTTGTTCCCATTGGCACCAATGAGGAAGAAGCCGTAGAAAGTATGGATAGTTTAGGGTTTTTATCCTTTTTTGTATTCGAACATCTTGATGAAAACCGGGAACTATATGCGGACTATACGGCTGAAGAATTTTTCAGATATTTTAGGGTGGACGATATCCTTTTTGAAAAGTTTGTGGATTATTCTTTGGAGCGAAACCTCAAAATGAATTTTTATGATTTTGAGGATAACATAAAGCTTTATCTAAAGGCCTCCCTGGCGGAGCAACTGTTCGATGCCAATATGCATGCCAAAATAAAAAGCGTGGAAGATCCCATGTTGTTAAAGGTGTTGGAACTGGACAACCCTACCATACAACAAGGGGAGGCCGAAGCTATAGAATCCCAAAATTAATCCTCGTTAAGTTTCTTCTGGATTTTTTTGCTTGTATAGAAGATGAGTATCAGGACAATGGCACACAAGGATGCCATAACGCCAATAATGGCCACGACACTATTGCCTTCAAAAGGATTCTCAAAATCAATCAAGGTTACGTTGTATGCAATCAACGCAACTGCACATATCACCAGTATTATCGATAAAGTCTTGTTCATTTTAATCACTTAAGACATTAAAAATACACTAATTTCTATTGATTGAAAAGCTCGTTTATATTGGCGGCAAAGAGCTTAACGGCAATGGCCATTAGAATAACTCCAAATACCTTTCGAATAACATTGAGACCTCCCTTGCCCAAGACTCTTTCGAGTTTGACAGAGGATTTGAGGACCAAATAGACAAAAATGACATTGACAATAATCGATACGATGATATTCTCAACGTAGTATTCCGCCCTTAGGGAAAGTAGTGAGGTCAGGGTACCTGCACCTGCAATTAAGGGAAAGGCAATAGGCACAATGGAGGCACTTTCAGGTTGATCGTCCTTATAAATGGAGATGCCCAAAATCATTTCGATCGCCAAAAAGAAAATAATAAAGGCACCAGCTACGGCAAAGGAATTTACATCTATTCCAATTAGATTGAGGATTTCCTCACCAAGAAAAAGAAAGGCAACCATAATACAGGCGGCCACTATCGATGCCTTTTCAGATTGGATGTGTCCCACTTTTTTGCGGAGTCCAATAATGATAGGAATACTTCCCAATATGTCGATAACGGCAAACAATACCATACTGGCCGTGGCGATTTCCCTAAAGTCAAAATGAAAGGTCATTTCTCAAAATTTTTTGCAAATCTACGCTTATTAATAGGTCTTTGGATGTTATAAAATTGATAATGTTTAAAGGACGATGTAAATGCCGTATCTTTCCGCCCAAAATTTTCACATGTTCCAATTAGGCAAAACAATCGTCTCCGAAGAAATCATTGAAAACGACTTCGTTTGCAACCTAAATGCTTGCAAGGGTGCTTGTTGTGTGGACGGTGATGCCGGTGCACCATTGGAAGATAAGGAAACGGAGATTCTAGTGGACATCTATGATAAGGTGAAGCCTTTTTTGAGACTGGAAGGAATTGCGGTTATTGAAAGTGAAGGAGCTTTCATAAAAGGCGATGACGGGGAATGGGAGACACCGCTAATAAACGGAAGTGAATGCGCCTACGTCACCTTTGATGAAAGAAATATAGCAAAATGCGGTATTGAAGAGGCCTACAACCAAGGTAAGATCAAATGGAAGAAGCCCATTTCATGTCATTTGTATCCGGTGCGGATCCGGGAATACACGGCCCTAACTGCGGTGAACTACCATAAATGGCAGATCTGTGATCCTGCCTGTACGCTGGGCGCCGAATTGAAAGTTCCCATTTACAAGTTCGTAAAAGAAGCATTGATCCGCAAGTTTGGGAAGCAATGGTACGATGAGTTGGAAGAAGTAGCTACGGAACACCTCAAATAGTTGGGATGTGCAGTAATATCTTGGTACCCGAAGGATTGTTCTCGGTATCATAGATGTCGATAATTTCCACTTGGAAAGAGTTTTGGTAGTCCTTGGAAAAGTTGGCCAATCGCTCTTTGGTTATATCAATACCTACCGATTTTCTTTTTAGCACTTTACGTTCCTTGATTTTTTCGGCGGCATCGCGACCTACCCCATCATCGGTAATGGCAATCCTAATAAATCCTTCCCTGCCCTTCATTACGTCCAACTGAATGTTTTTTTCACCTTCCTTAGAGGATAATCCGTGCCACAAGGCGTTTTCCAGAAATGGCTGAAGGATTAAGGATGGAATTTTTACATTGTGTACGTCAATATCATCCGCAATGTTAACTTTAAAAATTATCTCGTTCGAGAAACGGATATTTTCAATGTTCATATAGAGTTCCACGGTCTCCAGCTCTTCGGCCAAGGATATTTCCCGCTGGGAGGAGGCTTCCAAAATTTTCCGTACCAATTTGGAGAATTTGTTCAAGTAATGGACGGCATTTTTCTTTTCGTTGTTTATGATATACAACTTAATGGAATTCAACGAGTTGAATAGAAAATGCGGATTCATTTGACTACGTAACATCGTCTGTTCCAGAGTGAGTAGTTTCTTTTCACTACTCAATTGGTATTGTCTATACAGGATATAAAGAATTCCGGCAGCAAGCGCCAAACCAATAAAGGTGATGAGCAACATGGTCCTATTTTTCCGTAAGGTAATGGCCTGGTTTTTTACTTCTTCTTCCAAGGATTTTAGCTGGTCATTTTGCTTTTCCGCCTCATATCGTACTATCATGTCGTTCACATACCTAACGTTCAAGTTATTGGTAACCTGTTCCTCGTATTTTTTGGACTCCTTATAATAATTCATGGCCTTTTTGAAGTCGTCCTTTTTCATCCATAATTCGGATAAAAATTTATTGGCCTCCGCTATTTCCGATGGAAAATTGTACGCCTTGGCAATTTTTAGCCCTTCGAGCAAATAGGATTCGGCCTGGTTGTAATCGCCTGTGTTCAGATTGGCCCAACCCAAATTATTTAGAATCGTGGCTATTATTTCCTGGTCTCCCAAGGCATTTGCCCTCTTTAAGGAAGACTGGAGCAGGGCAAGAGCCTCGTCCATTCTATCCATATGTACATATACATGGGCAATGCTATAGTTGCATATGATTTTCCCTTTTTCTGAGTTTATTTCTTCATTGTAGGAAAGCGATTTTTGAAAGTTTTCCAAGGCGGGTTCCAACTTTCCCTGTGCTTCATAGCACTCCCCAACATTTTGATGATTTATGGCCAACCCAAGTTTGTTTCCTAGCTCTTTCTCCAATTGCATGGATTCCTTGAACTTTTGAATTGCCAGTTCGTATTGTTCCAAAAGTTGATAAATGTTACCAATGGAGTTTAAGGAAACATTGATACTTCTTTTAAGTCCTATGGACCTATCCTCCGGTTTAATAGTTTCTGCAAGTTCCAATGCTTCTTGGCTGTAATCAAGTGCGGATTTGATGGCCTCCGTGCGCCTGTAAGCCACACTAATCATATTAAGACTGTAGATTCTAAACTCTATGTTTTCTGCTTGAATCGAGAGTTTAAGAGCTTCTTGAAAAAGGGCAAGTGCTTTTGGATAGTTTGAGATATCCCTATACACCCTTCCTATTTGATTTATGGCATATAGTTCTGCTTCTGGATAGTTGTTTTTCTTGGACGCTTCAATAACGAATCTCATAGATAAGGTATCTTTCCGGAACTCCCGTAAAAGGCTGTCTATTTCCGCATAGGTCCTTGGTGTTGCTGCTATCAATTGGGTTACCTTTTGCTTTAGAGAATCCGAAGCATCCTGTGATATAACAACATGTAACGATAGTACAATACCATAAAAAAGGATAAACCTTCTTATAAATAAAGAAGGTTTCAAGTATGCTGAATCGCAATGATTTTTAAAAAGGTTTAAAATCATGTAAACTTATAACAAATCAAGAAAATCCGATTTCTTTTGTCTGGAAACAGGTATCTTATGATTGGATTTTAAGACCACATATCCGTCCGTCTTAAGAAATTCCTTAATCTTATTTAGGTTGATGATATAGGAATTATGAATTCTGAAAAAGCATTCTTCGGGCAACAGTTGGTTTACTTCCTTTAATTTTTTGGTAAGTACGATTTTCTGTCCGTCGGTTAAGAATATTGTACTGTAATTTCCGTCGGATTCGGCATACAAAATTTCATCGCTTTCCAAAAAGAGTAACTTGCCGTCCGTGTTCAAGGTAATTCTTTTGTTCGTGGACCTCGCATTAAAATTGATAAGGATGCTTTCCAACTTCTCGGCCGTTAAATTCTTTGAGTTGAACTTTTTTATCTTGGTAATGGTTTCCTCCAAATCATCGGAATCAATAGGCTTTAATAAATAGTCAATGGCCTCGTTCTTAAGTGCCTTAATGGCATATTGGTTGTAAGCGGTAGTGATGACGACCGGAAAGTTCTTATTAGTTAGCTTTTGGATGAATTGAAAACCATCCATTGTTGGCATTTCAATATCTAGGAAAAGACAGTCTGGTGTATTTCTTTCCAAATAATCCAGTGCCTCAAAAGGATTTGTAAATGATGCCATTACATGAATTTCCTCACTAAAGTTCGTTAGTTCCCAGGTAAGACTTTGGAGCGCCTTTATTTCATCGTCGACGATTACAGCTTCTAACATATTTACACTTTACGGTACGGGGAAGTTAATCAAAATTAGTACTTAGAGTATACACTCATTGGTAATTTGTATCAATGGATAATTTTTCAGTATAACTGGTAAAAATTGTAAAATCAGTCGTTTACGGGGTAAAAATCAAGTTAAACTGTAAGAAAATAAATACAAAGAGTAATTTTTTTTGGAACCCCTAAAATCCTGCCTTCCGTTTATACAAAAAAGAATGCAGTTTATACATGTTGCCCACGGCAAGGCTATTCTTGTCATAAATTCGTAGTGGATAATTGTGCAACTTGTAAATTAACTGATTATGAAAAGATGCTTGCTTATGTTCGGGATATTATTGGTGGTCGTAATTGTAGCATCTATACTGGAACACAAAAATTCAGAAGAGGTTTTGAACGAAAAATTGGCCATAGGACAAAATGCAGCTAAAACGATAGTTAATGCCCGTAATTAGATATTGGGAAAAGGATGTATCGTATTATCATTAAAATAGTGAAATATGTTTCTTTGGGAATAATGCCCTTTGTTCTGATTTCTAATGCTGGGGATAATAATGATCATGGCTCAGGTGAAGTTATTAATCACGATTTGATTTCAACCCAACTTAATTTTGGTTTTCAAAGCGAAAAATCTGAGACAGGAACTATTATGAATAGTTTGAATCTTGTATTTACGGATACTAGGGATAACGGTAGGATGGAACTTGTTATGAGAATCCCCAATAGCGACACTAAATTGTATAACGGTGAATATCAAGTTGGCAAAGTGGATGGTTTCCTGAATGGTTTCGAGGGTATTTTTGGATTCTTTACTCATAATGATTATGGAGAAAAGCCATTTTTTGCGAATAGCGGTATAGTACGGATTTTAAGTTTGGAAGATAATCGGATTCAGGGTTATATGGATGTAACCTTGGTCAACGATTATGGGAAAAAAATTAGGATTTCGGATACGTTTCGAAATTATTAGCAATATACGACCCTAGGAATATTCTATTCCGGTCAATGTTTTGAGCGCCAATCGTAATGGCAACGCAGAAGTGTTGCATTACAGGTCTAATATTAGGTTTCGGGGGAACTACCTAGATTAGCACTTGGTGGGCATTTTCATATTATGAAGCATTGAGGGTCGTATTTTTAGATTTTATTCTGTATTAAAGATGACCGGGGAATGAATTCCCCGGTTTTCCTTTTTGTAAAAAAGTAAGGCCAAAACATAAGTATTGGAATCAAAGCTTGTACCTTTTTTTAAGATAGGAACAACTTATTTTGGAAATACATAATAAGGCGCAGTAAACGACAAGTAAATACAAATAGGAATGCATACCAACTATAACGAAAATGTAATATAAATCTTACATTTTATTATGGTTGCTCATCGAAAAAAAGAAATTTTTACTTGATTTTTAAAGGTCAAGCAGGAAGTCAAAAAGGTAGCCACTAGCGTACAAAATCATAGAAATCGATCAACACTTTTGTAGGCTTCGATTACCGCTGTCTCCCCTTCCTTGCCAGACATTGAATTTCCGTGCTCCATTCCCAATACCCCGTCAAAACCTTTTTCATATATGAATTTAAAGACATTTTTATAGTTGATTTCACCTGTTGTAGGCTCATTTCTACCTGGATTATCCCCAATTTGTATGTAGGCTATTTCGTCCCAGGTAAGGTCCATATTATGAATTAAGTTCCCTTCTGTTTTTTGCATATGATAAATATCGAAGAGAATTTTGCAAGAGGGGCTATCTACGGCTTTACATATCATATAGGTTTGATCCGAGTTCTGTAAATATAGGTCTGGGGAATCTGACAGTGGCTCCAATACCATTACAAGACCATGGGGTTCAAAAATCTCCGCGGCACGCTTCAAAGCCTCAATAACGTTCGCATCCTGCACCCCAATGGGCAGTTTTCTTTCAAATGCACCAGGAACCACGGTCATCCATTTGGCATTTACCCTTTTGGCGACCTCAACGGCACGTTTGCAACCATCCAAGAAAATATCCAAATGCTGCTGTTTACCCGCTGCCAAGGTATTTGCCATATTACCGCCTTTATCCACTACAAATACACCCATGGTCATTCCCCTTTTGGCGAGGGTTTCTCCAATGCTCGTTTGCATGGCTACATCCCGACTCATTAGACCATTATCCTCAAAAGCCGTAAACCCTTGATCTGCCATAAAGTTTAATTGATCGATGAGGTTTTCGCCGGCATGTTGTTTGAACATACCAAAATGAGGGGCATATTTAAGGTTGAAAGTAGTGGCAGAAGTCTTCTTATTCTTTTCGGATGCATACGTAACTACCCCTCCCAGTGTAATAACTCCACTGGAAAGGGCCGTATTTTTAACAAAATCCCTTCTTTTCATTTGTTGGTACTGATTGATTTAAAAAGGTTGGATGCAATTATCCACATCATTTCCTATTGTCTTTATATGGGTTCATGAACCTTTGATTTCGCCAATGATAATCTAGTTATAAAGATTTTTTTGGCTTATTCCAGACGTTCAAAATTAATTCAAAAGACTGATTATCAGATATTTACTCTTGCAGAGGTATTTCACTTATCATAACAAAACCCTCGATGAGGGTTTCATCTTATAGGGACCAGGCTTTTCCTTCTGTCAATTCTTGGACATCCCCGCAAGAAATATACTCCCCGGGTACGGGAAGGTAGGCCATTACTTCCTCACCAACATATTCGGAAGTTTTATAGCCCCAAATTGCGAGACCGCGCAAGTTATTGGCAAATGCGAATCTTGAGGTTTCATCATCTATGGTAGCCTCTTTTCCTTCAGCCACGGCCTCCGTATAGGAGGTAATGGACTCGAACATTTTGGCCTCGTCTTCCTTGCTGTATTTCAATGAACTCGCCAACACCGGTTCTAAGTCTTCGGCCGTGAGGTCTTCCACTGTTGATTTACCTGAATCCTGTAGGGCTTTGTCGGTAAATTTACCCATAGCCATTCTAAGGAAATCCTGTTGGTCTTTTTCCATGACGTCCATAGCAAACTTGTCGATGAAAACATCCACTTGAAGTTCTGAAGCTGATGGGGTATCCGTCTTTGGAAGGATGATATCTACCAATTTGGTTAGTGTCCCTCCTTCGGCAGGGGTAAAAAATTCAGGTGTCCAGGTGGCCACCGGTTCCCCCTTACAACTTTGCATGATACTTAACAGCGTGGGTGTTGCCACGGTATAACCCATGGCAAGGCCCATATTTTTGAGTGCTTTTCTTCTATCCATTATATATTTCCTTTTTTAAGTTCTTCGGCGGCATGATTGGCGGCCCTTGCCGTAAATGCCATATAGGTCAAGGAAGGGTTGACACAACTTGCGGAGGTCATAAAGGACCCATCCGTTACATAGACATTGGGTACGGCATGTATGGCATTGTTTCCATTAAGTACCGATGTTTTTGGGTCTCTACCCATTCTTGCGGTACCCATTTCATGAATACCGAGCCCTATGGCATGGGATTCCTTATTGTCATGTCCTACAACATCCCTAAGACCTGCTTTCTCCAACATTTCTACGGCAGATTCCTGCATGTCCTTACGCATGTTGTATTCATTTTCCTTAAACTCGGCATCGAAAGTTACCGTTGGGAGTCCCCATTGGTCTTTTTTATCGTAGTCCAAGGTGAACCTGTTTTCCTCATAGGGTAAGATTTCACCAAAACCACCAATGCCAAAAGTCCATCCGCCTGGTTTGGTAATGGCTTCTTTTAAGCTTTTACCGTGTGACATTTCCGCGATCACTTCTTCCCAGTTTCCACGGCTGGCACCACCTTGGTATCCAAAACCGCGCTTGTAGTCGGTACGATCGGAATCACCTCCCAAGTTTCTGAATCTTGGAATATATACACCATTGGGTTTTCTGCCTTTATAGTATTTGTCATCAAAACCATCGAATTTTCCCGATGCACCCACACCAAGATGGTGATCCATGATATTTCTACCCAGCTGGTCTGAGTCATTGCCCATACCATTGGGGAATCTATCCGATTTGGATTGCATTAAAATAGAGGTAGAGGCTATGGCCGAGGCACAAAGGAAAATAACCTTCGCCTTAAATTCATGGGCCTCTTTGGTTACCCTATCAATTACTTTTACACCCGTAGCTCTTTTGGTATCCGGGTCGTACATAATCTCATGAACGATGGAATCAGGTCTTAAAGTCATATTTCCTGTGGCTTCGGCGGCTGGTAGGGTAGATGATAAGCTACTGAAATAGGCACCAAAAGGACAACCCCGTATACATCTATTCCTAAATTGGCATTTTGACCTACCGTCGAAATTTTTAGTGCCTGTAATGTGTGCGACCCTTCCCGAAGTAATGACACGTCCATCAAAATTTTCGGCTACCTTTTCCCTAACATGCTGTTCCACACAGTTCAGTTCCATCATAGGAAGGAAATCACTGTCCGGTAATTGTGGAAGATTAAGGGCTTCCCCACTCACACCAATAAAATTCTCCACTTTGGAGTACCAAGGTGCTATATCCTTATAACGAACGGGCCAGTCTATCGCAATGCCTTCCCGTTGATTGGCAGTAAAGTCGATATCGCTCCAGCGATAACTCTGTCTACCCCATTGAAGGGAACGTCCCCCAAGGTGATAACCGCGCATCCAATCAAATCGTTTGGTCTCATTGTAGGGGTGCTCAAGGTCGTTTACAAACCACATGTGGCTTGCCTGGCTGGTAGTGTAGCCAGTCCTGTGCTGCTTTGGTTGCTGTGCAATAATCTCTTTGGTAGCTACGCCTCCATTTGGAAAATCCCAGGGATCCATGTTCGCGGTCTCATAGTCCTCAATATGTTTCACCATCCTACCCCTCTCAAGAACCAAGGTTTTCAATCCATTTTCACAAAGCTCCTTTGCGGCCCAACCGCCGCTAATACCAGTACCAACAACAATCGCATCGTACGATTCCTGTTCTTCGTTATAATAAAATTTACTCATAGAAATTGTTTATTCCCTAAATTTATTAAATATTAAATTAATTCTATACATTTAAAACTTAATCTTATTGAGAATCTCTTACTACATCGTTGTAGGATATAGGAAGAATACAACCTTGACCCTTGGGAACTAAATTAAAATCAAATACATAACCAAAAAACATCCACGGATTCATGAAAAGAAGAAATTTTATCAGCAAGACCACGGCAGCTGGGGTAGGAGTCACTTTCTTTGGGGCCTATGCTTGCAAAGAGACAAAGAAAGAAGAAGGTAAGACTGGGGAAGTTGAGGAGACAACACCGGCAGCACCATTTTTTGAGCTTTCCTTGGCACAGTGGTCCATTCATAGAATGATTAGGGAAAATGGGGTAGACCCCTATACCTTTGCCGAAAAGGCCAAAAACTGGGGCTTCAAAGGCTTGGAATATGTAAGTCAATTGTACAATCCTGAACTTTCCCATGCGGATTACTCAGAAGAGGCCATGGCCGCCTTCGTTGAAAAGAGTAATGCAGAAGCCCAGAAGCACGGAATGAAAAACGTGCTTATTATGATAGATGGTCAAGGCAATTTAGCCGTGAATGACGAGGCCGAACGTAATGAAACGGTGGAGAAACATAAAAAATGGGTGGATGCCGCCGCCGCTATGGGATGCCACGCCATTCGCGTTAATCTCAATGGAAGTAATGTCCCAGAGGAATGGATAGAGAATTCCGTAGACGGATTGACCAAATTGGCCACATACGCAAAGGACAAGAATATAAATATATTGGTGGAAAATCATGGGGGACTTTCTTCCAATGGAGAGCTTCACGCACAAGTCATGGAAAAAGTGAACATGGAGAACGTGGGTACCTTGCCAGATTTTGGGAACTTCTGTATAACCAGAAAACCGGATAGTTGGGAGTGTGAAGTGTCCTACGATAAATACAAGGGTGTAAAGGAACTGATGCCGTACGCCAAGGCGGTAAGCGCAAAATCAAATGTTTTTGATGCCGATGGCAATGAGGAAAACATAGATTATGTTAAAATGCTACAAATGGTAAAGGATAATGGCTATACCGGTTTTGTTGGGGTAGAATATGAGGGGAACGTACTCAGTGAGGAGGAAGGCATTATCGCTACCAGGGACTTACTTATAAAGGCAGCTCAAAAAGTTGTTTAATTCTATGTTTCTCAAAAATGAAGGCATTTTTTAATGAGCTTTTTGATTACAACTATTATTGTAATAAAAGGATAATCGAACAATGCATTGCGATGCAGCGGGTTCCTGAAAACACTCAAAAGCTTTTTAGTCATATTTTGAACGCCCATCACGGATGGAATGCTAGAATCCTAGGGAGTAAGCCTGAGTTTAATTCCTGGGATATTCATAATTGCAAGGATTGGGGGGATATCCATTACGAAAATCAAAGAAATTCCTTTGAGATCGTTACCAATACCGATAGTTTTGAGAAACGCATCGACTACGAAAATTCAGAAGGTAGATTGTTTACCAATACCATAAAGGATATCCTGTTCCATATCATCAACCATTCTACCAATCATAGGGGACAGATTGCAGTTGATTTCAGGAACAATGGCTTGGAGCCTTTGGTCTTGGACTATGTGTTCTATAAAAGATAGGTTGCTATGAACTTGGGAGTAAGAATGCAGCTTTGTCTAATGATGTTCCTTGAATTCTTCATTTGGGGAGGCTGGTTCGTAACCTTGGGTACTTTTCTTGGAAATAATGTTAATGCGACCGATAGCGAAATTGCATTGGCGTTCTCTACACAGTCATGGGGCGCGATCATAGCTCCTTTTGTCATTGGTTTGATCGCCGATAGATTTTTTAATGCCGAAAAAATATTGGGCCTTCTGCATTTAATAGGTGCCGGCCTTCTGTTCTTAATGTATAAAACTACCTCTTTTGAGGTTTTTTACCCCTATGTATTGGGCTATATGATTTTGTATATGCCTACGCTGGCCCTTGTAAATTCCGTTTCCTTTAACCAAATGTCGAATCCGGCCAAGGAGTTCTCATTGATAAGGGTTTTTGGTACCATGGGCTGGATTATGGCAGGTGTACTTATCAGTTACTTTTTTAAATGGGATTCCACGGGCGGTATTATGCAGGGTATGCTAAAAAATACCTTTTTAATGACTTCCATAGCCTCGATTTTTCTCGGGGTTTTTAGTTTTACTTTGCCCAAAACACCCCCAAAGGCGAAGAGTAACGGTGATAAACCATCACTCAGGGAAATTTTGGGTCTGGATGCTTTGGGCCTTTTTAAGGATAGGAATTTTTTGATCTTTTTCATATCCTCTATTCTAATTTGTATTCCATTGGCATTCTATTACCAAAATGCAAATCCCTTTTTGGTCGAGGTGGGAATGGAGAGTCCCACCGGTAAAATGACCTTGGGACAACTTTCGGAAATCCTATTTCTGTTGTTATTACCTGTTTTCTTTACCCGCTTCGGATTTAAGAATACGATTATAGTGGCGATGTTGGCTTGGTTTGTTCGCTATTTACTTTTTGCCTTTGGTGATGTTGGCGAACGTGAGTTCATGTTGCTTATTGGGATTGCCTTACATGGAATCTGTTATGATTTTTTCTTTGTTTCTGGACAAATATATACGGATGGCAAAGCGGGACCCAAATATAAAAGCTCCGCCCAAGGATTGATTACCTTGGCCACCTATGGGGTTGGAATGCTGATAGGATTTTGGATTGCAGGGGTAATATCCAATAAATACTTGTTGAGTGATGGGATGCATATTTGGGATAGCATTTGGCTATACCCGGCCGGTTTTGCCCTGGTTGTGTCTATTTTGTTCGCTCTTTTGTTCAAATCGGAAAAAATCGACTATCAATCTTAGATTTTTTACATAAATTGAAAATCTTAAAACTTAAAATACGATTACAACATGCCAAAGAAAATTAGATTAGGAATTTTAGGAGGAGGAGGAGATTCTCTTATTGGGGTATTGCATAGGGTAGCTTCCCACATCAATGACAATTATCAGATTACAGGAGCGGTTTTTAACCCGAATTATGAAGACAACGTGGCGTTCGCCAAGGAAATAGACATTCCCTTGGACAGAGTTTACAAGGATTTTGACACTTTGGTAGAAGAGGAAATGAAACTGCCTGAAGATGAGCGTATCCAGGTTTGCTCCGTATTGACCCCAAACTTCCTGCACTTTCCAATGGCAAAAAAATTATTGGACAATGGTTTTCACGTAATCTGTGAAAAGCCAATGACCACTACTTTGGAAGAGGCAAAGATACTCCTGGAGGCCCAACAAAAATCGGGAACAGTATTTGCGTTAACACATACCTATACCGGATATCCCATGGTACGCCAAATGAGGGAAATGATCAAGGCAGGGGCCTTAGGAAGAATTCATAAGGTCGATGCAAGGTACTATCAGGGATGGATCAATGCAATTATCCATGATAAGGAGAAACGAAATTCTGTTTGGCGTTTGGACCCTAAAAAAGCGGGTATCAGCTCTTGCATGGGCGATATTGGGGTACATGCCTTTAATATGGTGGAGTACACTACAGGGCTTAAGGTAAAATCCGTTTTGTGCGATTTTAACTATTTATACGATGATAACCAAATGGATGTGGATGGTACCGTCTTGATTAGAATGGGGGACCATGTAAAAGGGGTGATTCGAGGAAGCCAGGTGGCTACCGGCGAGGAAAATGGCTTGGCCATTCGCATATATGGTGAAAAAGGCGCATTTGTATGGGAACAGGAAAATCCTAATTTCTTGTACAAGATGAGCGATACGGAACCTGTACAGGTTTACAAACCAGGTCACGCCTATAATACCGAGCTGTCCTTGGATGGCACTAAATTACCTCCAGGACACCCGGAAGGAATTTTTGATTCCATGGCAAATATCTATCTGGGTGCTGCTAGGGCCATCCGTGGTGAAAAATATAACGATGGTGAATTCCCAACGATCATCGATGGGGTACGTGGTATGGATTTCATCCTGTCTACTGTGGAATCCAACAAAAATGGAAGTACTTGGGTGAATTTAGAGGATTAATTAATAAACCCATTTAAAAAAGGACCGGCTACTCACCGGTCCTTTTTGCTTTAAAATATTCTTTCGAATTCCTGACATATCAAGATCATGCTTTCCCTTGGGACACGCCCAAAAGGTTCCAGTTCCCGTGTGTAATAATCCCAATGAACTTTTTTCCAATAGTCCAGACTTTTGTCACCTTCTCCCTCCAACTGGGCATAGGCGGCATCGATACTGAAATAGGGTTTTAACTTGACGGAAGTTAACTTTATGATACATTGGGCCTCGCCCTTCCAATTGGTCACTACTTTAAAATCCCCAATTTTTGGCAAGGGTTCGTTTCTGTACTGAAGTCCCAAAAGGGAGTCCGTCGTGGCCTTTTTTATTCCTTTTTTAACAAGGTCCGCACATAAATCGGCATCTTGTTGGTTATCGCAAAAATGAATTACCTGTGGGGCTTCGTGGAAGGCATCTTCCAAGTGCTTGTCCAAGTAATCTCCCCACATGTTCCTAGCTGAGGCATTTTCCATAATCTAAAGCTAATGGTTGGTTAGCATACAAATGCTAAAGAACTGGCATAAAATTTAAAAGTGCAATTAAATCGATACATTTTATTCCTTTCCCGATTACTGTTCCGCTTATGAAAAAGTGCCCGACTTAAATTCCTTCGCCGCATGGTTTGCGGCACGGGCCGTAAAAGCCATATAGGTTAAGCTGGGATTTACACAGCTGGAGGACGACATAAAGGCACCGTCCGTTACATATACATTTGGAACAAGGTGCACCTGGTTATGCTTGTTTACAATGGAATTTTTTGGACTATGTCCCATTCGGGCACCACCCATTTCATGTATGCCCAAACCGGGACCAGTCTCTTCGTCATAGGCTTGTACATCCTTAAAACCGGCGGCCTTGAACATCGCCACAATTTGCTTTTTAATATCCTCCCTCATATTGTATTCGTTTTCCTTGAACTCAACGTCAAAGGCCAATTGTGGCAGGCCCCATTTATCCTTTTCAGTGGGGCTTAGAGTTACCCTATTATCTTCATAGGGTAGGAATTCCCCAAAGCCGGTAGCCCCTATAGTCCATTTACCTGGTTTTAGGACTTGGTCCTTGAGCTCTTTTCCATAGTTGAGTTCAGCGATGGCTTCCGTCCAATCTCCCCTGCTGGCCCTACCTTGATAACCAAAACCCCTTAGATATTCATTTCTCCCGGTACTTTCGTCCAAGTTTACAAACCTTGGAATATAAAATCCAGAAGGCTGTCTTCCTTTATAATACCTATCCAAATAACCATCCACTTTTGCGGTCGCCCCTAATTTATAATGGTGGTCCATGATGCCTCTTCCCAAAGCATCGGAATCATTGCCCAATCCGTTGGGAAAACGTTCGGATTTCGATTGAAGCAATATTCCTACGGAGGCCATGGCCGAGGCACATAAAAAGATGACCTTTGCCTTAAACTCCAGTTTTTCATGGGTTTCGGAATCTATAACCTTCACGCCGGTGGCCAACTTTGTTGTATCGTCATATATGACCTCATATACAATTGAGTTAGGTCTCAATGTCATATTTCCTGTCCTTTCCGCAGCAGGTAATGTGGAGGAGTTACTGCTAAAATATCCGCCAAAGGGGCATCCCCTAGAACAGCGGTCTCTGTTTTGACAGGTATTACGTCCTTCAAATTTGGCCTCCGGATCCGTAATATGAGCCGCCCTACCTATGGTAACTAGTCGTCCATCCTCAAATTTTTCTGCCGTTGCTTTTTGAAAGGCCTCCTCTACACAATTCAGTTTCATGGCAGGTTGGTAGATGCCGTCCGGCAATTGCTTGAGGCCTAAATTTTGACCACTTACCCCAATATATTTTTCCACTTTATCATACCAAGGCGCAATGTCGTTGTATCGCACCGGCCAATCCACGCCAATATTCTCCTTTTTATTGGCTTCAAAATCGATATCACTCCAGCGATAGCTCTGTCTACCCCATGTAAGAGATCTTCCACCTACCTGATAGCCCCGTATCCAATCGAACCGTTTGGTCTCTACATAGGGATGTTCCAAATCGTTTACAAAAAAATGCTTGTTATCATCCTTTGGCGCCCAATTAACCCTACTTTGCACGTGGTACTTTTTTTGATCGTCCGCGGAAAGCTCCCCTTTATAAGGAAAATCCCAAGGGTCGTCGTTCATGGTCGAATAGTCCTTAATGTGTTCCACCATGCGTCCCCTTTCCAGGACCAAGGTCTTTAGGCCATTTTCGGTAAGTTCCTTTGCTGCCCAGCCGCCGCTAATTCCTGTGCCAACCACAATAGCATCGTATGTTTCGTTTTGATTCATTCTGATATTTTTATCTTATTTTATCGGTATTTGCTATATTTATGACTTGACTATTGGCAAAAATGGAAATAGTGAATTGATTCTCTAAATATAAGATTAATTCATTTACGTCTAGTAACAAGATAAACAACAGGTTAACAACGAAATCTTAGGTTAAGTAGGGAAATTGGCCATTATCTACGATAAATTTCATCGAGATGGGTAAAGTGAGAATTTATTAAAAATATAGAAAAAACAGTAATCAAGGTATTGAATAATTACATCTAACCGCTTAAAAACAATTAAAGATAAGAGATGAAAACAATTAAAGGACCAGGAGTATTTTTAGCACAATTTGTAGATAGCAAAGCACCGTTCAATTCCTTGGATGGATTATGTAAATGGGCTGCGGATTTAGGTTACAAAGGCATTCAAATACCCACGTGGGAAAGTTTTCTCATTGATTTGGACAAGGCGGCAGAGAGCCAGGACTATTGTGACGAGCTCAGGGGCAAGATAAATTCCTATGGTTTGGAAATCACGGAACTTTCCACGCACCTACAAGGACAGTTAGTGGCAGTGCACCCCGCATATGATTTGATGTTCGACTCCTTTGCGCCAAAAAATCTACATAACAATCCCAAGGCCAGAACGGAATGGGCCATTGAAACGGTAAAAAAAGCCGCTACCGCCAGTAGAAGGCTGGGCCTAACGTCCCATGCCACGTTTTCAGGCTCGCTGCTATGGCATACCATGCACCCATGGCCACAAAGGCCGGCAGGACTTGTAGAGATGGGCTTTGAAGAGTTGGCCAAAAGGTGGATGCCCATATTGAACCACTTTGACAAGGAAGGTGTGGATGTCTGTTATGAGATACACCCAGGTGAAGACCTTCATGATGGCGACACCTTTGAACGCTTTTTGGAAGCGACGAATAATCACAAACGCGTAAATATTCTTTACGATCCGAGTCACTTCGTGCTCCAGCAATTGGATTATATTCAGTACATCGATTTTTACCATGAATTCATAAAATCCTTTCATGTAAAGGATTCCGAGTTTAACCCAACGGGAAAGAAAGGAGCCTTTGGCGGTTATAACGATTGGGGCAACCGCGCGGGAAGATACCGTTCATTAGGCGATGGCCAAATCGACTTCAAGACCATATTTTCCAAGTTGACACAGTATGGCTGTGATGTATGGGCCGTAATGGAATGGGAATGCTGCATTAAAAGTCCGGAACAGGGAGCGCGGGAAGGTGCCGTTTTCATTAAGGACCACATCATTGAGGCAACACAAAAAACATTTGACGATTTTGCCGGTGCCGAAACCGATGAACAAATGTTAAAAAACATTTTAGGACTTTAATCATAAAAACTGAACTTATGAAAAATATATTTAAAATAGCTTTTCTTGTAATGCTTGTACTAGGTTGCAAGGAGGCAAAAAAGGAGGCCGAGGAAACCAAGGAAATGGTGGAGGAAACTACAATGTCTTCAAAGGCCGATGAATGGACAACGTTATTCGATGGGGAATCCTTCAACGGTTGGCATGAATACCTAAAGGAGGATGTATCCGATAACTGGAAGATTGAGGACGGCGCTATGGTCTTTTATCCGCCGGAAACCAGGGAAAATGGAAATCAGTTCAACTTAGTTTCAGACGGTAGTTATACTGATTTTGTCCTGTCCATGGATTGGAAAATCGCCCAAAATGGGAATAGCGGCGTAATGTGGGGCGTGAAGGAAATCGATAGTCTGGGGCAACCCTATCTTACAGGCCCAGAGATCCAGGTATTGGACAATGAAGGACACCCCGATGGTAAGAACGGAACCAGCCATCAATCCGGGGCATTGTACGATATGGTATCGCCTATGAAAGATATGACAAAGCCCGTCGGCGAGTGGAATACCATGGTCATTACCATAAACCATAAAACCAATGAGGGAAGGGTTGAATTGAACGGGGAAACCGTGGTGGAATTTCCAGTGAACGACCCGGAATGGGGCGAAATGGTGGCCAATTCCAAATTTGCGGATTGGGAACATTTCGCAAAATACCCTACCGGTAAAATAGCGCTACAAGATCATGGTGATGGAGTGGCCTATAAAAACATCAAAATAAAGGAGCTTTAACACCAAGAACAATAATTATGAAGAGAATCTATAGTGTCGGATTGTTATTTTCGCTAGTATTCACCGCCTGCCAGGAAAAGGTACAGGAAGTTGCCAAGGAATCCGCAACGGAAATAAAAGATGAAGTTATCGTACATGAGGAATACAGTGGTACCGAGCCTACCACTCCTGAGGAAACGGAGTTCTACGAACCTAAGGTTCCAGTGGTAAACCCCTCTTCCCAAAATGGTGCGCCCAGTGATGCCATAATTTTGTTTGATGGCAGCGGTTTTGACAATTGGATTTCCGCTAAGGACAGCACTGCAGCAAAATGGCATTTGAATGACGATGGTAGTATGACCGTTAACGATAAAACAGGTGACATCCAAACCAAACAAAATTTTGGGGACATTCAACTCCATATTGAATGGAAATCGCCGCTACCTGTTCAACGGGAAGGGCAAAACAGGGGTAATAGTGGTATTTTCCTAAACGGTCTGTACGAGGTTCAGGTATTGGATAATAACGATAATCCAACCTATGTAAACGGACAGGTAGCGTCCATCTACAAACAGCATGTGCCTTTGGCCATGGCTTCCGTGCCTACAGGGGAATGGAATACCTATGATATCATTTACCATGCCCCGGAGTTCAATGAAGAAGGTGGTAAAATTAAGTCTGGTACCATGACGGTTATCCATAATGGTGTTCTGGTTCAGGACCATATTGAGATCAAAGGAACTACACCTTATATTGGGTGGCCCAAGAACCCTGCCCACGGTAAAGGTCCTATAATTTTACAGGATCATGGGGACGATAGCCGCGTAAGTTATCGCAATATTTGGGTCAGGGAACTTTAAGTATTTGAGCTCGGCTTTGCAACGCTCGTGAAGGGCATCTCAATACCCGTTCAAAAAAGGTATCTTTGCCCCAACTAAATTCGATTTATGATTCAATCCATGACTGGATTCGGGAAGCATGTTGTACAGCTTCCAACTAAGAAAATTACGGTAGAAATTAAATCCTTGAACAGCAAGAGTATCGATTTAAATGCTCGGATGCCGTCTGCCTATAGGGAAAAGGAGTTGGAGCTTAGAAAGCTGATCGCGAACTCCCTGCAACGTGGTAAAGTCGATTTTAACCTCTATGTGGAGATCACGGGCGATGAGGCTTCAGGCCAGGTCAACGAGAACGTTGTTAGGCAGTACATGAAGCAACTGAAGTCCATTGCTGACGGGCAAGATATTCAGTTGTTGGAAATGGCCCTAAAGTTGCCCGATGCCATGCGAACGGATAGGGACGATATTGATGATGAGGAATACCAGGCAATTTTAGGAGCCTTGGATGGGGCCTTGGCTGAAATCAATACCTTCAGGTCTGAGGAAGGGAGTGTCCTTGAAAAGGACTTTTTGGAACGAATAGCGGCATTACAGGAGTTGTTGGAAAAAGTCGTGGCCATGGACCCTGAAAGGCAGGCCAATGTGCGGGAGCGATTGGAAAAGGCCGTACAGGATATCAAGGTGGAGGTAGATGCGAATCGTTTTGAACAGGAACTCATCTATTACTTGGAGAAGTACGATATAACCGAGGAAAAGGTACGCTTGGCCAACCATTTGGATTATTTTGAAAAAACCTTGATGTCCAGTGACAGCAATGGTAAAAAGCTGGGTTTTATCTCCCAAGAGATAGGGCGTGAGATCAATACCATTGGTTCCAAGGCCAATTACGCCCCCATGCAACAGTTAGTGGTCCAAATGAAGGACGAATTGGAAAAAATCAAGGAACAGATGCTAAACGTTTTATAATGGAAGGAGGAAAGCTCATTATTTTTTCGGCGCCGTCCGGAAGTGGAAAAACGACCATCGTACGTCATCTTTTGGGAATCCCAGAACTGAATTTGGCATTTTCCGTATCGGCTACGTCCAGGCCCAGAAGGGGAAAGGAAAAAAATAAGGAGCACTACTATTTCATGACGGTATCGGAGTTCAAGAACCATATCAAGAACGATGATTTTTTGGAGTGGGAGGAAGTCTATCGCGACAATTTTTATGGCACCTTAAAAAGCGAGGTGGAACGATTATGGGCCCAGGGCAAGAACGTTATTTTTGATATAGACGTTGTTGGGGGGCTCCGTATCAAAAAGAAATTTCCGGACCGCACCTTGGCCGTTTTCGTAAAGCCGCCCAGTGTGGACGAGCTTAAGATACGCTTGAAAAAAAGAAGTACGGAGAGCGATGATAAAATCAATATGCGCATCGCCAAAGCATCGGTAGAATTGGCCACCGCACCTCAATTCGATAAGATCATCAAAAACTACGATTTAAAAGTGGCCCTAAAGGAAGCGGAGGAACTGGTCGCTGATTTTGTAGGGGTTAAGAATAAGGAGTAGTGCGTTTTCACAGCTTTTTTTCTTCTTAATAGTATTAGCTCGGTAAGCCGATGAAAAGGATAGGACTGTATTTTGGTACTTTCAACCCGATACACATCGGTCATTTGGTCATTGCGAACCATATGGTGGAGTTTTCCGATCTGGATGAGGTTTGGTTTGTGGTAACCCCTCAAAGTCCTTTTAAAGTGAAGAAATCGCTTCTGGATAACCACCATAGATACCAAATGGTGTTGGAGGCTACGGAAGACTATCCAAAGTTAAAACCTTCCAAGATAGAGTTTGGACTTCCCCAACCCAATTATACGGTCAATACCTTGGTCCATTTATCCGAAAAATATCCTGAGGGACATCAATTTTGCCTGATAATGGGGGAGGATAACCTAAAGAGTTTCCACAAGTGGAAGAACTATGATGCCATTTTGGAGGGATATGATTTATATGTCTATCCAAGGATTTCGAAGGGAGAGATGGGATCCAAATTTAAGGAGCATCCCAAAATACATAGGGTAAATGCTCCAATTATGGAAATTTCTTCAACCTTCATTCGCAGGGAACACAAGAAAGGAAAGAACATCAAACCTATGTTACCGGCTGCCGTTTGGAAGTATATGGATGAGATGAATTTTTATAGATAGCAGCGGTTAATCCAAAGCGTATGCTTTTACAAGGTCGTCCGTTCCTAAATATTTATCATTCGTATTATAGTACCATGCCCTTATTTTGGGTATTTTTATGTCGTTGACGGTAATTTCTTCCGATAATAGGATGTACTCACCGTCGTTTTTGGATTCATCGTGGAAGAATTGATAGACTTCCATCTTGTAATTGGTTGGGTCAAAATAAAAGTACCAAGTATCGCTCCCTACTTCTTCGTCGTATTTTACTTTTAAAACCAGATACTCTTTTCCCTTAAATGATTTTTTGCCCACTTTGGGGTCTATAAGGGTCCCAGGATCTTTTAATTTCATGGGCAGGCCATAGAGATAGGTGTAGTAATCCTTCATTTTAAGAGCCCGCTCACACGTAATCTGAAGACTATCCCGGTACGTGTCGGCAATAACGGGACTGTTGTTCAGCAATAGTTCACATTCGCCCTTGTCTATGATATAATCAACCGTATAATTTCCTTTTCGTACGGACGATTTAAAATATTGGCCGGGTAGGTTCAATTCCAACTGTGTCCTACGCGTTTCCGCATCTGGGGTTGACATGAGAATGGCCATTTTTCCCTTAAAACTTTTCCAATTTCCATTGGGATCGTGGTAGGCAATGGCCTTTTCCAACAATTTGGGTCCGGTCAGTTCTTCTTGGGCACTGCTTTGAAGAATGTTAAAGAAAAGTACTGGAAGAAACCACTTTAGAATTTGAATACTTTTCATAGGTCTCTATTAAGTTCATAATGGCGGTCAATAAATCCTTGGTCTCCAGCAAAAGGCTAAAGTAGAGGGCGGTGTTTTTAGGGCTGGATTCGTCCGATCGGGTGCGTTCTACCTGCTTGGCAATTTTAGCATCGAGTTTGTTGAGCAGCTCCTGTTTATTCATGAGAAGCGGTGTCAATTTTTCAAACCTTTTGTTCTCAAAAATATCCTGAATGCTTTTGAATAGGTCTTCCACATACGACTCGGTTTCCTTTAGGTCCTTTATTTGGTTAAACCGAAGTCTTTTATGGTTGTTATGGACATGCTTGTATCCCGCTTTGGAAATATACTCCAAGGATTGTGTCATATCCTGTAAATAACTCAGAGCGGTGATGTAAAAGTTACTTGTTCCTACACTGGATTCGTCCAAATTCTTGATAAAATAGAAAATGTTATTTCGTAGGTCCTCAACCTCCTTGTCCAGTTTATTGATGCCTTTTTTTCCTTTTTTAAGGGTGTCTATGTCGTGTTTTGCCAGTCCGTCGATACTTTGGGTATAGATTTTATTGCCCCTTTTCATCGAAAGGGCAATGTTTGAGGAACTTTCCTCTATCAATCCAATAATCGTATTGCTTTCTGCACGCTGTAGTTTTTCCTCCAATTTGGTTTCCTTTATTTTTTTGGAATGGGAGAGGTAGTTTTTACCTATGAGCAGGAAAGCCAAAATCAATAGGGCACCAATGGCAATAAGGCCACCAAGGTGTATTATGTAAGCAATTATGGCCGCGGCCGTGAAGGCGCTAAACGCGGTAAAGAACCATCCGCCAATAACATTGAGCACACCTGCGACCCTGTAGACGGCGCTCTCCGGTCCCCAAGCCCTGTCGGCCAAGGAAGACCCCATAGCCACCATGAAAGTCACATAGGTGGTGGACAAGGGCAATTTCATGGAGGTTGCCAAGGAAATCAATACACTGGCCACCATTAAGTTGACCGAAGCCCGTACCAAATCAAAAGCAGGTTGGTCCTTTACCTTGCTCTTTGGAATGTATACGTACGGTTTTTGGAATTGCTTGTCGATTCTTTCCTGGATACTTTTCGGTATAATTCCACTTAGATTTTCGGAAGCGACAATCGTGTATTTTACGATATTCCTGGAAAGGAAATTGGGTTCAAATCGTTCGTCTCCTTCATCCTGTCTGGATAGGTCAACACTGGTTTTTACCACACTTTTGGCTTTGGATGAAAACCAAAGGGTAATAATCATGACAACCCCTGACAAAAGCAGGAGGTAGGTTGGGGTCTGTACGGCCGCAGAGAGTCCTTTCATGTTGAACTCGGTAGGAAGGATTCCGGAGCTTTTCCAGCTAGTGAACGATTCCAATGCCGCCAAGGGCACCCCAATAAAATTGACCAAATCATTACCGGCAAAAGCCATTGCCAATGCAAAGGTGCCCAAAATGATAATGATTGTGTAAATGTTCCATTTCAAAAAGGCGGAAACCACATAGGAAACCAAGGTCCAAAACGCAATATTGATTGCAATAAATAAAGACGCTTGGGTAGCGATGAACTGGTTTATAGCCTCAGGAAGGATGGAAGTTCCACTAAGACCTTTGACCAGAATAAAATAAATGATTCCCGTAATAGCCAAACCACCAAATATAGCCCCGTACCATTTGGGTTTTTCATGGAATTTAAAGGAAATAAGGATACGGCTGAAAAACTGAACGATAGCGCCAATGGTAAAAGCCACAACAACGGATAGCAGTATGCCCAAGATGATTTCCGTGGCCTTATCTGTATTTATGTAATTCGCCAAATCTGAAAAACTTCCTTCATCGGCATATATTTTTACCAAGGAGATGGCAACGGCGGCACCCAACAATTCAAATACAATGGAAACCGTAGTGGACGTGGGCATGCCCAAGGTATTGAAGAAATCCAAAAGCAGGATGTCCGTAATCATTACAGCCATGAAAACGATCATTATTTCCGCAAATACGAACTCGCCGGGATTAAAAATGCCTTTTCTGGCGACTTCCATCATACCGCTCGAGGAAATGGCGCCAAAAGCTATCCCTACACTGGCTACGATCATGATTGTCCTGAAGGAAATGGCCTTACTCCCGATGGCCGAATTCAAAAAGTTGACCGCATCATTACTTACTCCAACCACCAGATCTGTTATTGCCAAAACGGCCAAAGCAATGATCATGAAGAGGTATATGTTTTCTCCCATCTAAAAATTAAATAAATGCAAAAATGATATTATAAATCGTCAATGAGGTTAATATAAGGTTATGAAGCAGGTGGGAATCAAACCGTAAATGCCCGTCTTTTTGTTATTGAAGATGAAAATAGGAAATAAATCCGTAATAGTCGGAAAATTGACCAAATAGTATTTTGAAGTCCTTCGGTATCAATAATTGGGTTCGATAGACTGGTCCGATGTCATTTTTTCGGAAGTTTCGGCCATTACAGGAATGGTCAATGTCTTGGCTTTTAGCGACTCCAGAATTTCCAGTTGCTCGTCTTCTTTTATTTTAATGGGAACTTCCAAGGATTCATACCCTAAAAAGTTGATTTCCATTATGTATTCGCCAGGGGCCACATCTGTAATCTCGAAATTTCCATTGAAATTTGTCTGATCAGACCAATCGGTATTTTTCAATGAGACCGATGCCATAAGCAAAGGCTCGTTGAACATTTCGCTGTCCAGAATTTTTCCGCGAACGGATCCTGTCGCCTGTGCATACATTAGGGTCGTGAAAAGTCCGGCAATCGCAAAAAATAATACTCTCATTTATCAATAGTTTATTTGCCTGCAAATAAAAACATGCAAGGTTAACTTAAGGTTATGTGCTGGTTATCTATTTATTTTATTAAGGTTAAGATATTGGTTGATTTCCGTCCCGTTTTATTTTCTTTTCATCGTTCTACATCACAAAAAATGTATCTTGCGTGGATTAAACAAGCATCATGAATTGGGAGCAATTACTGTCCTTGCGCAGGAAGGGCGATGTCAATAAACGCATCAGGAATGAACAGAACGAGACCCGTTTGGGCTTTGATGTAGATTATGACCGAATCATTTTCTCCGCAGCTTTTAGAAGCTTACAGGACAAAACCCAGGTGATTCCGTTGTCCAAAACCGACTTTGTACATACCCGATTGACGCATAGCTTGGAAGTTTCCGTTGTGGGCAGGAGCCTAGGCAGGTTGGCCGGTCAAAAAATTTTGGAGAAACACCCGCACTTAAGCGAAATCCACGGATATAAGTTTAATGATTTTGGGGCGATCGTCGCCGCGGCCGCTTTGGCCCATGATATAGGCAATCCTCCTTTTGGACATAGCGGGGAAAAGGCCATTGGCGAGTATTTCAAGAACGGTAATGGGCGTATTTTCAAGGAGCACCTACGTCCAAAGGAATACCAGGACATCATTGATTTTGAAGGGAATGCCAATGGCTTTAAATTATTGACCCAGGATAGGGAAGGTGTTTCTGGCGGCCTTCGTTTGAGCTACGCGACCTTAGGGGCCTTTATGAAATATCCTAAGGAATCCTTGCCCAAGAAACCTACAAAACATATTTCCGATAAAAAGTTTGGTTTTTTCCAGTCGGAAAAGGAAGCCTTTATGGACGTTGCCCAAGATTTGGGACTGAACCAAACTAGAAATGGATCTGATGTTTCTTTTGCCAGGCATCCCTTGACGTATTTGGTGGAAGCGGCAGACGATATTTGTTATACGATTATCGATTTTGAGGACGGTATCAATTTGGGATTGATTTCGGAGGATTTTGCCTTGGAATATCTGATAAAATTGGTCAAGGATTCCATAAATACCAAAAAGTATAATACCCTTAAGTATAAGGAAGACCGCATCAGTTACTTAAGGGCCTTGGCCATAAACACGCTCATTCAGGATGCCGTATCCATTTTTATGGACAATGAGGAGAATATACTCTATGGTATCATGGATACTTCTCTCATGGATAAAAGCAAATACGACGCTCAAATTAAGGATATTATTAGCTTGAGTGTAGAGAAGGTTTACAAGGCTCAGGAAGTTATTGAAAAAGAGATTGCCGGATATAAGATCATTGCCGATATCCTAGAGGTATATACCGATGCCCTGGTTAAAAAAAGGAACCTTACGGCATCCAATTACCATCACTTGTTGCTGGAGACCTTGCCGGAATTTTACAGAAGGACGGACCTTTCCCTTTATGAAATACTGCTGAATACCTGTTGCTATGTTGCTAGTCTGTCGGACAGTTCCGCCGTGCATATCCATAACAAAATAACGGGAAAACAGCTTTAGAAGTCAACAGCCACTCCCACACCCAGCACTTGTTTGAACTGTATTTTGGGTATGCCGGGATCCACAACGATACCTGCATCGTTTTGGATTTCGTCAAACAGGATGTCATCGTCATAGATGATATGTGTGCCCAAGGTGGTAAGAATGTATTTGTTCACCCTCATTTTTATGTTCAGTTCCCAATCCACGTCCACATTACCAAAACTCTTTAGATAATCGGTATAGAGGTTTAACCGACTATTGGCGTCGATGTTTGTGGCAATATTGAAGTCCCATTTGTGCGTAATCAGAATTCCAAGCTCCAACCGGTGGTTTTCCCCGGGTGTAATTACATTGCCATTTGCATCCAAAATGGCCTTTTCCACACCAAAGGAACCTCTGTCTGCCAAATCCTGATCAAGGACAAAGGTGGATTTTTGGGTGATGGGCGACATGTAAAGATTGAACTTCTGGTTTTTGCTGATATAGGAAGTACCGGCACCGAAAAAGAAATATCCGGGAGCCATAAAACGTGATATGGGATTGTCCCTATCCGGATATTTATAACCGTTCGAAAATTGGGTATTGAAGTTAAGCTGCACGGAATAATACCAATTGCTGATGGTGTCCCTCCTGTAGCCAACGTTTGAGCTTAGTCGGATCACATCCTCGGTCTTTCGTATTTGACGTCCTTCCTGGGCGTTGAGGCCATACCGAAGTTCAACGATATTGTCCCACTTAAAATACCGGAACTTATAGTCCCGTACGAGCTTTAAAAAACTCAGCCCACTAATGGCATTGTCACCACCCGCATTCCAATTGACAAAAGCCACCTCGCTCAAGTTGATGCCCAACAGGTTTTCCTTCGTCCAAAAAGATGGTACGCGAAAAGGGTCGTACTTGTCCTTTAATGCCTTTGTGCGTTTAAAGGAGATAACCGGGTTCATCAAATTCACCCCCCTAGGTACATGTCTTATTTTCTCCTGTGTCTTGCGGATGACGATTGTGTCCACCACCGTTGTATCGATTACAACGGTATCTGCAACTATGGGGGATGGTATCGTATCCTGGGAATAGGCGGTAACAGAAATGAAAAATACTATATAGTATAATACTTTGAATTTATGGAAAAAAACGTCTTTCATAAAAGTCTCTCAATATAGGTTCGTATTGATTGAATATCGATTTGTGCCAATTGGTATAATTCTTCTTGGGTGCCGTGTGGTATGAATACATCGGGGATGCCAAAGACTTTTATTTCTTTTGGACAGCCCAAATCGTTTGCCACTTCAAGGATACCACTTCCAAAACCACCTATGGCCGATCCATCCTCTACCGTTATGATGTGCCCATAATTTTTTAGTATTTGATGGATGCGTTTCGTGTCCAAAGGTTTGATAAACGGAAAGTGGTAATGACCTACGCTTTGGTCGTTCGTGATTTCTTTTAGCACCTGTGTAATGCTGTTGCCTATAGTGCCCGTACTGAGGATGGCAAGGTTCGTTCCTTTTTTCAATTCAAGGGCCGTACCGATTTCCATTTCTTCAAAGGGCCGCTCCCAATCCAACAATACGCCTCTCCCACGCGGATACCGAATGGCAATGGGGTTTTCCAATCCCAATTGGGCAGTATACATGATGTTGCGCAGCTCCACTTCGTTCAATGGGGCGCATAGGACCATGTTGGGAATACATCGCAAGTAGGCAATATCAAAGGCTCCGTGGTGCGTAGGACCATCCTGACCTACCAAACCTGCCCTGTCCAAACAAAAAATGACCGGTATATTTTGGAGGGCCACATCGTGGATGATCTGATCATAGGCACGTTGTAGGAACGTGGAATATACATTGCAAAAGGGGATGAGTCCCGCTGCCGCCATTCCCGCTGCCATGGTAACGGCGTGTTGTTCCGCAATACCTACATCAAAGGCCCGATCCGGGATGGCTTCCATCATATATTTTAACGAACTTCCCGTGGGCATGGCCGGAGTGATTCCCACGATCCTTTCGTTGGCGTTGGCAAGTGCAACCAAGGTATGCCCAAACACATCCTGATATTTTAAAGGCTCCGGTCTATCACTCTTTTTGAGCAGTTCTCCCGTATTTTTATCGAACTTGCCAGGGGCATGATAGGTTACCTGATTTTCTTCGGCTTTTTGCAGCCCCCTTCCTTTTATTGTGATAACGTGGAGCAATTTAGGGCCAGGAAGGCTTTTTAAGCGCTCCAGTTCCTGTATCAATGCGTTTAGGTCATGTCCGTCCATAGGACCCGAGTAATTGAAATTGAGACATTCAAAAATGTTCTCGTCCTTAGCGGTTCCCTTTTTTACATTGGTCAGGTATTTTTTTAATGCACCTACGCTGGGGTCTATGCCTATGGCGTTGTCATTGAGGACAATAAGGATATTGGTGTCCGTAACCCCGGCATGATTCAGCCCTTCAAAGGCCATACCACTGGCAATGGAAGCATCACCAATTACGGCAATGTGCTGTCTCTGGTGTTCTTCCTTTAATTTGGATGCCAAGGCCATTCCCAATATGGCGGATATGGAAGTGGAGCTATGTCCCGTCCCAAAGGCATCATATTCACTTTCGCCCATTTTTGGAAAACCACTAATGCCGTTGAGTTGTCTGTTGGTCCCGAATATCTCTTTTCTGCCCGTAAGGATTTTATGTCCGTATGCCTGATGTCCCACGTCCCAGATCAATTTATCCGTTGGGGTATTGAAAACATAATGCAGTGCCACGGTGAGTTCCACCACGCCCAAACTGGCGCCCAGATGCCCTTCCTTGGTCGCCACGATGTCGATAATGAATTCCCTAAGTTCCCGGACCACTTGGGCCAATTGGTCCTTGGACAGCTTTTTAAGGTCCTTTGGGGCGTTGATATGTGCTAAGAGTGTGTCCAATTGGGATTTAATTCGTGGCAAAAATACTTCTTTTAAACGCCAAAACAATTGTTTTTAAATAGTAGTGGCCCTGTATATCTTATTGTATTTTTGAAATATGATCGCACCTTTTGATGATTCCTATTTCATGAAAAAGGCCCTGCAGGAGGCCGAGCATGCCTTTGAACAGGACGAGATTCCCGTGGGAGCCGTTGTCGTAATCCAGGACCGGATCATTGCCCGGGCCCATAACCTTACGGAAAAACTGCACGATGTTACGGCCCATGCGGAAATGCAGGCCATAACCGCCGCTGCCAATTTTCTGGGGGGAAAGTACCTTAGGGATTGTACCCTGTACGTTACCTTGGAACCTTGCCAAATGTGCGGTGGCGCACTTTTTTGGAGCCAAATCTCAAAAATTGTTTATGCGGCATCGGACCCAAAACGGGGATTTAGGGCCATGGGTACGCATTTACACCCAAAAACAGAGGTGGTAGGAGGTATTTTGGAGTACGAGGCATCTGAACTTTTACATCGGTTTTTCGAAAAAAAAAGGAAGTAGTCGATATGAACGTATAAAAAAACCACGCAATGCGTGGTTCCGGTTCCTGCAAAATGTAATACTTATGATTAGAGAACGGTCACCTGTCCCGCTACTATGCCTTTTCTGCCTTCTTGTTCAACGTATTCTACTTTGTCTCCTTCCCTGATCTCTTTTCCGTTAAGAGCGGTCGCGTGGACAAAAATGTCCTTTCCCGTGTCGTCGTTGGTAATAAACCCATAACCTTTGGATTCATTGAAAAATTTTACTTTGCCAGTCATTACAATAAAAATTAGGTAATTAATATCCTAAAAATAGCAAATTTTAGGTCACTTAGGAGATAATTAGTCTTTTTTATCCTTTGGAAATCTTTGATTTTCAGTGTTTTTTGTCGATTTCCCCTGCATTTTCCGAATGTTTTCCTCGGTCAGCATATAGTCGTTCATTTTTTTGCCCCTACTTTCCTTGATCAAGAACAGCGGCATGGCCACCAAAAAAAGCCCTACCGTGCCACCGCCAATAAACTTGTGCGCCGTTGCCTCTTGCGAATCCTCCAGATTGAATCCGTAAACGATACATCCAAAGGAAGCCAGTACGATAAGTAAAATCAGGTACCGCATGGCACAAAGTTAGGAAATATGGAATGGAATCCATCGGGTTTACCAAAACACAGGTTTGCAGCAAATCGGTACAAAATCCCTATTGGCATGCTAAGGTTCGTTAGGATAAAAATCGTCGGATCAAAAAACCTTACTTGAAATTCTTGATAAGCTGGTAGGAAAATGAAATGATTTCCCTGTAGTTATCCTTGCTGATTTTTTCGTCTATTCCGTGAAAACGCGACATGCTATCCGGTCCCAACCTAATGGGATAAAAACGGTACACATCCTCCGCGATTTCGTAAAAATACCGTGCATCCGTACCTCCCCCCACCAATCCAGGTACTACTACGCTGTTCGAGAATTGGGTACGTATGGTCTGTTCCAGAATTTTATAGGCATTTGAATCTATGCTGGATACTTCTGAAGGATTGGTCAAAAACCCCACAGGTTCTACCCTGATCTTATCGGAAATGGTGTTTTCAATATGTTCCTGTACCGATGCTATCGTCTCACCGGGCAAAATCCTAAAGTTGATGGTCGCTTCCGCTACCGTGGGGATTACGTTGTTCTTAACGCCGCCGCTTACAATGGTAGGGGCCGTAGTGGTGTGGGCGTTCAATGCCTCCAGTATGGGGTCCTTGAACAGCCAAGGGTTTGCGAAGGCCATTCTTTTAAAGAACGGGAGTTCTGCCCCCATATATTCAAGCTGGTAGTCGATAGGTTTTACTAGTTTATAGGGTAATTGATTGCTTTCCAAGTCTACAATTGCCTGAGCGAGCATTCCTATTGTGTTCTCTTTTGGAGGTTGGGAGCTATGGCCACCGTTGGTCTCTACGATCAACCGAAAGGAGGCAAATCCCTTTTCGGCCAGGTTGACCATGGCTACGGTTTCAATACCGGGAACTAGGTTCTCCGCCAAAAATCCGCCTTCATCCAAGGCCATGGCCGCGGTAACGCCTTTCGATTTTAAATGCTTTGCGATTTCGGCGGCACCTTTGCTGCCCCCAACTTCCTCATCGTGCCCAAAGGCCAAATATATCGTCTGGGAGGGTACAAAGGACTCCTCCAGCAGTTTTTCCACGGCCTCCATAAGACCGATCAAAGTGCCCTTGTCGTCCAAGGTGCCACGGCCAATGACGTGGGTATCCGTAATCGTACCGGCAAAAGGCCCTGCCTCCCAGTCCGCGAGTGTGGGCTGGTCCACGGGAACCACATCTTGGTGCGACATTAAAATAAGCGGCTTCTTGGAAGCATCGGAGCCTTTCCAGGTGTATAGCAGGCTATAGGTATTTATTTTCTCAAGGGAAAGATTTTTATGCACTAGGGGAAAGGTTTCTTCCAAATACCTGTGAAAGCCAAAAAAGGCGGTCGAGTCCGGAATGGCGTCCTCGCTAAAGGAAATGGTCTCGTATTGCAGTCCCTTCGAAAGGTTTTGAAAGATATCATCTGGGAGCTCTATAGTTTCGGCAGTGCCTGGGGCCACTTGTTTGGAGCCCATTTGTAGGGTGTTAAAGACCAAAATGCTTGCAATGACAATCAGTATCAGCAGTAAAAACAGTAGTATTTTTTTCATAAGGTGGTGGTTGTTTAGGGGGAATGTTCGGCCCGTTTAAATGTAAGCATTTCTATCGGTTCAAAATATACCGTGTTTTTTTTTGATGCCCGACTTTGCATACAAATACAGCCGAAGCAAAGAGAACGCTTCGTGACAACTATCCAATGTAGGGTAAACCGATTAAATCTGGTGTATGGGAACGACGTATGACCGAATGGATTTTACCGTGGAAGCCTTGGCACTGGTAAACTCATAAAAATCCGAGAAACCGAACCTATTGTCATCCTCAATCAACATTTCGCCATGTACGGCAGCTTCTTTTCCGTGCGTCACGATCCCGTGTATGGTAAGCTCCTTCGTTTTATTGGTGCCCATTTCCTCCAAAGCCGATTTAAATGCTTCCTTTCCTTGTATTGGGATATCGCCCACCAAGGTCCAAACGACATCCGTAGCCATAAACTGCATGGCCTTCTCAAGATCATAGGCCGCAAAGTATTGGGTGAGTTGTTTTACCAATTCCCTTTTTGGTGAATTTCCGCAATCGGGTTTACAGTATATATCCATACCTTTAAAATTAGGTCAATAGCTTGATTCTTAAAAATCTCCTTTTGCAAGCGGTATTTCGCTTATTATACAAATCCCTCGCTAGCGCAAGCGTCACGCTTGTGTTGGGGTTAGTTGTATATTAGGTTTAGGCACGAGCAAGATGCTCGCGCCAGCGCGGGGGAATCATTTTTTGGCACGTACAGATACTGATTCTTATTGGGCAATGGGTATGGCTTCCACTAGAACTGCATTTCCGGCTTTATCATAATAGGTGCAGGTCAATTTTAGAAGGTCTACAATCCATTTTTCAACACCTGTTTCCGCACAATGGTTGCAAAAGGCAACATAATCCATTTCCCCTTTCTGGTGCGATGAAAGGTATTGGGCAAATTGTTCTTTTTGGAAAGCCTCCGCAATAGCCAAAGGGTCGTATTTTGGTTCCGAGCGGGTTTGAAACCCATTTTTGCCAAAATAGTGGGTGTGGCTATCGGTAACCCAAGTTTCGAAGGAAACGACCCCAAGTTGCTTAATTTCCTGAATATATTTTGGGAAGTCGGCTCCTGTTTTGACGTTCGCGTGGGCTAGTTCTATTTGTGCTAGGGTGAACATAGTGGGCAAATGTTTGTCGAATTTTCTTGGTAAAGTATACAGGAATGGATTTTAACTCAGTTCTTTGTTTTTCTTTCGTTCTTATTTCAATTGCTGTTTTAGTTTATTAGGGTCTTGTCTTGTGTCAAACAATGTGATAACTTCTATTTCTTTTTGTTTAAAATTTACACGGTAGAAAAAAGTCGTATGTTTTGTGACAACACATTTATAGATTCCCCCAAATTCCCTTGATTTTTTGCAGCTTTCAGGATATTCTGATATCTGTTCGATTTTTGCTGTCAATTTATCTAGAAAATCTTTTTTAACCTTATAACCCCATTCCTCCAATAAATATTCGGTAAGTCTTTTCAATTTGTATTCGGCAAGTTCCGAAATGAAAACTTCCATCAAGAAATCTTTTTAAGCACGTCTTTAAACGAAGTCCGTTTTCCATTATCCAACTGTTCGATTCCTTTTTTGATTTCCGCTTGCTCAGATTCGGTCAATTCATTCCAAAAGTCCGATTTCTCATTATTTATGAAGTCGGTTACTTTTTTGATAAAGTTGTCATTGTCGATATTCAATATCATTTTGACAAGTTCTATTTTAGATGTTTTGATGTCCATTTTGATACCTTTCTTTCAAATTTACTGAAATTTCACAACTCCATCGGAATTTTGTGAATGAAGCACAACGGTTCTCGGCTATGATTTCGTTGTGGCTGGCGGCTAGCGAGCGACGGCGTTGGCCGGTGCGATTTTCCAGCGAGCCAAGACCGCAGGACGAAATCATTCCCTTAGTTATTTGTTTTCTTAAAAATAGGGAATTTAGTTCAAGGCAGGAGGGAACAATGAATTATAGTCAGTGTTGGCAGCTGTTTTTATTTTCCATTTAAACAGCTTATTTCGATGCTGTTCCGTAGAGGGGATGTAGATATTTTTCTCCCTCCGATAAATTCTCCAGTTTTCTGATTATAGATATCATAGGTTTTTTCTCCGTCCATATTTATTTCCAGAATGGATTTATCTCTGATTTTATTATGTAATATTTTTTGCCCAGCTTCTCCATTATACAATATAATTAAAGCCAAACTATCTTGAACTTTTATAAAATACCTTTTTTCCAAATTACTTTTTCTATTTCCTTCCTTTTTAAAAGGTTCAAATAATGGAAAATATTCTTTTTTATTTGATTCAATAACCTTTAAGCATACTAGATAATGATTGTAGTTATTTTCCGTAACGCTTATGACCTCTCCTTTAAGTTTTAGGTCAAAATCATTAATGAATTTTACTTTTCCACTGTCCAAAAAACAGGCTTTGCATAAAAAAAGGATTAGCGTAAATGATAAGATTTTGATTGTCTTTTTATCGGTCATTTTTGAAATAGCTGCCAACTTGTTTATATGGATGTAAAATACATCTATATACCCCAATAAAGGTATAAAACAGATGAACGCTGCAATAGATTAAAGTCAAGGTTGGTCTGTGGAAACTAGTTTAAATAGGTGTATACCAAATTTGCCGAACTAAGACTAAAACCTTAGTTCCCCGTAAAGTTAATGAGTTCCCTACGGTAGGCCGTCAACAATTTGGACTTGGAGACAAAGCCCAGATATTTGCCGTCCTTGACCACGGGCAGGTTCCATGCCCCGCTATCCTGGAACTTTTGCATGATCGCCTGCATCTTGTCCTGCCCGTAAAAGATGATTTCCGGGGGCTTTTGCATAAAGGTGATGACCTTGGTGCTTTTGTATAGGGTGGTATCGAACATAAACTCCCGTATATCGTCCAGCAGGATAATGCCCACCAAGGCTTCTTGGCTATCCACTACGGGGAAGATATTTCGGGTAGACTTGGCCACGGATTCATGGAGCATTTCGCCCAAGGTCATGTGTTGGTCCACCTTTTTAAAGTTCATCTCAATGAGGTCGTCCAACTGCATGAGTGTCAGCACGGCCTTGTCCTTGTTATGGGTGAGGAGGTCGCCGCGTTCGGCAAGTTCCCGGGTATAGATCGTATAGTCTATGGTGTTTTTTGTAATCAGGTAGGAGATGGATGCCGTAATCATCAGTGGAACGAAGAGACCGTAGCCTCCTGTGATTTCCGCAATGAGGAAAATCGCTGTAAGGGGCGCGTGCAACACCCCGGCGATGAGTCCGGCCATGCCAATGAGCGTAAAATTACTCTCCGAAACCGAGAAGCCCAATCCCAGATTGTTAATGACCTTCGCCACCACGTTGCCCAAGGCACTTCCCATCACCATGGTGGGTATGAAGATTCCCCCCGCGCCGCCGGCCGCCAAGGTAGTGGTCATGGCCACGGCCTTGAAAATGGTAATACCGAACAATAGGGCGATGACCACCCAAATATTGTCCAGGAAGGCGTCAAAAGGTGTCTTTCCAAGGGCCTGTATATGGTCGCCGAGCAATAGGTTGTTTATAAAGCTGAAACCTTCCCCGTAAAGTGGTGGAATCATGTACAGCATGATGCCTATGGCGAGTCCGCCCACCAGGAGTCGGTATTTGGGACTTTTTAGCGGTTTGAACAAGTGCAGGATGCCAAAGTACATTTTGGTAAAATAGATGGAGGCTACTCCCGTCCCAATCCCCAGAACGATGTAAAAAAGCGTATCCTTCACCGCAAAGGCACGTGAAATATTGAAGGTGAACAATACCTCGTTGCCCAAAAAGAAGTAGGAGGTAAGCACCCCCGAAATGGATGCCAATAGCAGGGGCAGCATGGAGATCATGGTAAGGTCCATGCTAAAGACTTCTACCGCGAATATGATGGCCGCGATGGGCGATTGAAATATGGAGGCGATGGCACCTGCCGATGCACAGGCGATCAATAACGAGCGGGTCTTGGCACTGATGTGGAACAATCGGCCCAAATTGGAGCTAATGGCCGCTCCCGAAGCTACGGCGGGCCCCAAAAGTCCAACCGACCCTCCAAAACCAACGGTCAGGGGTGCGGCCACCAGTTGGGTCAGAATCTGTTTTCGGTCAATGATGCCTTTCTTTTTGGAAAGGGAGAACAGGATGGAGGACACGGCGTGTTTCAAGCGTTCCTTGTGCACAAACTTAACGTAGAGATATACCAAGGTCAACCCGATAATCGGCAGTATAAAATACAATTGGTTACTGGAGAAGATGATGCCTCGTTCCAGGGAGGCCTCAATAAAATAGGTGATGTTTTTTAGTGTGACCGATGCCAGGCCCGCCAACAGCCCTACTACAACGCTGAGGATGTAGATGAAGGTCTTTTCGGAAATATGCTTGTACCTCCAAATGAGCAAACGCTTTAAGAATGATTTGTTTTGGGTTGGCATAGTAATACCTTGAATTGAAGGAACGTTCAAAGGTATTTAAATAGTGTTTAATTCCGATACTTGTTTTTAAGCACAGTTCATTCTAAGTGGAGCGCAGCGGAACGAAGAATCCGTTGTGTGTCTAGTACTCCCAACAATGACCTGAATTTCTTTGGGAATTTGTTCCAACAATAGATACTTCACTGCGTTCAGGATGACAATCGTGTCTGTTAAAGATACAACTTCAAATGCAATTCCTCCAACTGCGCATTGTCAATGGGGGCAGGAGCATCGATCATAACGTCCCTACCGCTGTTGTTTTTAGGGAAAGCAATAAAATCACGGATGGTTTCCTGTCCGCCTAAAATGGCTACCAATCGGTCCAAGCCAAAGGCGATTCCCCCATGGGGCGGTGCACCATACTGGAAGGCATCCATCAAAAACCCGAACTGTGCCTTGGCCTCCTCTGGGGTAAATCCTAAATGCTTGAACATAATAGATTGGGTCTCCTTGTCATGGATACGAATGGAACCTCCTCCAATTTCGTTCCCGTTCAACACCAAATCGTAGGCATTGGCGCGGACCGCCGCCGGGTCTGAATCCAACAACTCCAATTGCCCCGGTTTTGGGGAGGTGAATGGATGGTGCATGGCATGGTAATGTCCGGTTTCCTCATCCAGTTCCAACAACGGGAAATCAACGACCCATAAAGGTGCAAACTCATTGGATTTCCGCAAGCCTAATTGTTGTGCCAATTCCATACGGAGGGCACTCAATTGGGTACGTGTTTTATGTGTTTCCCCAGATAGTACGCAAATCAAATCTCCTGGATTGGCGCCCGTCACTTTAGCCCATTTGGCAAGGTCCTCTTGGTCGTAAAACTTGTCTACAGATGATTTGTAGCTACCATCTTCGTTGCAACGGCAGTAGACCATTCCCAATGCCCCAACTTGTGGTCTTTTGACCCAGTCAATCAGCTGGTCTATTTCCTTTCTGGTATAGGCGTTTCCACCGGGCACGGCTATACCAACGACCAGTTCGGCATTGTTGAATACATTAAAGTCTTTATGTTGGGCCACCTCGTTCAATTCCCCGAATTCCATCCCAAAACGGATGTCCGGTTTATCGTTCCCATATTTTTCCATGGCCTCGTCATAGGTAATTCGGGGGAAGGTATCTACTTCCACCCCGTTGATTTCCTTTAAAAGGTAACGGGTCAGTCCCTCAAAGACGTTCAAAATATCTTCCTGCTCCACAAAGGCCATTTCACAATCTATCTGAGTAAACTCCGGTTGTCTATCCGCCCTGAGGTCTTCGTCCCTAAAACACTTTACGATCTGGAAATATTTGTCCATGCCGCCCACCATTAATAATTGCTTAAAGGTCTGTGGGGACTGCGGAAGGGCATAGAACTGACCTTCGTTCATACGGCTGGGCACTACGAAATCACGTGCGCCCTCTGGGGTGGATTTTATCAAATAGGGAGTCTCTACCTCTATAAATCCTTGTTGCGAAAGGTACTTTCGCACCTCCATGGTAACCTTGCTTCGAAAGATGAGGTTGTTTTTTACCGGATTTCGGCGAATGTCCAGATATCTGTATTTCATGCGAAGATCCTCACCGCCATCCGTATCGTTCTCGATGGTAAAAGGTGGAGTTTTGGAGGTGTTAAGTACAGTTAGTTCCTTTACCAGTACCTCAATATTCCCTGTAGGGATCTTATCGTTTTTGGAAGCCCTTTCAATGACCGATCCCTTTACTTGGATAACGAATTCCCTACCTAGGTTTCGGGCGTTTTCCAAGAGTTCTGCAGAAGTGCGGTCCTGATCAAATACCAATTGGGTAATCCCATATCGGTCGCGTAGGTCCACCCAAACCACAAATCCCTTGTCACGGGTCTTGTGCACCCAACCGGACAAAACAACATCGGTATTTATATGTGAATCCCTTAATTCCCCACAGGTATGGCTTCTGTACATAAGTATCGGTTTATAAAAGAAAGGGCAAATTTAAGAAGTCTTTGTTGATTAGAAATTTATTTATTCCATCCCTTTTTTAAAATGTAAGGAAGGGTATAATTGTTAAAGTTAACATTGTAAGTATCTAAAAAACAGACGTCTATCGTTTAAATGTAAATTTAATGTTAAGTAAATGTTACCTAAATATTGATTTATGGTAAAATAATGCTACATTTGTAACGTTAATGTTATGTTGAAGATACTTATTTAAAAATATAAACAGATGAAACGTTTACTAATAATCGCCATTTTAGCACTTTCCTTTGGTGTAAATGCGCAACAGATAGCTCCCAAGTTTGAAAAAGTAGGTGATCAGGTAAAAGCGACCTATTTTCATGCCAATGGGGAAATTTCCCAACAAGGTTTTTTCCTGAACGAAAAATTACAGGGAGAATGGATTATGTACGATACCAAAGGCGAAAAAATTGCCATGGGTAACTACGATAAAGGTGTTAAGACCGGTAAGTGGTTGTTTTGGGAAGGTGAAATTGTTAAAGAAGTTAGTTTTGACAACAACAAAATCGCCAGTGTAGAAAAAATGAATGTGAAGGAGTCCGTCGTGACCAACTAGTGTCTCCTTTTAAAAAAATAAAAAGCCCGATACTTTTGTATCGGGCTTTTTTGTTGCGTGCCATTTATAATACTATTCAGAAATCATTGTCTCTTTTTTATCTTCTGTTGAACGAAGACCCCTTAACTTGATTTTAATTCGGTAAACGATATTGAACAATACCGGTACAATGATCAAGGTCAAGAAGGTGGCTACCAATAGGCCGAAAATAACCGTCCATGCCAAGGGTCCCCAGAACACCACGTTATCCCCACCAATGTAAATATGCGGGTTAAACTCTGAAAAGAGGGCAAAGAAATCGATATTCAAACCAATGGCCAAAGGGATCAATCCCAACACGGTGGTAATAGCGGTCAAGATTACGGGGCGCAAACGTGCCTTACCTCCCTTAACGATGGCTTCGGTAGCTTCGGGCAAGGTCAAAAGGTCCTTGTCGTCCATGCCCAATTTTACCTTTTTTCGGTCTACCAAAATCTGGGTATAATCCAGCAGTACCACGCCGTTGTTCACCACAATACCTGCCAAGGATATAATTCCCATCATGGTCATCATAATCACAAAGGACCAACCGGTAATCATCAATCCACCAAACACTCCAATAAAGCTTAGGAAAATGGCGATCATAATAATTAAGGGTTTTGAAATCCCCCCAAATTGGAATATCAATATCAACATGATGAGTCCAAGTCCGGAGAAAAAGGCACCAATCAAGAACATCTGTTGCTTGTTCTGTTCCTCGATCTCCCCGGTGTAATCCACTTTTATATTTTCCGGCATGCCCTCAAACTGCTTCATTTCCTCCTGGATCTGGGCAACGATGGCCGCGGCGTTCCCCCCGGCTTTTAACCCCGAGTAAACGGTAACCACGCGGTTGCCATCACGGTGTTTGATCGCACTGAAACCGGAAGTATTGGTTTCCTTGGCAACGGCGGAGATGGGAACTTCCTTGATCTGTCCGCTTGCGGGATCCCTAAAAATGATGTTCTGGTTGAACAGCGCACTTTTATTATATCTAAGATTTTCGTTGAAACGAACATTGATGTCGTAATCCTCCCCGTCTTCCTTATAGACCCCGGCCTTTTCGCCAAAAAGCGATCGGCGCAATTGGTTCCCTACCTGGCCCACGGCCACGCCCAGTTCCCCGGCCTTTTCACGGTCCACGTTCACGCGCATGGCTGGCTTGCTCTTGTTGACATCGATTTTCAGTTCCTCGATACCTTCAATGTTCTTGGTGTTTAAGAAATTTCGAATGTCCTCTGCAGTGCTTATCAACTGATCGTAATCCCTGCCTTCCAATTCAATGTTGATGGGAGGGCCCGCTGGCGGACCGTTGGCTTCTTTTTCAACGGATATGGCTACACCGGGATAAATTCCCGCTACGGCCTCCTGAACCTTGGCACGGATATCCTCCGTATTCACGCCGTCACGGTATTTGAATTCCGCAAAGTTTACGGTCACTTTGCCTTTGTGCGGCATTTCTGCGGACGAACCACCGTCCGTCAAGGGGTTTCCAGCACCTTCCCCCACTACCGATACGGCCGAGGTTACGATGAAGTTCTCCCCGTTCTTTTTGTAGGCCGGGTCGTCCATAAGTCCGTAGACCTGTTTTTCGACTTCCTTGGTAATCTCGTTGGTTTTTTCGATCGCCGTGCCTTCTGGGTATTCTATGTAGACATAGATTTCATTGGGAATGTTGTCCGGGAAAAATTCCACCTTGGTCCTGCCGGTGCCCAACGACACGCCAAAGAGCATGAATACCGCAATCAACAAAAGAAAGGTGAGGCCAAAATACCAGTACACGTTTTTGCCCCGTAAAGCATGCTCTAGACGTCTCTCGTACCAATCCTCAAAACGGGACATAGTGTTCTTTTGAAATCTCTGCGCAGCTCCCTTAATTACATATTTGTAGACCCAAAACATGATTCCGGTTAAGATCAATACTGAACCCAATCCGCGCATGGCTCCACCAAAAATCAATATTAGGGCACCAAACCCACCTAAGATGATGCTCAAACGGATCAACTGTTTTTTGGTAAGTTCCTTTTCACTGGTATTCATGAATTGGGACACCAACATGGAGTTCATAAAAATGGCCACAACCAAGGATGATCCCAATACTACGGATAGCGTTATAGGAAAATACTTCATGAACTGACCAAAGATTCCGGGCCATAGTCCTAGCGGAACGAAGGCCGCTACCGTGGTTGCCGTTGAAATAATAATGGGATAGGCGATTTCACCAATACCCTTTTTGGCAGCCTCTATTTTGGGCATACCCTCGTCCATGAGTCGGTATACGTTTTCCACCACCACAATACCATTGTCCACCAACATACCCAGTCCCATGATCATCCCAAAAAGGATCATGGTGTTGAGGGTGTATCCCAAGGATGAAAGAATCATAAAGGACATGAACATGGACATTGGGATGGCGAATCCAACGAAAAGGGCGTTTCTGAACCCAAGGAAGAACATCAATACGGTGACCACCAGAATGATTCCGAAAATGATATTGTTCACCAGGTCGTCCACTTGGTTTAAGGTTCTTGTGGAGGAGTCGTTGGCGATGGATATGTGCAGATCTGCCGGAAAGTAGTTTTGCTGCTCCTGTTTTACGATTTCCCTGATCTTGTCCGCGGCTGAAATGGCGTTCCTTCCGGCACGTTTCTTCACGTCCAACATCACCACATTATCCCCAAATTCCCGGGCATACGTAGTTTTGTCCTTTTCCTCAAAGGTAACCTGTGCTATGTCCTTTAAATAAACCGCACCGTTTTCTGATTTTACCACAAAGTTGTTCAGGTCACTTGGATTTTCGATCTCCCCCAAAACCCGGATCGTTCTTCGTTGTCCACTGGCCTTTAAATTTCCGGCGGATATGGTCATGTTTCCGTTACCGATGGCATTCAATACATCCTGAAAGCTGATCTTGGCGGCCATCATTTTGTAGATGTCCACGGCTACCTCCACCTCTTTTTCCTGGGCCCCGCGTATATCGGCCTTTTTGATTTCCGGAAGGTCCTCTATTTCATCCTGAAGATATTCGGCAAATTCCTTCAAACGCTCCACCGGATAGTCCCCGGTAAAATTGATGTTCATGATGGGTACTTCCTCTGAAAAATTCAGGTCGAACACATTTGGTTCTACTTTGGCACCGTTGAACGTGGGCCAGTCCTCACTGGCTTTCTCAGAATCCACTTCGTCCTTTACGTTCTGTTTGGCCTGTTCCACGGTAATTTCCTCATCGAATTCCACCGTAATGATGGCATAGTCCTCTTGGGAAGTGGAAACAATTTCTACGACGTTGCTCACGTTTTTGAGTCGGTCCTCCAAGGGATCCGTTATCAATCGTTCAATATCCTCCGCGGTATTCCCGGGGTAGGGGGTGCTGATGTAGACCTTGGTCTCCACGATTTCCGGGAAATCCTCCCTTGGCATCGCCATATATGCCGAAAAGCCCAGCCATAGGAAAATGGCGATCATCACATAGATGACCGATGGGTTGTCAATGGCCCAGGAGGACAGCTTAAACTCCTTGTCGGCGTTTTTCTTTACTTTATCGCTCATGGAAACTTACTTTTGAATTTTTACTTTTTGGCCGTCCTTTACACTTCTGGCACCTTCCTTGATTACTTGATCCCCCGCTTCCAGACCGGATAATACCTCTGCTTGTCCCTTTTGGGTTTTGCCAATGGTAATTATGGTTCTTTTCACGACCGCTTCATTTTCAGAATCGGGATTACCTGCTACGAAAACATATTGATCACCTTCCGCGTTTTCTGAAATAATGCTAGAAGGTATCAGGATGGCATTCTCGCTGGTGTAATCGTTAAGGTTTACCTTGGCGGTGAGGTTTGGTTTGATCTGTCCGTCCTTGTTGGGGACCGGTATTTCTACGCTAAAAGATCGGTTGGCGGGATTGATAAAGTTTCCTGTTTCCCTGATTTCCGTTTGGATGCTGTCACCCAAAACCGGGAAATATACCAAGGCCTCCTTGCCTTTTGATATAGCGCCCAGATACGTTTCTGGGACATCGACCTCTATGAACATATCGGAAAGGTTTACAATGCGAAATACTTCCGAACCCGGACCGGGTGCAACCACGGTTCCCTGATCTTTGATAACATCGTCAATGATACCGGAAAAAGGAGCCCTGATGGACGATTTCCCCAATTGGCTTTCCGCTTGTTTTACGGCATCCTGTCTGGCCTCGAATTCGGCCTTCGCCGATAGGTATTCGATTTCAGAACCTATCTGTTGGTCCCACAGCCTTTTCCTTCTTTCAAATGTGGTCTTGGCCAGTTCTGCCTGCGTCTTTAACTGGGAAAGCTGGCTTCCCATGCCGCCATCGTCTATGGTCGCCAATAACTGCCCCTTGTTTACGCGCTGCCCTTCCTTCACGTATACTTTTTGCAAGGTACCCGCCATTTCTGGATAGATAAGCACGTTCTGTTTGGTGCTTACATCGCCCTGAAGTTCCAAGTAGTGATTGAATACTTGGGGGTTTGCTTCGATCGTATTGACCAAGGGTAGTTTTTCTTCCGTACCAAATTTCAATATGGCGGAATCCAACTGTGCCAATTGGCTTTCCAGTTCTTTTTGTTGGGTTACCAGCTCGTTCTTTTTGGCCCGTATCGCTTCCAGATCACCCTTTTCTATAACACCCGTTACGGATTGGTTTTCGCCCCCGCAGGATGCTAGTCCTAGTGAAATGGCCAGAAAAAGTAGTTTTTTCATAATACTATGTTTAATTGATTGATTGCTTAAGATTGTTTGTTTAGAATGATTTCCAGTTCCGTTTTCTTATTGATGACGTCCACCATGAATTGTAGGTATTCCTGTTGGGCCGTATACAATTGCGTCTGCGCCTGCCTTAGCTCAAAACTACTGGCGAGACCTTCCGTATATTTGATTTGGTTCTTGTTTTCTATACGCTCGGCAAGTGCCAGGTTTTCCTTGGAGGTCTGGTATTGTTCAATGGCCAATACGTAGTTGCTTTTGGCATTTTCTAATTGTAGACGTATTTGTTGTTCTGCCTCCGTTAACTGCGTCTTTGCCTTTTCCATAGCGATTTTAGCTCGTTGGGTGCTTGCACTTCGCTTTAAGGAACTAAAAATGGGGATGCTTAGATCAATGCCAAAGGAAGAAAACTCGAAATAGTCCTGGCCCCTATCAAAAAAAGTAAATTGATCCCCAAAGGAAAGCGCACCGTAGCTTACAAAACCATTTAGGGTGGGCAGGGCCCGGCTTCTGGCCAATTTCCATTCAAAATACCGCTGTTCGTTGAGGTTGAGGGCAATTTTATAGTCCACGTTTTCTTCAAGGTTCAGATCGGTTTCCATGATTCCCAAGTCGATTTGTTCTTCGGTGAGGTTTTCCAAATCCTCCTTTAGTTGGGTTGGGGCATCCAGATCCAGTCCCATGACCACGTTCAGCATCTGCAGGGTAATATCTTCCAATCGTACCGCGTTCTTCAACTGGTTTTCAATGGATGACAATGTTATTTTTAGCTGGTCCACGCTTTCTTCATCACTAAGTCCGTTCTCAAACAGTTTGCTGGTCTCATAGAGATTTTTGTCCAAGGTTTCCTTGTTTCGCTGTAGAATTGCGACGCTCTCTTTCGCCAAAAGGACATTTCCATAGGATTCTACCACCGCTTTACGAACTTCTTGGGCCGTTTTTTCATTGTTATTGGCACTGTAACGTAAAAAGGCCTTGGTCGCCTGCACGCCTACAATATAGGAGCCGTCAAAGATTTTCTGGCGTAGTGTAGCAGAGGCATTTACCTGCTGGGGTTGCCCAAAGACCACCTCCACAAAGGTTCCAGGTTCACCACCGGCAATTTCGCCCGGCAACTGCACTACTTGTTGTATCAATTGGTTTTGGTAATTGACCGCACCTGATATTTGCGGCAACCCGTCCGCAATGGTTTCCCATTTTTGTTTTTGGGCATCGATGAGGTCCCTATCGGCATTGATGGCACTATAGTTGTTTTCGAGTGCAAAGGCAATGGCCTCCTCCAAGGTAAAGCTATAGGTTTCTTCCTGCCCATGGCCCAATATGAAGGCCATGAGCGTAATTAAAATGATTAGTTGATTGCGCATTTATTGTTGATTTGAATTGATGATTTCGTTTAATTTTTGTCGGCCTTCCGGGGAAACGATACCTCTTAAGTGATATTCCAAATAGGTTTCCATCAAGAATATGGGGGAAAAACGATCTAAGGGGAACATAACTTGGTCTTTTATACTGTTCATACCGGCAAAGTAGATGCGGGCAATGAACTCAACATCCAAGTTGGGTCTATAGAGCCCCATTTCCATACCCCTTTGAATATTTGAAGTGACACAGTGCTGCATCATTTCAAATTGCATATCCTTGAGTTTCATGTAGATTTTAGGATAGTACTTCATTAACTGGTATTGGGGGGATGTCTTCTCGTCTTTAAGATGGCCAAGGACATACTTTTTTATTTCAAAGAGTTCTTCGATAGGGTCTTTTTCCAACTCGGTTATTTCGTTGATTCCATCACTCATGGAACAGAATTTGCCCATGACACAATCTTCGACCAAGGCAGTTTTGTTGCTGTACTCTGAATAAATGGTCTTTTTGGAGATGCCCATGGTATTTGCTATATCGTCCATGGTGACACTCTTGAACCCATAGTTCAGGAACATATCCGTTGCCGTTTCCCTTATTTTCTCTTTCATGATAGGGGACAAATGTAGGGCAGGAAACTTTAAAAACCGAAAAAGTTTCCAAAGTTTTACAATTTATTAACAAACGGTGGATTCAATGGTTCGTGGCTGGTAGGAAGCGGGGTTCAGTGAGATTCGCTTCTTGTTCCTCCATCCTGGGCGTATCCACATTCAAGCTCCAAAAAAAGGCTTTGTTCAAAAAGTGATATTTTTTTCTAGGGCTGGCTTCCTTCTTCATTTTGTTCCTTTTTTAGTCGATTTACGAAGTTTTTATAGGCAAGTTCTCCCTCTTCCTTCCAAAAGGCATCGTAATGCTCCCATTCTGTAAAATCCCTTCGCATGGGTCTGCATCGGTTTTTGAAAAATTCTTTTTTCCTGGATTTTTTCCTTTTGTCATGGCTGCCCCCGCCACCTCCAAATCCAAAAATTATTTTGGACAATAACAGAATACCCAAGGCCTGCCAGTAGCCCACCGTAGGTAATCCGAATAAATATGGCATCAACCAGTTCCACAAGTACATAACTACGTAACCCACCAAAAATGCAATTCCTATACCCAGCAGTACAAAAAAGAAGATTTTCACTACTTTTTTTACCGATTCCTTTACAGTGTTTTCCACCTGTTTTTCAATGTTTTTGCTTGTTTCCATAACTCATGTGTTTATTTTTTCCGATTTTAATTTTTTCAACAAAATGGACAGGGCCCTATGTCTTCTTGACATCAGTGTTCCAAGTGATATACCGGTCTGGTTCGCTATTTCCTTGTAGGTGTATCCTTCAAAGTCCACCGCGATGATGATGTCCCTGTAGACCGGTTTCAGCGCTGCAATGGCTTCTTTCAGCTTCTCCTTCAATTGTTCTGGATAGGTCTCCTGAAAGTCATCCTGGAACAGACTCGTGAATTCCGTCCATAGAATTTCCAGGGTTTCCCCATCATCTACCCGTTCTTTTTTCGTGCGCATGATATCAATGATCCTATTCCTGATCGCGTTGTAAACAAAACCGCCTATATTGTGAATGGGCAAGGCGTCCAAAGGCCTGGAGAAAATCCGTAGTGCAACATCCTGAATAATATCCTCCGCGTCACTTTCTGCCGTGTGCCTTATTTTGGAGCGCACATAGCCCTTCAGCGAACTGTATTCTTCCTCAAAGAACTCGGTTAGGTTGTTATTCTGTTGTTTTCTTGAAACCACTGATGGTTTTTCTTTAGGTCTTCACTAGTAGAGACGACGGTTTTAGAAAGTATTGCGTTTTTTTGGAATATTTTCTTTTAACATCTGACGTATTTGTTCGCTTTTTGTAACAATGGATGTATTTTTGAAAAAAAACTGCATGCAATCCATCGATTTTTATAGGTCGGAATTCCTTTCTTATATGGAGTCCAAATTTGTGTTAAAGGAACCTGTAAATCTTTACGAACCCATCAATTACATACTAAAATTAGGAGGGAAACGCCTTCGCCCAGTTTTGGCATTACTAACGGCCGAAATTTTTGACGGGTCCTATAAAAATGCCCTCGATGCCGCCCTGGCCATAGAAGTCTTCCATAATTTTTCCTTGGTACATGACGATATCATGGATGCCGCACCCGTACGCAGGGGCCAGGCGACCGTACATGAAAAATGGGATACCAATACCGGGATATTATCGGGCGATGCCATGCTCATCTGTGCCTACCAACTTTTTGAAAATTATCCACCGGATACGTTTCGGGATTTGGCAAAACTCTTCAGTACAACGGCCCTGCAGGTCTGCGAGGGGCAGCAGTATGATGTTGATTTCGAGTCCAGGGAAGATGTAACGCTTCCGGAGTATCTAAGAATGATCGAATACAAAACGGCCGTTCTGGTCGCCGCCGCCATGAAAATGGGAGGTATCGTGGCGCATACCAGCCCACGGAACCAGGAACATATTTACAATTTTGGGTTGAACCTAGGCATCGCCTTTCAGCTTCAGGACGACTATTTGGACGTATTTGGGGACCCTGAGACCTTTGGAAAACAGGTAGGAGGGGATATCATCGAGAATAAAAAGACAATTCTCTTCATTAAGGCCTTGGAATCCGGTTCAGGATCGATTAAAAAGGAACTTTTGGATCTGTATTCCATTCAGCCCGGGGACCCAACGGATAAAATCGAGGCCGTAAAGACCATATTCAGGGAGAGCGGAGCTGCGGAATCCACCCAAAATGCCATTGAATCCTTCACCCAAAAAGCCTTTCTTATTTTGAACGATTTGGATATAGCCGATTCCAAAAAGGCCATTCTCAAACGGTTTGGAGAGAACCTGATGCGCCGTACGGTTTAATCCAAATTTTTCTATTGCATATTCCGGGTTTAAAAAAGTCGTTTAAAGATTGCCTTGATGAAGGGTATGTTGGGGCACCCGGAGATAAATTGGAGCTCTTCCCCAAAACTCGTCTCTTCGTCCAGAAACTTGAAGATCAGTTCTGGTTTTCTTTTTTTGAAGAGGCTGGTGAAAATTTCATGCCCTATCGCATTATTGTTATAAAGCACGTCCAGAAGCAACAGATCGTAGAACCAAAATCGTTTTTTTTGCCCTAGGGCGTGTATAGTGTTGTCCGACTTCAAATTGGACACCAACAACGGAATTTTCTTGGAAGACCCCATAAAGGTGTAGCCTGTACTGGGTTTGGCCCATCCGCCCGCGGTTCCAATACGTGTAATCCTACCAGAATTGCGTTGGGTAAAATCATGGCAGGTCATGGGGATACTTCCCTGTTCCTGCTCCAGGATTTCGAAAGTATCGCATTGTAGATCGGTACGGATGTAGTCCCTAAGGGCCGCCTCATAGTCGGGTTTTGGCAGCACCTCTTTGGAGAAGAGCGTGTACTCTACGAGGGCCTCGTCTTCCTTGAAAGGCAGTACGTACATAAAGCGGGTATTTCCCTTTTGTGGCACGGAAAAGTCCATGTAGGTTGCCTTTTCCACGTGAAAAACGGGCTTGGGGGTTTTGATGACCCATCCCACAAAGTGTTGTTGAAGCAGGGGGTATTTTCTATCGGCCTCCAGCATTTCATAATGAAACCGACTGTCAAAAACCTGATGGCACGTATATTGGGTTTCTTGGGTATGGACCATAACCGAACTTTCCGATTCCTTTACTTCCACAACCGATTCTTGTTGAAAACGGATATTGGGATACCCTTCAAGCTTTTTAAAATAATGTGCGTAGAAATCGATGCCACGTACCATTTTATAGGAGTAGGGGGCAATGTCATAGCTTTTGGAAAAATCCTGCCCCTTGAAAATAATCTGCTTCCATTTTTTATACAAGATGTCATCAAATGCTCCATCGCCCTTTTCCCAAAAACACCAGGTACGATCGTTACTCTTTTTGGCGTCCCTATCCAAAAGGAGGATGGACTTTTGGGCAAAAAACGAATCCTTGCCCAAGGCATCGGCCAAAAGTAGTCCAGAAGCACCTGCTCCAATGATGATGTAATCGTAGTCCAATTTGGCCATACCCAAAAATAGGGATTTCCGTATCCAACTTTCAAAATTCTACTGGGTATTAATTTATCCGGTACCGCAGACCCAGAAATCCCCGTATGCCCTGATTGGGACCATAGACATACGAAGGGTCAAAGGTAAGGGCATTGGGATTGTTGGGTGTGGCAACGGGAATACCGTTGGAATCGAACACCACCTCGCGGTCGAAGGGGTCGTTGGCACGGGCGATGATAAAGGGATTGCCTCGGTTTGGTGTCCAGTCCAACAAATTTTTAATTCCGCCATAGATTTCCATATCCTTAAGTCCCTTGTATGTAAATTGAACGTTCTGTATGCTCCAAAGTGGGGAATAATCGCTTCGTGGGTCCGTTTCGCCCAAGGTGGGAAGTCGCATAGGGCCATACAGATTTCCGGTATAGTCCACCGTTAGTTTTAAATTTTGAAACGTATAGCCCAAGTTCCAAGTGCCGGTGTAGCTTTCCGTAAGTATCTGCCTGGTTTTTACACCATTTTCCGTTTGGCTGACATCCTGAAACGTTGCACCGAGCAAAAACTTGAATCCATTTGGAAAGACTACATCCAAATTGGCACTTATTCCTTGGGATTCCGAAAAACCGTCCAGATTGTCATAGATGATTTGGTTGGGATTGGTATCGTAATCAGGTAGGATGGCATTGCTGAATCGGGTATAGAAGGCCGATGCGTCCAAGCTTGCGAACGTACCATTGGAACCATATATCTTTTTAAGATAGTTCAGGTTCACATTGACGGAACGTTCCGGTTCCAAAGCTTCGGTTACGATAACGTCCCGGGCGCCGGTCAATGCGGCATGGTCTTCCGTGAATAAATTCACTACCCGGAACCCCGTACCGGCGTTTAGGCGTAGTATATCGTTATCCGTTATCTTAAACCGGTAGGCAGTCCTGGGCGTGTAAATCGCCCCGTGCCGATTGTCATAATCGTATCGGAGTCCCATTAAAAGGGAATGTTTGTTGGCCAAGGCCACTTCGTCCTGTAGGAATAGGCTGGGAATCCAAACCTCGTCCGCAAGGGGTGTTGCCGGAGTGTTGTCGTTATAAAAATTGTATCGGAGGGACGTGCCCACCAAAAGATCGTGCCTACCCACTTTTTTGTCCCAGGTCATTTGGGCAAAACCAATGCGCTGATCTGCCAAATATGGGGTATCCCCGTACACCGAATTCTGACTGTGGTCATTGTACGAAAAGGAGAACAACACTTTTTCCTCCAGGGGTAGCTGATATTTCCCCAAAATTTCCCATCGGCTGGTGTAGATACTCTCACCATATATTTCATCTCCCCCACGAAACTCCGGGGTCCATTGCAGCTCCCCGCCCCATCGGTCTTCATAAAAATAGCGGCCGGCCAGTGAAAATATTCGGTTATCCTTTCGTTGAAAACCCCACTTTTGGAATACGGAGATACGGTCCTGAATCGTTAAATCGGTAAAATTATCCCCGTTGTTATCCACCAGCTGATCAAAATTGAAATAGTTGAGGCCTAGTAGCACGTTCGCTTTTTTCCCTACGTCTATTTTGGCACCCACATCCAGATTGTATTCGCCCCATCCGGTCAAAAAGGTATCTGCGGCGAAATCCGGGGCTTCCAAATTGTTTTTGGTGATGATATTGATTAATCCCCCAACGGCCTCGCTACCATATAAACTGGAGGCAGGCCCTTTGACGATTTCGATCTGTTCGATCAGGGAGTTAGGGATTCCCATAAGGCCATAAACCGTTCCAAGGCCGCTTACAATGGGCATGCCATCGATCAACACCAGGGTATACGGACCTTCCAATCCGTTGATGTGGATATCACCCGTATTGCAGACATTACAGTTTATTTGCGGCCGAACCCCATTGACGTTCTGCAAGGCCTCGAAAATGTTTGCCGTTGGGTTTTGTTTCAGAAAAGTAGGACTATAGACCTCCACAGGAACCGGGCTTTCGGAACGGCTCACGGCTTTAAGGGTACCTGTAACCACCATTTCATCTAGGCTTTCCGCCACTGGGGCCATTTCTATATCGAATAACAGTTGCTGGTTTTTTACAATTGAAATTCGTTGTTCAAAAGGGGCATATCCCATAATGGAGGCGATAAGGGTATACGTTCCGGCATCCACATTGTTAAGGGAATAATTCCCAAATTCATCGGTAGCACTTCCGATTTTGGTGTTTTTTAAATAGATGTTTGCAAAAGGAATCGCCTGCCCCTCAGATGAAACATGGCCCGATACAGTAGCTTCCTGTGTCCATGTCCTAAGACAAAACAACATTAGAAGAATACAGCAAACATATCTAATACACATAAGTCAAAATATTATTTTAACAATTACTAAAAATAAATTTAGACAAAACTAAATATTTGTTTTTGGATATAAAAATGTAATTTAGCAGGATATAAAAAAATAATGACCCTTTCAGAAGAAGATTATATAAAGACCATTTATCATTTGAGCGGAGGGCAGGAAGCTTCCATTTCCACGAACGCCATTGCGGACCAAATGGATACCAAACCATCTTCCGTAACGGATATGATCAAAAAACTATCCGAGAAGAACATGGTGAACTACAGGAAGTACAAAGGGGTTTCCTTAACGGAAAAGGGTAGGCTTACGGCGCTTTCCATTGTTAGAAAGCACCGGTTGTGGGAGGTCTTTTTGGTGGATAAACTGGATTTCGCATGGGACGAGGTCCATGAAGTAGCGGAGCAGTTGGAGCATATAAAAAGTGACAAGCTCATTGATAAATTGGACACCTATTTAGGAAACCCTAGGGTAGATCCGCACGGCGACCCTATTCCATCCAAAGATGGGGAGTTTAAAAAGTCGGTCAAAAAATTGGTCAGTGAACTTCCCGTTGGTTCCGAAGGTGTTTGTGTGGGGGTCAATGATTCCTCCGTCGCTTTTTTGAAATTTTTGGACAAGAACCAAATATCCTTGGGAGATACCTTAAAAATTGTGGAGCGGGAGGATTTTGATGGTTCCATGAGTATCCTGATTAACAAAAGGGAAATGAGGATATCGGACCAAATAGCCTCTAACCTCTATTTGGAAGTATTGGAAAAGAACTAAACGAACGTATATGGATGCTGTTATCACCTATTTTGAATCGATAAACCCTGTGTTGGCTGCCTTGTATGCCACCTTGTTCACATGGATTCTTACGGCGGCAGGAGCCTCCTTTGTCTTTCTTTTCAAGACCATGAACAGGGCCGTGCTGGACGGTATGCTTGGCTTTACTGGGGGCGTTATGGTCGCCGCCAGTTTTTGGAGCTTGTTGGCCCCGGGTATCGAAATGAGTCCGGGCGAGGGCTTTGTAAAAGTAATACCCGCCGCAGTGGGCTTTTTATTGGGGGCTGCATTTATTTTTGGTTTGGATAAAATTCTACCCCATTTGCATATCAATTTTAAGGAAAGCGAGGCCGAAGGTGTAAATACCCCTTGGCATAGGACAACCTTGCTCACCTTGGCCATTACCCTGCACAACATTCCGGAAGGTTTGGCCGTGGGCGTACTGTTCGGAGGTGTTGCCGCGGGTTTTGAGGGCGCTTCCATTGGTGGGGCCGTCGCCCTTGCCTTGGGAATAGGGCTTCAAAATTTCCCGGAAGGTTTTGCAGTGGCCATGCCCTTGCGTAGGCACGGACTTAGCCGGACGAAGAGTTTTCTATTCGGACAGGCCTCTGCTATTGTAGAGCCCATTGCAGGCGTTTTGGGTGCCTGGGCGGTACTTACGTTTCAACCCATTCTGCCCTACGCACTTTCCTTTGCGGCAGGAGCCATGATATTCGTGGTCGTGGAAGAGGTTATACCGGAAACACAACAGGATAAGTATACGGATATCGCAACCATGGGCTTTATAGGTGGCTTTATCATCATGATGACGCTGGATGTTGGATTGGGATAAACCGATCTTTCATAGTGGGGCCAAAATAATTTTTCAGGAAATACGCAGTTATAGTTAGTGAACTTTCGACTTGAGTAACGGCGAATTCGTAATGACCCTAACAGCTTAAAAATATGGATTCAAAAAAGAGACATTGGTTTTGGAACTTGATATTGGTCCTTACCATCACACTTTGCGTCTCCGCCTTAATGGTTCACTATAAAAACTGGGTCAAGACCGCACCGGACCATATACGCCTGCTTTCCGGGTTTTATGTGGAGAACGTAGCCTACTCCGACTTGGACAGTGTGGTTTTCGTGGAGCGAATTCCGCCCATGATCCGTTTGAATGGATTTTCCGCCCTTGAGAAGGAAAAGGGCATCTTTCAGGAATTTAAGGATTCCTTGACGGATAAAAAAATCCATGTCTTTGTGGATAATATTTCCCAGCCCAAAATTAAATTGGTCTACAAGGATTCCCTAAAACTCTATTTCAACCTTAAGGATTCCCTGGAAACTGATGTACTGTTCAATCAACTTCAGCAGAAAATACCTGCCATGGGCATGGAACCCAATTAAGGATAACCCGTTGTGCATTTTAAAATTTTATACAAAATATCAGTTTGGGTGCTTGATTTTTAATTTTTACCAACGAAAATCAAGTGTATCGAGAACCTATGGGCCATAAAAATGTTCTCGATACAATTTTTCTTCATTGCATTGCGAAAAATCACTACCAATGACATAATTCTTAACATAAAAAATTGCCGGATATTTAGATTGCATCTATACTCGTGGCTTTCCCTTCATTTTTTTCTTGATAAAAAAACGAAGCAAAAAAATCAAGTTGAAAATAGGCAATTGCTGCGCACCATTCACTATCGGGTTTACATTCGTTGTGCTTGCGCACCGCACTTCCAACCCTTCGTTCATTATCGCTGATTTTCAACGGACACTACAAACTCTAATTTATAAATATAGAACCACCATTGAAATCTACACACTCCGTTCAAAAAAATGTCATTCACATTTCAACGAAAATTTTTTCCAATGGCTCGAACTGACCCTTTTATCAGGGTAACAGGTTCAAAATGCACAACGGTTTAAGGATATTGCTTCTTTTAGGTAGTTCGATTTATGACAAAAGCAAAAACTTAGTAGCTCAATATCCTGAGGCTAGCACATTATTCGTATTTTTAGTCCTGCCTTTTAATTTATATTAAGGATTAATTCCCAGCACAAAGGGAAGGGGTAATTAGTAGTAAAATCCGAACTTTATGACAACCCAGGATATTGCCAATAAACTGGTATCTTACTGTAGACAAGGGGACTTTGAAAAACCGTATCAAGAGCTATACAGCCCAAAAATTATAAGTATAGAAAACGATGGTACTAAAGAAGGAGCCCGTGTGGAAGGTTTTGAAGGAATACAGCAAAAAGGGGAGTGGTGGCAGGAGAATTTTGAAGTTCATAGTACCGAGGTTTCTGAGCCTATTGTGGCAGATAATTGGTTCTCTGTAAGGTTTGAAATGGATACGACCCATAAGCCATCCGGTCAACGGTCCAAAACCTCCGAAATCGCAGTATATCAGATTCACGACGGTAAAATAGTGAAAGAGCAGTTTTTCTATGATGAATAGCAATTATCAAGGTGTCCCTTTATGGTTTTGTTAGCTCAAGTAATAGGTGCTTTTTTTGGACTGTTGGGAATCATCCTGGGTGCCTTTGGTGCGCATCGGTTGAAAAAAACCTTTACCCAGGATCAATTGGCCAGTTTTGAGACCGGGGTCAAATATCAAATGTACCATGCCCTGGTCCTCTTGATGATCGGGTTTAATTACAATCTGGAAACCAAGGCAGAACAGTATATGGTGCTCAGTTTTATTCTGGGAACCCTACTGTTTTCCTTCAGTATTTATGGATTGTGCGTGAGCGCATCCAAAGAAAGAAAATTAAAATTTCTGGGACCTATTACTCCGCTTGGAGGCTTGTTGCTGGTCTTGGGTTGGGCATTGCTTTTCTATTCCTTTATTGATACGTTGATTTGATCATTGAAGTTTCCTGAAGGTCTTTCTTGCCCGTGCCGTTCAGGCGGGCGGAGCGGTGTTGATTTTGATATCCCTATGACTTTCTTCAGGGTAGTTCATGCGTTCGTGGATCATTCGTTTTCAACTTGTGAGGTAAACTCCTTGATCGCCATATTGGGCTCCATAATGGTATGGCCTTTCCAAAAATCAGGGTCGTACTTGGGCATGTATTGGGGAAGGACGTCGTTCTTTTCAGTGAATGCATTGAACTGCGCCTCAGAGATAGATTCAGTATCGAACACCACCACCTCGTATTTGTTCCTTCCGTTGAAGGCGGCATCAATTTTCAAATGGAGTTCGTTCTGCTTCCTTCGCCCTTTAACATTTTTGTTCTTCTCAATGATCTTCACCGGTCGTTTAAATCCAACCCGGTTTCCTTTGGTAATTTCATAGTAGCGGAGGCTGTACGTTCCATCGGCATCCTTATCAAAAAGTATACTGCCCTTTGCCAGGTACTCATTTAGGGAAATGCCCAAGAGGTTGAATTTTCTCAGCGGCTCCACATTTTCAAAATCCATCTTTATAAGCGCAAAGTCATTGGCGTCTATATAGAGTTTCCCTTTAAATTCTTCTGATCGCTTCGGTTTAAAATCAATGACATATAATGGTTTGTCCCCAATGTAAGTGAAGTCCTCCAGGATTAGGTCGTATCGGTTGGACTTCCACAGTACGTTATAGTCCGTATTCTTAAAAATGGGCAGGTTGGTGTATAGGTTGGCCAAGGTGCTGCGTTTGTAGTTGGCGAAGAACTTTTTGCGCTCCGTTGTTTTTTCAAGTTCCTTGTTGAGCGATTCCACTTCACTGGAATCCACCTCCTGGTCAAAGAGTTCCTCGGCATCGATTTTGGTTCCGAACAGGCCTGATTTTACCTTGAAATAGCTATCGGTCTTTACGTTCTTTTTGATGATCTCATTGAACCGTTCCTCCAGGTTTTCCATATCTAAGCGGCTATTCTTATCATAAAGTTCGGAGGCCTTTATCAGGTCCAATTTCTGTTCATCCTGGTCCTCTGATCCATAGAGATCTCCCAATACTTCCGTATAATAGGTATCGTTTGATGGGATGGATTTTAGAACACTGTCCAGAAATTGCTTGTTCAAAGCGGGAATGGTGGATTCCTTGATGGTATAGTTGGATTTTTCAATGTAATTTCTGTATGATTCCCTTAGGAACAGACGCTTTTTGGTAAAACTGTTTATATAATTTTTGCCGATGTTTTCTTCGACCAATTCCAGAATTTCCTCCGGCGTGTAGTCCTTGTTTGAAACGATCACTTCCTTGAGTTCTATGGCTTTTGGGCTCAAAAGTATAGCCTTGCCCGTAAATTGGTTCAAAGGCTTCCCTATGGATTCATAACCAATGCATGAAATGAAAAGTGAGTCCGTTTCTTTGATGCTTTCGGACATCAAAAAACTGAATTTCCCTTCTTCATTGGTAATGACCCCATTTTTGTTCAAGATGATGGTAGCATAAGGCACAGGTTGTAAGGTGGTACTGTCCAGTACCGTGGAGCTTATGTTCTGTGAGAACAGTAAGGTGCTAAAGAGTAGGGTAAGACTAGAAATGGCAAAGGTCCGTGTTCTGTACATTGGATGATGGAATGGAGTACAAACTAAATAATCGAAATGAACAAAACCTTGTCCTTTTGGATAGTATTGTGAAAGATTTATTGATTTTTTAACAACATCTCGTCGAGCGGGCGCCCAGGTTTAATGACATCCACAATCGTCCTGTCCACAGGCTTTACTGGATTTTTTACCAACGGAAAACAGTCGTTTGGGCAACACAAATTTATAGGCGAGGTATCCAACCGAAATGAGTAGGGTTATATAGACCAATATGTGTTGTACTATTTCCATTACTTTAAGATTTGATAGGCAATCAGCGCCATAATATAGGCAAAAAGACTCATAAATACCAGCTGAAAGGTAGGCCATTTCCAAGAATTGGTTTCCCTTTTCACAATGGCTAGGGTACTCATGCATTGCATGGCGAAGGCGTAGAACAGCAATAGAGATATCCCTGATGCCAAATTGAACAAAGGTTCCTTGGTTACCGGATTCACTTCTGCCGCCATGCGGTTCTTTATGGTTTCCTCCTCGTCATTGCCCACACTGTAGATGGTGGCCAAGGTACCAACGAAAACTTCCCTGGCGGCAAAGGAGGTCAGAACGGCGATTCCTATTTTCCAATCATACCCTAGGGGTTCCACCACAGGCTCAATGGCCTTGCCCATATAGCCCATGTATGAATGTTCCAATTTGTAACTGGCTATTTCTTGATTTAGGGCCCTACCTTCCAAGGTGGATTCCATAGTTTGGATAGAGTCCTGTATCACGTTGGGGTCCATCCCGCTATCTACCAAGGATGCGCGGTACTGTTCCAGGTTGTTCTTGATGTAGGTTTCACTGTAGGTAGAATAGCCTTCTTGAGAAACTCGTTTTTCTATAATCGATTCGGCATTATTGAAATCATCGGAAAACCCATTGGAGCCCAAGAACCAAAGAATGATGGAAATGGCAAGGATGATTTTACCCGCTCCAAAGACAAAGCTCTTGGTCTTTTCCAAAACGGTATAGCCCACATTTTTCAATAGTGGCAGCTTATAATTAGGCAGTTCAATCACAAAAAACGATCTACTCTTGATCTTTAGAATTTTGTTAAGAGCCATGGCCGATACAATCGCGGCCACAAAGCCAAGAATGTACAAAAGCATCAAGGTAAGTGCCTTAAAGCTTAATCCAAGAAAATTACCTTCTGGGATCACCAGGGCGATGATGATCAAGTAAACGGGCAATCGCGCGGAACAAGTGGTAAAGGGCGTCACCAAAATGGTAATCAACCGTTCCTTCCAGTTTTCGATCGTCCTGGTGGCCATGACCGCGGGAATGGCGCAGGCAGTCCCAGAAATTAAGGGCACAACACTTTTTCCACTAAGGCCAAAGGGTCTCATAATACGGTCCATAAGGAACACCACCCTGCTCATATATCCTGTTTCTTCCAAAAGGGAGATGAACAGGAACAAAAAAGCGATCTGGGGGATAAAAATGACGATACCGCCAATGCCGGCGAGGACGCCTTCTGCAATAAGGTTGGTAAACACTCCCGGTGGTAAGGTATCCTTTACCCATTCCGTAGCCGAGGCAAAAAAACCATCTATCATATCCATGGGGTATTCGCTCCAACCATAGATGGCTTGGAAGATGGTGAGAAGAATAATGAAGAAGATGAGATATCCAAAAACCTTATGGGTAAGGATTTTGTCCAAGGTAGCCCTAAAACCTTTGGCGGCGTTCCTATCTACCTTGTAGGTTTCCTTTAAAATGCCATTGATGAACTGATACCTTAGGATGGTTTCCTTTTGCTGCAACCGTTTTAATTCGGATTTCGTTTTTGTGCTAAAGGAAGAGGCGTCCTTGATCAGCTTTTTCTCTATGGGCATGAAGTTGACGTCCTGGGTAATGACCAGCCACAATTTATAGATGTCCTCCTTGGGGAAGGTTTTTTTTAGCTTGTCAAAATACTCCGGGTCAATTACCGTTGTGTCCACATTGGGTGCCTTGGAAAGACTTTTATAATCCGCAATAAGTTCCTTTAACTGTTCTATGCCCAAACCTTTTCGGGTACTCACAAGGGCTATCCTTGCATTGAGTTTTTCCTCTAAAAGGGGAATGTCTATACTGATACCTTTTCGGGCCATACGATCGGCCATGTTGATGACCAAAATAGCGGGAATCTTCAGGTCCTTGATCTGGGTAAAAAGCAGCAGGTTCCGTTTGAGGTTTTCTACATCGGATATAACAAGGGCCACATCCGGATGGTCCTTATCGTTCTTGTTGAGAAGCAGTTCAACGGCAACGCTCTCGTCCAAGGAAGTAGTGTTCAAACTATAGGTGCCCGGTAAGTCAATGATGTGTGCACGTACGCCCCTGGGTAGTTTGCAGATGCCTTCCTTTTTTTCGACCGTAATACCAGGGTAGTTCCCTACCTTTTGGTTGAGTCCGGTCAATTGATTGAAAACAGAGGTCTTTCCTGTATTGGGATTTCCAATGAGCGCTACGTTGATCTGTTTGCTCATGGCTGCCTATCTTCCTCAATGATCTCCAAAGCGATCTGTTCCGCAATTATGCGCCTAATGGCAATATGGGAGCCGTTGACATTGATATAGATGGGGTCTTTTAGGGGAGCTACCTGTACCAGTTCCACTTCGTTACCGGGCAAGCAACCTAATTCCAGTAACTTAATGGGCAACAAATCCTCCGTGAACTCCTTGATAATCCCTTTTTGACCTCGCTTTAAGCGTGCAACCGTTGTCTCCAATTCTTATTTAGATTCAGTATAATTAAGCAAAAATAAGGTAAATTTTAGGATAAGCAAGTATTAAGAGCCTGTTTAAATTTCCATCCATTGTTTTTCTATGTACCTTTTTGCGAATAATTTGGTTAAAATCTCATCAAGTAGCGCTGCTATTATCTTCGATTTTGACTTATTCTGCCCCAAAAATGGGCTGTACAAAAAATCAATCATACAAATTTTAAAAGGCTCTAAGGGCGATATATCTTTAAGGGAATTATCGAACAAGGTTTTAAGTCTACTCCTTGTAACTGGATTTTAGCACTTGCAGGTCTTCCAATAACCTTTCTACTTCTTCGACCTTGGTACCGTCATAAAACCCGCGTATACGCTTTTTCTTGTCCACCAGGATAAAATTTTCCGTATGGATCATGTCAAAAGGGCCGCCGTCTCCATCAGTCTTAACGGCCAAATAGGATTTGCGTGCCAGTTCATAGATTTGCTTTTTATCGCCCGTTACCAAATTCCATTTGGAATCGTCCACGCCTTTTTCAAGGGCGTACTTTTTTAGCTGTGCCACGGAATCTATCTGAGGAGTAACGGAGTGCGAAAGCAACAGGACATCATCACCGATTTTGTCCTGGATGGACGCCATGTTCTTGGTCATGATCGGGCAAATGGTAGGGCAGGTGGTAAAGAAAAAATCGGCTATATAAATCTTATCCTTGTAATCCTCTTGGGTGATGGTATCCCCGTTTTGGTTTACCAGGGCGAAATCTGCAATGGTATGGTATTTTCTAACATGCTGTATTTCGGCTGCCACCAATTCACTGTTCACCATGGCAGGGGTGTAGACAGGGAGGATTTTTTTAGGCTGTAAGGCGTTATAAAATAGGTAAATGATGACCCCCGAAACGAAAAGCATGACCACGCCAAAAATCTTGAACTTACTAAAAAAGGAGCCCATATTTTTTTGTGCAAAGGTACGCCAGCACGGGATTCCGTTCAAATTTTTAGCCCCTATTGAAGCCAAAATATTCTTAAAATGGAGGGTGTATACCGAGTTTCTTTTTTTTAGACCTCGTAAAACTGTACTTTTGTCCGATTTAATTTTTAGAAGACGTAAATGAGCCCCATCGCTATAAAGACTATCCAATTTTTTTTAAGCCTTTCCTTGTTGATCGTACTTCATGAACTTGGACATTTTATACCCGCCAAATTGTTCAAGACACGGGTAGAGAAATTTTACCTCTTTTTTGATGTTAAGTTTTCCCTTTTCAAAAAGAAAATAGGGGAGACCGTTTATGGCATTGGGTGGCTTCCGTTGGGAGGCTATGTAAAAATCGCCGGTATGATAGACGAAAGTATGGATACCGAGGCGATGAAGGAGGAACCCAAACCCTGGGAATTTCGTAGCAAACCGGCCTGGCAACGTTTGATAATTATGTTGGGCGGGGTAACCGTGAATTTTATTCTAGCGGTTATTATTTACATAGGCATGGCCTATTCCTATGGCGAGGAGTACATTCCTGCCGATAGTTTAAAGGATGGTTTTTTGGTGACCGAAAAGCATATTGGCGATGAATTAGGGATACAGACTGGGGATTTGATTACCGCTGTGGATGGGGAAAAAGTGGAGAAGTTCAGTTCCCTTCCCTTGGAAATCATCAATGGAAATACCATTACGATTCAAAGGGATGGAAGAACCTTTGACCAGGAAATTCCGGTTGACTTTATCGCTACCTTATTGGAAGACGAGGACAAGGCGCGGTTTTTAAGTTTACGAACGCCATTTGTGATTCGCGATGTATCAGAGGATTCTCCCAACACCGACATCGGTCTTCAAAAGAATGATGCCGTTATTGCCATCAATGGAAATGAAGTGGCCTACCAAGATGAGGTGGCGCCCTATTTGGAACAAAACAAAGGCGGCACCATACAGCTCACGGTAAAGCGAGGGGATGAAACTTTCCCTGTGGAGGCAAAGGTTACGGAAGATGGAAAACTGGGGGTTATGCTGGGCCTGGATACCTATGAGGACTATGCCAACATGGGGTATTTTAAAATTGAAAGAATAAAGTATTCCTTTCTAGAATCCATTCCCGCGGGTATTGAAAAAGGAGTGAGTACCCTTAGCGGTTATGTAAAGCAGATGAAGAAAATATTCAACCCTTCTACGGGAGCCTACAAGGGAGTTGGTGGTTTTGCGGCCATTGGAGGCCTCTTCCCCAATGGTTGGGACTGGCCCGCTTTTTGGAGTGCCACGGCCTTTATTTCCATTATTTTGGCTTTTATGAATATACTGCCCATTCCCGCATTGGATGGAGGACACGTCATGTTTTTATTGTACGAAATGATTACGGGCAGAAAGCCGAGCGACAAGTTTTTGGAATATGCCCAAATGACCGGATTCTTTCTGCTGATTGCACTATTGTTGTTCGCCAATGGGAACGATTTATACAAATGGTTGTTTAAATAGAAAAACAACTTTTTTTTGTTTGGCAAAGTTTAAAAAACATTTATATTTGCACCCGCTTTAAAGGATAAAGTACGGTATTTTCCTCCTTAGCTCAGTTGGTTAGAGCATCTGACTGTTAATCAGAGGGTCCTTGGTTCGAGCCCAAGAGGAGGAGCTTAACAATAGCAAGCCATTCAAGAGATTGAATGGTTTTCTTGTTTTTAGCGGGTACAACATAGGTACAACATTTTTGATGTAATGGATTACGGAATGTTTATGTACTTATTAACGCGATAATTATTAATCTCTTTCGTATTAACTTATAATTCTATACTTAACCTTTTCCCATAAAAACTTTTCTAATTTCCTATGGGTAGGGTTGAGGGACGAAAAATATTAATTGCTACTTTTTTCATAAGTTTAAGCAAATCCTATCGATATCCTGTTGCCCTGTGCGGCTCCGTGGCTCTTTTGCTAGGATTTTTTTCATCATGCTGAAAAGTAATAGTTGCCCCTCGTGGCCATTCCCAAAGACCGGAAGCATAGACTCAAAGTCAGATTAAAAATTCCTTTATTCATGCCAAGTGTATTGTTTTCTAAGAAATTCATCGGTCGCTACGCTCGGTCAGGTTCTTTAATTTTAAGGATTATTCCGTTGTGGAAACATTTAAGCCGCCTCGTCTTCCAATGCGGGGCATTTTTTTTGCTTCATTGTTTCAGCGAGTCTAAACCAATAGAAATCGCCGAGCTAAAACATTTAAAGCGTCCTTTGCGGGCCGCTTTTTTCATTTACTTTTATTTGGGGAAAGGTTTCTCATAAGAGAATTCCTAAGATGCTATGTTTGGATAAAAATTCCTTATTGAAAAGTTTAATTTCTAAAAAAATATTGAGGCCTTGTCAATCTCCGGAAGTCGGCCAGACCATACAATCCAATTATTCCATGCGGACACGCTGAGCCGGTCCGCAACGGTCGTCTTTCCGCTGCAGGTTGCCTGACCTCCTCGGTCGGCTCGAAAGAACAAGCGGCTTAGAACGCCCCTTGACCTTTCCTTTCCCTTGCCACAAAAAAAAGGGTACTTCTGTCCAATTTATAACTCAGGTTATCGAAAATGAAAAACGACATAAGTTCTTTTAACTATCTTGAAATCAATCTATAGCATAGTGAATCGGATAATAAACCATATCGCCAATTGGCTCATGGCCTTTAATGATAAGAAAATGAAGGTCCGTGAGGACTTTAATTCCTATATGAAAAGGGGTAATAACCTTATTATATTTGGGCTGGTTCTTTTTGGGATATATTTTCTGTATATGGCATTCGACCTATACAGGGATTATGGGAAAATCTGGTTGGCATCCTTTCCTATAATTTTATTTGGTATTGCTGTATTCGTTGCTTTAATTAAAAATGCCTATAGGGACAAACTGAAAAACCGCCAAAGGAATTCTTCTATACGACTTGTTGGTTTTAATATGGATTTCAATCAACCTATTCTTGCCCAAATATATAGTTCCTTGATTCGGTATGAATTTTTGGACGAAAACCTGAATCGGTTTGAAGACTTCTATAATGTAATGATATTCGATTTTGATGAACATGAATCCGTACTACATTTCAATTGCACGCAAGCCGAGTTGAAATTCATTCTTGAAAAATTTAAGGTCTTCAAGCGAGGACTACATCTCTCCACTTTTGAACGCTCTGGGAAAATCTACAATAAAGGCGAATTGATTTCGGCTAAAAAACTATCTAAAAGTTATAATAAAAACCCGGTAACTCGAGAAACGGAAGATCTTATAGATTCGTTTTTTGGCTTTTTGGGGGATAATTAAATAATTTTTGGGGGGTATATCCTCTTTTTCCCTTTGCATCGGCTTTCACCTGTTTTCTTTGTCTCGATGATTTGTAATACGAACCGGCCTTGGTAGGCCTTAAAACCGAGAACATGGAAAAGGATGAAAACATGGTGGAACTCTTAAGGGATATCAAAGGGTTGTTGTCCCAACAGAAAAAGATAATGACTGTGGATGACCTTTCCAGATATACTGGATTGTCCAAAAGTAAAATCTACAAACTTACCCAACAGCGCTTGATTCCCACGGGAGGGAATAAGCATATACGACAAAAATTCTTTGATAAGGATACCATTGACGCATGGCTCATGGGAGCACCCAACATTTCTGATGATTTTTTGGAAATGGAGTTTGACAGACAGCTATTAAAAAATAGGAAGTGATTATTGAAAAATGCGAATTTATTACTGCATCTAACTATTGAAAGGTTTGTGGATAGGGAGAAAAAAGAGAAGTGGGAAGATTCCTTCAATGATTCGTCTGAGTGAGAATTCAAGATGTGTCATTGTCATGACAAATCTTGCTTTTGCTCCCGCCGGTCGCAAAAGAAAAGGAACTGGCAATCAGGTTTTGGATATATTTTTTAAAGTAGCGTATTCATTGGGATCATTTTAAAAATACAAAGCATCAATACGTAGAAACACCAAAGGTGAAAAAGGAATTCGTACAATTTAGATGTTCCATTTATGAGAAGAAACTGCTTAGGGTCAAGGCGGACAGGAGCGGACTTTCAATAAGTGAATATTGCAGACGTGCCGCTTTTGATGATCGTATCATTGAGCGATTGACACAGGAACAAATAGCGTTGTATAAAATGCTCACCCGTTATGAAACCAACTTTAAACGCATTGGCAATATGTACCGGAAACGCAACCCAAGATTGTCTGAAGAAGTGATAAAGTTGTCAAACGAGATACGTACCCACCTTTTGAGTTTTAGAAAATGATAGGCTTGGGAAAATCCATATCACATACTAAAGTTTCCATAAGTTATGGATGGAATCAGGAAAAGGAAGCCGTAGTGGTCTACAGGCAACATCTTTCCGGAGAGACCCCCATGGAGATTACCCAGGAGTTCAAAATCATACAATCCCAAAACCAGAAATGCAAAAGGAATACTTTGAGTTTTGTATTGAGTCCCACCATAGAAGATGGTAGGGAATTAAAATCAACAGAATTAAAGAAAATAACCGAACGGTTCGTTCAAGAAATGGGATTACACGAACAACAAGCAATTGCATTTGTGCACCGAAATAGGAGCCACATCCATATTCATTTATATGTGAACCGTATAAATTTTGAGGGAAATGCTTATAAGGACAACTACATTGGAAAACGGAGCCAACTCGCTGCCGAAAAAGTGGCCAGGCAACTGGGAATGACAACCGTCAGGGAGGTTCAACAACAAGAACTGAACATGGTTAAGGATGTACGGGCGGAAATAAAACAGATCCATGAACAAGTAATGTCGGAAATGGGACCAAGGGATTTTGACCAGTATATCATATATATGAAACAGCGGGATGTGGAAGTGGTTCCGAGCATCAACAAACATAACCAACTTCAAGGATTTCGTTTCGAGCATAAAAGAGAAAACCTAAAAGGCAGCCATGTACACCGCTCCATGTCCATTAGGAAAATAGCCGAGCAGATCGGTTTCGACCAAAGGGAGGTGCAACAGATTGTGAATGACAATTCGATGTACCTACTCGGAAAGACCGTAAGGGTATCGTCAAATTTGGCTATGGCCCTCGCAAAGAAGGTCATCAAATTGACCGTGAAAAAATCAATTGGACTAGGAATGTAATACTATGACAAAGTTGGACGAAATCATGGAAGTGCTTACCCAAGAAATATCCGGGTTCACTAATTCCATTGCCAAACTTGAGGAACTTTCAGAAAAGCTTAAAAACCTGAAATTAGAAACGGATACCTCTAGGTTGGAATCAAGGATAAACGATTTTTTAAGATGGCAGAGGAGTTCGGTCGAGTCCTATGAAAATCGAATGGAAGAAGTATTGAAAACGATAGAGAAATCGAGATGGGCTCCTAAATGGGAAAATGCCCTGCTTTATATTGCGATTAGTTTCAATGCTATGGCTTTTGCTTACTTGGGATATTATTTTATCAATTACGAGTTAAAGGTGCGTGATTCTATTAAAATGGCCCGAGAAGAGGGGCATGGCAATGCAAGAGATTATTTCAGGGAACATCCTATAATTCTTAAAGATTTTGAAAAATGGTCAAAAAAAAGGGATAGCATCCCTAATCGAGAGTAGGGGTGCACCATTTTGAATTTCTCTTGCGTATTTATCTTTGCGCACGCCAAAGAAATCCCTTACTCCCATACTTATTGGGGCTGAACAAAGTTTGAGGTAGGATTTGGGACGGACTTCCCCTAAAAGAATATATTATCGAATGTAGAATTCTTGAGTTTATTCGTTCAGTAGGAATTTATACCCTAACGTACATTTTCATGGCTAAGATGAGAAAGTAAAAACATTCAAAATGTAACGATTTTTCCGGTGAAAATACTTTAACAGCAAATCCACTATTTAAGAAAAACAGTTTAAAAATTAAATAACAATTAGATTGATTAAGAAAAAAGCTATTTTTGTTAAATAGTAACTTTGTAATTGAAGGGAGTATACATGAAAACATTCAAAGCGGGCAAATCAATAAGTCAAGGATATTATAAAAGCTTCCAGCCCAATCCAATCAATAAGGAGTGGCTAGTGGATGATATGGAAGTGCTTTCGCTTTTAAGTAAGGCAGATCGTCATTTAGGCCGACTGGATATGTATTCGGAATATGTCAATATTGAGTTATTCATTAGCATGCACATTGCCAAAGAAGCTACCCAGTCCTCAAAAATAGAGGGCACACAAACGAATATGGAAGAAGCCTTTTTGAATGAAGACGAAATTTCGGTCGAAAAGCGGGATGATTGGGAAGAGGTGCAAAACTACATTGCTGCAATGAACGAGGCGGTGAAAATGCTTCACAGATTGCCTTTTTCATCAAGGCTTATAAAACAAACCCACAAGATTCTTTTGCAAGGTGTACGGGGACAAAATAAATTACCAGGCGAATATAGGACCAGCCAAAATTGGATCGGGGGAGCTACAATAAACGATGCCGTATTCATTCCACCCGTTCATACATCTATCAATGAATTGATTTCCGATATAGAGAAATTTGCAAATGATGAACTGAACCATCTTCCCGACCTCTTAAAAATTGCTCTTATTCACTATCAGTTTGAGACTATTCACCCCTTTTTGGATGGTAACGGTAGGGTAGGTAGGTTATTGATTACCCTGTACCTAGTAAGTAAAGGAATTTTAAAACAGCCCATTCTTTACCTTTCCGATTTTTTTGAAAAAAACAGGACACTTTACTACGACAATTTAATGCGGGTTAGAACCCATAATGACCTTTCCCAATGGTTTAAATTTTTCCTTTCCGGTGTCATTGAAACTGCCAAATCTGGTGTAACGACCTTCGATAGCATTATGCAATTGCAAAAAACGCTTGAAATCAAACTGAAAACTTTAGGAGGTAGAGGTGTAGATGCCCGTAAGGTGATTGAGAGCCTCTATACCCGTCCGGTCATAGATGTACATAGGGTGGAAAGTATCATTGAAAAATCCAATGTTTCTGCCTACAAGCTCATAAAATCCATGGAAGAGTTGGAAATTCTACATGAAATAACCGGGTCGCAAAGGGACAGGCTTTATATTTTTAAGGATTATATCGATTTGTTCAAGGGAAACCCATTACCAAGGTGACAGTCTTTAATAAAATGGTGGTTCTGTGTTTGAATTCATAACTAAATTCGTCAACTCTCCTGATAACCTTTTTATTCGGCATAGATGGTAAAGGGTCACCATTCGTTTTGTTCATGGGTTAAAATCACTATGTACAACTTTGTTTCATTCGCCGACTTTAGATTTTATAGCCTTAAAGAACTTTGATAAAAATTTAATCGGATATATTTATCCGAATTAAAAATTACCTTATCTTTGTGTTCAGTTAACCCTCAATCAAGATGTTTTCAAAAGCTTGTGAATATGGTATTAGGGCAGCTACCTATATCGCTATGCAATCGATAGATGGACGCAGGGTAAGTCTTAACGAGATTTCCGGTGAAATTGGTTCACCTACGGCCTTTACTGCAAAGATATTGCAACAACTGAGCCGTAATGGTATAATTGACGCCACTAAGGGTGCAAACGGGGGCTACGGAATGTCAAGTACCGACATCAAAAAAACAACCTTGAGTCAAATCGTATTCGCAATTGACGGAGACAACATATACGCTGGCTGTGGGTTGGGCCTAAAAGAATGCAATGCCGAGGAACCCTGCCCCGTGCACGACAAGTTTGTGTTTATACGTGACAATCTGCGACAAATGCTTGAAAGCACCAGTCTCTATGAAATGACATTGGGTCTGGCAACCGGATTGACCTATTTGAAACGCTAAAAAATTTTGAAAATAAATCGGATAAAAATATCCGAATAAAGGATTGTCGCGAACCAAAGCTTTCCGGTAACGACAGGCCGATAAAAAAGGGAAGCCAAAAAACTAAAATTATGGAAGTACTGGATAGACCCAAATTGACCCATTTGAATATAGGGAAAAGGAATAAAATACTAAAAGTAGAAGGTTCTACGGGCTCAAAGATGCCCATTCACACCTGCTCGCACGAGGCTATTATCTTGGTACAACAGGGAGAAGCACTTTTGCAAATGTCAGATGGTGAAAAAATTTTGAAAACCGAAGATTCTTTCATTATCCCTGCCCAAAAGGAACATGCATTGAAAATCAAGAAAAATTTTAGGGCGCTAGTCGTTATGGCCGTAAACGCCGAAATCAATTTTATTTAAACTATACTATGGAAAATACATTGGACAATATTATGGAAAAGACTGTAGGCCAAATCGTTGCCGACGATTACCGCACCGCACAGGTGTTTAAGAATCATAAAATCGATTTTTGCTGCAAGGGAAACCGCAGCGTGGACGAAGTGGCCGAAAAGCACAAGCTCGATGTCAACGAACTGATGGGCGAACTGGAAGCGGTTCAGCGACAGACTTCGGACGATACCACCGATTTCAAATCGTGGCCATTGGATCTTTTGGTCGATTATATCGAAAAGAAGCACCACCGCTATGTAGAAACCAACATTCCTGTCTTGAAACAATATCTGGCCAAACTCTGCAAAGTGCACGGTGAACGCCACCCCGTATTGCTTGAAATCAATGAACATTTCAATGCATCGGCTGGCGAACTTGCCATGCACATGAAAAAGGAGGAACTGGTGCTATTTCCTTGGGTACGTAAGATGGTAAAGGCCGAACATCAAAAGGAGCCCCTTGAAAGACCCCATTTTAGCACGGTCAAAAACCCCATAGCCACGATGATGCAGGAGCACGACAACGAGGGCGAGCGTTTCCGTACCATTGCCAAACTTACAAATGATTATTCACCTCCTGCTGATGCCTGCAACACCTACCGTGTCACATTTTCTTTGTTAAAGGAGTTTGAGGAGGATTTGCATCGCCACATCCATTTAGAGAACAATATCCTTTTTCCCAAAGCGGAGTTTTTGGAACGAACACTCATTTCCTAGAACCAAATGAAACTTAGGCCCATAAAACGAAGAAAAGAACTGCAACCGCTGAGCCGCGACCACCACTACGGCCTGTTGCTCTGTTGGAAAATCAGAACGGGCTTTTTAAAAGGTGTGGAGCCAGAACGGATAAAGAACTATGCAGACTGGTTTCATAGCGCCCATCTGGTTCCACATTTTAAGTTGGAAGAAGCACTAGTCTTCCCTATTCTCAATAATAATCACAGAATGGTCAAAAAAGCTATTACACAGCATAGAAGATTTCATCGACTCTTTGGCCAAACTGAAGACATTTCAAAGTCGTTGAGCCTAATCGAGAAGGAGCTGGAAAAACATATCCGTTTTGAAGAACGGGTGCTTTTCAACGAAATCCAAAAAATCGCGACTGAAAAACAATTGGAAACCATTTTAAAATTACACACCGATGAAAAATTCATTGACAATACAAGTGACCCATTCTGGAACTGATACTACGAAAAGAAAAAGCGTACTCTCAATATTTTACAACAGCTTGTTGGCTGAGTTTAAGAAAAACCAATCAGGTTATTCCGCTCTTGCCATTATAGGGCAAAGCTGTCTGGGTTCTGCAGCCGTTATGCTCTTATTGATGCATGAAATGCACATTTTGATCAAGATGGGCCTTGTATTTTTGGTAACATTGTTCTGCTTGCTTTTCAATGCATCAGTTTTGGTACAATTGAAACCGAAGGCCTCTTTCAACCTTTTGATAATGAGCGTTTTTTTTAGTTTTACCGTCATTTTGGCAAACCTAATCTGAGGTTATTGAAAATCTTGATACTTTGGTTCAAAGTGTCTTTTGAAAAAATGATTATTATAAATATAGCCCTAGTATTTTATTGAGCTACTTTATCCAAGTCACTTGTTTTCACCATTCAAGTTCTACGCTACTTAAGTATAATATTCTTCCATGCATAACAATGATTACATATTTTCAATTATGAGTAGTCCATTGATTTCAGGTTGAGGGTTTGCCTGCCTTTCGATGTGTCAAAGGTTTTTTTATATTTCTAAATAACAGTAAGGCGATGGTAACTGCGAACAATAGACTCGCAACGGCCAAGACCAACAGATAATGCCTAAAAATGGAAATGCCCTGCCAGGCAGCGATACCCTTATATATAATAAGAATTTCAGTGGCAAGGAAGGCAAGGAAATACAATTTGAAAATGGCCCTGTCTATTTGCATCAACTTAAAGTAATCCAAGAATAGAAATATGGCAATCGTTATCACTCCCAAGAACGTCCAATGTAGGTATCCTATGGTAAAATCTAAGATCGTTGCCGCCAAATTGGCAAAGTAGGGGAAGGAGGTAAGCAATTGTAATACTATTTTTATTAGAAATAAGCATAGAACGGTTTTCATAAGATTCCACTGGGGCTTGGAAAACACTTTTTCTATTTGGTGTATCCGTCCGAAAGAAAGAAGGGCAAAAAATCCAAATAATTGAAGGAATGCACCAATGCCTCCAAGGATATAGAAAGCTATTGGAGGATGTGTCCAAAGGGCGGACAGAAAAAAGGATAGTATAATTCCAATATTGAAATATCGGAAAAAGTCCTTGAATTTTTTTTTGGGGACGGTAATTTTATTTTCTTCCAACAAATAGATGTATAGTCCCAGCAGTGCTAGAATCATCCAACCATTATATTGAAAATGTAAATAGAAATAGATGGCCAGTCTATACCATATTGAACCATTGCCCATAGTATTCATAATTGCTCCCAGTGCCCAAGGGCCGATACTTGAAAGAATCATGTACCATAATGCCCATCTCAAGCAAGTAAAGGAATACCTCTGTTTGATAGTCTTTTTGCTAGAGCTCTCGAAAAGCCATAAAAATGCATAAGAGGCAAACAGGAACAAGGTCGAAAAAATGATGGAGAACAGCGCATAACCCTGAAACGGGAAGGAAAATAGCATCCCTGCCAAAGTAAATTGCGTAAACCAAAAAATCTTTCTGTATTTCCTTTCGTTCAATGGACTTTGGATGAATAATTTGTATATCAGGGTCGTAAGGGCGAGGTATACCCAGCCCAAAAGAGCGATATGTGAATGCGTGTGGACAAAGTATTTATAGTTGACCGGTATTTCAATAACAGGGAACAGTCGCAGTACGCCGCCCAAAAGGGCGGCCAAAAGGAAATAGACTCCGGCACCTGCAATATGTTTGCGTAGTGGTTCCAAATCAATTACATGTACATTTTAAATGTTAAAAATCTTTACGTTTTGACTTATGTGATAGCCTCAAGACTGGTAAAATTGTCCACAACGACAACATCGCGATAGAGATTACAAGTCCAATATTGTTTCCAAAAAATTGCTTGAATACTGCTCCCGTATAGCCTAACAATGCCGATATGTCCAGTTTCAGCAAAATCAAAATACGGGAAAGGTCTATGGGATTTAATATGGTAGCGGCAAGTGAAAACGTATCCAAGGGATACTCCTTAAAAACTACAAGGGACATCAAGAAAATGCCATCGTAGATTACCGCTAAAAACAGCCATAAAAGCACTGCGTAACCAAATCCCTTGATTCTGTTTTCGTTGGAGAGAGCAATATTGAAAGACAGTGCCGTGAAGATAAAAGTTAAGAAACCGCCTGTAACCAATAGCAACGTAAAATCAAAAATGGCATCACTTTGAAAGAGTCCATATAGGATAAAGGGTATTCCAAGACCCATGATCAGGCTGAGGGCCAAAGAACCCGCTACACCAAGATATTGCCCTAAAAAAATAGAGGACCGTTTTATAGGTTGGGCCAGTAAAAGCTCTGTAAACTCTTTGGAATTATAATAGTACATGACCCCAAAAATAGTGCCTATCAAGGGTACTAAAACGATGATGATATTCATCAATGTGATCACCGCCTTTGACACATCGTTGTTAAGGAACAAGAGTACAAATCCCAATAAAAGATAAAATAAAAAATAGACGTAGCTCCATCGACTACGAATTAGGTCAAAAAAGCTATATTTCAATATTTTAAGCATGGTCCGTTGTAGTAGTTATGGCCGCAATGGCGTGTTCTAAATCGGTTTGTTTGGTCTTGGCCTTTAATTCTTCAACACTTCCTTTGAAGTAAATTTTGCCTTCCAAAATATACACAATGGTGTCGGCTATTTCGGCAACGAACTGCATGATGTGTGAAGTGATTAAAATGGTCTTTCCCTTTATTTTTTCTTCTTGTATCAGTCTCTTGAGATGTATCAAGGATGCCGGGTCGAGCCCCGTGGTGGGTTCGTCCAAAATAATGAGCGTACTATCGAACATAAAGGTCAAAACAATGTTCACTTTTTGTTTGGTACCCCCTGAAAGCGTTGAGAGTTTTTTATCCAAAAAGGGTTCAAGTTTGAACATTTTTATCAGTCTATCCTCGTCTGCGGACCGACGTCTTAAATCCTTGATCATTCGAATAAGCTCTCGAACCCTAAGGTTTCCCGGAAAATTGGCAATTTGGGGAAGGTAGTCGATGCCTTCTCGATATTTCCAGGTCTTTTTAATCGAATTTCCAGCAACTATAATGTTTCCTTTATTTGGAATGACCATACCCAATATGCTTTTGATCAAGGTCGTCTTACCAGAACCGTTTGGGCCCAGTATTGCAAAGATGCCACCTTCCTTGATTTCAAGGTCAATACCTGAAAGTACTTGGTTTTTGCCAAATTTCTTATGTAAATCCTTAATTTCTATCATATTGTCTTTTCATTAATGGGTTGGCATCCATAAGATTGTCCGGGGTGAATATAGGCGATACCTTTTCAGAAAAATCGATAATGTCCATGAAAAGGCTGCGGAGCAATACAATGGTCTCCGGCGTTCTATTCACGATATAGGAGAATAATTTTACCGGGCGGTAGGGCACATCACCAATACCATCTTTATTCAGATCATAGCCCGTATAATCGCTCCAATAATTTTGTTCAAAGGTGTTGTCGTTCAATTTGCTGTTGTATGAGATGTCGAACGAGTTGTACAGAAAATTGTTTTGGGAAAACGTGTTGGCATAACAGGCACCCAATACTTTTACGGCCCATCCGTTGGAAACGAAATCATTCTTTGTATAAGTAATACGGTTAGATCCTTCAATATTAATCCCAATGGTATTTTCCTCAAAAATATTATCCTTGATTTCGGCATCGTTTATCTCTTTCAATAGCATCCCATAGGATGCCGTGCCCCAGTTCTTTCGGAAGTTGTTTTTGTACATTTTTATGCGTTTGGAGAACATCACGGCCACGCCCGCACCGTTGTTTTCAAAAGTATTGTTGGTATACACATCATCGTTTGAGAACATAAAATGAAGACCATATCTCAAATTGTCCGTACTGGTATTATTGTTGATGGTTATGTTATCCGAGAATTCCAGATAAATACCATCTCGAACGCCCCGTACAATATTTCTGTCCACTTCCACATTGTGTGAATGCCAAAGTTGAATGCCATTTCCAGAATTATACTCGTCTATGGCATCACCAATGATTTTGTTATGGAAGATTCTGCCTTGACTGCTCTTTTCCAAATAAATACCGAAGAACAATTTTTCCAAGACAACATTTTGAATCAAGAAATGTTCACTCTTTACAACTCGTATGGCAGCATAATCTGACGTGTAGCTTGTTCCAACATTGATAATGAAAAGACCATCCAATGTAACATGATCGGAAATTATACGGATTATCTCTCCCTTGTCCTCTCCATCAATAATTGGATAGTCTTGGCCCAATAATGTCAATGGTTTGTCTATAAGAATATTGAATTCCTTGTAAACTCCCTTATTTATTAATAACGTATCATACTCCATTGCTACCGAGACACCTTCTGTAATGGTAGTTATTTCGCAGTCGGCGCAAATGGGAATCGTATTTGCGAAGGAGCGTTGTACGGTAAGCACGAGGCAGAACACTATGAATAGGATATTAGTATATGCACTCATAATTTGTATTATTACTGCTGTAGGACGTTTTATGGTTATTTAATGGTTCAGGATATAAACAGTTGAATATTTGCCGCAATCTTTGGTGTTAAGACCCAATCAATGAGGTCTAATAATCAGAAATTTGGAATTTTTCGTGGCCTTTACCCAGTGCTTTTCTTCTTTTTTGAACCTTATAGTCTCCTGTTCACCTATAATAAATTCCTTGCCTTTAATATGAAAGGCTATACATCCTTCAAGTACAATCAATTGAGCATCGGTAGGGGAAACATGTTCTGGGAAAACAACGCCCTTTTCTAAAGAAATACTCAAAATTTCGATAGCTTCCGTAGCTACTAACCGATGTATTTGAAGTTTCGAAAAAGGTTGGTTTTTAATGGTTCTATCAATGAGAAAATATTCTTCCATTTTTCTGATTTTATTTAAGAATTGTCCGTTATGGATTTTCCAGTTATCTCGTTCAAGACGATTGAATATACTACGGGCATTTCCGCTTCCTGCAACTTGGTTGAAAAATGGCTTAGAAAAGACGGCCGTTCGGCGTTTTTCTTTTCTATGGTTCCCTGCACGCCGTCAACAAAACGTTTTAAGCTATCTTTTGCCTCGTTACCTGTAAGTTCCTCAAAAATACCGTGTACCTGTACTGATTTCCAATTTTTAAAAGATTCAATGTGGTCCACTTGAAAGGATACCTTGTTGTACATTCTAAGTGCATTGATTCTATGCCCGTTAGTTGCGAAACAAAGGATACGTTCCTTATATCTGTCAAAATAATAGGTTGAAGGAACTACATGTGGTACATTGTCAGCAATGTAGGCAATACGTCCAATATAATTGTCTTCTAAAACCCCCTTACAATCAATTACTTTTAAATTTACAAGACTTCCCATAATCAAAGATCAAAACGGTTTTTAATTTCTGTCCAAGTAAATAGTTCTCCCCCCTGTTCGGTCTGTATCTCCCGTGCGGCCCCGATCGTGCCAAAGGCACTTAGATATTCCCCCATAGGACTAGGTATATTCTTACTTATTAAATAGGTGGCTTTGCTAGCATCTAGCATACTACCTGGGTCATTATAATCGTTCACCAGGAAAAGGTTCACTGTTTCCTCATTTATTTCCTTCAATTGGTTCAGCATACATTCGGCAGCATCAAAGCTATAGGTTCTACCTTTTTTGGTCACATACTGGGCGGCATGTTGTTTGTCCACTATGGTCATTTTACAATAATGACAACCTTCGGTTCCATATTCCAATACTTTGGGAGTACCAGAGCATCCCCAGATTAGATATGTCAAAGTAAGTAGGGTTATAATGTTCTTTTTCATGTGGTAGCATAGTTTTTAATTTCGCTTTCTTTGTTTTTTGGTTCCTTCTTCCAGCCTAGGTAAAACGCCACCAGAGTGAGTGTCATACCAATAAACATCATCCAAGCCCCTGTTGCTGGCAGAGAGGTGACATCGAAGTTGAGCATTTTGGCGTGGCCAAAAAGAGGCGGTTTATAGCTCATGGGTGTACCATCAGGATTGGCCAATTTCATGATGGCGTTTGGGTCTAGGTTCGTACCATAATCTATCATCCAGGCGTTAAAGTCGTACATTCCCAGAACACCTAAAATGCTCATGAACAGGAACCAGCCTATAAACCATTTGTGGGTAAGTATATTGAAAAAACCAAAAACTCCAATGAGTACCCCTAAGGCTACCATGACCCCGATCACAATGGGGAACGTACTAAACTCCCACATTTCCTCTGGTTTTGGAAGTTTGCGCATGCCTATGTAATGATTGAGACCGTCTATGTTCTGAATGTCAAATTCATTTGTTCCTTTAATTCCGTCAATATAGATGTCCATACCCAAAGGCTCTGGATATTGGGGGGCACCCAACATTATGTTCCATAAGGGGAAAAAATAAAGGCCCAATAGGAACAATGGTCCAATAATCATCAGTATGCTTGCTTTTTTCATCGTACTTAATTTTTTGGTTAAAACAGTGCCTTAAAATTGGCATAAAGAATAGCGGACGGGTACGGGAATACTCACGTCCGCTATATCAATCAACCAACTAAATTTTATAGACTATTCTCCTAAGGAATAAGTTAAGGGAACATTTGAATCTGCCGGAGAGACCCTCACATAACCTTGCATTTCTTGGTGTAGCGCTGAACAAAAGTCCGTACAATAGAACGGCCAGACCCCCACCTTTTTTGGTTCCCAAACAGATGTTTTTGTCTGTCCTGGCATGATTAATAGTTCCGATGTATTTTGCCCTATCATTGCAAAGCCATGGGGTACATCGAAGTCCTGTTCGTGGTTGGTAATATGGAAGTATACCTTGTCACCCACTTTTATTCCCTCTATATTATCTGGGGTAAAATGGCTTCTTATGGTAGACATATACACATGTACCTCATTTCCCTCGCGAACCACTTTTGCCTGATCCGGACTGGTCACCGCATACGGATGCTTGTTGTCATCCAACCTATAGATTTTCTTGGACTTAGGTGCCAATAAATCTGCAGGACAGCCTGCGGCATAGTGCGGCTCCCCATGGGTTGGAAAATCATATATGAGCTCCATCTTATCACCGGATATATCATAAATTTGTGCGGAATGCTCCATTTCCGGACCTGTAGGCAAGTATCTGTCCTTTGTAATTTTGTTCATAGCCACTACGTATTTGCCAAAAGGCTTTCTTGAGTTTCCGCCAGGAATCATTAAATGACCAACTGAATAGAATGTAGGCTGCCTATCCAAGACTTCCCATGTGCCTAATTTCCATTTAACTACTTCGGATGAAATAAAGAAAGTGGTATAGGCATTTCCCTTGTCGTCAAATTCAGTATGAAGAGGTCCAAGACCACCACTTTTTACAGTTCCAGCCAGCACATCCTCAAATCTTAAAATCGGTATCCCATAAGCTTCACCATCGAATTTTTCACCCTCAATGGCAGCAATCATCTTGTCAAAGGAATGAATTGTAAGGTCTGCGGACAATTTTCCGTTACCAATTATATATTGGCCGGAAGGGTCAACATCGCAACCATGAGGTGACTTTGGAGTGGGTAGAAAGAAAACCGCACCAGGAACCTCTGTGGGGTCTACCGTAATTACCTCTTTTTTCATTGTGGAAGTTGCAGTATGGGTATGTTCATCGTATACGTTATGGGCATATTCTGTCGCCATTTTGGTTCCTCCTCCATTTTTTACATAATCCGCCACCATTTTCCAATTTACCGCAGCGATGAAGTCCTTATCGTTTTGGGAAGCATTCACTTCCTGGAGTGTATTGGCTTCCTCGGTGTTATAGGTTGTAAAAAAGAACCATCCGTGTGATTTGCCCCTACCAGGGTGCGAGAGATCATAATTAAAACCTGGCATTATCATTTGAAAATCCAGATTCAACCTCCCAGTTTCAGGTGCTATGCTAATGAACGAAAGTGACCCTTTGAAATTTCCTTTGTATTCATTTATGGGCATATCCCTTTGGGGAATGGGTACAGAAAAACGGGTGCCTGCAACAACATACTCGGTGTTTTCGGTTATGAAGGAAGAACTATGGTTACCAGCGCTGTTTGGTAGTTCTATGATTTCCTCAGTCTCGAAAGTTGAAAGACTTACCCTGGCGATTCTTGGCGTATTGTTACCGTTAATAAAAATCCATCTTCCGTCCAGCTCCCCATTGGTTTGGGAAATATCAGGGTGATGCGCATCGTCCCAAGGTACAAAACCGAAGGAAGTATTGAGCATTGGCTTGGTCTCTTCAGAATACCCATAACCTGAGGTGGGGAACTGAGAGAATACAGGTATCTCTTTAAATAGCCGGCCAGATGGAAGGCCATATACAGTAATATTTCCACTATATCCGCCCGACATGAAGGCATAAAACTCGTCATGTTCGCCAGGAGCCACGTAGGCTTTTTCAGCGGCACTTGAGGCCAAGGCACCGGTCGAGTTATTGTTCCCTTGGTTGCCACAGCTACTAATCAATGCGGTAGCGGCCAGAATGGTTAAAATAAAATTATACTTTTTCATTTGTAGTTATTATAAAGGGTTATTTGTAAATATTATTGATTGGGGGGTAGTATTACCTTATCCACTACGTGTACAATACCATTCCCTGCGGGTACGCTGGCCAATATTTTGGCTCCACCAACATACACATCGTCACCTTTGACCTCGACCGTAGTATTTTGGTCGTTCGCTTGACCAAGTTTCTTGAAATTTTTCAAAAATGCTTTATCATATTTCCCAGGGGTAACATGGTGTTTCAGAATATTGGCAAGCGCATCCTTGTTTTCTGGTTTCAATAGGTTTTCAACGGTACCTGCCGGAAGGGCATCGAAAGCTTCATTCGTAGGCGCAAACACCATTAAGGGACCCGCATTGACCAAAGCATTCTCCAAATCCGCCGCCTGTACCGCTGCAACCAAGGTGGTATGGTCCGGAGAATTGATGGCGATACTCAGAACTGTTGGGGTAGATTCATCGTTTTCAATAAATGCCTGTCCTTGCTCTTTACTGGTTGCTATTGAACCACTGGGGTCCCCTGAGTTCGTTTCCTTAGGTGCCTCATTGCAGCCTAACAAAAGGAGGCCGATTAAAAAGGGACCCAACATTGATTTTAAATTGGATGTTTTCATTGGTTATAGTATTTAAAGTTGTCTCATAGTATATAAAGTGAAAGTAATTGTAACGTGATCCTGGTTCATTAATTCAATGTTCTGAAAAATTCCAAAATATCCCTGGCCTGGTCCTCTGTCATATTTTGGTTTGCCATGGCAGCACCATTGAATTCTACCAGAAGATCTTTTGCACATCGATCTTCTTCGACCATCAACTGTGGATCTAAAATCATGTTCATAATCCATTCTGGGCTTCTACGTTCCATGATTCCTTTTGGCGAAGGTCCAATGAAGCGTTTGTCCACCTTATGGCAGGCATTGCAATTGGTCTTGAAAAGAGCCGCTCCTCGATCTACCATGGCCTGGTCTATATTTGGGTCTAAAGGAAGGTCCTTGATAGGACCAACTCCTTTATTGTCAAGGGTAATTCGTTGCGAGGCAGGAACCTCGCTTGCGGGCTCCGTAGATTCCACGGTTTTCTCAGTGGTTTTTTTACGATCTACGCTAAAACCTTCTTTCTTTTCTTCCTTGCCTCCACAGGCAAAAAGAAGAAGGGAAAATACCAATCCGATTGAAAAAGTCTTTGTGTTCATAGTTCATTTATTTAAGGTTGTCATCTCCGTAGTTCCTTTTGCTAATTTTCCGTTTTTAAGTATCGTTTTAAGGACACATCGATAATATTATAGTTCAAAATTAAGGGAGCTACTTCCCCGAAAACATGATTTTAATCATAAAAAGGATAAAAAAGTCTTTAAATCTTTATATTTGAAAAAAACAGAGAAAATATGCTTTCCAACTCTTCTAAATATGCCATAAATGCCGTTCTATACGTGGCCGTGAATTCTTCAATTGAAAACAAAATTTTAGCGAAGGATATTAGCAGGGAAACACAAATACCCCAGGCCTATTTGTCCAAATTGATGCAGGAATTGACCAGACATAATTTAATATCCTCGGTTAGGGGTCCCAATGGGGGTTTTTATTTGACCGATGAAAATAGGGGAGTGTCCTTATTGCAAATCGTCAATGTTATTGACGGGGACAACCGGTTAACATCCTGTATGTTGGGTTTGCATGCTTGCGATCACCAACATCCTTGTGCCGTTCATCATTTGGTAGGGGATACCAAGACTAGATTTGTTGAAAACCTAGAAAAAACTACTGTACAGGATTTGGTTTCGGATATAAAATCAGGAAAAAGTTTTCTTGGAATTTAACCATAGCGGAGGCCATTTTTATGAGAGCGAAAATCAACTATTGGCATTGTTATTACTGAAAATCTGATTTCCAATTTATGTACTAAGTACAGTATCTCTTTACAGATTCAAACCGGGCGGATTCAAAGCAATTGATTTATTCCACCCGGTGAACAAATGATTAGTATATCTTTTAGAACTCCAACTCAAAATAAAGTGAGCTAGCTTCGTTTTCTTCTGTAACATCCTCACCTTTTAAGACTTCCCCCAAAGCATTTTTCACTTTAAGGTTGATTTTCCAATACCCGGTCATGGTCAATGATAGTTTTCCTTTGTACATTTTGGCAGCAGTGTCAAAGGTTAAATCTTCATTGCTGGGCGAACTATGGTTGCCCATACCTGGCATTCGAGGATCAATTTCAATGGTGTATTCTTCAACTGCCGGAAAATTCATCATAGTCTCCATCTTAAAAAGCAAGGCAGAGAAGTCATTGACCATAACATCTGGAGTCATGGGCATCATGGCCAAGACGTATCGGGTTTCGTCCGTGCCTGTGAAAACATTGACCCGTTTTTTGCCATCGGCGGGAGCTATTACCTCAATGCGTTCCGAGAGGTTGTATGTTTGTCCAGCGATAGTATATTCAAGGTTCAAGTCCCAATATTCGGTAGCGTTTCCTGGCATTTGAAAGATGCTATATCCTTTATATACCGAAGAATCTTCTGTTTTCGTGATAGCCGATTTTGGACATGAGTGCGACATCATCTCCATATTCATTATAGGGGTCATGGATAGGTTGGCATTTTCAATGTAACTACCCTCGACGTTATCCTTAATCCTAAAGTAAAGTTCGTTGTAACCTATGGTGTATTGGTTTTGTTCCGAGTATACTTCAAGGGTATGGCCGTTGGCATCAATGGCTGTTAGTAAATTGTAGGACTCGAGTGGGTTAGTTTCAACCATGGGCTCATCGTTATCCTCGGTACACGAAATAAGTGTTGAAATCAAAAGAAGAGACGTAAAAATTGACTTTATAGTTTTCATGATTATATTTTTTTTATTGTTGGAAATCGATTTATTTAAAATTTCATTAATTGATATCATAGGATAGGGTCATATACATATTGCGGCCCATCCTTGGGATGTTGTTCCAATCCGTATAGGTAGAATAGAACGTGTCAAAGACATTATCTACCCCGGCTTTTAGGTATACATTGTCATTGTTGACCTTGAAGGTTTTTCCTAGGGAAAGGGATACCACGTTGAACGCATCCGTACGGTCTTCCCCAAATTCAGGATTGAAGTTCACTTGATCCGCAGACCCCCTAAGGGTTAGTGACATGGAAAATTTGGGGCTGGTGTATTGCAGGCCAGTGTTATAGGTCAAAGGACTAATGAACGGTAGGTTTCTTCCGCTCTTATCGACCCCACGGTGGTAGGATACCAGACCATTCCATTGCAGCTCTTTGGTGATTTCGTAGGTGCCGTCCACTGCAATGTTGTACAGATTGGCGTACTTCAAATTTTTGTAGATTTTCACCCCTTCGGCACCAATGGTCATGGTGCTGAGACTTGGTTCGATTTCACCAATGATGAAGTTTCTGGTATGAAAGAAGTTTCCCTCCATCCCAATAGTAAGTTTTTCGAAAGGAAATAACACCTTTGTGGTTGCCTCTACGGCACTCTCATTTTCTAGGTTTGGGTCACCTATATAATCATGGTTGTCAAAACTGTTGAATAAGTAGAAGCCAAAACCTTCTGAGACCGATGGCGCCCTGTTACCATAGGAAAGACTGTTAGTAAGCTCCAACTTTCCTAGATTTTTTTGATGCCGTGCCGAAAAGCTTTTTAGAAACCGTGTTTGTCCTCGGTCCATTTCCGGGTAGAAAATGCGCAAACTGTTCAATCCGAATTCATCGGCGATATTAAAACCTTGAACGGCCAATCGCGCCGAAAGTGTCAAAGTACTTTTTTCAATGCTCATGATGTCCCTAGCATACATGCCCGTGTTCAGTGTGCGTACATCTGGCCAGGTTAACATGAACATTGAGGCTTCACTTGGATTGTTGGGATACATGGTCATTTCAGCCAAAGAACGGTTGTAAAAACCATCCACTTTAAACATCAAACTGTGTGTTCCGCTATGCAGCTTTGCCTGTGAAAAATAACCATAGGTATCGCTCCATCCGGGCATATCCATTCGTATGGGCACATCGGGGCGTTGGCTATCGTCCATGATATGGGTAATGGAGTTAGCGTAGACCTTGGTTTCCCAATCGTTAAGATTTCCAAAAAAATCTTCCTGAACCCAACTTACGGAACCAATAAAAGCCCTGGCCAATGATACGTCCATAGGCAAAGCAGGATACCCAACATCCCGGGCTTCATCAAAGATGAAACTGACCAGTAACTTTTCGCCTTCTGCCACCTTTATGCCTGAATTGATGGAAAGGTTATATTTGGTGAATTGTGAAAAGGGTACCTCTTCTCTCCCTCCTGCAATATAGTTATCCGCATGCCTGTAGATAACATCCGTATCCAAATAAAAATTCTCGTTGGCATAGTTCAATTCACCCCCGACAATTTGTGCATTATTGTTGCTCTCGAAACCCGTTTCTACCGACCCCGTCCAATCAAGTGACAAAAAGCCGCTCTTTTCCAATCGCATGTCCAATGCCCCCCCGATGGTATTCCCTATTTCAGCTCCTTTTTGACCGCTTGTAATATGCACATTGGAGAGGTTTGAAACATCTACATAAGAAGTAATAGGATCCATACGGTCTGTGCAGGCACCAAAAATGCGCATGCCATCGATGGTAATCGCCAATCGCTCCGAAGTCATGTCGTTGATGATAGGCTCCCAGGCATAAGCCCCTCGCTTGACCATAGCCACTTTCTTAGAGGACTCCAAATATTCATCAAGCGTGGAAAGTGGTTTTTGATGTGTTTGATGGTCAAGACGTGTAATGTTCGAGGCAATTACGATTACTTCGCTTAGGTTAATGGGCAAAATGGAATCTTGGTCTATTGCCACTGGAATTTCTTGTCCCGTTGAAATCCAACAGGTCAAATAGTAGCATAGCACTAAGGTCATCTTACTAATTTTCGGGCCCTTTAACACATGGTTGAAAGACCAAATACTAAAACTATTCATAGGAATTGATTTAACGTTGACTTAAAAGAAGGATGCTTTGTGTCCAATCCCACCATACGGTTGCAGATAAGAGTGGCATCCATGATTACAAGCGTCAAACCAATTCAGGCGGTTCCGAAATGTCAGGAACATGAAGTGAAGAAATAAATATTAGTGCGTTGGAGAAATTGTGCTGAGTATTTTGAAGGCTTTCCAATTCCAAAAAAATGTTGGAGATTTTCTTAAAGAAAACCGCATGCAGTATATCTAATGTTGGACTCTTTTCCCCAAATGGATTCTTTTCGTTCTCTTTGGACTCTTTGGCGAACTGTTTTGCCAAATAACATTTGCCATCACATTTCAGTTCCGGCCTTTCTTTATTCTCACAGAGTACGTTCACTATGTAGTTATAATTCATGATGTATTCCGCCACTGGCCATAGAGGCTTGACCAACATGGTCATCGCGACGAAAAGAATTACCACTTTTTTCATGGGAACAAATTTATAAGCCACCCATGTCCAAAAACATGATAAATATCAGTATTAAAGGATAAAAATATCTTTTTAACTTTTAATACTTCTCATTTATAGGCTCTACCACGAATTTAATGGTAGAACCCATCTTCAACTCCTAGAGGAAAAAATATATGACGATAGGAGGTAGGACATAAGACAATTTTAAAGCCGATTTACTCGGTTCCGTAGGGTCTCAAATGTTCATTGGTCTTATGTCCTACATCTTTATATCCTGCACCAAACGTAAAATGTTTCCATTAAAATAAGGGTAGAACCCATTTATATAAAACAGTTTTACAGGTCGTTGCTCAAAGAATGGGAACCTGATTTTTTGTCCAAAAACTTATTTACACAAAGGCATGAAGGATTCTGGTCGTAAGTACAGAAACTTCCTGTGATTTATTTGCAGTATGTGATATGGTCTATGGAAAATAGGTGAAGAAACCTTTAAATGAACTCGAGAAGAGTTCAATATTCAAACCATCCACCAAAACATCATTATCAGGGCAAATACCGTTAGGGCAATCAATGCCCCTAAGATTTACACGGCATATTGAATTATCCATTTTTTGACCCTTTCGAATGCTCTGTTCGCACTATAGACCATTACATCTGAGAAATCATATATTCTATTGTAATTCGGTCTCGTTTGGGAATTCTGTTTTTGACGTCTCAGCAGCATGGACATTCTGTTCAATTTCTTTTTCCTCATCATCTTGACCGAATTACTAAGTTCTACTATTCCTCAAGTTTCTCCTCTACCTAGTTTCATACCGAGAAACAGGCTTTTTCGAAACTTTCCGGTCCCCTACGTACTGCTTTGATATATTTGAAATTAAGCCTCTCCATACATGGAATGGTGTCCATAAATTCCTTTAAATTGGTCTGCTGGCACGAAGGTTATCCTCAATATGAAATTGATTTTAAGCAGCTTATCGCCTTGAGTTCGACAGAATTTTTGATAGGACATTCAATTTTATTTTTCTATATTTCTTCACAAGGGCCAAATAGTCGTTGCGGTTTTTTTCGTGTTTGTGGAGATAAAAAGCATCACACGCCAAAGTATCGCACTCATCGGCATTTCGCATTGTACCTTCATATCTGTAAAGTATGCCTAATCTTAATTGATTTTCACGTCTTATATCATGTAATTGCTTATAAAGTTGTGCATTGTTCAGCATCCGGTCTTCGATATCCAGAAGGTATTCGAGTTCCTCGTTGATATATTCCAGGTCGTCAGTCCAGTCGGTAACTTCTTGCCTGTCTTTTTTTATCATGATGTTACTGTCGGATTCATGTGTATAAAATGGTTTTACAGTATTCATAGTATCATGTTTGTATTAATGAATTCGTTCTTTTGTACCACTTTCTCAATAGTCAGTTGTTGCTCACCTGAAGGAAAATCCCATAACAGGGAGTCGCCTTCGGCATAACCGATCACAGCGGAACCCATTGGAGTGGTGATGGATATCCTGTCATCTTTTAAATCGCTCTCCTTGGGCATGACCAATTGAAAGGTCTTGAACCAGCCCGCCTTGGACCGTACCGTCACCTCTGAGTTGAGCCGTACCACGTCACTTGGCATTTCCGATTCATCCTGGACGTGTGCCGTCTCCAGTTCCCCGTAAAGTTTTATGACGGACTTTCGCAGGGTGTCGTCCTTGTAAAAACCAGAAAGGTTCATCAATCGCTTTAAAAGCACATATTCCTTTTTTTCAATGACCAAACTTCCATATTTCATGTTTTCTGTTCTTTAGTGGTTTAAAGCTCCCGCCAAACTGGCGGGAGCCATCAAATATGCAGCCCTTGTTTCAGGGAAAAATTCCCCGTTGCACATAGGCTTCTTCCAGGCGTTCGATAGCGATGATAAATGCGGCTGTGCGCATGTCAATATTTCTTTCTTTGGAGGTTTCGAACACTCTGGTGAATGATTCACGCATTTTTTTCTCCAGTTTGGCCATGACCTCGTCCAACTGCCAAATCTCACCATTCTTATTCTGCAACCATTCGAAGTAACTACCTATGACCCCACCCGAATTGCATAGAATATCGGGAATGATTTCAATGCCCTTTTTTAAAAGGATGGTCTCGGCCCCAACATCCGTCGGACCATTGGCTCCTTCTGCAATTAGATATGCCTTTATCTTTTTGGCGTTCTTTCCAGTGATTTGGTTCCCCAGGGCAGCTGGCACACAGATATCACAATCAAGACCAAAGAATTCGGAATTCTCTACGGAATATGCACTTGCATAACCCTGAATACTACCTTTATTCGCCTTGGTATACTCCAAAAGCTTTTCAACGGAAATGCCCTCGTCATTGGCAATACTACCATAGGCATCTTGTACTGCGGTCATAGTGGCACCCTCTTTTTCCAGAAAGTGGGCGGCCCAATACCCTACGTTGCCAAAACCCTGTACGATAAACTTCTTATCCCTTAGGTCGATCTTCTTCTGTTCCGCCCAGAACTTTATGGTAAGGAACACACCGTATCCCGTGGCCCTGTCCCTGCCTTCCGAACCTCCGGCACCGATGGGCTTACCGGTCACGACGTGCATGTTGGTGGATCTTTCCGCAGGGGGCTTGGTACTCATATAGGTGTCCAATATCCACGCCATGGTCTGTGGGTTGGTGTTCACATCCGGGGCGGGAATGTCCAGCTCCGGGCCGATATTGTCCCCAAGGGCATAGGTGAACCTTCTTGTGATGCGCTGCAGTTCCTCTTGGGAATACTTGGTGGGGTCCAGTTGAATGCCCCCCTTGGCACCGCCATAGGGCAGTCCGGCCAGAGAGGTCTTCCAGGTCATCCACATGGCCAGTGCCCTGGCCGCATCGATATCTACCGTGGGATGATAGCGAAGTCCGCCCTTGTAGGGTCCTAGGGCATTGTTGTGCTGTACCCTGTAGCCCGTGAAAATCTCTACCTCGCCATTGTCCATACGCACGGGAAAGTGCACCACAAACTCATTGTTGGTGACCTCCAATATTTTTCTGATGTTCCCATTCAATTGGATGATATCCGCTGCATGGTCGAACTGGCGCATGACATTGTCCAGCATGCCCTGCTTACGAGGTGTTCTTTGTGTTTTAGTCAATGTTGTCATTATGTTTTAGCTTAAAATCGGTTCTTTATTGGGTATCCTGGGCACCGTTTCACCCATCATTTCTTCGGATACCATGTACTCTGGTTGCGTATTGTCGTCCAAATAGTGCCTATACTCGCTGCACGAACTGATATTGCCCATGTCGGTTGTAAGAGAACAATAGGGTGCGTGCTTACAGGTAGAGCAGATACTTCTTTTATAATTCTTCATCACTGTCCTTATTTATTTCCAAATTGGTTAACTGTTCTCCGTAACGGTTTGAACTTTGGAAGCTGGATAAAAAATGAGTGCCAACATTGCGAGACCGATTACTATCAAAAAGGCCACTTCAAGCTTGGATAAAAGGATGTTCATACCCAAGGATTTATTGGATACGCTTGTTAAATGTCCACTTTCGTTAAGTTGGATCTGGGCAAGGCCGTCCAAGGTGGAACCCATAGCATTGAGTCGGTTTGCCAATTGGAGCCTGTAATCGGCCACTGACACCTCTGGGGCATCCCGTAACCGGTTTTCAAGTCCCTTGAGGCTTTCGAACTGTCGGTTCAGTTCGTCCAGTAGCTGGGATTCCTTGGTGGTGAGCTCGGTCGCACCAAAGTCGACCAAGAGCCCATCGACCCTTTTGTTTATCGAGGAATTGCCCATAAGTTCTTTTTGCTGTACCAACTGCAGTTCCTTTCGGTGGAAGATGTTATTGAGTTGGTAAATAAAATCCTGTACGAGGACCCGGTCTTTATAGACGGAATTCACTGTGGTCTGTATCGTTGAAAAGTGTCTTTGGTCCAGTCTATTGGATCCAAGGACCAATAGAAAAGCCATGGCCAAAATCAAACCGATCTGTATGCGTTGCGATGTTGTGAGTCTAGTGAACATGGTTTCCAGTTTTACTCGATGATCGAGATTTGTTATTTTGATTTTTATACTTTATCCCTATGGAGATCTTTATTCTTCACCCTGCGATTTTTGTGACAGGGCAGTTTCCGTTCTTTTAAAATCCTTAACTGTTCGAACCCTGGCTTGGATAGTATATCCACCCGGTCTCCAACATTATGAAAAATGATTCTTTCGGATTCCGGGCGGATTACATTAACCAACCAATCAAACTGTTATTTAGCCTGCAGTTCCCCAGATGCCATTGCATCGTGGAAGTCCGCCGCGACCACGGTGTGGCTTCCAAAGAAGCGGCCGCCATCGTTGCGCTTGATCTTGATCTGTGTGGTTCCGTCCTTCTTCTCCCTTACGGAAGTGACCACCACTTCTTCCCCCTCTACACGCTTGTAGTTGGCGATACCTCCACGTTTGATGATGAAGTTCGCCCTGGGAAAATCGATGTGCTTGTACTTGTTCGATTCGGGCTTTCCGATCTCGAAGACATCTCCGACCTTGACCTCCGTGGTCATTCGGTCAACACTGCTCTGTGCGTTCAGTACGCTAACAGAGAACAAAAGGGCAATTGCATATTTGATCATAACTATGTATTTAGGGTTAATAAATTCTTTTTTCGATTCGATAATATCTTTTCAAAGGTCTCTTTGGGTGTGTTCAGTTTTACGCGTTTTTTACTCTGGGCCACTTTTTCAATCCTCAGTCTGACTATATTCCCCGGAAGGCCATATTGCAAGGTGTCGCCTGCCGAAAGCCCAACGATCTTGGCACCCAAGGAGCTGATGACCGAAATCTTGTCATTTTTGATGTTCTGTTCATAAGGTGGGACCAGGTCAAAGGTTTCCTCCCAGCCAGATTTGGACCGTACAGTGACGGTAGAGTAGATTTGTACTACGTCGGGCGGAATCTCGTCCGTTTCAACCAATTGGCACCTGAGCATGTTCTTCTTCAAAGCCTTCAGTGTGTCCTGGTGTGTGTAGTCCTCAATGGTCTCGTTGGTCTCTAGATAGTATTTGACCATTACAAAATTGTCCTTGCCGAATATCAGGTTACCGTACTTCATGGCTCCTCTTTTTTTGAACAGTCCCATTTTTTGCTCCTGTCCAAGTTTTTTGCCCCTGCATTATGGGATATCTTTTTGGTATGGATTAGTGATGGGATGAACATTATCATGTTGTATTTTTTATTCATGCCATAAAGGGCAAAAGGCATGCCCACTAAATGCCAAAGTGTGCTAAAAAATATAATCATCTGATTTTCAAATGATTATTTATTAAAGTTTTAATGAAACAATTTTAAATACTGGGGAAAAACACCCCAGATAGGGAGAAACCGACCGGTTTCAGTCGAGCTTGTCGCGTAGGGTCTTTCGGTCTATCTGGAGGATTTCGGCGGCCTTGGTCTTGTTGCCCTGGGTATGCAGCAAAACACGTTTGACGTATTCCTTTTCCATCTCCCTGAGCGGAACAAAGTCCTTTTCGGGGAACTCGATCTGATATTTGAGGAAATCGGGAAGGTCATTGACATCGATGAGGCCATCTGACATGATGACGGCTCGCTGGACTATGTTCTCCAGTTCCCTGATGTTGCCCGGCCAGTGGTAGCGTTGCAGCACTTCCAATGCCCCGGGTGACATCCGCAACAGCCTATCCTTGTATTCTACGCCATATTTTCTGAGGAACTTTTCAACCAAGAGGGGAATGTCCGTTTTGCGCTCACGAAGTGGGGGCACTTCGATCTCGACCACTGTTAGACGGTAGTACAGGTCCTCCCGAAAATTTTTGCCCTTGATGTCCTCCTTTAGATCGGCGTTCGTGGCGGCGATGATGCGGATATCCACTCTTTCACCTTTTTGCGAACCCACCTTGGTAATCTCTTTTTCCTGAAGGGCACGCAGCAATTTGGTCTGCACGGCCAAGGAAGCCGTTCCAATCTCATCGAAGAAGAGCGTGCCGCCCTGTGCGGCCTGGAAGAACCCGTTGCGGTTTTCATTGGCCCCGGTAAAGGCACCTTTGGTGTAACCGAAAAGTTCGGCCTCTTGTAGGTTTTCGGGTATGGCCCCGCAGTTGACGGCAATGAACGGTGCTCGCGAGAACTTTCCCGAATAGTGGATGGCCCGTGCCACAAGTTCCTTTCCCGTACCGCTTTCCCCTTTGATGAGTACCGTAGCTTTATTATCCTTGACCCTGTCGATGATGTTGGTGACCTTCTGAAACCCTTCGGATGCCCCGACCATTTCCCCATAGTTGGTGGTGGTGGGTTTGGTTTCGACAGTTTTGTTCGGTTTTCTTTTTTGGCCGTGTATGAATGCCTTTTCGACGGCTTGCGCCAATTCTGCCTTGGTAAAGGGTTTGGTCAGGTAATCGATGGCACCCGACTTGAACGTCTCCAATGCACCGTCAACGGAGGGATAACCCGTTACCACGAGTTTGGGCATCTCAGGATAGTGCTCGTTGGTAAACTTTAGCAATTGGAGCCCGTCGACCTCTGGCATCTGTATGTCCGTAATCAACAGGTCGATAAAGGTATCCTTAAGGATAAAGAGCGCCTCCTTGACCGATACGGCCTTGTAGGTATGGTAATCCATCGAACGAAGGTGCCGTTGCAACAGTTCGAGGATGTCGATGTCGTCATCGACGATCAAGATGTTCTCCTTACGCAGTGCCATGGTCACAATTTAGGAAAATCGATGGTAAAAACGGTTCCTTTTGGGGTATTTGGCGCATGGGAGATCGTGCCTCTATGGCTGCTGATGATTCCGTGGACCACGCTGAGGCCCAATCCGGAACCATCGCCTGTCGGTTTGGTCGTAAAAAAGGGTTGAAAGACCTTTTCGGCAATTTCGGGGTCGATGCCCTTTCCCTGATCGGCTATCCGTACCCTGATGTTCTTTCCTTTTTCGGCAATTTCGATACGGATGCTCCCCTCTTGGGGAGAGTAATAAGCAGCGTTCATGATCAGGTTGAACAGTACTTGGGTCAACTGCACGGTATCGGCCCTTAGTTTGAGGCTTTCATCGGTGAAGGACTTTTCAAGCTTGATGTTTTTTGCCCTGAGCTGTGGTTTGAGTAGTTTCAGCACGTTCTCGACAGTTGGAATCAATTCTACAACCCCCATCTCTTGGGGCATTTCACAAGCGAAGAACATGAGTTTTTTGACAATTTCACGACTGAAGATGGCATTGTCCATGATTTTTTGCAGGTCACGCACGTTTTCCTCGTTCCTGACCTTTTCCTTCAATAGTTCTGCAAAGCCTAGAATATTTGCCAATGGTGTATTGAGTTCATGGGCAATTCCAGCGGTGATTTCCCCCAAGATATGTAAACGGTCCGCACGTTCCATCTGTCGGCGGGTAGCCGCCTCGCTATCCCTAATCTGTTTGCGCTCCAAAAGATTTCCAATGGCTAAGCTGATATTGTCGAGTAGCGTTTGTTCTTCACCCAGAAAATCATCCTTCTTATATTTATTTGAAGGATAGCCCACAGTAATTTGGCCATCGACTTTGTTGAAAATCTTGATATCGGAAGTCAGGGTGACCCTGTCCAAATCATAATACTCAGTCTGTACTTTATAGCCGCTTGTATACAAGTAAGCTTCCGCGTCATCATCAAACTGCCAACCACGTTTGATACAGTATAATATGGCCTCCAACGAGCTTTCAAGCTCGTCGTAGTCAGAATTGACGATAATCGAGGTGACCTCGTAGAGACAGGTGAGCTCTTTTACGCGTTCCTTTAGTTTGGCTTCAGTTGATGTCATGGCATTTAGAATCTTGCTGCTAAATTCAAAAAGTGAAGTTCTAAAATAATTGGTCAGTAAGGAAATAAAGGTTAGGTAAATCTGTTCTGTTTTTGCGCAATCCTAGTGGTAGTTGGAAAACCCCCAAAATCCAAGTCTGACCTATCGGACGACCCTCGCCCGAACAAGGTCGTCTTTCAGTCTGCTATTTTCAAACATGTACAGAACGTCAATGCACTGAAATAAAGGCTTAGGAAGTTCATCTAAGGGTTCAACGGGGTGGCGACCAAATACCTGCAGAACTACCTGAACTAGTTTCTGGTGCTCGAAAAGATAAAACATTTCACCGAGCGCGTATGGCAATATTTGCCGCCATCGCCCGAACCTCGAACACCTCATGGTTCGAGTACAAACAGGTCCTCTACAATATGTTAATAAGAACTTAGCTTTAATCAATTGAGAATTGATTTCTGTAGACGAAAAATCCATTATATCTGCCTACCAGCTTATAAAATCCATTGGAGAACTAGAAGTACTATATGAAATTACTGGGTTAATGAGGTACAGGCTCTGTATTTTTAAGGATTATCTCGATTTGTTTAAGGTAGGTCTTTAAGCAAAAACAATTTATACCAGTAGCAATTCGCTAGCCTCATCCAAAACAGAACTATCCAATTCTTTTAAATATGCTTGGGTTATTGCCAAATTTTGATGTCCCATGGACTCGCTTATGACATCCGTAGCAACCCCTTTTTGTTTTAAGCAGTTTGCGAAACTGTGCCTGGCTACATAACTACTTATATTTTTATCGATTTTACAGAGTCGGGCGATTTCCTTTAAATCCTTATTGAATTTCTTCAGGGTTTTTGATTTCCTGTTTTCTATTTGGATGGGGGTCATATTCTCATTCAGTAGCAATGGGAAGACATATTTTGTGCCTATTGAGTTTTCTTTATAATAGTTTAGTATTTCTTGTACCGGAGGAAGCACTTTTAAAATGAAATTGCCCTTGGTTTTGGAACGTGTGTAAAAAATCCTGTCCCCTTTGATGTCATTCCATTCCAATTTCATCATGTCAGTAAAGTTCATACCACGTGTATAGAAACTAAAAACAAAATAGTTACGGGTATTTCTTAATGTAGGATAATTTGAAATATCCATTTTCACGATGCGCTGTACCTCATCAAAGTTTAAAGCCCTTTTGGCTCCTTTTCCTTTTAACCTAGAAAGCTTGTATGCTTTGAAAGGATAGAAATCGGATTTTACAATATTTCGGCTAATGCCAAAGTTGTATAAAGCCCTAATAGCCCTCATTCGAACACCAATACCGCCATCGGTCCCGCCTCTAGACCTGAGAAAGACTTCGTACTTATTCAAATATGTAGGAGTTATTTGTTTAAAGGTCAGGTTGGTTGAACGGTTGAACATTTTTAGGGAGTTGTATGTGTCTCTATTTGCTCTTGCATTTCCCGTTCTTCCGGCTTCTATCATTTCACAAATTATTTCTTCCCAAAAAGCGAAGACATTTGTTTTTATTGGATTGGTTTCAATGCGATATCTTTTTTCAAATTCTTCCAAACCGAAATCTTCTTTCTCAATTTGCAATTCTCCTACAACCTTCAATGCCCGGTCTTGGAATTTATGCAACAGCCTGTTGTTTTGTATGAAATTTTCGTTACGCTTATTAAATTTTCCGGCATTGCTATCCCACTCCGCTTCGGTAGCATCAAATAAGGTCTTGAAATATTTTGATTTTCTGTCCTTGGTTACTCTCAAACAGATGGGATATTTACCATTTGAAAGCTTCTTTTTTCGTAGAATTGTTTTGACGTTAATCATGGCCTTTGTTTAGATCGGGTACAACATAGGTACAACATTTTGCTTTTTAAAAGTACATTATATGAAAATAGATACAAAATAAAAATTTATAATATGCTTAAAATCAATTAATAAGAAAATACATGAAACTATATGAAAGCTAATTCTTGCTGACTGTTAATCAGAGGGTCCTTGGTTCGAGCCCAAGAGGAGGAGCAAAAAAGAGAAAAACCTTGTCGAAAATGGCAAGGTTTTTTTGTGCCCAAAAGTTTCTGGGCGAGATGCCTGTTCCTAAGTTTTCGACTACCTCAAAATAAACGAAATAAACGGAAACCCTAATGCTTTACTGAGCTTGGGATGTAAGGAGGATTAAAAATGGAAACGACCCTATCTACAAAGATGGAACTTTTTGTATCCAACAGTTTTTGGGAGAGAAGTCTGTTCCAACCATTTACTCAACGCTCAGTGGGGACTTTTTAGAGGTGATTTAAGAAAAAAATGAAATCCAATCTATTGGTGCCGGTTTTTTTAGGTAAGCTTCATTTAACTGCAATTAAGAGGGTTATCCGAATCAAGTTAAAACTTTAGAATTTGCCTTATTGGTGACAGATTGCTTTAACCTATATTGGTACCATAATCATTTTTAAAATCATATTTTGGAGTCTCGAAAAATTCTGTCGGTGATTTTTCTGTTCTTATTCTCGTCATTGGTTTTTTCACAAAAAGGAATGTCCATTGCAGATAGTATTATTAAATCGGTACAAGAGAAAGAATCGTATGTGGAAAGAATAGGTCTTTTGCAAAAAGAAATTCAAACTATTTACCTAACCCAATATGAGGAGACCCTAGCCTTGGCGCGTTATGGTTATACCTTGGCCAACAGCAGAAACGATAGCATAAATAAGGGGGATTTCTTAAGAAGTATAGGTGGCGCCTACCAAAAATTGGGTTTCATTGATAGTGTTTCCATATATTTTTTTAAGGCCCTAAAATTATTGGAACCCACCAAGGACAGTGAAAAGTTGGGTCTACTTTACGATGATATGGCCAGGCTCTATCGAAAACTGGAACAACCCAAAAGAGCTTTGGAGTTTTATGATCGGGCTCTTGAACTCTATGAAAAAGAGAATGATTTAGAGGGGATTGCTCGTATCAATAACGAAAGTGGTGCCGTGTATAGCGATAACGGCGATTATAAAATAGCAAATGAACGTTTTGAAAAATCCTTACGAATTCAAATACAGCGCAATGATTCGGTTGGAATTGGTTATTCACTGGAATTTTTAGGGTATAATCAATTACAGATCAGAAACTACCAACGGGCAGAATCCTATTTAATGCAAGCCCTGAAGGTCCGCAAAAATGTAGGTGATGAATTTGCAATAATGCTAAATTACACAGCTTTAGGGGAATATTATAAAGAGATAAATAAAGCTTTAACCTCGAACGAATACTTTGAGAAGAGCAATTCCTTGGCTCGCAAGATCAATTTTTTGGATATTCAGGCTTATAATCATCGCCAATTAATGGAGAACTACGAAGTTTTAGGTGATTACAAAGCAGCATATGAAAACCTAAATGCCTATAATATATTGAATGATAGCCTCTACAATACACAAAAAATTAGAGATGTTGAAGAGATAACCGCAAAATACGAAACGGCCGAAAAGGAAAATGAGATTTTGCAGCAACGGGCCAAAATTGCGGAGAGCGAACTGCGTTTAAAAAAGCGCAGTCAGTGGATCTTTGGTCTGTTGGGCTTGGCCCTCATCGTGGGGCTTTTGGGTTTTTTATTCTACCGCCAACAGGTCTTTATCAATGAAAAACAGAAAAGGGACGGTGAATTAAAACTGGCCATGGAGAAGATAGAAAGTCATACCAAATTACAGGAACAGCGCTTGTCCATTTCCCGTGACCTCCACGATAATATAGGCGCTCAACTATCTTTCGTTATTTCGACCATAGATACTCTAACATTTCATGTTCAAGGAACCAATGATAAAGTCCTTACCGGTTTGGCAAACTTGGGAACCTTTACCAAGGAGACCATGCAAGAGCTAAGGGACACGGTTTGGGCTATGAACAAATCGGACATTACCATACAAGATCTACAGGCGCGTATGGCCAATTTTGTGGAAAAAGCAAAGCATGCCTATCCCGGCAGGCATATCGCCATACAAGTGGCCGCCACGGTTCCGTCCACACTCGGGTTTACGGCGTTAGAGGGCCTTAATATTTTCCGGATCCTTCAGGAGGCCCTTAACAATGCACTGAAGCATGCCGGGGCGCAGGCAATGCTCGTAAGAATAGAGAAGGAGGAAAATGCCGTTCTTTTTGAAATATCGGATGATGGAAAGGGTTTCTTGGAGAACGAGGTTGAACCGGGAAACGGGCTATATAACATACGCAAGAGGGCCAAGGAATTGGGCGGTGAACTTCATTTGGAATCCCAGCCCGGCCAGGGTACCCGTATCGTTTTTCAACTAGAAGAAAAAAAGCACAGCAAATGAGCATACGTACGGCAATCATAGACGACAATCATTTTCTCATTAAGAGCCTACAGGAAAAACTCTCGTTGTTTCCTGATATTACCATCTCTTTTACAGCAAATGACGGGCTACAGTGCATGGACAAGCTGAACCAAGATCCGCAGGTAGACCTTATGCTGATGGATCTGGAGATGCCCGTGAAAAATGGTATAGAGGCTACGGCGGCGGTCAAGCAAAGGTGCCCTGACTTAAAAGTGATCATACTTACGGTTTTTGATGATGACGAAAATATATTCAATGCCATACAGGCAGGCGCAGATGGCTATCTGCTAAAGGAGACCGGGGCCCATGAACTGCATAACGCCATGGTACAGACCCTGAACGGCGGTGCCATAATGACACCGTCCATAGCGCTAAAGGCACTGAACCTCCTGCGTTCGCCCTTGGCCCCAACTGTGGCCCATATGGAAGAGTCCGTCCAACTTTCAAACCGCGAAGTGGAGGTGTTGGAACAGTTGTCCACAGGAATTCCCTATACCGCCATTGCGGAAAAACTCTTTATTTCCCCGTTTACCGTGCGCAAGCATATTGAGAACATCTACGAGAAATTACAGGTAAATTCAAAGGTGATGGCCATAGAAAAGGCCAAAAGAAATGGGCTAATTTAAACCTATATGATGTAGCAATGGTAATCTAAAATAGGGCATATGCCCTATTGAAACAAAAATGTAGGAAGCATAGTTTTGCAAAAACTATAATTTTTACTTTATGAAGCTTATTAAATTAAACCTGCTACTTGTTTTAGTATTGGGCTATTTTCATTTTACTTGCGCACAAAATGTTCAGGACTTTAAAATAAAGTTATTGGGGGCTGCCAATTTAAATTATAGAAAAAGTCCCAAAAAAGTGGTCATTTCAGATTTTCAGTTGAATTTCCAGACTGCATTGGAAATGCAGGACAAAAAGGCCGGGGGTAAAATGTGGCGAGGAGGTTTAAAGGGAGACGCGACGGCCTCTTTGGCACTTGCTTTGGAAGGGTTGAACGAAGCGTCCCTACAAGAGATTACCGATCAACTTTTTGAACAGTACAAGGCCGAGCTCAATGCCAATGGTTTTGAGGTTGTACCTATAGAAGGACTTTGGGCCAACAATGCGTATGACAAGAGCCGCGATAAAAGATGGGAGTTAAAGGCAGGTAAGGGTGCGGAGAAAGGAAATGTGTTCGGGGATATTGTCATGCGGCCAAGCAGCCAACAGTTTATAGTGGCGAAAAAATCGTTCAATGGAAAGCAGAAGAACAACTTTACGGTACTTAGTGATTTTGAAACTCAAGTGGAATCTAAGATAGCTAGCCAAAAAAACGATTTTATCTTTAACAAAGTAGTGATTTACATTCAAGCGTTTGAAAATTCCATGAGTGAAGCCGAAAGGTCTTTGAACCGCATGGCAGGTTATGCTCAGGTGAAAGCGGAAACCGATTTTAGGCTAAGTGATATGAGCTTTAATAAATTTGGTTCTGGTCAGATGATAGCTAAAGATGGGGTAGAAGTGACCAATGTATTGGAAAAGCAAAAGTTTGATGCATCCCAGGCAGCGGATGTGGACAAGCTTGGTACCGATGTTGGGGTTTTACGTATTTGGGATGTGGATGATAGGGAGGAAATGACATTAGGTGTAGTAAAATGTGACTCGGATAAATATGCAAAGGGCACCCAGTTAGGGGTTGAAGCCTTTTTAAAGGCCACGGTCCAAAAGTTGAGGGAGAAGTCCTAGCACTATTAATTTACCAAATTGAAAAATCCCTTGGGGCACTTGCACAAGGGATTTTTTATTGAAATAAATCTTAGTAGTTGGCGTAAGTTTAATACTTAAATTTGGTTCAGTTTTCCATTTATTGTTAGGGTTTCTCAAAAAATTGTAATACCCGGTTTCCTTAAAAGTATACAAAATGTAATTAGTGACTTGAGCTTTAGAATAAATACTAACTTTTCAGTTCTTGTTTTTTAAGTAAACATATCATAACTATGCATATTCTTATAAATGTAATTTTTACATTTAATGTTTATGCGGTTCCATTTTGCTTTGAATCCTTTATGTCGAATAAAAATGATCGTGTATCTTAACGTCTTTTTAAAATATAAGAACGAATCGATACTAACTTTAGCCCAAAAAGAAAGCTTGGTGCGAATAATACAATCCAATTAAAGTGAAAAATTTCATCACCGATAATTTTTTGTTACACAATCAATTTGCAGAAGAGCTTTACCACGGCTATGCGGCTTCGATGCCTATCATCGATTATCATTGCCACCTTCCCCCTGCTGAAATTGCCAAGGACCATATTTTTGAAAACCTTACAAAAATTTGGATTGAGGGTGATCATTACAAATGGAGGGCAATGCGGGCCTTTGGTATCGATGAAAACTATATTACGGGAAGCGCACCGGATCGGGAGAAGTTACGGAAATGGGCCAAAACGGTTCCCTACACCCTCAGAAATCCTTTGTACCACTGGACGCATTTGGAACTGAAACGGTATTTTGGGATCGACGATTTGCTGAACGAGAAAACTGCCGACAGGATTTTTGACGAGGCGACGGACAAATTACAAAGTCCGGAATTCAGTTGCCAAAACTTGATAAAGAATAGGAATGTGGAAGTGGTCTGTACCACGGAAGATCCGTTGGATTGCTTGGAACATCATAAAAAATTGGCCAAAAGTGATTTTGGGGTGAAGGTGAGTACGGCATTTAGGCCGGATAAGGCGCTATTTATCTCGAAACCCGAATATTTGGACTATTTGGAAAAATTGTCTGATGTAAGTGGAGTGACCATCGATTCCTTTAAATCGCTCTGCGATGCCCTGTCCCTACGTTTGGATTATTTTGGGGAGAACGGCTGTAGCCTTTCGGACCACGGTCTAAGCTATATTCCCTATCAGACCTTTACCGATCAAGAAGTGGAGAATATCTTTCAAAAGAGAAAGGAAAATAAGGTCTTGGCTCCTGATGAAAGTGAAAAATTCCAAACGGCGGTTCTGCTCTTTTTATGTGAACAATACAGTAATAGAGATTGGGTACAGCAATTTCATTTAGGGGCCCTTAGGAACAATAATTCAAAGATGACACGTTTATTGGGTCCCGATACGGGTTGGGATTCCATTGGGGATTATAGACAGGCCGAAGGGCTATCCAGGTTTTTGAATGCCTTAGACGAAAGGAATGTACTTGCCAAGACCATATTATATAACCTAAATCCTTCAGATAACGAGGTAATTGCTACCATGACAGGGAATTTTAACGATGGTCGCATCAAGGGGAAAATGCAATTCGGTTCGGGGTGGTGGTTTTTGGATCAAAAGGATGGTATGACCAAACAGTTGAACGCCCTTTCCAATATGGGATTGATTAGTTGTTTCATTGGAATGTTAACTGATTCTAGGAGTTTTCTTTCTTATCCCAGGCATGAATATTTTAGAAGGGTACTTTGCAATTTGTTCGGGGAGGAAATGAAAAACGGTGAAATTCCACAGGATTTTGATTTGGTAGGTGGCATTGTTCAGGACATTTGTTACAGGAACGCCAAGGAATATTTTAAATTTTAAAAAGAACAATATAATAATGAAAAGAGTAATCACTTTTGGGGAAATAATGCTTCGACTTTCGCCTCCGGGGTTTTTAAGATTCTCCCAAGCGGATTGTTTTGATGTTGTATACGGGGGAGGCGAGTCCAACGTAGCGGTCTCCCTGGCCAATTATGGCGTCCCTGTCGATTTTGTCACACGTTTGCCCAAGAATGATATCGGGGATTGTGCCCTTATGGAGATGCGAAAGCGGGGGGTAGGAACTGACAAGATAATTTATGGGGGCGAGCGATTGGGTATCTATTTTTTGGAAACGGGAGCGGTCAGTCGCGGTAGTAAGGTAATCTACGATAGATCCCATTCCGCCATTTCAGAAATTGAACCCGGTATGATCGACTGGGATTCCGTTTTTGACGGTGCTGGCTGGTTTCATTGGACAGGGATAACACCCGCCATATCACAGGGTGCTGCAGATGTTTGCCTAGAGGCTGTAAAAGCGGCAGACAGAAAGGGAATTACAATTTCTACGGATTTAAACTATAGGGCCAAATTATGGCAATTTGGCGGCGACCGTGAAAAAATAATGACGGAACTGACTTCCTATTGCGACATCATTTTGGGCAATGAGGAAGATGCCGAAAAACATTTTGGAATACATCCTGAAGGTCTGGATGTCCATAAGCACGGACAGGACGTAAAGGCAGAAGCTTTTCTATCTGTCTGTAAACAGATGATGGAAAAGTTTCCCAAGGCAAAAAAAGTAATCACTACCCTTAGGGGTTCCATATCGGCCTCCCACAATACATGGGCCGGTGTACTTTGGGATGGCAAAACCATGTACGAGACCAGACAATATCAGATTACGGATATCGTGGATAGAGTCGGTGGTGGCGATTCCTTTATGGGCGGACTCATTTATGGATTGATGAAATATGAGGGCGATGACCAGACCGCCTTGGATTTTGCCGTGGCGGCTTCCTGTTTGAAACACACTATTAAGGGCGATGCCAACTTGGTAACGGTAGATGAGGTAGAAAAGTTGATGGGCGGAGACGCTTCGGGTAGGGTTGCGAGATAAGTCTACCTTTCCCCGGGTTGTAGAGGGAAAAAAAGCTTTATCATGAAAATTAAGAATTAAAATTTTAAAGAATGGAATCCTCACCGTTGGAAGGATTTATATAGGAAGGGCATATGGCACAATATTCAAGAATTGAAGTAGCAAGGGTAATGAAGGAAACGGGTATGGTTCCGTTATTCTATCATCCTGATATCGACCTGGGAAAGAAGGTCCTAAAGGCCTGTTACGATGGCGGTGCTAGGTTGATGGAATTTACCGCTCGAGGGGACTTTGCCTTTGAGGTTTTCCTGGAACTTAACAAATATGCGGTAAAGGAACTTCCCGGTATGATCATGGGGGTTGGCTCCATTACGGATGCGGCGGCGGCCTCGCTTTTCATGCAGATGGGGGCCAATTTTATCGTAACCCCATCGCTTAGAGAGGATATCGCGATCGTTTGTAACAGACGAAAAGTGCTTTGGTCCCCGGGTTGTGGTTCCCTGACGGAAATCAACCGTGCCGAGGAACTTGGGTGCGAGATCATTAAACTGTTTCCAGGATCCACATACGGACCTGAATTTGTAAAGGCCATAAAAGGCCCACAACCATGGACCAGTGTTATGCCCACGGGCGGCGTAAGTACGGACGAAGCCAACCTAAAAGGCTGGTTCGATGCCGGGGTGACCTGTGTGGGAATGGGCTCCCAGCTAATCAGTAATGAGGTTTTGAAGAATAGGGATTTTGTTGGTTTGAGCAAAAGCGTAAGGGATACCTTGGCCCTGATAAAATCCCTTAGAAAATAGGCGTATGAGGTTTCATCGGATATATTTTGGATTGGTCACGGCACTAGTAGTGCTTAGCTGTTCCGATGAAAATGCCGTAAAGACCTTACGTTTGGGTCATGGTCTAGATGTTAGCCATTCGGTTCACAAAGCCATGGTGTCCATGGCTGAGGATTTGGCAGAGCGTTCAGGTGGTAGGCTAAAACTAGAAATCTATCCAAGTCAGCAATTGGGTACTGAAAGGGAATGCCTGGAACTGTTGCAGATAGGAAGTTTGGATATGACCAAGGTATCCGTAGGTGTGCTTGAGAACTTTGCTCCCAAAATGAAAGTGTTAGGTTTGCCTTTTCTTTTTAGGGACAGACAGCATTCGTTTGATGTTTTGGATGGGCCTATAGGGGAAATGTTGTTGAAAGATGGGGAAAAATATTGGCTAAAAGGTTTGGGGTACTATGATGCTGGGAGTCGTAGTTTTTATACGATGAACAAGCCTATTTTAAAGCCTTCAGATTTGGAGGGAGAAAAAATTCGGGTGATGGAAAGTGCCACGGCCGTAAACATGGTCAAGGCTTTGGGCGGGTCTCCCACTCCTATCTCATGGGGAGAGCTTTATACCTCGCTGCAACAAGGGGTGGTGGACGGTGCCGAAAACAATCCTCCAAGTTTTTATCTTTCAAGACATTATGAAGTATGTAAATACTATAGTTTGGACGAGCATACCGTATTACCCGATGTACTCTTGATCGGAACATATGCCTGGGAAAAACTCACTGAACAGGAGCGGGAGTGGTTGAATGTATCGGTTGAAAAATCCATAAAATATCAACGGAAACTTTGGGCGGAAGCGGAGACCGAAGCACTTCGGGAAGTTGAAAAAGCGGGCGTTGAAATAATCAGGCCGGACAAGACCCCTTTCGTCGAAAAGGTATCCGAGATTTTTGAAAGCTATAAGGATGATGATGAAATGTACCCACTAATTAAGCAGATCCAGGAAACCAATTAGCACATGAGAGCGACAATAGATAGGATTTTGGGCAAGACGCTGGTATTTATTATGTCCGTGATGGTCATCAACGTATTATGGCAGGTGTTTACGCGGTTCGTAACCGGTAATCCCAGTTCCTTTACGGATGAGTTGGCGCGGTACTTAATGATATGGATCGGGGTTTTGGGAGCGGCCTATGTGTCTGGGCGAAATCTTCACGTGGCCATTGATATTCTGCCTGCCCGTTCAACCAAGCGAAGACAGAAAGTACTCAAGGCCATAGTGTATTCGTTGATTATATTGTTCGTACTGTTTGCATTTGTTATAGGTGGCTCTAGGCTGGTCTATATCTCGTATGTCCTTGGCCAACAATCCCCCGCCCTCCAATTACCCTTAGCGGTAGTTTATATGATCATCCCCATTAGCGGTCTTTTAATAATGTACTACAAGATTTCGGATTTAAAAAAGCTATTGTCATGATGGAACACATCCCCATTCTGGTCTTGGTACTCAGCTTTATTTGTCTCTTGTCCATTGGTACGCCGGTAGCTTGGAGTATCGCTATTTCATCCCTCCTAACTATGCTGGTGAGTATTCCGGTAGTTCCCGCATTGACGACGGTTTCCCAGCGCATGGCAACCGGTCTAGACAGCTTTGCCTTATTGGCCATTCCCTTTTTTATTTTATCGGGAGAACTAATGAACAAAGGTGGTATCGCACACCGACTCATAGCCTTTGCAAAGACCTTGGTGGGTTCCCTTCCAGGTGGCTTGGCATTGATCAATGTGATCGCTGCCATGCTCATGGGTGCCATCGCAGGGTCGGCCATGGCATCCGCCTCCGCCATGGGCAGTATTTTAGGTCCGGAAATGGAAAAGGAGGGCTATTCCAAGGAATTTGGAGCCGCTGTGAACATTACTTCTTCTACCACAGGATTGGTCATACCTCCAAGCAACGTGCTGATCGTCTATTCCTTGGCCAGTGGGGGCGCCTCCATTGCAGCCCTCTTTTTGGCTGGCTATATTCCAGGGATATTGACAGGACTTTTTCTGATGATCGTCGCCTTGGTATGGGCAAAGAAGAAGAACTATAAGGTAGGCAAACGAAGTAGCATTAAGGAAGTGGTGAAAACCTTTGTGGATGCCCTGCCCAGTTTGTTCATGTTGGTCGTAGTTATCGGGGGCATCGTTACGGGTGTCTTTACGGCTACGGAGGCATCGGCCATTGCGGTGTTGTACAGTCTGGTTCTTGGGTTTGTCTACAAGGAAATAAGTTTTTCGTCGCTACCTCAAATATTACTGAATTCATCGGCCACCACCGCCATTGTCATGCTGCTCATTGGTGCGTCCATGTGCATGTCCTGGGCCCTGTCCTATGAAAACATTCCCCAGGATATCAGTTCAGGCCTGTTAAGTTTGAGCGACAACAAAATCGTCATCTTGTTGATTATCAATCTAATCCTGCTTTTTGTAGGTATATTCATGGATATGACACCCGCGGTGTTGATATTCACCCCTATATTTTTACCGATTGTCACCAAATTGGGACTGGATCCTGTCCATTTTGGAATCATCATGGTATTGAATCTCTGCATTGGGCTATGCACACCCCCCGTGGGTTCTGTTTTGTTTGTGGGTGTCGGTGTGGCCAAAACGACCATCGAAAAGGTATTTAAGCCCCTACTTCCCTTATTTGTGGCCATGATTATCGCCTTGTTCTTGGTAACTTACATTCCAGAATTAAGCCTGTGGTTGCCAAGCTTGTTCGATTTATAATCCAGTATGGAAAATCTTAAAAGAGAATCATTTTCAAGTTCCGGATCCTTGCCCATAAAAGTGGTACAATTTGGGGAGGGTAATTTTTTGAGAGCCTTTGTGGATTATGCAATCAAGGTATTGAACGATACCGTGGGGTTCCATGCCGGAGTAGCCGTGGTGCAACCCATTGAAAATGGAATGGTCCCCTTGTTAAATGAACAGGACGGGTTGTACACCTTGTTTACCAAGGGTATTAAGCAAGGCGAGGAAGTTCAGGAGAAGATACTGATTGATACCATTGTCAAAGGTGTCAACCCTTACGATGAATTTGAGGAATTTCTGGAATTGGCTCGAGGGAAGGACCTCGAGTTTGTGATTTCCAATACCACCGAAGCAGGGATTCGTTATGATGGGAACGATCTCTTTCACATGACCCCGCCCAATTCGTTTCCTGGAAAACTGACCCGTTTCCTATATGAGCGATTCCTATATTTTAATGGAAATCAAGATTTTGGGCTGACCATCATTCCCTGTGAACTGATCAATTACAATGCCGATACCTTGAAAACAGTTATTCTGCAATATATTGATCTTTGGAAGCTTTCGGGGCAATTTAAAAACTGGGTCTTGAATGCCTGCACATTACACAACACCTTGGTAGACAGGATTGTACCGGGCTACCCGAAGGCCGATATCGAGGCATATAATCTGGAACTGGTATATAAGGATCGACTCATAGTCACTGCCGAAACATTTTTTCTATGGGTCATTGAAGGGGATGATAATCTCAAGAAAAGACTTCCATTTCATAAGACGCCTTTGGATGTTCGTATCGTGGAGGATATGCAGCCTTTTAGGACAAGAAAGGTGCGAATATTGAACGGTGCCCATACCGCTATGGTCCCCATGGCATTGCTATATGGCAACGAAACCGTGAAGGAAACAATGGACGGCCCTTTTACAGGGGAATTTATTCGGTCCCTAATTCTTGAGGAAGTAGTCCCAACCTTGGCCATGGACAAGCAGGAATTGGAAGTTTTTGCCGAAGAAGTTTTTGATCGCTTTAGAAATCCGTTTATTAAGCATCAATTGTCCAGTATCGCTTTAAACTCCATTTCAAAATTTAAGGTTAGGGTGCTGCCCAGTCTTTTGGAATATGTTGAAATGAAAGGAAAATTGCCGTTGAGAACGGTATTTGCCTTTGCCTGTTTGGTCAGATTTTATCAAGGGCATTGGCAAGGAAAAGAAATGCCTTTGAATGATGATGAAGCTATCATCAATACGTTTAAAAATCGTTGGCAGCTTCCCTTGGAAAACATAGTGAAGGAACTATTGGGAAATACCACGTTCTGGGATACCGATTTAAATCAGGTGGACGGACTCCCTTTGGCCATGGAAGATGCCTTGCGGTATTTGGATACGCAAGGTGTGGAAAAAGGATATCAAGAATTTGAGGAAAGTTACAAGTAAGCACTATGCAACAACGGTTGATCAAAGTACACGAGGATGATAATGTCGGGATAGCCCAGACCGATTTATCCGAAGGTGAAATTGTCCATTTTCAAAATGACAATTTGCAAATTCAGAATCCTACGAAGGCAAAACATAAAATTGCACTGGAAGAATTATCAAAAGACGCTAAAATAACCATGTACGGGGTCTTGGTAGGCAAGGCAACCATGCCCATCAAAAAAGGCGGACTCTTAACCACCGAAAACGTAAAGCATCAAAGCGAAAGCGTACAAGGACGAAAGGAAAAGTATCGTTGGAACCCTCCAGATATTTCCAAATGGAAGGATAGGACATTTTTGGGCTACCACAGACCGGATGGGCAAGTGGGCACGCAGAATGTATGGCTGTTCTTTCCGTTGGTCTTTTGTGAAAACAGAAATATTCAGATTTTAAAGGATGCTTTTGAAAAGGAACTGGGCCTTGGCAAAATAAGCAGGCAACGGCAATTGCTACGGCAACTCATACAAGGCAAAAATCCCAAAGTTGGCGAGGATGCCGCGGTGGGAGAAAGGACTTTTGAAAATGTCGAAGTTAAGTTTATTACACACCAAGGAGGTTGCGGAGGAACGCGCCAAGATTCGGAAATGTTGGCCAGGTTATTGGCGGGTTACATTAAAAATCCCAATGTAGCGGGAGCTACGGTCCTAAGTTTGGGATGTCAAAATTTACAGATAGACCTCCTAAAAAACGCCTTGAAATCGTTGGATAAAGACCTTCAAAAACCCGTATTGATCTACGAACAGCAACAAATGGGGACCGTTGAGGAGATGCTGAATACCATCATCCTGGAATCTTTTGAAGGAATCAAGGAGGCGAATAAAATCGAAAGGAAACCGGCACCGCTTTCCAAAATAAATATGGGCTTGGAATGTGGTGGTTCCGATGGTTTTTCGGGAATTTCCGCCAATCCTGCCCTGGGATATACTTCGGATATTTTGGCCGCACTGGGAGGATCTCCCATGCTCTCCGAATTTCCTGAATTATGTGGTGTGGAGCAGGAATTGGTAAACCGATGTGTAAGGGATGTGGATGCCGAAAGATTCATTGATTTGATGAAGGCCTATGAACAATCGGCAGAACGGGTAGGTTCTGGTTTTGATATGAACCCTTCACCGGGAAATATCAAGGACGGCTTGATTACCGATGCGATGAAATCTGCTGGAGCGGCCAAAAAAGGAGGTACCTCACCCATACAGGCGGTTTTGGATTATGGGGAATATGTGACCAGAGCCGGTCTCAATCTACTTTGCACCCCAGGAAACGATGTGGAAAGTACTACGGGTATGGTAGGATCTGGCGCCAATATAGTCGTCTTCACGACCGGTTTGGGAACGCCCACGGGAAACCCAATCGCTCCCGTAATCAAAGTGTCCTCCAATACCGAAATGGCCAAAAAAATGCCCGATATCATCGATATCGATACAGGACCGATAATCAGGGGAGAGACTTCCATCCAACAAATGGGCGAGGAAATTCTGGAATATGTCATAAAAGTGGCAAGCGGTGAAATCACGGCAAAGGCGGATATCTTAGGACAAGATGATTTTATCCCATGGAAACGGGGAGTATCCTTATAAAAACCTAAAATCATGCCGGAATGCTGAGGTCAGCTCTAACAGTTTCCCTAATTTTAGGGGTAAATTAATGAATACAAGGAAAAAGAATAACAAATGAGTAAAGAAACAACCTATTATCAGGCAATAAACCCGGCAACAGGAGAAAAGCTAGAAGGTGAATTCAAAAATTCCACTTGGGAAGATGTAGACCAAGCCGCTCAAAATGCAGCCAAGGCCTTTCAGGTTTACAGAAGGCTTGATAACGAGACCAAAGCTAAATTTTTGGAAACAATTGCCGATGAAATTCTTGCATTGGGTGATGCCCTGCTTGAGCGTTGTAATCTAGAAACTGCTTTGCCATTGGGACGGCTTACCGGAGAACGGGGAAGAACCATGAATCAATTAAAATTGTTTGCCAGTGTAGTTAGGGAAGGTTCTTGGGTAGATGCCCGCATTGATTTGGCACAACCTAATAGGGAGCCCCTGCCCAAATCGGATATACGACATATGTTGATTCCATTGGGTCCGGTTGCGGTCTTTGGGGCAAGTAATTTTCCATTGGCATTCTCAACAGCTGGTGGTGATACGGCTTCGGCCTTGGCAGCGGGATGTCCTGTGGTATACAAAGGGCATCCGGCGCATCCAGGAACCACTGAAATGATTGCAGGTGCCATTCAAAAGGCCGTCGAAAAAATAGGGTTACCAGAGGGTGTGTTTTCCTTGGTTCAGGGAACCTCGATCGAAGTCGGTGAAAATCTGGTGAAGCATTCAGCAATAAAAGCTGTTGGTTTTACGGGATCTTACAATGGGGGTATGGCTATATTCAATTATGCGAACTCAAGGCCCATTCCAATTCCCGTTTTTTCTGAAATGGGAAGTACAAACCCCATGTTCATTTTACCGGGGGCACTTAAGGAGCGTGCCTCGCAATTGGCCCAAGGCTATTCCAATTCACTTAATATGGGCGTTGGCCAATTTTGCACCAATCCCGGTCTTAGTTTTTATCCAAAAGGGGACAAGTCCAATGAATTTCTTGAGGTGTTATCAAATCAAATAAAGGCTACCGAGCCGGCAACCATGCTTACGGCTGGAATCCAATCGGCCTATAATAAAGGGTTGGAAGAACTCTCCGGAACAAAGGACTTGGAAGTTCTGGGCGAAGGAAAATCCGCAGGTGGGGGTATCGGGGTTTGTTCAAAGGTTTTCAAAACTACGATAGACACCTATTTGAAAAATAGTAAACTCTCTGAAGAAAATTTTGGTCCTTCTTCCATATTGGTTGAAGCATCAGCTAAGGAGGATCTTTTGAACGCTGCAAGAAATCTTGAAGGCCATTTAACGGCCACCGTGCACGCTACCGAGGCTGATTTGGAGGAATATGCAGAACTATTTGAAATTTTGGAGCAGAAAGTTGGGCGTGTATTGGTGAATGGTTATCCCACCGGGGTGGAGGTATGTCATTCCATGGTTCATGGAGGCCCGTTCCCCGCTACAACGGCACCAAGTTCAACGTCTGTGGGGACCAATGCCATAAAGCGATTTGTTCGGCCGGTCTGTTATCAGGATTATCCGCAAAGTTTACTTCCACCGGAACTTAAGAACGACAATCCCTTGGGCATTTGGCGTTTGGTAGATGGCGAGTTTTCCCAAAAATCAGTGTAGTTCTTTCTTTAAATTATTTGGTGCCCCTTTGATTTAAGTTTTAAAGGGGTACTTTTTTTTAGTTTTTTATATTCCTTCGGGTTTACACATATCTTTTTCCGCTTGCAATTAAATAGGTGCCGTTGCTTCATTTTAACACGAAGCGGTTTCAGGTCAATTTTTAGTCACTTCACACTAAAACATCCCTTGAGGCACTACTTCTATCCTACATTTGCCCTGTAAATAATTCGTAAACAGATAGATAATTAAAAAATAGATATAATGAAAAAAGTTAGTGTTTTACTAGGGATAGGAATTTTGTGGGGTTTATTGATTTCGGCAAAAGGCGATTGCAACCTTAAAAATTTGGAGCACAATCCGCATACGACAAAATATAATCCATTTGCCGAAGGATTGCAAATTTCCATAGAGTCAGCCAACCTGAATGCCAGCGAAATCGTCGTGTTGGAGATCGAGGAAGAAGTGGATTTGGGTTTTGACACATTAGAATACCTGCCTCTTGGTTTTAATGCCTACGACGGAATGGAATTAGCTGTTGAGGATATTGTGGTTCTTGAAGAAGATGAAGAAGTGTATTTGGGTTTTGATGTAGCCCTTTACCTCCCAAAAGATTTCAATGCATATAAGTAACAGGTGGTTGATTGTTGCTAGTTAGCACCTCTAAATAGGCCTTCATTAACTTGGAGGCCTATTCTCCATACAAGGTCCAACCAACCAAAATTAATGTACTTTTAAAGCCTAAGAATCCATGCGACCAACCACTATGATAAAACCAATAAAGGCCGGACAGATAATCAAGGTTTCCTTGCTTTTGGCCATTCTTATTTCGCTTCCCAGGTCTATTTATCTATACAATATGTTTTCCGGTGGAAGTATTGACCTTTCCGGTGAGTTGGTAATGGATTTTCTGTATCGTTATATCTTCTTTGCTTTATTCTCTTATTTGATTCTACAAGTAAATACCAATTTGGTATATCAAAAGATAAAGGCAAGGCATACCGTACAATTGGTCATAGTAGTGGTGATTGATTTTCTTATTTTACTGTTGTTATTGACATTATACCATTTTATGTATTATCATGTGATGGGCGTTGATATAGATAAACGTGATTGGGGGTTTGTGAAATTCAATTACGTAGTACTTACCGTAGTCCTTTTTTTTATAGCTAGGGTATTGCGCTTGCAGACAGATCAGCAGGAAAGTAAATTGGAGAACGAACGGTTAAAACAGCAAAACCTTCAAAACGAACTTGCCGCATTAAAGAATCAGATAGACCCACATTTTCTGTTCAATTCCTTAAACTCGCTAACTTCTTTGATAAGGGACAATAAACCGGCAACACAATTTGTGAACAAACTTTCATATATGTACCGATATATCCTCCAAAGCGGAGACTCCAATTTGGTGACGGTTAAGGAGGAGTTGAAGTATTTGGAAAGTTATGCATATCTCATTGAAACGAGGTATAGAGATCGTTTCCAGTTGAATATAAAGATTGACGAGTCTTTTTTGGATAAAAAACTACCGCCTATGGCCTTACAATTGCTGGTTGAAAATGCCGTAAAGCACAATGAGATATCCGCTTCCCACCCACTTAAAGTGGACATTTTACAAAGGAACGGGTCTATTTTTGTAGAGAACATTATCAGGCCAAGGACCAATTTGGCGGATGGAACAAAGAACGGTTTGATAAATTTGAAAAAACGCTATGCTCTGCTATTAAAACAGGACTTAAGTATTCGGCAGGACAACGATATTTTCAGTGTGGAGTTACCTTTGGCATGAGAAGCATGTAGTTACATTGAGTTTTATTGCAAGCTATATACCTTCTAAGAAGGGAATGTTTAAAAAGCAAAATAATAACCAAATTTTAAACGTGTGCAAGTAATCATCGTAGAGGACGAATTGGCGGCCAGTGAAAACTTGGCCTATTTACTTAAATCCATTGATGAAACCATTGAAGTGGAACAAGTTCTGGAATCCGTGACCGATGCGGTAGAATATTTTTCCGTACCCTACAAGGCATCCCTCATTTTTATGGACATCCATCTGGCGGACGGACTTTCCTTTGAAATTTTCGAAAAAGTTAAGGTTAGTACTCCCATCATTTTTACCACGGCCTACGACCAATATGCTCTAAAAGCTTTTAAGGTGAACAGTATCGACTATCTCTTAAAGCCCATAGACGAGGTTGAACTTTTAGAAGCCATTAGAAAGTTTAAAAGTAGGACACCGGACAAGGGTATAGATAAGCAACAAATAGACAGTCTACTAAATTTGATCGGTGGTCGAGGGCAAAATTACCGGGAGACCTTTTTGGTAAGTCACCGGGATCAGCTAATTCCCTTAAAAACGGATAGTATCGCTTATTTTAGAATCGATACGGGCATCGTTAAAGGAGTTACGGTAGATAATCAATCGTATGTAATGGATACCAAGTTGGAAGAAATCGAGGAAGGCTTGGACCCTGCAAAATTCTACCGTGTCAATAGACAGTTCATTGTAAAAAAAGATGCCTTGGAAAGCATCAAATACTACTTCAACGGAAAACTCATTATAACCCTATCTCCCGCCTGTGATGAAAAAGTGGTGGTTAGCAAGGCCAAGGCCACGGCCTTTAAAAACTGGGTGAATACGTAATTAAAAGAGTATTTTACAGGTTGCTGTAAGCAGTCGTTTTTCCTTATTTCTTATCGTATCTTTGGGAAAGTACCATTGATATAATCCCGTAATGTCAAAAAAACAGGCAACGCCTCTTTTTAACGATTTTCCCCCGGTTTCCGCCAAAGCTTGGAAACAGAAAATTCAGTATGACCTAAAGGGAGCCGATTACAATACGGAGTTGCTATGGACTTCCAGGGAAGGAATCCATGTAAAACCTTTTTATCACAGGGAGGATCTTGAAGAAACCTTACCTGCCACGGGTACAATCACCTCATGGAAAATAGGGCAATCCATGTACGCGGGCAACGCGAAATCAGCGAACAAAAGGGCATTAAAAGGATTGGAAAATGGGGTCGAGGTGCTAGATTTTACCATTCCCGATATTGAAGTAAAGCCTGAAGCGCTTTTAAGGGGTATCGATTTGGAAAAAATTCCGGTGTCGTTCCAATTTCAATTTCTATCAGGGTCCTATATAACCTCCCTGCTCAAATCCGTAGGCAAAGGAACATCCAATCTGCAATTGAACATCGATATCATCGGGAATTTGGCCCGTACCGGAAATTGGTTCCACAACCTGAACAAAGACCTTGAAGAGCTGGAAGTGCTGCTACAAACCGGGGCGGATACCATTTTGAGTATCGACACCACCTTGTATGAAAATGCCGGGGCGGATATGGTGCAGCAATTGGGATACGGACTCGCCCACGCCCATGAATATGTACAGCATTTGTATGACAAAGGCCTATTAAATAAACTGGGAAGGGTCACATTTAAGGTGTCCGTTGGGGGCAATTATTTCTTTGAGATAGCGAAGCTTAGGGCCTTGCGGCTACTCTGGAAAACGTTGATGGAAGATTACGGTCTCACGGCGGACTGCCATATCATTGCGGAACCTTCCAAGAGGAACAAAACGTTGTATGACTACAATATGAATATGGTCCGGACTTCGGCCGAAAGCATGAGCGCAATCTTAGGCGGGGCGGAGGTAGTTTTCAATCACCCGTACGATAAAATATACCATAAGGACAATGGGTTTTCAAGCCGAATCGCCCTAAACCAGTTATTGATTCTCAAGGAGGAAGCCTATTTCAATAGTGTACATAATCCTGCCGATGGCGCCTATTACATCGCATTCTTGACCGCCCAATTGGCGGAAAAAGGGTTGGAACTTTTTAAATTGGTCGAACGGGAGGGCGGTTTCCTTCGGCAATTGAAAAACGGCACCGTACAACAAAAGATTAAGGAAGCTGCCATCAAGCAACAAAAGGAATTTGATCAAGGGAACGAAGTACTTGTAGGAACGAACAAATTTGTGCATGGTTCCGATACCATGAAAGCCGATTTGGAGCTGTACCCTTTTGTGAAAACCCGGTCCAGAAAAACCCTAATAGTACCCATAATAGAATCACGCTTGGCCGAAGCCATGGAACAAAAAAGGCTGAACGATGAGTAGAAGGAACGTACAACATATCAAACTTAAAACCGGGAATGCCACGAACGATTCCACCAATAGTTCCCAAGAGGAATTCGTGACTGCGGAAGGTATTACTTTAAAAAAAGTGTATACGAAATCCGATCTGGGCGAATTGGAGCATCTGGATTTTGCAGCGGGTTTGCCACCTTTTTTACGAGGTCCGTATCCTACCATGTACGTCCAGAAACCTTGGACAATCAGGCAGTATGCCGGGTTTTCTACGGCCGAGGAAAGTAACGCCTTTTACAGAAGAAATCTGGAGGCAGGACAAAAGGGTCTGTCGGTCGCCTTTGACCTTCCCACCCATCGGGGCTATGATAGCGACCATGAACGCGTTGTGGGCGATGTTGGCAAGGCTGGGGTTGCTATCGATTCCGTGGAGGATATGAAGATTTTGTTCGATGGCATTCCGCTGGATAAAATGTCGGTTTCTATGACTATGAACGGGGCGGTAATCCCAATCATGGCCTTTTACATTGTTGCCGCTGAGGAACAGGGCGTATCCAAAGAGCAATTATCGGGAACCATCCAAAACGATATTCTTAAGGAATTCATGGTGAGGAATACCTATATCTATCCCCCCGGGCCTTCTATGCGTTTGGTCGCCGATATTTTTGAATACACAAGTAAGTTTATGCCCAAGTTCAATAGCATCAGTATTTCCGGGTACCACATGCACGAGGCCGGTGCTCCGGCCCAAATGGAATTGGCCTATACCTTGGCCGATGGCTTGGAATATATACGAACAGGTCTTGAAGCCGGACTCAAAATCGATGATTTCGCACCAAGGCTTTCCTTTTTCTGGGGGATTGGTATGAACCATTTTATGGAAATCGCCAAGTTACGTGCGGGTCGCATGTTATGGGCCAAATTGGTAAAGAAGTTTGGTCCGAAAAATGAAAAATCATTGATGCTGCGTACCCATTGTCAAACCAGTGGTTGGAGCTTAACGGAACAGGGCCCTTTTAATAATGTAGCCAGGACGACTATCGAGGCCATGGCGGCGGTCTTTGGTGGGACACAAAGTTTACATACCAATGCCTTGGACGAGGCCATTGCCTTACCCACCGATTTTTCGGCACGGATTGCACGTGAGACCCAATTATTTCTTCAGGAGGAAACTAAAATTACGAAAACGGTGGATCCATGGGCCGGCAGCTATTATCTGGAAACCCTAACCCATGAATTGGCACAAAGGGCCTGGGACCTCATAACAGAGGTGGAGGAATTAGGTGGAATGACAAAGGCCATAGAGGCAGGAATCCCCAAAATGCGCATTGAGGAGGCAGCGGCCAAAAAACAGGCCCGATTGGACAGTGGAACCGATTTACTTGTAGGGGTTAACAAATACCAATTGAAACAAGAAGATGTCCTGAGTATTTTGGAGGTGGATAATGAGAAGGTTCGGGAGCAACAGCTATCCCGACTCGCAACCATCAAGAAAAATCGGGATGAAACAGCAGTAATGCGACTTTTAGATCAACTTACAAAAGGGGCAAAGGATTCACTTGAAGAAAACAAACAGCGTGATAATTTATTAGCTTTAGCAGTCGAAGCAGCTAGGGCCAGGGCGACTTTGGGCGAAATCAGCACGTCGCTTGAAAGGGCCTATGGTAGGCATACGGCAAAAACCAATACGATTACAGGCGTGTATTCCAAGGAGATCAAACAGGACGAAAGTTTTAAGAGGGCGATTCAGTTGGCCAACGAATTGGCTGAAAAGGAAGGCCGAAGGCCACGAATCATGGTCGCCAAAATGGGACAGGATGGACACGATCGTGGGGCCAAGGTAGTGGCCACCGCCTATGCCGATTTGGGATTTGACGTGGATATAGGACCCTTGTTCCAAACACCGGGAGAGGTCGCCAAGCAGGCCGTTGAGAACGATATACATATTTTGGGGATTTCCTCATTAACGGCCGGGCATAAAACCTTGGTCCCAGCCGTTATCGAAGAACTTAAAGCCTATGGCAGGGCCGATATTCTTGTGATTGTTGGGGGTGTAATTCCCAAACAGGACTATGCATTCCTAAAGGAAAAAGGTGTTACCGCCATTTATGGCCCGGGAACAAAGATAAGTGATGCCGCCATAGAAATATTGGAGCTATTATTACAATAGAATCCGTTCAGGGGCAATAAAAAAAGGGACCTTGTACGGAATCCCTTTTTTATGGTATTGTTTCTATATTAAGCCGTGGCTACTTCACCAGATGATTTTTTGTTTTTCATCCAAAAATATAGGATAATGAACATCACAACGGCCAAGGCGGGGAAAATGGTTATGGTGCGCATCGTTTCCTGTCCTGCTACCAATTCCAGTTCATCACCAGTAAGTCCAGTAGCGGCTACTTTCTCCAAATCGGAGTCTATCCACCTTCCGGTCAAGGGTTGAAAGATTGTTTGGGAAAACATTCCCACGGCTCCTATAATGGACATACCCAAAGCGCCACTTTTTGGGATTTTATCGGCTACAAAACCTATCATGTTAGGCCAGAAATAGGCAACACCCAAGGCAAAAAAGATAGCAGCTACATAAGCCATGGCTCCAGTTTGGGTACTAAATAGATATACACCTATCGTAGCTAAAACAGCAGACCCTAGCAATACCCCGGTTTGGTCGAATTTTTTGACCATATCACCACCAAAATATCGGGCAACGGCCATAATACCCGTAACCAAGGCTAGAATCAACATAGGCTGGGCACCACTTTTTGCCAGTATGATACTGGACCACTGTTGTGGAATGAATTCTGAGGCGGCGGTTAGTGCCATACAGGCGATCATGAAAATAAAAAGCGGAGAAATCATTGCTTTTAGGTTACCACTCAAGGTAGCACCTTCCTCCACCTTGGCTTTTGGCCAAGTTTGTCCTAAGAATAGATATCCGTAAATAAGTGTTGGGATAACAATAACCCAAATTTGGGATTCCCAACTCAATCCGGCATCCGTCATAAATTTTGAAATCAAACTACCTATTACAATGCCCCCGGGAAACCACATGTGGAACCTGTTCATCATGGTGCTCATTCTTGTACCCTGATAGGCATCTGCAATCATTGGATTACAAGCGGCCTCGGTACAACCATTGCCAAGTCCAATAAGCAGGGTAGAAATCAATAGACCTGTGTAACTACCGGAATAGATGGTTAGGATAATTCCTAAAGCGTGGGCAAAAAAGGCAAAATTCATAATGGCCTTTCCTCCAACCTTATGGTAAATCAATCCTCCAATTACCATAGATATTGGAAATCCTAAAAACCACATGGAGTTAATAAATCCTAATTGTTCTGCGGAAAGGCTCAGTTCCTCTCCCAATTGCGGTAAAATACCAGCCCTGATACTAAAGGAAAAGGCTGTTGTAATCAAAGCGAAACAACTTGCATAGAACAATCTGTTCGCATTTACGTTTGAAGTTGCTGTTGAACTCATATTAGTTGGTTTTGTTAATTTGTTTTTTGGTTAGCATGCTAAGCTAAGAAAAATGCGATAATTTCCCCTATTTTTTAAGAAAATCATAGTTTAAGTGTTTGCTTATACACGATAATGAGGTTTTGGAAATGTTTGCATGATTTTTAAGTAGTTGTAAAACAGACCGTTTTCCTATTTGTAAACTACCCTGTTTAAGACTACCTTGGAGGAAAAATGATACAGTAACATCATGATACTTAGAAAGACATTACCACTTATTGCATTATGCATTGTTTTAAGTTGCAAGAATGAACCGCCCAAAGAGGCCCTAGAAAAGGTGACCATGGATGAGGGTTACGACCCTGAAGCAAATCTGTCGGCTTTGCGAATCGAACTAAGGCCAATAGGTTCACCCGTGGCGAACTATGTACACGCCGTACGAACGGGCAACTTACTTTTTTTAGCTGGAAAAGGCCCTAGACAAGCCAATGGTGAGAACGTGGTTGGAAAATTAGGCTTGGATTTAACCGTGGAAGAAGGATATAATGCGGCCAGGGAGGCGGGCATCAACCAGTTATCCGTCCTAAAGGAGGAGTTGGGCGATCTGCGCAAGGTGAAACGCATTGTGAACGTAAAGGGCATGGTGAATGCCATCCCGGAGTTCGCAGAACAATCCAAGGTCATCAATGGATATTCAGATCTGATGGTCGCGGTTTTCGGTGAAAAGGGAAAGCACTCACGGGCCGCCGTGGGTATGGGATCCTTGCCTGGAAACATGGCCGTAGAGGTAGAAATGGTCGTTGAGGTTTATGAATAAAGAATTTTAATGAATGCCATTAGACCCATGGAAATAGCAACGGTACATCCACATAAAAGCGAATTGGGGGAAGGTCCCTTTTGGGATGCCCATAAAAAGGCCATTTGTTGGGTGGATATTTTGAATGGGCATCTTCATGAATATGTGTTACATGCGGATGCGTACAGGCGATATGAGATCGGTAGAATGATAGGGTGCGCCGCAGTTTGTAAGGACCAAAATTTTATTTTGGCCTCTACGGGGGGCATCGGGTTTTTGAATAGGGATTCCGGATTGATAACCTATGTGGACCACCCTGAAAAAGATATACAAGGAAATAGGTTCAACGATGGTGCCTGTGACCCCGCCGGAAGATTTTGGGTCGGCAGTATGGCCCTTTCAGAGGAAACGGGAGCCGGTTCGGTCTATATGTTCGAGAACGGGATTAGTAGTAAAAAGATTGAAAACAACACTATCTCAAATGGTATGGCTTGGAATGCGGATCATACCCTTTTTTATTTTATAGATACGCCTACGGGGAGTGTCGTAGCGTATGATTTTGAGGTTAAAACGGGCATGATATCGAATAAAAGGGTGGTTATTTCCATTGATGAAAAAGAGGGGTTTCCAGACGGGATGACCATCGATTCTGAGGATATGCTCTGGATCGCCCACTGGGGCGGATGGCAAGTGACCCGTTGGAACCCGCAAAATGGTGAATTGTTAACCCGGATCAAACTACCCGCGGCGAAAATCACCTCGTGTACCTTTGGAGGTGAGGACTTAAAAGATTTGTATGTGACTTCCGCAAAAGTGGATTTGACCGAGGAAGAATTGAAAGAGCAACCTTTGGCGGGTTCCTTATTTGTAATTCGGAACAGTGGGTGCCAAGGTGTGCCCGGATTTTTATATAAGAACTAAATTATTCATAATGAAACTAATACGATTTGGAAAACAAGGAGTTGAGAAACCGGGAGTGCTGGATGAAAAAGGTATTAGAAGGGACCTTTCCAATGAGTTTACGGATTGGAACAGAGCCTTTTTTCAGAGTGGGGGACTCCAAAAATTGGGAACTTTGGATATATCCAAGTTTCCGGAAGTGGATTCCAAGGAACGTTTGGGATCCTGTGTTTCGCGTCCTGGGAAGGTGATTTGCATCGGTCTAAATTATTCGGATCATGCGGCCGAATCAGGTATGGCCATTCCCGAAGAGCCCATCATCTTTCAAAAAGGAGCGAACACCGTAGTAGGCCCCAACGATGACATCCTAATACCACGAAACAGCCAAAAAACGGATTGGGAAGTGGAACTGGGCATCGTGATCGGGAAAGATGCTAGATATCTAAGTTCCATGGAAGCGGCCAAGGAATACATTGCGGGGTATTGTATTTCCCATGATGTATCGGAGAGAGCCTTTCAACTGGAAAAGGGAGGGCAGTGGACCAAGGGCAAGTCCTGTGACAACTTTAATCCCTTGGGTCCTTTTTTGGCCACCCCAGATGAAATAGACGATGTACATAACCTACGAATGCAGCTTTGGGTCAATGGGGTTAAAATGCAGGATGGAAATACCAAGACGATGATTTTTGATTGCTATTATGTGGTGCATTATCTGTCCCAATTTATGACGTTGGAAGCTGGTGATGTCATCTCTACGGGAACGCCACCTGGCGTAGGTTTGGGTATGAAACCTCCCATATACTTAAAGGTCGGGGATGAGGTAGCCCTGGAAATCGAAGGTTTGGGCCGGCAAGAACAAAAATGTAGTAATGCCTAAATATAGCGATATTTAATATGTTTAGTTTAAAAGGAAAAATTGCCGTCATCACCGGCGCTGGAAGCGGAATTGGAAGGGCCATTGCCGTTGTCTTGGCGGAGCAAGGTGCCGTAGTACATATTTTGGAGGTCGATGAAAAAGCGGCCAACGAAACCTTGAAAACGGTCATTGAAAATGGGGGTAAGGGCTATTTCCATTGGTGTGATGTTAGCAATCAATCAGCCGTTGTAGAAATCTTTAATAGAATTGACAGAGTCGATATCTTGATCAATAATGCCGGGGTCGCCCACATTGGTACGGCTGAAAGTACTTCGGAAGCTGAATTTGACCGAATCTATCGAATCAATATAAAAGGCGTTTATAATTGTCTTCATGCATGTATTCCTTTAATGAAAAAACATGGCGGCGGACGTATTTTGAACATGGCAAGCATTGCTGCATCCCTAGGAATATCAGATAGGTTTGCCTATTCCATGTCCAAGGCTGCGGTATTGAATATGACCTTAACCGTTGCCAAGGATTTTATAAACGACAATATTACTTGTAACTCCATTTCGCCTGCCCGGGTACACACCCCTTTTGTGGATGGATTTATCGCCAAAAACTTCCCCGATAATCAAGAGGAGATGTTTGAGAAATTATCAAAAACGCAGCCCATTGGCAGAATGGCCAAACCTGAGGAAATTGCCGCTTTGGCAGTATATTTATGTAGTGATGAGGCGCAATTTATTACGGGTACGGACTATCCCATCGATGGTGGGTTTATTAAACTCAATAGTTGAAAAATGAGACTTAAAAACAAAATTGCCTTGGTAACGGGTGCCGGTAAGGGCATCGGGAAGGAAATTGCTTTAGGTTACGCTGCGGAAGGGGCTACCGTAATCATCAATGATTTGCCTGGGACGGATTATGCGGGACATGTTGTAAAAGATATCGTAAAAAAGGGTGGGAAAGCCGAGTTGTACGAAGGGGACATGTCCAAGGTTGCGGAGATTCGGAAAATGTTCGCCTATATTCGTCAGGAGTATGGCCAATTGGATATTTTGGTCAACAATGCCGGAATTACTGGTTGGAGCGATTTTTTTGATACCGATGAAGCCTTGTTCGACAAGGTAATCGGCCTGAATATAAAGGGAACCTTGTTTTGTTCCATTGAAGCGGCACGCCTCATGAAGGAAAATGGAAAGGGCGGTAGTATCATCAATATATCCTCCATCTGTTCCGTACTCAGTGTGAAGAACCTCATCTGTTATTCCACCAGTAAGGGAGGCATAGAGGCCATGAGCAAACAAATGGCGGTGGAATTGGCTCCGTTTAAAATTAGGGTGAATACCTTTGGACCGGGCCCAATTAACACGGAACGGAACTTGATTGAGGATCCGGAGTATAAAGAAAATTGGGGTCGGGTGGTACCCATGCAAAGGACCGGAGAACCGGAGGAAATGATTGGGCCGGCTATATTCTTAGCTTCTGATGAGTCCAGTTATGTGACAGGCCAATTGTTCTACGTAGATGGCGGCTGGAGCGTACAGGGGAAATTTGCGGAGGATAGTATGGATAGCCAGTTGAAGAATAGTGGGGCAAAATAATAAAACCTAATAATTCAACTATTAAACGCAAACTAAAAAAGGAGCAATAGGATTCCCACTTTTTGTTTAAAGTAGCCTCGACAAGAGATAACTGCGTTGTTCTTTTGTGTCTCATGTTGAAAATGCATATAGAAAGCTAACGCTTTACAAACTTTAACAAAAAAAGGACCAGCAAGCTGTCCTTTTTTTATTTTCGTATGTAACACCTTCGGTGAATCTATATGCATTTATTTGTAGCCTCGGCAAGAGATAACCGCGTTGTTCTTTTGTGTCTCATGTTGAAAATGCATATAGAAAGCTAACGCTTTACAAACTTTAACAAAAAAAGGACCAGCAAGCTGTCCTTTTTTTATTTTCGTATGTAACACCTTCGGTGAATCTATATGCATTTATTTGTAGCCTCGGCAAGAATCGAACTTGCATCTAAAGTTTAGGAAACTTCTATTCTATCCATTGAACTACGAGGCCAAATAGGCTGGCAAAAATAGGGTTTTTTGTGGATTGTAAGCAAAAGGAATTACATCAATTTCTTTTGGACCATATTTCATACATGGGTTCCCCCCTGCTATTATTGCCGGTATGATGCCAATCGTCCCCTTTGATTTCGTAGTTGAACTCTAAACTTGCACCTACCCGATTGTTATCACGGGAAAAAAACTCGATGTTCTCCGTATAGACCCCGTCCACCGAAGTAAAACTGCCGCCCCCCGTTCCAGAAAAGGCCATGGTCTCTGTTTGGTAGGCAATCCATTGAAACCGACCGTCCATCAGGAATTTTAAGGTTTTCCTTGGGTTTTCATCTCCCCGGCGTTCTTGGCCCGTATCGGGGCCACGCGTAGCAAACAGCCATTGCCCGTCCAGGGCTTGGTTCAAGGATTCCTTTTTTTTGAAGGTTATGGCATCCTCCATGTGTATTATGATCTTATCTCCATCCATGGAAAAAGGCATTTCCAATGCCCTGATTCCGTCCTTTTCAAAGTTCGAATTGAACTCGAGCTGTACTTTTAGCATCTTTTCATCCGCAGTATAAAACCCACCTACCGTTTTTATAAATTCGGCCGGGTCCAATTTGTATACCGAATAGGTCAGATAACCCTTGTTGATTTTAAGTTCGTGCTGCGTATTGTCCTGATCGGAAAGATAGACACCGGCCGCAATTTGGGCATTTGCCATGGATATCAGCAAGGCCATTACCACAAAAGGTAGTATTCGTATTATTTTAAGATGTTTCATTTCCATGGATATATTGATTAATATTCTTGGTAAGATACTGAATATAAATATTTTGTAAATTTAAAAAAATCATAAACCCGACTCTGTTGAACAATTATTGGTCCTTGAACGTATTTTGTTTGAAAACGGTTGTTTTTTCAATTTTTTTGTTTTCATTTGTGCCCTAAAATATGAGGTTAACTCAATGTAAGGCCATGGTCTTTAGCTGAACATAATGCAATTTGTTTCTATGTTCGGGTTTTTGGGAATTAGGAAGTCAAACCCAAAAATGGCTTATAAGATAAGCAACCGAATTTTAAAGCTAACTTCCGAATGTAACTCCTCGATCGTGCAGAGTCAGCACATCTATTTTTTCATTCCCACCACCCAAAAACAAATTCTTATTTGATTTGAAAATACATCATGTTTTCTTAACATGATATGAGCACATTTTATTAATTATTAAACCGTATTTTCAAACATCAAATATTTTTTTACATGAATACCAAGTATATTGATCTTATCGATCAGACCTATTTTTTCCCCCAAGAGGAATTTACATTAGACGGTGACCACTTGAAGTTTCACAATATTCCCCTAAACGAATTGGTCGAGGAATATGGTAGCCCTTTGAAGTTTACCTACCTACCCAAAATATCCGAGAATATTGCGCGTGCAAAGAACTGGTTCGTAAATGCCATCAAAAAGAACGATTACAAGGGTAAGTACCATTATTGCTATTGCACCAAAAGTTCACACTTTCAACATGTAATGCATGAGGCATTAAAGAACGATATCCACATTGAGACCTCTTCCGCCTTTGATATCAACATTGTTGAACAGTTGAAAAAGGACGGTAAACTTAAGGACGACGCCTATGTCATCTGTAACGGGTTCAAACGCGAGCAGTATATCGATAACATTGCCCGGTTGATCAATAACGGCCATGACAACTGTATCCCGATCATCGATAATTATGAGGAAATAGAACTTCTTTCGGATAGTATTAATGATACGTTCAAAGTTGGTATCCGTATTGCATCGGAGGAGGAGCCCAAATTTGAATTTTATACATCCAGATTGGGCATCGGCTATAAAAATATAGTGCCGTTCTACGAAAACCAGATAAAGGACAACGATAAGGTGGAGCTTAAGATGCTACATTTTTTCATCAATACCGGTATCAGGGACAATGCCTACTATTGGAACGAATTGGTAAAGTGTCTAAAGGTGTACGTGCGACTTAAGAAAATCTGCCCTTCTTTGGACAGCCTGAATATTGGCGGCGGATTTCCAATCAAGAACTCTCTGGCCTTCGAATACGATTATCAATATATGGTGGATGAGATCTTGAACCAGATCAATATTGCCTGTGCAGAAGCCGATGTACCCGTTCCCAATATTTTTACCGAATTCGGGAGCTTTACCGTGGGGGAAAGTGGCGGTGCCATCTATGAGATCCTCTACCAAAAACAGCAGAACGATCGTGAGAAATGGAATATGATAGATTCCTCCTTCATCACTACTTTGCCGGATACCTGGGCCATTAACAAACGATTTATCATGCTGCCCATAAACCGGTGGAATGATGAGTATGAAAGGGTTTTATTGGGCGGACTTACCTGTGATAGCGATGACTACTACAATAGCGAGCAGAACATGAACGCCATCTATCTCCCAAAGTACAAACGTGATAGACCTTTGTACATCGGGTTCTTTAATACGGGTGCCTATCAAGAGACCATTGGCGGCTTTGGCGGTCTGCAGCACTGTTTGATCCCACAGCCCAAACATATCTTGATCGATAAGGACGCGAATGGTGAACTGATAACCACTTTATATAGTCCACAACAGACCGCTGAGGACCTCTTGGAAATTTTGGGGTATGGAGACTATCAAAAAGGAAAAAAGAAAAAATCCGCAAAAGCGGAAAAACAACTTTCAAATTAATTAGTTCTAATTTTTAAATCAGATGAGTACATCAAAGAATTATGCAGGTATACCTGACAAATTCGCACAGTTGGAAACCGCAAAGGTTATTTTGATTCCAGTGCCTTATGAAGGTACTACGACTTGGGGCAAGGGAACGGTGAACGGACCCAAGGCCTTTTTGGAAGCCTCCGAGAATATGGAGCGCTATGATATTGAGACCGATACCGAGGTGTACGAACAAGGTATTTACTTGGCCGATGCCATTGCCGGACACACCTCTCCAGAGGCCATGGTAAACGAAGTCCACAAAGTAACCAAGGACTATATAAAGCGAAATAAATTTGTAACACTGGTAGGCGGGGAGCATTCCATCTCCATTGGTACGATCCGCGCCTTTAACGAGTGCTTTGACGACCTTACCGTGCTACACATAGATGCACATGCAGATTTGAGGGATTCCTATGCCGGTAGTAAATACAATCACGCCTGTGCTGTCCATGAGGCCAGTCAGACTACCAATTTGGTGCAAGTAGGGATTCGTTCCATGGATGCCATTGAAAAGACCTTGATCGATGCGGACAAGACATTTTTCGCGCATGAGATGGTGGCCGATGAATATTGGATGGACAAGGTCATTGAGGCCATGACGGACAATGTATTCATTACCTTTGACCTGGACGCTTTGGATCCTTCGATTATGCCATCTACGGGAACACCGGAACCTGGGGGGCTTTTATGGTACGAGACCTTGGAGTTCTTAAAACAGGTTTTTGAGGAGAAAAACGTGGTAGGCTTTGATCTGGTGGAACTTTGCCCTAATCCTTCCGCAAAATCCTCGGATTTTGTGGCCGCAAAGTTGTATTATAAGATGTTGAGTTATAAGTTTATGGGCCAGGACGCTGATGAGGAGTACGACAATACCTATGATGTGGACTATAAATCGAACAACAGTTTAAAATTTAATGATGACGAAGAATAAGGGAGCTATCTCCAATTTTATTGAAAAATACTATTTACACTTCAATGCCGCAGCTTTGGTGGATGCCGCCAAGGGCTACGAGGAGCAACTGAACAAGGGTGCCAAAATGTTGGTTTCCTTGGCCGGGGCCATGAGTACCGCGGAGCTGGGAAAGATTTTCGCGGAAATGATCCGTCAGGACAAGGTTCAGATAATTTCTTGTACCGGAGCCAATTTAGAAGAGGATATCATGAACTTGGTAGCACACTCGCACTATAAGCGTGTGCCAAATTATCGAGATCTTACGCCGCAGCAGGAATGGGATTTATTGGAAAAGGGACTGAATAGGGTAACGGATACGTGTATTCCAGAGGAAGAGGCCTTCCGTAGGTTGCAAAAGCATATTTTTAAGATCTGGAAGGATGCCGATGATAAGGGAGAACGCTACTTGCCCCATGAATTTATGTATAAAATGTTGCTCTCAGGTGTTTTGGAGGAATATTATGAAATAGATTTGAAGGACTCGTGGATGTACGCTGCAGCGGAGAAAAACTTGCCAATTATCTGCCCAGGTTGGGAGGACAGTACTATGGGCAATATATTTGCATCGTATGTACTTAAGGGAGAGCTGAAGGCCAGCACCATGAAATCCGGTATTGAGTACATGACCTTTTTGGCAGATTGGTATACCGATAATTCCGAAAACGGAATCGGGTTTTTTCAGATAGGAGGTGGTATTGCGGGGGATTTCCCCATCTGTGTTGTGCCCATGCTGTATCAGGATATGGAACGCACGGATACCCCTTTCTGGAGCTATTTTTGCCAGATTAGCGACAGTACCACAAGCTACGGTTCCTATTCAGGTGCCGTACCCAATGAAAAGATTACCTGGGGCAAATTGGATGTAGACACCCCAAAATTTATTATAGAAAGTGATGCGACCATTGTTGCACCTTTAATTTTTGCTTATCTTTTGGACTATTAATTATTTATGGACAAGAACGCACATTTAAAAAAAGTAATCGTAGATTTTAAGAAGTTGACCCCCGAAGTGTTGAAGCTTTTAGTGGAGCGCTATCCAGATGGGTATGATGATCGTAATATCATATCCTTTAAAAACGCCCAAGGAGAGCGGATCGAGGCGGTGGAGGTCCTAACGGAGGATACCAAATACCTGGTAAAGATCAGTGCCAAGTTGGAGTATACCATGGAAAACTATGATGAGGACGACTACGAGGATTTTGACGACGACGATCCAGACGCAATCATGGAACCAGATCCAAAGGATATGGTAGATGGCGATGAGGACGACGACTAGTCTTTGGATTTCGATTAAAAGTCAGTAAAATATTCTAAAATTTGGGTTTGGGTCCTATAGGCCTAAACCCATACTTTTTTATCGGAATAAGTCCGATGAATACACACTCCTAAAATTGTTATGAAAGTAGAAGAGATTGAAAATATTGACCTGGAGTACCTAAGCCTTTCGGACTATAAGGAACTGAAGGAGGCCATGGTTACTTCCTATCTAAATGTACACGATGCGGCTTGGACGGAGAAGGAGATCGATCGCTTGATCAAAAAATTTCCGGAAGGCCAGGTAGTGATAAAGATAAATGGGAAGTTGGCCGGCTGTGCCCTATCCATTATTGTGGATTATGCCAAGTTCGAAAGCAGGCATACCTATAAAAAGATAACGGGCAACTATACCTTCAATACCCATACGGACGAGGGCGATGTGCTCTACGGAATAGACGTTTTCATCGTTCCGGCGTTTAGGGGTATGCGTTTGGGCAGGCGTTTATACGATTACCGCAAGGAACTCTGTGAAAAACTGAACCTTAGGAGCATTGTGTTTGGCGGTCGGATGCCCAATTATCACAAATATGCGAAGGAACTAACGCCCAAGCAGTATATAGAAAAGGTCCGACACAAGGAAATAGAGGACCCTGTGTTGAACTTTCAGATCAGTAATGATTTTCATCCCTCCAAGGTGATGAAGGGTTATTTGGAAGGGGACAAGGATTCCAACGATTTCGCCATTTTGATGGAATGGGACAATATTTATTATCAAAAACCGACGGACGAGGTCACCACGGCCAAAACAATCGTTCGGTTGGGGCTTATCCAATGGCAGATGCGTCCGTACAAGGATATAAACGAGCTATTGCAGCAGGCCGAATATTTTATTGATTCCGTTTCGGGATATCGGTCGGACTTCGCTCTTTTTCCCGAGTTTTTCAACGCCCCTTTGATGGCCGGAACAAACCATATGAGCACGCCCGATGCTATACGGGAACTTGCAAAGCACACCGAGGTGTTGGTACAGAAATTTTCAGAGTTCTCCATCACCTATAACATCAATATCATCGCGGGTAGTATGCCCGAAGTTATTGACGGCAAGCTTTTCAATGTGGGGTATCTGTGTAGAAGGGACGGTTCCTTGGAGCGCTATGAAAAACTACACGTGACCCCAGACGAGGCCAAGGTTTGGGGGCTACAGGGAGGAACGAAGTTGCAGGCCTTTGATACGGATTGCGGAAAAATTGGCGTACTGATCTGCTACGATGTGGAGTTTCCGGAACTCCCGCGTTTGTTGGCCGATGAAGGGGTGGACATTCTTTTTGTGCCCTTCCTGACGGATACACAGAACGGATACTCCCGTGTGAGAAATTGTGCCCAGGCACGGGCCATAGAAAATGAATGCTATGTGGCCATTGCCGGTAGTGTGGGGAATTTGCCCAATGTGCAGAATATGGACATCCAGTTCGCTCAGAGTATGGTGTTCACGCCCTGCGATTTTTCCTTTCCAACGAACGGCGTAAAGGCGGAGGCGACCCCCAATACGGAGATGATCCTCATAGCCAATGTGGACATCAGTTTGCTCAGGGAGCTCAATCAATTTGGAGCGGTCCGGAATTTAAAGGACCGCCGCAAGGACATATTTGAACTAAGAAAAAAATAATATTGGAAAATTTAAAGATCATAGGTAGCGAGGAATGGTGCGTTTTTAAGGAATTGGGAGTCCCGGCCATTAAGGCGAGGGTAGATTCCGGCGCTAAGACCTCCTCCATACAGGCGACCAATTTAAAGATTGTGAACAAAGGGGCCCAGGAATGGGTAAAGTTCGAGGTGAACCCCTTACAGGAGAACCGCAGTATTGCTATCAACTGCGAGGCCCGGTTGATAGACCGTAGGATGGTGAAAAGTTCCAGTGGTATATCTGAGGAGCGCTTGGTAGTACGTACGCCCGTTACCATGGGCGATAACACATTTGATATAGAACTGACCCTGGCAAATAGGGATACGATGGAGTTCCGGATGTTGTTGGGGCGGGAGGCCTTGACGGATAGGTACATTGTAAACCCGGCGGTAAATTATCAAATCCAGGAATTTACAGATGAGGAGGTTACGGAAAAATACAAACCCTATTACAAAGAAAAAACCGGACTGAAAATCGCCTTATTGGCAAGCAACCCCAACCTGTATAGCAACAAAAGGTTGATGGAAGCGGCCGAGGCACGTGGCCACGAAATCGTATTTTTGAACGTTGAGCAGGCCTATATGAAACTGGACGCGCATTCCCCGGAGATTCGTTATAGAGGAGGGAACATCCTCAAGGATTTTGATGCGGTCATCCCACGTATAAAACCGGCCGTTACGTTTTACGGCTGTGCGGTGATACGGCAGTTCAACAATTTGGGCGTGTATTGTCAGAATTCGGCAGAATCCATTACCCAATCGCGGGACAAGCTCTTCGCATCGCAGCTTTTTTCCAAGAACGATATTCATATTCCCATCACGGGATTCGCCAAATCGCCCATGGATACCAAGGATTTGATCAAAATGGTGAACGGTGCGCCCTTGATCATCAAATTGTTGGAAAGTACCCAAGGGAAAGGAGTTGTTTTGGCAGAAACGAACAAGGCAGCGGAAAGTGTGATCAATGCCTTTAAAAGTGTGAACACGAATATCCTTGTTCAGGAGTTCATCAAGGAAGCCAACGGGCAGGACATCCGTTGTTTTGTGGTCAATGGTAAAGTGGTGGCCAGTATGCAGCGCCAGGCGGAAAAGGGCGAGTTTAGGGCCAATATCCACCAAGGTGGCAAGGCGTCCATGATCAAGATTACACAAGAGGAAAAAAAATTGGCGTTGAAGGCCACCAAGGCTTTGAATCTGGCCGTCGCCGGCGTGGATATCATCCGTTCCAACAAAGGTCCCTTGTTGTTGGAGGTAAATTCCTCCCCCGGACTGGAAGGCATTGAAAACGCTACGGGCAAGGATATTGCCAATGAAATGATCAAGGCGATTGAAAGGAAGCTCAAGTTTAGCTAATGAGCACCCTTTATCGGGTTTGTGCAAGTACCTTTATAGGCCGTAAATGTATGGAATGAAAAAGCATACTAACCGTATCGACAAGCTTGTTCGATGGTATAAAAAGTTCCAGGTAAGCAAATCCCCCCAAATGAATTTGGTGTGGGGTTTTTTTCTGTATACGGTTATCGGCTTTGGACTTTTGTCCCTTCCCATATTCCATAAAACGAGTGTTGGCCTGTTGGACAATCTGTTTATTTCAACCTCGGCAATTTCCACGACCGGTCTTGTGACGGTAAGTGTTTACGATTCCTATAATTTCTTTGGGCAGTTCATCATCATGGCCCTGTTCCAGATTGGGGGCATCGGTTACATGACCTTGACCACGTACTATTTGCTGTTCACTACGAGAAACATTTCGGCCTGGCACAACAAAATTTTGGGGGCAGAATTTACCATGCCCAAGACCATAAAAATTAGGGATTTTATCAAGAGCGTGGTTGTTTTTACCACGGTCATGGAAGTGCTGGGGGCCATTTGTTTTTATATCGCGTTTCGGCAAACAGGGATGGAAGCGTTAAAAGCGATTTGGTTTTCGGTATTTCACAGTGTTTCGGCCTTTTGTACGGCCGGTTTTGGCCTGTTCAACGATAGTTTTGAGGGATATAATGACAACGTGTTCATCAATACCGTTATATCCGTTTTGGCCATTGCGGGATCCTTGGGTTTTATCGTGATTACGGATATATGGTACCGTATCACCGGGCGGTCCCAAAAACTATCCTTTACCACTAAGATCATTACCTATGGATTTTTACTGCTATTGGGATTGGGGACTCTGCTGGTGTATTTTGCGGAACCGAGTGTTCAGGGGTCCGAGTCCAAATTGACGGAGTCTTTTTTTCAGGCCATGACCGCCATGACCACGGTGGGTTTTAATACCATTCCTACGGGCGGATTGAGCCTCCCCATTTTGTTATCGGTCATATTTTTAATGTACATAGGCGCATCACCTTCGGGAACGGCGGGTGGAATGAAGATCACAACCTTGACCGCGATGATATCCGTGCTTAAAAGTAGGTTGTTTGGGCAACGTCAGATAACATTTTTCAAGAGGACCATCCCTTTTGAACGGCTTTATGTGGCTACGTCCACCTTCATTCTGTATACCAGTATCATTTTTCTGTTCACTTTTCTACTGACCTTTACCGAAGCCTTTGAACTACGGCAAATCCTTTTTGAGGTCGCTTCCTCCTTAGGTACCGTAGGTCTGAGCACGGGAATCACCGGCGAGCTTTCCCAATGGGGTAAATTGATGGTCATTGTATTGATGTTCATTGGCAGGGTAGGGGTACTTACGTTTGGGTTTGCGTTGTTGGAACGTAAATCAAGTAATTCTATCGAGGTGATCAAGGACGATTTGGCGGTCTGAAATCGACCTTTTCCAGTCAAGTCCGATAAAATTTTCAATTCTTTGGTTGCGATTCCGATGCTCTAGAGAAGCTTATACTGGTACCGTTGTAGCTTATTCCTAAAATGGAACTGGTATTTGGGAAAGTATCTCTTTTTAGTTGACAAAAAAACGAGCTAAAAAATTACATCTTGATAAAATCGGCGCACCGAAATTGATAGAGTATTATTTCTTATTTATGTCCGAATCAAATTCCAGACTAGAACTATTTTTTTGAATACATTTAGTTGTAACAAAATGATAGATATGTAGTTAAGAGGTTGCATTCCGGTGATTTTGAAGGTACGCCCCGCGGGAGGTTTGAACCTAAGGAAATCGATAAAAATAGTAGTAATCTAATACACCTTGCTTTATGAAATCTTTTCAAAGACCCACCCAGCACGCCGATAGCAAACACTTATTTTTTCAAAGACCTGTAGTCCGTTCCACAAAGGATACCTGCCATATTTTTGGTATTCAGGAATCGCATAATACCTTTAAGGGGTTGCATGAATACAGCTTTAAGGCTTCCAGATAATCTAAGGTTTAAAACGAAACTAACTCAAAAAGAAAAGCCCTTTCTAAAAGGGCTTTTCTTTTTGATACATTTCTCGATTATTGGGCAATCCAACGACGTAATTCCTCCTCCCCGTTTCACTACGGTGAAACACCCCTCCCTGACCAGGTAGGGGAGCTTTTTTTGGTGTTAAATAAGACGAGGTAACATAAAATGGTTCTTGAGGAAAACCGGCCTATTTTGGGATGCGTAGCAAATCCGGGAGGCCTTGGAATTGGCAACAGGAAATCGCCCAAATAGTATTCCGATGCAATAGGAAACGGCCTGGGCGATGCGGGCCAAGGACTGCTTGGATTTCAAGTATCCTAAAATCAGTCTAGCCTTTTTGGATACTTTTTCGGCGATGGAAAAAGTATCGGAACTAAACCTCCGACCCTCCCCGTTCCGCTGTCGCGAAACACTCCTCCCTGACCGGGGTGTGGAGCTTTTGGGTGTACAATGTGTAGGAATGAAAACACGGCACTTATTATAATTCTGACGACGAAAAACCCCCGTTCTTGTCCTTCTAACGACGAACGAAGTGAGGAGGAAGAATCCGTTCTGGCCTAATACCTTTAATTACCCAAAACTTTATTTGCACCAACCAATTATTTATAGGATTTTTAGGGTAATCCCCCTAAAATAGGAATATAGTAACTTGTTACTATATACAATTGTTAGCGTAAATGCCGTTCAAATTTATTGGTCGGGGTTATTTTTGGAATTTAAGGGTCTCTTGTTCTCCGGTCCGTACTCCCCTGTTTTGGTTTCGGTGTTCTTAAAAAAATAATTATCGGTTCGGGGCCTTCCCTTTTTTGCCCCGGTACGCAAGGAGTACGCAGAAAGGATCCGACTCGGACGTGTAAAAAGCTTTCTAAGCTGTTCGCAAGGGGTTCGCAAGCGGTACGCAGGCTTCCCACTCCGTGGTGGATTAAAAGGGCAAAAATTGTACGGGGACAAATGGCAATGTCCGCTTCCTGCCCATGAAAAGGGCAACGCCACAATTACGCTAACAATATGTATAATTAATGCTGGCCGATTTTCCGTTAGGAAAATCTACGTATATTTAAAAGCGATGGTACTGGCCGAAATCCTACGGATTTCAACCCGCACTAATCATACACGAACCGTTGTGTGTAAGTTAAAAAATCAGAACGCTGAATGACAGAAACTGTTGAATTGAGAAAAAAACCGGAATTAAAATTTATCCTGAATATGGATGAATTTAATGTCATTGATGCTTCCGAACCGAAAAATAACGGAACTTACTCATACACTGAAATAAAAAGTGCGGAATTGAACTCTGAACGGACTAATTGGCTGATTTCAATTTTGAGCGTAATAGTCGACTTTTTAACTGGAAGTGGAAACGGAGGAAAATTTAAAACGAAAGCAAATTTAATTCTGAAAACAGAAAAGCGGAATTTAAAAATATGGCTGAACGATGCGGATTATGGAAAAGCGGAAAAAATAACTGAATTGATAAATAAAAATAAAACCTACACACAACAACGGCTATAGTTCATTGCGGCGGAATTTCCTCGCGGAAATTCCTGTGTGTTTGCAATGTCTGGTTTACGGCGGAATAATTCTGCCGAATCATTCCGCAACGAAACCATAGCCAAGACCGTTGGCAACAATTTGATAAAGCACATTATGAGACAACGTATTTTATTAAGTATCATTTTAGGGTTATTGAAAACGGGAATTGGGTATTCTCAAGATGTGAATATAAAAGTTGGAGTCAGGGACAATATTCAATCGACTATTTTAAATGAAAATAGACAACTCATAGTTTCCCTTCCAAAAAATTACGACACCTCAATGAATACTTACCCTGTACTATATGTTTTGGATGGAAATGAGACAGGTCTTTTAGATGCTATTACAGCGACCAGTAAGCTTGGAGCGGAAATGATAATAGTCGCTATTGCAAATACCGACCGTGACAGAGATATGATGCCATTATCTACACAAACATACCAAGTTGACAACCCTGGAGCTGAACAATTTCTTTCATTCATTGGAAAAGAATTAATACCACATATTGAAAACGGGTATCGCTCAAACGGACAAAGGACAATACGCGGCAGGTCGTTGAGTGGATTATTTATAATGTATGCTTTTTTGGAAAAGCCACAATTATTTGACAACTATATTGGTAATAGTGCTGGTTGGTACGCAGATATGAATTCTTATTTTGGAGCACTAACTGATAAAGCCTTTAAAGACAAAGAGCGGTTTAAAGGAAAGAAATTATTCGTTGCAAACTCATTAGCTGACCCTTTTGACCCAAAAAAAGAAGTTCACTATGCAATGCTCGAATTTGCTGAAAAAGTGAACTCGGAATTAGGAGATAGAGTATCATTCAAGTATGTAACTTATGATAATTATGGACACGTTCCATTTCCGAGTTTTTATGACGGACTGAATTACGTCTTGAAAAAAAATGAATAAAAACTGTTGCCAACATTGTATCCTATGAAAAGCCCTAGTCCAGTTCTCTAAAGTTAATATTTAATTTTCAATTACTTCATAATGATGGTTTTGGGGTGTTGAATCGTTGATAATCCTATCGGAATTATCAACCGTTCAATACCATATAACTTGCTCCGCATCCTATATGTGATACACTCTTTTCCGTGTTCACCGGCATCTGTATGATTAT